>JBMOLI010000041.1:0-52378 GCA_049325515.1 Actinomycetota bacterium | reverse complement strand
GCCGCAGTGAAGAAGGCGCCGGCCAAGAAGGCTGCGCCCAAGAAGGCGCCGGCCAAGAAGGCCGTAGCGAGGAAGGCAGCACCCAGGAAGGCAGCGACCAAGACGTCAGCGACCAAGACGTCAGCGAGCAAGACGTCAGCGTCCTCGCGTGCCTCATCCAGCAAGCCGCCGGTCAAGAAGTCGAAGGTGAAGAGGCCATCGGTGAAGAAGGTGCCTGCCAAGCCCCCGGCGAAGAGGGCGCCGATGGCGGCCGTTCCCGCTCCGTCCGCACGTGCGGAGGCTCCGACGGTCACCGCCGCGACCGGCATCAGCTTCGACAGGTCGTCGCCCGTCGAGGCGCTGGCATCGTTCCGGCGCGGGTTCGTGGAGAAGGCGATCGAGGGCCATGTTCATGAGCGCCCGGTGCTGGCGTCGCCGAACGGGCAGCAGGGCGAGCCGCCGCGGCCCCCGCTGGCGAGGCCCCGGCGCAGGCGTCCGCTGCGGGCGACCTGAGGTTGAGGTGTCGCCCGGCGGTCCGGAGCGCGCCACGCCGTCGATCGAGGGCCTGCGCGCGCTCGGCTTGGCCGCGGGCCTCGATGCCGTCGAGATCGCGAGCGCCGAGGTGTTCGAGCACGCTCGCGCGGCGCTGGTCTCGCGGAAGGAGGCGGGCCTTCATGGCGGGATGGCATTCACCTACCTGAAGCCGGACCGCTCCACCGATCCCGCGCGGGCGCTCCCCGACGCAGCGGCCCTGCTGGTGGGGGCTCGTGGCTATCTGACCGAGGCGCAAGGTGCGAGTGAGCTGGGCGGCGAGCCAGCGGGTCGCGTGGCGCGCTACGTGTGGGAAGACCACTACGCCGCCCTTCGCAGCGGCCTGGCGGCGATGGCGGACGAGCTGCGCTCGCACGGATGGAGAGCCCGCGTCTTGGCCGACGACAACGCCTTGGTTGACAGGGCGGCGGCGCATCGCGCCGGACTCGGCTGGTGGGGCAAGAACGCAAACCTGCTCCTGCCGGGCCTCGGCAGCTGGTACGTCCTCGGGTCGGTGGTCACCGATGCGCCGCTCGAGCCCACGGCAGGGGAGGTGCCCGACGGGTGCGGCTCGTGCACCCGTTGCCTCACGGATTGCCCCACAGGGGCGATCGTCGAGCCCGGTGTGGTCGACGCCCGACGCTGCTTGGCGTGGCTGCTCCAAGCAGAGGGGGCGTTCCCCGTCGAGCACCGTGTGGCTCTCGGCGATCGCATCTATGGCTGCGACGAGTGTCAAGACGTGTGCCCGGCCAACCGGCGAGCACCTGTCCGGGGCGCGACCGAACAAGTGAGACCGTGGGCTCCGTTGCTGCAGCTCCTGGACGAGGACGACGCCACCGTCCTCTGGTGGGCCGGGGCCTGGTACATCCCGCGGCGCGACGTCCGCTACGTGCGCCGCAACGCGCTGGTCGTCCTCGGCAACGTGGCCGACGGCGACGCTGCCGAGGTCGAATTGGTCCTGCGGCGCTACCTGGCGCATGCCGACCCGCTGCTCCGATCGCACGCCGTCTGGGCGGCGCGACGGCTCGGACGCGAGGATCTGCTTCGGCCGATCGCGGGCGACTCTGACCCCCAGGTGGCAGCCGAGCTGGCGGCCACCGTGCCGGCCCGCTGATCTGCGACCTGAGACCATGACCCACCTCTTCGTGACGAACGACTTCCCGCCAAAGATCGGTGGCATCCAGACCATGCTGTGGGAGCTGTGGCGGCGTCTTGATCCGGAGTCCTTCGTCGTGCTTACCACGGCCCATCCGGGCGCAGCTGAGTGGGATGCCCGACAGCCCTTCCGCGTCGTGCGCATCCCGTCCAAGGTGCTTCTGCCGACGGCATCGCTGGCGCGACGGATCGATGCGCTGGCCGCCGAGATCGGCGCTTCGGCGGTCGTGCTGGATCCAGCGCTGCCCCTCGGTCTCGTCGGCCCCCGCCTCAGGTCGGCGACCTACGCCGTCGTGCTCCACGGCGCTGAGATCACTGTGCCCGGCCGGCTGCCGGGGACGGCCCATCTCATGCGCAAGGTGCTGCGGGGCGCGGACTTCGTGATCAGCGCCGGGGGCTACCCGCTTGCCGAGGCCGAGCGTGCGGCGGGCCTGTCGTTGTCGAGCGTGTTGGTCCCGCCGGGTGTGGACACGGACAGGTTCGTGCCGCTCGACGATTCCGAGCGCGCTGCCGCCCGGGAACGGCTCGGGCTCCCTGTCGCCGGGCGACTCGTCGTGTCCGTCAGCAGGCTGGTCCCGCGCAAGGGCATGGACGTCTTGATCCGCGCAGCCGCTCTTCTCGCGCCGACCCGTCCCGACCTCATCGTCGCCATTGCCGGCGGTGGGCGCGATCGCTCGCGGCTCGACCGGCTCGTCGCGTCCACCGGCGCCCCGGTGCGGATGCTCGGGCGGGTCTCCCATGAGGACCTGCCGGCGCTCTACGCCTGCGGCGACGTGTTCGCGATGCTCTGCCGCAACCGTTGGGCCGGTCTCGAGCAGGAGGGCTTCGGCATCGTCTTCGTCGAGGCCGCCTGCGCGGGCGTGCCGCAGGTGGCTGGTGACAGCGGCGGTGCTGCTGAGGCGGTCGTCGACGGCGAGACGGGGGTCGTGGTCCGTGATCCTCGTGACCCACAGGTGGTCGCGGCGGCGATCGCCTCCGTGCTGGATGACCCGGCCAGGCGCGAGCGGATGGCGGTCATGGGTCGTGAGCGAGCAGTTGGCAGCTTCTCCTACGACGTGTTGGCCGACCGCCTGCGCCAAGCCCTCGAGGCATGGGAGTCAGCCCCGAGTGGCTGATCTGCCTCGCACCTCTGGCGGACCCGACCGCATCGTGCGGGCGGCTTGGATCGCTACGGCAGCCCTCGTCCTCACCAGCGCCACGGCGGCCGTAGCCCCGGAGGTCCTCGGTCCGGTGCACGCCGTGCTGTCGCTCGCCATGTTCGCGTTCGGCACCGGTGCGCTGCTGTGGGGCTACGCCCGCGGGATCTCCCGCAGCCGCAGCGAGCTCGTGACCCTCTCTGGCCTCTTCCTCCTCAGCGGCGACGTGGCACCCCATCAGATCCGGACGTCATTGCGAGTGGCTGCTGCTGTGCAGACGGTTGCGGTCACCGCCGCAGCGGCTGCCAGGCCCTACTCCGAGGTCGCGTTCGGCATCCTCGCTCCGATGCTCGTCCTCGGCCTGATGGCGGCCTGGGCTGGCCGGCACGGCGCTTTTCCGGAGCGGCCTCTGAAGCGATAGGTGTGCCCGCTCCAGCGGCTCTGGCCGCGAGGTCGCGCCGCCGGCGCTCGATACGTCAGAATGCGGGGCCCGCTCGGGACGACGGTAGGAGGCGATGCGATCATGGCCGATCAGGCGACGGAGACGATCGAGATCGCCGCGCCCGCCGATCGGATCGTCGCCGTGCTCCGCGACTTCGCCAGCTACCCCAGGTGGGCTCGCGATCTCAAGGGCGTGACGATCGACTCCCTAGACGGCGAAGGCCGTGGCCACGAGGTCACCTTCCGCGCCGCTGCGATGGGTAGGAGCACCAGCTACACGCTCCGCTACACCTACACGGACGAGCCGTGCACGATCGGGTGGGAGCTGGTCCGCGGAGACATCATGCGCCGGCTCGACGGGTCGTACGTGCTCGAGCCGCTCGGCACGGAGGCGACCCTCGTCACCTACCACTTGGCCGTCGACCTCATCATCCCTCTGCCCGGCTTCGTCAAGCGCAGGGCCGAGTCGAAGATCGTTCACACCGCACTTCGCGAGCTGCGCGCCCACGTCGAGGGCTGAGGACGTGCGGAGCTGCCGAGCCGGATCCTGGGACCAGCCATGACCCGGATCCTGCTGTTCACCGGCAAGGGCGGGGTCGGAAAGACGACGGCTGCTGCCGCCACCGCGCTGCGCTGCGCCGACGCGGGGCTGAAGACGATCATCCTCTCGACAGACCCGGCGCACTCGTTGGCCGACTCGTTCGAGGTCGATCTCGGTCCGCTGTCGAGCCCCATCGCAGACGCACTGTGGGGCCAGCAGCTCGACGCGCAGGAGCGCATGGAGGAGTCCTGGCACGACATCCAGCACTGGCTGCGCGAGGTCTTCGCGTGGGCGGGCGTCGAGGGTCTCGAGGCGGAGGAGCTGTCCGTCATCCCCGGTCTCGACGAGGTCTTCGCTCTGGCCGACATCAAGCAGTACGCCGACTCCGGGGAGTGGGACGTCGTGGTCGTCGACTGCGCCCCGACGGCTGAGACGATCCGCTTCTTGTCGCTGCCGGATGTCCTCTCCCGCTACATGGAGCGCTTGTTCCCCGTTGGCCGCAGGGTCAACAAGGTCGTCAGCCCGGTGCTCTCGCGCCTGACCAGTCTCCCCGTCGCCGGCGACGACGTGTTCGCCGCGACGAGCAGGTTCTACGACCGCCTGGATGGCGTCCGCGAGATCCTCATGGACCCCGAGCGCACGAGCGTGCGGCTCGTGGTGAACCCAGAGCGGATGGTGATCGCCGAAGCCCGACGCACCTACACCTACCTGTCGCTGTTCGGTTACCGGGTTGACGCGGTGGTCGCCAACCGACTGCTGCCCGAGGCGGTGGCCGACCCCTGGTTCGAACGATGGAAGGAGCTTCACATCGAGCACCTCCGCGCCATCGAGGACGGGTTCGCCCCGCTGCCCGTCCTTCGCGTGGAGCTCGCTCCGACGGAGCTCGTCGGGCTCGCCGCTCTGCGCGCCTTCAGCGACCAGATGTACGGCGATCTCGATCCCGCCAGCCGGCTCCACGTGGGCCAGCCGCTGCGGATCACGCGCCGCGCAGGCCGGTCGGTGCTCTCGCTCGAGCTCCCATTCGCCGACCGCGACGACCTGGAGCTGGGTCGGCGGGGGGAGGAGCTGCTCATACGGGTGGGCCCCTATCGGCGTGCCATCACGCTGCCCGACTCGCTGCGCCATCGGGCTGTCCTCGACGCGACCCTCAGGCAAGGCAGACTGAAGGTGACCTTCGAGGGGAGCGACGATGACCGCTGAGAGAAGCGAGGACCACGCTCGAGCTGGCTTGGAGCACCTCCAGGCAGCGGCGCGGGAGGTCATCCAGGCTACTCGCAGCCTGCTGGACGCGGCTGAGGCGCTCGTCGAAGACCCAGCCGCGGTGCAGAGCGTGGTCGGCACCTTCACGTCGCTCGCACAAGCCGCCGCCGGGCGTCTGCGCCGGGACGACGAGCCGAGCGACGGCGACGACGACGACGGGCGCGTCCAGCGGATCCGGATCTCCTGAGCCACCGCCATGCGCTTGCTGCAGCTGGTGACCGGCCCCCAGGAGATCCTCGACCTGCACCCCCACGTCTCAGTCGTGACCGGTCTGGACGAGGACAGCCGCACGGCACTGGTCGAGGCGGTCGCCGGCTTGGCACGGGCGGAGGCCGTGGGCCAGGGCGGTCTGCTCGAGGCGCATGGCGTGCTGTTCGATCTCGACCCGGTGCTCCTGAGCGTCATCGAGAGCGCTCCCGACACGATCGACCCGATCGTCCAGCCCGGTCAGCTGCCCACCCAGCCGGTGTCCGTAGACGCGCGGGAGCTGCGCTCTCGTGAGCAGTCCTTCGCCCAGCTCCTCGAGCGAATCACCGGGCAGGCCGAGAGGCAGTCAGTGGCTCGTGATGCCGTGGCCGCAGCGTCGTCGGCGCTCGACGCGGCCCGAAGGGCGCGCGCCGATGCCGACTCCTCGGCATCCAGTCGTGCGGCCGAGCTCGAGCGCCTGGCGGGCCGATTGGATGAGCTGCAAGACCTCAGGCGCAAGCTGTCCGACGAGGCGGGCGACCTCCGGCACGCCTTGGCCTCCGCCAGGGGCGCCCGCGAGGAGGTGGAGCGGCGCACTGCCAAGGAGCGCGAGGCCACCGATGCCGCAGTCGCGCTGCGCAGCGCGATCGAGGCCGAGCTGGCAGAGATCGACTCCACAGTCGAGCTGACGTCGACCGACGAGGTCGATCGCGCGGCGGAAGCGCTCCAGGAGCTGGAGGCCGTCATCGCTCAGGAGCGGGCGCACGAGGCCGAGCGGGCGCAGGCACCCGCACCGGAGCCTGTGCCGGATGTCGAGGCCGCCCCGCAGGAGCCCGCCGAGGACCGCTTGGAGCGGCTCGACGCGCGGTTGCGCGAGCTGGAGCACCTGCTCGTCGTCGTCACCGCCGTCGAGCGCGCTGAGATCGAGGAGGCCGTCGAGCTCCTGCAAGGTGGTGAAACAGCGGACCGGGTGCCGTCCCCGCAAGCCCACGCCATCGCGGACGAGCTCGATCAGATCAGCGCCGAGCTCAACGCATCCGCCGCACACGAGCTGCCCGAGGTTCCACCCGCGGTGATCAGCGACGCCCGCAGCCGACTCGACGACGCCCGGCAGGCGCTGTTGGAGGCAGAGCAGGCCGTGCGCAGCCGCGAGCTCGATCGCGACGACGTGCTCCTGCTCGAGGACACCCATTCCGAGCTGGTCGAGGTGATGGACAAGGCGAGTAGCCGCTTCGGTGGCGGCCGTGCAGCCAACCGGCTCGCCGAGCTGCGCTCGGCCGAGGAGGCAGTGCTCGAGCGGCTCGGCTTCGCGTCCTACGCCGACTACATGATGGGCTACTCGCTCTTCGTGGTGGATCCGGCCAAGGAGCAAGCGCTCGACGAGGCACGCGCCGCGCTGGCCGCCGCCGAAGACGAGTGGCGGGCCATGCAGCGCGACGTCGACGCAGCTCTCGCCCGGGCGGCTCTGCTCGATCGCCGCCGGAGCCTGCTGACGCAGGCTCGCGAGCTCTTGGGCAGGGTCATGGACGGGGGGGAGCCGCAGGCAGAGCTGCGAGCTCTCCGCGTGCCGGCGACCTCGACGGTCGAATCGGCCAAGCGCCTCCGCTCGTCGCTCGAAGCCGTTGGCATGGAGCTGGGCGACGAGCAGCTGGATCACGACGAGCTGTTGCTGCTGGCTGAGTCATGGCTCCGCGAGGCCGACTTGGTAGATGGCCGCCGCCGAGCAGCCCTCGATGAGCAGTCCGCCCTCCGCCAGGAGCGTGCCGAGCTCGTTCAACAGATCGAAGATGAGCGTCTCGCCGCCTCCGCACCCGAACCCGTGCCCGAGGAGCTTCCCCTCACCGCCGAGGATCGCGAGGAGCTGCGCGTGCAGAGGCTCGCCGCAGCCCGGGACGCGCTGGCTGCCGCGCAAGCCCGCCACGCAGCGAGCCAAGCAGCTGCAGCCCGCCGGTCGGCTCTCCTCGAGGATCTCGAGACGGCCCGCGAGATGGAGCGCTCGGCCTCGCTGGCGTCGGCCGGAGCCGCGGCGGAGGTGTCCGCAGCCGTGGAGGCCGAAGCGGCGCTAGCGGCGCGATTGCGGGCGGTCGATGACGACGACGCGCGCGCTGCTCGCGAGATCGCCGAAGCCGAGCGCTCGCTCGAGTCGCTGACGGGGCCGCCTCCCGACGTCTCGTCTCTCGAATCAGCCCTGCAGGCGGCAGAGGCCAGGCACCAAGAGGCGATGGCTCAGCTGGAGGTGGAGGACCTGGCGCTGGAGGCCCTCGATGCCGAGGGCAGGGAGGCTGCGCTGGAGATCGAGCGGCTCCAGGACATCGTGGCGGCGCAGGGCACGGGCTCTGCAACGCCGGCCGAGGAGCTCGAGTGGTATCTCCTGGCCCGACTTGCATCACAGCGCTCGGTCTCGGTGGCGGGTTCGGTGCCATTGCTGCTGGACGAGGCGCTGCGGGGCCTCCAGGCGGACGAGCTCGACCACCTGCTGGGTCGCCTCGAGCGGATGGCGGAGGCGGTGCAGGTGATCGTGATCTCAGAGGACCCTGTCGTGGCTGCCTGGGCGGAGGGGGCCGGACCCGCCCGAGCAGCCGTCGTCCGCCCGAGCGCGGCCTGAGCCTGCCTGCGGTCGGTCCCGGGCGGCAGGCCCCGGGCCCGCGGCCTACGATCGTCGCATTCCCGCTGTGCGATCTGGAGGTGATGTGGCCGTTCTCACCGAAGCCGCCATCCGTGAGCTAGCAGGGATCAGGGGAGAAGTCGCACCGATCACGTCGTGCTACCTCGACGTCGACGGCCGCCGCCTGGTCCGACACCAAGACGTAGAGCACGAGCTCGAAGGGATGCTGAGGGGGGCACGGCAGCAGGCCAACGGCCACGCCTCGGTGCATGACGATCTGCGCAAGATCGAGGCGTTCGTGCGCGGCGGTCTGGACAGGAGCGAGACGCGCGGTCTGGCCATCTTCGCGTGCAGCGCGGCGAACCTCTGGGAGGTGATCGAGCTACCGGTCCCAGTTCGCTCGAAGGTCGTCATCAACCACGTCCCCGCGGTGGGACAGCTCGAATCGGTCGTTCAGGAGCACGAGCCGATCGCGGTGCTCCTGGCCGATCGCCAGCGCGCGCGCCTGTTCGTGTTCGAGATGGGAAGGCTGGTGGAGCGCACCGAGCTCATCGATGAGCTCCCGCGCGACTACGACCAGAGGGGCATGCGCGAGCGCGGCACCCCTGAGCACCACATCGAGGAGCTGGCGCACCAGCACCTGCGCCACGCCGCCCGCGCGGCCTTCGACCTGTGGCAAGCCCGCGGCTTCCACCACTTGGCGATCGGCGCTCCCGACTCGATCGCCAGCGAGCTGGAGAGCGCGTTGCATCCCTACCTGCGGGAGCGCCTCTGCGGCCGGGTCCACGTGGCCGTTGGCGCCAGCCATGCAGAGGTCCGCACGGCAGCCGAGACGGTCGAAGCCTCAGTCGAGCGTCAGCGGGAGGCGGCCCTGGTGAGTCGTCTGCGCGAAGCCGCTGCCACCAATCGGAGAGGCGTGGCAGGCCTCGCAGTAACCTTGACCGCCCTCAACGAGCGTCGCGCCGAACGACTCATCGTCTCGAAGGGGTACTCGGAGGAGGGTTGGCGCTGTCCCCAGACGGGCGCGCTGGCCATGGTGGGCCCGACCAACGCGGCGAACGGCGTGAAGATGGAGCGGGTCGGCGATGTCGTGGAGGAGGCCATCGAGGAGGCGCTCAGCCAAGGGCTTCCCGTCACGATCTGTGTGAGCAACGCCGACCTGGACGTCCTCGGGCGCATCGGAGCCCTGCTCCGCTACTGAGAGCCGCCCCGTCCAGCTCTCCCAACGCGCGGCGAGGCATGCTGAGCGGATGATCTCGGTCGGGCTGGACGTTGGCGGCACCAAGGTGCTCGGCGTCGTCATCGACACCCGTTCACCAGCGAAGGTCCTGGCTGAGCAGCGTGTGCTCACCCCCGACGGCGGCGAGGGTCTCGTCGACACTCTCGTCGAGCTGGTGGGTTCCCTCGCCGCAGCCGAGGCGGTTCCGGCGTCGGTCGGGGTCGGTGTGCCCGGTCTGGTCGATCGCACAGGGCGGCTCCACATGGGAGCGCACCTCCGGCGCATCCACGACCTTCCGTTGGCGGCCCTCATGGGCGAGCGCTGCGCCCTGCCTGCCGCCGTCGACAACGACGCCAACTGCCACGCCTTGGCCGAGCGCGCGGCGGGCGCCGCGGCGGGGGCCGACGAAGCTCTCGTGGTCACCTTCGGCACTGGCATCGGCGCTGGGATCATCACCGGGGGGCGCTTGCTCAGAGGGGCCAACGGCTTCGCGGGGGAGCCGGGCCACATGGTCGTAGACCCGGACGGCCCGCCGTGCCCGTGCGGCAGGCGCGGGTGCTGGGAGCGCTACGCCTCAGGTGGCGGCCTCGGGCGGCTAGCCCGTGACGCTGCCCACGCTGGTCGCCTGGCCGGGGCGGTGGAGCTCGCCGGCGGCGACCCCGAAGGGGTCAGGGGCGAGCACGTCACCGCTGCGGCGCGCGCAGGCGACGAGGGATCGACGGCGGTGCTCGGCGAGCTGGCCGGCTGGATCGCGCTCGGTCTCGCCAACCTCACCAACATCCTCGATCCCTCCGTGATCGTGGTCGGCGGGGGATTGGTCGAGGCCGCGGACCTCCTGCTGCCGGTTGTCCGGGCCCGCTTCCTGGACTTCGTCATGGCAGGTGGTCGGCGCCCTCACATCAACATCGTGCCAGCGGCTCTGGGCGAGCGGGCCGGCGCCATCGGTGCTGCCGTGATGGCGGCCGATCAGCTCGGGCTCGAGTAGCGGGCTCGGCAGGCCGCGATCTCGCCCCAGGCTGCCTCGGATCCCTCCCAGCCCCGCACGCTCGAGTGCTTGTCGGGCTCGAGCGCCTTGTACACCTCGAAGAAGTGGCTGATCTCGTCCGTCAGGTGCTCCGGCAGGCCGGCCAGGTCGGTGACGTGATCCCAGCGGGCGTCACCCGCCGGGACACAGATGATCTTGGCGTCGGGTCCGGCGTCGTCGGCCATCCAGAACACGCCCACGGGCCTCGCTGCGACCCAGCAGCCGGGGAACGTCGGGTCGTCGAGGAGCACCAGCGCATCCAGCGGGTCGCCATCCTCCGAGAGCGTGTCAGGGATGAAGCCGTAGTCAGCGGGATAGGCGGTGGCGGTGAAGAGGCGGCGGTCGAGGCGGATCACGTGGTGCTCGTGGTCGTACTCGTACTTGTTGCGGCTCCCACGCGGGATCTCGATGACGACATCGATGTGCTCGGTCACGGACTGATCCTTTCACTCGGACGTCTCGAACGAGTTCCGAACCATCGAGAGCGCGGTACTACCGTGGCCCGATGGAGTTCCGTCGGATCACGGGCATGCCGCCGTACGTCTTCACCATCATCGATGGCCTGAAGATCGAGGCAAGGCGAGCTGGGGCCGACGTCATCGACCTGGGGTTCGGCAACCCCGACCTCCCTTCGCCCGAGATCGCCGTCGACAAGCTGGCGGAGGCCGCGCACAACACGCGCAACCATCGCTACTCCTCGAGTCGCGGCATCCCGAAGCTCCGGCAAGCCGTGGCCGACCTCTACAAGCGCCGCTTCGATGTCGACCTCGACCCTGACACCGAGGTCATCTCCACCATCGGAGCGAAGGAGGGCTTCAGCCACCTCATGTGGGTGCTGCTCGGTCCGGGCGACGCCGCCGTCGTGCCCTCGCCCTCGTACCCCATCCACATCTGGGGCCCGCTGTTCGCCGGGGCAGCCGTGCGCGAGGTGCCGATGACGACCGATGTCAACGACGACGGTCAGTTCCTCGACCGCATCCGCCACGTCTTCGAGCACTCGTGGCCTCGGCCGCGGGTCATCGTGTGCTCCTTCCCTCACAACCCGACGACCGCCTGCGTCGACCTCGACTTCTTCCAAGAGCTGGTTGACTTCGCTCGGGAGAAGGAGGTCATCGTCGTCCACGACAACGCCTACGCCGAGCTGGGCTTCGATGGCTGGGATCCGCCGTCCATCCTTCAGGCCGAGGGTGCCAAGGAGTGCGCGGTCGAGCTCTACTCGATGACCAAGTCGTTCTCGATGGCGGGCTGGCGCATGGCCTTCCTGGCCGGCAACCGCGATGTCGTGCAGGCTCTCGCCAAGCTCAAGTCGTATCTCGACTATGGGGCGTTCCAGCCGATCCAGATCGCCGCGACTGTGACGCTCAACGAGGCTGTCGACTTCCCCCGCGAGGTGGGGGCCATCTACCAGCGAAGGCGTGACGCGCTCTGCGAGGGTCTCGACCGCATGGGCTGGGCGATGCCGCGACCCAAGGGGACGATGTTCGCCTGGGCCCCCATACCTGAGCCCTACGGCGAGATGGGCTCGATCGAGTTCGCCTCGATGCTGGTGCGGGAGGCGCAGGTGGCGACCTCGCCCGGTGTGGGGTTCGGACCCGGCGGCGACGGCTACGTGCGGTTCGCCCTCATCGAGAACGAGCAGCGCATCTCACAGGGGATGCGCAACCTCAAGAAGGCCCTCACGAAGCTCGGCTGACGTGATCAGGGGTCGCCCAGCAGGCCGCCCAGGCAGAAGGCGACAGCCGCATCGGCCACCTGCTCCGCCGGGTCGCCGCGCTCGTAGATGAACGTGCGCGTGAGGTGGGCGGTGACGCCGACCATGGCATGCGCCACGATGTCGGCGTCGGTGTCACGGATCCGACCTTGCGCGATCGCCTCCTTGACGTGCTTGACGACGTCGGCCACAGCGATGTCCTGGCCCCGCCGCAGCGCGCCTCCGAACGCTGCTTCGGTGGCGGCGAACTGGATGAGCTTGTTGTGGTCTCGATGCGCTTCGGCCCACGCCATCGATGCCCGCAGCCCGAGCTCGATGCGGCGCACAGGGTCTTGCTCGTCCGCGATCGCCTGCTGCTGACGGCGGCGCAGATCGGTCTGGGCGTCGCGCAGGATCTCCAGGAAGAGCTGCTCCTTGGAGTCGAAGTACCAGTAGAAGACACCCTTGCCCACTCCGAGACCCGCAACGATCTCCGACACCGACGTCGGGTGGTAGCCCTGGTCCGCGAACCTCTTGGTGGCATAGGCCATCAGCTGGTCCCGGCGGTCCTTGCCGCGCTGAGTCAGTCGCCGTGCCACGGGGCGAAACCGTACGGTCACTTGACTGAGCGGTCAAGAAATGGACGATCGGAGCAGTTATCCGCGCGGTGCCCTGCTGGTAACACCGAGTTCACGCGCCGTCCGTAGCGTGCAACAGATGGACACCTACGTGGTTCGGATGTGGCTGCCCGATCGCCCGGGGGCTCTCGGTCAGGTCGCCAGTCGCATCGGCGCTGTGCGCGGCGAGATCGTCGGGATCGACATCCTCGAGCGCGGCGGCGGGCGCGCCATCGACGAGCTAGTCGTCGAGCTGCCCGACGGCGCTCTGACCGACCTGCTGGTCCACGAGGTACAGCAGGTCGACGGAGTCGACGTCGAAGAGGTCCGTCCCGTCGCCGACGCCCTCCACGATCCTCGCCTCGACGCCCTCGAGACCGCGGCAGTGCTGGTGGGCGCGAGCCTGCGTGAGGAGCTGGTCGATGCCGTGGTCACCCACGCCAAGCGGGTCATCGGAGCGGCATGGGCCGCCGTCGTGGCGCTCGATGACGGCGAGCTGCTCGCCGTCGAGGGGGAGCCCCCCGCGACCCAGTGGCTGCTCGCGTTCCTCGCCGGTAGCCGGGAGTCGGCCCGTTCCGCCAACGGGCACGGAGGCGCCGAGGACATCGTCTGGTCCCCCTTGCCTTCGACCGGGCTCGCCCTCGTGTTGGGTCGCGACGGCACCCCCTACCGAGCCCGCGAGCGGCGGCAGGTGTCGGCGCTGGCACGCATCGTCGACACCCGCCTCCACGAGATCATCCGCCAGCGCGCTCGTGCGAACCATCCCTGCGCGGGCTAGCGCCTGACGCGGGCCTAGTCCACCGACCAGCCGCGCGACCGCTCGACAGCCCGTGACCAGAGGACATGCTGCGCATCTGCGCTTGCCGAGTCGAGCTGCGGCTCGAACGTGGCGTCCAGCTGCCAGTTCGCCGTGATGTCGGCGGCCGACTCCCACACCCCTTCGGCAAGCCCCGCGAGGTAGGCCGCGCCGAGCGCTGTCGTCTCCTGGATCACGGGACGCGACACGGGCACCTGCAGGTGGTCGGCCTGCATCTGGAGCAGGAGGTCGTTGGCCGCCGCACCACCGTCTGCCTTCAGCGCGCGCACGGGGTGTCCGGATGCCGCCGACATCGCCGACACGACATCGCGCGTCTGCATCGAGATGGACTCGAGGACAGCCCGAGCGATGTGGCCGCGGTTGGTGCCGCGTGTGATGCCTGCGATGGTGCCGCGCGCGTATGGATCCCACCACGGGCTTCCGAGCCCGGTGAAGGCCGGGACCACCACGCATCCGTTGGCATCGGGGACGGTCGCTGCGAGAGCGGCGACCTCGGCCGCCTCGGAGATGATCCCCAGCCCGTCGCGGAGCCACTGCACTGCCGCGCCTGTGACGAAGATCGCACCTTCGAGCGCGTATGAGCGTGTGCCATCGGCAAGCGTCCACCCGACCGTCGTCAGGAGCCCCTCCACCGGGTCGGGGCACGTCGCGCCGACGTTCATCAGGACGAAGCTGCCGGTGCCGTAGGTGTTCTTCGTCATCCCCGGTTCGAGGCAGGCCTGGCCGAACAGCGCGGCCTGCTGATCGCCGGCTATGCCAGACACCGGGATGCCGGCGGGCAGCCCGCTGTCACCGGAGGTGACGCCGAAGCGGCCGCTCGAAGGCCGTACCTCTGGCAGGCAGTGCGGTGGGACGCCGAACAGGTCGACGAGCTCGTCGGACCAGGCGAGAGAGCGGATGTCGCACAGCATCGTGCGGCTCGCGTTCGATGGCTCGGTTGCGAAGGTGCCGCCGCGTGGCCCGCCGGTCAGGTTCCAGAGCACCCAGGCGTCGATCGTGCCGAGCGCCAGGTCGGCCGTGGGCCTCACGCCGCCTTCGGTGAGCAGCCACTCGGCCTTGGTCGCGGTGAAGTACGGATCGAGCACGAGGCCGGTCGTCGCCCTGATCATTGGTTCGTGCCCTGCCTCGCGGAGAGCATCGCAGCGCGCCGCGGTGCGGCGGTCTTGCCACACGATCGCCCGGTGGAGCGGCTCACCGCTCCGGCGGTCCCAAGCCACGAGCGTCTCGCGCTGGTCGGTGATGCCGACGGCCGCGATGGGCTCGCCGATGGCGTCGACGAGCTCGGCGAGAGTCGTCCTGACGGCGTTCCAGATCTCGGCTGCGTCGTGCTCGACCCAGCCAGGGCGCGGGAAGTGCTGTTCGAACTCACGGTAGGAGAAGCCGCGGGCTGTGCCGTCTTCGCCCAAGGCGAAGGCGCGCACGCCGGTGGTGCCAGCGTCGATGGCGATCACAACGGACATGGG
The DNA here is from genome assembly GCA_049325515.1 of Actinomycetota bacterium. Classification (GTDB taxonomy): domain Bacteria; phylum Actinomycetota; class Acidimicrobiia; order Acidimicrobiales; family VFJN01; genus VFJN01. Next base: position 37,714 of record JBMOLI010000041.1, on the reverse strand, counting down.
GGCTGACGTTATCGGTAGCGTCGCGGGCGCCGGAGACGGCGTACTCAGCACTGGAGGACGCAGAGATGCGCGTTGCGATGCTCACCGGAGGCGGCGACTGCCCAGGCCTCAACGCCGTCATGCGGGCGGTGGTCCGCAAAGGTCAGCGCACCTACGGCGACGAGCTGGTCGGTTACCTCGATGGGTGGCGCGGTGTGCTCGAGCGCCGAACCATGCCCTTGGACGTAGAGACGATGCGGGGCACGCTTCCACGCGGCGGCACGCTCATCGGCTCATCCCGCACGAACCCTTACAAGGAAGAGGGCGGCTCAGACGCCGTTCGCTCGAGTCTCGACGCCCTCGGAATCGAGGCGCTCATCGCGATCGGTGGCGAGGACACTCTCGGTGTCGCTCATCGCCTCGCCTCGGAAGGGCTCCCCGTCGTCGGGGTTCCCAAGACGATCGACAACGACTTGTCGGGCACCGACCTCACGTTTGGGTTCGACACGGCGGTGCAGGTGTGCGTCGACGCCATCGATCGGCTGCACACAACCGCCGAGAGCCACGACCGCGTGATGGTGGTGGAGGTGATGGGGCGCCACGCGGGGCACATCGCAGCTTGGGCGGGCATCGCGGGCGGCGCCGCGATGACGCTCATCCCTGAGCGACCTTTCGACATCGAAGCGGTGTGCGAGGCGATCCAGCAGAGGCACATCGACGGCAAGCGGCTCGCCTCGATCGTCGTCGTCTCCGAGGGTGCCACGCCGAAGGAGGGAACGATGGAGCTGGCGTCCGGCGAGCTGGACGCCTTCGGGCACGTGCGGCTCGGCGGCATCGGTGCACGCCTGGCGGAGCAGATCGAGGCGCGCACCGGGTTCGAGACGCGGGTCACGACGCTGGGCCACGTGCAGCGCGGAGGCACCCCCACCGCCTTCGATCGCGTGCTGGCCACGCGGTTCGGGGTCGCCGCGATCGACGCCGTCCACGACGCGGCCTGGGGGACGATGGTCGCACTGCGGGGCGGCTCCGTCGTCCGGGTCTCGCTCAAGGAAGCCGTAGGTGAGCTCAAGCTCGTGGATCCGGAGCTCTACGAGGTCGCGCAGGTGTTCTTCAGCTAGGGCTGCTCCGCAAGCTCCTACAGGTCCGGAGCGAGCGCGCTGTAGTCGCTCCGGCTGACTGCGCCGTCCTGCTCCACGCCTTCGGCGTTGGGTGCTCGGAAGGCCTCGCCGTCAACCATGAAGCGCACCTGACGTACACCCTCGAGCTCGGTCACCGTCCACACGAGCTGAGCGAACGCGTTGGCGAGCTCTTGGCCCTGCACGTCGAAGATGGCGCTGGACAGGTCGACGACGAGCTCACGGCTCTCGGGTATGAGAGTTGCCCGCAGGAGAACGGTGTCGGTGGCGATCGAGGAGATCAGTCCCTCGCGCTGCTCCTCCGCACTGGTGGGCACAAGCAGCGCGTTGATGCGCTCGGCTGCTCGGCTCGGGTCGGTGACGCGGCGCGCTACGGGTGCGAGAAGCGTCGTGTCGCCCTCGCGCTTGATCAGGTACACCGTGACCGAGGTGAGCGCAGAGGGGTCGGGTGTCGTGGTCGTGGTGGGCGGGTTGGGGTCGAGCAGGTCCTCGGGCAGGTCGTCGAGGGCGATCGGCTGAGGCTCATCGTTGGCGTCGAGGCCGCAACCGGCGGTCGCAACGAGGGTGAGGAGCGCCAGCAGTGCGACGATCACACGAGTCGTTCGGCGGCGCCAGGGTCTCACTCCGCACCCTCCTCGACCGGCAGCTGCACCACGAAGCGGGCGCCCTCCGCGCCGTCAGCTCTCGGTTCGACCCAGACCATCCCGCCGTGCAGGTTCACGTGCTCTGCCACCAGCGCCAGTCCGAGCCCGACGCCGTCGCTCGCGCCGCGGCTGCCGGCCACCGACCCGCGGGAGAAGCGGTCGAAGATGAGACTGCGATTCTCCTCGGGCACGCCGGGTCCCCGGTCCTCGACGGCGATCTGCACACCGCCGTCGACGCGCCGCAGTGCCACGCTCGTGGCACCGTCGCCGTACTTGGCGGCGTTGTCGAGCAGGTTGGCGATCACCCGAACGATGCGGCGCTTGTCGGCCTGCACCACAAGGCCCGCGAGGTCCGCGTCGACCTCGACCGGTACATCGGCCTCCGTCGAGTGGCTGACGGCCTGCATGACGAGCTCAGCGAGATGAACCTCTTCGAGCTCCAAGCGCACGACGCCCGCGTCGAAGCGCGAGATCTCGAGCAGGTCCTCGACGAGCTGCTGGAAGCGGTCGATGTCACCGATCATCAGGTCGAGAGCGGACCGTGCGCGGTCGGGCAGCTCGTCGCGCTGGTTGTTCATGACCTCCACGGATGCGGCCAACGTCATGAGAGGAGATCGCAGCTCATGGCTCACATCCGATGCGAAGCGCGCGTCACGTTCGATGCGGTCTTGCAGCGACTGGGCCATGTCGTTGAAGGAGGAGGAGATGGGCCGCAGATCGGGGTCCTCGCTCGCCTCCAGCCGGGTGTCGAGGCGACCGGCCGCCAGCTCCATGGCGGCCGTTGACACGCCGGCGAGGGGCCGTAGGGCACGGCCGCTGGCCCACCCGCCGAGCGCTGCGCCGGCGAGGGTCGTCAACAAGGAGGCGCCGACAAGTGAGACGCCCAGCGCCTCCAAGGTCGACTCGAGGTCGTCGAGCGGAACGATCTCGAAGTAGGCGGCATCCGCAGAAGGGATGGGAATGCCGACTGCGAGCCGCATCTCGCCCCGCAGGTCGTAGCGCATGCGGGCCGGCTGACCAGACAGCACCCGATCGCGGAGCGAGATGGGGAGCGCGTCCTGGCCGAACTCCGGCGTGAGTGAGACGAACTCCTCATCGAAGTACAGGATCGGCTGCGAGCCGAGCGGCGTAGAGAGCGAGCTGACGAGCTCCTGCTTGTCGCTGTCGGGCGTGACCCGGGCGCGCACGATCCGAGCGTTCTGGTACACGATCACGCTGGCGGCGTTCTCACGTTGGTTGAGGAGGTTCTCGCGGGTGAGGGCCCAAGAGGTGGCCGACAGCAGCGTCGACAGCAGAAGCGCACCGATCGCGAAGGCGAGGGTGATGCGCGCCCTGAGTCCGAGACGCCTGGTGATCCTGGGTAGGCGCACGAGGTGCTGCGTCAGACCTGGAGCTTGTAGCCCAACCCCCGCACCGTGACGACGTGGCGTGGGTTGGCGGGGTCGGCTTCGATCTTGGTGCGCAGGCGGCGGACATGGACGTCGACCAGGCGACCGTCTCCGAAGTAGCCGTGCTCCCAGATCCGCTCGAGCAGGACCTCGCGGCTGAAGACTCGTCCGGGGCTCTGGGCCAGCTCCACCAGCACGCGGAACTCGGTCTTGGTGAGGTGGACGTCGCGGCCGTTGCGTCGGACCACGCCTTCCTCCGGCACGATCTCGAGGTCGCCGAAGCGCAGATGCGGCGAGCTGACCTCGGACGTGCGTGCCCGCCTCAGCAGGGCGCGGATCCGAGCCGAGAGCTCCTTCGGTGCGAAGGGCTTCGTCAGGTAGTCATCCGCACCGGCTTCGAGCCCGGCGACGACATCGTGCGTGTCATCCCGGGCTGTGACCATCACGATCGGCACATCAGACGTGCGGCGAATGGAGCGACACACCTCGAAGCCGTCGATGCCGGGGAGCATGATGTCGATCAGGACGACATCAGCCGGCTCCTGCTGGAAGGCCGTCAGCGCGTCCTCGCCGTTGGCGGCCTCCACGACGGTCCACCCCTCGTCCTCGAGGGCGAGCTTCACCGCAGTGCGGATGCGCTCGTCGTCCTCCACGGCCAGGATGCGTGTACCCACCCCCTCAGCCTGCCTCATCGCGGCCCGGTTCGCGGGACATGCCCCGCTCTGGTGCTCCGCGTTCAGCTGTAGGCGGCGAGCAGTGCTTCGCGGCCCGCGCCTCGGCCTGTGCGGAAGTGAAGCCCGTCCGGCACCTCACGACATATCTCGCGGCATGTCACGAGGGAGCAGGCTCCCTCCGGAGTCCAAGACACGAGTCCGCGGAGATCGATGTCGACACGCTCGGGTCGTGTGGTCACCGCTTCCCGCAGCTTCTCGATCAAGATCTGACCCACCGAGGGGTCAAGGGCGTGTGAGAGCTCGAGGACCACGGCCGCACCCTTGGTGCGTACGGTCACCGGCGCTCGTCGGGCGGCGACGGGCGTCATGCGGGTCAGCCTGCCGCGGGAGATCGGCGGTCCGGTGCCGTTCCTGTTGCAATATCGTTACAGAACGATCCACATTGACCATTTGCGGTGATTCACACGATTTCTCCGCGTAAGAGAGCCGTCAGGCTTCTGCCGCGCCAGCCCGCACGACGAGCTCTCGCAGAGGCCCTGCGATCCCGGGGGCGGCAGCGACGACCGACCCGGCCACGGCTGGCCCGCCATCGAAGCCGGTGACGACGGCGCCCGCCTCCGTGGCGATGAGGCCGCCGGCCGCTAGGTCCCACGGAGCGAGCCCGCGCTCGTAGTAGCCGTCGACTCGCCCGCAGGCGACGCTGCAGAGATCGACGGCCGCGGCGCCGAAGCGGCGGATGTCTCGCACGCGCGGCAGCACCTCGACGAGCACCGCCGCCTGGCGAGCCCGCCGCTCCGCCTCGTAGGAGAAGCCCGTGGCGACGAGCGCGGTGCCCAGATCGGTGGCGCTCGAGGTCCTGATCGGGACGTCGTCGCGGGTCGCACCACCGCCGAGGGTTGCCGCGAAGAGGTCGCCGCGCACGACATCGAGCACAACGCCTGCAACGACGACACCGTCCACATCGGCCGCGATCGACACACCGAAGCCGGCGAGCCCGTAGAGGTAGTTCGTCGTGCCGTCGAGGGGATCCACGACCCAGACGACCCCGCTGGTGCCGCGAAGGTCGGTGCCCTCCTCGCCGACCATCCCGTCGTCGGGCCGCGCTCCCAGCAGCCGCTCCACGATGCATGCCTCCGCTGCGCGGTCCATCTCGGAGACCATGTCGGTGCCGGTCGACTTCGTCTGCACATCGGTGCGGATCTCGTCGAGCCCGGCCAGCAGGAGCGCCCCAGCGGCTCTGGCTGCGGACTCCGCCAGCACCATGAGCTCCACCGGGTCGACCATCGGGTCGAACCTACGCGTAGGGTCGAACCCCATGCCGGATCCACGAGGTCGAGTCGACCTCCGCAGCGACACCGTCACCCGCCCGACCGCGGAGATGCGTCGAGCCATGGCAGAGGCCGAGGTGGGCGATGACGGCTTCGGGGACGACCCCACGGTCAACCGCCTCCAGGAGGTCTTCGCGGAGCGCGTCGGCAAGGAGGCCGCCCTGTTCGTCGCCTCCGGCACCATGGCGAACCAGATCGCGCTCCGGCTGCTGGGTCGGCCAGGAGGCCTCGTGTTCACGGGGCGGCGGCAGCACATCGTCGTTCGTGAAGCCGCGGCCGCCGGCTTGAACGGCACCGCTCAGCTGGTCACGGTCGACGACGACGACGGGACGATCGACGCCCCCGCGGTCCGACGCTGGCTGGACGACTCGCGCGTCGGGTGGGCCCAGCCGTGTGCGATCTTCATCGAGGACACCCACGGTGAGTCCGGTGGGCGCGTGTGGCCGCTCGACCGCCTCGAAGCGATCGGTGAGGTGGGGCTGCCCGTGCACCTCGACGGCGCACGGCTCTGGAACGCCGCCGTGGCGTCGGGCACGACGGTGGCAGAGCGGGCGACCTGGGCGACGACCGTGACCTGCTGCGTCTCCAAGGGCCTGGGCGCCCCAGCGGGTTCGCTCCTGGCCGGACCGGCTGAGCTGATCGCGCAGGCTCGCGTCGAGCGCAAGCGTCTGGGCGGCATGATGAGGCAGGTGGGCGTGCTTGCGGCTGCCGGGCTCGTCGCTCTCGAGCGCGTCGACCGTCTTTCGCAGGATCACGCCCGGGCGCAACGGCTCGCCCACGCTGCGGAGGAGCGTTGGCCTGGCTCGGCACCTCCGGGCCAGGTCCACACCAACATCGTGCGGATCACCCACCCCGATCCCCAGGCACTGATCGACCATCTGGCTGCCTCGGCGATCCTGGCGGTGCCGAGCAGCGCCACGAGCGTGCGCCTCGTCACCCACGCCGATCTCGACGACGCAGACATCGATCGCACGATCCGAGCGCTGGCAGAGGCACCTTGATCGAGACCTTCATCCCCGAGCGCGCACTTGCCGTCTACGCGCATCCCGACGATCCCGAAGTCAGCTGCGGCGGCACGCTGGCTCGCTGGGCGGCGTCCGGCGCGGACGTGCGACTCGTCATCGCCAACCGCGGGGAGAAGGGAAGCTCCGACCCCGCGACCGATCCCGACGCGCTGGCGGCGCACCGCGCCGAGGAGGTGGTGACGGCAGCGGCCGTCCTCGGCATCGCGGGGGTGGAGCACCTCGGCTATCCAGACGGCGAGATCGACAACGACGCGTCGCTACGAGAGCGACTGGTGGAGCTGATCAGACGGCATCGGCCGGATGCGCTGGTGGCGCCCGACCCCACCGCCGTCTTCTTCGGCGACACCTACGTCAACCACCGTGATCACCGGCAGCTGGGCTGGGCCGTCCTCGACTCGCTGGTTCCCGCGGCCAGCCCCTTGTACCTGCCCGAGGCCGGCCCGGTGCACCAGGTTTCCCTCGTGCTGCTGTCCGGCACGCTCGCGGCCAACGCGTGGATCGACGTGGCGGACGTCCTCGATCGCAAGATCGCGGCGGTGGCGTGTCATGCAAGCAGGGTGGGCGACCACCCCGAGCTGGTGGCCGAGCTGCTCGAGCACCGCGCAGCCGAGGAGGGCCAGAGGTCAGGGCTGGCCCATGCCGAGGCCTTCCGGCGGCTGCGCCTGGGCGCCTGAGCGCGAGACGGCTCTATCGGATCTCGTCGCGGTGCTGGATCGTGCGCCACTCGCCCATGGCCCGCAGCGCCAGGGTGGCGACGATGCCGACCCCCACGGCGCCCAGCACGGCGCCCAGCAGGCCGACGCCGCCAGCGAGTGCTCCGCAGTCGCCTGAGCACTGGAGGTCTGTGAAGCCGTAGCCGATGAGACCGCCGAAGAGCCCACCGAAGAGGATGGCGGTGAAAGCCAGGATCCTGGCACCCCGGGAGGGCAGTGAGCTCGGCGCGTAGTCGTGCTCGGCGGGGGGCTCGTGCGGGTCCATGGCTCGACCAGCGTAGGGAGCCGAGCCCGGTTGGGGCGATCCGCGGGCTCACGCGTAGCGTGACCGCCCGTGACCGACGAGGCCTGGCCGGGCTATCGCACCTTCGATCGACTCGAGTGGTCGAGGCTGCGCGACAGCACGCCGCTGTCGCTTGCAGCGCAGGACCTGGCGTCCTTGCGGGGTCTCAACGAGAGGCTCGACCTGGACGAGGTCACCGACGTGTACCTGCCTCTCTCGCGGTTGCTCAACCTCCGCGTCGCCGCCACCCAAGAGCTGATGCGGACCACCGACACGTTCCTCGGTCGGCCCGAGCAGCGCGTGCCGTTCATCATCGGCCTGGGCGGCAGCGTCGCGGTGGGGAAGAGCACGACGGCGCGCGTCCTGCAAGCGCTGCTCGCCCGTTGGCCCGATCACCCGCGGGTCGACCTCGTCACCACGGATGGCTTCCTGCGACCCAACCGGGTGCTCGAGGAGCGCGGTCTCATGGAGCGCAAGGGCTTCCCCGAGAGCTATGACGTGCGCCGGCTGGTGCGCTTCCTCGAAGAGGTGAAGCGAGGGGAGCCGGAGGTCCGGGCGCCCGTCTACTCGCACGTGGTGTACGACATCGTCGCGGGCGAGGAGCAGGTGCTCCGCCAACCGGACATCGTGATCCTCGAGGGCCTCAACGTGCTCCAGACCGGCGTTGCGGCAGGCCACGAGGCGCGCTTCGTGTCCGATTGGTTCGACTTCTCGATCTACGTCGACGCAGACGAGGCCGACATCGAGCGCTGGTACGTAGAGCGCTTCTTCGCTCTGCGCGAGACCGCCTTCAACGACGAGACGTCCTTCTTCCGCCACTTCGCCTCCCTTTCGGATGACGAGCTCAGGTCGACTGCCAGCAGCATCTGGGCAGCCATCAACCGACCGAACCTGCGGCTCAACATCCTGCCCAGCAGGTCGCGGGCCGACCTGATCCTGGACAAGGGCCCCGACCACGGGGTGCGCCGGGTGCGGCTGCGACTTCGCTGACGGGGGCGCCGGCTCCCGCGCGAGGATGGCCCGATGCGTGACTGGGTCGTCGGCGGGGCGCTCATCCTGAGCGAGGACGAGGTGCTCCTCGTGCAGAACCGGCGCCGCAACGGCAGCCACGACTGGACACCGCCCGGCGGCGTGATCGACGAAGGCGAGTCGATCCTCGAAGGGCTCACCCGCGAGGTGGAGGAGGAGACCGGGCTGCGCGTCACGCAATGGGCCGGTCCCGTGTACGAGGTGCGGTGCGAAGCACCTGAGCTCGGGTGGCGGCTGAGGGTCGAGGCGCACCTGGCGATCGCCTACGAGGGCGAGCTCCACGTCGACGACCCCGATGGCATCGTGGTCGACGCCCGCTTCGTCGACGCCGTCGTGTGCAGCGGCTTGGTCGATGGGGGGCACCCGTGGGTCTGCGAGCCCCTCGGCGACTGGCTGGCGGAGCGTTGGGATCACAGCGAGACGCGGCCATACGACTTCCACGTCGCCGGCAGCGACCCGCGCTCGCTCGTCATCACACGGGCAGGGCAGTGAGCCCGCGGCCTGGCCGCACGATCCTTCACGTCGACATGGACGCGTTCTACGCGTCGGTGGAGCTGCTGCGCCGTCCCGAGCTCAGAGGTCAGCCCGTGATCGTCGGAGCACCCGGGGCACGCGGGGTCGTGGCCGCAGCCAGCTACGAGGCGCGCGTGTTCGGCATCCATTCGGCGATGTCCTCCGTGCGCGCCCAGCGGCTCTGCCCCCATGCCGTGTTCCTGCCCGGAGATCACGACCACTACGCCCAGGTCAGCAAGGCGATCATGGCGATCTTCGGTTCCTTCACTCCACTGGTGGAAGCGCTCTCGCTCGACGAGGCCTTCCTGGATGTCTCCGGCGCTCGTCGCCTGCACGGCGACGGACCGACGATCGCCCGCGCCATCAGGAAGCGGGTCCTCGAACAGGAGGGCCTCACGTGCTCGGTTGGAGTCGCCCCGTCGAAGTTCGTTGCGAAGCTCGCCTCGGAGGCTGCCAAGCCGAGGATCGGCCCCCGCGGACCGGAGCCGGGCCTGGGTGTGAAGGTGGTCGAGCCGGACGACGTGATCGCGTTCCTGCACCCTCACCCGGTGCAGGCGCTCTGGGGCGTCGGCCCGAAGACGCTCGAGAAGCTGCACCGGATCGGCGTCGACACCATCGCCGATCTGGCGTCAGTCGACGAGCGTGACGCCATCGCCACCTTGGGGGCCGCCAACGGGGCGCACCTGCGGCGCCTCGCCCTCGGGATCGACGACAGGGAGGTGGTGCCCGTCCAGCGCCCGAAGTCGATCGGCCACGAGGAGACCTTCTCGCGCGATCACCACAGCCTCGAGAGCCTCCAGCACGAGCTGGTGCGGCTCGGCGACTCAGTGGCCGGGCGCCTGCGGGCCGCCGAGGTGGCCGGTCGCACCGTGTCCATCAAGGTGCGGTTCCACGACTTCCGCACGATCACCCGCTCGGTGACGCTCGCGTCGGCCGTCGACACCGGGCCCGACGTGATCAGGGCTGCCACGGAGCTGCTCTCCAGGATCGATCCCACCCCGGGTGTGCGCCTGCTCGGCATCCACGTCAGCCAGCTGGCGGACGGGGGAGCCCGGCAGCTGACCCTCGACGACGTCGATGCACCATCCTGGGACGACGCCACCGATGCCATCGACGCGATCCGGGCCCGCTACGGCCACGACGCCATCGTGCCCGCGTCGCTCACAGGTCCGGATGGCATCCGGGTGAAACGGCGCGGCGATCAGCAGTGGGGCCCGTCCGACGTCGCCGGATCCTGACCGAGCTGGCCGCAGATGGGGCCCCGTCGCGTTGTCGGAAGCCAGGGCCTGTGGGAAGATGAGGGGGTCCAGGGCAGAGGGGAAGGCATCGGTGCCGCTTTCCGAAGACGAAGAACGAATCCTCAGCGAGATCGCCCAGCAGTTCTACGCGGACGATCCCGAGTTCGCCCGGGAGGTCGGTGAGACCACCCTCTTCACCCACACGGTCCGCCGCATGAAGTGGTCGGGCCTGGGCTTCGTCGTGGGAGTCGCCTTCCTGGTGGCGGCACTCTCCACCAGCTACCTGCTGGCCTTCGGTGGCTTCCTCCTGATGCTCGCCTGCGCGCTCTACTTCGAGCGCAATCTGCGCAAGCTCGGCAAGGCCGGCCTCGACCAGATCACGAGCTCGATGAGAGCCGCCGGTCTGCGGGACGCCCTCGGAGGCGCCAAGGGCAAGATGCGCGAGCGCTTCAAGCGTCCTGACGACGACGGCTAGCGGCGATCGCCGCTCCGAACCAGCTCGCGCTCCGCTTCCAAGTCGCCCCTGACCGTCGTCGTGATGCGCCTGTGCGCCGGCTGACCCATCTTGCGTCGCCGTAGCGCGAGGCGTGGGTCGAGCCAGCGGGTGAGACGAGCCGAGCGCGGCGCCGCGCGGCGGGCGGCGACGATCAGGGCGAGACCGGACTCCTCGGCCAGCTCGGCGTCGAGCTCGTCGGCTCCCTCTGCCGAGTACGCCGCCACCTCGAGCCGGCGTGCCAGGTCCACCGCGTGATCGGAGGCGGCGGGGTCCGCCATGAGAGCTCCCAGTCGTGCGGCCCGCTCGTCGAAGGTCTCGCTCGCCGTCTCCTCGAAGCCGACCAGGGCTGCCTCCTCCGACGCCTCCGTCCACGCCAGCGAGATGCGCTCAGCCGGCGTGGTCGCCCGCCGCCGTCGCACCCAGCGCCGGGACGCCAAGGCCAACGGCACCAGCAGCAAGTACGCGAGAACAGCAGCGACGACGAACGGTGCGACCTGGCGGACGGGACCCGTTACGAAGTCAGCGATGGCGCGAGGAGCAGAGGAGTCGCCGTCGGCCTCCTCGCCGGCACCGGTGGCGAGCTCGTCCTCACGTATCTGGGGCCCCGACGATGGATCCGGGATGGTCGGGGAGGGCTCGCCGGCCGTCGTCGGTGGCGCGGTCGTGGCGGAGCCGGGGTCGGCGGTGGCGGCCTGCGAGACGGGCACCCCCGTGTACTCCTCGGCGAAGGGCTGGCCTCGGCCCGGCGTGGGCTCGAAGCTCACCCAGCCCGCACCCGCCAGGAAGACCTCGGGCCAGGCGTGGGCGTGCTCGCCGCGCACCCGGAACAGGCTCGGGTCGGAGGCATCGACCTCGCCCTGCGTGAAGCCGACAGCGACGCGGGCGGGCAGGCCGATCGAGCGTGCCATCGCAGCGAACGATCCGGCGAACTGCTCGCAGTAGCCCCGCCTGGTCTCGAACAGGAACTGCTCGAGGACGTTGTCGCTGTGTCCCGCCCCCACGTCCAGGTCGTAGGTGAAGGTCCGCAGGTGGTCCTGGAGAGCTAGAGCGGACTCGTAGGGCGTGGTCGCGCTGGCGGTGACCTCGTCGGCCAGGGCTCTGACCGATGGGCTGAAGCCGTCCGGGAGATCGAGGAAGCGCTCGCGGATCTCGGCGGGGATGCTCCCTCCGGCGCCGGCGAGATCTGCTTGGGTGATCCGCGGCGACTCGGAGGTGACCCTGTAGGTGAGCTGGTCGCTCGAATCGACGTCGCTGTCCACGATGAGGGTGGATGACGCTTCCTCGTAGAGGATCCCGACGTCGGAGGCATCGATCGACCTCGGCTCGTAGGCGTTGGGGAGCCAGATCGCAGACAGGGCCGAGATGGAGAACTCCTGGTCGAAGGTCTCGACCTTCAGGTCGGTGGAGATGGCCCGAGGCAAGTCACCGCTCGCCTCGGCGTAGCTGCCGCTCGAAGACCAGATGCGCCCGTCGAACTGGTCGAGCGAGGTCAGGCGCCAGTACGACGGGCGGGGTGACCTGACCTGGAACACCTCGATGTTGCGCTGGTCGACCAGGCGAGAGCGGATGTCGACGAGCGGGCTGATCGTCACGCGCGACTGCGAGCCGTCACGCAGCGACCTGGGATCGATCACGCCAGGCGACTCCGCGCCAGGCATCAGCGGACCGAGCACGGTTCCGGTGACCACGGCGATGACACCCAGAGCCGTACCAGCCGCGAGCAGCGATCGGTGACCCTGCGCGCCGCGGCCACCGACCCAGTGGCCGGTAGCGCCCTCACGCGATGTGCGGTGCAGCAGGAGGAAGGCGAGCACAGCGCTGGCGTAGAGAGCGACCGCCCACGCGCGACCCCGATCTGCCCCCAGCAGCGCGGTGAAGAGGAACAGCGTGCCGGCGGGCAGCGAGGCTTCGAACGGCACTCGCAGCCTGAAGGCGGCCCAGTCGGCGATGTAGGCGACGAACCAGATGGCGATCGCGCTGGCGAGCACGAAGCCTGTCTCGACCGGCGCCGGTGCGACGACGTCTTGGTAGAGCGTCCACGATCGCTCGAGGTCGGCCTGCATGGCGGTCCACGTCGCCCCGGTCGGCAGTCCGTAGGCCGACGTGGCGAAGTACCACGTCCACGTCGCGAGCAAGACCGCCGCGCCAGTCGCGACGATCGCCGTGACCTGCAACGAGAGCCCGCGCCTTCGAGCGACCGCCACGACCAGGTGAGCCGCCAACGCGTGAGCGGTCAGTGGTCCAAGCCACTCCGAACCGTCGAAGAGCCTGCCCATCCCGAGCACCGCCGCGAGCGTGACTGCGGCCAGCCCCACCTCGGCGGCGACGAGGAGCGATCGTTCGCCGTTCATCGGGCCGCGACCTTCGACGTGCCCCGCCGCATCCGCAGACCGCGGATGTGGGCGGCCCAGGCGGCGGGGAACGTTGCATCGCGGGTGACCCGGACCACGGCGGCGTCGGGCGCCGGCGCGATGGCGGCGTGTGCATCCCAAGAGGAGCGGTCGATCTGGAGGATCGTGAGGGAGCCGTAACGGCTGCGGAGCCCACCCAGCGCCTTGAGATCTTCGAGCGGCACCTCCGCGACGATGGCGACGAGCGAGCCACCGTTCGAGCGGCGGCCGAGCATGTCGACGGCTCGCCGCAGGCTCCCAGAGGGGGACGTGGGGACGACGGCGAGGTGCTCCATGATCGCCTCGACGTGATCGGAGCCGGGAGCGAAGTCCGAGTCGGAGCCGCCAGTGGTCACGAGCCGGATCAGGTCGTGGCGTCGCGCGGTCGCTGCAACGATGCTGGCCGCCGCCGACACAGCGACCTCGAGCGACTCACCCGAGTGGGCGGCCTTGCGCACGTCGAGGAGCACCGTGGTGCGCCCCTGCCAGGGGAGCTCGCTCTGGCGCACGAGCAGCTCGTCGTGCCGGGCGGATGAGGGCCAGTGGATGCGGCGCAGGTCGTCCCCCACTGCGTAAGGGCGCAGCGCGTAGAAGTCCTCTCCGCTCCTCCCCAACGAGTTGGGCTGGCGCGCCCCGGCGAGCGGGTCGTGACCCGTGGTGTACGGGAGCGGCTCGATCTCGTCCACGTGCGGGAAGACGGTCACCTCCACGGCTGGGGCGGCCCTCGTCGCGAGGTTGGTCAGCCCGAAGGGATCGCCCACCACGACCTCGAGAGGGCCGACCCGGAGGAGCCCTCGTCGCTGGGTGGGCAGGCGGTAGGCGGCAACTGTGCGCTCGCCGCGGCCCAAGGGGGACACGAGCAGGTCGGCGCCGCGCGTGCCTGACACCGGATCACGCAAGCGCAGCACCGGAGTCCGTGACGCACGGGTGTTGCGCACGCTCAGCTCCACGCGCGTGGTCGTGCCGACCTGGACGCGCGAAGGATGGATCGACCGGCCGATCTCGAGCTCCAGGCGCGAGGTGCCGACCACGAGCAGGGCACCGCCGAGCAGAGCCGCCGCCACCACGCCCAGCGCGAACAGCTCCGGCAACCCGAGGAGCCTCCCGCCCGCAACGAGCGCGGCGATGCCGATGCCCACGAGCCACCCCTGGCGCGTGAGCACCGCGGCCTACCTGGGCTTCCCCGCGGGAACGGGAACGGCCCGCAGCACCTCGTCGAGCGCTTCTCCCGCGGTGATGCCCTGCAGCTGGGCTTCTGGTGTGACGAGGAGACGGTGGGCGAGGACCGGTTCGGCGAGAGCCTTCAGGTCGTCGGGCACGACGTAGCCGCGATCCTTGGCGGCGGCGCGCGATCGCGCGGCGCGCTGCAGCGCCAGCGTGGCGCGGGGTGACATCCCCAGGGCCAGGTTCGGGTGACGGCGAGAGGCGTTGGCCAGCTCGACCAGGTATCCCTTCAGCGCCGGCGCGACGTGGACCGTCCGCGCCGCGTCGCTCAGCTTCTCGATCTGGCTGGCGGTGACGACCGAACCGATGTCCTCGAGCGCGTCGTGATCGCCGTGTGCATCGAGGATCTCCAGCTCGGACTCAGGTGAGGGGTAGCCCACCGATACCCGCATGAAGAACCGGTCGAGCTGCGACTCAGGCAGCGGATACGTGCCCTCGTGCTCGATCGGGTTCTGAGTTGCGATCACCATGAAGGGCCGGTCGAGCTGATAGGTCGTGCCGTCGACCGTCACCTGGGCCTCTGCCATGGCCTCGAGCAGGGCGGATTGCGTCTTCGGTGAGGCGCGGTTGATCTCGTCCGCCAGCACGATGTTGTTGAACACCGGCCCCGGCCGGAACTCGAACTCGCTGGTGTTGCGGTTCCACACCGTGAGCCCGACGACGTCCGTGGGGAGCAGGTCGGGGGTGAACTGCAGCCGCCCGAACGACCCCTCGATCGACGCCGCCAGGGCCTTGGCCATGCTCGTCTTGCCGACGCCGGGCACGTCCTCGATCAGGAGATGGCCCTCAGAGACCAGGCAGAGCAGCACGAGCTCGATGACATCGGGCTTGCCCTGGATCACGCGCTGGACGTTCGCAACGACCTCGTCGTAGGCGCCAGAGAAGCTCGGTGCTCGAGCGGGGGTCTGCTGCCTCGTGGCCACCGTTCGCTCCTCGGGGTCGATGCGCGGTCCGGCAAGGGTACGTCGCGGCTACCCGCTGTGACGCCGCGGCACTCGCTGTAGGTTCCCCGGCCGTGGAGACCGTGCTCGCAGTCGACATCGGGGGCACGAAGATCGCCGCCGGGGTGGTCACCTCGGAGGGGTCGCTCGTGAGGCGATCGCTGCGCGCCACGCCGCGCAGCGCAGATGCCGGAGCTGTGTTCGACGCCGTCACAGCGGCCATGGCCGAGGTGGCGGCGGGCGATGAGATGGCCGTCGGGATCGGGTGCGGCGGACCCATGACGAGCGGCGGGGAGGCCGTGTCGCCACTCAACATCGAGGCCTGGCGCGACTTCCCGCTGCGCCGCCGGGTCGCCGAGGCCCGGAGCCTGCCGGTGCAGATAGACAACGACGCGAAGGCGCTAGCCCTGGCCGAGGGCTGGGTCGGCGCCGCCTCGGGGGCCAGCGACTTCATCGCGATGGTCGTGTCGACCGGCGTCGGGGGAGGCATCGTTCTCAATGGCCGGCTGCTCGACGGAGCGGATGGGAACGCAGGGCACATCGGGCACGTGATCGTCGAGCCGCAAGGCCGCACGTGCGCCTGCGGAGCGCGCGGGTGCCTGGAGGCAGAGGCATCTGGAACCGGGATCGCGGCCCGCACCGGAGCACCCGCCTCGGAGGCGTCCCTGGAGGAGCGCCGACGTGCCGGCTGCCTTGTAGGGCGCGCCGTGGCCTCTGTCGCCAACCTGCTCGACCTGCGGCTGGCGGTCGTGGCGGGGTCGGTTGCCCTGGGCTACGGCGACGACTTCTTCGAGGCGGCGCAGCAGGAGCTCGACAGGTGCGCCCGGCTCGACTTCTCAGCGGGTGCCCGGATAGTGCCGGGGGGCCTGGCCGACGAGGGTCCGCTCATCGGTGCGGCCGCGGTCGCGTGGCGTGCCCTGGGTCGCGACATCGGCGTGACCTGAGCCGATCGGGCCGCAGCGCCCACGCCGCGCGCCGCGGGCTACCGTCGGCGGCGATGGACCCCACCTATCCAGCCGAAGCCGACGCCTACAGGGAGAAGGTCCAGGCCTTCCTGGCAGAGCACCTGCCCGCTGGGTGGCAGGGGATCGGCGCACTCGAGCGCGATGAGGTCGAGGACTTCACGAAGAGCTGGCGAGCCACACTCCGTGATCATGGGTACCTGGCGTCTTCCTGGCCGGCTGAGTACGGCGGGCCCGGGCTGACAGCGCTCGAGCAGGTGATCCTTGCCGAGGAGTTCCAGCGCGCCGGGGTGCCGGCCGGTGGCACGAACGACGTCTTCTCGATCCAGATGGTCGGCAACACCATCCTGCAATGGGGCACGGACGAGCAGAAGCGCCACTTCATCCCGCGGATCCTCTCTGGCGAGGACATCTGGTGCCAGGGCTACTCGGAGCCCAACGCGGGCTCCGATCTCGGCAACCTCGGGTGCCGTGCCGTTCTCGATGGCGACGAGTGGGTGATCAACGGGCAGAAGATCTGGACCTCGGCTGGTCACCTGGCGAACTGGATGTTCGTTCTCACGCGCACCGACCCCGATGCCCCGAAGCACAAGGGCATCACGTTCCTGCTCTGTCCGATGGACCAGCCCGGGGTCGAGGTGCGGCCCATCAAGATGATCAGCGGCGAGTCCGAGTTCAACGAGGTGTTCTTCACGGACGCGCGCTGCCCGAAGGAGAACGTCGTCGGCGAGGTCAACGCTGGGTGGGCCGTCGCCATGACGCTGCTGGGCTACGAGCGGGGCGAGGCCGCGGCAACGTTCCCCCTCATGTTCCGCACCGAGCTCGACCGCCTGGTGACGCTGGCCCAGCAGCGCGGCGTGACCTCCGACCCGCGGATCCGCCAGCGGCTGGCATGGTGTCACAGCAAGGTCGAGATCATGCGCTACCTCGGCATGCGCGCCCTCACGCAGTTCCTCAAGGGCCACCAACCCGGTCCGGAGGCCGGCACCTTCAAGCTGTATTGGAGCGAGTACCACAAGGCCGTGTCCGAGCTCGCGGTTGACATCCTGGGCCCCACCGCGATGGTGCCGAGCGGGCGCTGGCCGGCCTCGTCCTTCCAGACCGACGACCCCGGCGCTCCGAACGACAGCGCCAGCTGGGTCGGCACCTTCTTCAACGCTCGCGCCGGCACCATCTACGCCGGGTCCAGCGAGATCCAGCGCAACATCGTCGGCGAGATGGTGCTGGGTCTGCCGAAGGAGCCAAAGGGCGACTCGGCGACATGGCGCGAGCTGCAGGCGGGCCGATCCTGAGCCTGCGCTGGGCGGTGGGTGTGGTCGGCGCCGTGCTCCGCCACCCGTCGCTCTGGCTGGTTGCGCTCCGGCAGTCGCTGGTGCTCGCACCGCGCGGCTGGTGGAGGCGAGCCCCGTTCCTCCCGGTCCCGGCTCCTGACTACATGCGGTTCCGGATGGAGACCGCCTACGGCGGCAGCGGCGACCGGCAGCCCGACCCGCAGGATCTCGTCACCTACCTGCGATGGTGCAGGACCTTCCCTCGTTGAGCGACCACCGGAACAGCCGCCCACGCTCAGGGCTGCGGCGATAGCGTTCCGGCGATGTCGGGCGCCCTAGTGCTCAACGCCACCTACGAGCCGCTGTGCATCGTGCCGAGTCGACGAGCCGTCGTGCTGGTCCTGGCAGAGCGCGCGGAGATCCTCCACGACACGGGGCAGGCCCTACACTCCGAGCACCTCACGGTTCCAGTGCCATCCGTGATCCGGCTTCGCAACTTCGTGAAGGTGCCGTTCAGGCGCCGGGCACCTCTCAACCGGCGTGGCGTGTTCGCCCGCGATGGGCACCGCTGCCAGTACTGCGGCGCTGCGGCGGAGAGCATCGACCACGTGGTGCCGCGCAGCAAGGGTGGGGAGCACGCCTGGGAGAACGTCGTCGCAGCCTGCCGCCCGTGCAACGTCCGCAAGGGAGACCGCCTCCTCCACGCGACGGCGATGGAGCTGCGACGCCAGCCCCACGCCCCCCGCGAGCTGACGTGGGTGAGCGTCGCGGTCGGGTCGGTGCCCCCCCACTGGGAGCCCTATCTGCGGCCCGCCGTGCTGTCTGCCTGACGCAGATGGCGTGGGCGGTCGAGCACCACGTGGAGCCGGCCGGCGCGTTCCACGGCCGCACGTTTCCCGAAGGTGGGACGCGGGCGGTCTGGCGGTGCACGGCAACGAAGCCAGCGATCGTCCTCGGGAGCACCCAGAAGGACGGCGTCGTCGATCAGAGGGCCGCAGCTGCCGCGGGACTCGACATCGTGCGCCGGCAGAGCGGCGGGGGAGTGGTGCTCGTCGACAGCTCACTGCTGTGGGTCGACGTGCTGCTGCCGTCGGGTGACCCGCTCTGGGAGAGCGACGTGGGCCGCAGCTCGCTCTGGCTCGGGAGCGCCTGGTCCGATGCGTTCGCGTCTCTGGGCGTCGCCACGCGGATGCACGAGGGCGCGCTTCAGCGCACTCGGTGGTCGGCTTCGATCTGCTTCGCCGGGCTGGCGCCTGGCGAGCTGGTGGACGAGGAGGGCCGCAAGGTTCTGGGCATCTCGCAGCGCCGCACCCGCGCGGGCGCCAGGTTCCAGTGCGCGGCACTCGGCGCGTGGGATCCCGTAGCGCTGGCCGCGCTGCTCTGCCTGACACCCGAGGACCGCGGCGTTGCGTCGGTCGAGCTGGCCCAGCTGGCGGCCGCCACCGCAGCGCCGGCCGATGAGCTCTTCGCCTCGCTCCTGACCCACCTGCCGGCCTCCTAGTCAGGGGCGCCAAGCAGGAGCAATGGCCCGCGATGGCTTCCACGCGCCTCGTGATGGTGTCGATCACCCACAGTGAGGTGATCAATGGCACTTAGTGGTTGACCATGGAGGGTCAAAGGCATACGGTGGCAGTCAACGCCACACAGGGAGGGGGTCCTGAGTGAGGCGTTCCGCACGACACGAGGCAGCGACATGGCAGACGAGCGGGCCCAGTTCATCGGGACCCACGAGCACGGACTCGATGAGAAGGGCCGCATGGTGCTGCCTGCCAAGATCCGCGCTCAGCTCGGGGAGAGCGGCGTGATCGCCAAGCTCGACGGCTGCCTCGGCCTCTGGACCCACGAAGGGTTCCTCGAGGTGGCGACGGTCTTCGAGGACGCGGTCGAAGATGCACAGACCGACGACGAGCGTGAGGAAGCCCTCGACGCGATGCGTCAGTTCGTCGGCGATGCCGCCGAGATCACCCCGGACCAGC
The DNA here is from genome assembly GCA_049325515.1 of Actinomycetota bacterium. Classification (GTDB taxonomy): domain Bacteria; phylum Actinomycetota; class Acidimicrobiia; order Acidimicrobiales; family VFJN01; genus VFJN01. Next base: position 18,504 of record JBMOLI010000041.1, on the reverse strand, counting down.
AGGGGCGCATCGTCATCAACTCGACACTGCGCGAGTACGCCGGGCTCCGGTCCGACGTCGTCATCAAGGGCCTGATCCGCCGTGCAGAGATCTGGGATCGCGACACCTGGCACGCCAAGGCCGAGCGTGGCGACGCGGCGGTGACCCGCAAGGTCCGCCAGCTCGGACTGACCGGCCGCCGCAGCCCGCGGTGAACGAAGCACCAACCCAAGTACGAGAAGAGAGGAGCGGGACGACAACCGAGATGCGAGGAGCGGCGTCGCTCCCCTGCAGCCCCCCGGGCAGCGCGATGGAAGGCCCCCTCTCCGCCCGCTTCCCATCGAGTCCGTTCCGGGGAGACATCCCGGCGGGCACCAGCTCTCCGGGGGGCTGCAGGTGAGCGACGCCAGCGGCGAGGCGGCGGGGAGCTTCCGGCACGAGCCGGTGCTCCTCGATCGCATCGTCGAGCTCTTCGCCCCGGTTCCTCCAGGTTGGCTGATCGACGCCACGGTCGGGGGTGCGGGGCACGCAGCGGCACTGCTCGAGCAGCACCCGCACCTGCGGGTGCTGGGCCTCGACCAGGACGCCGATGCGCTCGCAGCCGCAGAGCAGCGGCTCCGGCCCTTCGGGGACAGAGCCATCCTGCAGCGGGCTCGGTTCGACGCCTTGGAGCAGATCGTGCAGCAGCATGGAACGACACCGGTGAGCGGCGTGCTCTTCGACCTGGGGGTCAGCTCCCCCCAGCTCGACCGCGCGGAGCGCGGGTTCAGCTACTGGCACGACGCTCCGCTGGACATGCGCATGGATCGTGATCTGCCGCGCACGGCTGCCGACATCGTCAACGAAGCTGACGAGCGCGAGCTGGCCGGGATCCTCGACCAGTACGGCGACGAGCGCTTCGCGCGCCGCATAGCCGCCGCGATCGTGGCTGCCCGGCCTGTCCGTTCCACCGTCGAGCTCGCCGCCATCGTGCGCGACGCGATACCGGCTCCTGCTCGCCGCACTGGCGGCCACCCAGCCAAGCGCACGTTCCAGGCGATCCGCATCGCCGTCAACTCCGAGCTCGACGTCCTCCCCGGCGCCATCGACGCCGCCATATCAGTGCTCACCCCGGGTGGGCGCTGCGCCGTGCTGTCGTACCACTCCGGCGAGGACCGCATCGTGAAGGCCCGCCTGCGCCACGCCGCCACGGGTGGTTGGCGTGGGCCCTCGCACCTTCCTCCGCCCAGCGACGCGCGTCCCACGATCCGGCTCCTCAAGGCCGGTGCATGGACGCCGTCGCTGGCGGAGTCCACCGCCAACCGCCGCGCCTCGAGCGCACGCCTTCGCGCTGCCGAGAAGCTGGCGTCACCTGTCGAGGCTGGCTCGCAGGAGGGCTCATGACCACCCTCGAGGCACCTCCCCGCACCTACCCGAGCCGCGGCGGTGCGGCGCTTGCGCCCGAGCGTCGCACCGCACCGCGCCCCGCGCCCGAGGTCCAGCCGCGCCATCTTCGCGTGGTCGCTCCCAACGAGCGGACCCGCCGTCGTCTCACCCCGGCCGCGGGCGTGCTCCTGACGGCTCTTCTGTTCGCGGTGCTCTTCGCCATCGCCATCGCTCACACCGTCCTCGTGCAGGGTCAGATCCGCCTGGACGAGCTCGATGCCCAGCTCACGGTCGAGCAGGCGCGCTACCAGGAGCTGCGCAAGGAGGTCGCCGAGATGGAGTCGCCCGCGCGCGTCGTGGAGGCCGCTCAGGCGCTTGGAATGGTCGCTCCAGACGATCTCGTCTACCTCCAACCAGTTGCGTCCGATCCGTCCGTCTCGGCGCAGACGGTCACGGTCTCAGACGCCGACGCGCGCACTCTCTGGTCTGTCATGAAGCCTCTGCTGGAGTCACCCGCCCCATGACCCCCGTAGGGCCGCCCCGCAACCCGCCCCGGCCCCATCGTCCGCCGGCCTCACGCCCCGCTCGCCAGCGGGGCGTGGTCGCGCGCGCACAGCCGCGCCGTCGACCGCCGGCTCCGACCCCGCGCCGTCCGGCATCGCCCCCTCGCAGGCCGACCGGAGCGTCGAGCCGGCAGGGGAGACCCCGCGTGCGCCTCGGTTGCACGCTGCTCTGCCTGCTCGTCGGCTTCGGTGCCGTGACGGCGCGTCTGGTGGACGTCCAAGTCGTCGGAGGCCAGCGCTACACGGCCTTCGGGGCCTCTCAGCGGTTCCAGGAGATCGCCCTGCCGGCCGACCGCGGGTCGATCTTCGATCGCAACGGGAACGATCTGGCGGTGAGCATCCCGCAGCGCACCATCTGGGCCGATCCCCGGCTCATCGAGAACCCCACGGCGGCCGTGGCCGTGCTGGCTCCGATCCTCGGTCTTGACGCGGCGCGCTCGCTCGACCTCGCTACCAGGCTGGGCAGCGAGCTCAAGTTCACCTACGTCGCTCGGCGCGTACCCGACGACGTGGCGGACGCGGTCGAGGCCGCCATCGCCGACGATCCGGAGACGAAGCAGCGTGAGGGCATGACGGGGATCTTCTTCCTCGACGAGCCGAAGCGCTTCGCCCCCGCAGGCGACCTCGCCCGATCGGTGCTCGGCAAGGTCGGCGTGGACAACGAGGGCCTCTCAGGGCTGGAGCTCCAGTACGACGAGCTGCTGACCGGCGAGCCCGGTGAGCTCGTCGTCGAGAAGGACCCCGACGGGCGCACGATCCCCGGCGGCGAGCGCGAGCTCAGACCCGCTCAGCGGGGCGACGACCTGGTGCTCACCATCGATCGCTCGATGCAATACGAGGCAGAGCGCGCGCTCGCGGCCCAGATCGCTGCCAAGGGCGCCAAGGGCGGGGTCGCGATCGTGTCTGACCCGCGCAGCGGAGAGATCCTCGCGCTGGCCAACCTCGCAAAGGATCCGGACACAGGCGAGATCAAGGCCATCGGCAACAACATGGCGGCGACCTCGGTGTACGAGCCCGGCTCCGTCAACAAGGTCATCACGGTCGCCGCGGCCCTGGAGGAGGGTCTCGTGTCGCCGTCGACCGAGCTGCTCGTGCCTGACTCCCTCCAAGTCAGCGACCATGTGTACTCGGACCACGACCCTCACCCCACGGAGAGCTACACGGTCACTCGCATCCTCACCGAGTCGTCCAACATCGGCACCATCAAGCTGGCGCAGATGCTCGGCAAGGAGCGCCTCGACTCATATCTGCGGCGCTTCGGCTTCGGAGCGCGGACTGCGCTGGGCTTCCCCAACGAGTCTTCCGGCATCGTCCTCGACCCCGACGACTACAGCGGCACGTCGATGGGTTCGATCCCGATCGGCCAGGGCATCTCCGTGACGGCCCTCCAGATGCTCGAGGCCTACAACGTCATCGCCAACGACGGCGTGTACGTGCCGCCAAAGCTCGTGCTGGAGACCGTCGACGCCAGTGGCACCAGCCGCCCGGTCGCCGCGGGGGAGTCTCGCCGGGTGGTGTCAGAGTCGACGGCCGCACGCATGCGCGACATGCTCGCCAACGTCGTCGCCGAGGGCACCGGCACGCGTGGCGGGATCACCGGCTACACGGTGGCCGGCAAGACCGGTACCGCACGCAAGCCTCTCCCCACCGGCGGGTACCGCGATGCCGCCGGCTACCACTACGTGGCGACCTTCGCAGGGTTCGTGCCCGCCGAGCGGCCTGAGCTGTCGATCATCGTCGTGATCGACGAGCCGGCGGGTGACATATTCGGCGGCACGGTGGCGGCGCCGGTGTTCGCCGACCTCGCCCGCTACGGATTGCGCCTGTTCCGGATCCCGCCGCCGCTCGTCGGGCGCGCTCCCGCCCCTGACACCGCGGCCGCCGCCGCCCAGCCAGCCACCGTGCCCGAGCGGATCCGGGCCACCCCCGCCACATCGACGACCACGACCACGGCACCGACGACGTCGACCTCCAGCCCCGCAGGGCGGTGAGCTGTGAGGCTCGACACCTTGGTCGACCGCGTCGCTGACCAGGCGCTCACACTCGTTCCGACCGCGGCTGGCGACGTCGAGGTGACGACGGTCGTCCACGACACGAGAGCCGTGGTGCCTGGGGCGCTGTTCTGCTGCGTGCCCGGTGCGCACGTCGACGGTCACGACCTAGCCTCGGCCGCCCTGGAGCTCGGCGCGGCGGCTCTCGTCGTCGAGCGGTCCCTGGACGTCGGGCTTCCGGAGCTACGAGTCCCGTCGGTGCGCGACGCGCTGGGCCCCATCTCCGCCGCCTTCTGGGATCACCCCTCTCGCTCGATGCACGTCGTCGGTGTCACCGGGACGAGCGGGAAGACGACCACCACGCATCTGATCGGCTCGGTGATGGAGGCTCACGGGTGGTCGACGGCCGTGATCGGCACGCTGAGCGGGCCGCGCACCACACCTGAAGCACCCGAGCTCCAGGCGAGGCTGGCCCAAGAGCTGGCGGCGGGGCGCGACGCGGTGGCCATGGAGGTCTCGTCGCACGCGCTGGCCCTGGGGCGCGTGCGCGCGACGAGCTTCGCGGTAGCCGTGTTCACCAACCTGTCGCATGATCACCTCGACTTCCACGGCGACCTCGAGGCCTACTTCGCCGCCAAGGCGGAGCTCTTCACCCCCGCCTACGCGCGATCGGCGGTCGTCAACCTCGATGACCCGCGCGGCCGGGAGCTGGCGGCGCGTCAGCTGGTGCCCACGTCGGGCTACTCGCTCGCTGACGCGGGCGACCTGGTGGTCGAGACGACGCGGTCCCGGTTCACCTGGCACGGCATCGAGGTCGAGCTCCCCTTTGGCGGTCGCTTCAACGTGAGCAACGCGCTGGCAGCTGCGACCACGGGCCTGGCACTCGGCATCAGCGAGGAGTCGATCGCAGCCGGTCTGGCCGCGGCGCCTGCTGTCCCCGGTCGCTTCGAGCCGATCGATGAGGGTCAGCCGTTCGCAGTCCTGGTCGACTACTCGCACAAGCCCGACGCCCTGGCTCGCGCTCTGGAAGCAGCGCGAGAGGGGGCACCAGGTGGAAGGGTGATCCTCGTGTTCGGAGCCGGAGGTGATCGCGACGCGACGAAGCGGCCGGAGATGGGCCAGGTGGCAGCACGGCTGGCGGATCGGGTACTGCTGACCTCCGACAACCCCAGAGGAGAGGATCCCATTGCGATCATCGATGCTGTCCGGTCGGGCATGACCGCCGATGCGGACGTCACCGTCGAGCCGGACCGGGCGACCGCCATCGCCTTGGCCGTGGGCGAGGCCAGCCCGGGCGACGTCGTCGTGATCGCCGGCAAGGGCCATGAAGCGGTGCAGATCCTCGGGGATCGCTCGATCCCGTTCGACGACCGTGAGATCGCGCGCACGGCATTGCGGATGCGGCGGGAGGGGAGCGCGTGGTAGCGCTCCTCATGGCCGCAGGGCTGGCCGGTGTCACGTCGATCGTCGGCACGAAGCTGCTGATCGAGTGGCTGACGGCGCACCGTCTCGGTCAGCCGATCCACGAGGACGTGCCAGACGGCCACACCGTCAAGGCAGGCACACCGACGATGGGTGGCGTGGCAGTCGTCGTCGCCGCGCTGGTCGGCTACCTGGCGGCCCATGTCCGCAGCAACCTCGTGTTCACGCGCACTGGTGTGCTGGTGATGGCCTGCATCGCCGGCGCAGGCCTGGTCGGGCTGCTCGACGATTGGATCAAGGTCCGCAACGAGCGCAACCTCGGTCTCACGAAGTCAGCCAAGACGGCCGGGCTCCTCGTCGTAGCCATCGCGTTCGCGGTGACGACGGTCCTCTGGACGGATGTCGAGACCACCCTTTCGTTCACCCGATGGAACAGCCCCGGCTGGGATCTCGGCACCTCGGGCTGGTGTGCCTGGGCCGTGCTGCTCATCTACGCCACGACCAACGGCGTCAACCTGACCGACGGCCTTGACGGCCTCGCTGCCGGCTCATCCATGTTCGTGTTCTCGTGCCTGATGGTCATCGGGTTCTGGGCGTTCAGGCACTTCGACACCTACCAGATCAACCACGCCCTCGACATCGCCGTAGTGGCTGCTGCGATGGTCGGCGCCTGCGCTGGCTTCCTCTGGTGGAACGCCGCGCCCGCGCGGATCTTCATGGGTGACACGGGCGCGCTCGCCATCGGTGCCGGTGTCGCGGCGCTGGCGCTCACCCTCAACGTCCAGCTCCTGCTGCCGATCCTCGGCGCCCTGTACGTCACAGAGTCGCTCTCTGTCATCCTGCAGGTCGGGAGCTTCCGCATCTTCAAGCGGCGCATCTTCCGCATGGCCCCGATCCACCACCACTTCGAGCTCGGTGGCTGGCCGGAGACGACGGTGATCATCCGCTTCTGGCTGGTGTCAGCCATGTGCACCGCGCTGGCCCTCGGTCTCTACTACGCCGACTTCATCGGCACAGGGGGCCTCGATTGACCGAGCACCTCGTGCTCGGGCTCGGCATCACCGGCCGTGCAGTCCTGCGAGCGCTGGTCTCCCACGGCGAGTCAGCCGTCGCCGCCGACGACTCGCCACACGATGCGGGTCGCCAGCTTGTCGAGGAGCTGGGCGTGCGGCTCGTCGAGAAGCCGGACGAGGCTGCGCTGGCCAGCCTGGTCGATCAGGTCGAGGCTGTGGTGCCGAGCCCGGGCGTGCCCGACCACCACCCGGTCTTCCGGCTGGCCGCACGGACCGAGACCCCGATCCTCTCAGAGTTCGACCTCGCCGCCCGCTGGGACGATCGACCTCAGGTGGCGATCACGGGCACCAACGGGAAGACCACCGTCACCGAGCTGACCCGGTCGATGCTGGAAGCATCAGGCCTGCGCGCCGCCGCGGTCGGCAACACCGAGGTGCCACTCGTCGCCGCGATCGAGGACCCGGCGATCGACGTGTTCGTCGTCGAGGCCTCGTCGTTCCGGTTGCTCCACACACGCCGCTACTCGCCGGCGGTGGGCACCTGGCTCAACCTGGCACCCGATCATCTCGACAACCACGAGACGTTTGAGGCCTACGCAGCTGCCAAGGCACGCATCTGGGAGCACCAGCGCCCTGAGCAGGTGGCGGTGGGCAACGCCGACGACCCGCTCGTCGCAGCGCGACTCGAGTCGGCACCGGCCCGTCACGTGACGTTCGGGCTCACGCCGAGCGCCGACAACCGGCTCGAAGGCGGCCAGCTGCTCCTGGCGGATGGCTCGCTGTTGGCCAAGCCGGACGAGCTGCACAGAGCCTTCCCGCACGACCTGTCGAACGCGCTCGCTGCCGCGGCGTCGACGATCGCCGGCGGTGGCACGGCGGTGGGCGCGCGAGCGGCGCTGCTCGGCTTTCGGGGGCTCCCCCATCGCGTGTGGCTGGTGGGGGAGGCTGGTGGGGTGCGCTGGTACGACGACTCCAAGGCCACGGCCCCGCACGCAACCCTTGCCGCTGTCCGAGGCTTCGATTCCGTGGTGCTCATCGCCGGGGGGCGCAACAAGGGCCTCGATCTCGGTGAGCTCGCAACCGAGGCGGATCGTCTGCGCGCCGTCGTCGCGATAGGGGAGGCGGCTCCGGAGGTGAGCGCCGCCTTCGACGGCGTCCGGCCGGTCCGCCCGGCAGGCTCGATGGACGAAGCGGTGGAGGCAGCGGCATCTCTGGCGCGGCCAGGGGATGTGGTGCTGCTGTCGCCGGCTTGTGCCTCCTTTGACTGGTACGGCTCCTATGCGGAGCGAGGCGACGACTTCGTGCGCGCAGCTCGCGAGCACCTGGCGGCGTCAGGAGGCCGCGAGTGAGGCGATCCCGCACCTTCGTCGGCCTGCTCGCCATCATCACGACGCTGAACCTGCTCGGCATGGTGATGGTGCTCTCCGCCTCCTCCGTCACCGCCCTCGACACCTACGGCTCCACCTGGACGGTGGCGATGCGGCAGGGCGGCTGGCTTCTAGCGAGCGTGGCGCTGTGCATCGTCCTGATGCGCGTGGACTACCACCACTGGCGACGCATGGCGCTGCCCGCGCTCGCGGTCTCCGTCGGGTTGCTGGTGCTCGTCTTCGTTCCTGGATTGGGTCGCAACATCAACGGGTCGTCTCGCTGGCTCGGTTACGGCCCCTTCTCGCTCCAGCCCTCCGAGCTGGCCAAGCTCACCGTCTTGCTGTTCGCAGCCGACCTGCTTGCTCGCCGGGCGGCATGGGTGGGGGACGTGCAGCTGACGCTGCGCCCTGTCGTGGCGGTCTACGCCGGAGTGGCGCTCCTGCTGATGTTCCAGCCGAACCTCGGAACCACTCTGGTCCTTGGCGCGATCGTCCTGTCAGTGCTGTTCGTTGCCGGCACGCCGCTCGTGCCGCTCGTCGGTGTTGGCGCACTCGGGGTGCTCGGTGCGACGGTGCTCGCGCTCGCTGCGCCATACCGTCGCGCGAGGGTGTTGGCCTTCCTCGATCCCTGGGCCGACTACCAGGACAGCGGCTATCAGAACATCCAGTCGCTGGTCGGCATCGCCTCCGGAGGGATCTCGGGGGTGGGGTTGGGACAGAGCCGTGCCAAGTGGGGCTTCCTCCCCTACGCGCACACCGACTTCATCTTCGCGATCGTGGCCGAGGAGCTCGGCCTGCTCGGCGCGCTGGTGGTGGTAGCGCTCTTCGTAGCGCTCTGCGTCCTCGGCGCGCGCGCCGCGCTCCTGGCGCCTGACCGCTTCGGGATGCTCATAGCCGCTGGTGTGACCGTGTGGTTCGGAGTGCAGGCCTTCGTCAACATCGGCGCGGTGATCGGCATACTCCCGATCACCGGCGTACCTCTCCCGTTCGTCTCCTACGGCGGGTCGTCGCTGCTGTTCAGCATGGCGGGGGCGGGGTTGCTTCTCAACGTCGCTCGGCAGGCGCAGGTGTCAGACGATCGTCGCGCCAGGCCGACCCGCGCGGGTGCGGCCGCAGGTCGGTGAGCGACAACCCCACCTCGACCTACGCCATCGTGACTGGAGGGGGCACCGCCGGCCACGTCCTGCCGGCGATGGCGATCGCCGATGCGATCGTTGCGAGCGGTCGGTCCCGATCTAGCGTGCACTACGTCGGCAGCGAGCGCGGGATCGAGGCGAGGCTCGTGCCGCCGACCGGCTATCCGATGACCCTGCTGCCGGGGCGCGGGATACAGAGGCGTCTCACGATGGACAACGTGGCTGCGGTGTCGGGGCTGCTGGTCGCGTTCGCTCGCGCTGTGCTGCTCGTCCGCCGCTTGCGCCCAGCGGTGGTGATCGCGGTGGGCGGCTACGCGAGCGTGGCGGTCGCGCTGGCGGCGACGATCTGGCGGGTGCCGATCGTGGTCGCCGAGCAGAACGCCGTGCCGGGCGCCGCCAACCGCATCATCTCCCGGGTCGCGAAGGCGAGCGCCGTGAGCTTCGAAAGCACGCCGCTTCCGCGCGCGGTCCTCACCGGCAACCCGGTTCGTGCGGAGATCGCGCGCATCGACCCGCATCGGGACAGGGAGGCAGCCAAGGCTGCCTTCGGCATCGGCGAGGGTCGACGCCTGCTGTTGGTCTTCGGCGGTTCGCTCGGGGCCCTGCGCATCAACAGGGCCGTCCTTGATGCACTTCCGTCCTGGGCGTCGCGCCGCGACCTGTCGGTTCACCACGTCGTCGGCTCGCGCGACTGGGAGGTCGTGACGTCCTCTGTCCCGGCCGACCTGGGCGATCTCGAGTACCGCATGGTCAAGTACGAGGACGACATGCCCAGCGCCCTGGCGGCAGCAGACCTGGCGGTATGCCGGTCCGGCGCCAGCACCTGCTTCGAGCTGGCGGCCGCCGGCCTCCCGGCGGTGCTTGTCCCGTCACCGGTCGTGACGGCCGATCAGCAGACTCGCAACGCCCGGCCGCTCGTCGAGGCGGGCGGTGCGGTGCTCGTGCCCGATGCCGAGCTCGACGCGCCTCGCCTCGTCGCCGAGGTCGATCGCGTGCTCAGCGACGCCGGACTCCACGCCCGCATGGTCGCGGCCTCGCTCACATGGGCGCGTCCCGACGCGGCGGCCTCGATCGCGGCCCTCGCCGCAGAGCACGCCCGTGGCTGAGCAGGCCCTCGACCTGTCCGGCTCGAGGCGGATCCACATCACGAACGTGGGTGGCGCCGGGATGAGCGCGATCGCCACGCTGCTGGCCGAGATGGGGCACCGGGTGAGCGGGCACGATCCCGCCGCTGACACGCCGTTCCTCGAGCGGCTGCGCGAGATCGGCGTCGCCATCTCCACCGGGTCAGGCGCGGCAGCGCTGGCGGATGACGTCGAAGCAGTCGTGGTCTCGACGGCGACACCACGGGACCACCCGCACGTGCTCGGTGCCCACAAGCGGTCGATCCCCGTCGTGCACAGATCCACTGCGCTTGCCGCGATCTGTGAGCGCCGCCAGGTGGCGGCAGTGGCAGGCACTCACGGCAAGACCACCACGTCTGCGCTGCTCACCACGGTGCTGACCGGTGCGGGTACCAACCCCGGCTGGGTCGTCGGAGCGAGCATCGCGCACCTCGCCAGCAACGCCTCGTGGGGCGGAAGCGGGCCGCTGGTGGTAGAGGCGGACGAGAGCGACGGCACGTTCCTCGCGCTCGGCGCTTGGGCCGCGACGGTCACCAACGTCGAGCCGGACCATCTCGAGCACTGGGGCAGCGAGGCAGCGCTGCACAGCGCCTTCGAGGACTTCGTGGCGGCGCTCGAGGGGCCGGCGGTGCTCTGCCTCGACGACCCGGGATCTGCCGCGCTCGCCTCCTCGGCGAGGCGAGCGATCACCTACGGAACGACCGCCGGCAGCGACTATCTGATCGCCGATGTGGCCACGAAGGGCACGGGAGTGTCCTTCACGCTCCACCACGCGGGCGCCGCAGTCAGTGTGGCCGTCGCCTCTGCGCCGGGCGTTCACAACGCTCGGAACGCAACGGCGGCGCTGGCCCTCGCGCATCAGATGGGGGTGCCGCTGGAGGCCGGGGCGGCGGCGCTGGCCGCCTTCCGCGGAGTCGCCCGCAGGTTCGAGGTTCGCGGCGAGGCGGCTGGTGTGGTGCTGGTCGACAGCTACGACCACCTGCCGACCGAGGTGAGCGCTGCGCTCGCCGCGGCTCGCGCTGGCGCGTGGAGGCGGGTGGTCTGCTGCTTCCAGCCACACCGCTACAGCCGCACCGAGTCGCTCGGCCACACCTTCGCCGACGCCTTCGTCGACGCGGACGTGCTCGTCGTAACCGACGTCTACCCAGCCGGGGAGCCACCTCGACCAGGTGTGACGGGCAAGCTGGTGCTCGACGCGGTCCTCGACGCTCACCCGTGGGCGCATGTCGCGTGGATGCCACGCCTCGATGACGTGGTCGATTACCTGGTTGGCACGCTGGGCCCGGGCGATCTGTGCATCACCCTCGGCGCGGGTGACCTCACATCCGTCCCAGACCGAGTGCTCGAGCGCCTCGGGCGCCGGGCCAGCACATGATCCCGGACCGGCGACGATGAGCGGCACCATCGATGCCGCGGCAGGGATCCTCGGGTCACTCGCGTCACGCGACGAGCCGCTGGGTCCGCGCACGACCTACCGGGTGGGCGGGGCAGCTGCCCTGTTCGTCGAGATCAACAACGACGCCGAGATAGCGGCAGTCGGTCGTGCGATCGCGGAGACCGCCATCGAGGTCGTCATCGTCGGCAAGGGCTCCAACATGCTCGTGGCCGACGCCGGCTTCGCGGGGCTTGCGGTGTGCTTGGGCGACGCCTTCGCCGATGTGGCGATCCACGGCACGACGGTCCGCGCCGGCGGCGCGGCGGCGCTTCCCGTCGTCGCCAGGCGCACGGTGGCGGCCGGCCTGACGGGGTTCGAGTGGGCCGTCGGGGTTCCGGGCTCGATCGGGGGCGCGGTTCGGATGAACGCCGGGGGGCACGGGAGCGACATGGCCACCTGCCTGATCGGGGTCCGCGTGGTGGACCTGCGAACGGGAGAGGATGGAGCGGTGTCAGTGCCCGAACTCGAGCTCGGCTACCGGCAGTCGACCCTGTCCGCTCACCAGCTGGTCGTGAGCGCCGACCTCCAGCTGAGCCCGGGCGACCCCGTCGCGGGCGCGGAGATGCTGGCCGACATCGTCGCCTGGCGCAGAGCCAACCAACCGGGCGGCCCCAACGCAGGCTCGGTGTTCACCAACCCCCCGGGCGACTCGGCCGGTCGCCTGATCGACTCCGTCGGCGCCAAGGGGATGCGAGTGGGGAGCGCGTGCGTGTCGACGAAGCACGCCAACTTCATCCAGGCGGACAGCGGCGGCAGCGCCGACGATGTCCACGCGCTGATGCTCCAGCTGATCGACCGGGTCAGGGCGGCCACCGGGGTGGTGCTCCGCCCCGAGACCAGGCTGGTCGGCTTCCACGAGAACTCTCAACCACAGGTCGAGGGTTGACCACCTCGGGTCACGCCGGCGCGGCCGCTCCGACCCCGGCCACGATCGATCCGCGGATCCGAGCGCGCCGGATCGAGGTCAAGCGGACGGAGGGTCGCCGCCGGCTGCAGCGCCTCGTCGAAGCGACCCTCGTGATGGGGGTGGCCGCGGCCTTCGTGCTGGCGCTGTGGACCCCGCTGCTCGACGTCGATGAGGTCAGCGTGGAGGGAGCTGAGCGCACAACGCCCGAGATGGTCCTCGACATGGCGGGCGTCAACGCTGGCGACAGCCTGATCTCGGTCGATGTGGGCAAGGTGGGGGAACGGCTGGCAGCGCTGCCTTGGGTGGCGGAGGTCTCGGTGCGCCGCGGCGTGGACGGCACCGTCGCGATCGACGTGACCGAGCGGACGCCGGTCGCGCTGGTGCGCTCAGGCGCTCTCGGTCTCCTCATCGACCGGGACGGTCGGGTGCTCGGCCCGGCGCCCTCCGCCGGCGGCGTGGCGATGATCGAGCTCACGGGGGTCGGCGTGGTTCCCGACGCCGGCGCCTTCCTCGCAGAGGAGCACACCGAGGCGCTCGTGCTGGCAGAGCGCCTGGGGGCGACCGCACCCGGCGCCTTCGTGTCGCTCGACGCCGTCGAGCTCATCGGCCGGCTGGGGCAAGGGGGCGCGGTGCGCTTCGGCGACGCCTCCAGGATCGAGGCCAAGCTGCGCTCCCTGCGGACCGTTCTCGACCAGGTCGACCTGCGCTGCCTGGCCCTCATCGACCTCCGTCTGCCGGGTAGTCCGGTATTGACCAGGGAGGAGGGGTGCTCGTAGCCTCTCGACCGAACCAAGAGGTCAAGACCTGTCTCGACCTCGACTCGACCTTCAGGCCGGGCCCCGCTGTGGCGCCCGGCCTTGCGCGCATATCGTGAACCCCTCGTGGAGGTAGGCACACCCATGGTCGGCAACCCGCAGAACTACCTGGCGGTCATCAAGGTCGTCGGGATCGGCGGCGGCGGCGTCAACGCCGTCAACCGGATGATCGATGCCGGCCTCAAGGGCGTCGAGTTCATCGCCATCAACACCGACGCGCAGGCCCTGCTGATGAGCGATGCCGACGTGAAGCTCGACATCGGCCGCGAGCTCACGCGCGGCCTCGGTGCCGGCTCTGACCCCGAGGTGGGCCGTCAAGCCTCAGAAGAGCATCGCGAGGAGATCGAAGAGGTCCTGAAGGGCGCCGACATGGTGTTCATCACCGCCGGCAAGGGCGGCGGCACGGGCACAGGTGGGGCACCAGTGGTGGCCGAGATGGCCAAGAGCCTGGGGGCTCTCACGATCGGTGTCGTGACCCGTCCCTTCGCCTTCGAGGGCCGGCGCCGCTCCGTCCAGGCCGAGCAGGGCATACAGCGCCTGAAGGAGAAGGTCGACACCCTCATCGTGATCCCCAACGACCGGCTCATCACCGTGTCGAACGACAAGACCTCGATGCTCAACGCCTTCAAGATGGCCGACGAGGTGCTGCTGCAAGGCGTCCAGGGCATCACCGACCTGATCACCACGCCGGGCCTCATCAACACCGACTTCGCGGACGTGAAGATGATCATGAGCAACGCCGGTTCCGCGCTCATGGGCATCGGCTACGCGAGCGGCGAGGGTCGCGCTCTCAACGCAGCGCGCGGTGCCATCTCGAGCCCGCTGCTCGAGGCGTCGATCGAGGGTGCTCGCGGGATCCTGCTCACCATCGCCGGTGGCAGCGACCTCGGCCTCTACGAGGTCAACGAGGCTGCGGAGATCATCCACGGCGTCGCTCACCCCGACGCCAACATCATCTTCGGCACGGTCATCGACGACGACATGGGCGACGAGGTTCGGGTCACCGTGATCGCTGCCGGCTTCGATCGCTGGGACGACAAGAAGCCCTCCTCCCGCGTCGGCACCGACAGCTCGGCGGGCGGCGTCTTCGGCGAGGGCGATGACGACGCCGACCTCGACCTCGAGGGTGACGACGACTTCGACGTGCCGTCGTTCCTCAAGTAGCTCTGCCGCAGCCGACCTTCGCCTGGACCCGGCGGGTCGACGGGGACCTGTCCGGCGATCTCTCGGGCCGCTCGCTGCCGGCGTGGCTCCCCGCCCCGCAGCCCGCCACCTGGCTCGAGCAGGTGCACGGCAGCGAGGTGGTCGTCGTCGAGTCGCCCGCCCAGCATGCTGGGGTGAGGGCCGACGCCGCCGTCACCGCCACGCCGGGTTGCACCCTTGCAGTCCGCACCGCTGACTGCGCCCCCCTGGTGCTCGTTGGCCCCCGTACGGTGGGAGTCGTGCACGTCGGCTGGAAGGGCTTGCTCGCAGGCGTGGTCGAACGAGCGGTCGACCAGATGCGACTTCTCGACCCGTCCCCCTTGGCTGCTCATCTGGGCCCTTGCATCCGCGCCGGGTGCTACGAGTTCGCGGGCCCTGAGCTCGACCTGATGGTCGAGCGCTACGGACCGGCTGTTCGATCTAGCACGACGTGGGGCACTCCATCCCTCGACATCCCCGCGGCCGCTGCCGCGGCGCTGGCCGCCATCGAGGTCGGTCCGCTGTTCGACTCATCGGGCTGCACGGCCTGCGACCGTCGATGGTTCAGCCATCGCGCTCGGGCCGAGACCGAGCGCTTCGCCACGATGGCGTGGATCCCGCAGCCATGACCGACCCGGATCTCGTCGCGCGCGTCGCCAAGGCGCTCGAGGAGGTCCGGTCGCGCATCGCGAGTGTCGGCGGAGATCCGGCGCGCGTCAGAGTCGTCGCGGTCACGAAGGGGCATCCCGCGGCTGCGGTCGTGGCGGCGGCCGCGGCCGGCCTCGACGACGTGGGTGAGAGCTACGTGCAGGAGATGACGGCCAAGGTCCACGCGCTCGAGGCGCGCGCCTCGCTCGAAGGCATGCCCGAACCGCCATCGGTGCGGTGGCACTTCATCGGCCGACTCCAGCGCAACAAGGTGCGCCTCGTCGCGCCCCTCGTGCACCTGTGGCAGTCCGTCGATCGTCTCTCCCTGGCGGGTGAGATCGCGCGGCGCGCACCCGGTGCGGCCGTGCTGGTCCAGGTGAACGTGTCCGGCGAGCCGCAGCAGGGCGGTTGCCCGCCCGAGCGGGTGGCTGCCGTCGTCGAGGGTTGCACTGATCTGGGGCTCGAGGTGCGCGGGCTGATGGCCATCGGGCCGATCGGAGCGGAGCCCGAGGTGAGGGCTGCCTTTCGCACCGTGCGGCGCCTGGCAGACGAGCTCTCCCTGCCCGAGCGCTCGATGGGGATGAGCGGCGACATCGAGGCTGCCGTGGCCGAGGGAGCGACGATGATACGGGTCGGCAGCACCCTGTTCGGTCCCCGTGGCGAGAAGGTCGCCGTGGGAAAGTAGTGTGCGACGTCCAGGAGGGAAGACGCGATGACTTCGATGCTTCGTAGGGCGATGCTCTACCTCGGGCTCGGACCCGACGACGAGTACGACGACTACGACGACGTCGACGACCCGCGCTCCGGCCCGGTTCGCACCGCACCGTCTGCAGCCAGCCGCTATCCCGCCGGGAGTGGCGTCGGGCTCGAGCACGAGATGGAAGCCGCACCCTCCAGCTCGGTGCGCACCATCGGCGGTCACACGGTGCGCCCCCAGCCGGCCGGCGAAGGCGGCGATCCGTCCGCCCGGCCCCGCACCGCCGTCGTGCGTCCACTGCAACCGGTCGCCTCGGCCAAGCCCTACGTCGTCGCCCCCACCTCCTTCAACAACGCGCAAGAGGTGGCCGACAAGCTGAAGGTCAACCAGCCCGTCATCGTCAACCTCCAGAACGTCGACCGCGACCTGTCCCGCCGGATCATCGACTTCGCCTCTGGCCTCTGCTACGGCGTCGGAGGACAGATGGAGCGGGTGGCCAACCAGGTCTTCCTGCTCACTCCCTCCAACGTCGAGGTGTCTGCCGAAGAGCGGCGGCGCCTCCAAGAGCACGGCTACCACGAAGGCTGAGCGCTCTGGCACTCATCTGCTCGCTCCTCAGCATCTACTCGCTGGTGATCCTGGCCCGGATCATCATGTCCTGGGTGCGCATCGAGCCCGGCACCCCCGTGGCGAGCATCTACTCCGTGGTGTTCAACCTCACCGAGCCAGTGCTCGGTCCGCTGCGCCGCGCCATCCCGCCGGTGCGCATGGGCGTCGCCGCGCTCGACCTCTCCCCGCTCATCGTCTTCGTGGTGATCACCCTCATCTGCTGAGCGGTCAGCAGGGCCGCGCACGTCCTCAGCCGCTCCGCTCCAGGTGGCTACCATCGATCGCATGGACGTGACCCCGCAGCTGCTCCACGACGTCGAGTTCCGAGAGGCCAAGCGTGGCGGTTACAACACCCAGGACGTCGACGAGTTCCTGGAGCGCCTCGCAGTCGCGCTCGAGCGCCAGGGCAGCGGCTCGCAAGACGCTCGGCAGCGCATCGAGGCGGCCGAAGCACGAGCCGCCGAGGCCGAGCGCCGGGCCGCCCTAGCGGAGCAGAACGCCGGGGAGGCGTCTGCTTCTGAGGAGACACTCCGGCGCACCCTCGTCCTCGCGCAGCGCACAGCGGACGCCGCGATCCGCGAAGCCGAGGAGGAGGCCAATCGCGTCCTCACTGCGGCCCAGACCGAGGCAGATCGCCTGCTGGCCGAGGCTCACGAGGTGTCCGTGCACGCGCAGGCTGCGGCGGAGGAGGAGGCGCGCCGGGCGCACGAGGCCGCACGCGCGCAGGTGCTCAGCGAGATGAGCGAGCTCGAGGCAGCGCGCGACCAGCTGCGGATCGATGTGGAGCTGCTCGAGCGTCACCTGGCTGGCCAGCGCGACAGGGCTCAGCGCGCGGTCGCGGAGCTCCAGCGGTTGCTCGACGATCCGTCATCGCTCGCCGAGGTCGCTCTGCCGGAGATCAGTGATGTCACTTCTCCGGCTGCCTACGAGCCGCCCGAGGCGCCGCGCATCGAGGAGCCAGAAGACGAACCCGTCGTCGACTGGGTGCCGGACGAAGAGGTCTGGGAGTCCTCGGAGGACGACGAGGCGGAAGACCCGCCGACGCAGCAGTACGACGTGCTCGGTGAGCGCGATGCCGACGACGACGCCTATCTCGCCGAGCTTCGCAAGGCGATGACGGACGAGACGCCGCTCGGTCCACGTGACGACTCTGCAGAGTCGGGGATGTTCGATTCAGCGGCCGAGGCCGGCAGATCGCGGTTCGGGCGCCGCCGGTAGCACCTCATCGGGCAAACCGCACGTTCCGACCATTCGACTCCCGGCCAGACCGGGTGCCTAGGATGGCCCATCCTGCTGACCCCCCATGGGAAGGGAACTCTGTCGTGCTGGTGCTGTTGAGCTTCGCCCTCGTCCTTGTGGCGACGGTGCTGTTGGTGCTTGGGCTGTTGAGCGACGACGGCCTGACCATGATCTACATCTCGATCGCCAGCAGCGTCGGCGCGGCGATCGTTCTCTACATCGCGCTGCGGCTCAACAAGCCGCAGGCCGCCGTCGGCACAGCCGACGCCACGGTCTTGCTGCCCGAGCCGGCACTCGTCGGGGCCGGTGCGGCGTCGTCCGCCCCACCCAGCGTCGATCTCACGGAGCAAGCGCCGGAGCCCGCGCCGGTCGAGGGCGAGTGGCTCGCTTCCGAGCAAGACGACTGGCCTGCTGAGGACGACGCGTGGGAAGAGGGCGACGAGGTCGAGTTCCCGATCGCCGACTACGACACGTTGAGCGTCGGGCAGATCCTCCCGCTCCTCCCGCAGCTCTACACCGACGAGATCGACGTCGTCGAGCAGCGCGAGCGCGACACGAAGGCCCGGCCGCAGGTCCTCGCCAAGCTGGCCGAGCTCCGCGATGCTCCGGAGTCGACTGACCCTCTGGCCAGCTACACGGAATCTCCGGCGGTAGGAGGCTGGGAGGAAGAGGAGTGGTTCCCGATCGAGGACTACGAGTCGCTCTCGGCCGCGCAGATCATGCCGCTGCTGCCCGAGCTCGACGACGAGGAGCTCACGCTGGTCCGCACGCGCGAGCTCTCCCTCGGTCGCCGCCGCAGCCTGCTCGACGAGATCGATCGTCGCCTGGGCATCGCCGCCGCACCCGCCACAACGCGCAAGGCGTCGCCACCGAAGGCAGCCTCCAAGCCTGCGGCGCGCAAGACCGCGTCGAAGCCGGCCGCAGCCAAGAGGGCGCCGTCGCGTAGCAGCACCGCCAAGGCGCCGGCGAAGACCACGGCGAAGTCGACGGCATCGGCCAAGAAGGCGGCCGC
>JBMOLI010000040.1:0-60617 GCA_049325515.1 Actinomycetota bacterium | reverse complement strand
ACCGGCATGCGGACGCCCGGGTTCACAGATCTTGGACGAGGTCGCGGAGGAGCTCGACGAGAGCCTCGGCGGGGTGGGACCTGTGAGGGATCTTGACGATCAGGAGCTGGTCGGGCTCCTTGTACACGGCGGTGGGGTGGAGCCTCTTCAGGCGGATCTGCTGGCTGGCCTTGAGCGGCAACGGCGAGAGCCGGGCGGTGGACGGAGCGCCGCCGAAGCCGCTGGCTGCCACGACGCTGATCTCGCGCACCCCCGTGCGTGCCGCCTCGGCTCGGAGCTTGGCGACCGACAGGAGAGCCTCGGCCTCCTTGGGCGGGGGACCGTAGCGGTCCTCCCACTCGGCTCGTATGTCGGCCACCTCATCATCGGTGGTGACCGCGGCAAGCCGACGGTAGGCCTCGAGCCGCAGCTCCTCCTTGTGGACGTACTCGCGTGGCAGGTTGGCGGCCAGGGGCAGATCGAGCTTGATCTCGGCGGGCTCGCGCACCGGCTCGCCCTTCAGCTCGGCGACCGCCTCGGTGACCATCTGGCAGTAGAGGTCGTAGCCGACGGCGGCAATGTGACCGGACTGTCCTGTGCCCAGCAGGTTGCCGGCACCACGGATCTCGAGGTCTCGCATCGCGATCTTGAAGCCCGAGCCGAGCTCGGTCGCCTCGCCGATCGTCTTGAGCCGCTCGTAGGCGTCTTCGCTCAGCACACGGTCGGGCGGGACGAAGAGGTAGGCGTAGGCCCTCTGCCCCGATCGCCCGACCCGCCCGCGCAACTGGTGGAGCTGGCCGAGGCCGAGCATGTCGGCACGGTCGACGACCAGCGTATTGACGGTCGGCATGTCGATGCCCGACTCGATGATCGTCGTGCAGACGAGCACGTCGTACTCGCCCTCCCAGAACGCCAGCACGACCTGCTCGAGCGTGCCCTCGTCCATCTGACCATGGGCGATCGCCACGCGCGCTTCGGGCACGAGGTCGCGCACGTGCTCGGCGGTGCGCTCGATGTCCTGCACGCGGTTGTGGACGTAGAAGACCTGACCCTCTCGAAGAAGCTCGCGGCGGATCGCCTCGCCGACGGCCCGGTCGTCGTACTCGCCCACGTACGTGAGGATCGGCATGCGGTCGGCCGGAGGGGTGTTGAGCAGCGTGAGGTCGCGGATCCCCGTCAGGCTCATCTCGAGGGTGCGCGGGATCGGTGTGGCCGACAGCGTGAGCACGTCGACTCCGGTCTTCAGCTGCTTGATCTGCTCCTTGTGGCCCACGCCGAAGCGCTGCTCCTCATCGACCACGAGCAGACCGAGGTCCTTGAACTGCACGTCCTCGGAGAGCAGACGATGCGTGCCGATGACGAGGTCGACCTCGCCCGATCGGATGCCGGCGGCAACTGCCTTCGCCTGCGCGCTGGTGAGGAACCGCGAGAGCACCTCGACGCGCACCGGGTAGCCGGCGAACCGGTCGGAGAAGGTCTGGTGGTGCTGCTGTGCGAGCAGCGTGGTGGGGACCAGCACTGCGACCTGCTTGCCATCCTGCACCGCCTTGAAGGCAGCGCGGATCGCGACCTCCGTCTTGCCGAAGCCGACATCGCCGCACACCAGGCGGTCCATCGGGTGGTCGGCTTCCATGTCGGCCTTCACCTCGATGATCGCGGTGAGCTGGTCCGGCGTCTCCTGGAACGGGAAGCTCTCCTCCAGCTCGCGCTGCCACGGCGTGTCCTCGGGGAAGGCGTGACCCGGAGCGTTCAGTCGCTTCTGGTACAGCACGACGAGCTCCTGCGCGATCTCGGAGACGACCGAGCGGACCTTGGCCTTGGCCTTCTGCCAGCCGTCGCCACCAAGCCGGGTGAGCGTGGGCGAGTCGCCGCCGGTGTAGTGGCGCACCGCGTCGATCTGGTCGGATGGCACGTACAGCTTGTCGTCGCCGCGGTACTCGAGCAGCAAGTAGTCGCGCTCGACTCCGCCGATCGCTCGCTTGACCATTCCGCCGTAGCGCGCGACGCCGTGCTGGTGGTGCACGACGTAGTCGCCGGCCTTGAGGTCGTCGAAGAAGCCCTGGGCGTCGCGCTTGCGGGTGCGTGCCTTGCGGTGAGCGCGCCGGCGCCCGGTGAGATCGTGCTCCGCGATCACAGCCAGCTTGATGGACGGCAGGATGCAGCCCCGCTCGAGCGGTGCCACGTCGATCGTGGAGCTGACCCCATGCGAGCTGAGCAGGTCGCGCAGGCGCGTGGCCGAGCCCTCGCCGTCCGCCGCGACGACGATCCGATAGCCCTCTCCGGCCAGATCCGCGAGCTGCCGCACCACGCGCTCGGGGTCGCCCGCGGTGGCAGCGACACCCATCGAGGCGACCGTCGCGACGTCGGGGCCTTCGGGCGCGACCGTGACCGTCCAGGCCGGTGCCTGGGTGTGGGCGAGGAGCCGGTCGAACGGGACGTGGAGGCGTGGGAAGCCGTCACCGTCCTGGTCGTGGCTGGTCGCCCCCCATGTCTTGGCCAGCGCGGCCGCCAGGTCGGCCTCCTCGGCGAGCAGATCGGCAGCGCGGTCGCGCATGCGCCTCGGCTCGACCAGCAGCACCAGCGCGTCCTGCTGGACTAGATCGAACAGCACGTGCTCGCCCTGTGTCAGCCAGGGCAGCCACGACTCCATGCCGTCGAACACGAGGCCCTGCGAGAGCCGCTCCCACTGCTCCCGGCCCCACGGCTCCAGCGCGATCAGCCTCTCGGCGCGCGCTCGCACCTCGTCGGTGGGCAGGAGCTCGCGGCACCCGAAGATCTCCACATGCTGGAGGTCGTCGGTGGAGCGCTGGTCGGAGACTGAGAACTCCGTGAGGCGGTCGACCTCGTCACCCCACAGGTCGATGCGCACCGGTCGATCGGCCGTCGACGGGAACACGTCGACGATCGACCCCCGCACCGCCACCTCGCCGCGGTGCTCGACCACCTCCTCGCGCCGGTAGCCAGCACCGACCAGCGCGGCGAGCATCTCGTCGCGGTCGCGCCTCTCGCCCGGCCGAACCACGATCGGCTCGACGTCCTCGACGTGTGGGCCGAGCCTCTGCACCAGCGCGCGCACCGGCGCAACGAGCACGCGTGGCGCACGTGCTGGATCGCGCAGCCGCCACATCGCACGCGAACGACGGCCCATCGTCTCGACCGACGGTGACACCCGCTCGAAGGGCAGCGTCTCCCAGGCCGGGAAGACGTCGACCTCACCCGGGCCGAGGAAGGTACGCAGGTCGTTGGCCAGCCGGTCGGCGTCGCCAGTGGTCGGCACGGCGACGACGATCGGCCTGCGCGAGCTGAGGCAGGCGAGCCCGGCGATGGTCAGGGCGCGCGCGGGCTCCGGCACGGCGAGCACCGCAGAGGACCGCCCGAGCACGGACGCGAGGGCTGGCTCCTCGCGCAGCAGCGGGGGGAGGTCGCGAAGCAACATGGAAGGCCGTCAGGCTACCGGCGCGTCGGCGTCGCGCTGCCAAGCAGCCGCTGCGAGCTCGACCGCAGCGGCGCGACCCGTCGGTACGCTCGACGACTCATCCTTTAGCCGCAGGAGGAGTCGAGATGCCGATCGAGGGCGAGTACGAGCCAAGCCCCTGGGAGTGGGTACGCGAGCAGGTCGCCGAATACGAGGCGAGCTCGGGGCAGCGCGCCAACACCCTGCGCGACACGGGTCTGCCGATCATCATCGTCACCACGCGCGGCCGGAGGACGGGCAAGGTCCGCAAGCTCGCCCTCATGCGCGTCGAGCACGAGGGCGAGTACGCACTGGTGGCCTCGATGGGCGGGGCGCCCACCAACCCGGTCTGGTACGACAACCTCATCGACGACCCGACGGCGCTGGTGATCCAGGACGGCCCCGCGCCCCGCGACTTCGTCGCACGCGAGGTGGTCGGCGACGAGCGAGACCTCTGGTGGGACCGCGCGGTCGCCGCCTATCCCCCGTACGCGGAGTACCAGCAGAGCACCAGCCGCGTCATCCCCGTGCTGGTCGCCAGCCCAGTCCAGGCCTGAGCTCCACCAACGAGGGAGCAGATAGCCTCGCCGCCCGTGGCAGCACTACAGCCCCGGACGATCGACTGGATCGAGCAGGCCCCGCTTCGCATCGAGGCGAACGCCACGTCGACCGCTTCACCAAGCGCCGTGTTCGCTGTGCTCGCCGACCACGAGCGCTGGCCGGAGTGGTTTCCGTCGCTCAAGAGTGTGACCGTGCTCGGGCCTGCGGAGGGCGTGGGCGCCCGCAGGCGCGTGGCCATCCCGGGCGCCACGGTGGACGAGGAGTTCATCGTGTGGGAGCCCGGCGAGCGCTGGTCGTTCACAGGGATCGCTGCCCGCCCGCGCTTCACGCGCTCCCTGGTGGAGGACTGCCGGCTCACGGCTGTCGACGGCGGCGGTACTGCGATCAGCTACACGATGTACCTCGATCCACCGGCGCTGTTGCGTCCGCTGATGACGCTGATGGCCCGCCAGATGCGCGCCAACAACGCCAAGGCGATGGCCAACCTGGCCACACGCGCAGCGTCAACGCCGGCGATCTGACCGCGACGGTCAGCCGCGGGTCCAGAGGGTGCAGCGGGTGAGGGTCAGGAAGCCGAGGTGTTCGAAGCCCGGGCGGCTGTAGTCGCTCGTGAAGGCCATGGCCGGCAGCTCGGGGGCGTCGTCGGCCCTCGCCCAGACCAGCGCTCCCCACACGCCACGCCGACGCGCAGCAGGCAGCGTGGCCGCCAGGCAGAGGTTCACGACTCCGCGTGAGACGTGGTTCGCCGCGACCGCCACGGGTTGGCCATCGAGCCGACCGAGGCGGTAGCGCACGCTCGTGCCGAGCAAGCCCGGGGGAAGCACCGACCCCGGGGACAGGTCGGAAGCCTCGGGCAGCGGGTAGCCGTCGATGAGGACGCGCTCCGCTTCCTGCAGCTCTCCGATGTCCCCCACCACCTCGAGCTCAACCCCAGGTGGGGCGGCCGGTTGGTGAGCTCCCGGGGGCCTAGCGACCAGCGCCGGGTGTCCCACGAGCGACCAACCACGGGGCGCCAGGTCAGGGGTCGGCCAGATCGAGAAGAGCATGTGTGGCCGGTCCACCTCGCCCTGCCAGAACCCGTCGATCTGATCGAGCACCTGGTCGTCGACGTCCCGCAGCGGTCGCTGCAGCACCGACTGGTTGAGATAGCCGACCGGTCCGCCTGTGTCTGACAGGACGACACCGTCGGCGGCCTCGGCACGGCCACCGCTCCCCAGCGCGATGGCCGTGCTCAGGTCACCCTGGTTGCGGACGAAGGCGATGAAGATGTTGTCCGCATCAGGGGTGGCGCTCCCCCACCCCGTCTCGAGCCCAGCATCGATGGCCGTCGCCATTTGGTCAGCCCTCCAACCGGTAGAAGCGGAAGAAGGGGTGCTCGATCGGCAGGATCGTGACACCGCCGAAGCCGGCCTGTGTGGCGTAGGCCTCGAAGGTGGCGGGACGCATCACCGTGCCGGTGGCGGCGGAGTGCTCGTGGGTGCGGCCGGCGGGCAGGCAGTGCAGCACGCTGAAGCCGTAGAGGAGGCGCTGCACCTCGTCGCCGGGTGCGGAGAAGGTCTCGTCGGCGTTCTCGTCGATGATGAGCACCGCCCCGGAGCCACCGGCCAGGCGTCGCATGGCGGTCAGCGCGCCGACGGGGTCGGCCAGGTCGTGCACCACCTCGGTGGCCATGACCAGGTCGTACTGGCCGCGAAACGACGGATCGGTGACGTCCTGCACCTCGATGCGAACGCGGTCGGCGACGCCGCGCTCGGAAGCGTGCTTGCGCGCCTGCGCCACGGACGCGTCGTCGAGGTCGAAGCCGTCGACCGTCACGTGCGGGTAGGCCTCGGCCAGGTAGATCGCGGCCCAGCCCTCGCCGCATCCGAAGTCAGCGATGCGGAGCGGCTCTCCAGCCTCCAGGCGCGCCTGCAGGTCGGGCAGCGCAGGCAGCCACTCTGTGACGAGGGAGCTGGCGAACATCGGACGCGTGAACCCGGCCTGCATGTCGTGCAGTCCGTAGGCGGCAAACGGCACGCCCGCACCCGTGCGGAAGGCGTCGGCGACGAGGTCGACCGACAGCACGAGCGGCCCGATCACGTCGGCGAGGGCTCCGCTGTAGGCGGGGTTCTCCTCGTCGAGCAGCACGAGCGCGTGCTCGGTGGGCAGGCGGAAGCGGCGGGTCGCGGCGTCCGCTTCGGCGTCGTCGACGACGACCACGCCAGCCACCGCTTGCTGCTCGAGCCACTCCCGCGCGTAGCGCTCGTCGATGCCGGCCGCGGAAGCCAGCTCGGCGCTCGTGCGGGGACCTGCCTGCAGCGCCTCGTAGAGCCCGAGGCGGCGGCCGAAGTAGGCCATCGTGAGCTCGATGGTGCCGAGCGCTGCGCCGAACAAGCTCTCAGCGAAGGCGCCCAGCGCATCCTCGTCGATCGGGGTGTCGGGACGGGGTTCGGTGACGGTCATGGCTTCCTCCAAGGCGATGCGGACCAACGCTCAGAAGGCGCCAGATCGCACCTGGCATCGCCAGATCCGGTGAAGCAGCAGGCCGATTCCCGAGTGCCCTGGCTATCGCAAGCAGCTCTCCAGGAACTCGACCAAGGGCTCGGTCATGACGTCGTCTCCCGGCGCCCCGATCTGGCTGCTCACCTGCTCGTGAGTCAACGACGTGGCGTCGATCGATGTGACCTCCACGCCAGCGCGCCTGAGAGCCTCCAGGAACTCCTCCTCGATCCGCCTACGGCGAGCGCTTCCACGGACGACGCCGACGATCGGGGGGATGGATGCTGCCTGCCCGATCAGCTTCGTGGCGGAGGTCTCCTCGACGTAGCTGGGGTTGTTGCCCAACGCTGAGCTCCACTGTGCCCGGTCACCCTCGGGATCGCTCGTACCGGCCGCCGCCTTGTCGAACCCTTCCGTGTCGAGAGGTCCGGCACAGCTCAGCGTCGCCGGTTCGAGATCGTGGCCTCGGAGGTAGGCGGGGTTGATTACGACGTTGGAGACGATGTCAGCACCGGCTGAGTGCCCCAGCAGCGCGATCCTCGTCGGGTCACCGCCGAAGTCCTCGATGTTGCCGTGCACCCAGGCAACGGCGGCTGCGACATCGTCGTAGTGGTCGGGGAACTGTGCCGAGGTCGGCTGCCCGGGCCGCGTCAGGCGGTAGTTCACGCTGACGAAGATCCAGCCCTGTCCGTTCATCAGGCTCACCTTGTCGGCGATCCCGTTGGCCTTGTCCCCTACGTGATACCCGCCGCCGTGCACCCACACCACCACCGGGGCATCGCATCGACCCGCAACCGGATGGACGTCAAGAGCCGTGAGGTCCGCAGTGACGCCGGGGATCGTCCGGTAGACCACAGTCGTCGGCTCTCCGGTCACCCGGCACACCGCAGTGGTCGTCGTGACCCGGTCGGCGTCCGTCGACGAGGTGGGCGGGCCAGCTCCCGGGCTTGTGGAGCAGGCGATCAAGACGAGCGACAGCGCACACGCTGCGAGCACCCGCGCGACGTGGATGCGCCGGTCTCGTGCCGCCGTCACTGGCGCTCGATCGACCAGGAGGTGGGGTGCTCGGGCTGGTACGAGCACCAGAAGCCTGTCCGGACCGCAGCGTTCAGGTGCCGGCCCAGCGACGGGTGGAGAGTGGCGATCTTGTCGATGCTCGAGCGCACGCGTGCCGACACCGCCTTGCGGAGGCGCTCGTCCGGGTCGCCGCCAGCCGACCGTGCGCGTCCACCGAGGCCGAAGGCCGCGGTGAGCTGCTCGACGAGCGCGTCACGCTCGGCTGAGATGCGGGCTGCACGAGCGGCATCCCCGTGCCGGTCGGCCTCGTCGAGGTCTTCCTCCAGATCGACGAGCCGCTGCCGGTACTGCTGCACGGCCGTCTCATCGAGGGCGGGCTGGCGCGATGAACTGGCCCCGGCCGCAGCCGCTCCTTCCAGCTCGCGCACGTGCACCTCGCGCCCGGCCCGCTCGAGGATGACGGCCAGATCGGCCACGCCCTTGGCGTGGCGCACGTGGATCGTCTGCCCCGCCCACGTGAAGGCCCAGGAGTCGCCGACTCGGCTCAGCTGCCCAGCTGACGCCACCGCGCTGCTCCTGCTAGCGACCACCGCTTGCTGCGACGGCGCCGCTGCCATGCCGTCGGCCTCTTCGGCAGGCACCTCCATGCCGACCTGCCGGAAGGCGCTGGCAGCGCTGGCCGCCAGCTCCGTCGCGAGCGCCTGATCGGCGTCGTCGGGTGACCCTGCGAGCGCTCGGGCACCGTCCAGATCCGCCAGTGCTTCGAGGACGATGCCGCCGCCGGCGACCGCAGCACGCGACGCGGCGACGTGCTGTCGGGCCGCCTCCCATTCACCTTCGGCACCCGCCAAGAGCGCGAGGAACCGGTGCACGGACCCGTGCACGTAGGCGCCGATGCCCTCGACCGCAGCGCAGTCCGCCACAGGCTCGAGAAGCATGCGAGTGTGCTTCACGAGCTCCGTCACGCCAGTGCGAGCTGCGGCGTAGGCGGCCTGGACGATGGCGCAGATCCACTCGCTGTCGCGCGGCAGCTCGTCGAGCCGCTCCGGGCTGACCGTTGCGAGTCGCGCCCTTGCGCGGTCGATGTCGCCCAAGGCCGCGTCGATGTAGGCGTTGGTGACGTCGGCGTAGGGCGTGATCACCGCTGGCACCACCGCCAGCATCCCTGCCATGGCGCGGTCAGCGGCTGCGCGATCCCGGCGGTCGACCGCCGTAGTGACTCCGTTCACCGCGACGAGGAGCCGGCTGTTCGTGCTGCCTCCCAGAGCGCCGAGCCCCAAGGCCTCGTTGAGCAGCTCGAGTGCCTCAGCAAAGCGCCCGTCGGCGGATGCGAAGGTCGCTCGCCACAGGGCGCCGTACCAGGTGTAGAGCGGATCTCCGAGCGCGGCGGCACTGCGCTCGTATGAGGCGACCTCCAGCTCCGCAGCGGTGTTGTCGCAGCGCTCCAGCAGGGCAACGAGGCGTAGACGACGACCGAGGAGCTCGAGCGGCAGATCGCCGCCACGCTGGGCGAGGGTGACAGCTTCGGATGCTGCCTGCAGCCGCTGGTCGATGTGTGCCGGGTCGGCCCTGGCGTCGCACCAGGCCGCAAGTGCATGGCCCAGCACCACCGGATCACCCGCGGCGCGCGCCAGCTCGACCGCTCGCTCGGCCAGATCGACACGACGGTCCGAGGATCCGACGAAGGAGAGCGCGACCGAGAGCCGAGCGAGCACGAGCGGCAGCAGCGCGTCGTCGGGCGCCAGCGCGCCGGCAGCTTCCTCGAGCAGGTCGATCTGATGGTGGTCGAGCAGGCGCACTTCGAACGCGCCCAGTCCCACGCTGAAGCCGAGCGCCGCTCGGGCCACGACGTCGGGGCGCGCGGCCTGGCGACCGAGCGACGCTGCAGCATCGAAGGCCTCTCGCGCGTCGTCACGCCCCTGGCGCAGCCGGGCTGCCCCGATCCCCAACCAGGCTTCCGCTCGCGGCGCCATGCCCGTCGCCCCATCAGGGGCTGCGCGCAGCCCTCGCTCGAACGCATCGATGGCATCGGCCCAGGCCAGGCGGAGCAGGGCCTCATGCCCTGCCGCCACCATGAGGGTGCTCGGAAGAGGGTCGTCGGGCGCGAAGCCGGCCCGTGCGGCGTGGTGGGCGAGAGTCGCTGGTGAAGCCGGAGATGGTCCGCGCTGGAGCACGTCGACCGCACTGCGGTGGAGCCGAGCCCGCTCGTCGACGGACAGCAGCTCGTAGCGAGCGGTCTGCACGAGCGCGTGGATGAAGCGCCAGCGGCGCGGCTGCTCGTCGATCCGCGCGACCAGGCGAGCGGCGGCGGCCTCGTCGAGCTCTGCGGCCACCGAGGCGCCGGTCATGGCTTCGAGATGCCCTTCGTCGAACTCGACACCGAGCGCCGAAGCGGCTCCCAGCACCCGATCGCAGTCCGACGAGGTGCGCGCGAGACGGCGAGCCAGGACGTCCCGAAGCCCCGAGGGCAGAGCGGTCGATCCCGATCCCAGCAGCCGGGCCACCTGCGTCACGAACAGCGGGTTGCCGCCGGTCTGACGCTGGACGGTTGCAAGCTCGTCCCCTCCCACCGGCCGACCGAGCACCGACTCGAGCACCGCGGCGGTGGCGTCCCCATCCAATCCCGCCAGAGCGAGCCGGTCGGCGTTCCCGCCGACGGACGCCAGTTCGCCCGGATCTCGTAGCTCGTCATCTCGGTACGTGGCGATCAGCAGCACGCTCATCGTCGGCAGGTGGGCGGCCACAGCCACGAGCAGCTCGAGCGACTCGCGGTCGGCCCAGTGGAGGTCTTCGAGCACGACCACCTGCGCCCGGTCGGCGCCGCAGGCCCGCAGCGCATCGATCACGTCCGCGAAGCGTCGACCCCTCGAGCGCAAGGCGTCGGCCGCGTCGGCCGCGGCGTGGCCGGTCGAGCCCTCGAGCCCCGCGGCCGCTGCAGCACATGCGTCGGCCCCGGGGCGGTGGAGCGCGTCGAGCCAGGGGGTGAAGGGGGGCAGCCGCTCGCTCTCCCAGCATGCGCCGCTCCGCACCAGCGCTCCTCGCGCCGCTGCACGGTCCGCGATCGCGTGGGCCAGGGTCGTCTTGCCGATCCCCGCCTCGCCGGTCAGCAGCAGGAGGCGGCCGTGCCCTGCCTCCGCGCCCGCGAGTGCCATGTCGCCGGCAGCGAGCAGCACATCCCGACCCACGAGCACGGCCGCACGCTACCGGGGCGCCGGTGAGCTATCAGGCGGGCTCGGAGCGCGTGTTGAAGCGGTTCATGGCGACGTCGATGCCGTCGCTCAGGATCACCTCGACGGCGTCCGCAGCCTCGGCCACCACGATGTCGAGCTCGGCCCGGTCGGTCTTGCTCGGCCGCTTGAGCACGTGACCGGCACCCTCTGCGCGTCCGGGGGGCTTGCCGATCCCGATGCGGACGCGAGCGAAGTCGTCGGTGTGGAGGTGCGCCTTGACGGACTTCAGCCCGTTGTTGCCGGCCAGCCCGCCGCCCAGCTTCACCTTGAGACGGCCCACCGGCAGATCGAGCTCGTCGTGGACGATCACGAGGCGGTGGGGGTCGTCGATGCCGTGCCGCCGCACCAGAGGCGCCACCGCCTCGCCCGACAGGTTCATGTAGGTCAGCGGGATCGCCAGCGCCAGCCGTCGCCCGTTGACGACCACCTCGTCCGCGACCGCTCGCTCCTTCGCCTTGCGGAGCTTGGCGCCATGCCGGTCGGCGAGCAGCCGCACGACATCGGCGCCGACGTTGTGGCGCGTGCCCTCGTACTCGGCTCCGGGGTTGCCCAGACCGACCACGAGCAGGTCGGCGGGAGTGCCGCGACGCTCCGTCGCGCCACCCCTGCGCCGGAACATCAGCCCTCGCTGTCGCCTTCGGTCGCGCCGTCGGCGGCCTCGGCACTGGAGTCGCCTTCGCCCTCGGCCTCGACCTCGGCCGCTTCCTCACCCTCGGCGGCTTCTTCGCCCTCGGGTGCCTCGAACTCCTCCTCGGAGACGGCGTGCGATGCGGTGACCACGGCCTCCTCCGGATCGACGCTCGTGGTGACGCCCGCCGGAAGGACGATGTCGTGCACGCGCAGCGCGCTGCCGACCTCGAGGCCGGAGATGTCGATCGTCAGCGCCGACGGGATGTCGTCGGGCTTGGCCGTGATGAGCAGCGCTGTGAGCACCTGGTCGACGACACCACCCTCGCGGTTCACCGACTCGGCCTCGCCCTCCAGGTGCACCGGCACCTCGACGTCGACCGTCTTGCTCAGGTCGACACGGAGGAAGTCGACGTGGAGGACGTCGCGGCGCACCTTGTGGCGCTGGATGTCCTTGACGAGCGTTGGTGTGGTCTGGCCCTCGATGTCGAGGTGGATCACCGCGTTGAGGCCCTGCTCGGTGACGAGCGCGGCGCGCAGGTCGCGCCACTCCACCGTGAGCGGGATGGGGGCTCCCCCGAGGCCGTAGACGACGCCGGGCACCTTGCCCTCGCTGCGCAGCCGGCGGGCGGGACGGGTGCCCTGAGGCGGGCGCGGGGTTGCGTGGAGGATGATCTCGGCCATCGGAAGGCTCCTACGTCTGAGATCGCGCCGGAGCGCAATGCAGTCGGTTGTGGACCCGGGAACGATAGCGGCGGGCCCTTCCGCGACGCCAAGCGTCTGGCCAAGCCCCGACCCTCTGCTCAGTTCTGGTTGGCGCCGCCGAAGATCTCGCTGACGCTGTTGTCCTCGAACACAGCGTCGATCGCCTCGGCCAGCACCTGCGCGATCGACAAGACCTCGATCTTGTCGACCTGCTTCTCTGCCGGCAGCGGCAGCGTGTTGGTGACGATCACCTTGGTGATGACGGAGTTCTTGATCCGGTCGATCGCAGGACCCGAGAGCACGCCGTGGGTGGCCAGCGCGTAGATGTCAGAGGCACCACGCTCCTTCAGCTGCTCGGCTGCGGCGCAGAGCGTGCCGCCGGTGTCGATCATGTCGTCGATCAGCACGCAGGTGCGACCGTCGACGTGGCCCACGATCTCGACCGCCTCGACCGAGTTCTTGACGCCCTTGACCCGGCGCTTGTGCACGATGGCGAGGTCGGCGTGGAGGGCGTTGGTGTAGCGCTCGGCCACCTTCACGCGGCCAGCGTCGGGCGACACCACCACGAGGTCTTCCGGCAGGTGCGACCTGATGTAGTCGACCAGCACCGGCATGGCTGTGAGGTGGTCGACCGGGCCGTCGAAGAAGCCCTGGATCTGGCCGGAGTGAAGGTCGACCGACATCAGGCGGTTCGCTCCAGCTGCAGCGAACATGTTGGCGACCAGCTTCGCCGTGATCGGCTCGCGCCCCTCGGCCTTGCGGTCCTGGCGGGCGTAGCCGTAGTTGGGGATGACCGCTGTGATGCGCTTGGCCGACGCCCGCCGAGCGGCGTCGATCATGATCAGCTGCTCCATGATCACGTCGTTGACCGAGAGCTCCTCGGTGGCGCCGTGGGTCTGGATGATGAAGACGTCGGCTCCCCGCACGTTCTCACCCAGCCGGGAGTGGATCTCGCCGTTGGCGAACTCCACCAGGTTCGGGTGACCGAGCTCGACGTCGAGGCACTCGGCGATCTCGGTGGCGAGCGGGAGGTTCGACCGGCCGGAGAGCAGGTGCAACCTCTTCTTGGTGACCAGCTCCATGGGTCCCCTCGGTACCGGAGTGGGCGGGTGTGACGGCGATCAGCCCTCGGGGATGGTTGCCGCTCCCCCAGTGTAGAACGGGCCCGTGCGCGTCCCAGGCACCAGATGCGTGCCAGGCTCGAGCACCGCGTAGGGCCCGACCTCGCAGTCGTCGCCGATGTCGCTCAACCGGGCGGTGGTGTGCTCGAGCCTCGTGCGCTCGCCCACCGAGCAGTCGACCAGGCGGCAGCCGGGACCGATCTCGACACCGGCACCGATCGTGGTGCGCCCCTGGAGGATGGTCCCGGGGAAGACGGTGACGTCGGGCGCGAGGGTGACCGCCGCGTCGATGTAGGTCGAAGCGGGGTCGACCATCGTGACGCCCTTGGTCTGCCACTCCCGGTTGGTGCGGGCTCGAAGGTCGGCCTCGGCCGCCGCCAGCTGGGCTCGGTCGTTGACGCCCTGGGTCTCCGCCGCGTCGTCCGCGACCACGCTCACGACCTTGTGACCGGCCGCCGCCAGCACCTCGACGACGTCGGTGAGGTAAAGCTCGCCCTGGGCGTTGTCGGGCTCGATGCGCCGCAGAGCGGGTGACAGCAGGCTGCGCCTGAAGCAGTAGATCCCGGT
This sequence comes from Actinomycetota bacterium, assembly GCA_049325515.1. Taxonomy (GTDB): domain Bacteria; phylum Actinomycetota; class Acidimicrobiia; order Acidimicrobiales; family VFJN01; genus VFJN01. The sequence goes on along the minus strand of JBMOLI010000040.1, from coordinate 46,878 downwards.
GTTGATCTCGTCGATCGCCGCTTCCTCGACGGTGGCGTCGGCCTGCTCGACGATGCGAGCGATGCGATCGTCGTTACCCGTGCGCACGATGCGGCCGTAGCCCGTGGGGTCATCCATCCTGGCGGTGAGGATCGTGCAGGCAGCACCCGACAGGCGATGCTCCGCCACGAGGTCCGCGACCGTCTCGGCTCGCAGGAGCGGCGTGTCGCCCGGGAGCACGATGACGTCGTCGTCCTCGTCAAGGTCGTCCTCGTGGAGGCCGCTCAGCCCCACAGCCAGCGCGTCACCCGTGCCTCGCTGCTCGTGCTGCTCGACGAACTCGAGGCGCAGCCCGGCTCCGTCCTCCATCAGCTTCTTGGTGACGCGCTCGGCGCCGTGCCCGACCACGACCACGGCGCGGTCGATCTCGGGCTTGGGGAGCGCATCGAGCACGTAGAGCACCATCGCTCGACCGCAGAGCAGGTGCAGCGGCTTGGGGCGGGTGGACCGCATCCGCGATCCCTCGCCAGCGGCCAGGACTACGGCTGACAGACGGCGTGGGCTCATGCAATAGGTCTACCGCCGCCGCCACCCGTTCTGCGTGCACGCGCCGTTCGTGCCCCGTCGGTTGGGTCGGCGGCGGTCGCGTCAGTCGCCTTCGAGACGCTCGGCGTCGACGTCACCGTCGACGACGGCTGCGTAGTAGCGCCCCTCGATGCCCTCGGCCTCGACCGCTTCGATCTCGACCACCTCGCCGTTGGACAGCACCACTCGCACGGACGAGGCATCGTCGGGCGCCTTGCCGAACACCACGGTCTGGTCGCCGAAGCTGGCGTCGTCGGGAGTCAGTGCGCACCCCCCGGTGAGCTGCGCGCCGTCCTGGAAGAGGAAGGCGCAGGTCTCACCGTCGACGTCGCGCACCGCGTCGACACGCCACTCGACGTCGCCGATCGTGCCCTCGTCGATGGTGAACGACACCTCCTCGGGCGGGTCGTCGGGTCGGTTGAGCACGGTCCCGATCACCACGCCGATGAGTATCACGACCGGGAGGAGGACCGCGACCAGCAGACACCCGGGCCCACTTGGCTTGGGTGGCGCGGGCGTTGCGCTCGGCGATGTCGCCATGGCTCGGGGGGGAGGGCTCGAACCTCCAACAGCCGGCTCCAAAGGCCGGTGTTCTGCCAATTGAACTACCCCCGATCGGGCACGGCTCAGGTTACGTGTTAGGACCCGAGCGGATAGGTGGCGTCTTGCGTCGGCGAGTCGGGGGCGGCCCCGGCAAGGACGCAGGACGACGGCTGTCATCAGCACAGTCGAGGACGAGGACGCAGCCGGGGAAGTCAGCCGGCCGGCGAGGCTGGGCGCCACCTATCCGCTCGGGTCCTTACCCGCTGTTCACGATCGCGACGCGACGCGAAGGACGCTGATTTCGCAGCTCGATGACCCCGCCGGTAGGTTGGTCGGCCTCATGGGCTCGTTGATCAAGAAGCGCCGCAAGCGCATGCGCAAGAAGAAGCACAAGAAGATGCTGAAGCGCACACGTTGGCAGCGCAGGGCAGCCGGCAAGTAGCCGACCACCCTCCAGCACAACCAGATCGCATCGACCGACCGCCTCTCCCGGGAGGCGGTCGGCGCGCGTCACGGCTCATCTCGGGTCTTCCGACGGGCGGGACGACCCGTAGTCGCCCCAGGGGTCGTCCCGCTCGCTGATCACCTGGCGGAAGCCCTTCTCCCCGATCGACTCCTCCCAGCGGCGCGCCTCTTCGGTGTGGCGCGTGATGCCGTCGAACAGCGTGCCGAGCAGCTGCGACGTGCGCAGGCCCATGTTGTCGAAGGCCTGGTTGATGAGCAGCTTGTTGAGGGCCAGCTGGTTGGCCGGGATGTTGGCGAAGCGGCGCGCGTGGGCCTCGACCGCTGCGGAGAGCTCGTCAGCCGGATGGACCTCCGAGACGAGGCCGATGCGCAGAGCGGTAGCAGCGTCGATCGCCTTGCCGGTGAGCAGGAACTGCTTGGCGTGCTCGAGGCCGATGCGGTGCACCCACAGCATGGTGGTGGGCGTGCCGTAGATGCGCGAGGGCGCGTAGCCGATGATGGCGTCGTCTGCCATGAACAGCTGGTCACAGCACAGCACCATGTCGGTCGCGCCGCCGATGGCGAAGCCGTGGATCTCACCCAGGACGGGCTTGGGGCACTCCCAGATCTTCATGAAGCGGCGCACGTTGTTGCCCATGAACTGGAGGTCGCGCACCGGGTCCCAGGCCCCCGGTCGGTGCTCGACCCTCGGCGCATCATACGGCGTCGACCAGCTCCCGTACTGAGGGTCGGGTTGGCCGACCGGAGTCGCATCTGGGTCGCCTTGCAGGTCGTAGCCCGCCGTGAAGGCTCGGCCGGCGCCTCGCAGCACGATGGCGCGCACGGCTGCTGAGGCGGTGGCGCGGTCGATCCCGTCCGCCACGCCCTGCACGACCTGGTCGGTCAGCGTGTTGAGGCGGTGCGGGCGGTTGAGCGTGATGACGGCGACGTCGTCACGCTCCTCGTACTGGACGACGGGTTCAGGCATCCCCTGATGCTGGCAGGGTGCGCACGACGACGCGTCCGTCGCCGGGGAACTCGCCCTCGACGAACCACGTGCTGCCGCTGCCGGCCAGCGTGGGGGTGAGTCCGGTGCTGTCACCCAACCGGTCGCGCCAGGCGGCGAGCTCGGGCTCGACGGCGAGGGCGGCCGCTTCGAGATCGTTCGCGCCGACCCCGGATGGACCGCCGAGGGCGTCCCACTGCCGGTACACCTCGACCGTGGAGCAGTGGAGCGGGGGCGTCAGCAACGTGAAGGTTCGCTCCTCGAAGGGCAGCGGCTCGACCGCCTCCCCCACGCCGGTGACCCGCGCCCGACCGCCGACCAGGCAGAAGGGCACGTCGGCGCCGAGCGACGTCGCCAGCGCCAGGTCGTCGACACCGGCCCACCGCAGCACAGCCGCAGCATCGGTCGAACCACCACCGAGGCCAGCGCCGGCGGGGATCTGCTTGATGATCTCGACGTGGGCTGTGCGGCCGCTGGCACGCAGGGCGCGGCGGACCAGGTTGGTGTCGTCGCTGGGCACCTGGATGTCCGCTCCGATGAGCGCGAGCCCGTCGCCCTCGCTGAACGTCAGCGTGTCGGCCAGATCGACGGAGACCATCTCGGCGTCGATCAGGTGGTACCCGTCGTCACGCAGGCCCATGATGCGCAGGCTGAGCGTCAGCTTGGCCGGCGCCTGCACAGTCTCGACCACGCTTCGGAGAGTACTCACGGGGTTCAGGTGTCGAGCGAGGCGGCGGCGAGACGGCGCCAGTCGTCGAGAGAGAGCTCCTCGGCCCTCGCCTCGGGACGCACCTCCGCCGCCGCGAAGGCCTGCGCGGACAGCTTGTCGACCAGCGACCGACGCAGCATCTTGCGACGCTGGTTGAAGCCGGTCTCGACCAAGTCGAAGACGGCATGGCGCTCCTCCTCGTCGCCGGCCGGTGGGTGGCGCAGCACCTCCACGAGAGCGGAGTCGACGCGCGGCGGGGGGAGGAAGACCGTGGGCGGGACCTTCCCGACCACGCGCACGTCGGCCCACCACGCGGCTTTGACCGATGGGATCCCGTGCGCCCGCTCGCCCGGACCGGCCGCCAGGCGCTCGCCCACCTCGAGCTGCACCATCACCAGCATGCGCTCGATCTGAGGCACCTCCGCGAGCAGGTCGAGCACGAGCGGCGTGGCGATGTTGTACGGCAGGTTCGCCACGAGGACCCACGGTCGGTCGGGATCGGGCCTGCCGAGCACCCGCTCCCAGTCGAGCGACATCGCGTCGCCCTGCACCACCCGCGCGCCAGCCGTCTCCGCCACCGATCGCAGCACCGGCAGCAGGTGGCGGTCGACCTCCAGAGCCGTCACCTCCGCCCCGGTCTCGCACAGCGCCAGCGTGAGCGAGCCGAGCCCAGCGCCGATCTCGATGACGCGGTCACCCGCGCCCACCCGCGCCAGCCGCGCCACCCTGCGGACGGTGTTGGGGTCTGCCACGAAGTTCTGACCCAGGGCCCGCGACGGCGACAGCCCGTGCTCAGCCAGGAGCGCCCGTATCTCCGCTGGCGAGTGGGTCACCTCACGAGCCTGCCAGGCGTCGCTCCTTGGCGGGGCTCGTCATCGGCCCGAGCGACCAGGCTCCTGGCGTCCCGTCCACGGCACCGAGGGGCCAGGGAGACCGGGAGGGCCCTCGCGTGGCGACTCCGACCGAGAGCTGGCAGCTCAGCTGTAGCCGAGCTCGCGCGAGCAGCCGGGCCAGGCGTCCCAACCCTCGCTCGCCTGCAGGCGCTTGCCGATCTCGATCTGCGTCTCGCGGAGATGCTCGTGCGGGTACCCCGTGCCGCCGTAGTGATCCCACGTCGCCTTCGAGAACTGGAGACCGCCGAAGTACCCGTTGCCTGTGTCCGCATGCCAGTCACCGCCCGACTCGCATTGAGCTAGACGATCCCAGCTGGCGGGATCGTTGGGGTCGCCGTAGGCATACGACGTCGCATGCGGCGCAGCTGTCGTCGGCGGGGCGGGAGCCGTCGTGGGCGGCGCCGCCGCCGTCGTGGTGGGTGCAGCCGTCGTGGTCGTCGCCGGAGCGGCCGTGGTGATGGTGGTGGGCGCGGCCGTCGTCGTGGTGGGCTCGGTGGTCGAGGTCTCAGCAGCCCGCAGTGCGCGCTCGATGACGGTTGAGGCCACCTCGTCCGCCGCTTGGCCGGTGTCGGCTGTGGCGGGCAGGTTGTCGAGCACGAGGATGGGCAGAGCCGCGATGGTCACCGCAAGGGCGAGGGCGAGCCTGCTGCGCGGCACTCGCACGATCTCGGCGGGCACAGCCGCATCGAGTGCACCGGCTGCGTGCGCCGCGCCGGCGAGGTGCGCTGCCTGCCGATGTGGGGGGACGTCGGAGCTATGAGCTTCTCCCGCCAGGTGGCGGGGCCCGTCGGTCCGTGGGGTCCCAGGCATCGCGGGGACGTTACGAGGAGTCGTAACGTGATTGCAAACTACGCGTGTGTTATTTCACAAGCGCCGGCGGAAGGGGCGCTAGATGCCCTGGTCAGAGAGCCTGTACGTGCGCTCGGCGGTCTGCCAGGTGGCATCAGCGACCACCTCCACAGGCTCGCCGCGCAGGTCGGCGACGGCCGAGCCCACCTCCACCACCCACGCCGGGTGGTTGCGCTTGCCCCGGTGCGGCACCGGCGCGAGGTAGGGACTGTCCGTCTCCACCAGCAGCCGATCGAGGGGGCAGAGGACCGCCGCCTCGTGGAGGTCGGTCGCCGAGGGGAACGTCACGATCCCACTGAAGGACAGCATCGCTCCGAGGTCGAGGCAGCGCCGCGCCTCGGTGGCCCCGCCGCTGAAGCAGTGGAAGACCGTGCGCTCGGGCACGCCCTCGGCCTCCAGAATGTCGAAGGTCTCCGGCCAGGCCTCGCGGGTGTGGATCACGAGGGCGAGGTCGTGCGCGCGAGCCATCTGGATCTGGGCCGCGAAGACCTCGCGCTGCACGTCGCGAGGCGAGTGGTCGTAGTGGAAGTCGAGCCCGCACTCCCCCACGGCCACCACCTCCGGGTTGGAGAGCAGCGCGTCGAGGCCGTCGATGCCGTCCTTGGCGTCGTGCGGGTGCACCCCGGCCGTCGCCCAGACGATACCCGGGTGGCGCTTGGCGGCAGCGATGTAGTCAGCAGACTGGGAGACGTCGCAACCGACCGAGATGAGGCGGGTGACACCGGCCTCCGCCGCCGCGGCGACCTGGGCGTCGGCCCGCTCGATGTCTCGCTCGAGGTGGCAGTGGTCGTCGATCCAGCGCACGCTCACGGCGCAGACGGTACGCCGGATGGGCGCCATCGCATCCACGCCGGCCGCCGCATCAGCCCACCCGACGCCCGTCCCCAAGCACGATCACCTGATCGGCCCGCTCGAGCACGGCCCGGCGGTGGCTGACGACCAGCAGCGTGGTGGTCACGTCGGAGTCGAGCAGCTGGCGCCACATCTGCGCCTCCGTGTCGACGTCGAGCGCGCTGGACAGGTCGTCGATCACGAGCAGTTCGGGGCGGCGGACGAACGCCCGCGCTGCCGCCGTGCGCTGGATCTGCCCTCCCGAGAGCCGCACGCCCTTGGCGCCGACCACCGTTGCCAGGCCCTCCGGCATCCAGGCCACGTCCTCCTCCATGCAGGCAAGCCGCACCGCTTCGTCCAACCCCGATGGGTCGGCCCCCAGCAGGATGGCGTCGGCCAACGGCTCACTGAAGAGGCGCGGCACCTGGGACACGTAGGCCGCGCGCGGTGGCACCAGCACCTGTGAGGGATCCTCGATGGGGCGGCCGTTCCACGTGATCGATCCTCCGGTGGTGGCGACGAGGCCGAGCAAGCCGCGCAGCAACGTCGACTTGCCCGCGCCGACCGGGCCGGTGACGACGGTGAGCGTTGCCCGGTCGAGCACCATGTCGATGTCGTGCACGCCGCCGCCGCCGGGGTGAACGATGCTGAGGCCGCGGGCCTCGAGCCGGTCGAGCCGCTCGCCGTCGACGCGGGTGGATGGGTCGCCGACGTCCATGGCTCGGAACGGGCCCGGCCCGTGGCGCAGCGTGGTGGGGGCGGCGGCGACAACCCCGGCAGGAGACCGGTCCGGCAGCAGGCGCGCCATCCTCTCCACCGAGACCTCGGCCTGCCGGTGGTTGGCACCGAGGCTGGCGGCCCAGCGAGGCACCGTGGCGAGGACGGCGACAGCGCTGGCGAACAGGCCGACATCGCCGACCGTGGCCTCACCTCGCGCAAGGGAGGGCACCACCAACAGGACGACCAGCCCGGTCCCGAGGTTGCCGATGGCGCCCGATGAGGCTCGCAGCACCTGCGTTGCAACCTGGTCGACGCGCGCTGCCTGGGCGCGCGCCTCGCCGAGGTCTTCGAAGCGCTGGGCGACCGCCCGCTCGGCGCCGGCCACCTTGATGGCCCCGATGGCGCCGAACACGTCGCCGATGTACCCGGTGACCGCCGCCGTCGCCTCGCGCTCACGCCGCCGCCAGGCGCGCAGCTTGTTGCCGAGCTGGCGGCACAGCAGCAGCGCCAGCACCACGGGCACGACGACGACGAAGGTGACCCGAGCGTCGACGGCTGCCATAACCGCCACTGCCGCGATGGCGGAGACGGCGGCGCCCGACATGTCGAGCCACACGTCGAGCACCATGGAGAGGTGCATGGCGTCGTCGCGGAAGCGGCTCACCGCCTCACCTGACGAGCTCGGCAACCTGCCCACGGTCGGGCCGGGGGCCGACACGAGCGATCGCAGCATGTTGATCCGCGGCAGCGTGTTCCAGAACACCCAGCATCCATGCCACTGCACCACCGCGAACCCGAACACGATCCAGCGGCCCAGCTCCACTGCGGCGAGCGCGACGAGCAGGCCACCGATCGGGGTGGCCGGGCCCTCTGCCACTCGGTCGAGGATCGCCTTCAGCACGAGGCCCGCCGGGATCGGCAAGGTGAAGAAGGCCACCCAGCAGAGCCATGCGATGGCGTAGGCGACAGGCTCGCGCCGCGCGAGCGAGCGCGCGGTCGGCACTGCGCTGGTGGAGATGCGTGGGGTCATGCCAGCACTCCCGTCGCGTTGGCCGACACGGCCAGCAGGCGTGCGAAGTGCGAGCCAGGGTCGTCCGCCAGCTCCGCGCGCCGGCCGTGCTCGAGCACCTGGCCGCGCTCGAGCACCAGCACGTCGTCCACCTTGTCGAGGGTGGCCAGGCGGTGGGCGATGATCACGACGGTTCGGCCGGCCAGCGCTCGCTCTGCCGCCAGCGACAGGCGCTGCTCTGTGATCGGGTCGAGGCGGCTGGTGGCCTCGTCGAGCACCACCAGGCCAGGATCGGTGAGCAGCACGCGCGCGAAGGCGACGAGCTGTGACTGGCCAGCCGACAGCCCGGCGCCGTCATCGAGGATGGTGTCGAGCCCGTGAGGCAGCCCCTGCACCCACGTCCGGAGACCGACGTCCTCCAGGGCAGCGTGCAGCGCGTCGTCCGTCGCCGGGACGGTTCCGAGGAACGTGAGGTTGTCGCGCAGGCTGACGCGCAGCAGCTCGACGTCCTGGCTGACAACGGCGACACGACGCCGCAGGTCTGATGTCGCGCCGTGGCGGATGTCGACTCCGCCCAGGCACACCGACCCGCTGGTCACGTCCCACAAGCGCACCAGCAGGCGCCCGAGCGTCGACTTGCCGCTGCCCGTCCGGCCCACGACACCGAGGCGCGCACCGGGCGCGATGCGCAGGTCGAGGTCGACGAGGACATCGGTGTCGCCCTTGTAGGCGAACGACACGTGGTCGAGCCGCACCTCGAGAGGGCCGTCGGGCAGCGGGTCGCCGCGCCCGTCGGGGATCGAGGGCCGTTCGGCCAGCAACCGTGAGGCGCGCCTGGCACCTGCCGCTGCCTTCTGGAACTCGCGCATCTGCTCGGCGATGCGCTCGATCGGCTGACGGATCATCTGCGAGAAGCGGAACAGCGCGAGCAGCGCGCCGATCGTCAGTGCATCGGACCGGTGCAGCCACACCCCGAGCGCCAGGGTGAGCACTGATCCCAGGCTGAAGGCTGCGGCCGCGAGGGTGTAAGAGCCGTCACCGAGCAGAGCGGCGCGGCGGGATGCGTGCCACCACCTCGACGAGTGGTGCTGGAGGCGGTGCACGGCGTAGGGCCCGGCGCCGTTGGCGCGCAGGTCCTCGAGGCCGCCGAGACGCTCCTCGAGGTCGCCGTAGAGCTGCGACTGGATCTCCCGCTCGGCGTCGTGCGCCGGAACGGCGATGGCGCGGAAGCGCACCATGACGTAGCCGGCGACGGCGGTGGCCACGATGATCAGCAGACCGGCGCGCCAGTCGATCACCAACGACACGACGACCACGCCCACCAGCAGCAGCAGGTTCCCCAGCAGCTGGATCACGGCGGTCGACGAGAAGGTGACGATGGCCTCGATGTCGCCGTCGAGCCGCTCGATCAGCAGCCCCGCGCTGTGGCGGCTGTGCCAGTCGAGGTCGAGCCGCAGGGCGTGCCGAGCCAGGTCGAGCCGCAGGCGGTTGCCCACGCGCCACGCCAGGTGGACCGACTGCCAAGCGACCAGCACCTGCAGAGCATCCGCACCCACCGTCACCACCAGGAAGGCCATGGCGATGCCGATCAGGTCGCTCGATGGCTCGCCCCGCAACGCCGCGTCGATGGCGAGCCCGAGCAGCACAGGTCCGGCCACCGGCGCGAGCGTCGCTACGAGGAGCACGACGCCCAGCACCAGCAGCCTGGCCTGCTCCGGCCGCAGGTAGGTCGAGAGCAGGCCCGCGTCGAGGCGGCGGGACCCGTCAGACATGGCCCAGCGACGCTACCGGCGCGCCCCTGCGCGCCCCCCACGGATTAGGAGGGTGCTGGCTTCTGGTCGGTCAGGTGACGCGCGGGAAGATCGGGCCGGCCTTCTCCACCGTGAGCCCTCCCGGGTACCCGCCCCAGGCCGTGTCGTCAGGCACGCGACGCTCGTCGGGGCGTCCGGCCAGTCCGATGCGGCGCCAGGCCTCGGCGGCCGCCGCCGGGATGGCGGGGCTGGCCAGGATGGCGACGATCCTGACGGCCTCGAGAGCGTCGCCCATGACGGCGTCGACCTCGGGGCCGGGCTCGAGCTTCCACGGCTCGTTGTCCTCGAGCAGCGAGTTGGTCTCGCGGATCAGCCTCCACGTGGCCTCCAGCGCGATCGACGGCGCCACGTCGTCCCACGCCTTGCTGGTGGCGTCCACCACCTCGGCGGCGACCGATGCAAGCGGGCTGTCGAGTCGTGGGGCGGGGCCGATGCCGCCGCACTTCTTCGCCACCACGGTGGCGACGCGGGACACGACGTTGCCGAAGTTGTTGGCCAGGTCGCTGTTGTAGCGGTCGACCACGCGCTCGTAGCTGAAGTCGCCGTCGGGGCCGAAGGGCGTGTCGCGCAGCAGGTGGTAGCGCACGCCGTCGACGCCGAAGTCGTCGACCAGCCGGGCCGGCGCGATGTCGGTGAGGCGCGCCGGACCGTGCGTCGTCTTCGACAGCTTCTCGCCGCCGAGCAGCAGCCAGCCGTGCACGTGCACCCGGTGGGGAGGCTCGAGCCCCGCCGCCAGCAGCATGGCCGGCCAGTACACGCAGTGGAACCGGATGATCTCCTTGCCGATGACGTGGTGGACGTGAGGCCACCAAGTGTTGAACTTCTCGTCGTCAGTGCCGAACCCGATCGCCGTGGCGTAGTTGATGAGGGCGTCGTACCAGACGTAGAAGACGTGGCCGGGCGCCCACGGCACAGGCACGCCCCACGTCAGGGAGGTGCGGGTGATCGAGACGTCGTCGAGGCCCTGGCGGATGAAGCCGAGCACCTCGTTGCGCTTGCCCTCGGGCGTGATCACCTCCGGGTTGCCCTCGATCCAGTCGATCAGGCGCTGCTCGTAGCGCGACAGCCTGAAGAAGTAGTTCTCCTCCTTCAGCGTGGTGACCGGCTTGCCCGTGTGGACGGGGCAGAACTGGCCATCGACCAGCTCGCTCTCCTGGTAGTAGGCCTCGCAGGAGACGCAGTAGGGGCCCTCGTAGGTGTCGAGCTCGATGTCGCCGTTGTCCTTCACGCGCTGCAGCAGCGCCTGCACGGCCTGGTGGTGGCGAGGCTCGGTGGTGCGGATGAAGTCGTCGTAGGAGATCTCCAGGTCGTCCCACGTCTGGCGGAACCGCGCCGCGTTGCGATCGGCCTGCTCCTGCGGGGTGATCCCGGCCTCCTCTGCCGACTGGGCCACCTTGAGGCCGTGCTCGTCGGTGCCGGTCAGGAAGAAGGTCTCGTCGCCGACGAGACGGTGCCAGCGAGCGAGTGCGTCGGCGTTCACCGTGGCGTAGGCGTGCCCCACGTGAGGCGCGTCGTTCACGTAGTAGATCGGCGTCGTCACGTAGAAGCGGTCGGGCACCCGCTCAGACTACGGGCGGCGCGCAACCTGGCCCGCACGCGTTGAGGGCTGCGTCAGCCCGCTTCTGCGGCACCCCATGCGATGACCTCGCCGGACGATCGGCGCAGCGCCTCGCCCTCGCCGTCACCCAGCGGCAGGGGCAGCTCGGCGAGACCCCTGTTGCTGCGGAGGTCTTCCACGCGGTCGAGCTGGCGCTCGAGCATGCGGCGGCGCGGGCCTGTCAGCTCGTCGAGGCTCTTCTGGGTGGCGGCGAAGCGGCGCTCGACGGCATCGACCGCATCGGCGTACTTGATCCACTGCTGCCGGAAGGAGCTGAGGCACTGCAGGATCTCGTCCGACGTGCGGGCGAGCCGGGTCTGGTCGACCGCCTGCCGGATCACGGCCAGCACTGCGAACAGGCTGACCGGTGAGCACAGCACCACCTTCTGGTCGAGCGCGATGTCGATGAGGCGCGGGTCTTGCTCGTGGATGAAGGCCCACACGCTTTCGTTGGGGATGAAGAGCAGCACCTCGTCGAGCGTGGAGTCGGCGTCGATGTAGCCGCGGCCGCTCAGCTCCTTGACGCGCTGCTTCACGTCACGCAGGAAGGCCTTGGCCATCGCATCGCGATCGCTGTCGGTGGTGGCCTCCAGGTAGCGCAGGTAGTTGTCGACGGGGAACTTCACGTCCATGTGGAGATGGCGCCCGCCTGGGAGCATGAAGGTGACATCGGGGATCGAGCCGCCCTCGATCGCGGTCTGCTTGCGGTAGGTGACGCCCTCGACCATGCCGGCCTGACGCAGCACATCGTCGGCCATGCGCTCGCCCCACTGGCCGCGCGCCTTGGGGCTGGCCAGCGCCTCGCGCAGGTGGCCCGTGGTCTCGGCGAGCATGCGACTCGTCGACGTGACCTGCTGGATGCCGGTGACGAGCTGGCCGTGCTGCTCGGCGCTCTCCTGCTGGAGCTTGGCCACTACGTCGCCGAGCCGCTCGAGCTGGCCGGTCAGGCCCTCGACCCGCTTCTCGAAGGCCGTCGTTCGCAGGTCGAGCTGGCGGCTGCCGCTGTTCATCGTGTCGCCGAGCTTCTCGCCGGCCATCTTGGCTGCCATGTCTGCCGCCGCGGTCACCGTGTGCTCGCGCTCCATGCCGAGGCGGGCTTCCATCTGCGCCGCCTGCTGGGCGAGCAGGGCCGCCTGCTGCTCGAGCGCGGCGACCATGCGCTCGTCCGCCGCGGCGCTGCTCGCACGGGCAGCCCGGATGCTGACGACGCAGACGGGCACGACGATCATGAGGACCGCGAGGACGGAGAGAACGACGTAGGTGACCATGCCAAGAGTGTGCGCAGGGGGTGTGACAACGATGGCGGACCCCCGCGAACTCCCTGGTCACAGCCCTGGCCGGCGCTAGGCGAGACCCGGTGCGCGGCGCTGGACGAACCCTCAGCACAGGCGCTCGTCAGGGCTTGGGACGACCCTGCGCGGGCTTGGTCGGTGCGGCTCTGCGCGATCGCTTTGAGAGCGCTACAGGCAGCAATGACGGGAAGAAATCGGGCGAAACGGGTTGCGGGGAGAACACCAGTTCGATAGGGTATGGGTCTTCCCCTTCGGGACCGAGGTGATGGTCCCCAACATCTGAGCGACCCGCGCCCCTGTTGTTGTGGCGCCCCAGCCCCGGAGGAGGATCCATGCCTGTCGACGTCGCTGACGTCTTGGGTCGCGCCGCGGGAGTGCTGGCCGAGCTGGCCCAGGTCGACCTCGACGGGATGGGCGACGACACCCTCTCGGAGGCGGTGCTTGCACTGCAGCGCCTGCGCGGCCGTCTCGAGGTTGCCGAGTCCCGGGTGCTGTCGCGCTGGGACGCGCAAGGCGCCTGGCGGGCCTCGGGCGCCAAGACCGGGGCAGCCTGGCTGGCCCACAGGCAGCGCCTGCCGATCCAGGTCGCGCGGCAGCGGATCCGTCACGCCCGCGCGCTGCGCAGCCTGCCCGAGGTGGAAGCGGCCTGGGCTGCGGGGGAGATCGACCGGGCCCATCTGGTCACGCTGCTCGGTGCGCGCACGGCGCGCACCGAGGCGGCCTTCGACACAGGCCACAAGGAGCTGTTGGAGTCGGCCCGCACCCGCGGCTTCGTGGACTTCAAACGCCACTGCGACCTGTGGGAAGCCATCGTCGACCCCGACGGTGCCGAACAAGGCGCCGACAGCGACCGCGCCGCCCGCGAGGTGCACCTGTCGCAGTCCTTCGGGGGCATGTGGTTCGGTCGCATGACCCTCGACCCGATCTCCGGTGCGATCATCCACGAGACCCTGAGTCAGATCGAACAAGAGCTGTTCGAAGCCGACCGCACCGAAGCCAAGGAGCGACTCGGCCGCGACCCGCTCATCGTCGAGCTGGAGCGCACCCCCGCCCAACGGCGCGCTGACGCCCTCGTCGAGATGGCCACCCGGGCCCGCACCGCACCCCCAGACGGCAAGCGGCCCAGGCCGTTGTTCACCGTGCTGGTCGGCTACGAGACGTTCGCCGGACCCTTGCTCGAGCTCCACAACCGCACCGTCATCACACCCGGCACCGCAGCCCGCTGGCTCCATGAGGCGGACATCGAACGGATCGTGTTCGACGGGCCCTCCCGCGTCATCGACGTCGGCGCCCGGCGCCGCTTCTTCCGCGGAGCGCTACGCCGCGCCATCGAAGTGCGCGACCGCACCTGCTTCCACCCCTACTGCGACGAAGTCCCCGAGCGACCCCACATCGACCACATCATCGAATACTCCAAAGGCGGCCTCACCACCCAACAAGGCGGCCGCCTCGGCTGCGACTTCCACAACGAAAGGCGCAACCACCACCCTGACGAGCCAGGACCCGACCCGCCCGAGAGCTAGAGGATGCGAGGTGTTCGATCGACTCGAGGCTCAGGGCCTGCTCGCGGCGCGCCACCGGAGCTCGGGCTCGGTCGGGTCGACGAAGCCGAAGCTGCGGTAGAGCGGCGCGCCCATCGCGCTGGCGTGCAAGTCGACGCGGGTGACGCCGACCGTCTCGAACCACCGCATCAGCTCGGTGAAGACCTGGCGTGCGAGGCCTTGCCGCCGGTGTCGCTCATCGGTGCACATCGACTGGATGTAGCCGTAGCGACCGTCGGCGCAGCCCGGACCGGGAAGACGCTGAGCGACCATCCCCACGCCGCACGCCGCCAGCCCTCCGGTGGGGCTGTCGACCACGACAGCGACCATGGTGCCGGCCTCGAGCTCGCGCCTCAGGATCTCAGCAGCGGCCGGCTGCCATGCCACGTCCGACGGCCGCGGCATGGCGTCCATCATCACCTGGCGCAGCCTCACCAGCTCGGGGACGTCGGCGATGGTGGCAAGTCGAGTCACCATGGGGCCGGATCCTGCCAGGTACGGTCCGATGGCATGGCCCGCATTCGCGTCAGCACGGTCCTCGACGCCACCCCTGAGCAGGTGTGGGCCGACCTTCGCGACATCGAGTCGCACACGACGTGGATGGCCGACGCTGTGGCGATCCGATTCCTCAGCGCCCAGACATCCGGGACCGGCACGCGCTTCGAGTGCGACACCAAGGTCGGGCCCTTCCGCCTGACCGACGTGATGGAGGTGACGGAGTGGTCGCCCGGCCGTGCCATGGGCGTACGCCACGTCGGTCTGGTGACAGGCAGCGGCCGCTTCACCCTGAAGCGGATGCGCGGCGGGCGCACCCGGTTTCGCTGGCGCGAGAAGCTCGAGTTCCCGATCTGGCTGGGCGGTCCCATCGGCGCGCTCCTCAGCAAGCCCGTGCTCACGTGGGTGTGGCGGCGCAGCATGAGGAACCTGCAGCAGCGCTTCGCGGTGCGCGACCGGCCGCACAGCAGGCGTCAGGGGCGATCCCCCAAGAGATAGCGGGCGCCAGCACCACCTGCCCTGGCCTTGTCGTCCGCGTTGTAGAGGGCGCAGGCCCGCAGCGACAGGCACCCGCATCCGATGCACGACGAGAGCTGATCGCGCACTCGCTCCAGCGCCGCGATCTCGTCATCGAGCCGGGATCGCCACCCGCGGGACAGCCGCTCCCAGTCGGCGGCCGTGGGGGTGCGTGACTCCGGCAGCTTGGCGAGGGCCGCCTTGATCTCATCGAGGCTGAGCCCGATGCGCTGTGCGACCCGGATGAAGGCGACACGTCGCAGCACCTCACGTGGATAGCGGCGGTGGCCGCTGTCTGTGCGGCGCGCCTGGATCAGGCCGTTGGCCTCGTAGAAGCGCAAGGCCGACGTAGCGATCCCGGCGCGGGACGCCACCTCTCCGATCGTCAGCAGGTCGTCGGACATCGCACGATCGTTTCAGTCCAAGACCTTGACTTCAACTCAACTTCAACAAATACGTTGCACGGCATGCCTCAACTCGTGACCTCCCTCGCTGACCGCCGACCGCCTGTGCCGGGCGACATGGGCGATCTCGGTCGACTGACCGACTCCGCGCTCGTCGACGCTGCGGCCGCCGCCATCGCGATCCCCCGCGAGCGCGCCGCCGACTCCTTCGTCCTCCATGCTCCCCTCGAGCTCCTCGCTCGCGCCGCGCTGCTGCCGATGGTCGAGCCGTCAGACAGACCCATCGCCCGCGAGCGCCTGCGGTGGCTCGCCGACACGTACTCGGCGACCGGGCCGGGCGTCGATGAAGTGGCCTCCCCCGACTTCGACTTCGGCGACACGGGGGCCACGCTGCTGGCGCTCGAGGTGGCCATCGCCGGCGGCGATCTGGACGGAGCCGACGCGGCCGCCGTGTGGCTCTCGCGCCACTTGGAAGCTGCGGAGCTTGCCGCAGCCCTGGCCGACCCGGTGCTCCCGCTGCTGTCGGCGGCAGCGCACGGCAGCATCTTCCTGTTCCAGCTGCCGCGCGTGCTGCCGCGGAGCGAGGCAGCGGCTCTGATGACACGGGGCTTGGTGCGCGAGCTGGCGCGCTACCCGGGCTGGGACCTGTCGTGGTTCCAAGGTGTCCAGCCGGCGGCGGCCGAGTCATCCGACGATCTCGAAGAGGAGCTGTCAGAGCGGCTGCGTCGACCCGCCTCCCCCGGCGACCCGGGCAGCGACTTCATCTACCCGATGATGTCTCTGACCGAGAGCAGCGGGCTGGCTCACGACACCCTTCACGACCTCGTCGCTGCCGTGCCGGTCCCTGTCGCTCGACGTGCCCTGCTGAGGACCGCCGCCATGTCGATGCTCCAAGACGACCCATCACAATCGCCCTACGGATGGTCGCACTGCCTCACGATGCCCCAGGGAGCGCTCGCCATGGCGGAGGCCTGCGCGACGCCGTGGCATGCCGTGGCGATCGCCGCGACCTACGTGCTGGGCTTCCGTTCGATCCACGGTCGGGTCGAGCTCGATCCGGCCTGGCACCCGGAGCACCTGGGTGGCGACCCGCTGGAGGCACTGCGCGGAAGCCCGGCGCAGGCGGCAGCAGCGGCCTGGCACGCGGCGCCGGAGCTGCGAGGCGCCATCAGAGCCCGACTGGCCGGCCGAGCAGCGGCCCACCACGACGCTCACCTGGTGAAGTACACGCTCGCCTGCATCGACGCCGCGCACAGCGACCCCGACGCCGAGCACCTGTACTTGGCTGCCGCAGCGCACCTGGGTGCTTGGTGGGACGAGGCTGGTCGAGCGCAGACCTCGATCGCCTAGTGACAGACAACTGCTGGTCTGTCGACACCGAGCGAGCAGATCTCAGGCGATCAGGATCGCTCCGCCCAGCAGCGCTGCACCCATGGCGACGGCCGTGCCGATGATGACGTTGGGGTCGCGCAGGTAGCGCGGGCCGACGTCGACCAGCAGGTGGCCGACGAGGAACCCGCCGATCAGGCCTCCGACGTGTCCACCGATCGAGATGCCCGGGATGGCGAAGGTGAAGACCAGGTTGAGCACGACCATTCCGCCGAGCCCGGTGGCGAAGGGGTCGATCCCGCGAGCTCGCATCGCAGCGACCGCGGCACCCATCAACCCGAAGACGGCGCCCGACGCGCCGACGGTGAACCCGTGGGGCTCGATCAGCAGCACGCCGAAGCCACCGCTCAGCATGGCGACGAAGTAGGTGATCGCGAACCTGACCCGGCCCAGCGCCGGCTCGAGCATGTTGCCCAGCTGGTAGAGGATCAGCATGTTGAAGCCGATGTGGATGATGTTGGCGTGGAGGAAGCCTGAGCTGATGAGGCGCCACCACTCGCCGTGCGCCACGCCGACCAGCTCCCCGAAGCCGAGCTGATCGACGAGGCGGGCCTCTCCGACGAGGCCGCCGTCGAAGATGAACGCATCGCGCGTGACGAGCCCCGATCCGAGGCCGGCGACGAAGACCGCCACGTTGATCGCGATCAGGACGTTTGTGACGACCGGTCGGGTCCGCAGCTGGTTGGCCCGCACGACCTTCTGCCCCGATGACTTCGTGCACTCCGGGCAGTGGAAGCCGACAGAGGCCTGATTCATGCAATCCGGGCAAATCGGTCGATCGCAACGCTGGCAGATGACGCCGGCCCGGCGGTCCGGGTGGCGGTAGCAGGTCTGCACGGCGGTGCTCACGGGGGCGAACCCTACCGGTGGCCCCGCATCCAACAGCAGCGGGGCCACGACATGGTGTTGCGATGCATCGTCACACAGGTCGCGAGATCTTCATGCAACCTTGTGCGCTCGTGAGGGTCAGAAGAGGCGAGCGGAGACTCGATCATGACCCCTCAAGGAGGTCGAAGATGTATCACTTCGCAATCGTGGCCCTGTTGGCCCTCGGCACCCTGAAGCTCGTCGACTTCGTCGTCGACAACGTGAGCGGCCTGGAGCGCTTCCGGTCGCTGTTCACCTTCATCGTGGCGATCGCCGCAATCTGGTCTCTCGACTACTCGCTCTTCGACGGCTTCGGCATCGGCGTGCGTGAGCGGGACACCGGGATGTGGATCACGGGCTTCCTGGTTGCCGGAATGACCGTCCCGTGGCGGGCGCTGTTCGCATACGTCACCCACGAGAAGGCCACCGGCGACGAGACACTCGGCCATCACTCCCCCATGCGTCGGGTCGCCTGACCAGACCAGCAACACCCTGATACGTCAGCACAGCCCGAGGGGGCGAGCGCCTAGCGCCTCGCCCCCTTGGCGCGTCTGGGGACCGCCGCCGGTGGCCGACAAGGCTCAGCCTCGGTCGGCTGGCAGGACCTCGGCAAACCACAGGGCGCGACCATCGCCCTGTTCCGGACCGTTGCTCGTGGCGGTGGCGAGGACGTCGAGGAACTCCTCGACGGGAGGCGATCCGCCCATCTGCTCGTAGAGGTCGATGGCGCGTGCGGCGTAGCGCAGCACCTGGATGGTCTCGATGCCGGCCAGGTCGTTGAAGAACCAGCCGCACGACGTGTACATCAGCATGGCGTTGCGCTGCGCATCGAGAAGCAGCCCGGCCATGTGCTCGTCGCCCTTGACGTGCTCCGCTGCGAAGTCAGCCCACGACACAGCACCGAGCAGCGTGTCCAGGTAGGCGTCGCGCGCCGCCCAAGGGTCGAGCAGCAGGTCGCCGCCTCGCTCTTCGAAGAGCGAGACCCCCCAGTCGCGCAGCAGGTCGAGCGCCTGGCGCAGCGGTGCGCGCCACTCCTGCGTCCACCCGTCGCCGCCGCCCGTGTGGCAGCCACAGTCGCGCTGCCACCGTCCGACTCCGTGGGCGCACGACCAGGCGCTCTCGCGCACTCGCGCCTCGTGCGTCGGAGGCGCCGCGTCGAGCACGTCGACCAGCCGCGGCGTTGCGATCCCCGCGGCGGGCGCGCCGATCGTGAGCGCGTGCGCCACGTCGTGCTCAGCGCCCTTGTGGTGATGGCCGAACGTCTCGCCGTCAGTGGCCGCAGCGACAAGACCACCGGTCGCGCCTGCGACAGCGAGAGCCGAGCTGATCATGTCCTCGCTGGACGGTCGCGAGAACGCCAACGCGTGGGCCAAGGCGCCGTCATAGACCACGAGGTCGACGTGCATCCCGGGCCGGTTCGGATGGTGCCAGCGGAGCGCTCTCGTCGCGTCGAGCGGTGTCGAGGACGCGTCGTCGGTCCCATCGATGGGGCCAAGGCCCTCGTGAGCCGCGATGCCATGAGACGCCCACGGTTCGCCTGGGCGGCCCAGCGATCGCGTCGCCTCGATCTGCCCGGGGGCGAGGATCGTGAACCGCACGCCCTCCTCGGCCAGCACCGCCAGCACGGCGTCGTTGACGGCCGTCTCTGGCAACCACATGCCTGCCGGCTCGCGCCCGAACCGATGGCGGAAGTCGGCGATGCCCCAGCGCACCTGAGTTCGCAGGTCTCGCTCGTTGCACAGCGGCAGGATGGCGTGGCCGTAGGCCTGGGCGATCGCCCTTCCGCTCGTGCGGTCGGCCTCGATGATGCGCTCGTAGACATCGCGGTGTTTGGTCTCGAGCCACGACAGCAGAGTGGGCCCGACGTTGAAGGACAGGTGCTCGAACAGGTTCACCGCGAACGGTCTCCCGTCGGAACCCATGAGGCCGACCGTGGTGTTCGGCCCGTAGCACTCCGCGGTGATGCGCTCGTTCCAGTCGTGGAAGGGAGCCGCGCTTGGCTGGAGAGGCACCTCGCCTGTCCAGGGGTCTTCGCGCGGAGGTTGGTAGAAGTGCCCGTGGACGACGAGCGTCACGCCAGGTGGTTCGGTTGACGTCACGCGCCGAGCGCCAGGTAGAGGACCGAACGCGGCGGGAGAAAGACGAGCGCCGAATGGCTGCGGTGCTGCCAGGGGGTGTGCTCGACGACGAGCTCCGGGAGGTCGGTTGCGAGGCCGCCGTACCTGACGTGATCGGTGCGCAGGATCACCGACCAGCGACCAGCTTGGCGAAGGCCCACCCGGTAGCCGTGGCGTGGCAGGTCGGACAGGTTCGCCACGCAGACGACGACGTCGGCGCCGCCTGGTTCGGCCCGCTCGAAGGCGAGCGTGCTGTGCTCGGCCTCGTCGACCGACAACCAGTGGAAGCACTCGTGGGCGCCGTCGCCGCGGTAGAGCGCCGGGTGGGCCACCTGCACGGCGTTGAGGTCGGCCACGAGCGCGCTCACGCCGGCGTGGTGAGGATCGTCCAGCAGGCCCCAGTCGAGTTCCCGGTCGTGAGACCACTCGCGCGTCTCGGCCAGCTCGCCGCCCATGAACACGTGCTTCTTGCCCGGGTGGGCCCACATCCAGGCGAACAGCGCCCGGAGGTCGTCGAATCGCCCGGGACGGTCGCCGGCGCCCATCTTCCCGATGAGCGGTCGCTTCAGGTGCACGACCTCGTCGTGGGACAACGGCAGCACGAAGTGCTCGGCGAAGGCGTAGGTGAGCCCGAAGGTCAGCTGGTCGTGGTGCCAGCGCCGATCTGCCGTGGGGGTCGACCAGTAGCTGAGCGTGTCGTGCATCCACCCCATGTTCCACTTGTGGGTGAAGCCGAGGCCCCCGAGGTGCACAGGCCTGCTGACGCCACCCCACGCAGTCGACTCCTCGGCGATCGTGAGCACGCCCGGATGCACCCGGTGCACCACCGTGTTCAGCTGCTGGAGGAAGGCGATGGCATCGACGTCTTCGTTTCCACCCTGCAGGTTCGGGGTCCATTCGCCGGGCCCGCGGGAGTAGTCGAGGTAGAGCATCGATGCGACAGCGTCGACGCGGATGCCGTCTACGTGCAGCTCACCGAACCAGTACAGAGCGTTGGCGATCAGGAAGTTGCAGACCTCCGGCTTGGTGAAGTCGAACTCGAGCGTGCCCCAGTCCGGGTGCTCTGCTCGCATCGGGTCGCCGTGCTCGTAGAGGGCGGTGCCGTCGAAGCGGGCGAGCGCCCAACCGTCCTTGGGGAAGTGCGCCGGCACCCAGTCAACGATCACGCCGATCCCGCGCTGGTGCAGGTGGTCGACGAACCAACGGAAGTCGTCGGGATCGCCGAACCGCGACGTGGGCGCGTAGTAGCCGGTGACCTGGTAGCCCCACGACGGCTCGAAGGGGTGCTCAGCGACCGGCATCAGCTCCACGTGGGTGAACCCCATCTGCGCGACGTAGTCGGCGAGGGCCGGTGCGATCTCGCGGTACGTGGAGTGACGGCCATCGGGCGCGCGGCGCCACGAGCCGAGGTGCACCTCGTAGATGCTGATGCGCCCGCTCACCGGATCGAGCGCGCCTCGCTGGCTCATCCAGTCGTGATCGGCCCAGGCATGCCGCGACGCGAACACCCGGCTGGCGTTGCCGCCCCCCGCTTCGGCCGACTGGGCCATCGGATCCGCGCGCAGGGCGCCGAAGCCGTTGGCACCCACGACCTCGTACTTGTAGAGCGCGCCGGGGCGAGCGTCGGGCACGACCGCGCTCCACACGCCGGACCCTGCGACGCGCTCGAGCACGTCGACACCGGGAGCCCACCCGTTCCAGTCGCCCACCACGGACACCTGGCGCGCCGCCGGGGCCCACACGGCGAAGCGAACCCCGGTTGGGCCGGGGTGGGCACCTAGAACGTCCCAGAGCCGCTCGTGCCGACCGTCACCGAACATCGAGAGGTCGGTGGTGGTGATGTCCGTCACGGCAACCGGCTCTCCAACCACCGGCCCGCTTGCTCGCCTCGGACGGCGCCCTGGCGCGTGACCCGCCGCCTCGCCGACGTCATTGCGGCTCCGCCGCGGCGAGCAGCCGCATGATGCCGGCGACCGGGATCGACACCTGGTCGGGACGGTGCCCGCGCTCGTACCCGACCTCGTAGACCGCCTTGTCCAGCTCGAAAGCGTCGAGCACCAGCGCGAGCGCCTCAGGGGTGGAGGGCAGCAGGTCGGTGATCCCGGCGGTGTTGAAGTAGCTCGAGCGAAGGGCGTCCCGGTTGCGCTGCTCCCACTGCTCCACGAGCGGTAGCAGCTCAGGCGAGTCGCCCGCCGCCCACTCGTGCAGGCCCGTCAGGGCTGCGTAGTGCAGCGAGCGGAGCATGCCTGCGACGTCACGAAGGGGCGACGACGTGGTGAAGCGCTCGTCCCTGCGCCGGGCCGGCTCGCCCTCGAAGTCGAGCACCTTCCATCCGGCATCCGACTTCACGAGCTGGCCGAGGTGCAGATCGCCGTGGATGCGGATCTCCATGCCCGCATCTGTGAGCTTGGCGAGCGCGCGGAACCGGTCAGCAATCGCGTCGACGTCGAGCTCAGCCGGGAGCGCGTCGCGCGCGCTGCCGACCATCGATTCGAGGTCGGCCTCCATCTCCGACGCCCAGCGGCCCGCGTCTGCCTTCGTTCGACCCCATGCGTCGGCCATCGCCAGGTGGAGGCTGGCGAGCACGGACCCCAGCCGGGCCGCATCGGGCGCGAAGTCAGCGCCCGAGTCCTCCGGGGAGGTGCCACCCGCCAGCACGTCGCGGACAGACGCCCGCGCCAGCTCCCAGCCCTCAGTCGATCCGACCAGGAACTCGCGCAGGACTGCCAGATCGATCCCGTCGCGCCGCAGCTCGGCGAGCGGCGCGAGGACGTGCTCGCACCCGCGTGCCGCCAGCACCCGCGTGATCTCGACATCGGGGTTGGGACCGGACTCGACCTTGCGCAGCACCTTGAGGATGTGGGCCTCGTCGTAGACCACCGAGCTGTTCGAGTGCTCCAGCACGATGGGGCGACGCACGCTCACCTCCGCATCGGGGTCGACCAGGTGCAGCACCTCGATCGCCAGGTCGGGGTCGACCAGCGCGTCGTAGACCACGACGTGGTCGGGCGTGGTGGCGAGCCCGACGAGCTCACGGTCCTTGCCCTCGAGGAAGCTCGGCATCTCGTACGCAGACCGCACGCCGAGGAACAGCTGGTAGTCCTGCTGCTGGCCGTCGTCGAGACGGACCCGCGCAACGGTCCAGATGAGCATGGGGTCGTCCGCCAGCACGACCTCCTGCCACAGCAGCTCGACGCCGGTGATCGAGCGGCCCTGCACGCCTGACCAGCGCTGGCGCGCGAGGTGATCGGGCAGGTGCTCGAGGAGCATTGCATCGAGGGCTTGGAGGGAGATCACGGCTGGACACCTGTGTCTTCCCCAGGGTCCTGCAGGGTGAACCAATAGAAGCCGTGCGGAGCCAGCGTGACGAAGTAGGGCAGCTCGCCGATCGGTGGGAACGGCACCCGGCCGGAGAGCTCCACGGGCACCTTGCCCGCCAGCTCCTCGAGCATGAGCTCGCACGGCTGAGGGAAGCGGCTCAGGTTGTGCACGCAGAGGACGGTGTCGTCGTCGTCACGGCGGAGGTAGGCGAGGACGGCCGGATTGTCGGCGTGGAGCACCTCGAAGGTGCCGGTGCCGAACACGGGATGGTCCTTGCGAACCTGGAGGAGACGGCGCAACCAGTGCAGGAACGACGACGGGTCGCGCTGCTGCTGCTCGACGTTGACGGCCTGGAAGCCGTAGACCGGGTCCATCAGCGGCGGCAGGTAGAGCTGCGCGAAGTCGGCGGTGGAGAACCCGCCGTTGCGGTCAGGCGTCCACTGCATCGGCGTGCGGACACCATCGCGATCGCCCAGGAAGATGTTGTCGCCCATCCCGATCTCGTCGCCGTAGTAGAGGACGGGGCTGCCCGGCATCGAGAAGAGCAGCGCGTGGAACAGGCGAGCGAGGTCTTCGTTGTTGTCGAGCAGCGGGAACAGCCGCCGTGAGATGCCGATGTTGCGCCGCATGCGCGGGTCGGTGGCGTACTCGGCGTACATGTAGTCGCGCTCTTCGTCGGTGACCATCTCGAGGGTGAGCTCGTCGTGGTTGCGCAGGAATATCCCCCACTGGCAGCCGTCAGGGATCGCCGGCGTCTGCGCCAGGATCTCCGTGATGGGGTGGCGCTGCTCGCGCCGCACGGCCATGAACATGCGCGGCATGAGCGGGAAGTGGAAGCACATGTGGCACTCGTCGCCGTCGGGACCGAAGTAGTCGACGACGTCTTCCGGCCACTGGTTCGCCTCGGCCAGCAGCACGCAACCCGGGTATTCGTCGTCGACCATCTTGCGGAGGCGACGCAGGTACTCATGGGTCTCGGGCAGGTTCTCGCCGTTGGTGCCGTCACGCTCGAAGAGGTAGGGCACGGCGTCGAGGCGGAAGCCGTCGAGGCCGAGATCGAGCCAGAACCTCACGACGTCGAGCATGGCGTTGGCCACCTCAGGGTTGTCGTAGTTGAGGTCTGGCTGGTGGTGGAAGAAGCGGTGCCAGAAGTACTGGCCGCGGACCGGGTCGTAGCTCCAGTTGGACGGCTCGGTGTCGACGAAGATCACGCGCGCCTCGCTCCAGCGCTGGTCGTCGTCACCCCACACGTACCAGTCCGCCTTCGGGTTGGTGGCGTCTTGGCGGCTCTCCTGGAACCACGGGTGCTGGTCGGAGGTGTGGTTCATCACCATGTCCGCGATGACGCGCATTCCCCTGCGGTGTGCCTCCTCGATGAGCACCACGGCGTCGGCTATGTCGCCGTACTCGGGCAGCACCGTGAAGAAGTCGCTGATGTCGTAGCCGCCGTCCCTCAGCGGCGAGGAGTAGAACGGCAGCAGCCAGATGCAATCGACGCCGAGCCACTCGAGGTAGTCGAGCCGCTGCGTGAGCCCTCGCAGGTCGCCCGTGCCGTCGTTGGTGGAGTCGAAGAACCCGCGCACGAGGACCTCGTAGAACACCGCGCGCTGAAACCAGCGGGTGTCAGTGGGGTCGATGCGATGCGGCACCTACCCAGGGTTGCACATGAGGCGAGGTCAGAACTCGGGGTCTGCCCACCACGGGTAGGCGGCCGGCAAGTCAGCAGGCACGCGGTTGGGGAACTGCGGTGGGCGCTTCTCGAGGAAGCTCATGACGCCTTCTCGCACGTCAGCGCCGCCGCCCAGCGCGTCGATCAGAGCCGAGTCGACCCGGTGCGCGGACATGGGGTGGGGTTCGCCGAGCATGCGCCACAGCAGCGCCCGCGTGAGCGTGACCGACACCGCCGACGTCGCCGAGGCGATCTCGCCGGCCAGGTCGTAGGCCGCCGGCAGCAGCTCGTCCGGCTCGTGGACCGAGCGCACGAGGCCACCGGCCAGCGCCTCGTCCGCCCCGAACACGCGCCCTGTGGCGCACCACTCCATCGCCTGGCTGATCCCCACGACCCGTGGCAGGAACCACGACGAGCAGGCCTCCGGCACCAGGCCCCGCCGCGCGAAGACGAACCCGATCTTGGCGGTGGTGGATGCGAGCCGCACGTCGAACGGGAGGGTCATGGTGATCCCCACACCCACGGCCGGCCCGTTGATGGCACCGATCACGGGCTTGGTGCACTCGAAGAACCGCAACGCCACCAAGCCGCCCTCGTCGCGGTGGCGGCCGTCTGCCTCGTGCACCACACCCGCGGCCGCGGCGGACGCGCTGTCGTTGTCGAAGGCGGCCTCGCCGCTGCCGAGGTCGGCGCCAGCGCAGAAGCCCCGGCCCCGTCCCGTGACGACGACGGCACGCACGTCCGGATCTGCGTCGATCTGGTCGAGCGCCGCGCACAGCTCGTGCTGCATCGTCACGGTGAAGGCGTTGAGCCGGTCGGGCCGGTCGAGGGTGATCGTGGCGACGTGGTCCGCCACGTCGTAGGCGATCTGGCCGAAGTCGTGTTTCACGGCCCGGACACTAGATCTGTGAACCCTCGCGGCCGCATACCGAGCGCGAGAGTTCACAGACGTCTCAGGTGAGGTGGAAGAGGTGGGCCACCTGGCCGACGGAGGGGTCGAGCCGGATGTAGCCGCGGTCACCGGTCCAGTCGTAGGTGTCACCCGTGAGCTCGTCGCGCAGGTGGTAGCGCACGTCGTGGGGCAGGCCGAGCCCGCCGAGATCGAGGTGCACGGTCGTGTCCTGGGGGCTGTGCGGGTCGAGGTTGACGGCGCAGAGGAGCAGGTCTCGCGAGGCATGGCCTCGGCTGTAGACGAGGATCTGATCGTTGTCGCTGTGGTGGAAGCGGACGTCGCGCAGCGACCAGATGCCCGGGTGGCGGCGCCGCACCTCGTTCACGGTGCGCAAGAGCGGCGCGAGCGATGACGGATCGCTGTAGTCGCGCTGCTTCAGCTCGTACTTCTCGGAGTGGCGATACTCCGTGTTCGTCTCGCTGGCCGGCTCGTTCTCGCACAGCTCGTATCCCGAGTACACCCCGTAGGTCGGCACGAGGGTGGCGGCGAGGACGAACCGGAGCGCGAACGCCTCTCGGGGCCCGTTGCGGAGCACACCCGCCAGGATGTCCGGGGTGTTGGGCCAGAACGACGGCCGCATGAAGTCGGCCAACGGCGACCGGGCCAGCTCGCTGACGTACTCACGCAGCTCCCAGGCCTCATGTCGCCAGGTGAAGTACGTGTAGCTCTGCGTGAACCCGATCTCGGCGAGCTTGGCCATCATCGCCGGGTTCGTGAACGCCTCGGCGAGGAAGATCACGTCGGGGTCTGTGTCGTGGATGTCAGCGATCACCCACTCCCAGAACGCCAGTGGCTTGGTGTGGGGGTTGTCGACGCGAAACGTTCGGATTCCGTGCGCCATCCAGTGCCGCAGCACGTCACGGCAGGCGTCCCACAGCGCCACGCGGTCCTCTTCGCGATCCGGCCAGAACTCGATCGGGTGGATGTCCTGGTACTTCTTGGGCGGGTTCTCGGCATAGCGGATGGAACCGTCCGGTCGGCGCTGGAACCACTCCGGGTGATCGCGCACCCAGGGATGGTCCGGCGAGCACTGCAGCGCGTAGTCGAGCGCCACCTCGAGCCCGAGCTCCTCGGCGCGCGCGACGAAGGCGTCGAGGTCATCGATCGTCCCGAGCGCCGGCTCGACCGCATCGTGCCCGCCATCTGCGCTCCCGATGGCCCACGGGCTGCCTGGATCGTCCGGTCCAGCGCTCAACGTGTTGTCGCGGCCCTTTCGGTGCGTGCGGCCGATCGGATGGATGGGCGGGAGGTAGACGACGTCAAACCCCAGATCTGCGACGTAGTCGAGGTGGTCGGCCGCTCCCTTCAGACCCCCGAAGGATCTCGGGAAGAGCTCATACCACGCCGCCTGCGCGGCAAGGCGCCGATCGACCCAGAGCGGATGAGGCGTCGATGACGAGAACCTGGCGTCAGGCAGAGACGTGACGATGGCGGCGACGGCGTCGTCGAGCGCGGCGTTGAGGCGCACGTCGAGCGAGCAGCTGGTGCGGCGGACGGCACCGGCCGCCGAGCGGAGCACCTCAGCCTCGTTGTCGTTCAGCCGCTGAGCCAGCTCCTCGAGGAGGAGGGCACCCTCGGTCAGCTCCAGCTCGACGTCCTGACCAGCGTCGACCTTCACCTCGATCTCGCGGGCCCACGTTGCATAGCGATCGGTCCAAGCGTCGATCACGAGCTCGTGCGGGCCGATCTGCTCGAGCGTGATCGAGCCGACCCACTGGTCGTTGCTCGTCAGGCGCAGCGGCGCGGTGAACCAGTCGTCCGACGCCGTTGATCGCCATCGTGCGCAAGCTCCGAGCACGTCATGACCATCGGCGATCACCACCGCTGAGACGTCGACCGCCTCACCGACCACGGTCTTGGCGGGGAACCCCGCTGGGGTGCGGGGACGCACGTCGTCGATCACGATCGGCGGCAGCATCTCCCCCACCCTACGGGCCGAGGCGCAGACTGACTCGAGATCAGCGAAGGACGTAGCCGCGGCGGGCGACGGCGGCCACCATGGCCCCGTCAGGACCGAGCCGGCGGCGCAGGCGCCCGACCGCGACCTCGACGAGGTGCGGATCGCCGTCCGGTTCGCCCCACACCTCCTGGAGCAGGTCCACCTTCGACACCACGGTCCCCGCCCGCTCGGCGAGCACCGCCAGGATCCGCGCCTCGATGTCCGACAGCTCGACGCGCCGCGATCCGCTGCACACCACTGTTCCAGTGATCACCAGATCGCCCACCCGGATCGATCGCGCGACGAGCCGGTCTGACACCGCCCTGACGAGGGAGCCGAGCCGTGATGCGGGCGGTATGACGACGTCGCCACTGGCCAGGCCCTCCCTCTCGAGCACCTCGGCGCAGGCAGGACCGACGCAGCCCACCACAACCCTCCCGGACGACATCGCGGCCCGGAGGCGCTGCGTGGCACCGCCGCGATCCGCCAGCTCCAGCCAGCTGGCCAATGCCGGGGCGGACGTGAAGGTCACGGCGTGCACTCGCCCTGAGATGACTCCCTCTGCCAGCCGCATGGTGGGGCGGATGTCGTCGTTCGGAACCCAGCGGTAGATGGGAACCTCGATCACCCGCGCTCCGGCGCTGCGCAGCGCGTCGACCTCGGGTGAAGAGGGGCCGCCGTCGCGCTGCACGACAACCGTGTCCCCTGCGGTCAGGCCGCCCAGGACGAGGTCGACGCACTCACGCAGGCGCTCGCTCAGCGCCCGCACTTGGACGTCGAGGCCAAGGGAGTGAATGGCGCCTGCGGCCTTGGGGCCGCGCGCGTAGATCCGCGTGCGGGCCAACGAGGCGAGCAGCTCATCACCGAGATCCCAGCTCTCGGCGGCTCCGAACCAGGAACGGATGCCAAGACCAGTGTTCGCGATCAGAGCTTGAGGCGCCGAGGCGATCACGGCCTCGGTCGCGGCGCGGAGCCCTTCGTCATCGCCGAGAGGCAGGGTGCGGATCGCGGGGGCCAGCGCCACGGTCGCGCCGCGGCGCTCGAACAGAGCGGCCTGCTCGTCCGCGCGCCGGTCCGCGGTGATGCCCACGGTGAAGCCGTCCAACACCCCGCCCATCGAAGCCGCGCGATGTTTCGCGGCCGTTTCGGGTCGGTGATCCGTTGGTGGCCAGTGTGTGGCGCCTTGCCGGAGCGGCGTCGCTGCCGCTCAGCGCAGAACGATGCGAGCTCAGGCTTCCCGGTGGGCGCGGACCCACTCAGCCGTGCCCGCAAGGAAGCCGTCGATGTTGGCGGCCTTGCCTGCCGCGATGTCCTTGAACCAGGCCGGCACGTAGACCTCGGAGGCACCGCTGTCGAGCGCATCCATCACACCGTCGACCAGCTCGTCGACTGGTATGCGCTCGATGTCGCCCGGGAGCGGGTCGTTGTCGGGGATGTCGAACAGCGGGGTGTCCACCACGCCCGGGTACACCGTCAGGACCTTCACGCCCGTCTCCCACAGGTCGACTGCCATCGCCTCTGAGAACACGGCGAGCGCTGCCTTCGAGGCGTCATAGGCGGCTTCGCCCGGCGATGACAGCGTGGCCGCGACCGACGACACGTTCACCATCCGACCCGAGCCGCGCTCGACCATGTGCGGCAGCAACGCCAAGGTCAGCTGCACGGGCGCCAGGTAGTTGATGCGCGTGACCTCGTCCACGGTCGCCGCGTCGAGCTGCGTGACGTGCTTGCGCTTCGGCACCCCCGCGTTGTTCACGAGGATGTCGACCTCGCCCATCTCCTCGAGGCAGCGACGCGCGAGCGCATCGACCGCCGCCGGGTCGGCCAGGTCGCACACCCAGCTGCGCGAGTCAGGCGAGTGGGCACGGCAGCGCTCGAGCACGGCACTCAGCTGATCCGCACGCCGCGCACAGATGCCGACGATCGCCCCACCCGCGGCGAAGCGCTCGGCCATGGCCGCACCCATCCCCGATGAGCCACCGGTGATGAGCACGCGCAGGCCGTTCGAGTCGAATCCCATTCCCAGCACCCTCCTTGACGACGGCCGCGGGAGCATACGCTCGCCCCGCCGCGGCCAAGGCTGGCACTCGCCCGTAGGCTCGGGCACCTCGCAGGCAATGACCGAGATCGGGGCACCTCGATGGCCGACATCCAACGCTTCCACTCGGGCGATGACGTGGTCGCGATCGGCGACGCCATCGAGGAGGACGGTGCGGTCATCGTCGGAGCTCTGCTCTCGGCTGAGGTGGTCGAGCACGTCAACGCCGAGGTCGAAGCGGCGGTGGCAGCGGCGGATCCGAGCGAGGCCATGTTCAACCCGATCATGGAGGCGTTCCACGGCCCCTTCACCAAGCAGGTCGCCGGCGTACCCGGCATCTCGCGCACGTTCGCAGTCGAGGTGATGTGCCACCCGCTCCTGCTCGCGCTGTGCGATCGCTTCCTGAGCCCATCCTGCGCCCGCTACCAGCTCAACCTCGGCCACCTGCTCCAGCGCGGGCCCGGGGCCGACGACCAGTGGCTCCACCGCGACGAGCTCGTGTGGGGCGACGTGCCGAAGCCGTCACCGGAGCTCCAGCTCGCATCCGTCATCGCCTTCGTCGACTTCACTCGTGAGAACGGTGCGACCCGCGTCGTGCCAGGCAGCCACCGCTGGGCCGATCGACAGCTGTCCCCGGCTGAACAGCTCGCCCAGCCAGCCCCGTTGGCGGACCAGATCGCTCATGCCGAGATGCCCGCCGGCTCAGCAGTCATCTACACGGGCGGCACCATCCACGGCGGCGGGGCCAACAGCACCGACGAGCCGAGACGGGGCGCTCACCTGAGCTACTGCCTTGGCTGGCTGCGCACGGAGGAGAACAACTACCTGTCCGTCCCGCCGAACGTAGCCCGAGGGCTGCCCCGGCAAGCGCAAGAGGTGCTCGGCTATGCCGTCCACGACGGGATCCCGCGCGGCAGCGGCTACCTCGGGATGGTGCGCATGCAGGACCCAGTGGAGCTGCTGGAGCGAGGGGAGCTCTGAGCCGGCCAGCTCCCCGACCGCAGCTTCAGCGGGCCGGTTCGACCTTCACGGCGCACTGCTTGTAGTTGGGCTCGCGGCTGATCGGGTCGCACTCGTCGGTGGTCAGCCGGTTGGCGCAGCGCTCGTCCCAGTGGAACGGGATGAACACCTCGCCCTGGCGGACGATGGCTGTCACGCGCGCCCGTAGACGGTCGACCGACCCACGCGACGACGTCACCCGCACGAGCTCGCCCGAACGGATGCCGATGGCAGCGGCGTCGGCAGGGTGCACCTCCACCCATGCCGCCGGCGCAAGTCCTTCGAGGATCGGCACCCGTCCGGTCTTGGTCCTCGTGTGCCAGTGCTCGACCGTGCGCCCCGTGTTGAGGAGCAGCGGGTAGTCCCCACCCGGTGGTGTGCGAAGCGGCTGTCGCGTCACAGCGCGCACCGCTGCGCGGCCGTCCGGGCGGTTGAACGTCAGGTCGGTGTAGAGCCGCTGTGTGCCGCCGAGAGGCACGGAGGCGTCGTCCGCCGCGCAGGGCCATTGCACTCCACCGGCGGCGTCGATGCGCTCGTATGTGATCCCGGAGTAGTCGCACGGCCGACCGGCCGAAACCTCTCGCCACTCCTCGAAGGCATCGCGTGGCTCCGACCAGCCGGGGAACACATCGTCACGGCATCCCCAGAGCCGCGCCAGCGCTAGGAAGATGTCGAAGTCGCTCCTGGCATCGCCCGGGGGTGGCACGGCGGCGCGCACTCGTGAGACGCGCCGCTCGCTGTTCGTGTACGTGCCGTCCTTCTCGCCCCAGATGGCGGCCGGCAGCACGACGTCCGCGATCGCCGTCGTCGGCGTCTCGAAGCCGTCCTGCACGACCAGGAGCTCCAGGCGAGCCAGCGCGACCTCCAAGACCTCGCGGTTGGGGAAGGACACCAGCGGGTTGGTCCCGATGATCCACAGCGCCTTGACGCGGCCGTTCATCACCGCGTTGACGATGTCGGGGTAGGCGCGGCCGCGCTCTTTCGGCAGGCGCTCCTCGTCCACGTTCCAGAGCGTGGCGAGCTCGCTGCGGTGCACCGGGTCGTCGAAGGAGCGGTAGCCGGGCATCGATGCGGTGAAGCCCGTCTCGCGCGTGCCCATGGCGTTGCACTGACCTGTGATCGAGAACGGGGCCGCGCCCGGCCGGCCGATGTTGCCGGTGAGGACGCACAGCGTGTTGAGCAACGTGACCGTCTCCGTGCCCTGGGCGGAGTGGTTGACACCCATCGACCAGGCAACGAGGCATCGCTCGGCCTGGCCGATCGCGAGCGCCACGCGGCGGATCTCTGCCAGCTCGACGCCACACTCCTCTGCCGCCGCGGCGAGATCGACCGCGGCCAGGTGGGCCAGGAGATCGTCGAGGTCGGTCACGAGCGAGCGGGCGGCAACGAGGTCGATCAGATCCTCGTCGAGCAGGACCCTCATGACGGCGTTGAGGAGCGTGACATCGGTGCGCGGTGCCAACGGGACGTGGACGGTCGCCAGCTGCGCTGTCTTCGTGACCCTCGGATCGACGACGATCACATCCGCCGCCGGGTTGTCGAGCAGGCGCGGCACGAGCAGCGGGTGGTTGTCGGCGATGTTGGCGCCCCAGAGGACTACGACGTCGGCCAGTGCGAAGTCGTCGTAGCAACCGGGTGGCCCGTCCGTGCCGAAGCTGAGCTTGTAGCCGGAGACGGCGCTCGCCATGCACAGCGTGGTGTTGCCGTCGTAGTGCGCCACACCCATCCCCAGCCGCGCCAGCTTGCCCAGCGCGTAGAACTCCTCGGTGACGAGCTGTCCCGTGGAGAGGATCGCCACCGACTCGGGGCCGTGCTCCGCGAGCAGGCGCTTGAAGTCGCCCACCACGCGGCCGAGCGCGGCGTCCCAGGTGACCGCCTGGCCGTCGAGGGCGGGCGTCGTGAGGCGGCCGGGTGCGGTGATGGTGTGGTGCTCGGACAGCCCCTTAGGGCAGAGGCGCCCGCGGTTCACCGGGTGGTCTGGGTCGCCGGCCACCGTGACGACACGGCCATCGCGAACGCCGAGCAGCATCCCGCAGCCGACGGAGCAGTAGCCGCATGTCGTACGCACCCAGCGGTCGGCCGCCCGCGAGGCGTGCACCGGACCACGGACAGGGTCATCGACGTACTGGTAGCGATCGGCGCCGTGGTCGAGGCCCAGCACCCTCCTGCCTCGCTCGACGAGGCTCATCGGTGGCTCCCCGCCGCCTTGCGCCAGAACGATCCCGGCATGTTGGCGGGTACGACGGTCACGTAGAAGAGCCAGCGACCCACCACCTCCCCGGACAGCGCCAGCACGAGCGCCACCAGGAGCAGTCCACCCGTGAGCGCGGCGACTGCAGCCAGCGCGAGGAGGAGCCGCAGGACCGACCAGCGCTGGAGTCGGTGGAGGTAGAGCTCGGCGGTGCCTCCCCGCGCGATGTCGCGCTCTCCGGACAACCGTGCGACGTTGGCAAGCGGATAGGCGACCGCGAGCAACAGCCCGATGACGGCGATCTCCCGGTGCCCGGTCAGCATCGGCCCCACCGCCAAGCCGGTCGCTCCGAAGGCCAGGACGGTCAGCGGCGTGTCCCAACCGGGCCGACCCGGGACGATGTAGAGCCGTGCGCTGGCGTAGACCCCGGCCACCCCGAGCAGGGCAGCCGCTGGGGCCAGCGTCGGCAGCGCCACGGCGACCATCGCCGTCGGCGCGTACACGCCGAACAGCGCGACCTCGCGGCTGAGCCACGAGCGCCGGAGGTTGCGCAGCGCCTTCCAAGCCATGCCGGGCCGGCCCAGGTGGGCGAGTGACCCGACAAGAGCTGCGATCGCGAGGATGGCCGCGGTCGCACGGTCGCCCGCATCGCTGACGGTCACGCTCACTCCCGCTGCCACCTGCGTGAGGATCGTGAGCCAGACGAGCGGCCAGTGGGGATGCTCCGGCTGGAGGTTCCAGTCGCTGGCGGCGACGGTCTCGGCCGGCACCTCCGCAGGCAGCTCGATGCGAGTCGTCGAGATGGTGAGGTCCGAAGACGGCAGGTGGGGAGCGTCGGCGGTCCGGTGATCCGCGCGCCAGGCCTCGACGTTGACCGGCTCGACGGTGATGGCGTGTGTGGGGCAAGCACTGGCACAGGCAGGCAGCAGGCCCTCACCCAGCCGCGGCAGGCACATGTCGCACTTCGTCACGATGCGCCGGTCCGGTTGGAAGACCGGCACCGAGTAGGGGCAGTTCCAGGTGCAGTACTGGCAGCCGATGCACTCGTCCGCGTGGTGGGCGACGACCCCGTTGTCGAGCTTCTCGTAGGCGTTCGTGGGGCAGCCCGTGAGGCACGCCGCGTCGAGGCAGTGGTTGCACGACATCGACAGCTGCAGCCGACGCGTGTCGGGGAAGGTCCCTCCTTCCACCTCGCCGACGCGCCGCCACACGGTGCCTTCGGGGAGACCGTTCTGCTCGGCGCAGGCGACCTCACACGAGTGACAGCCGATGCATGCGCTCATCGAGAAGCCGAAGCGGTACTGCTCGCCGGCGTCGAGCGGCAGGAGCTCTGGCGTGTGCCCGGGCGACGCGCGCCGTGGGACCTCCCCGCGGCTTCGCAGCTCCACCGGCACCGCCGTCACGGCAGCGCCACCTCGAGGCAGCCCTCGTGGACGCGTGCGTCCCACGTCTTCACCGACGTCGTGCCGTCGTCGATGCATCGCCCCGTGCGCAGGTCGAAGCGCTGCTTGTAGATGGGCGAGGCGACTGTCGGCGCGCCGTCCACATCACCGACCAACCCGCGGCTGAGCACCGCTGCCCCGGAGAAGGGGTCGACGTCATCCAACGCGTAGACCTCGCCCCCGCCGAGAAGGAAGACGGCCACCTGCTCCCCGGCCACGAGCGCGGCAACTCCACGATCCGGAGTGAGCAGCTCCACAGGGCAGACCGGCTCCCACCGCCTGGCCCCGGTGCCTGCTGCGCTCGATGCAGCCTGCGTCTCTTCGGCGAGCGTCACGTGGGAACCCGCTGCCCGCGGATCTCGACGCGAGCAGGACGGGGTGCTCCGGCCGGCTCGTTCACGAGAGACCTGAAGCGCGACAGCCGCGCCGGGTCGGCGAGCGTGGCCGACCACTCGCACTCGTAGGCGTCGACGTGGCGCGCCATGTCGGCCTCAAGGTCGGCTGCGATCCCGAGGGCGTCGTCCATCACCACTCGCCGCACCTGCTCGATCCCGCCAGGCAGCTTGCGCTGCCAAGTGGCGGTGCGCTCGAGGCGATCGGCTGTGCGCACGTACCACATGAGGTACCGGTCGATG
Organism: Actinomycetota bacterium; assembly: GCA_049325515.1. Lineage (GTDB taxonomy): Bacteria > Actinomycetota > Acidimicrobiia > Acidimicrobiales > VFJN01 > VFJN01. Next base: position 12,095 of record JBMOLI010000040.1, on the reverse strand, counting down.
CTGCGCACGAGCGTCTCCGTGTCGAGGTCCTCGGCGAGCAGCTGCGCGTGCGCCGGACGCATGCCGCCGTTGCCGCCGACGTAGAGGTTCCAGCCTCGCTCGGTGGCGATCACGCCGACGTCCTTGCTCTGCGCCTCGGCGCACTCGCGGGCGCACCCCGACACCGCCAGCTTGATCTTGTGGGGGGCGCGCAGACCCCGGTAGCGCAGCTCGAGGTCGACGGCGAGCTGCACAGAGTCCTGCACGCCGTAGCGGCACCACACCGAGCCGACACAGCTCTTCACCGTGCGGACCGCCTTGCCGTAGGCGTGACCCGACTCGAAGCCGGCTGCGACCAGCCGAGCCCAGATGTCGGGCAGGTCGTCGACGCGTGCGCCCAGAAGGTCGATGCGCTGCCCGCCCGTGATCTTCGTGTAGAGGTCGAAGTCGCGCGCCACCTCGCCGAGTGCGATCAGCTTCTCGGGGGTGACCTCGCCTCCGGGCACGCGCGGCACCACCGAGTACGTGCCGTCGCGCTGGAGGTTCGCCAGGAAGTGGTCGTTGGTGTCCTGCAGGCTCGCCTGCTCGCCGTCGAGGATGTAGCCCGACGCCAACGAGGCGAACATCGATGCGACGGCCGGCTTGCAGATCTCGCAGCCTCGGCCGGTGCCATGGCGCTCTACGAGCTCCGCGAAGGTGCGGAGCCCCGTCACCCTCACGACATCGAAGAGCTCGGCCCGGCTCATGGCGAAGTGAGGACACAGGTGGCGCACGACGGCACGCCCGGAGGCGGTCAGCTGCTCGTCGATCAGCTCCTGCAGGATCGGCACGCACGACCCGCACCCAGTGCCTGCCTTGGTGCACGCCTTGACGGCCGGCACCTCCTCGTGACCAGCGTCGATGGCCTCACGGATCACACCGGCACTGACGTTGTGGCACGAGCAGACGCCTGCCTCGTCGGGCGTCGGCCCGGCCGGCGTCCCCGTCACCGGGCTCAGCAGCGCGAGCGGTGTCTCCAGCGCAGCTCGCGTTCGCAGGGCGGAGACCAGCGGGCCAAAGGGCGCTGCGTCACCGACCAGCACGGCGCCGAGCAGACGCTGGTCGTCGTCCAGGACCGCTCGCTTCCACGTCCCGCCGATGGGATCGCTGAGAACGACCTCGTGGCCCTGCGCATGGGGATCGCCGACGCTGGCGACCTCGACGCCAAGGAGCTTGAGACGGGTCGACAGGTCGGCCCCGTCGAAGGTGCTCGCCCCGCCCGCGATGCGGTCCGCCGCTACCGCAGCCATCGCCTGGCCTGGCGCGACGAGGCCGTAGACGCGCCCGCGGTGGCTCGCCACCTCGCCGATGGCGTACACGCCTTCGGCACCTGTGGCGCAGGTGTCGTCGATCACCACACCGCCCCGCTCACCGACTTCGAGTCCGGCGGCACGGGCGATCTGATCGCGGGGTCTGATGCCGGCCGCGAAGACGACGAGGTCGGCCGGCAGGACCTCCTCCGGCGCACCCTCGGTGCCTGCCAGCCGCAAGCCGCGCGCACGACCGTCGGGCGTGGTGGCGACTCCCGCCACCGCCACCCCGGTGCGGGCTTCGATCCCTAGTGCCTCCACGTGACCGAGAAGGGCGCGGCCGCCCCCGTCGTCGAGCTGCACCGCCATGAGGCGCGGTGCCATCTCCACGACCGTGGTCCGCAGACCGAGGAGGCGCACTGCGTTGGCCGCTTCCAGGCCGAGCAAGCCACCTCCGACCACCACGCCCGCCGAGCCCCCACTGGCCCAGGCCCGGATCGCCTCGAGGTCGTCGAGGGTGCGGTACACGAAGCAGCCGGCGGCGGCGTGGCCGTCGATCGGGGGAACGAAGGCGGAGGAGCCCGTTGCGAGCACGCAGGCGTCGTAGCGGAGCCTGCGGCCGGCGGAGGTCACGACGACCCGTTCATCGGTGACGAGCTCCGACGCGGGCTCGCCCAGCGCCAGCTCGATGCCGTGCTCATCGAACCAGTCCGGTGTGGCGAGCGTGAGGTCTTCGGCTGATGTGCCGTCGAAGAACGAGCTCAGGTGCACTCGGTCGTAGGCAGCCCGCCGCTCCTCGGACAGCACCACGATCTGGTGGGTCTGGTGCAGGCCACGCTCGACGGCCTCCTCCAGGAAGCGATGGCCGACCATGCCGTGGCCCACCACGACGATCGTCGGCATCTTCACGCGACCGCCTCGGCGGGCAGGTCGTGCTCCCGGAGGAAGGTGAGCACCTGTTCGCGGTAGTCGTAGAAGCGGGGGTCCTTCAGCAGGACGTGGCGCTGGCGCGGTCGGGGCAGGTCGACCTCGAGGACCTGCCCGATGCGGGCGTTGGGGCCGTTCGTCATCATGACCACGCGATCCGCCAGCAGGATTGCCTCGTCGACGTCGTGGGTCACGCAAAGGGTGGTGACCGCGCTGCTGTCCCACACCTCGAGGAGCACGTCTTGGAGGCCCCAGCGCGTCAGGGTGTCCAGGCTCCCGAAGGGTTCGTCCAGCAGGAGCAGCTTCGGGCTCAGCGCGAAGGCGCGGGCCAGGCCTACGCGCTGCTGCATGCCGTTCGACAGAGCGCTGGCCGGCTTGTCCATCACGTCGCCGAGACCCACCTGCCGGAGGTGGTGCTCTACGAGGTCGGCACGCTCGCGCTTGGTCCAGTCGGCCCGGACCCGGTCGACGGCGAGGGCGACGTTCTGGCGTGCGGTGAGCCACGGCAGCAGCGACGGCGCCTGGAAGACCATCGCCTTGTCGGGCCCAGGAGAGTCGATCTCCCGGCCATCGAGGGCGATCCAGCCTTCGGTGATGTCGCTCAGTCCGGCTGTCATCGAGAGCACCGTCGACTTCCCGCAGCCCGAGTGGCCGATGAGCGAGACGAACTCGCCCCGATGCAGTGTGAGATCGATGCCGTCGACGACGGTGAGCGGGCCCGCCGGCGTGGGATACACCTTCCTCAGCTTGGAGTACTCGAGGAAGCGCCGCTCGGCGTGGTTCATCGGTCGGTCGGGTGCTTCGATGGGCTCCTCACCGCTCGGTGCCGGTGGGACCGGAGGGTCAGCCGGCCTGGCGATGCCGCTCGCCGTGCGGTCGCGGTTGAGCTGCTCCAGGTACGACACCAGCTGGTGCCGAAGCGACACGTACTCCGGCTGGTGGTTGAGCTCGGTGCGGTCCCTGGGGCGTTCGAGCGTCACGTCGAACGTGCGGGAGATCTTGGCGGCGGGCCCGAGGTCGAGCACTGCTACCCGGTCAGCCAGGAGGAGCGCTTCATCCACGTCGTTGGTGACGAGCACGATCGTGCGTCGCTCCTGGCGGCGGATGCGCTCGATCTCGTCTTGGAGCTTCGATCGAGTGAGCGCGTCGAGCGCTGAGAGCGGTTCGTCGAGCAGAAGGATGTCGGGCTTCATCGCCAACGCTCGGGCGACTGCCACCCGCTGGCGCATCCCACCGGAGAGCTGCGCAGTCTTCCGGTGCTTGGCGTGGCTCAGGCCGACCAGCTCGATGGTCGATGCCGTCAGAGCAGAGCGCTCCGCCTTGCTGAGCGCGCCGTGCGCGGCGTCGACAGCCAAGCGCACGTTTCCCTCCACCGTCAGCCACGGCAGCAGCGAATAGCTCTGGAATACGACACCACGATCCCTTCCGGGGCCGGTGCACGGCCTGCCTCGGAGGAGCACCTCGCCCGCGTCCAGCTCGATGAGGCCGGCGATGGCTGAGACCAACGTGGTCTTGCCGCTGCCCGAGAACCCCAGGATCGCCACGAACTCGCCATCCGCGACGTCGAGGTCCAGACCGGCCAAGACGTCGGTCTCCGTGCCCGCCGCGTTCCGGTAGCGCTTCGTCACACCTCGCAGCGACAGGATCGGATCGGCCATCGCTCAGGCGGTCCTGCCCCGGGCGGCCAGCCGCTGCGCACCGCTCATGAGGCGGTCGAGCACGAAGCCGATGGTCCCGATGACGACGACGGCGAACATGATCCTGGCGAGCGACTCTGAGCTCCCGTTCTGGAACTCGTCCCACACGAACTTCCCCAGACCGGGGTTCTGGGCGAGCATCTCCGCCGCGATCAGGACCATCCACCCGACGCCGAGCGAGAGCCGCATGCCGGTGAAGATGTATGGGAGCGCCGACGGCAACACGATCTTCCGAAGCTTTGTGAACCAGCCGAGCTTGAGCACTCGGCTGACGTTGACGAGGTCGGGTGGAACCGCTGCTGTGCCGACCGAGGTGTTGATGAGCGTCGGCCACACCGAGCACAGAGCAACCACCAGGGCCGAGATCACGAAGCTCTTCGGAAGGATCGGGTCAGCGCTCGTCATCGTGGCCGAGATGACCATCGTCACGATGGGCAGCCAGGCAAGGGGGCTGACCGGCTTCATGATCTGGACGAGGGGGTTGATGGCGGCGTGAAACGTGCGGGAGAGGCCGCTGAGCAGACCCAGGGGCACTGCCACCAACGTGGCTATGAGGAAGCCGAGTGCGACTGTGCGCAGCGACGTCTGGACCTGGTCTACGAAGGTCGGAGTGCCGGAGTACTTGAACTCCTGCACCTCATCGGCGCGCCCCTCGGCGACGAGCGCTGCGTTCCTTGCGTCCTGCGCCTCGTAGAACGCAGACCTGGCGGCGCGCGACTCCTGCCACTCGTCCACCAGCCCGCCGCCGGCCGTGGCGACCTCTCGCGGTCCGGGGAGTCCGCCAAGCGACGTCTCCACCCGCGGTGCCAGCGCCGCCCAGAGAAGGATGAAGGCCCCGATGCCGAGCAGGGGGGGCACCAGCGACCGGACGAGGGTCTTCAGCAGCTTGACGCTGGGGAGCCGGCGGACGACTGCGGTCAGCGCCCGACTCGCGGCCGTGCTCGACGGTTCCTGCTCATCTACGAGGAGCTCGTCGACGACGGGGCCGCTGTCCGTCTCCTCCAGAGCTAGCGCCGCATCCTCGAGGCTCTGAGAGCAGCTGTCGTCGTCAACGACCGTCGTGTGCATCGTCATGGGACCCTCCTTGTCGAGGCGGCGTGGTTCGGGCAGGCGGGAGTTCGGGGAGCTGTCAACCCTGGACAGCCCCGCCGCTGACGGTCTGTCCGCTCTTGAGGCCGATCTCGAACTGCTCGAGATAGGCGTTCGGCGCCTTGCCGTCGAAGACGAGGCCGTCGATGAAGCCGTCTTGCGGTGCCTTGAAGCCGTCGGTCTCGGGAAGGCTGTCGGCGGGGATGACGCCATCGGCAACCAGCGCGTCAGCGGCGGCGAGGTAAAGGTCGGGTCGGTAGACGGCCTCGGCCGTGTCGAAGTACCAGTCGTCGGGTTGGTCCTCGGTGATCTGGCCCCAGCGCCGCATCTGCGTCAGGTACCAGACGGCGTCGGAGTAGAAGGGGTAGCCGGCGTACTCCCGGAAGAAGATGTTGAAGTCCGGGGCGTCCCGCGTGTCGCCCGGCTCGAACGTGAACTTGCCGGTCATCGACGCCGCGATGACGTCGTAGTCCGCTCCGACGTAGCTGGCCTGGGAGAGAATCGTCGCCGCCTCCGGCCGATTGGCCCCGTCGTCGGCATCGAGCCACTGCTGCGCCTTGATGACGGCTCGGAGCACGGCCGCGGTGGTGCCCGGGTAGCGATCGGCGAAGTCCTTGCGGAGACCCAGCACCTTCTCGGGGTTGAGGTGCCAGATCTGCTCGTCGGTGACCACCGGGGCGCCGATCCCCTTCTGCACCGCCGCCTGGTTCCACGGCTCTCCCACGCAATACCCCTCGATGGTGCCGGCTTCGAGGGTGGCGGGCATCTGGGGCGGTGGGGTGACCGAGAGGATGGCCTCGGCGCCGATCGTGCCCGTGGCGTCGCCGGACTCGTAGAAGCCCGGGTGGACCCCGCCCGCCGCCAGCCAGTACCGCAGCTCGTAGTTGTGCGTCGACACGGGGAAGACCATCCCCATGTTGAAGGGCTTGCCCTCCCGCTTGAAGGCATCGATCACCGGCTTCAGCACCGAAGCCGAGATGGGGTGGATCGGCTTGCCATCGGAATCCCGCGGGAGCTCGGGGCCGATCATCTGCCACACCTTGTTGGAGAGTGTGATGGCGTTGCCGTTCAGGTCGAGGCTCAGCGGCGCGATGAGATCGGCCTTGGTGCCATACCCGATCGTCGCCGCCAGTGGCTGGCCCGCCAGCATGTGGGCGCCGTCCAGCTGACCTCCGATGACGCCGTCGAGGAGCACCTTCCAGTTCGCTTGCGCCTCCAACGAGACGTTGAGGCCCTCCTCCGTGAAGAAGCCCTTCTCCTTGGCGATGGCAAGGGGCGCCATGTCGGTGAGCTTGATGAAGCCCAGCATCAGCGAGGGCTTCTCCACGGCAGTGGCCGCGGTGCCGCCGCTGGCGCCTGCGGCGGTGGTGAGCGGAGCCGATCCGCTCCCGCTGTCCGATCCGCAGGCGGCAAGCCCGCCCAGCCCGATGCCGGTGCCGGCGGCGGCCAAGCCTTGAAGGAATCGTCGTCGGTCCATGCCCTGCGACCGTAAGGACACGAGAACGCGGGAGCGTTTCCCGCAAATGACTCCTTGGAGTCGGTCAGCACACCGGCTGCCAGCGCGCCTGTGAGCGCGTTGAAACACGCACGACACTTTGGGACCTCGTCCGAGCGGGACGGCACGCGTCGGCCAACTACGCTGCGCCGCTTGCGCCGCTCACAGCTCTACGTCGCCCTTGGTGCGCTCGCTGTCCTCACCGCCAGCTGCAGCTCCGACTCAGCCACATCCACCGCCACCCCCGACGCGGACGTCGGGGAGACCACGACCACGGTCGATGCCTACGCGGCCCCGCCGGGCGAGGTCGCCTCCGCAGAGCCCACTCCGTCGATCGGTTGCGGCGTCGACGACCCGCCGTCCGCTGTGAGCCTCGAGCGTCGCACGCTGGCCGGCTCAGATCGCTGGTACCTGCTCACGGTGCCGCCCGCGCACGACGGCACCGCGCCGCTGCCTCTCGTGCTCGACTTCCACGGCCTCTCCGAGGGAGCCGAGCTGCACGCCGGCACCAGCGGCTTCGGCCCCTACGCGGAGGAGCACGGCCTCATCGCCGTGTTCCCCAACGGCACCGGCGCACCCGTGCGCTGGGAGGGCGGCTCCGACCGCAGCGCCAACGCCGACCTCGTCTTCGTCGACGCTCTGCTCGACGAGCTCGAGGCGAGCCTCTGCGTCGACACGTCGCGCGTCTACGCCACCGGCTTCTCGAACGGGGCGCTGTTCTCATCGGTGATCGCCTGCACCATGGCGGAGCGGGTGACGGCAGTGGCGCCCATGGCGGGCGTGAACGTGCCCGCCAGCTGCGAGGGCTCGCGCCCGGTGCCCATGATCGGCTTCCACGGCACGGCCGACCCGATCCTGCTGTTCAACGGTGGCGTGGGTGACCGGCTCGGTCGCGTGCTCGGGGGTGGCGGCGCCGGCGAAGAGGAGCCCCTGCCCGAGGCCGACCTCGACGGCGACGGTTACCCAGCGAACGCGGCCGCTTGGGCGGCCCGCAACGGATGCGAACCAGAGCCAAGCGACAGCGATCTCACCCCGAGCGTGATCGAGCGGACGTGGACCTGCCCCAGCGGCACCGACGTCGTCTTCGAGATCATGGTCGGCGCCGGCCACTCGTGGCCCGGCAGCGAGTTCACGAAGAGCATCGAGCAGATCGTCGGCCCCACCGACATGAGCATCGACGGCACCGACATGATGTGGCGCTTCTTCCAGCGCTTCGCACTGCCTCAGGCCTGAGCCTTCCAGCCAGGCGCGGCGGTCTAGCCGACCAGGCCAGCCAGCGCGGAGAAGGCCGGGCCGGGTCCCATGAAGGGAGGTTGAGCGAAGCTCTGCACCCAGTCCGGGATCAGCGCCACCAGTTCGTCGACGCTGACGGGGCGAAGAGACGCGACCACGGTCGCCAGTGTCTCCTCGTCGTAGGTGCTGTCCACTTGCACGACGGCATTGCCCAGCTTCACCTCGACGTAGTCGTACTCGCCGCGGGAAGGCAGTCCGCCGAGCTCCTCGTCGAACGGACTGTCATCGAGCTCCTCGACGCACGACAGCAGAGAGACCGACATGCTCAGGTACTCGAGGTCGTCGTAGAACGCCTCCATCTCCTCGGGCGAGGGCAGTGGATCGGCACCATCGAAAGCGGCGGCCTCCACCTCCGATGAGTAGGAGAGCTCGACGCTCTCGCACTCGTCGTAGTCGGGGTCGCCGGGCCACACAGACGCACCCGACAGCTCCATCCCGGGCGGGAGCACCGAGGGCGCGGCGAGAAGTGCGGGATCGACCTCCAACAGTGCCTCCTCCTGGATCCACGGCGTGCGGTCGATGTCACCTTCTGCGGGCGGGTCGACCGCCAGGTCGGCGCCCCAGTCGCTGAACTTGACCTCCACGTCGGCACTGGCGGTTCCGGCGGAGGCGGTGAAACGGACCAGCTGCGGTCGGTCCTCGGCATCCAGCTCAAGCAGAACATCGACAGCTGGGATCGGCTCGGCGGCGACTTCCGCCAGCTCGGCTACCGGGGCGAGCCGAGCACGCAGGACGACCCCGCCGTCCGACAGCTGCTGTTCCACCTGCGGGTCGGTCGCGGCTGAGACCAGCCTGGTGATCTCGGTGGGCTGGCCGCTCGACTCGAGCAGGTAGGCCCCTATCGCCAAGTCGAGCTTGTAGCCGTCGTCGAAGCCCCCCATCATCTCGTCCTCGGGAAGCTCCTCGATTTCGCCGTACATTGCAGCGAGGTCGTCGACCGACATCTCGAGCTGATCTGACGGCCCGGCGATCCACGTAGGCCCGACCACCTCCTCACCGGGCATGGCGAAGGCGCCCTGGCTGTACACGGTGTCGCCGATGCGGATCGTCTCGTAGGTCTCGGACTCGATGCCGAAGCCGAAGCCCAGATCTTCTTCGATCCGCCAACGGTCGGCCGCTGCGACGGTGCCCTTGGTGAGCGAGCGGGTCGTGGTGTCGGAGCCGGCGCCATCGGGGTCTCCGATCTCGACCCTCGAGACCTGGAGCTGCTCGAAGGTGAACGACTCCGAGCTCTCCACCACCGCTTGCGCGGCGGCGAGGGCGCGCTGCGGATCGATGTCGTCGCCACCGCTGATGACGACGGCCAGGCCGGCCGCGACGATGCCGAGCCCCACGACGACGCCGATCGCCAGCCGGGCACGACCTGAACCGCGCTTCACGGTGACGGTGTCTGCGTCGAGCGCCGGCAGCTCGCTGACTGGCTCGCTCGGTGGGTCCGCGGGGTCGGCCCCTGGGCCGAACGTCATCTCGTCGTCATCGGCCATGGGGCTCCCGTCGAAGACGTGCCCGCTGCCAGGCCGTGGTCGAAAACTATCCGATCGTCCCCAATCGCTCGTTCACCCAGCGCTCCGCGCGCCAGCATGGGGACTCAGCCCAAGGGTGGACGCCGGCTTGGGTCGATAGGGTCGGCGGCGATGAAGGCGCTCCGGAGCTTCACTGTCCGCCCGTCGCTGCCCCCCGAGCTGGCCGCGCTCGAGGAGCTGGCGATGAACGTGCGCTGGGCCTGGGACGCCCAGACGCGTGACCTGTTCCGCTGGGTCGACCCCGACGCCTGGGACGCGTCGGTCCACGATCCCGTGCGCCTCCTCGGGGTCGTGTCTCGGGAGCGGCTCGACGCCCTCGTCGACGACCCCGGCTTCATGCGCTTCATGGGCGAGGTGCGAGAGGAGCTCCAGCGCTACCTCGAAGGCGACCGCTGGTTCCAGGCGCGCGACGGCTCGCCGCTGCGGTCGATCGCCTACTTCTCCCCCGAGTTCGGAATCGCTGAGGCCGTCCCCCAGTACTCGGGCGGGCTCGGCGTGCTCGCCGGCGACCACCTCAAGGCGTCGAGCGATCTCGGAGTGCCGCTGATCGGCATCGGCCTGATGTACCGCCACGGCTACTTCCGCCAATCGCTCTCGGCCGACGGCTGGCAGCAGGAGCGCTACCCAGACCTCGACCCGCATGCGATGGCGCTGCACCCGTGCGACGAGCGCGTCGAGGTCGACCTCGCGGGGTCGACCCTCGTGGCGAGGATCTGGAAGGCGGAGGTCGGTCGTGTGCCGCTCTACCTCCTCGATGCCGACGTCGACGAGAACTCGCCCGACCTGCGCGACATCACCGATCGCCTCTACGGGGGCGACACCGAGCACCGCCTGCGTCAGGAGATCTTGCTCGGCGTCGGTGGAGTCAGGGCGCTCGACGCGCTCGGCATCGACGCGCAGGTGTTCCACACGAACGAGGGCCACGCCGGCTTCCTGGGCCTGGAGCGCATCCGCCAGCTGGTGAAGGATCCTGGCCTCACCTACGCCGAGGCGATCGAGGCGGTGCGAGCGGGCTGCATCTTCACCACCCACACGCCGGTGCCGGCCGGCATCGACCGCTTCCCGCGCGAGCTCATCGAGCGCTACTTCAGCGACTGGGCCAGCGAGGTGGGCATCACGATCGACGACCTGATGGAGCTCGGCCACCGCCCTGGCGACGCCCCCGAGGAGCGCTTCAACATGGCGGTCATGGGTCTGCGGCTGGCAGGCCGGTCCAACGCCGTCGCCAAGCTCCACGGCGAGGTCAGCCGTGAGATGTTCGCGGACCTGTGGCCCGACGTCCCCTCGGAGGAGACGCCGATCACGTCTGTGACCAACGGCGTGCACGCCCACACCTGGACCGCGCCGGAGATGGCCGACCTGCTTACGCGCTACGTGCTGCCGGAGTGGAACGAAGCGACATCCGATCGATGGGAGCGCCTCGCCGAAGCGCGCGACGACGAGATCTGGCGTGCACGGGAACAAGCACGCGAGGGCCTCGTCACCTTCGTGCGCCAGCGGCTTCGCTCCCAGCTGCTCGCGCGCGGGCTCTCCACCTCCGACGTCGAGTGGACCGACTCCGTGCTCGATCCCAAGGTGCTGACCATCGGCTTCGCTCGCCGCTTCGCCACCTACAAGCGGGCGACGCTGCTGCTCTCCCAGCCCGATCGCCTCAAGGCGCTGCTGCTCTCGGGTGACCGGCCGGTGCAGCTCGTCTTCGCCGGGAAGTCGCACCCGGCCGACGACACCGGCAAGGAGCTGATACGCCAGATCACCACCTTCGCGGCCGACCCTGAGGTGCGGCACCGGCTCGTGTTCATCGAGGACTACGACATCGCAGTGGGGCGGGCCCTCATCCAGGGCTCCGACGTCTGGCTCAACAACCCGCGCCGGCCGCAGGAGGCCTGTGGCACCTCGGGCATGAAGGCGGTGCTGAACGGCGGCCTCAACCTCTCCATCCTCGACGGCTGGTGGGACGAGGCCTTCGACGGGGAGAACGGCTGGGCCATCAGCTCGGCTGAGCACGTCGAGGACCTAGAGCGCCGCGACGAGGTCGAGGCGGGTTCGCTGTTCGACCTGCTCGAGCGTCAGATCGTGCCGCTGTTCTACGAGCGCTGGCAGGGTCCGGTGCCGCGCCGCTGGATCAAGCGGGTGAAGCGGTCGCTCATCACGCTCGGTCCGTTCGTGACGGCGGCGCGCATGGTGCGCGACTACACCGAGCAGCTCTACGAGCCGACAGCGGATCAGGCCAACACGCTCTCAGCGGGCTCGCACAAGCGTGCGCGGGCGCTCGCCGAGTGGAAGCAGGCTGTCGCGGCGGGTTGGTCGGGCGTGCACGTCGACCACGTCGAGGTGGACGATGCCGTGGCCGAGCTCGGCGCCACGCGATCGGTGGAGGCGATCGTGTCGCTCGGCACGTTGGCGCCGGCCGACGTCCACGTGCAGCTGATCCACGGGCCGTCCGGCCAGGGCGAGGAGCTCTCCGCAACCACGATCGAGTCGATGGAACCGGCCGGCACCGCCGACGACGGCCACCTGCGCTACACGGGCAGCTTCACGTGCAGCAGCGCCGGCCGCTACGGCGTGACCGTGCGCATCGTCCCGGCCCACGCCGACCTCGTCTCGTCCGCCGAGCTTGGCCGCATCGCCTGGGCCTGACCTCAGTTCTGGCCAGCCCCGGACCAGCCCCGACTGCGTGAGGCAATAGAGATGCGGCGCAATAGGTCCACCACTTGATGGTCGTGGTCGTCCATGGTGGTGGTCATGCGTGAAGGCCACTGGGTGAAGATCAAGCCGTCGAGGGCGTTGTGTGGCATGTCGCCGA
>JBMOLI010000039.1:0-6885 GCA_049325515.1 Actinomycetota bacterium | reverse complement strand
CGTAGCCGTCGGTGCCGGCTTCCTTGGACCGGTACATGGCGGTGTCGGCGTTGCGGATCAGGTCCTCGGCTGTGTCGCCGGGTTGTGAGACAGCGATCCCCACGCTGCCGGTGAGGTGCAGATCGGAGCCATCCACGTCGACGGGCAGGCGCAGCGTCTCAGCCACCTCCTGCGCCAGCAGGTAGGCCGTCTCGTTGTCGAACGGACCCGTGGTGACCATCACGTACTCATCGCCACCGAACCGTGAGAGGAACACCTCGGGCATCGAGTCGCGCAACCTGTCCCCCAGCGCGACGAGCACGCGATCGCCGGCGGCGTGACCGAAGGCGTCGTTGATGTGCTTGAAGCGGTCCAGGTCGAGGAACAGCACCACCACACGGGCCCGCGCATCCTTCTCAGCGATGCTGAGCGCTGCGTTCAGGTACTCACCAAGCGCCGTCCGGTTCGGCAGACCCGTGAGCGCGTCGTGCCGCGCGCTGCGGAACAGATCTGCCTCGCGGGCGCGGCGCTCCTCGATCAGGTCCTTGAACACGCTCGCCACCTCGGCGGTGCGCTCGGTCACCTTCTCCTCGAGTCCGCGAGCGAGCGACGCGTTCTCCATGAGGGTGAAGAGCTGACGCACCACGACCAGCACCACGATGGCCGCCCCAGTCGCGTCGAGGAACACGCCGAGGGCTTGCCCACGAACCAGTCGCGAGACGGCCACGACCACGGCGACTGCAACCGGCAGGTAGGGGAGTATCACCCCTGCCCGAGTCGGAGCGTCCGCAGCGGTGAGCCGGGGCGGTGGTTCCTGCTGCGAGGCGCAGCGGCCGCCCAGTGCGACCAGCAGGAAGGACACCAGCCAAGTCACGTCCATCGCGTGGCCGGTGTAGTAGTGGCCGTTGAGCGTCAGCACGGCGTAGAGCGCACTTGCCATCGCGTTCACACCCATGCCCCAGCCGAGCAGCGTGATCGCCGGGCCTCGCTCGGTCGTCTTGGCGAACACGAACAGCACGAGCGCGACGACGACGATGTAGCCCGCTGGGTAGTACACGCTCAGCGCCTGAGAGAGCGTGCCTCCGGACCTGACGCTGACCGCCTCCTCGAGCACACTGGTCCATCCCACGAACAGCGACCCCGCCGCGATGATGAGGCCGTCGACCGCTATGCGGGCTTGGGCGGCGATCCCCCCTCGGGTCCGGTACAGGACGAGTGCGCCGGCCGCCGCTAGCGGAATCGAGGCCGAGTATCCGATGTCGGACGGCCCCGGGAAGGGGACGGCCGTGCCCGCGATGAGCTGGTAGTACGACCAGGCGAGCTGCCCCGCCGCCCATGAGAAGCACGAGGCCGCCACGAGCGCCCATGCCGCGCGCTGGCGCCCGCGCCTGCGGATCGCGGCCGGCACGCAGGCGGCTCCGGCGAGGGCGGCGGATCCGAACAGCACGAGGTCGTCGAAGATGCGGGTGCCGAAGGTCCCGCCGATCTCGAGTGCCGTCCAGGTGGAGAACGCCACGCAGGCCACGGCCGCGCCGATGGCAAGGGGCAGCAGGCCTGCCGTGGCTGTGGTGGGCTGAGAGCGAGTGATGCGCGCGCTCGGCTTCGGCGCGACCCCGGCCATGCCTGCTGTGAGGCGTGCGGGTCGGTCGAGCTGCGCGGGCATACCGGACATCGTGTACGAAGGCCGCGGAAGCCGATACTGGCGATCAGCCTCTTTCGGTGTGATGCAGATGCACTGTGCGAAAGGTTGACAACAGCCCGAACGGGCTAGTCCAGCGGTTCAGGACGGGACCCGCAGGAGGCCCTCCCTCGTGGCGATGGCCACCGCCTCGAGCTTCGAGTGCGCTCGCAGCTTCGTGAGCACGGCGTGGACGTGGTTGCGGACCGTGTTGACCGACAGGAAGAGCTGCTCAGCGATGGCGGGGTTGCTCATGCCCTGGCCCAGGCAGTCCAGCACCTCTCTCTCGCGAGGCGTGAGGTCTGATCCGAGGTGGAAGAGGGGCCGTCCGATGTGGGGGAGCAGCGCCGCGAGGCGACTGGCCGGCACGTAGGGCTCGCCCGCGTGCACCTGACGCACCGCGGTGACCAGCTCGCTGACGGCGTTGTCCTTGGTGAGGAAGCCCAGGCACCCGGCGTCGAGAGCGGCGACCAGAGAGCGGTCGTCATCGCTGCCGCTCAGTATCAAGACCCGAGCTGACGGGCAGACCGCGAGGATGTCTGCGGTCACCTGGGGGGCATCTCCGTCGGGCAGGTGGTAGTCGAGCACGACCACATCGGGCGTCGTGGCCGCCACGAGCGCTGTGCCCTCTGCGCTGGTCGGTGCGACACCGACGACCTCGATCTCGGATTCGCTAAGCAGCACGGAGGCCAGGCTCGACGTGAACATCTCATGATCGTCGATGAGCACGACGCGGATCGGGTCGAGCTGGTTCGCAACCGCCATGCCCGCCTCCCTCGGCTCAGCGCACCTTTTGCCCCATCTGTTCCAGACAATCGTCGCGCATTCCTGCGTCGAGGTTCAGGGAATCGGGGTGAGAGCCTCGGCCGTGTAGCGACTGGAGGGGTTCCACAGAAGGAAGCCGGGGATCCCGAGAGCTGCTGCTGCGTCGATCTGGCCGCGCACCTCGGCGGGTCCATAGGTGACGCCTCTCACGCTGAAGTCCTGCAGCCACGGCAGGAAGCGCACGCCGCTGCCGTCCGTGACCTGCTTGAAGTGAGCGAGGGCGCGCGTGACCATCTCGCCCGGCTCGCGGATCGGGCTGGCGACCTTGTACTGACCGGGGCCCCAGTCGGCCGGGAACAGCGTCGGCGCCAGGTAGTCCACGCCGCGTGCCATGGCGGGGACGTCTTGCGCCACCGCGTCGCCGGAGGCGGCCGCGATGCCGAGCACCGTCGCGCCTTGGAACACCCCGCGCCGCCGGAGCTGCTCATGTGCATCCTCCAGGAACCCGGCGACGACGACCGAGCTCGGTCCATCGAGGCCGGGCACCACCATGGTCGGGGGGGACCCTTCCGGGCGCCTGGCGTAGTCCCACAGGATGTCGCGCACGCCGAGCTCGGCAGCTTCGAGCGCGATGTCGAGGTTGTACTGCCGCACGTCAGCGTGCACGTAGTTGGCGTAGCCGCCGCCCGTGCTCAGCGGCTCGCCATCTGGCGACTGGATCACCTCATCCTTGCGACCGGCCGCCCATGCGGCGGCGACGTAGGTCGGGTCGCGGAAGGCGACGATGCGACCGATGACCCGCGCTCCGCGCTCCTCGATCAGGCCGACGGCATCGCGCAGGTCGACGTCAGAGGTGACCGCGCCCATCTGCTTCGCGACGGCGAGGTCGGAGGCATACCCGAGGCGCCCGCTCTCGTCCTTGAGGTCCAGCTCAACGGTGTCGATGAGGCCGCTCGTGATGAGATCGAGCAGCGCGGCCCGACGCTCAGGATCGCTCCATGCCGCTGAGGTGACGTGCACCCCATGGCTCGCCTCCGGATAGACGATCGGGACCCGAGTCTCCACCACCGTGCGGTTACCGGCCCCGTCGATCGCCTCGAACCTCAGGATGCCCGTCGGCGGCCGCTCGAACGAGACCTCGAACACGTCACCGTCTGTCTCGATCGGCTCACCTCCGAGTCGAACCTCGACACCCTCCTCGACACGGCCTGTGACGGCGACGGGTGAGTCGATGGCGACGGGCTCGAGCACCGACGGCAGCTCGAGAGTCGGCGGCTTGCTGTCGACGGCGTAGTGCCACCTGAAGACGGAGTCGGAGAGGAAGAGGCGACCGACCCTGAGCTCGATCAGGTGGTCGCCCTCGTCGAGGGCGCCCTCCACGAGGCCGGACTCGACGAGCTCGACCGGGCGGATGTGCAAGGTGTCGTCCACGAAGCCGCCAAGGTCTTCGAGGACCTCCACGCCGTCTACGGCGACGTGCGCTCGGAACCGGTCGTCCTCGCTCGGAACGACGATCGCGACGTCGAGCGACCGGGCATCGTCGGGCGTGAACGGCGTGCCGTCGACGAGCCCCGCCAGCTCCACGTCGACGCGAGTCGCGCTCCAGAACGACGACCCCATCCATGTGATGAGGCCGAGTGCCGCCACCACGATCAGCGCGACTCCGAGGTCGAGTCGCGGGCGCGGCCGCATGGAGCGTCGTGAGCGATCGAGGCTGAGACCTCGTGGTGTCAGGTCGAGGTGGAACGAGCGCGACGGTGCCCAGAGGCTGCGCTCGCGGTTCCTGCCGAGTCGCCGGCGCGGGCGATTCGACCCGGGGATGTCTCGAAGTGAGCGCGCCATGAGGTGTCAACCAGTCGGTCGGCCGCCAAGTCTGCCGGGGGCGGAGCATCCCTGACCATCCGAGGAACCGAGCCGTTAGGCGAGGCGACCCAGCAGCAGGGTGCCATCTCCCGGGCACGGAGGAGTCCTGCGGCCTCCCCACCTGCGCATCTTCTTGAGTCACACTGTCACCGTGACCGAGGGCGTAAGCATCGACATCGGTGGCACGACGGTCACCATCACCCATCCCGAGAAGATCTTCTTCCCCGAGCGTGGCGAGACCAAGCTCGACCTCGCTCGCTACTACCAGGCCGTCGCGGAGCCTCTGCTCGACGCCATGGGCGGACGGCCGGTGCTGCTGGAGCGCTATCCCGAGGGTGCGGGTGGCCCGTCGTTCTTCCAGAAGCGCGTGCCGAAGTCGGCACCGTCCTGGCTGACGCGCACCGTCGTCTCCACCCCGAACGGCACGACGAGCGAGGCGCTCGTGGTCGCCGATCTGGCACACGTGCTGTGGGCCGTCAACCAAGGGTGCCTCGGCTTCCACGTGTGGCCGAACCACGCGGCGACACCCGAGGTGGCCGACGAGCTGCGCATCGACCTCGACCCGTCGCCCGGGATCGTCTTCGCTCAGCTGCAAGAGGCTGCCGTCCTGGTCCACGGGCTCCTCGAGGAGATCGGCATCGAGGCGTGGCTGAAGACCTCCGGGTCGCGCGGGCTGCACGTGTACGTCGGCCTCGAGCCCAAGTGGGACAGCTACGAGGTCCGTGCCGCGGCCGTCGCCCTCGCTCGCGAGCTGGAGCGGCGGCACCCGGAGCTGATCACGGCGCAGTGGTGGAAGGAGGAGCGCGGCTCACGCGTCTTCGTGGACTTCAACCAGAACGCGCCGCACAAGACAGTGTTCGGTGCGTGGTGCGTCAGACCCCGCGTGGGGGCGCAGGTGTCCACGCCGATCGCGTGGGACGAGCTCGATGGGATCGAGCCGGACGAGCTGACGATCGCGACGGTGCCGGCCCGCCTGACGGCGAAGGGTGACCCGTGGCAGGGGAAGCTCGAACGGCCGCAAGACCTCGAGCCGCTGCTCGAGAGGTCGCGTCACGACATGGCCAACGGGCTCATGGATGCTCCCTGGCCGCCCGTGTACCCCAAGCAGCCGAACGAGCCTCCAAGGGTGGCTCCGAGCCGCGCGCGCCAGACTTGACCGGCGGGTCAAGATCGCGCTTGCCTGGAGCATTCCGCCGGTCACGAGGCCAGCCCAAGGGGGAGCAATGACCGACATCGCTGAGCGCACTGAAGAGGTCGTCGACGCCGTGGCCGAGGTTCGCGCCTGGCTCGAGGAGAACTGGGACCCCGATCTCACGGTGGCCGAGTGGTGGGAGCGTCTGGGCCTGTCCGGCTGGGCCGCACCTGGCCTGCCCGTGAACGCCTACGGCAAGGGCCTCAACCGCAACGACAGCGTTGCGGTGCAGAGCGCCATCGCTGACTTCGGTGCGCTGGGCGCGCCCGGCGGGCTCGGATTGCTCCTCGCCGCCCCCACGATCGCTGCGCACGGCACACAGGAGCAGATCGACCTGTTCGTGCGCGACATCGTCACCGGCCGCAAGGCGTGGTGCCAGCTCTTCAGCGAGCCCGGCGCCGGCTCCGACCTGGCGGGCCTGCAGACGCGTGCCGTGAAGGACGGTGACGAGTGGGTCGTCACCGGGCAGAAGGTGTGGACCTCGGGCGGCCAGATCGCCGATCTCGGGATGCTCATCGCGCGCACCGACCCTGACGTGCCGAAGCACCAGGGCATCACCTACTTCGGCATCGACATGCACCAGAAGGGGATCGAGATCCGACCTCTGGTCGAGATGACCGGCCACGCCATGTTCAACGAGGTCTTCATGGAGGAGGCCGTTGTCCCCGACAGCGCGATGATCGGCGGCCTCAACAACGGCTGGGCTGTCGCCAACACAACGCTCATGAACGAGCGCGCCGGCCTCGGGTCTGGCGGTGGCCATGCCGCCGCCGGCGCCGCCACGCCGGGCACCGTCGTCAACGACCTCGCCAAGCGCGCAGGTGACTTCGTGTCAGGTGGCGGTGGCGCTCGGCGGCGCAGCGGCGGCGGTGGTCCGGGCATGATGTCGGCCGGCTACAAGCTCCTCGTCGAGCTGGCCAAGGGCAACGGCAAGATCAACGACCCCACGGTCCGCCAAGACCTCATGCGCCTGCACACGCTCAACGAGCTGGGCCGCTTCAACAACCTGCGCGCCAAGGCCGCCAAGGCGATCGGGCAGGACGTGCCGGGCCTTCCCAACATCTCCAAGCTGTCGATGAGCGAGATCGTGCGCCAGCAGCGCGACATCGGGCTGCGGATCGTCGGACCGTACGGCACGCTCCACGCCTACAAGCCCGATGACCAGCAGGCGCTCAACGACGCCACCGGCAACCCCTTCGCGCCGATGGTCACGGGCATGGCGCTCTTCGCGCAGGCCCCGCCGATCTACGGCGGCACCGATCAGGTGCAGCGCAACATCATCGGCGAGCGCGTGCTCGGCCTCCCCAAGGAGGCCAACAACGACAAGACGGCCGCCTTCAAGGACCTCCCCAAGAACACCTAGCCCCTAGCAACCAACGTCTGTGAACCCGCACGACCGCCATGCGGC
>JBMOLI010000038.1:0-73822 GCA_049325515.1 Actinomycetota bacterium | reverse complement strand
CATTCGGGTTCGCCTCCGCCAACACCCGCGTGATCGCCGCCGTCAACGTCGTCTTCCCATGATCGATATGACCCATCGTCCCCACATTCAAATGAGGCTTGGTCCGCTCGAACTTCTCCTTGGCCATGGTGGTTCAACCCTTCAATGCTGACTTGGTGATGGTGATGAGGTTTGCAGGTGAGATCTGGACGTGGGACGGGATCTGATCGGGCTACTCGCCGCGCACGCGGGCGACGATCTCTTCCTGGACCGATGCTGGCGTCTGCTGATAGCTGTCGAACTGCATCGAGTACGTGGCGCGCCCCTGGGTGCGCGAACGGAGGTCGGTAGAGTACCCGAACATCTCGGACAGGGGCACGTGCGCTCGCACGATCTGGCTGTTGCCGCGCTGGTCCATGCCGCCGACACGACCTCGCCGTGAGTTGAGGTCGCCGATGACGTCGCCCATGTAGTCGTCGGGTGTCGTCACCTCGACCGACATGATCGGCTCGAGCAGCACAGGCTTCGCCTTGCGCAGCGCCTCCTTGAAGGCCATCGCTCCGGCGATCTTGAAGGCCATCTCCGAGGAGTCGACGTCGTGGTACTTGCCATCGGTGAGGATCGCTCGCACGTCGACCGTCGGGTACCCCGCCAGAACGCCCGAGTCGAGCGACTGCTGGATGCCGGCGTCGACCGACGGGATGTACTCCTTGGGAACGCGACCACCGGTGATCTTGTCGACGAACTCGTAGCCTCCGCCCGGGCCGGTGGGCTCGAGGTCGATGGTGACCTCGGCGTACTGGCCCGAGCCGCCGGTCTGCTTCTTGTGCGTGTAGGTGTGCTTGACGACCGGCTGGGTGATCGTCTCCCGGTAGGCGACCTGCGGCTTGCCGACGGTGGCGTCGACCTTGAACTCGCGCAGCATGCGGTCGACGATGACCTCGAGGTGCAGCTCGCCCATGCCTGAGATCACGGTCTGACCTGTGTCCTCGTCGGTGCGGACCTGGAACGTGGGGTCTTCCTCGGACAGCGCGAACAGCGCCTTGCCCATCTTGTCCTGGTCGACCTTCGTCTTCGGCTCCACCGCGACGTGGATCACGGGCTCTGGGAACTCGAGGTTCTCGAGCACGATCTCGGAGCCGGGGGCAGACAGCGAATCGCCGGTGCGCGTGTTCTTGAAGCCGATGCCGGCGGCGATGTCACCGGTGAAGACGGCGTCGACGTCCTCACGGTGGTTGGCGTGCATCTGCAGGATGCGGCCGATGCGCTCCTTGTTGCCGTTGGTCGTGTTGACGACGGTGCCGCCCTTCTCGAGCGTGCCCGAGTAGACGCGGAAGTAGGTGAGCTTGCCGACGTGAGGGTCGGTCATGATCTTGAAGGCGAGAGCCGCGAAGGGTTCGCTGTCGGACGCCTTGCGCTCGAGCTCCTCGTTGCCCTTGGTGTTCATGCCCTTCGTGGGGGGCAGGTCGAGCGGGCTCGGGAGGTAGTCGACCACGGCGTCGAGCAGCGGCTGGACGCCCTTGTTCTTGAAGGCGGTGCCGTTGAGGATGGGCACGATCTCGCCGGCGATGGTGCCGGCGCGGATCGCCGAGCGCAGATCGTCGACGGTGATCTCCTCCTCGCCGACGTACTTCTCGAGGATGTTCTCGTCGAAGCTCGACAGCACGTCGATCAGGTCGTGGCGGTACTGCTCAGCCTGCTCGCGCAGCTCAGCGGGGATCTCCTTGACCTCCCACTTGGCGCCGAGCTCCTCCTCGAGCCACTCGAGTGCCTCCATCGTGACGAGGTCGATGATGCCCTTGTAGTTGCCTTCCGCCCCGATCGGGAGCTGGATGACGGCCACGTTGGCGCCCAAGCGCTCCTTGATGGAGTCGAGGGCGGCGAAGAAGTCCGCGCCGAGGCGGTCCATCTTGTTGATGAAGCACATGCGAGGCACGCCGTACTTGTTGGCCTGGCGCCAGACAGTCTCTGTCTGCGGCTCGACGCCGGCGACGCCGTCGAACACCGCGACGGCGCCGTCGAGCACACGGAGGGAGCGCTCCACCTCGACCGTGAAGTCGACGTGGCCCGGTGTGTCGATGATGTTGATGTTGTGGTCGCGCCACTGGCAGGTGGTGGCAGCCGAGGTGATCGTGATGCCCCGCTCCTGCTCCTGGGCCATCCAGTCCATGGTGGCGGCGCCTTCGTGCACCTCACCGATCTTGTAGCTCTTGCCGGTGTAGTAGAGGATCCGCTCGGTCGTGGTGGTCTTGCCCGCGTCGATGTGGGCCATGATCCCGATGTTGCGGACCTTCTGGAGGGGGTGGGAGCGCTTTGGATCTGCCATGTCTTCTCTCGGTGCGTCTCTCGCTACATGCGAACGACCGGGCCAGGCCCGGTCGTCGTGGGGGGCACCTTGGGGGGCGCACCCCCTCTGGTGGATTGGGGGTTCTTGCCGCCTACCAGCGGTAGTGGGCGAAGGCCTTGTTCGACTCAGCCATCTTGTGCATGTCCTCGCGCCGCTTGACGGAGGCACCGATGCCGTTGCTGGCATCGAGCAGCTCGTTGGCAAGGCGCTCGGCCATCGACTTCTCTCGCCGCTGCCGGGCGTAGCCCACGACCCAGCGGATGGCCAGCGTGTTGGCGCGCCGAGGCTTGACCTCGATCGGCACCTGGTAGGTGGCGCCACCCACCCGGCGGCTCTTCACCTCGAGCTGGGGCTTGATGTTCTCGATGGCTCGCTTCAGCGTGGCGATCGGCTCGGCGCCGGTCTTCTCCTCGATGGAGGCCAGCGCCGTGTAGACGATCCGCTCGGCCGTGGATCGCTTGCCGCGGACCAGGACCTTGTTGACGATCTGCGTCACGAGCACCGACCGGTAGATCGGGTCGGGCATCAGCTCACGGCGGGGTGCGGGACCCTTGCGAGGCATCAGCTCTCCTTCTTGGCGCCGTAGCGGCTGCGGGCCTGCTTGCGGTCCTTCACACCGGAGGTGTCGAGGGTGCCGCGGATGATCTTGTAGCGAACGCCGGGGAGGTCCTTCACGCGACCGCCGCGCACGAGGACGATCGAGTGCTCCTGCAGGTTGTGGCCCTCACCCGGGATGTAGGCGGTGACCTCCTGGCCGCTGGACAGGCGCACACGGGCGACCTTGCGCAGCGCCGAGTTGGGCTTCTTCGGGGTGTGGGTGAACACACGGGTGCACACGCCTCGCCGCTGGGGCGCGCCCTTGAGTGCTGGCGTCTTGGCCTTCGTCGGCTTGGACTGCCGGCCCTTGCGGACCAGCTGCTGGATCGTGGGCACTCAAACCTCGCGTACGATGAGGAATCTCGGCTTCGGGACTTCGGAGTTAGTGGCACTGCGGGCCCGCAGGGCGCGTCAATGCCGAGGGGCAACTCTACGGGCCCGACAGCAACAACGGCAAACCCTGTGGCCGAGCCGCGTCAGGGGCTCGGCCGGGGAGAACCGCCCCAACGGCGAGCCTTTGGAGGGTTCAGAGCCCGACCACCGAGACCGGCGTCGATGAGTCGGTGCTCGTCCCGTTGCCGAGCTGCCCGTACTCGTTGTGACCCCAGCAACGCGCACCGCCGTCAGGCCGTCGGTGGCACGTGTGGTTGTACATCCCGGCGCTGACCTGCCGGAGGGCGAACGCATAGCCTGCTATCGCCCGGGGAGCCGAGGAGTGGCTGAATGTCCCGTCGCCCAGCTGTCCGTTGTAGTTCGCCCCCCAACAGAACACGGCCCCGAAGACTGTCAGAGCGCAGGTGTGGTAGCCGTCGCCTGCTCCCCCCGCCGTCACCTCGACTGCGTTGGTCAGGTCCGAGACCGTCTGGGCCAGCGGGTTGGGTGAGAAACCCGTGGTGGCACCGTTGCCGAGCTGGCCCCATCCGTTGTGGCCCCAGCAGCGGACCGTGTTGTCGGCCAGCACTGCGCAGGTGTGCTTCGCCCCATCCGAGACGCTGATCGCATCGCTGATTCCGACGACGGCGGCGGGGGTAGAGGCGTCGAGGGTGGTGCCGTTGCCCAGCTGACCATAGGCGTTGTCGCCCCAGCAGACGATGGTGCCGTCGGAGAGCTTGGCGCAGGTGTGGCCCATCGCTGTACCCACAGTCACGGCGTTGCTGATCCCACTGACCGAGACGGGGGTGGAGGAGCTGGTGGTGGCGCCGTTGCCGAGCTGGCCCTGGTCGTTGTATCCCCAGCAGCGGACGGCACCATCTTCGAGACGGGCACATGTGTAGAGCCATCCGGCGCTGACATCGGTGGCATTTGCGATCCCCGTCACCGGAACGGGGATCGACGTGCTCGAGGTTGTGCCGTTGCCCAGCTGCCCTTGGCTGTTCTCCCCCCAACACCAAACGCTGCCATCATCCTCTACCGCGCAGGTGTGGTTGTAGCCGGCGCCGACGCTGACCACGGACCCAATCCCGGCGACCGCCACGGCAGTCGTGGCGTCAGAGGTCGTCCCATTGCCGAGCTGCCCGTCCCTGTTGAGACCCCAGCATTTGACCCCACCCCCGGCGACGACGGCGCAGGTGTGAAGGCCGCCGGCGCTGATGGGCAGCGGCGCTGGCGTCACCTCCTCCGACGGGTCGGAACGGGCGCTCTCGTTGCCGAGGCTGCTGATCGCGTACACCTGAAAGCGGTAGGCGACGCCATTGGTCAGGCCGCTGATCGTCTGGGACAGGGCTGTGGACTCGAACCGGACCTCGGGCAGCGTGACGCTCCCTGCGTGTGGGACGACTCCGTACCCGGTGACATCACCGGAAGTGCCGAGCGGCGGATCCCAGGACAAGGTGACACGGCCATCTCCCCCCACGACCGACACGTTTCGCGGTGGAGGATCCACCACACAGCTCGCCAGCAACAACAGTCCCGCGCATCCGATGACTGCCGCGCAGCGCCGGCCGAGCCCGGCGGCTCGACCAGATCCCGGCGCTGCCATCCACGGAGCGTATGGCAGCACGCCAGCCCATGCCGAGGGTGGCCTAGACGCGGCAGGCCGGCGCAGCTCACAACCCGCCACATCAGCATGACGCCTGCGTGAAGCGACTGGCCGGAGCGGCGGGGTCACTCCAGTCCGGGCACCTCGAACGTGCCGTGCGCGCGCGTTGCGGTGAGTTGCCCGCAGACCGCGGCCACAGGGATCGGACCGTAGATGTGGGGGAACAGCTCTCCACCGCCATCCTCGAGGCGCACCTCGCAGCCGAGCCGGTCCGAGTCGATCTGCAGGACCACCACCTCGTCCGCGACATCAGCGTAGAAGGCGCGGCCCGTCGGCAGGACCTGATGGCGGTAGGAGGCGTGGATGAACCCCACCTCCTCAAGGGTGCGCCCTCGCGTGGACACGCGGTAGCGGCCCTCACGCTGGGCGGCCTCCCAGTCAGGCCTGAGCGCCACGTGGAAGATCGGCTCCGTCGTCACGCCTGAGATCCTCTCGTGCCGGCGGTGGCGCTGCCGAAGAGGGGAGCGCGGCCAGGCTGGTAGACCGGATCCATGTTCGACGATCTGCTTGACGCCAACCGGAAGTACCGCACCGAGTTCCACGACTCCGGCGTGGCGGGCGTCGCGGCCAAGGGTCTCGCCGTGCTCACCTGCATCGACTCGCGGATCGACCCGCTCGCCATGCTCGGTCTGCGGGCCGGCGACGCCAAGATCATCCGCAACGCCGGGGCGAGGGTCACCGACGATGCACTTCGATCGCTCGTCCTCGCCACCAACCTGCTCGGGGCGCGCCGGGTGTGCGTCGTGCAGCACAGCGAGTGCGCCATGGTCGGCTCGACGGAAGATGAGATGCGCCAGCGCATCCGTGATGCACGGGGGGTCGACGCCACCGGTTGGGAGTTCCTGGTCAGCACCGACCAGACCGCCACTCTGCGCGCAGACATCGCCCGCATCCGCGAGTGCCCGCTCCTGCCGCCCGACCTTGTGGTCGGCGGGTTCATCTTCGACGTGCACAGCGGCGAGCTGACACCCGTCGAGGGCTGACGCGACGGTGCCCGGGCCTGCGCCCGGGCACCGTGTCGCTCTGGATGAGGTGAGACCGGGGTCAGCCGGCCTGCTCGCCGCCATCGACCGTGGCGGCGCCGAGCACCTCGGCGACCTCCTGTGAGCCGATCGCGGTCTGGTCGTAGCCCTGGGCAAGCCAGCCGGCGATGTCCTCGTCGTCGGCCTCGGAGGACCAGTAGTCCATCGGCTGGTAGTCCGGCGCGATGGTCTCGATGTCCTTGTAGCCAGCCCCACCAGCCACGGCAGCGCTGCCGGTGCCGGCCGGGATCAGCTTGCCGATGATGATGTTCTCCTTCAGGCCCAGGAGGTTGTCGCTCTTGGACTCGATCGCCGCCTCGGTGAGCACCCGGGTGGTCTCCTGGAAGGAGGCCGCCGAGAGCCACGAGTCGGTGGCGAGCGATGCCTTGGTGATGCCCATCATCTCGGGCCGGCCCTCGGCCGGCGTCTTGCCGTCCTGCACGAGCATCCGGTTGGTGTCGGCGTAGACCTTCTGGTCGACGCGCTCGCCCGGCAGGAAGGGGCTGTCGCCTGGCTCCTGCACACCGACTCGCTTGGTCATCTGGCGCACGATCAGCTCGATGTGCTTGTCGTGGATCGACACGCCTTGGTCGCGGTACACCTTCTGGACCTCGCCCACGAGGTACTGCTGGGTCTCGCGGACGCCCTTGATCTCGATCAGCTCCTTGGGATCACGAGGGCCGTCGACGATGGCGTCGCCGGCGGTGATCTCCTGGCCTTCGGTGACCTCGAGGCGGGACAGGCTCGGCACTGTGTAGGCGTCTTCGCTGCCGTCGTCGCCGACGATCGTGATGACGCGCCCCTTGCCCTCGTCGTCCGAGATGCGCACGACACCCGAGGTGCGGGCCAGGGTGGCCTTGCCCTTCGGGCTGCGAGCCTCGAACAGCTCGACGACGCGGGGCAGACCACCGGCGATGTCCGCTCCGCCGGCGATGCCGCCGGTGTGGAACGTGCGCATGGTGAGCTGCGTGCCGGGCTCGCCGATGGACTGGGCTGCGATGACGCCAACCGCCTCGCCCATCTCGATGAGCTCGCCCGTGGCGAGGGAGCGGCCGTAGCAGGCTGCGCACACGCCGAGGTCGGACTGGCAGGTGAGAACCGAGCGCACGCGCACGCGGTTCACCTCGGGATCGTCCCGCAGCGCGTCGAGGTCGTCCTCGCTGATGCGCTCGCCGGCCTTCAGCGTCTTGCCGGCGTAGCCCTCGTGCGGGTTGTCCTTCGACAGCTTCACGTCCACCGCCAGCGTGCGGCCGAAGATGCGGGTCTCGAGGTAGCTGCGCTTGCCGGCCTCGTCGGGGACGACGTCCTCGACCCAGAGGCCGCGGACCGGATCGCCCTCGCGCTGGCAGTCGGGCTCACGGATGATGAGCTCCTGTGCCACGTCGACCAGGCGCCGCGTGAGGTAGCCGGAGTCGGCGGTGCGCAGGGCCGTGTCGACGAGGCCCTTCCGAGCGCCTGGCGTGGCGATGAAGTACTCGAGCATCGAGAGTCCCTCGCGGAAGTTGCTCTTGATCGGTCGAGGGATCATGTCGCCGCGAGGGTTCGCGACGAGCCCTCGCATACCGGCGATCTGACGCACCTGCATCATGTTCCCTCGGGCGCCCGAGCCGACCATCATGTCGATGGGGTTGAACTGCTTGGAGGAGAGAGCCGCCTCCATCGCTTCACGCACCTTGTCCGTGGCGTTGGTCCAGATCTCCACCTCCTTCTGGCGCCGCTCGCCGTCGGTGATGATGCCGCGACGGAACTGCTGCTCGACCTTGTCGGCTTCCTTCTCGTGCTCGTCGAGGATCCCCCGCTTCTCCTTGGGGGTCGTGACGTCGTCGATCGAGATGGTGAGGCCCGAGCGGGCGGCAAAGCCGAAGCACAGGTCCTTGATGCCGTCGAGGCTGGTGGCCACGACCGCCTTCGGGTACTCGTTGGCCAGCCGGTCGACGATCTCGCCCATCTGCTTCTTCTTCACCGTCTCGGTGATGCCACCGAAGTCGGGCGGCAGGCACTCGTTGAAGAGGAACCGGCCCATCGTCGCCTGCACCCGCTCGCCATCCTCGTTGCGGATGGCGATGCGGGCGTGGAGGCTGATGTCGCCGTTCTCATAGGCCTGCAGCGCCTCGGCGATAGAGCCGAACACGCGCCCCTCGCCGAGATCGCCCTCCACCGCCTCGGTGAGGTAGTAGGCGCCGATGATCATGTCCTGCGTCGGGGTGACGAGCGGACGGCCGTGGGCCGGCGACAGGATGTTGTTGGCGCTCAGCATCAGCACGCGCGCCTCAGCCTGCGCCTCGGAGGACAGCGGCAGGTGGACGGCCATCTGGTCGCCGTCGAAGTCGGCGTTGAACGCCGTGCAGACGAGCGGGTGGATCTGGATGGCCTTGCCCTCGACGAGCACCGGCTCGAAGGCCTGGATGCCGAGGCGGTGCAGCGTGGGAGCACGGTTGAGGAGCACGGGGTGCTCCTTGATGACGTCTTCCAGGACGTCCCACACCTGCGGTCGGCGCCGCTCGACCATGCGCTTGGCTGACTTGATGTTCTGCGCCAGCTCGCGGTCGACGAGCGCCTTCATCACGAAGGGCTTGAAGAGCTCGAGCGCCATCAGCTTGGGCAGGCCGCACTGGTGCAGCTTGAGGGTGGGGCCGACCACGATGACCGAACGGCCGGAGTAGTCGACGCGCTTGCCGAGCAGGTTCTGGCGGAACCGACCCTGCTTGCCCTTCAACATGTCCGAGAGCGACTTCAGCGGGCGGTTGCCCGGGCCGGTGACGGGCCGGCCACGGCGGCCGTTGTCGAACAGCGCGTCGACGGCCTCCTGCAGCATGCGCTTCTCGTTGTTGACGATGATCTCCGGCGCGCCGAGGTCGAGCAGCCGCTTGAGGCGGTTGTTGCGGTTGATGACGCGGCGGTAGAGGTCGTTGAGGTCGGACGTGGCGAAGCGGCCACCGTCGAGCTGCACCATCGGGCGCAGCTCCGGCGGGATCACCGGCACGACGTCGAGGATCATGGCGCCCGGATCGTTGACCCGCTTGCCCTGATCGTTGCGCTTGTTGAACGCCGTGACGATCTTGAGCCGCTTGATCGCCTTCTGCTTGCGCTGCGCCGACAGCGGACGCTGGCCGTCCTGCGGGTCGATGGCAGCCTTGAGCTTGGCCTCCTCGACGTCGAGGTCGAGCCGACCGATGAGGGACTTGAGCGCGTCGGCACCCATGCCACCCTCGAAGTACTCGCCGTAGCGGTCCTTCAGCTCGCGCCACAGCATCTCGTCTTCGATGATCTTGCGCGCGAACAGGTCGCCGAACTCGTCCCAGACCCGGCCGAGCATGTCGATCTCGGCCTCGTAGGTCTCGCGGATCGCGGCGACCTCCTTCTCGGCTGCCTTCTGGCGCGCCTTGATGTCAGCGTCCTTGGCGCCTTCCTTCTCGAGCGCCGCGATCTCGCCCTCGAGCTCCGTGAAGCGCTCGTTGATGCGCTGGTCGCGCTCCTTCTCGATGGCGTCGCGCTCGGCGAGCATCTCCTTCTCGAGGTTGGGGCGGTCGACGTCACGGCGCTCCTCGTCAACCCAGGTGACGAGGTTGGCCGCGAAGTAGATGACCTTCTCGAGCTGCTTGGCCTTGAGCTCCTCGCGGGCTTCCGTGCCCATCAGGAGGTAGGCCAGCCACGAGCGCGTGCCGCGGAGGTACCAGATGTGCACGACCGGGGCGGCGAGCTCGATGTGACCCATGCGCTCGCGACGCACCTTGGAGCGCGTCACCTCGACACCGCAGCGCTCGCAGATGATGCCCTTGAAGCGCACCCGCTTGTACTTGCCGCAGTAGCACTCCCAGTCCTTGGTCGGACCGAAGATCTTCTCGCAGAAGAGCCCGTCCTTCTCTGGCTTGAGCGTGCGGTAGTTGATGGTCTCCGGCTTCTTCACCTCGCCGTTGGACCACGTGCGGATCGAGTCCGCCGTGGCCAGGCCGATCCGGAGCTGGCTGAAGTTGTTGACGTCGAGCATGTGGCTGCTTCCCTCTTGCCTAGAACCCGGATGGCGCGCGGCGCCGTTCGTCTTCTTCGTCTGTTCCTCGCTCCGGCCGAGACAGGTCGATGCCCAGCTCCTCGGCGGTGCGGAAGATGTCCTCGTCGAGCTCACGCATCTCGATCTCCTCACCCGTCTGGGCGAGGACCTCGACGTTGAGGCACAGGGCCTGCATCTCCTTGATGAGCACCTTGAAGCTCTCGGGGATGCCGGGCTCGGGGATGTTCTCGCCCTTGACGATGGCCTCGTAGACCTTCACGCGGCCGAGCACGTCGTCGGACTTGATGGTGAGCAGCTCCTGCAGGCAGTAGGCGGCGCCGTAGGCCTCGAGAGCCCACACCTCCATCTCGCCGAAGCGCTGGCCACCGAACTGCGCCTTACCGCCGAGCGGCTGCTGCGTGATCATCGAGTAGGGGCCCGTCGAGCGTGCGTGGATCTTGTCGTCCACGAGGTGGGCCAGCTTCAGGATGTAGACGTAGCCGACCGTGATCGGGTTGTCGTAGGGCTCACCGGTGCGGCCGTTGTAGAGCGTGGTCTTGCCGTCGCTCTGGATCAGCCGACCACCCTCGCCGTACTCGGGGTACTCAGACTCGGGCGTGAGGTTCTCGAAGATCCGCTGGATCGTCGGGTGCTTGCCCGCCTGATCCTCCTCGTCCCAGTGAGCGCCGTCGAACACGGGCGTGGCGACGAGCGTCGCGGCCGGGGTCTTGGTGCGGGTCTTGGCCTCGGTGCCGCGGTAGGCATCCTCGCCGACCTTCTCACCGTCGACCTCCCAGCCCCAGCGGGCCGCGTAGCCGAGGTGCGCCTCGAGCACCTGACCGACGTTCATGCGGGACGGAACGCCGAGCGGGTTGAGGACGATGTCGACGGGCGTGCCGTCGGCGAGGAAGGGCAGGTCTTCCACGGGGAGGATCTTGGAGATGACGCCCTTGTTGCCGTGGCGGCCGGCCAGCTTGTCGCCGACGCTGATCTTGCGCTTCTGGCCCACGTAGACGCGGACCAGCTGGTTCACGCCGGGAGGCAGCTCGTGGCCGTCCTCACGGGTGAACACCTTGACGTCGATGACCTTGCCCTCTTCGCCGTGGGGCACCTTGAGGCTGGTGTCGCGCACCTCGCGTGCCTTCTCGCCGAAGATCGCTCGCAGGAGCCGCTCCTCGGGCGTGAGCTCGGTCTCGCCCTTGGGGGTGACCTTGCCGACCAGCACGTCGCCGGGGCCCACCTCAGCACCGACTCGGATGATGCCTCGCTCGTCGAGGTCCTTCAGGATCTCCTCGGACAGGTTGGGGATGTCTCGAGTGATCTCTTCAGGGCCGAGCTTGGTGTCACGGGCGTCGATCTCGTGCTCGTGGATGTGGATCGACGTGAGCACGTCGTCCTTGACCAGGCGCTGCGAGAGGATGATGGCGTCCTCGAAGTTGTAGCCCTCCCACGGCATGTAGGCCACGAGCAGGTTCTTGCCCAGAGCGAGCTCGCCGTTGTCGGTCGAGGGACCGTCCGCCAGGATGGCGCCCTTCTTGAAGCTGTCGCCCTCGCTGACGAGCGGCTTCTGGTTGATGCACGTGTCCTGGTTCGAGCGCTCGAACTTGAGCAGCTTGAAGACCTTCTTGCCCTTGGACTTGTACTCGACCGTGATGAGGTCGCCCGTGCACTCGGTGACGACGCCATCGTCCTCGGCGATGATCATGTCGGCGGCGTCGCGGGCGGCACGAGCCTCGATGCCGGTGCCGATGTAGGGCGCCTCGGCCTTCACGAGCGGCACGGCCTGCTTCTGCATGTTGGCGCCCATGAGCGCCCGGTTGGCGTCGTCGTGCTCGAGGAACGGGATCAGCGCCGTGCCCACCGACACGATCTGCTTCGGCGAGACGTCCATGAGCTGCACCTCCGCCGGGGGCACCGCGGAGATCTCCGTGGTGGCCGCGAAGTAGGTGTCGCGCTCGAGCTGGAGGCGCAGGTTCTCGAGGGTGGCCGCCTGGGGCGACCGGCGCACGAGGATTCGCTCGTTCTTGAAGCGGTGGTCGGGCGTGAGCGGCTCGTTGGCCTGGGCGACGACGTAGTCCTCTTCCTCGTCGGCCGTCAGCCAGATGACGTCGTCGGTCACGTGGCCGTCGACGACCTTGCGGTAGGGCGACTCGATGAAGCCGAACGCGTTCACGCGCGCATAGGTGGCGAGCGCACCGATCAGGCCGATGTTCGGGCCCTCCGGCGTCTCGATCGGGCACATGCGGCCGTAGTGCGAGAAGTGCACGTCACGCACCTCGAAGCCGGCCCGCTCACGTGACAGGCCGCCGGGGCCGAGCGCCGACAGGCGGCGGCGGTGGGTGAGCCCGGACAACGGGTTCACCTGGTCCATGAACTGCGAGAGCTGGCTGGTGCCGAAGAACTCCTTGATGGCAGCAACCACGGGCCGGATGTTGATGAGCGTCTGCGGCGTGATCGCCTCGACGTCCTGCGTGGTCATGCGCTCGCGCACGACCCGCTCCATGCGGGACAGGCCGATGCGCACCTGGTTCTGGATAAGCTCGCCGACGGAGCGGATGCGCCGGTTGGCGAAGTGGTCCTGGTCGTCGAGGCGGTAGCCGGGCTCGGCGTTGACGAGGTGGAGCAGGTAGGAGCACGCCGCCAGCACCTCGCAGCGCGACAGGACGGGCTGACCCTCCTGCGGCCGATCGAGGAACGGCATGCCGTCCTCGTCCGCGCCGTTGAGCATCGGGAACAGCTCGGACAGGCGCTCGATCTCGTTGCGCAGCTTCTTGTCGAGCTTGTAGCGGCCGACCCTGCTCAGGTCGTAGCGGCGGTTCTGGAAGAAGGCGTTGTCGAAGTAGGCGCGCGCCGACTCGACCGAGGGCGGCTCGCCCGGGCGAGCCCGCTTGTAGATCTCGACGAGCGCCTCTTCACGCGTGGGCGCCAGCTCCCGGTCCTTCTCCCACTGCCCCTCGAGGAAGTCGAAGTGGCGGACGAAGGCCTCCATGAAGCCCGGGCAGCGGTCTTCGCCGTAGCCCAGGGCCCGCATCAGCACAAAGATCGACAGGCGGCGCTTGCGGGCGACGCGCGTGCCGGCGGTGACGTCCTTGCCGGGCTTCTGCTCGACATCAAACTCGATCCACTCACCGCGGTACGGGTGGACCGTGCCCTTCACCAGCTGGTGCTTGGTCAGGTTGCGGAGCCGGTAGCGCTCGCCGGGCTCGAAGATCACGCCGGGCGACCGCACGAGCTGGCTGACCACCACGCGCTCGGTGCCGTTGATCACGAAGGTGCCCTTGTCGGTCATCATCGGGAAGTCGCCCATGAAGACCGTCTGCTCCTTGATCTCGCCGGTGGCCGCGTTGATGAAGCGGGCCCGCACGAAGATCGGAGCGGAGTAGGTCATGTCCTTCTCCTTGCACTCCTCCACCGAGAACTTCGGCGGCGGGCGCAGGTCTTCGTCGTCAGGATCGAACTCGAGCTCCAGCTGGAGCGTCTCGGTGAAGTCCTTGATCGGCGAGATGTCGCGGAAGGTCTCCTTGAGGCCCTCCTGCAGGAACCACTCGAAGCTGTCTCGCTGGACCGAGATCAGGTCGGGCAGGGACAGGGCTTCGTCGATGTTCGCGAACGAGTAGCGGTCGCGAATGGGCGTGCGAGCGGGCAACGCGTCTCCCTAGCTCAGGTGGTCGGCCGACCGAGGCTGGGGCGCGCAGGGTCGCCACGAAGGGACGACGAAGCAAGACACCAGGGCCACGGCTCGGTCGATCCTAGGGCGGAGACCGCACGAAGGCAACTCAGAGCACAGCGGTGCTGCCGAGGAGCCCCTTGGCTGGGTGGCACCGTACGACACGCGGGACGGCGGGGTCAAGGATTTCCTGGGTCGAAGGTAGATGATCCTAGACTGCGATCTACCGACCAATCGGGCTGGAGGTAGATCGTGGCGATCAAGAAGACGGCGTTGCTGATCGACCAGGAGCTGGTCGATCAGGTCAAGGCGCTGCTCGGCACCACGACCACGAGCGAGACGATCGCCGAGGCCATGCGCGAGGTCATCAGGGTGCAAGGCCGGGCGCGTCACTTCGAGCGGCTGCGGCGTCGCGAGCAGAGCGAGTGATCCCGACGCACCTGGTCGACGCCAGCGCATGGGCGCAGCTCCCGCGCAACGACGTCGCTGCGCGGCTCGTCCCGCTCCTGGTCGGCGGTGGCGCCGCCACCTGCGCGCTGATCGACCTCGAGGTGCTAGCCAGCTTCGACGATCCCGCGGAGCGAGCGGCGGCGGCTGCGGAGCGCTCGATGTTCCCGCGGGTCCAGATCGACGACGACGTCCTCGACCGCGCTCTGGAGGTGCAGGGCCTCGTCGAGAGTGTTGACGTGCCCGCGCTCATCGTCGCCGCCGCGGCCGAGCGTGCGGGGCTCGTCCTCCTCCACCAGAACCCGGCCTACGACCGGATCGCCGCAGTCACCGGCCAGCAAGTGGAATCCGTCTGACCACCACGCGAAGGAGCCCGGCCTCGCGGCCAGGCTCCGTTCACAACGATGGGGCAGAGCCGACTACTTGAGCTCGACCTTGCCGCCGGCCTCTTCGAGCGCGGCCTTGGCCTTCTCGGCATCTTCCTTCGAGGCCTTCTCCAGGACGGGGCTGGGCGCACCGTCGACGAGGTCCTTGGCCTCCTTCAGACCGAGGTTCGTCAGCGCGCGCACCTCCTTGATGACCTGGATCTTCTTGTCGCCGGCATCGGTGAGGATGACGTCGAACTCGTCCTTCTCCTCCTCGGCCTCGGCGGCCGCTCCGCCGCCACCGGCAGGAGCCGCTGCGGCCACCGCTACGGGAGCAGCGGCGGTCACGCCGAACTTCTCTTCGAAGTCCTTGAGGAGCTCGGAGAGCTCGAGGACGGTCATGTTGGCGATGGACTCGAGAATGTCTTCCTTGGTGGGCATCTTGCTCACTCCTCCGTGGGGGTCTCGCTGGCGGCCTGCTCCTCAGCGGGAGCCTCCTCGGCCGCTGGCGTGGGGTCGTCAGTGGTGGCCTCGGCGGCGGGCTCCTCGGTGGGAGCTTCGTCTGCCGGGGTGTCGGTATCGGTGTCAGCAGCAGCTGGGGCGGCTTCGGCCTCGGGGGCCTCGGTCGCTTCAGCGGCTGCGGGTTCGTCAGCAGGCTCGTCGGCCGGGGTCTCCGGCGCTCCGCCCTGCTGGTCGATGAGGGCCTTGAGTCCGTAGGCGAAGTTGCGGGGCAGCGCTTCCAGCAGGCCGGCGAACTGCACCATGGGTGCAGCCAGCGCGCCGGCCAGCTTGGCGAGAAGCACCTCGCGGGGCTCCACGTCGGCCAGGGCCCTTGCCTCTTCGGCCGTCAGGGGCTTCGTGCCGAGCACGCCGCCCTTCACGATCAGGCTCGGGTTGGTCCTTGCGAAGTCTCGCAACGCCTTGGCGACGTCGACCGCATCTCCGGGCGTGCCATCGGGCCGCTCGGTGATGAAGGCGATCGCAGTCGGCCCCGTGAGCAGCTCCTCCAGCTCCAAGCCGAGGTCGCGGGCGGCGAAGCGGACGAGCGTGTTCTTGTAGATCTTGTACTCGCCGCCGACCTTCCGCAGCGCCCGGCGCAGGTCGCTGATCGCGGCCACGTCGAGCCCTCGGTACTCGGTGAGCAGGGCTGCGCTGGTGTCATCGAGGCGCTGGCGCACCTCGTCCACCACAGCGACCTTCTCCGGTCTCGGGTTCTCCATCGACACCTCCTCTCGTTGTCTCGTGGCTCGCGCTGGGCGCGGGCACGACGAGTGAGTCCTCGAGGTGTCCGCCTCGTCAGGCGGGACCGAGGTCCCTTTGAGTCCGTGAGGACACCGGATGTCTTTGGCGAGCGTTCTTGTGTTGCTTGCTGGTGTTGCTTGTTGCGGGGGACGAGCCTACGGCCCGCACCCCGACATCTGCCAACTGTCCTAGGCGTCGACCTCGACGACCTTGAGGCGGTTGGTGTCGATGCGAACGCTCGGGCCCATCGTGGGCGCCAGTGAGATCTTCCTGAGGTAGCGCCCCTTGGCCGAGGCCGGCTTGGCGCGCTGGATCTCGTCGAGCACGGCGCGGAAGTTGGCCTGGAGGGCCGCCACGTCGAAGCTGACCTTGCCGATCGGCACGTGGACGTTGCCGTAGCGGTCGGTGCGGTACTCGACCTTGCCGCCCTTGAACTCCTCGACTGCCTTGCCGACATCGGTGGTGACGGTGCCGGTCTTGGGGTTCGGCATCAGGCCACGGGGACCGAGCACCCGGCCCAGCTTGCCGACGAGCGGCATCAGGTCGGGCGTGGCGATGGCGACGTCGAAGTCGAGCATGCCGCCCTCGACCTGGGCGGCGAGGTCGTCTCCACCGACGTGGTCGGCGCCCGCGGCGCGAGCCGCAGCGGCGGCCTCGCCGTTGGCGAACACGGCCACGCGGACGTCCTTGCCGGTGCCCGCTGGCAGCGCGACGGTGCCGCGCACGATCTGGTCGGCCTTGCGGGGGTCGACGCCGAGGCGGATCGCCAGCTCGACAGACTCGTCGAACTTGGCAGTGCCGAGCCCCTTCACGAGCTCGACCGCCTCGGCCGGCGTGAACAGCTGCTCGCGATCGAAGCGCTTGGCAGCGTCGACGTACTTCTTGCCCTTCGCCATCTCTGGCTCCCTCCTGGTAGTGCGGCCGCTGGATGAGGTGGTCTCAGTCGAGCCGGATGGTTGTCTTGATCGTTACGTCACAGGCAGCGATGCACTGTGCTTCTAAGGCATCGAGGTCCTAGCGGACCTCGATGCCCATTGACCGGGCGGTGCCGGCGACCTGGAGCTTGGCGGCGTCGAGGTCGTTGGCGTTGAGGTCCGGCAGCTTGATCTGAGCGATCTCGGTGACCTGAGCGTCGGTGATCGAGCCGACCGAGCTGCGACCCGGGTTCTCCGAGCCCTTCTCCAGGCCCGCTGCCTGACGGATCAGGACCGGGGTCGGCGGGGTCTTGAGGACGAAGGTGAAGGAGCGGTCTTCGAAGATCGTGATGTCGACCGGGACGATCGTGCCGCGCTGCGCCTCGGTGGCGGCGTTGTAGGCCTTGCAGAAGTCCATGATCGCCACGCCGTGGGGGCCGAGGGCAGTGCCGACGGGGGGCGCGGGAGTGGCCTGACCGGCCGGGATCTGGATCTTGACGAGTGCCAGGACCTTCTTCTTGGCCATGGGGCCAGCTCCTTGCAGGAAAACGAGGGTGGATGCGCCCGCTAGGGCAGCGAGCAAGTCTGCTCGCGATCAGGTCTGCCGCGCCAGCCCACCCAGAGGCGGGCCGGGCTCAGAGCTTGGCGACCTTGGAGAACTCGAGCTCGACGGGCGTCTCGCGCCCGAAGATGTTGACGAGGACCTTGAGCTTCATCTGGTCTTCGTTGATCTCGATGATCTCGCCGGAGAAGTCCGCGAACGGGCCCTCCTTCACGCGCACCGTCTCGCCCATCTCGTACTCGAGGCGCGGCTTGGCGCGGTGGGCGACCTCTTCGGGCGTCTCCGTGGACACCGACAGGAACGACTCCACGTCCTTGCGCGGCAGCGGCGACGGCTTGGCTCCCTGGCCGACGAAGCCCGTGACACCCGGGGTGTTGCGGATGACGTACCAGCTGTCGTCGTCGAGCTCGCAGCGCACCAGGAGGTAGCCGGGGAACATCTTCTTCTGGACGACGACCTTCTTGCCGCCCTTGAAGTCGACGACGTCCTCCATCGGGATGACGACCTCGTGGATGCGCTCCTCCATGTTCATGGAGGACGTGCGGGCCTCGAGGTTCTGCTTGACCTTCTTCTCGTAGCCCGACTGCGTGTGCACGACGTACCAGCGGCCTGCGCGATCGAAGGGAGACTCGACTGGCGGCGCGGCCGCCTCCTCGAGCAGGTCCTCTGCGTCGATGGCCGCCGGCTCGTCGGCGGCGGCTTCGCTCTCAGCGGACGGATCGGCGGGGGCCGCTGTCGCCTCGTCGACCGCGGGAGCGGCCTCGGCGTCGGCGCCTGCTTCGGCGGGTGACTCCAGGTCGGGGGCGGCCGCGCCTTCTGCGGGCACCTCGCCGGCCTGGGGGTCGTCGGAGGGGGTCTGGTCGGTCACGTAGGCGCTCACCGTTCGAACAGCTTCAGGACGAGTTCGCCGAACCCGTAGTCGAGCGCGGCGACGTATGCGGTCAGGAGGACCACCGCGACGAACACGATGATCGAGTAGTTCACGACCTCAGCCCGTGTGGGCCAGGCCACCTTGCGGAGCTCGCCCCGCACCTCACGGAGGAACTGGGCGGGACTGGTGCGCTCTTCCTTGGGCTTGGGCGCGGGAGGCGCCGAGCGCTTGCGGGCCACGGGGGCGCCGTCGGCTCCCAGCTGCCCTTGGCGCTGGAGCATCCGCTTCTGCTGTCGGTTCATCGCCATGGACGTGAGCGTTCCTGAGGTAGCTGTAGAGCAGGGCAGGAGGGACTCGAACCCCCAACCTGCGGTTTTGGAGACCGCTGCTCTGCCAGTTGAGCTACTGCCCTAGAAGTTGTTCGAGCGTTGAGGAGATCGGCTCCTGCGGGGTACAGGGCGGCCAGCGTAGCAGCAGCCCCGGCGCGCATCGCCAGCCCGCAAGGGCCAGCTCCGCCCTGGCGTGCCTACGTGGTGAGGCGATCGACGGCCGGCGCTCAGCTGGCGGCACGCAGCTTGCGGGCCCGGTTGGCGAAGACGATCGCCCCGGCCGCGCCCGCAGCGGTGGCGGCTGCGAGGCCGCCGAGATAGGCCGCCCGGTGGCCCGAGATCAGCGACCGGATGGCGCGGCGCTCGCCGGCCTCTTCGAGGTTGGCGAGGATCCCGGCCAGCACGCCGGGCGCCGGCTCGAGCACCTCGGTGCGCATGGAGCGCATCGCCCGGAGCACCTTGCGGTACTGCACGAGCTCGGCCTGGCATCGAAGGCAGTGCTCGACGTGCCGGCGCTCGTCACGACCGAGCAGGACCGACCCGTCCGCAGCCGCGGAGAGGTCGTCGGCGAGGTCTTCACACCGCATCTGCGGCCTCCTCTGCACGGCGGGGGAACAGGTCCTCCCGCAGCTTCTTGCGGGCTCGGTGGAGCCGGACCTTGGCCGCCGTCTCGGAGATCCCGAGCTCGGCGGCG
The DNA here is from genome assembly GCA_049325515.1 of Actinomycetota bacterium. GTDB lineage: Bacteria > Actinomycetota > Acidimicrobiia > Acidimicrobiales > VFJN01 > VFJN01. The sequence goes on along the minus strand of JBMOLI010000038.1, from coordinate 54,760 downwards.
ATGGACTCGTGGGGCAGGTCGTAGATGTCTCGCAGCACGACCACCTGGCGCAGCTTGTCCGGCAGCGCCTCGAGCGCCTCCGTCAGGCGGGTGCGCAGCTCGGTTGCGTCGGACTGGAGCTCGGGATCGGCGGAGGGGCGCTCGTCGGCGATCGGGTCGGAGTCCTCGAGCACCTCGTGGCGGTGCTTGTTGCGCTTGCCGAGGTGGGTGGCGGCGCAGTTGGCCGTGATGCGGTACATCCAGGTGGAGAACTGCGCGTCACCGCGGAAGCGCTTCAGGCCACGGAAGGCTCGGAAGTAGGCCTCCTGCACCACGTCGCGTGCGTCCTCCTCGTTACCGGTGAGCCTGAGCGCGAGCGTGTACGACTCCATGTACGTCGCGCGCACCAACTCGTCGAATGCCTCGCGGTCCCCGCCCTGTGCTGCGGCGACCAGTTCGGCCACGTCAGGTGGCATCGGCACTTCGACCCCCTTCCAGGTACCTACGTTACGCGGCGACTCCGAATTGAGAGTCGGAAGCAGGACCATACGGCGGATCTATTGCTCCAAAACGGCAATTGACCCGGACCGCGATGGATCGCGGCCCGGGTCGGCGCGGTCTGCCTAGCGGGTCTCCTTGTGCACCGTGTGGGTGCGATCCCAACGGCAGTACTTCTTCATCTCGATGCGCTCGCGGTCGTTCACCTTGTTCTTCGTGGTGATGTAGTTGCGGCGCTTGCACGTCGTGCACTCGAGCGTGACGGCGATGCGCTTCTCTCCGGCCTTGGCCATGGTGTACCCCTGCTCTTCCCTACTTGATGATCTTGGTGACGCGTCCGGCGCCGACGGTGCGGCCGCCTTCGCGGATGGCGAAGCGCAGGCCCTCGTCCATGGCGATCGGGTGGATCAGCTCGACCTTCATGGTGGTGTTGTCGCCCGGCATGCACATCTCGGTGCCCTCGGGCAGCTCGACATGGCCCGTCACATCCGTGGTCCGGAAGAAGAACTGCGGCCGGTAGTTGCTGAAGAACGGCTTGTGACGGCCACCCTCGGACTGGGTCAACACGTACACCTGACCCTCGAACTCGCTGTGCGGCGTGATCGAGCCAGGCTTGCAGAGCACCTGACCCCGCTCCACCTCCTCCTTCTTCGTGCCACGCAGAAGCGCACCGATGTTGTCGCCCGCCTGACCCTGATCCAACAGCTTGCGGAACATCTCCACACCAGTGCACGTCGTCGACTGCGTCGGCCGGATCCCCACGATCTCCACCGAATCACCCGTGTGGATCACACCCTGTTCGACCTTGCCAGTCACCACCGTGCCACGACCCGTGATCGAAAACACATCCTCGATCGGCATCAAGAACGGCTTGTCCAGATCCCGCACCGGCTCCGGCACAAAGCTGTCCACCGCATCCATCAACGCCAACACCCCAGCCGCCGCATCCGCGTCACCCTCCAAGGCCTTCAACGCAGACACCCGCACCACCGGCGTGTCATCCCCCGGGAACTCGTACTCGTTCAACAGCTCCCGCACCTCGAGCTCAACCAGCTCCAACAGCTCCTCATCATCAACCGCATCACACTTGTTCAACGCCACCACGATCGCCGGCACACCCACCTGCCTGGCCAACAGCACATGCTCACGCGTCTGAGGCATCGGACCATCCGTCGCCGCCACCACCAGAATCGCCCCATCCACCTGCGCAGCACCCGTGATCATGTTCTTGATGTAATCCGCATGCCCCGGCATATCCACATGCGCGTAATGCCGGTTCGCCGTCTCATACTCCACATGCGCGATGTTGATCGTGATCCCCCGCGCCTTCTCCTCCGGCGCCTTATCGATCTGATCAAACGCCATCACCTGAACATTCGGGTTCGCCTCCGCCAACACCCGCGTGATCGCCGCCGTCAACGTCGTCTTCCCATGATCGATATGACCCATCGTCCCCACATTCAAATGAGGCTTGGTCCGCTCGAACTTCTCCTTGGCCATCGGTGGCTCCTGTGCTCTGTTCTCTCGTTACGTCTGGGTGGCGGTGCGCTGGTGGCGGCGCCCGGACTCGAACCGGGGACAACTCGATTATGAGCCGAGTGCTCTAACCAACTGAGCTACGCCGCCTCGGGTGCGCGTGGTGGGCCTCGGTGGTTTCCGCGACCCGACCGAGCCCTCTGTGGGGATTGAACCCACGACCCCTTCCTTACCATGGAAGTGCTCTACCACTGAGCTAAGAGGGCGCACTGCTGATGCCCCGCCTGCGGCGGAGCGACCCGCGAGCATAGGGCGACCGCCTGGAGAAGGGCGAACCGCGAAACCCCCGATCCCCGGGCGCATCGGCCCCCCAGGCACGGGCCAGGCGCCGCGCCGCCTACGTTTCCCCGGATGGACCTGCGGCTCGCCACCCTTGACGACGCTGAGGCGATCCGTGCCATCTACAACCTCGAGGTGACCACCTCGACGGTCACCTTCGACCTGGTGCCCCGGTCGTTGGAGGAGCAGCGGGCCTGGCAGGCGGCCCGATCGGGGGCCCACGCTGTGCTCGTGGCTGACCTCGACGGGGTGGTCGCCGGCTTCGGGTCGCTGTCGCCGTGGCGCGACCGCCCCGCCTACTCCACCACCGTCGAGGACTCGATCTACATCCACCGCGATCACCAGGGCAAAGGAGTCGGCAAGGCGCTCCTGGAGGCCCTGCTCGAGACGGCGACGGCCCACGGCTTCCACGCATGCATGGCTCGCATCGTGGGCGGTCACGCCGCTTCGATCGCCCTGCACGTGTCATGCGGCTTCGAGCAGGTCGGGGTCGAGCGAGAGGTGGGGCGCAAGTTCAACAGGTGGCTCGATGTCGTCCTGATGGAGAGGATGCTGAGCTGATGCCTGCCGCCGACTCGTTCCCCCGCCAGAGCGCCCGCACGCAGCGCTTCACGCTCGGAGCGCCACGCGATGCCACCGTGTCCTCCGACGGCAAGATCGTCGCCTTCCTGCGCTCCGCCGGCCCCGAGGACGCCATGACCTCGCTGTGGGCCCTCGACCTGCCGGACGGAGTGGAGCGATGCGTGGCGGATCCGGTCGCCCTGCTGGCCGGCGGCGAGGCCGACCTCCCCCCTGAGGAGCTGGTGCGGCGCGAGCGCGCGAGGGAGAGCGCAGCGGGCATCACCGCCTACGCGACCGACGACGACCACCGCGTCGCCGTCGCCGCCATCGGCGGCCATCTCGTCGTGGCCGACCTGCGGGCCGGCAGCGCCCGCCTCCTCGACGTGCCCGGTCCGGTCGTTGACCCCCGACCAGACCCGACCGGCACCCGGGTCGCTTGGGTTCGCGACCGGGCCCTTTGGGTCGCGGAGCTGTCCGACCCTGCGTCCGCAAGGGAGCTGGCCGGCGAGGAGGACCCCGACGTGCGCTGGGGTCTGGCCGAGTTCATCGCGGCTGAGGAGATGGACCGCTACCGCGGCTACTGGTGGGCGCCCGACGGCGCCGCTCTGCTGGCGGCACGGGTCGACGACGGGCCGGTCGACAGGTGGTGGATCGCCGACCCGGCCGTCCCGCAGCGCCGACCGGCGGAGGTCGCGTACCCGGCCGCGGGCACCGCCAACGCGGACGTGTCGGCATGGGTGCTGGGCCTCGACGGCTCTCGCATCGAGGTCGCCTGGGACCGTGACGCCTGGCCCTACCTGGCCCAAGCGGGCTGGGACAGCCACGGGCCGCTGATCGCGCTGCACCCGCGCGACCAGCGCGCCATCGAGGTCCGGTCTGTCGATCCGACGACTGGGGCCACCACGGTGCTCTGGGCCGACCAGGACAGTGCGTGGGTCGAACGGGCACCAGGCACTCCGGCCCGGCTCGGTGACGGGCGCCTCGTGATGACAGCCGAGCGCGACGGCGCTCGCCGCCTCGTCGTCGACGGCTCGACGGTCACCCCCGCCTACCTGTGCGTGCGCGCCGTGTCACACGTCGGCGATGCCCGCATCGTGTTCACCGCCAACCCGCTCGACGACGCCACCGTCCTCGACGTGTGGCGCTGGGATGCCGACGGGCTCGAGCGGCTCACCGATGGCGGCGGAGTGTGCAGCGCGGCGTGCGGCGGTGATGTCGTGGTCACCCGCACCGCTTCGCTCGGCTCGAGCCGCGCCGTCACCCAAGTTCTCGGCGGGCCCGCGCTCACGAACCACGCCGCCACACCGCTCGTCGATCCGAGCGTCACGATCCACCACCTCGGGTCGCGCCGCCTTGCCACTGCTCTGCTGCTGCCGCACGGCGCGGCGGAGGACGAGCGGCTGCCGGTCCTGCTCGATCCCTACGGGGGGCCCCACGCGCAACGAGTGCTGAGTGCCCGGTCCGCCTACCTCTCCTCCCAGTGGTTCGCCGACCAGGGCTTCGCAGTGGTGGTGGTGGACGGCCGGGGCACACCCGGTCGGGGGTCGGAGTGGGAGCGCGCGATCCACCTCGACCTGGCCGGCCCCGTGCTCGAGGACCAGCTCGACGCGCTCAGCGCTCTGGCAGAGATCGAGCCACGGCTCGACCTCTCCCGCGTGGCCATCCGAGGGTGGAGCTTCGGCGGCTATCTGGCTGCTCTTGCGGTGCTTCGGCGACCCGACACGTTCCACGCCGCCATCGCCGGTGCTCCCGTCACCGACTGGCGGCTCTACGACACCTTCTACACAGAGCGCTACCTCGGGCACCCCGACGACGATCCGGGGGTCTACGAGCGCAGCAGCGTCATCGCTGACGCCGCACTGTTGGAGCGGCCGCTGCTGCTCGTGCACGGCCTTGCGGACGACAACGTGGTGAGCGCCCACACGCTCCAGCTGTCGTCAGCGCTCCTGTCGCACGGGCGCCCGCACCAGGTCCTGCCGCTGACAGGGGTCACCCACATGGCCTCACAGGAGGACGTGGCCGAGAACCTGCTGCTGCTACAGCTCGACTTCTTGCGCTCCGCCTTGCCCTGAGGCTGCGGACGCCCCAGCCGCGACGACGCCCCGCCAGGAGCGGGGCGTCGTGGTGGGCCCGGAAGGATTTGAACCTCCGTAGGCAATGCCGACTGGTTTACAGCCAGTTCCCTTTGGCCACTCGGGCACGGACCCTAGGGCGTACGACGATAGCGGCCCTCCGTCTGCGCCCGGCAATCGTTGGTGGGTAGGTTTCCTGACATGCCGAGCTTCGATGTCGTCTCAGAGATCGACCAGCAAGAGATCCGCAACGCGGTCGATCAGGCCTCCCGCGAGGTCGCCACCCGCTACGACTTCAAGGGCACCGACACCACGATCGAGCTGTCCGCCACCGAGATCAAGCTGCACTCCTCGAGTGAAGATCGGCTTGCCGCGCTGCGGCAGCTGCTGGAGGAGAAGCTGGTCAAGCGCAAGGTCTCCCTCAAGGCGCTCGACTACCAGAAGGTCGAGGAGGCCTCCGGAGCGACGGCCAGGCAGCTCGTCAAGCTGGTCGCCGGCATCTCCCGCGACAAGGCCACCGAGCTCAACAAGCACATCAAGACGCTCAACCTCAAGGGCATCCAGTCCCAGGTGCAGGGCGATCAGCTCCGCGTGATCGGCAAGAAGCGCGACGACCTCCAAGCGGTGATCGCTGCGCTCAAGGAGGCCGACTTCGGCATCCCGCTCCAGTTCACGAACTTTCGGGACTGAGGCCCGGCCCGTTCCAGCTAGCGCTTCGACCAGTCGATCTCGGCGACCAGGTCGGCCAAGGCAAGGTCGACGAGCGCACGTGGGCCGCTGACCGGGTTGGCGCCGAGCAGGTAGAGCAGGTCGGCCGGCACACGTGAACCACCGGAGGCGAGCGGGTGCAACAGGCCCGTGGCGAGCATCGGGCGCAACAGCCGGCGCTCAGCCGCGGCGGACGAAACCGCATCTTTGGCGGGAGCTGGTGGCTGCGCCGCTCGGAGCGCGGCAGCGATCTCGGGCACGCGGGCCTCCGCCTCCGCGAGGAACGCATCGAGGATCGGCTTGGGGTCGACGGGCGGGCCGCCACGGGGATAGATGCCCAGGTGGAGGTGGGGGGCGCCGCCTCGGGCGTTGCCCGAGTCGCCCACGTAGCCGACGATGTCGCCGGTGGCGACCGGCATGCCCTCGACGAAGCCCTCCACGAGCCCTGCCAGGTGCGCCAGGTAGAAGTAGGTGCCGTCCTCCATGACGACCTTCACGGTGAGCCCGCCCAGACTGTCGAGCGCGGAGCGGGCCACCCCGTCGACCGGCGCCCGGACAGGCGTGCCGAAGGCGGCGAACACGTCGGTGCCGAGGTGGAACCGGAAGCCCGGCCCGTAGCGCGGGTAGAGCCAGTCGTGGCTGTAGCTGGCCGGACCCGCTATCGGGAAGCGCCCCATGCCCACCCGGTACGACTCGGCCTCGGACAGACCCAGCGCCTGCAGCTCAGCGAGCATCCCGACGAGCCGTGTTGCGCTGTTGGCCCGTGTGCGCCGCACCGAGTCGATGATCCGCTGCGCCTCCGGAGGCACCACGATCCCCTCCTCTGGTGCGGCGGCGCCATCGCCGCCGGCGTCTTCAGCCCCCGCTGGCGCCTGGCTGGAACCGTCCGAGAAGTGGTCGCCAGACGGCTGGGCGGTGGTCGTGGTGGCAGGCGCAGCTGTCGTGGTGGTCGTAGTGGAGGTGGGAGCCGGATCCGGGACCTGCGCGCTCGAAGGGGGCACGACAAGGGCGCCGGCAACAGCCACGGCCAGCGCAACAGCCAGATTCCGGGCTCTCCGGGCGCGCGTGAGCTCCACGGAGTGCCTGGTTCGGCCCGTAGCCCGTGTTCTCCTTCCCAGGCTGGTGCAGACTGGCACCCGCATGCCCAGGCGTAAGCGGACAGTCGCGTACATCGAGGACGAACCGGCGGTTCAGCGACTGGTCGAGTTCTGGCTCAAGGACGCCGGCTACAAAGTGCTCCTCGCCAGCGACGGAGCGAGCGGCCTGGAGCTCATCCGGGCCAAGCGCCCGGATCTCGTCCTCACGGATGCGCTCATGCCCGAGATGACTGGCGACGCCCTCGTCGAGGCTCTCCAAGGCGATCCGGATCTCAGGGACATACCGATCGTGATGGCCACCGCCGCTGCCAGCCCCATCCGCATCAAGCGCATGACGAGCCTCGGCTGCCGCGCCGTCATCGCCAAGCCGCTCGAGGAGGCGAAGCTCCTCGCCGCGGTCGCCGACGCGCTGGAAGCCCGCGCCGACTGACCGGCGTCGCACCGCGCAGGACCCGTTGCAGGGCGGCGGCCGCGGGCGCAGACTCGGCAGTGGAGCAACCAGCTAGGAGGCAGCCATGTTCGTGCAGATCATCGAAGGCCGCACCACTCGGGGCGAGGAGCTGCTCGCACGCGGAGAGAGCTGGCAGCAGGAGCTGCGACCCGGTGCCGAAGGCTTCCTCGGAGTGACCGCGGGCGTCACGTCCGACGGGCGGGCCATCACCATCGTCCGCTTCGAGGATCAAGCCAAGGCCGAGGCCAACGCAGCTCGCCCCGAGCAGGGCGCATGGTGGGAGCAGACGTCCGAGCTCTACGACGGCGAGGTCACCTTCACCAACTCGTCCGACATCACCGAGTGGCACGGCGGCGGATCCAACGATGCTGGCTTCGTACAGGTGATGAAGTCGACCGGGGTCGACCGGAGCCAGATCGAGAAGATGGACGCCGTCTTCGAGGAGCACATGCACCTCCGCCCCGACCTGCTCGGCGGCCTGCGCATCTGGACCGGAAAGGACTCGTGCGTCGACGTCGCCTACTTCACCAGCGAGGCCGAGGCACGCGCCGGCGAGAAGGCGGAGATGCCGCCCGAGGTCACCGAGCTGATGGGCGACTTCGAGGGCATGGGCGAGACCGAGTACCTCGACCTCACGAACCCGCAGCTGCGCTGACGCTTTCGGTCACCGCGGCTCCGCCGAGCTGAACGAGGTCGGCCGATGCTGCGCCGCGCTGCTCACTCCTCGGTGGGCGACTCCTTGGCGCGACGCTTGATCTCCTCCACCACGTTGGGATCGGCGAGCGTGGTCGTGTCGCCGAGCGAGCGTCCCTCGGCGACGTCGCGCAGCAGTCGACGCATGATCTTGCCGGACCGCGTCTTGGGGAGCTCGTCCGTGAAGATGAGGGTCTTGGGCCGAGCGATCGGGCCCAGCTTGGTTGCGACGTGCTGGCGCACCTCCTCGCCGAGCGCATCGCTGGCCGTCGCGCTGCCGCGTGCGATCACGTAGGCCATGATCGCCTGACCTGTGATGGCGTCGTTGGCACCGACGACCGCCGCCTCTGCGACTGCCGGATGGTCGACCAGCGCCGACTCGACCTCAGTCGTCGAGATGCGGTGGCCCGACACGTTCATCACGTCGTCGACCCGTCCCAGCAGCCACAGGTAGCCGTCGTCGTCGAGCTTGCATCCGTCGCCTGCGAAGTAGCGGCCCGGAAAGCGGCTCCAGTACGTGTCGCGATAGCGGTCCGGATCGCCGTAGATGCCGCGCAGCATCGACGGCCAAGGGCGCGTCAGGGTGAGGTACCCACCGCCGCGCTCGACGCGATGTCCCGCGTCGTCGACCACCTCGGCCTCGATCCCCGGCAGTGGGAAGGTCGCCGACCCCGGCTTCAGCGTGGTGGCGCCCGGCAGCGGGCTGATCATGATGGCGCCGGTCTCCGTCTGCCACCAGGTGTCGACGATCGGGCAGCGACCGCCGCCGATGTTGTCGTGGTACCACATCCAAGCCTCGGGGTTGATGGGCTCGCCGACGCTTCCGAGGAGGCGCAGCTTCGAGAGGTCGTGGCGCTGCGGCTCCTGTGCGCCCCACTTCATGAACGTGCGGATCGCCGTCGGCGCCGTGTAGAGGATCGTCACCCCGTAGCGCTCGGCGATGTCCCATAGGCGATCTCGCGCCGGCGTGTCAGGCGTGCCCTCGTAGATGACCGAGGTGGCACCGTTGGTGAGCGGGCCGTAGACGATGTAGCTGTGGCCCGTCACCCAGCCGATGTCGGCCGCGCACCAGTAGATGTCGGTGTCGGGGTGCAGGTCGAAGACGTACTTGTGGGTGAAGGCGACCTGGGTGAGATAGCCGCCGGTGGTGTGCATGATGCCCTTGGGCTTGGCCGTGGTGCCCGAGGTGTAGAGCAGGTACAGCAGGTCCTCGGAGTCCATCGGCTCGCACGCGCACTCGGGGTCGGCGGCCGCCATCAGGTCGTGCCACCACTCGTCACGGCCCGCCACCATGTCGATCGGTTCGTCGACGCGGCGCACCACGACCACGTGCTGCACCGATGGCGTCGACGCCACCGCTGTGTCGACGTTGGGCTTCAGCATCGACGGCGCGCCACGCCGGAAGCCTCCGTCGGCGGTGAGCACCACCTTGCACTCAGCGTCGTTGATGCGATCGATGAGTGAGTCGGGGCTGAAGCCGCCGAACACGACCGAGTGCGGCGCGCCGATGCGCGCGCAAGCCAGCATCGCGACCGGCAGCTCGGGGATCATCGGCATGTAGATGCAGACGCGGTCGCCCTTGGCGACGCCGAGGCCCTTCAGCGCGTTGGCGAAGCGCTGCACGTCAGCGTGGAGGTCGGCGTAGGTGATCGTGCGCTTGTCGCCCGGCTCACCCTCCCAGTGGTAGGCGATCTTGTCGCCGCGGCCGGCCAGCACGTGGCGATCGACCGCGTTGTGGCAGACGTTGAGCTTCCCCCCGACGAACCACTTGGCGAACGGCAGGTCCCACTCCAGGATCGTGTGCCACTCCTCGTCCCAGTCGAGGAGCTCGGCCGCCTGCTTGGCCCAGAAGCCCTGGTAGTCCTCGTTGGCCTCGTCGTAGAGGAAGGGCGAAGCCACGAGCGTGTCGGCCTTGAAGGACTCAGGGGGCGGGAAGGTGCGGTCTTCGACCATGAAGTCCTCGATCGCGGCTCCCGTCGGCTGCTCGTCGGCCATCTGCATCCCCCTGGTCTCGTTGATCGGCGAAGCGTGCCCACCCTACGCGGGCAACTACGGTCCGGGGCCATGGCCGACCAATCCCCGTTCGTCATCGTCGACCGTCCCCGTCCGCACGTCGCGGTCGTGCGCATGCACCGACCCGATCGGCTGAACGCCATGTCGATCGACTTGGTCACCGAGCTGCACGACGCGCTCGCCGCCCTTGCCGAGGAGAACGACACCTGGGTGGTGGTGCTGACTGGCTCCGGGCGTGCCTTCTCCTCCGGCCTCGACCTGAAGGACCACGGCGTGGTGCCCAACATCGATGGCCTCCAGGTCGGCCGCATCGCCCAGCGCGCCATGCGCTACTACTCGCGGCTCGTGCCGCAGCTGCGCCGGATGCCCCAGCCGGTCATCGCTGCGGTCAACGGTCCCGCCTACGGCGGCGGGATGTGCCTGGCCCTCGGCGCTGATCTGCGCTTCGCGTCCGAGTCAGCCGTGTTCAACAGCACTGGCATCGTCAACGGCCTGACGTCGACTGAGCTGGGCGTCTCATGGCTGCTCCCCCGCCTGATCGGTGCAGCGCGGTCGAACGACCTGTTGCTAACGGGTCGCGTCGTCGGCGCCAAGGAGGCGCTCGACATGGGCCTCGTGTCGCGAGTGCTGCCGGATGACGAGCTGCTAGAGGCGAGCCTGGACGTGGCGGAGTCGATGACGCGGTTCAGCCCCTACGGGGTGGCCATGACCAAGGACGTGCTCTGGGCCAACCTCGAGGTGGCCAGCCTCGAAGCAGCGGTCGAGCTGGAGGACCGCAACCAGCTGATGTTGGGCTTCACGGAGAACCTGCCCGAGGCGATCCGCGCGTTCGATGCCGGCCGCGAGCCGCGCTACACCGACGAGCCGCGCCGAGGGATGTTCCCCGAAGGCTGAGCCCGTTCCACCGGTCGGCATCGGTCAGAACAGCAGGTGACCGCGATGCCAAGCGCTGCGTGTCGAGCGCAGACTCGAGGCAATAGGTCCCACCTCGACGAGCCCGAGGCAATGAGTCCCACATGCGGGACCTATCGCCTCGAGAGCGCGAAGACGGGACCTATTGCCTCGGCTCCGGGGGGTCAGCGGTGCCACTCGAGGACTCGGAAGGCGCCGAGGCCGGCCGGGTCGAGCAGGGCCTCGGCCTCGTTGACACGGCTGCGCGCCACCATGGCGGCCAGATCTCCGGTCGACGCTCGCTCCTGCCAGGTGCGCCGGCCCTGCTCGACGAGCTCGTCGATGCCGTGGGAGCGCAGCCACTCTGCCTGCGAGCGATCACACGTCGGCGCTAGGTCGAGCTGGTCGATGGCGAGCTCGCACGTGATGTCCTGAGTGCCGAGAGCGTCGAGCGGGGACGTCCCTCGCTCGTGCTGGCGATAGGTGCGCAGCCACTCCTCCTGCGGGCGGTCGGCCAGCTCGGCGGTCGTCGCGCCGTAGTCGAGGACGACGACGCGCCCGCCTGTCCCCGCCAGGGCCATTGCGTCACGCAGCCACTCCCGCGCAGCGCGCTGGAGTGGCACCCGCGCACCTCGTTCGGCTGACGGCGCCAGGCGCTCGAGCCGCGCCACCTCGTCGGGAGCGAGCGGCACGTGCACCTCTCGCAGCGCAACACCGTCGAGGCCGACCAGCACCTCGTTCCAGCCGTCGTCGCCGCGCTCCGCCAAGCCGAACGGAAGGTTGTCGAGGAGCTCGTTGGCCAGGACCACGCAAGGACCGGTGATCCGAGGCATCTCCGCGACGCTCACGAAGATCGGGCCAGGCGGAAGAGCGGTGACGGGCTCGTCGTCATCGGGAGCAGGAGATGGCACGAACGCCTGCAGAGGTTCGGCCAGCGCCAGGTGCTCGGTGTGGCGTGCCCGCTGCGCGTCCGATGTCTCGACCAGCACGTAGCGCAGCGCGGGCAGGCACCGCGGCTGCGCTCGCATGACCATGAGGGCCAGGGTGCCGGGACCGGCCCCTGCCTCGACGACCACGAAGGCGGATGGCTCTCCCGCCTCCGTCCACCACGCATCAAGAGCGCGCGCCACCACCGCGCCGAACAGCGGGCCCACCTCAGGGCTGGTGATGAAGTCACCGCCGCGACCCGCCCGACCCGAGCCCGAGTAGAAGCCACCGTCGGAGTCGTAGAGGGCTGCCCTCACCACTTCGTCGAAGTGGATCGGACCCTGCCGCTCGATCAGCGCGCGGACTGCCGCGTCGACGGGAGTCATGCTGCGTCCTCGACCACGGGCAGGTCGACGACGACACGAGCGCCGCCGAGCATCGACGCCTCGATGCGCAGCTCGCCTCCCGCCGCCGCCGCCGAGCTCGAGGCGATGTCGAGGCCGAGACCGGTCGAGCCGGCACCGCTGCTGCCACGACCGATCACCGCCGCGCCGTCGGGCATGCCCGGCCCGCCGTCCTCGACCACGAGCTCGACCCGGCCATCTCGCCGGGAGACGGTCACCTCATACGGAGCGCCTTCCGGGGTGTGCGCAAAGACGTTGCCGAGCAGCACGTCAACCATTGCGGCGGCATCGTGGGCAGACAGCCGAACCTGATGTGGTCCGTCGGGGGTCACCCGGCATGACCAGGTCCGCCCGTCGTCGTCGGCGAGGGCGCCCCAGAACGCGGCTCTGTCGCTCACGACCGAGGCGAGGTCGCAGCGGACCACGACCGACTCGTGCAAGGGCCGGCGCGCAGCACGGATCAGCTCGCTGACCTCGGCTTCGAGCCGGTCGACGTCTGCCACCAACGCAGCTGCGCCTTGGCCCTCGGCACCAAGCCGCAGCGCGGTGAGCGGCGTGCGCAGACGGTGCGAGAGGTCGGCCACGCGCTCACGTTCCGCCGCGAGCAGCTCGTCGATGCGGTCGGCGAGCACGTTCAGAGCGGCGCCGGCGTCGGCGATCTCAGGTGGACCACCTACCTCCACCCGCGCACCCGAGTCGCCGCCCGCAAGTGCGCGGCTCGTGTTGGCGAGGTCGGTCGCGGGGCGCGTGACGCTGCGAGCCAGGCGGTCGGTGATCGCGACCGCGACGATCAGGAGGGCCACCGCGACCAGTGCGAGGATCGTCCACGAGGCCGTGACACCATCCCGCAGCAGCGCTTCGGGCACGCGCACTCGGAGGATGGCGACCTGCTCGGGCCCCGTCACCACGGGTGAGTACAGCTCCACGCCGTCGGACGTCTCATGAGAGAAGGCCACGCGTCGCTCGCCGGCGAGCTCGAGGGCCGACTCGTCCGCCGGCGTTGAGTCGCCGACCAGGCTGCCGTCGGGAAGCCACAGGCTCAGGCGACCATCGGATCCGGCCGTCGTGCGCGCGACAGCGGCCTCGAGCAGCTCCGGTTCGGTTGCGACGGCGAGAACGGGGCCGAGCGCCGCAATGTCTCTCTCCGCGTCGGTGATGGCACGATCCCTGGCGACGTCTCGCACCAGCATGCTCAGCGGGATCGCGAAGGCGGCGACGAGCAGGCTGGTCACTGCCAGCGTCACGAGGAGGAGTCGACGGCGCATCCGAGTGGCTCAGCGGGCCGGCGGCTCGAGCTTGATGCCCACGCCTCGCACGGTGTGCAGGTAGCGAGGTGACCCGGCGGACTCGCCCAGCTTGCGGCGCAGCCACGAGAGGTGCACGTCGATTGTCTTGTCACCTCCGCCGTAGGGCTGGCGCCACACTTCGGCCAGCAGCTCGCGGCGCGTGACCACCTCGGGCGAGCGCCGAGCGAGGTGTGCCAGGAGGTCGAACTCGAGGCGAGACAGGTCGAGAGCTTGCCCGTCGAGAGCGGCGTGCCGCCGGTCAACATCGACTGTCAGGGCTCCGACGACCAGCACACTGGGGGTCTCGCCGGAGGCCGCGCCGGCCCGCCGCAGCACAGCCCGGATGCGGGCATCGAGCTGAGAGGCGGAGTAGGGCTTGACGACGTAGTCGTCGGCGCCGGCGTCGAGCACCCGCACGACCTCAGCCTCGTCATCGCGCGCGGTGGCGACGATCACGGGCACGCTCGACACCCCACGGAGCATCCGCAGCACGTCGGTTCCATCGATGTCGGGCAAGCCCAAGTCGAGCACGACGACGTCGGGCTTCCAGTCGACGACGGCGCCGAGGGCGTCGGTTCCCTTGGCCTCGGTGCGGACAGCGTGGCCCGAGTCGGTCAGAGCCGTGGCCAGGACCTCGCGGATGCGCTGGTCGTCTTCGATCACGAGCACCGATGCCACAGCCGCGCACGCTACGCCGAGTGTGCGGCCAAGTGGTGTGCGCAGGGCGCGCCTTAACCCAGCCTTAGGACGACCTTGGGCCGCTCCGAACGCTCAGGCGGTCAGGATGCTTGCGTGCGCCGCATGATCACCTACGTCGTGGTCTGGCTCGTCGCCGGCGCGACCGCCGTCACCTTGGCGAGCGTGGCCGTGTCGACGGTCGGCAACCAGGTGACCGGCAGCCGACCGTCGCCGTTCAGCGCGGAGGAGGTGCGGGCCGAGCTGGCCGGCGAGGACGAGACCACGACCACGGCCCCCGCGAGCGACACGACCACGACCTCGCCGCCCGGCGCCTCGCCGCCCACCACCGGCGGACCCGCGGCCACGGTTCGGCAAGCCCCTCCGACCACGGCCGCGCCCACTCAACCGGCGGAGATCCGCACGTACAACCTGGTCGGCGGCACCGCCACACTGCGCTTCGAGCCGTCGGGCGTCACCGTCCAGGAGGCGACCCCGAAGCCGGGCTTCTCCGTCGAGGTCGAGCCGGACGGGTCCAACGGCTGGCAGGTCACCTTCGACAGCGAATCGCACCGCAGCAGGGTCGAGGGTTGGTGGGACGGGGCCCCGCAGGACGAGGTCGACGAGGAGGACAAGGGCGACGAAGGTGGCGACGGCGACGGCTGAGTCGCTTCCTTCACCTCCTCTTGAGGGGAGGCGGAGGTCGCCTTAGCGGGCGTGGGGCGAGGGTGTTGGGAGTCAGCCCACCCTCACCACAGAAGGAACTCACGATGCCGAACCGCCCCAACCCCTTCCGAACCCGCCGTGGCGCCGCCGCCGGCCTGCTGGGTGCCGCCGCCGCGCTGGCATCGTTCACCGGTGCCGGACCAGTGCCCTCTGTCTTCCAGCTCACAGGCGCGAGCGAGGACGTCAGCGGCAACTGCGACGAAGCCGAGCACGCCAACGACGCCGCCTGCGCGGGCACGCTCCGGGGCGACGACGGTTCGTCGTCCTCGACCAGCTCAGAGATCGACGACAGCTCCACGAGCTCTACGGCGCCTGGCTCCTCGGCCACTTCCGAGGTGCGGACCATCGCGGCGGGCGATGCCGGCTCCGTCATGGTCAGCGTCGAAGGCTCCAGCCTCAGCCTGATCTCCGCTAGCCCCAACCAGGGATGGCAGGTCGAGGTCGAGAGCGCGTCGGGCCAGGAGATCGAGGTGAAGTTCGAGTCCGGCACGATGCGCGTCGACGTCAACGTGGAGATCGAGGACGGGCACGTGCGTGAGCGCGTCCGCATCCGCGATGACGCCGACGGCAGCGAGACCCGCTTCGAGAACGGCGTTGTCGTTCGCTTCGAGCCCGGCGACGACGATGACGACTCGTCTGACCCGGGCAGCGGCGATGACTCAGACGACGACAGCTCAGGTCCCGGCGACGGCGACGACTCAGACGACAGCTCAGACCATGAGAGCGGCGATGACTCGGACGACGACGACGACTCCGACGACGACTCGGACCACGACGATGACTCAGACGATGACGACTCGGACGACGACTGAGACCTCGCTTCCTGATCGCGGCTGACTCGCCCGTACAGCCGTGATCGGTGCGGTGCCCCGGCGCTGTTGCAGCCGGGGCACCGTCGCGTCAGCCGGTCGCGCCGGTCAGCAGCCGCCTGGGATCGTGCCCCGGTTGGTCACCGAGGCGAAGCTGACCGCCTTGGCGGCGTCGAACAGGCACGAAGCCGACGACCCTGACAGCTTCGGGCCCGCCATGCCGGGCGAGCCCGTGTAACCCCACGAGTTCACGGAGATGATCGGCCCCGATCCGGTCGGCACATCCATCGGCTGCGCCCAGAGCCCGCCCGACGAGCCGCCAGACAGGCCACAGCTGGGCAGCCACCAGTTGGCTGTGCCCTCGGTGCCCATGGCCTCGGCGCAGTACATGAAGTTGGGGTCGTCGCTGTAGGAGTAGCCCAGCGCGTGCGTGACGTCGCCGACCACGGGGACACTGAACTGCACCGGCAGGCTTCCGGTCGTGCCGTCGAGGGCGCCGCCCGTGCCCGTGCCGGAGTGCGCACCGCTGTCGGACACGACGTAGTAGGCGTAGTCCCACGGGATGTTGTCGGGGAACGTGCGGTTGGCCCAGTCGGAGTCGACGACTCCGAAGCTCGGCTCCCAGCATCCGAGCGGGTCGTTGGAGCAGTTCGTGTCGGTGCCGGCACCAGTCGTGCCAGCCTGATCGGGGATGAACAGCACGTTGCGAGCGAAGGCCTTGTTGACGTCGTCGTACACGCAGTGCGCCGCGGTGATGATGACCGAGCGACCAGTGGCGTCATCGGTTGCGACAGTGCCCGAGCAGACGTAGCCGTTCCAGCGCGTCTGGCGCCGGTTGGCCGGCATCTCGAAGTAGATGCGACCGGCCGCTGTCTGCACGGCGCCGCCGAAGGTCCACTCAGCGTTGGCGACGACATCGCCGCCACCCCCGCCGCCGCCGCCGCCACCGCCACCGGTGTCGACGGTGAACGGGGTCTGCGCGGAGGTGGCCGTGTTGCCGCCGCGCTTGGCGTTGTCCTTGGCGATCACCTGCCAGCTCCAGCCGCCGTCGGTGAAGCCCTGCAGGAGCACGCTCCAGACATCACCGCTGCGGGTGGCTGCGAACGACTGCGTCTGCGTGCCGTTGGGGTACGTGATCACGAAGGTCACCGACTTCACACCGCTCCCGCTGTCGGTGACCACAGCTGAGAACGTGTGGGAAGAGCCGATCGTCGCGCCATTGGCGGGATCGAGCGCCCCGATGACAGGCGGCGTCGAGTCCGACGATGAAGCGGGGCCGGCGGCCCCGGCCTTGCCGCCGGTCGGCGTTGCCCGCAGCGGAGCGTGCTGCGCGGCCACACCGTGCCCGTGGGGGATGAGCGAGCCGTCGGCCGCCCGCAGGTAGCCGAGCCCGCGATGGTCGAGCACCAGGTCGCGCGGCTGCGCCGCCGCGATGCGGGCGGCGGTCCAGTGCTCAGCCGCGCCCCGTTGCGAATCGTTGTCGCCCGCCGCCACCGGGCCAGCCATGGCCATGCCCCCGAGGAGCACACCGACCAAGCTGACCGCGACCACTGCCCGCCTATGGCGCATCTCGTCCCTCCACCACTGAGTGTGGCGGGAAGGCTACTCGTGTGGCGGGCCTGGAGGAAGGGTCACGCTGGGAGGAAGCTGGCCAGGTCTCCGAAGCGGGTTGCCAGGTTCGACACGCCGAAGGCGATGGTCACGACCACCGACATGGTCAGCGCGGCGGCGAGGGAGATCGGGACCCGGACCGGCGTGCGATCGCCGTCGGGCACCGGCTTCATCCACATCTCCTTGGCGATGTTGGCGTAGTAGTAGAGCGCGATCACCGAGTTGACGCCGACGACGACGGCCAGCGTGACACCGCCGGCGGTGAGGTCGGGCTGGATCAGCGAGCGGAACACCACGAACTTGGCGAGCCAGCCACCGAGCGGCGGGATGCCGGCCAGGCTGAAGAGGAAGATCGTCATCAGCACCGTGAGCCCGGGCGCGTACTCGAACAGGCCGCCTAGCGACTCGATCTCGCCGCTGCGCGTCTTGCGCGCCACTGCGAGAACGACCGCGAAGGCGCCGAGGTTCATCGCCGCGTAGATGAGGAGGTAGGTGACCACAGCTCGCAGCGCGCCGCCGGGGTTGGTGCCGACGACCGCCAGCGGGGCCAGCATGAAGCCGGCCTGCGCCACACCTGAGTAGGCGAGCAGGCGGATCACGTTGGTCTGGCGCAGAGCGATCAGGTTGCCGACCGTCATCGTCACCGCGGCCAGCGCCCACATGAGCGGCCCGACGACGTCGTCGCGCCCGGGGAAGGCGATCAGCACCAGCTGGAGCAGTGCGACGAAGCCGGCCGCCTTCGAGCTGACGGCGAGGAATGCAGTGATCGGAGTGGGCGCTCCCTCGTACGTGTCGGGCGCCCAGGTGTGGAACGGCACGGCCGACACCTTGAAGGCGAAGCCGACGACGACGAGGACCACCCCGAGGGTGATGAAGGGACGGGTGTCACCAGCGCTCACGGACGCGCCGATGTCGGTGAGCAGGGTGCTGCCCGAGAGGCCGTAGAGCAGCGACATGCCGTAGAGCATCACGGCCGACGCGAACACGCCCATCAGGTAGTACTTGACGCCGGCCTCGTTGCCGTGCAGGTCGCGCTTGCGCCAGCCGGCGAGCATGTAGGCGGGGATCGACAGCAGCTCGAGCGCCACGAAGATCGACACGAGGTCGCGCGACGACGCCATCAGCGTCATGCCGAGGATCGAGCTGAGCAGCAGGAAGTAGTACTCGCCCTCGTGGTAGTCGCCCTCGGCGATGTAGTTCGTGGAGAGCAGCACGACGACGTAGCCCGCCAGCAGGAACAGCGCCTTCAGCACCAGCGAGAAGTTGTCGACGACGTAGGCGCCCCCGAACATCGCCCGGTCGGTGCCATCCACCGCCAGCGTGAGCACGGGCAGCGTGGCGGCGAGCAGACCGATGCCCGCCACCTGCGGCACGATCCCACGTGCCCCCTCCGGCGTGAACAGGTCGACGAGCAGCACCGCCACCAGCGCGCCGACGAGGACGACCTCAGGCGCGAGCGCGTGCCAGTCGAACTCAGGCTGGAGGAACGGAGTCCCCTGCTGGAGGAGGGAGACGAGCATGTGGGTCTACTTCCCCAGCGCCGCGAAGGTGTCGCCCATGGCGCTGAGGGCGGGGTCGGTGATCTGGAACACGAGGTGCGGGTAGACGCCGAGCACGAGGATCAGGACCAAGAGCGGCAGCCAGGCGATCCACTCGGTCGTGTGGACGTCGTGGATGTGCACGTCTTCGAACTCCTCGCTGGTGGTGCCGAAGGCCGTGCGCTGGAAGAGCCAGAGCAGGTAGCCGGCCGCCAGCACGGTGCCGAGCGCGGCGATCACCATGTAGGTGCGGAAGGTCTCCTCGGGAAGGCCGGCGCCGGGGTTGTAGGCGGAGAGGATGGCGGGGAACTCGCCCCAGAAGCCGGCCAGGCCGGGTAGGCCGAGCGAGGCCATCGTGCAGAAGCCCAGGATCCAGCCCAGCTTCGGGGCCTTCAAGAGCATGCCGCCGAGGCGCTTGATCTCGAGCGTGTGGTAGCGCTCCTTCACCGAGCCTGCGACGAAGAAGAGCATGCCCGTGATGAGCCCGTGGGCGACCATGCCGAACACGGCCGCGTTGAGGCCGAAGTCGGTGAGCGTGGCGATGCCGAGCATCACGAAGCCCATGTGGGCGACGGACGAGAAGGCGATGAGCCGCTTCATGTCCGTCTGCGCCAGGCAGCCGAGCGCGCCGTAGATGATGCCGATGACCGCGAGCAGCCCGATGTAGGGCGCCCACTCCACAGCGGCCTCGGGCAGGATGAACAGAGCGACCCGGATGAACCCGTAGGTGCCCAGCTTCAGCAGCACGGCGGCCAGGATCACCGAGCCCTGCGTGGGCGCCTGGGTGTGGGCGTCGGGCAGCCAGGTGTGGAACGGGAAGATCGGCACCTTGATGCCGAAGCCGAGGAACATGCCGCCGAAGATCAAGACCTGGGTGGACATGGCGAGATCGCCCGAGGCGCTGCGCTCGGCCACGCCCTTGGCCAGCTCGACCATCGAGAAGCTCTCGCCGCCGGTCACGAAGAAGACCGCCAGGAAGCTGACGATCATCAGCGCCGAGCCGAACAGCGTGAAGAGGAAGAACTTGATGGCCGCGTACTGGCGGTTCTCGCCGCCCCACACGCCGATCATGAAGTACATCGGCAGCAGCACGAGCTCGAAGAACACGAAGAAGAGGATCAGGTCCTGGGCCAGGAAGCTGCCGAGCATGCCGGTGTGGAGCACCAGCGTGAGGATCAGGAAGGCCTTGGGGTTGTGGGGCTCGGGGAAGTGGTTCCAGCTGTAGATGACGACGAGCGGCGTGATCAGCAGCGTGAGCGCCACGAGCGGGAGCGAGAGGCCGTCGATGCCCATCAGGTAGCGGGAGCTGATGACCTCGATCCACGACTTGTCGACGAGGAACTGCAGCTTGTCGGCGTTGTCGTAGTCGAAGTCGGCGAACACCGCGATCCCCACCCCGGCCGGTGCCAGCGAGGCCACCAGCGCGATGACCTTGTGCATCTGCTCCTCCGCCTTGGGGATGAGCATCATCACGAGGGCGCCCACCAGAGGTAGGAACACGATGAGGCTCAGGCCCCAGTCGGTCAGGAATTCGTTGTTGTCCATGGTCCCGTCTCGGTCCTGCGTTAGATGACGACGATGAAGATGCCGGCGAGCAGCGCCGCACCGGCGAAGAGGAGAGCGGCGTACTGCTGCACGCGCCCGGTCTGCATCTGGCGAAGCCCTTGGCCGCTGCCCTCCGCAGCGGCGCCCGAGCCGTTGACGGCCCCGTCGATGACGGCTTGGTCGATCTTGTCGTAGACCCACCGGCCGCCGACCACGGCGCTGGTGCCCGCGCCATCGACGATGCCGTCGAGCACCTTCTGGTTGAACCAGTAGGCGGCCCGAGCGATCGGGCCCTTCACGGCACCCACGATGATGTCTGTGTAGAGGCGGTCGAAGTAGTACTTCTCGACGAGCACGGTGTGGCCCGCCCTGGCGAGCTTGTTGCGCTCGGTGATGCCGTGGGGCCCGAGGCCGCGGAAGTACCAGGCGTAGGCCAGGCCGATGCCGAGCAGGCCGATGGCCGTGGACACCAGAGCGATCGCCAGGTCGAACTCGGGATGGCTGAACGTGCCGAGCACTGCGGGGAAGTACTCGCCCTTGGGCTCGTAGAAGTGCTCGAAGCGCAGCGCCCAGGAGTCGGGCAGCCATGACATCGCACCGGTGTTGGGCAGGTTCGTCAGACCGGCCACGATCGCCAGCCCGCTCAGGATGTAGAGCGGCACGACGATGCGCGGGCCCGACTCGTGGGGCGGGTGGTGCGGGTCGGCCGCATGGCCGCGGGGCTCGCCGTGGAAGGTGAGGTAGACGCAACGCGTCATGTAGGCGGCCGTCATCATGGCGCCGATCACGCCCACGACCAGGAACGCCGTGTACGACCCGTCGCCGCCGAGCTGCGAGGCACCGGCCAGGATCTCGTCCTTCGACCAGAAGCCCGCCAGCGGGAAGAGGCCGATCAGGGCCGCCGTGCAGATCACGAAGGTCCAGTACGTGCGTGGCATGAAGCGCTTCATGCCGCCCATGTCCTGCTTCATGTCGAAGGAGTGCACCGAGTGGGCCACGGAGCCCGACCCGAGGAACAGGCCGGCCTTGAACATGGCGTGGGTGAAGAGGTGGAAGAAGGCGGCAGTCCAGGCGCCCACGCCGAGCGCCATCACCATGTAGCCGAGCTGCGAGACGGTGGAGTAGGCGAGCACCTTCTTGATGTCGTTCTGCACGAAGGCGAGCCCCGCGCCGCCGAGCACGGTGACGCCGCCGACGACGGCGAGCAGGTTGACGCTCGACACACCGATCGACAGACCCTGGAAGAACACGCCGTAGAGGCGGCCGACCATGTAGATGCCCGCTACGACCATGGTGGCGGCGTGGATCAGCGCCGACACGGGCGTGGGGCCGGCCATGGCGTCGGGCAGCCACGTGTGCAGGATGAACTGGCCCGACTTCGACATCACGGCGGCAAGCAGCGAACAAGAGGCGACCAGCAGCGCCAAGTGGGTGATGTCGCCGGAGACGGCCATCTCGTTGATCTGGCGGATGTCGAAGGTCTGGTCGGCCGCGAAGAACAGCGTGATGACACCGACGATGAGCCCGACGTCGCCGACGCGGTTCGTGATGAAGGCCTTGAGGGCCGCATCCGAGTTGGGCTTCTCCTCCCACCAGTGGCCGATCAGCGCGAACGAGCAGAGGCCGACCAGCTCCCAGCAGGTGAGCAGCTGCAGCGTGCTCTCGCTCATCACCAGGCCGAGCATCGAAGCCGTGAAGAGGGAGAGGAAGGCGAAGTAGTGGGTGTAGCGGCGGTCGCCGCCCACGTAGTCGGTGCTGTAGATGTGCACCAGCAGCGAGATGAGCGTGACGACGAACAGCATCATCACGGCAGGCCCGTCGAGCAGCATGCCGGCGGTGAAGTCGACGCCGCCGCTCGACCACCAGGTCCAAGACTTGTGGACAGGCTCGACGGCGAACTCTGTGTGTTCGTCTTGTGCCTCGCCGCCGGTCGAGTGCTCGTCGTCGGCCGCCGCAACCGCCTGCTCGTCCTCGGTGGCGTGGTCGTCCTCCGCCGGCTCGGTGGCGTGATCGTCCTCCGCCGGCTCGGTGGCGTGATCGCCGCCGGCCTCGGCCGCATGCTCTGCATCGTCGACGCGGTCGAACCACTGCACGTTGGTGACGAGCGCCAGCGCGAAGCACACGCCGAGCGCCGTGATGCCGATCTCGGCACCCTTCTTCGGCATCCGCTTGCCGAAGAGCAGGATGAGGAAGAACGACGCCGCGGGGATGAGCGGGATGATCCAGGCGTTCTCGAGCATGGGTTTGGTCCCGGTCAGCCCTTCAGCTCCGCCATGTCGTCGAGATCGACGCTCTTGCGGTTGCGGTAGATGAGCAGGACGATCGCCAGGCCCACGCCGACTTCGGCGGCGGCGATGGCGATCACGAACAGAGCGAACACAGCGCCGGTGGCGGAGCCGTGCATGGCACCGAAGGCCACCAGGTTGATGTTGACCGCGTTGAGGATGAGCTCGATCGACATCAGCACCAGCACCGCGTTGCGGCGTGCCAGCGCGCCGTAGACGCCGATGCAGAAGAGCACGGCGCCGAGCAGCAGGAACTGGTTGAGGAGGAGGTCGTCCATGCTCATTCCTTCCGGGCCAGGACGATGGCGCCCACCAGGGCGGCTAGGAGCAGCACGGAGATCGCCTCGAACGGCACGAGGAACTGGCTGAACACGGCGTCGCTGACGGTGGCCGTGTTGGAGCCGTTGACCCGGGCGACGCGCGTGTCGGCGGGAAGTGCGGTGCGGGTCCAGCCGTACTCGTCGATCAGGGCGTAGACCATCACGCCGAACAGCAGCGCGGCCGTGACGGCCGCCGTGGGCCAGCTCTTGTGGGTGAGGTCTTGGGCGCGGCCGATCTGGGCGCGGGTGAGCATGATGCCGAAGAGGAACAGCACGACGATGGCGCCGATGTAGACGAGCACCTGCGTCGCCGCCACGAACTCCGCCGTGAGCAGCACGTACTGTGCGCCGACACCGGCGAGCACCGCGACGAGGTAGAGGGCGGCGTGCACGACGTTCTGCGATGTGACGACTCGGATCGCGCTGAACACGATGACCGCGGCGATCATGTAGAAGAAGATGTTCTGAGCGACCATCAGCGCGGCACCTTGCGGACCTTGGCTTCTGAGCCCGCTTCGTAGGGCTCGAAGTCGGGCACGGTCTCCATCCACTCGCCGAGCCGGTCCATGTCGTGGAGCAGGTCGGCGAGGCGCGGCTCGGAGTACTCGAACTCGGGGCTCCAGAACAGAGCGTCGAAGGGGCAGACCTCGACGCAGATGCCGCAGTACATGCACAGGGCGTAGTCGATGTCGAAGCGGTCGAGCGCGCTGACGGTGCGCTCCTTGCCACCGGGGCGGCGCGGCGGCGCCTTCGTCTTGTGGCCCTCGATGTAGATGCACCAGTCGGGGCAGCTGCGCGAGCACAGCATGCAGACGGTGCAGTTCTCCTCCTTGAGGGCGATCACGCCACGTGAGCGGGCGACCGGCTCCTCGGGCGGGCTCTTGTAGGGGTATTGCACCGTGACGGCTCCCTTGGTGGGGGCCGGCAGCAGGGTCTTGATCCCGCGCTTGGGGAACATCGTCTTCATGAAGATCCCCATGGTGATCTTCATGCCCTTGACGAGGCCGCTGAGCGGCACCTTCGGGGTGGGTCGGGCCATCAGAACGCCACCTTCAGGGCCATTGTGGCCAGGATGTTGACCAGCGAGATGGGGATGAGGATCTTCCAGGCGAAGTTCTGCAGCTGGTCCTCGCGGAACCGCGGGAACGTGAAGCGGGCCCAGAAGATCAGAGTGCCGACGATCATCATCTTGGTGACCAGCACGAGCGGGCCGACGACGTTCATCACGTTGTCGTCGAGGTCGACGAACGGGATCGCCCAGCCGCCCAGGAAGAGCGTGGCCGCCAGGGCTGCAAAGACCGCTGCCGTGGCGAACTCGGCGATGAAGAAGAGCAGGAAGCGCATGCCCGAGTACTCGGTCATGTAGCCGGTGACGATCTCGGACTCGGCCACTGGCATGTCGAAGGGCGTCTGCGCCAGCTCGGCCTGCGTGGCGACGAGGAACACGACGAAGCCGACGATCTGCGTGAGGATGAACGGGTTGCCGATGCCGTCCCAGCCGAACACCTCGCCCTGGTGCTGCGCGGCCACGATGCCCTGGAGGTTGAGCGTGCCGGCTTGGATCACGACGCCGACCACTGCAAGGACCATCGGCAGCTCGTAGGCGATCAGCTGCCCGGCCGCACGCAGGCCACCGATCAGCGAGTACTTGTTGGCCGAGGCCCAGCCAGCGACGAGGATGCCGATCACCGACACCGACGAGAGGCCTAGCGCCAGGAACACGCCCGTGTCGAGGTTGACGAAGAAGGCGTCAGGCCCGAAGGGCATCACGACGGCGAGCAGGAACGTGGACGCCAGCACGATGTAGGGCGCCAGCTTGAAGAGGCGAGCGTCGGCCCGGTCGGGGACGAGGTCTTCCTTCTGGAGGAACTTGCCGACCTCGGCCACGAGCTGCAGCGTGCCGTGGGGCCCGGCTTCCATCGGGCCAAGGCGGCTCTGCATGTAGCTCATCATCTTGAAGAGGAAGGCGATCACGAACGTGCCCGCGCCCAAGATGACGAACACGGCGACGCCGACCACCCTGAAGATGGACTGCTGCCAGTAGTTGCCCCAGTCGAGGGCAAGCACGGAGGCGGTCACCGGTCGATGTCTCCGAGGATGAAGTAGAGGCTGGCGAGGATGGCGATGATGTCGGGCACGTAGACGCCACGCAGCAGCCAGGGCGCGATCGAGATGTTGTTGAAGCTGGCGGAGCGGATCTTGACGCGGAACGGTCCGATGTCACCGCGCGACACGACGTAGTAGCCCATGGCGCCGAGCGGGTTCTCCGTCTCGATGTAGGCCTCGCCCTCGGGCACCTTGATGATGCGCGGCACCTTCGCCATGATCGGCCCGCTCGGCAGCCCGTCGCACAGCTGGTCGACGATCTTGGTGGCCTCGCGCACCTCTTGGAGCCGCACCCAGCAGCGGGCGAAGCAGTCGCCGTCGGGGTGGGTCCAGACCTTCCAGTCGAGCTGGTCGTAGGCCAGACCGATGTTGGCGTCGCGGCGCAGGTCCCAGTCGACGCCTGAGCCGCGCAGGTTGGCACCCGACAGCCCGTAGGACAGCGCCATCTGCGCCGGGACCACGCCGATGCCGCGGGTGCGCGTCTGGAAGATCTCGTTGCCGTAGACGAGGCCGTCCATGATGTCGCAGAACTCGCGCAGGCGGACCATCGCCGCCTTCGTGTCGGCGATCCAGCCCTTCGGCAGGTCGTCCTTGAGACCGCCGATGCGGTCGAAGTTGGGGTGGAAGCGACCACCCGTGACCGACTCGATCTGGTTGAGCACGAACTCGCGGTCGCGGAAGGCGAGGAACGCCGGAGTCTGCGCGCCGAGCTGGAGCGCCAGGTCGCCGATGAAGAGGCTGATGTTGGCGATGCGCGAGAGCTCGAAGAGGATCGTGCGGATCCACATCGCACGCGGCGGCGCCTCGACCTCCATGAGCTGCTCAGCGGCGAGGATGAACGGCACCTCGTTGGCGAAGCTGCCGAGCCAGTCGATGCGGTTCACCAGCGTGGTGACCTGCGGGTAGGTGCGGACCTCGCAGAGCTTCTCGTAGCCGCGGTGCATGTAGCCGCACATGACGTCGGCCGAGGTGACCTGCTCGCCGTCGAGGCGAGCGACGAGGCGCAGCGTGCCGTGGGTGGCGGGGTGCTGTGGCCCCATGTTGAGGACCATGCCGTCATCGGTCTCGAGCTCGACGTTGACGCGGCCGTCGGCTGCCTGTGCGTTGACGTAGGCGAGCTGCTGGGAGTCGGTCAGGAGCGTCATGCGTCGCCTCCTTCCGCTTCGGCTTCTTCGTCGTCGCCACCGCCGGGCATCGGCTCGACATCGACGATCCCAGGCCACGGCTTCACCACGCGGGCGAGCAGCGGGAACTCCTTGCGCAGCGGGTGCCCTTCGAACTCGCTGGGCAGGTAGATGTGGCGCAGGTCGTTGTTGCCCTCGAAGGTGATGCCGAACATCTCGTGCGCCTCGCGCTCGTGCCAGGCGGCACCGGCATAGGTGGCGATCCAGGTGGGCACGCGCGGGTCGTCGTCGGGGACATCCGTCTTGAGGTGCACGCGCAGGTCGGTGCCAGGCTTGGCCACCGAGGCGAGCACCTGGATGCGGCTCTCGCCGCCCGCGTAGCCGGGCACGGCGGCCGAGCGCTCGGGCATCGGGGGCGGGAAGGGGGCGTCGACGGCCGAGTCCTCGTAGCGGCCGTAGGGCGACGGCAGCCAGTCGACCGCCGAGAGGAAGTCGAAGAAGCGCAAGCCGGCCTTGCCGTGCGCAACGTCCGCCGCGGTGGCCCACGCGTCGGTGCGGACCCGCACCCAGAGCCCGAGGCCGGGCTTCAGGTGGTGCCCGACGACGGCATCGCCGAGGGCGTCCTCGAAGACGGCCAGCAGAGCCTGCCGGCGATCGTCGGTCGGGGCAGCCTCGGGCTCCGGTGCCGTCTCGGTGGTGGTGCCGTCAGCCAACGACGATCGGCTCCCCACGCGTCTCGCCAGCCCAGCGCTTGGGCATGTCCTCGTTCTGGATGCGCGCCTGCAGCAGCGCGATCCCCTCGATCAGGGCCTCGGGGCGGGGCGGGCAGCCGGGCACGTAGACATCGACCGGCACGATCTGGTCGACGCCCTTGGTGACGGAGTAGCTGTCCCAGTAAGGCCCGCCGCAGTTGGTGCAGCTGCCCATGGAGATGACGTACTTGGGGTCGGGCATCTGCTCGTAGAGCCGGCGGATGGCAGGGACGATCTTGTCGGTGACCGTGCCAGAGATGATGACGAGGTCGGCCTGGCGCGGGCTCGCTGGGAAGGGGATGACACCGAGGCGCATGACGTCGTAGCGCGGCGAGGCGAAGGCGGCGCCCATCTCGATGGCGCAGCACGCCAGACCCCACTGGTAGGCCCAGATCGAGTACTTCCGGCTCAGGTTGAGGAGCTTGGTGAGCGGCTTGGGCATCTTGCCGCTCTCGACGAGGCCCATCTAGAGGTCGCCCCCAGACTTGCCAGCCTCGTGAGGAGGGCACGGCACCGGTCGGGTCAGACCCATCGGAGAACCTTCTTCTTCCAGGCGTAGAGGAGCCCGAGGGCGAGGATCACTATGAAGACGCCCATCTCGACCAGCCCGAACCACTCGTAGGCGTCGACTCGGATGGCGAAGGGGAAGATGAACACGGCCTCGACGTCGAACATCACGAAGAGCAGGGCGTAGATGTAGTAGCGGACGTTGCTCTGGCCCCAGCCCGAGCCCACCGGGTCGACGCCAGACTCGTAGTTGATGTACTTCTCGGCCTGCGGGCGGGTGGGGCGGAGCAGGGATCCGATGCCCAGCAGGAGCCCTACGAGACCGACCCCAACCATGCCGAAGATGGCGACGGTGAGGTAGTCGCGGAGGAGATCGGACACGTCGAGGGAGCCTAGTGAAGCCTCGAACGAGGGTCCAAGATGGCCGCAGATACGGGCATCTGGCGGCTTTGAGGGTGCCTAGGCGGCCTCGAACAGCACCGACTCGGCGGCGATCCCGTTGCCGTCGGCGGCCAGGAAGCCCACGGTCAGCACGCGGTCGCCGGCAGGGATCCCGCCACTCGGCTTGTAGGAGCAGCGCCGCCCGGGGGCCTCGTCGAGCTCGGTCAGCTCTGTGCCGGGCGCCTCACCGCACACGAGGGGGTCGCCGTCGTCGAGGCGGATCGTCGGAGCGCCGACGCCGCGGGGCACCACCACGATCAGCTCCTCGCCCGTCCCCATGGAGGGCTTGGTGGGATCGTCGGGGATCACCTCGGGCACGACGACCTCGATCTCGCCGGCGAAGGCGAAGGGCTCGAGCAGGGCGACGCCGTCGACGATGCGGACCGGCACCGCCTGCGCCCGCTTGTCCTGCGGGTCACCCGAGCTGCCGGCGCCCACCATCGTGACCACGACCACGACACCGTCTCCGCTCGACACCAGGGAGGTGACGAGGACGTCCTCGGGCGCACTGGTGGCCCAGCCTGCGTAGGTCTCGGCTACGGCGTCGGCCTCGCTCTCGTAGCCGGAGCGCGACCCGAAGTGCGCACGCGACGACGAGCCCATCAGGTCCCACGCGGTGGAGGTGTCGCCCTGGCTGAGGGCTCTCACCCAGGCGAGCACGGCCTCCTCGGCGGTCACTGCCTCGTCGTCGGAGGCCACGGCCGACGTGGAGGTGGACGCCAGCACGGCGGCGCCGCCATCTGCCGCGATCCGCTCCTGTGCGCCACCTCCCCCATCGGAGCGCTGACGGACGAGGCTGGTGCCAGCGAGGAACACGAGGACAGCGGCGGTGACCGCAACAGCGGACAGCACGGCGTTGGAGCGACGGCGCAGCGAGACCGGGACGAGGGCCAGAGCAGGGTCGGCGCCCGCCGCGGCCATTGCTGGGGCTGGAGCCATCCGGATGGGCTGCACCGCCGGTGCGGCCACGATGACCCGCGTCGCAGCAGCCCGATCTCGACCAGGTGTCGAGCGCGCCGGTTCGAGGTCGAGGAGGGCGTCGAGCTCGAGCCAGAAGGTGTCGCCGTGCTCGGGCACGGGGAGCAGCTGGAGCGCCGTCCGCACGATCGCGTCGCCGGGCACTTCGTCCTCGCTGGTCACCGCACCTCCTCGCCCAGGATCTTGCGCAGCGCGGCCCGCGCGCGGTGGAGGCGGGAGGCGATCGTGCCGGGAGCGACACCGAGGATCTCGGCCGCCTCCCGGTGGTCGAAGCCCTCGCCGTCGACCAGCACGACGGTGACCCGCTGGTCGACGGGCAGGTCGGCCAGTGCCGAGCGCACCGTCTCGGACGCGCTGACTATGCGCTCGGGGCCGGGCCGGCTCGATGCCGTGTCGGATTGCTCGCCCTTGGCGAGAGGCGAGCGCTTGCGCCTGCGCAGCTCGTCGATGCAGGTGTTGTAGGTGACCCGGTAGAGCCAGATGCCGAAGTCGCCGCCGGGTCGGAACCGGTCCATCGCCCGATAGGCCTTGAGGTACGCCTCCTGCAGGGCGTCGTCCATGGCGTGGCGGTCGGCGAGGAGCCGGTACGCGAGGCCTCGCATGCGATCGTCGTGGCGGCGAAGCAGCTCGTCGAATGCGAGCCGGTCCCCCTGCCGGGCGAACTCGACGAGCTCGACTTCGGGGACGCTGGTGCTGGAGGAGGGCATGAGGTTGACGATCCCCGCCGGAGCATCGACACCAGGGGATCTTCGGGTGGCTGGCGGCGCCGACCGACCAAGGTTAACGGCCACCAACCAACGTCTGTGAACCCCCACGGCCGCATACCGGTCATGCGGGTTCACAGACGTTGGTAGCTAGGGGTGGGCCCTCATGGGATGGACCCGGCCTAGGGGACGGACCCGGCCTGCGGGTCGAGGGCGGGGTCGACGGGGGCGGGGGTGGGCTCGGAGACCAGGGCGGGGGTGGCGTCGGCGGCGGGCTCGGAGAGCACGCCGGGGAAGATGCCCACGCCGATCGTGATGGCGAGCGACACGGCCAGCGCCAAGCCGGCGCTGAAGGGGATGTGGATGCGGCGCGGCTGGCGGGCCTCGTCGTCGCCGGCCTCCATGTACATCGAGACGACGATGCGCAGGTAGAGGAACGCGGCGATGACCGAGGAGAGCATGGCGATCGCCGCCAGCCAGGTGGAGCCGGCGTCGACAGCCGCAGTGATGGCGTAGAACTTGGCGAAGAAGCCCGAGGTGAGCGGCACTCCGGCCTGCGCGAAGAGGAACAGGGCGAAGACGAGCGCCAGCACAGGGCGGTCCTTCGCCAGGCCGCGGTAGTCGTCGAGGCTGTGGCCGATGTCGCCCTTGCGACCGACCAGGGTGACCACGCCGAAGCTGCCGGCCACCATGAACGTGTAGGAGGCCAGGTAGAACAGCGCCGCCTCGATGCCGCGCTCCGTCGCCGCTTGCACCGCCACCAGGATGAACCCGGCGTGAGCGATCGACGAGTAGGCGAGCATCCGCTTCACATCGGTCTGCACGACCGCCAGCACCGAGCCGACCACCAGCGTGACTGCGGCGAGCGCGAAGACGATCGGCTGCCACTCGAGCCTGTAGGTGGGCAGCGCCAGGTAGAACACGCGCATCAGGCCAGCGAACCCCGCGACCTTCACACCGGATGCCATCCACGCCACGCTCGGGCTCGGCGACCCCTGGTAGACGTCGGGCGTCCAGAAGTGGAACGGCACGGCCGCCACCTTGAAGCCGAAGCCGACCAGCAGCAGAGCCATGCCTGCCAGCAGCAGGCCGGAGTCGGCGATGACGGTGCTCGACAGGTACGAGGAGATGTCGACCAGGTTCGTCGACCCGGTCGCGCCGTAGATCAGCGCGATGCCGTAGAGGAAGAACGCGGAGGAGAACGCGCCGAGCACGAAGTACTTCACGCCCGCCTCCTGCGACGACACCTTCCGCAGGTGCATCGCGGCGAGCACGTAGACCGCGATCGACAGGATCTCGAGACCGAGGAACATGACGATCAGGTCGTTGGCCGACGCCATCATCACGCCACCGGACGCCGACAGGAGCATCAGGACGTAGGGCTCGGCGCCGTCCATGTCCTCGCGCCGCAGCCAGCCGTCGAACAGCAGCGCGCCCAGGATGACGGCGGCGCCCAGCACGAAGGTGGAGAACACCGCAAAGCCGTCGACACCGACCGCGTTGGCGAGAGTGGAGAACGGGCCGCGCTCGGCGTCTTGCACTCGCACCCACAGCGGCGCCGCGAACGCCATGGCGCCACCACCTGTGACCACCGTGACCAGCGCATAGCTCCCCGCGATCGGGATGCGCCGCTTCAGCGCGTCGGCGACGAGGAGGAGAAGAGCGCCGCCGATCAGCACGAGCGTGGGAGCGATGGCCGACCACGCCACGTCGACTCGCGCGATCGGGTCGGGCACCTGGTCGATCGGCTGCGACACGAGCGCGAGAAGCGACTGCATCACTCCCCCGCTCCGTGCTCGGCTTCGTCTGCTTGGTCGGAGCCGTGGCCCTCACCCGCGCCGGCCGTCGCCACCTCGGGCTGCGTGTAGTCGGAGTTGGCCTCGATGTGCTCGACGAGACGATCGGCGGAGGGCTCGATGCGCTCGAGCATCGGCTTCGGGTAGACGCCGAGGAAGACGATCAGTGCCAGCAGCGGTGCCATCACGAACCCCTCGCGCCAGCTCAGGTCTGGCATGTCGGCGTTGTCGCCGTCGGGCTCGCCGTGGAAGACGCGCTGGTAGGCCCACAGCAGGTAGAGCGCGGCGAGGATGACACCGGCAGCGGCAGCCACCGCCCACCACCGGCGGGTCAGGAACGAACCGACGAGGATCAGGAACTCGCCGGCGAAGCCGTTGAGCCCGGGCAGGCCGATGGAGCTCAGCATCACGACCGTGAACACCGCCGCCAGCACCGGTGCCGACTTCTGCAGCCCCTTCAGCGCAGCGATCTCGCGCGTGTGGCGGCGCTCGTAGATCATGCCGACCAGGAGGAAGAGGGCGCCTGTGGAGATGCCGTGGTTCACCATCTGGAGCACGCCACCCTGGATGCCCTGCGTGGTGAGGGCGAAGGTGCCGAGCACGATGAACCCGAGGTGCGCGACAGAGGAGTAGGCGACGAGCCGCTTGAGGTCCTTCTGCATGGTCGCCACCACGGCGCCGTAGAGGATGCCGACGACTCCGAGGGTGACCAGCGCCGGGGCGAAGAACACGGCCGCGCCGGGGAACAGGTACAGCCCGAAGCGGACGAACCCATAGGTGCCAAGCTTCAGCAGCACGCCGGCGAGGATCACCGAGCCTGCGGTCGGCGCCTCGGTGTGGGCATCGGGCAACCACGTGTGCAGCGGGAAGAGCGGCACCTTCACCGCGAACGCCAGCGCGAACGCGAGGAAGATCCAGCGCGCCGCCCCCCAGTCGAACGGGTTGGCGCTCGTCGACGTGTCGGTGACGTGCTGCGACTCGGCGATCTCGACCAGGTCGAAGTCGAGCCCGGGGTTGCGGAGAGCTTCGACGCGCGCCAGGTCGGTCTCTACGGCGGCTTGCAGCTCCTCGTCGAACGCGCCCGACTGCTGCGCCTCGAGGACCTCTTGCTCGACGATCGCCTCGATGGCGGCCGCTTCGGCCTCGTTGTCCTCACGCAGGCCGTCGCGATGGAGGAAGGCGAGTGAGACGATGCCCACGAGCATCAGCGCCGATCCGAACATGGTGAAGATGAAGAACTTCAGCGCTGCGTAGACCCGCTGCGCATAGCCCCAGCCGCCGATCAGGAAGTACATCGGCACCAGCACGATCTCGAACATGACGAAGAACAGGAACAGGTCGAGCGCGCAGAACACACCGATGCAGCCGCCCTGCAGGACAAGCAGCCAGGCGTAGTACGGCTTCGGATCGTGGTGGGGCGTGACGGCGACGATCGCTAGCGGGAACAGAAGGCCCGACAGCACCACCAGGAACAGTGAGATCCCGTCCACGCCGACGTGCCACGAGATCCCGAAGTCGGAGATCCACGAGCGGTTGACCTCGAACTGGAACCCGGAGTCGTGGCGATCGAAGGCCGCCATGACCCACAGCGAGATGGCGCCGGCACCGGTGGCGAAGAGCAGCGCCACCATGCGATGCAGCTCAGCTCGCGCCTGCGGGATCAGGGCGACGACTAGGGCGCCGACGAAGGGCACGACGATCGCGGCAGTCAGCGGCGAGCTGGCGACGGCGGAGCCGGCCTCGGAGGCGAGGATCGATGTCAGCATGTTCAGAGGGACACTCGAGTCAGGAAGTAGGCGAGGAGTGCGACCACACCGACGCTGACGCCAAGGGCGTAGCTGCGGACGTAGCCGGACTGGAGGACGCGCAGGCCTCTGCCGCTCCCGCGCACGAGGCCCGCCACGCCGTTGACGGCGCCGTCGACGACCTTGCTGTCGAAGGTCGCGGCGGCCTCGAAGCCGGCCCGCCCGGGTCCGCCGGCGAAGGCGGAGATGCTGCTGTCGTAGCGCCAGCCCTCAGCCAGGATCTGCGGTTCGACTGGCTCGAGCCGCTGCTGGAGGTAGACGCGCACGGCGAGGGCGATGCCGGCCACGGCCGCGAGGATCGCGATCGCGGCCAGACCGACCTTGGTGCCCGTGGCGACGTCGATCACCCGCTCGTTGCCCTCGAGCACGGGCTCGAGCCAGTGCTCGAGCAGGTGGAGATCCTTCGTGAAGGGCAGGTTGAGGCCGCCACCGACGAGCGACAGACCGGCCAGGACCACCAGCGGCGCGGTCATCAGCCAGGGCGACTCGTGCGGAGTGATCGGGTGCTCGCCAGCGGCCTCGGTGCGCCAGCGCTCCTCCCCGAAGAACACCATGAAGACCTGGCGGCTCATGTAGAAGGCGGTCAGCAGAGCGGTGACGAGCCCGAGCGCCCAGAGGATCGGGTTCTTGTCGTAGGCGAACAGCAGGATCTCGTCCTTCGACCAGAACCCGGCGAACGGAGGCACGCCGGCGATCGCCAACCAGCCGATGATGAACGTCACCGCGGTGACGGGCATCAGCTTGCGGAGCCCACCCATGCGCCGCATGTCCTGCTCGTGGTGCATGCCGTGGATCACGGACCCTGATCCGAGGAACATCAGCGCCTTGAAGAAGGCGTGGGTGACCATGTGGAAGATCGCCGCCACGTAGGCGCCCGAGCCGACGGCGAGGAACATGTATCCGAGCTGGCTGATCGTCGAGTACGCCAGCACGCGCTTGATGTCGGTCTGGGCGACGGCGATGGTGGCGGCGAAGAGCGCCGTCGCCACGCCGACCCACGCGATGACATCAGGTGCCCAGTCGTAGCTGTGGGCGAGGATCGGGTTGACGCGCGTCATGAGGTACACACCAGAGGTCACCATCGTGGCGGCGTGGATCAACGCGGAGACGGGAGTGGGGCCGGCCATGGCGTCGGGCAGCCAGACGAAGAGCGGCAGCTGGGCCGACTTGCCGCACGCTCCGACGAAGAGCATCAGAGCGATGGCGGTGGCAGTGACGGGGGCCAGCTCAGGAGCGCGCTCGAGGACCGTGCCGTAGCTGAGCGACCCGACGGCGGCGAAGGTGAGGAACATGGCCACCATGAACCCCCAGTCACCGACCCGGTTGGTGATGAAGGCCTTCTTGCCGGCCGAGGCGTTGGCTTCGTCGCTGAACCAGAAGGAGATGAGGAAGTAGGAGCACGTGCCCACGCCCTCCCAACCGAGGAAGGTGAGGAGCATGTTGTCGCCCAGCACCAGCACGAGCATCGAGAACACGAACAGGTTCAGGTAGACGAAGAACTTCGAGAAGTCCGGGTCGCCATGCATGTAGCCGATGGCGTAGAGGTGGATCAGCGTGCCGACCCCGGTGACGAACAGCGCCATCGTGATCGAGAGCGGGTCGGCGAGGAACCCGACGTCGACGCTGAAGCCGCCCGCCGGCAGCCACTCGAACAGCGTGACCACATGGTGGCGATCGTGGGCGTCCTCGCCCAGGAGCCCGGCGAAGACGACGCAGGTGGCGATGAACGAACCCGCCGACGCCAGCGTGGCGAGCCAGCCGGCACCGGGCTCGCCGATGCGGCGTCCGGCCACGAGCAGGAGGAGGAAGCCGGCCAGCGGCAGGGCAGGGATGAGCCACACGAGGTCGAGCACGATCGCCGCCCTATCCCTTGAGGACCGTGAGGTCGTCGGCGGTGGCCGCCGGTTGCTTGCGGAGCAGCGCCACGATGATGCCGAGGCCCACCACGACCTCGGCCGCAGCGACGACGAGCACGAACACGACGACCGTCTGGCCGTGCACGTCTTCGAGCATGCGGGAGAACGTGACGAAGGTGAGCGTGACGGCGTTGAGCATCAGCTCGATGCACATGAACATCACCAGCGGGTTGCGGCGCACGAGCAGCCCGACCGCTCCGACGCTGAAGAGCAGGGAGCCCAGCACGAGGTACCAGGCAGGCGTGACCTCCGCTACGGCCGCGATCATGCGTCGGCCTCCTCGGCCGGACCGCCGCCGATGGACGGGACCGCTGCCGCGGCAGCGAGCGGGTCGTCGACCAGGTCGGCGCGCTTGACCTTGCGGGACATCACGACAGCACCGACCACGGCGATGACCAGCAGCACGGAGGTGACCTCGAAAGCAAACAGGTAGTCGGTGAAGAGCGACTCGCCGAGCTGGTCGATGTCGGGCACGCCACCTTCGATGTGGTTGGGGTCGGCCTCGGTGCTCACGCCGTCGGTGCGAACCGAAGC
Organism: Actinomycetota bacterium; assembly: GCA_049325515.1. GTDB lineage: Bacteria > Actinomycetota > Acidimicrobiia > Acidimicrobiales > VFJN01 > VFJN01. The sequence continues at coordinate 19,193 of JBMOLI010000038.1, read as the reverse complement.
GGCCACCGCCTTCTTTCCGGTGGCTTCGCCGTCGGTGGAGACGATGGCGAGGAGCGGCAGCGCCAGGATGCCGAGACCGATGACGACGGCGGCGATGCGCTGGCCGGTCAGCGGCTCGATCGACAGATCCTCGGCCCGGTCAACGCCGAGCAGCATCAGCACGAAGAGGAACAGCACCACGATGGCGCCGGCGTAGACGATGATCTGCACCGCGGCGAGGAAGTTGGCCTCTTGAGCGATGAAGAGGACGGCGATCCCGAACAGCGTGGCCACGAGCGACAGTGCGGCGTGCACCGGGTTGCGGTTGAGCACCACGCCGAGCGCGCCGCCCAGGCAGATGGCCGCCGACACGACGAAGACGATGAGCTCCACCATCAGTGGTGGCCCCCGGCGTGCGCGTCGTCGTGCGGCTCATCGTCAGCGGGACCGTCATCGGCTGCGGGCTCCGGCTCCGGCGCTGTCTGGCCCAGCTCGGGCGCCTTCACACCGAAGCCGAGCTCACCAGACCAGGCGACGACGCCTTCGTAGGCCGCCGAGCCAGACGGTGCTGTCGCGCGCACCCACGCGGATGAGTCGCCCGCCACCTTCTCGATGTCGGACCAGTCCTCCCAGGGCAGCTGCTTGGGCAGGCCGTCGTCGCCGACCACCAGCTCGTCCTTGGTGTAGATCGCGTCGTGACGGTTGGTGAAGGAGAACTCGAACAGCTTCGACTCGGTGATCGCCTCCGTGGGGCAGGCCTCGACGCAGAGGTCGCAGTGGATGCAGCGGAGGTAGTTGATCTCGTAGACGAAGCCGAAGCGCTCACCGGGCGACACCGGGTCGTCGGGATCGTTGTCCGCCCCGCGGACGTAGATGCACCGTGCCGGGCAGACGCCGGCGCACAGCTCGCAGCCGATGCACTTCTCCATGCCATCCTCGTAGCGGTTGAGGACGTGGCGGCCGTGCAGGCGCACCGGCTTCTCGCGCTTGGGGCCGGCGTCTTTCACGTAGGGGACAGTGACGGTGGCACCGGTGCGTGTGCTCTTGAAGAGCTTGCCGAAGGTGATGCCGAAGCCCTCGAGGTAGCCCATCAGAAGGTGACCTCCGTGCTCGCTTCGTGTCGTCGTTGTGCGGTGCGGATCGCCGAGGCGAGTGCCGCGTAGGCCCCTACGAGCACCGCGAACCCGCCCGCCACCACCAGCGTGAGGTTCCAGTCCTCGTCGCGCGCCACGTTGATCGTGGCCAGCAGGAGCATCCAGCCGAGCGACAGTGGGATCAGCACCTTCCAGCCCAGATCCATCAGCTGGTCGTAGCGGAACCGGGGAAGCGTCGCCCGGAACCACACGAACATGAAGAGGAAGACGCCCAGCTTGGCCAGGAACCAGATCGGACCCCAGATCCAGTCGGGCCCGCCAAGCGTGGGGCCGGCGGGGCCGCCCAGGAAGAGCGTGACGATGATCGCCGACATCGTCACGGTGTTCATGAACTCCGCCAGGAAGAACAGCGCGAAGCGGATCGACGAGTACTCGGTGTGGAAGCCGCCGACCAGCTCCTGCTCCGCCTCCACCAGGTCGAAGGGCGGGCGGTTGAGCTCGGCCGTGCCGGCGATGACGAAGATGACGAACGGGACGATGCCGGTGACGACGATGTTCCAGCGCGGGATGATGCCGCCGAAGCCCTCGCCTGCCTGGCTCATGACGATGTCGTGCGTGGACAGCGACCCGGCGAGCAGCACGACCGTGACGACCGAGAGACCGAGCGCGGCTTCGTAGGAGACCATCTGCGCCGAAGCGCGCACCGAGCCGAGCAGCGGGTACTTCGACCCCGACGACCAACCGGCCAGCATCACCCCGTAGACCGCTATCGAGGACAGGGCGAGGATCAGCAGCACGCCGATCGGCGGGTCGGCCAGCTGGAGCCAGGTGTGGTTGCCGAAGATCTCGACTGCGCCCTGCTTCTCCTCGGTGAACACGCCTCCGATCGGGATGACCGAGAACACCAGGAAGGCGGGCACCATCGAGAGGAACGGGGCGAGGATGAAGATCTTGCGGTCGGCCCGATGGGGGATCAGGTCTTCCTTGAAGAAGAACTTGATGCCGTCGGCCAGCGTCTGGAGGATGCCGAAGGGCCCCGCCCGGTTGGGTCCGATCCGGTTGCTCATGTCGGCATGGAGCTTGCGCTCGAACCAGATCATGAGCATCACCGCAACGAGCAGCAGCGCGAAGCTGAGCACGACCTTCAGCAGCACGATCAGCACGATCCCGAAGTCGATCTCGCCGGAGAGCATCGGGTCGAGCGCGATCAGGTTCATGCCCGCTCCACCCGCACCTCGGTGACGGCCTCCGACGCGTCGATGAGCGCGCCGATCGCGGGACCCTGGTTGACGAGGACAGCGGCGGACCCGCGGGGCACGCCGTCGTCTGGGTGCGCCTCGAGCGCGATGGCGCCGGCGGACGCGGTGAGCGTGACGCTGTCGCCCGCTTCGATGCCGAGCCGGGCGAAGTCGTAGGGGTTGATGCGCACGGTGGTGCCGACGACGAGGCCGGCGAGAGACGGCGACCGCTGCGTGGCGGTGCCAAGGTCGTAGAGCTTGCGCGTGGCCACGAGCCGAAGCGAGTACGCATCGAAGGCAGGGGCTGCGGTGTCGGCTGGCTCGGAGTAGCTGAGCAGCGGCGGCCGAGCGACCTTGGCCGGCGCGGGCTCGTCGGCGAGCTGAGGCTCGGCGGCAGGGTCTGCGTGTTCGCCCGTTGCGTCGTCGTCCTCCGCCGCGGCCGGGTCGCCGTCGCCGTGATCGGCCGGCTCCTGGACGGGCTCGGCGGGCAGCGGAGCGACGACGCCGTCGCGCCCGCCGTTGCCGTGGAGGCGCTCCCACGTGATGCCGGCATGGCTCGGGGCCAGCGCTTCGACCTCGGCCCAGATCTGCTCGACCGACTCGATGCCCAGGTCGGTGCCGAGCAGGCGGGCCAGCTCTGCCGCGATCATCCAGTCGGCCCGCGCCGTGCCGGGCGGCGTGATCTTGCGAGCGACCGTGCTCACGCGGCCCTCGATGTTGGTGGTCGTGCCGTCGACCTCGGCGTAGCCAGCGGCCGCCAGCACGACGTCGGCCTGCTGCGCGCTAGCCGTGAGGAACTGCTCGACGACGATGACGGTGCGAGCGCCAGCGACCGCCCGGGTGGCGAGCCCGGTGTCGGGGAAGTTGGCGAGCGGGTCGGACCCGAGCAGCACGAGCACGTCGATCTTGCCGGCCGCCGCCGCCTGGAGAGCGCCCGTTGCGTCGAGCCCGCGCTCAGCGGGCACGGTGGGCCAGCCACCGGCGCGGAACCAGTCGGCCCCCGCCTCGAGGCCGACCCGCCCGGGCAGCACGCCCGGCGCCAGGCCCATGTCGAGAGCGCCGTGCACGTTGGCGCGGCGCAAGGCCAACAGGAAGCGCACCTGCGGGTGCGCCTGATGGATCGCGGCGGCCGCCGCTGCCGCGCCGGCGCCGCTGTCGCCGAGGCTCGCGCGACCGAGGATCACCGTGACAGGGCCGCGGGCGAGCAAGGCGGCCGCTGCCGCGACGGCGTCGGGCTCGATGCCGCCCACCTCGCGGTCGGTGGAGCCGGCGAGCAGGGCAGCCACGACCTCGGCCTCGGCGCCGGGGCGGTGCAGGAGCGTGGCGGCCGCGAGAGGCGACACAGAGGTGAGGCGCGGCGCCAGCTCGACGACGGTGACGCCGTCGTTGACCACAGCGTGGCGCAGCCGGAGGAAGAGCACGGGCAGCTCTTCCTTCAGGTCGGGGCCGATCAGCAGCACCGTGCCACCGGCCGCGAAGGTCTCGTCGATCGTGGCTCGCGGCAGGCCCAGCACGACCTCGGCCGGGAGGCCGTCACCGAGCTGTGCGTCGACGTTGTCGGTGCCGATCACGCCCTTGGCGAGCTTCGCCCAGGCGTAGGCGTCTTCGTTGGTGAGGCGCGCTCCGCCGATGACCGCCACACGGCTCGGGTCGGCGCCCTTGATGGCGGCGGCCGCCTTGAACAGCGCCGTGCCCCAGGCGACCGGCGCCAGGCCGTCGCCGTTGCGAACGAGCGGCGCGCCGAGCCGGTCGGCGCTGTTGACGGACTGGAAGCCGAAGCGGCCCTTGTCGCACAGCCAGCCCCAGTTGACCGGGTCGATGTCGACGCCCTGGTAGCGCAGGATCTCGTTGCGGCTCGACTGCACCAGCGTGCGGCAGCCGACCGAGCACGTGGTGCACGTGCTCTCGACCTGCTCGAGATCCCACGGCCGCGCCTTGAAGCGGTAGGGCGTGGCGGTGAGCGCACCCACCGGGCAGATCTGCACGGTGTTCCCGCTGAAGTAGCTGGCGAAGGGGTGGTCGGGGAAGGTGTTGACCTGCGTCTGGTTGCCGCGGTCCTGGAAGTGGATGAGCGTGTCGCCCGCGACGTCGCTGGCGAAGCGCGTGCAGCGGTCGCAGAGGATGCAGCGCTCCCGGTCGAGCGCCACGAGGTCGCTGATCGGGATCGGCTTCTCGAAGTGGCGCTTCTCCTCGATGAAGCGGCTCTCGCCCGGCCCGTAGGACATCGTCTGGTCTTGCAGCGGGCACTCGCCGCCCTTGTCGCACACGGGGCAGTCGAGCGGGTGGTTGATCAGCAGGAACTCGAGGACGCCGTCCTGCGCCTTCTTGGTGACCTCGCTCTCGGTGTCGACCGCCATGCCGGGCGACACCGGGATCATGCAAGCGGGCTGGAGCGCCGGACCACGGCCCGTGTCGATCTCGACGACGCACATCCGGCACATGCCGACCGGCTCCATCCGAGGGTGGTAGCAGAAGCGCGGGATGTAGACGCCGTTGCGCTCGGCCGCCTCGATCACGAGCTCGCCAGCGGACGCCTCGATCTCCTTGCCGTTGACCGTGAGGATCAACGCGTCGGTGGGAGCGACGGCCTCAGACACCGGCCACCTCGGTGGGCTTGCGTGTGGGCATCGGCAGGTAGGCCTTGCCGCTGATCGCCACGGGTGACTCTGCGGTGCCACCGCAGTAGGCGATGAACTCGTCCTTGAAGCGCACGACGGCCGACGCGATCGGAGACACCGCGGACGGGCCCAGCGGGCAGATGGTCGTCTGCTTGGGAGGCCAGGCGATGCCGGGGCTGATGTTGTCGCAGATGTCGAGCAGGAGGCCGACGTCCTCCGGGCGGCCGTGGCCGTCGAGGATGCGGCGCAGGACCTTCTCGAGCCAGGCAGTGCCCTCGCGGCACGGCGTGCACTTGCCGCACGACTCGCGCGCGAAGAAGCGCACCACGCGCCATGCCGCCTTCACCGCGTCGGTGGTGTCGTCCATGACGACGATGGCGCCCGACCCGAGCATCGAGCCGGCCGCGCCGACCGCTCCCGCCTCGAGGGGGATGTCGAGGTGCTCCTCGAAGAACCAGGGCGCAGACGCGCCACCCGGGATGAACGCCTTCAAGCTGCGGCCCTGGCGCAGGCCCCCGCCGTACATGGGCGCGTAGATGATGTCGCGGAAGGTTGTGACCCCGAACTCGACCTCGTAGACGCCCGGGTTCTTCACGTGGCCCGACACCGCGAACATGCGCGTGCCCCGGCTGCTCTCGGCGCCCAGCGCAGCGAACCCGGCCCCACCGTGGGAGACGATCCACGGCAGGTTGGCGAGCGTCTCCACGTTGTTGACGACGGTCGGCTGGAGGTAGAGGCCCTTGGCGGCCGGGAAGAACGGGGGCTTCAGGCGAGGCATGCCGCGGTTGCCCTCGAGCGACTCGATGAGCGCGGTCTCCTCGCCCACGATGTAGGCGCCCGCACCCCAGTGCAGGATGACGTCGACCGAGAAGTCGGTGCCGAGGATGTTCTCGCCGATGTAGCCCGCCGCATAGGCGTCGTTGAGCGCTTGGGCGATGCGCTCTTGAGCCAGCGCCATCTCGCCACGCACGTAGAGGAACGCCTGCGCCGCACCGATCGCGTAGCACGCGATCAGCACGCCCTCGATGAGCTGGTGGGGGTCGCGCTCCATGAGGAGGCGGTCCTTGTAGGTGCCCGGCTCGGACTCGTCGCCGTTGACGACGAGATAGCGCGGCCACACGCCAGGCGGGCAGAAGCCCCACTTGGTGCCGGCCGGGAACCCGGCGCCGCCGCGGCCCAGCAGGCTCGCCGCCTTCACCTCGTCGGACACCTCGGTCGGGGCCTTCGCCAGCGCCGCACGCAGCGCGGCGTAGCCCCCGGTGGCGAGGTAGCGCTCGAGGGTGTGGCTGTCCTCGTGCTGGAAGCGGCTGGTGATGATGGGCGCCGGGTTGGTCAGCGTCATGCGCTCGCACCAGCCTCGGCGCTCTCGCCCGGCGACCGCAGCCACACGGGTTCGCCCGCCTCTCCCGGGACGGCGTTGCCGGCGCGGCGATCGGCTGGGATCTGCTGGCGCACCCGGGCCAGCGTGCCGTGCTTGGGGACCTCGTGGCCACGGCGACCGGCTCGCAGATCGTCGAGCAGCGCATCCACCTGAGCGTTGGTGACCTTGTTGAAGTAGCGGTAGTTCACCTGCAGGCAAGGCGCTTCGGTGCACGCCGCGATGCACTCGACATCCTCGAGGGTGAAGGTGCCGTCGGCGGTGGTGTTGCCGGCCTTGATGCCGAGGCGCTCCTCCAGGTGGTGGAGCAGCTCCTCGCCGCCGAGCAGCATGCAGGCGATGTTGGTGCAGACGTTGACGAGGTAGTCGCCGACGGGCTCGCGCTTGAACATCTCGTAGAACGAGCAGGTGCCGAGCACCTCGGCCGGCGTGATCTCGAGCAGCTCAGCGATGTGCTCCATGGCGTCGTCGGCGACGTAGCCGTCTTGCTCCTGGGCGAGGTGGAGCAGCGGGATCAGAGCCGACTTGGGTCGTGGGTAGCGCGAGATGACCTCGCGCGCCAGGATCGTGTTCTCGGCGGTGAACCGGGCCATCGTTGTGAATCCTTGCACATGCCCGTGGCGGGTAAGCCAGGTGGGCTTCGGGCGGCGACCGGTCGGACGTTAGCGGTCGTAACCGGACCGAACCGAACTCGCCGGCAGTCGTGCCCGGCGAGGCAATAGGTCCCGCGCGGACCCGGTCGAGGTCATGGGTCCCGCATGTGGGACTCATCGCCTCGAGTCTCGGGCGGTGGGACCTATTGCCTCGGGTTATCGGCGGCGCGCCGGCGGTCAGGCGGGCTTGTGGGCGGTGGCCACGAGGGACGACATCGGAAAGCGCAGGCCCTCGGAGGTGAGGAACGGCCCGGCCGTTGCCTCCAGGTCTTGCACGGCCGAGTCGATCAGCTTCGAGCGCTGCGCCGCTTCCATCTCGGCGAACGCCGGGATGACCGCCGCCGCTCCCACGACGTGCACCTCCGCGAAGTGCTCGAGCGAGTCGAAGGCCGCCGTCTTCGTCTCCGCCTCGATGGCGCTCACCTCGAGACCGGCGTCGCTCAGCAGCGAGCGCAGCACGGCCGGGTCGCCGAAGGAGAACGGTGCGGTGAAGATCGCTGCGCCGGCGTGCACCAGAAGCGACTCGTTGAACGCCTTCTGTAGGGGGTTCGAGTCGAGGCCGCACCAGACCGACAGGGCGATGCGCCCGCCCGGCCGCAGCACGCGTGCCATCTCGGCCGCCGCCGAGGCCTTGTCCGGGAAGAACTGGAGGCCCTGCTGGCAGGTGATCAGGTCGACGTCGTCGTCCGGGAGCGGCAGCTGCTCCGCCGACGCCTGGTGCCACTCGACGGCGACACCATCGACTCCGCGGGCGCGAGCCACGTCGAGCATCGCAGGGCTCAGGTCGACGGCGACGACAGAGCCGCCCGGAGCGACCCGCGAAGCGAGCAGGCGCGTGACCCCGCCGCTGCCACACGCCAAGTCGAGCACGCGCTCGCCGCTGACCGGCGCAGCTGTGGAAACCAGAGCGGGCGTCCACTCCCCGAAGATCCCAGTGACGACCTCTTGGTCGTAGACCTCGGCCGCCGTCATGCCGTCATATGCCATGTCCACCCCCATCTCAGCTGAGGGGCAGATCCTCGCATACAGGGCTGAGCCTGGCACCGGGCTCAGCCAGGATCAGCGGTCGACCTCGCCCATGATCGGGTCGACGGAAGAGATGGCGGCAACGGCGTCGGCGATGAGGCCGCCGCGCATCATGTGGGGCAGCGTCTGCAGGTTCACGAAGCTCGGACCGCGGATGTGCATGCGGTAGGGCTTGGCGGTGCCGTCGCTGACGATGTAGCAGCCCAGCTCCCCGCGCGGGGACTCGACGGCGGCGTAGGCCTCGCCCTCGGGCACCTTGAACCCCTCGGTGAAGATCTTGAAGTGGTGGATCAGCGCCTCCATCGACTCGTCGATGCGAGCGCGGGGCGGCGGGGTGACCTTCTTGTCCTGGATCCGGTAGTCGCCGGGTGGCATGAGGTCGACGATCTGGCGGATGATCTTGATCGACTCACGCACCTCGTTGAGGCGGATGGCGTAGCGGTCGAAGCAGTCGCCGTAGCTGCCGACGACGACGTCGAAGGTGACCTCTTCGTAGTGCAGGTAGGGCATGTCGCGGCGCAGGTCCCACGGCACGCCGGTGGAGCGAAGGATCGGACCGGTGGCGCCGAGCGCAATGGCCTCTTGCGCGGTGATCACGCCGACGCCTTGCAGGCGCTCGCGGTAGATCGGCTGACCGGTGAGGAGCACGTCGTACTCGTCGAGGCTGGGCGGGACCGAGTCGAGGAAGGTGAGCACAAGGTCGCGCCAGCCGTCGGGCAGGTCGGCGGCGACGCCGCCGGGGCGGATGTAGTTGTGGTTCATCCGCAGCCCGGTGATCTCCTCGAGCAGCCGAAGGCCCTCCTCGCGGTCACGCCACCCGTAGAGCATCATCGACACCGCGCCGATGTCCATGCCGTTGGTGGCGAGGAACAAGAGGTGGCTCGTCATCCGGTTGATCTCGGTGAGGAGCATGCGGATCCACTGGGCGCGCTCGGGGATGTCGTCGGCGATGCCGAGCAGCTTCTCGGTGGTGAGGGAGAAGGCCAGCTCGGAGAACAGCGGCGACGCGTAGTCCATGCGCGTGACGTTGGTGGGGCCCTGGAGGTAGGTGAGGTCTTCACCCGTCTTCTCCATGCCGGTGTGCAGGTAGCCGATCACCGGCTTCGTGCGGAGCACCGTCTCGCCCTCGAGCTCGAGCATCAGGCGCAGCACACCGTGGGTGCTGGGGTGCTGCGGGCCCATGTTGATGATCATCGTCTGGTCTTCCGACGGGCCCTCCCCCACGAGGTCGGCCGCCTCCGCCTCGGACAGGCGCAACGTGGCGCCGAGCTCGCGGAGCAGCTCGTCGGCGTTGGCCGAGGACCGCGATGTCATCTCCTGCGAGCCCTCGGAGGTCTCGATGCCGGAGCTGCGCTCGGTCGTCGTCACTTGGTGTCCCCGCGGTCGGCCGCCTTGAACTGCACCGGGATGCGGCCGATCGCCTCGTCCTTGCGGAGCGGATGGCCGTCCCAGTCCTCCGGCATGAGGATGCGGGTGAGGTCGGGGTGACCGTCGAACCGGATGCCGAGGAGGTCGTAGGCCTCTCGCTCCATCGCCTCGGTGCCCGGGTGCACGTCGAACAGCGAGGGGCACGTCGGGTCGTTGGCCGGCACCTGCACCCGCAGGCGCAGTCGCTTGCGGGCGGCGTGGGAGATGAGCGTGACGACGACCTCGAAGCGCTCGGGTTGGGTCCCCGCTGGCAGCGCTCGGTCGGCTTCGTAGGTGAGGTAGTCGACGCCGCAGACGTCGAGGCACATCAAGTAGCCGTCTTCGTCGCGCAGTGCCCGCACGACGCGCTCGAGGTCGGCGCGATCGGGATGCAACACCTGGTCGCCGTGGCTCCACGTGACGGGTGCGCCATGCACGAGCTCGACGGTCTCGTCGGGCGCTGCCTCCCGCGCGACCTCGTCCTCGGCGCTGGCGACATCGGTCATCAGCTCGAGGGCCGTGAGAGGACGACTGGCTGGTCGCTGGGCTGACCGTCGATCTGCTCGACGTGCAGGCCGAGCCCGACACCGGGGCGGCGGGTGAGGTGGCCGTCGCGGATCTTCTCGTGCAGCGTGTTGATGGCGTGGAGCAGCGTCTCCGGACCGGGCGGGCAACCCGGCGCGTAGACGTCGACCGGCACGATCTGGTCGACGCCCTGCACGAGCGCGTAGTTGTTGAACATCCCACCGCTGCTGGCGCAGACGCCCATGCTGATGACCCACTTGGGCTCCATCATCTGGTCGTAGATCTGCCGCAGCACCGGGGCCATCTTCTGGCTCACGCGGCCGGCCACGATCATGAGGTCGGCCTGGCGGGGCGAAGCGCGGAACGTCTCCATGCCGAAGCGGGAGATGTCGTAGTGAGGACCGCCGGCGCCCATCATCTCGAGCGCGCAGCACGCCAGGCCGAAGGTGGCCGGCATCACCGACATGCGGCGCGCCCACTTCACGAGGTCTTCGAGCTTGCCCGTGAGAAAGTTGTGGTCGAGACCTTCCAGGCCCTTGCTGACGTCCCAGCCCATCAGTGCGCCACCTCGGGCTCGGGCGCCGGAGCGCTGGCGTCGTCTGCGCCCGGCTCGTCATTCGCAGCCGCGAGGGAACCGGGCCGGCCTTCGAGGCCGACGCGCCTGATCGTCGTGGCCGCGGTGCGCTCAGCTGTGACCATGGGCGAGAGACGGCGGGCCTTCTTGGTGGGCCCCCAGTCGAGCGCGCCGTTGGCGAGCAGGTAGAGGAACGACACGAACACCGCCGCCGCGAAGATCAGCACCTCGATCAGTCCGAAGGCGCCGAGGTCGCGGTAGATGACCGCCCACGGGTACAAGAAGATGATCTCGATGTCGAAGACGATGAAGATCATCGCGATCAGGTAGAAGCGCACCGGGAAGCGCTCGAGCGTCTCCCGACCGGGCACGATGCCGCTCTCGTAGGGCGACCGCTTGGCGACCGTGGACGCCTTCGGAGCGAGCAGCCCAGACGCGATGCGGCTGAGGACGGCGAAGAGGATGGCCAGGATGGCCAGTGCCACGACGGGGAGGTACTGCCCCACCCGGCTCAGGACTCCGTGGTTGCCGGGACGAGGCTGCGAACCTCGGCGACGCGCTTGTCGCGCCGGTGGAGCTCGCTGCACAGCACCGCGAACATGATGCCGGAGAAGACCGTGAGCATGGCGCCGGGGAAGCGGCGATCACCGAGGTCGCGCTCCATGATCACGGAGACCACCGGCTCGTCCGGATCAGCCCTCGGTGTGGGAGGTGCCTCACCGGGCTCGGCCTCTTGCTCGATGACGGGCTGCACCTGCACCACGGCGTAGTGCGGTGGGTGCCGCAGCTGCACGAAGGTGGTCTTCAGCTTGTGCACCAGACGATCGATGCGGCTGGGGTCGTCGGGCAGCAGGTCCTTGCCGCCGATCTCGAAGGAGTAGACGGACACGTAGTCGTCCGCGCTGTCGATGCCGAGGTCGACGTTCTCGTGCTCCGCGAAGTGCTCGTCCACCGTGGCCTTGGCCTCGCCGAAGCTGCGGTCGGACTCGGGCAGCAGGCGCCAGCCGCCGAGCGGCGCCTCGAGGTCGTCGCGCACCTCGGCCAGCTCGTCTTCGGTCATGTCCGTCAGCACGGCCGGATCGGGCAGGAGGGACGTGTCGAGGTCGTGCGCCTCTTCGAGCGCGGCGGTGTCGAGGCCCGGGTAGACGACCTCCTTGACCTCCCAGTGGTTGATCTCACCGAGCATGCCGATGGTGCCGTAGGTCCACCAGATTCCGCCCATGATCGTGAGCCAACCGAACGTGGCGGCAGCCGCGATCATGAAGCCGAGGCGCAGCCCCACGTTGGTGACGAGCAGCAGGTAGACGGAACCCATCAGCACCACCACGCCCACGCCGAAGGCGAGGAAGCCGCGGATCTGGGGGTCCCAGGCGATGCCGGCAAGCATGTTGAGCAACATCGCTCAGGACTCCTGAGTGGTGGTGGAGGTGGACGAGGTCGAAGAGCTCGATGACGGGGATGACGGGTCGGTGGTGTCGCAGCCCTCGACCGGTTCGCCCCCGAGCGACGCCTCGTAGCAGGCGACCGCCTTGAGCATGCCGTCGGTGAACATGCCGTCGTCCTCCGCGTCGTCGTGCGGATCGTCGTCGTCATCGGGGTTGTCGCCGAAGCCAGGCATGCGGCCGCTGCCCTGGCCGCGCTGGCCGTACAGCGCACCGAACTGCGAGCCCTTGCGCAGGAAGCTGATCAGCTCGTCGAGCGTGAGGAACTGGCGCGGCACGACCGACTCCGCCAGCGAGAAGCCGAAGGCGCCGGAGCCGTCGGGGAAGCCGGTGTAGTCGCTCAGATCCGCGTCCTCGGGCTTCTGCGAGCCCTTCACGATCGAGGCGCCCTTGGTGTGGCAGCGGGCGCACGAGTAGCCGCCGCCGGCGAAGCCAGAGTCGAGGCCGAGGTTGAAGATGGCCTTGCCGACCGCCGGGTCGTTGTAGTCGATCGCCGCGTCCTTCGCGAGGCCGAGCTCCTTGCGCAGCTGCCCTTCGATCTCGGCCTTGGCCTCGTCGGAGGTGATCTGGATAGAGGCGATGTAGGCGATCAGCTCGTCGATCTGCTGCGGCGTCAGGGGGCCGCCGCCGGCCTCGCCCCACGCCGGCATCGGCGTGCCGGGCCGCCCGTACACGAGGATGTCGCGCAGCTCGTCGATGCTGAAGCGCAGCAGCACCGTGTTCAGCGCCGGCGCCTGCCAGGTGACGGTGGCCACGAACTCGGCATCGGTGTCGGTCAGCGTGTAGGGCGCGCTGGCTCCGACCCCCTCGGCACCGTGGCAGCCGGCGCAGTTGAGACCGCCCTCTGGCGTCGGCGCGAAGAGCTTCGAGCCGCGGCTGACGAAGATGTCGTCGAACAGCTCGATGGCGCCTTCCTGCCGCGCCGGCTCGTTGAGCCAGTAGAGCGGCAGTCCGACAGCCACTACGCCGAGCAGCACCAGACCCGTGGAGAGCGCCTTGGTGAGCCGCGGGCCTTCGAGGCCCTCGTCGTCGTAGTAGGGCTTGCGGTTGGGCGCCAGCTCGATCTCGGACGCGACCTCGTCGCGCCCGGCCCGGATGTTGGCGGCGACGTACCAGACGAAGCCGATGCCGGTGAGGACGGCGATGACCGCGCCGATCGACTTCACCGTGCTGGCGGCCAGCACGGAAACCAGAGCAAGAATCATCGGGCCAGGGTCCTCGCAATGCAGTCAGGCGGGGAGACAGGGGCGCAGCGGAGCCGGAGCCGAGCCGGCTTCGCCGGTCGGCGAGAGGCACTTGCGGAGGCAGGAGCGAAGCGACCCCCGGCAACAACCGCACAGCGGAGCCGGAGCCGAGCCGGCTTCGCCGGTCGGCGAGAGGCACTTGCGGAGGCAGGAGCGAAGCGACGCCCGGAGCAAGAAGACAACTCAGTGACTCCCGCCGCCGACGCAGTGGGGGCCTTCGGCCTCTTGTCCGGTGGTGTTGGTGCCGATGGGCGGACCGGTGATGATCGTGCCGGTGTCGACGCTGACCGATGTGTTCGTCACCGTGATCGGGAAGCGGTCCATGCCGCGCGGCGCCGGGCCACCCTTCTTCTCACCGTTGCGGTTGTACTGAGAGCCATGGCACTGGCACTCGAACCACTGCGACGGCTTGCACTCGGGCACGCGGCAACCGAGGTGGGGGCACTTCTGGTAGAGCGCCGTGTAGCCGGCCTCCATGCCGGGCAGCTCTGCGCCGTAGACCTTCTTGGCGTTGGGCACAGCAGCTGACGGGTAGTGCGTGACCCACATGCGACCCTCGGGGTAGTACGCGAAGCCACCACCCTCGGTGATGCGTGCATCGATCGACGCGGTGCTGCCGATGTTGACGACGGAGCCGAAGCCGCCGCCGAGCTTGGGCCACAGGAACGCCAGGCAGGCGGCGCCGAAGCCGGAGATGCCGAGGACGAAGAAGCCGACGATGCCCCGGTTGAAGAACTGGCGCCGGGTGACTGCCAGCACCTCAGGGTCGGGGGGCACCCAGGCGACCGGAGGCTTGGCGTCGATGGTGGCCACGGCCTGCGACGCAGTGCGGCGCTCGAGCGCGGCGGCGGCCTCCACGTCCTTGCCGGTGACGGTGGCCGTCTCGACCGCGGCGACGGCGCCGCGGTCGCGCTTGCGCGTCTCACGAGCGAGCGCTCCGATCACCTCACCCGTGTCGCGCCGGCGAGCCGACGCGAAGAGCAGCACCCCGGCCAGCACGATCAGGACCGGGATTGCGATGAGAAGGGCGGTGGTGGTCTCCATGCTTGGCTACCTCACAGCTCGACGAACAGGTCGACGTTCCAGGGGAAGATGAAGTTGAACCCAGGGCCACGGAAGAACGTGCCGATGAGCACGAGCACGGCCCAGTACATGAGGAAGATCGTGAACAACGAGATCGCGAACTTGCGGTCTTCGGGCTTGTTGCTCGGGTTGCGGTCTGAGTAGGGAGCGAGGATCAGGCCGACCAGGCCCATGCCGGGCAGCAGCACGCCGGCCACCATCGGGTGGAACCACTTGAGCAGCTCTTGCAGACCGAGGAAGTACCACGGCGCCTTCGAGGGGTTGGGCGTCTGGTTGAAGTTGGCGAGCTCGAGCAGCGGGGCGTTGACGAAGATCGAGAAGACGAGCGTGAACGCGGTGCAGGCGAGTGCGGCGACGAACTCGACGACGAGCAGGTGGGGCCAGACGTGCACCTTGTCCTGCGGGGTGGCCTTGACGTCCTGGATCGAGCCGGACTTGACGACCGTGAGCAGCCGCTGGGTGTGACCGCCGGGGCCGGTTGCAACGGGCGGGGCCGACGTGGGGGGCGCGGCCGCTGTCGCGACGCCGCCTCCGCCACTGGCGGCAACCTCGGTGGAGGTCTCGCCGGAGGCCTTGGCCTTGGCCGCGCGCGAGCGCTCGAGCAGGTGGGCCGGGATTTTGCTCTCGGCCTCGCTCGGAGGTGACGCCGCGCCGGCGTCGGCAGCGGGAGCCTCAGCGGGGGCCTCGCCCTTGGCGGCCGCCGCCTTCTTGCGGGCCTCCTCCGCTCGCTTGCGCAGGTGCTCCGGGATCTCGGTCAACGTTGACCTCCAAGAACAAGGCTACCGACGTAGGGGCGGGGGTTGCGGGGGGCCATCACAGCGGCCCCGAGATTCCGCCGTCCTTGCGGACCCGCCAGAAGTGGATCGCCATGAAGATGACGATCACGAACGGGAGCATCAGGACGTGCAGCACGTACCAGCGCAAGAGCGTGTCGGAACCGATCTCGACGCCACCCAGGAGCACGAACTTCACCTGGTCGCCGAACACAGGCGTGTAGCCCATCATGTTCGTGCCGACCGTGACCGCCCACAGCGCCAGCTGGTCCCACGGCAGCAGGTAGCCGGTGAACGAGAGCAGCAGCGTGAGCAGCAGCAGCACGACGCCGATCACCCAGTTGAACTCGCGGGGTGGCTTGTAGGCGCCGTGGTAGAAGACGCGCGCCATGTGCAGGAAGACGGACAGCACCATGAGGTGCGCGCCCCATCTGTGCATGTTGCGCACGAGCAGGCCGAAGGTGACCGAGGTCTGCAGCGTGTAGATGTCGTCCCACGCCTGCGCCGCGGTGGGCCGGTAGAAGAACATCAGGAAGATGCCGGTGACCGTCAGCAGGATGAACAGGAAGAACGACAGCCCGCCGAGGCAGAGCGTGTAGCTCACCTTCACGGCGTGGCGCTTCACCTTCACCGGGTGCAGGTGGTACAGCACCGAGTTCATGATCACGTAGGAGCGGTTCCGGGGTGAGTCGGTGTAGCCGTTCCTGAAGATCGAGCCCGGGCGGAAGATCGAGTTCCACGCCTGGCTCCCCTGGATGTTCTCCGGGAGCTTCTTCAGAGAGTCGGCGATCTTCTGACCGGCGCTCTTGCCTTCCATCGTGTCTGCCACGGTTCCTCTCCTACCCGAGTCTCATGCCGTAGCCGTAGCCGTGGGTGTTGGTGCGCTGGTGGAAGTCGCCGCCCGGATCGGGGTCGCCGACCTTGCCCATGATGATGACGCCCGTGGGGCAGCGGTCGACGCACAGAGCGCAGCGCGTGCAGACGTCGTCGTCGATCAGGAAGACCACCTTGTCGCTCGGGTCGAGACCGGGCAGGTCGACGTCGACCGCCTCCTCGACAGCGGACGGCGTGACCATGTGGATGCACTTCCACGGGCAGATGTCGACGCAGCCTTCGCAGAGGATGCACTCGGACTGGTCGATGTGGATGAACTGCTTCGGCTTGACCGCCTTGCCGAGCCACGCCGCGTCGACCTCTTGGAGGACGTAGTCGTCGCGGAACTCCGGCATCGGCGGGTTGGCGTCGGTGCGTGCCATGGTGCGGCTAGCTCTTGCGCGCCAGCGGGCGGCCGTAGGTGGTGGTGGGCACGATGTCGGCCTTCGCCTTGGCCTTCGCTCGGTCTTGCCACTGCGCCCAGTGGAAGACGTGGAGCGTGAGCCCAGCGCCGTAGATCACGAGCACGATGAGGTCGCGCAGGACGACGTAGCTGATGGTGACCGGCAGGTAGCGGTTGGGCTCGAAGATGCCCCATGGGCCGGACACGAGGCGGTCGGAGCGCCACTTCCACTCGTTGTCGGCGAGGGTGATCCACTGGTGCGGGATGACGCCGTACCAGAGGTTGAAGAGGATGAAGGCGAAGACCGCCGCCGCCATGGCCTCGCCCCAGCTGAGCGGCGTGCCCGGCGCCCGGCGCTTGCTGTAGAGCAGCACCGCGGCACTGCCCGCAAGGGCCATGAGCAGCGATGTGGCGAACGCGATCACTCGCGGCGGCTCCCTCGTGAAAACTCTCACAATGACCCGGGGCCGCTTCCAACAGCCCCGGCGGACGCTTCCGGTCTAGCACGGTGGTTCACGTGCCTTCACATCGGCGCGCAGCAGTCTCCCACTGGCATCGCGGGCCGCCGCGCTTGGCTTGGATGGGGTGGCTCGACGCGCCTAGGTTCACCCGAACCACGCCCTGCTCTGCGGAGGACCCAACCGCGTGACCGAGATCCCCGAGCACCTGCTCAAGCGCTCCAAGGAGCGGCGCGCCGCCATCGGTGGCGAGGCTGCCGCCAGCGCCGACGCATCCGCAGCCGCCGAGGCCGACGAGGGCGCGGCAGCGGCCGAAGCACCCTCCGCCGCTCCCGCAGTCCCGGCCGCTGCAGCCGCTGCAGTCGAGCCTGCCGCCCCGCACGCGCCCAAGCCGGTGCGGCCCGAGGTGGCCGCCGCGCTGAAGCGCCGCAAGATCCCCTACTGGGCCATGCCGGTGCTCGCCGGCCTGCCGCTCTGGGCCTACGTGTACCAAGCCACCCTCGAGCCGCCGCCCGCCGGCGAGAGCGACCCGTTCGTGCTCGGGGAAGAGGTCTACGGCGGATGCGCCAGCTGCCACGGCGCCGGCGGTGGCGGCACAGGAGCCGGTCCGACCCTTGCGGGCGTGATGGAGACCTGGCCCGACTACCGCGACCACATGATGTGGGTGCGCCTCGGCGACGCGGGTTGGCCCGGCGACACCTACGGTGCCAACCAGAAGCCCAAGGGCGCCGGCATGCCGAGTCACCCCGCGCTCACCGACGCCGAGCTGGCGCAGGTCGTGCTCTACGAGCGCACAGCGTTCGGCGACCTCGACCCCACCAGCGAGGAGTACCTCGCACTGGTGGAGATCGCCGAGGGTCGCATGACCTTCGAAGAGGCTGGCCTGGGTGACGTGTCCACCGCGGCCGGCGTCGACCCGTCCGAGCTGGCCGCCGGCTGAGCGCCCAGCCCCCACCCGCTCCGGGCGTCGCTGCGCTCCTGCCTCCGCAGGCGCCCCCCGGCGACCGGCGAAGCCGGCTCACCTCCGGCTGAGCCCCACCCGCTCCGGGCGTCGCCGATGGGCGGGCGGCCAGGTCCGTCCACCAGACTGACGGTGTGAGCAGCGACGCCCTCCCTCGTCACGACGTGCTCGTCATCGGTGGTGGACCGGCGGGGGCGGCGGCGGGTCACTGGTTGGCACGCGCGGGGCGCGACGTCGTCATCGTCGAGAAGAGCACCTTCCCGCGCGAGAAGACCTGCGGCGACGGGCTCACGCCGCGAGCGGTGACGCAGCTGCAGGCGATGGGCCTGGAGGAGAAGATCGCCGCCAACCACCATCGCTACGACGGGCTGCGCTGCATCGCCCATGGCGTCACGCTCGAGATGCGCTGGCCCGATCATCCGGTGCACCCGAGCCATGGCTACGTGGTGCGCCGGCGCGATCTCGACACGCTCGTGGCCGAGGAGGCGGCGTCGCACGGCGCCGTGCTGCTCCAGGGCACGGAGGCGCTGCGGCCGGTGATGCGTGACGGCTTGCTCGTCGGCGCCATCGTCAAGGACAAGCAGTCGGGCGAGGAGCGCGAGATCAGTGCTCGCTACGTCGTCGTCGCCGACGGCTCGCTGTCGCGCTTCGGTCGCTCGCTCGGCAACCAGCGCGACAAGCGTCTGCCGCAGGGCATGGCGATCCGCGGCTACTTCGAGAGCCCGCTGCACGCCGACCCGTGGATCGAGTCCGCCCTCGACGTGCGCGATCGCAACGGCGACGCCATGCCGGGCTACGGATGGATCTTCCCCTGCGGCGACGGCACCATCAACGTGGGCATCGGGCTGCTGTCGACGTTCCGCGGTTGGCGCGAGATCAACACGTCGCACCTCATGAAGGAGTGGGCGGCCACGGCGCCCGAGCACTGGGGCATCGATCCGGATGCGATGCTCGGCGAGGCCACCGGTGGCCGGCTGCCGATGGCGGGCTCGATCCACCCGAAGTCAGGCCCCACGTGGATCGTGATCGGTGACGCGGCCGGCTCGGTCAACCCGTTCAACGGCGAGGGCATCGACTACGCCTACGAGACCGGTCGCATGGCGGCCGACCTCATCGACGAGGCACTCACCATCGGGTCGGCCATGCCGCTGGCCCGCTACCCGGAGATGCTCGAGGCGGAGTACGGCCTCTACTTCCGTGTCGCCCGGGCGTTCGCGCACGTGATCGGCCAGCCCGAGCTCATGCAGCAGCTCACCCGCGTCGGCGTGCAGTCACAGAGCCTGATGGAGTGGGTGCTGCGGATCATGGCGAACCTGCTGCGCCCCGACGAGATCGGTCCCGCCGAAGCCGCCTACAAGGCAGTCGCCGCGATCGCGCGCCTGATCCCCGAGCGAGTCCCCGCCTAGCTGCCGGGTCAGCCCTCAAACAACCAACGTCTGTGAACCCGGGCGGCCGGTATGCGGA
>JBMOLI010000037.1:0-1052 GCA_049325515.1 Actinomycetota bacterium | reverse complement strand
GAACACATCCACGCCCACAAACCCGCCAACAAACCGATCCGACCCAGCGTGGAACAACACCACCAAATACACAGCCACCGCCCGCAACCCATCCAACTGCGGCCGATACACCCCCACACCACCCAACGCTCGATCGCCGGTCCTCATCGATCGACCACCCCGTTGCTGACCAGGTGGTCGGTCACGGCGGGGGCCAGCGCCCGGGCGAACGACGTTGTCAGGTGCGTCCAGTCGCTCCTGACCACCCTGCCGTTGACGATCGGGTCGCATATGGGGAGGAACGGGCACACCAGCCGGTCGATGTCAACCGACCAGATGCTCGCCTCGCGGCGATCGAGGCGGCGATAGACCTGCTCGAGCGGTGAGCTCGCCGGGCTGACCACGTACCGGCACTCCTCCACGACTGTCGCCTTCGACAGGCACGTCAGCTGATTGACTTCACCGAATGGAATGGGCTCGATGATGACGAGC
The DNA here is from genome assembly GCA_049325515.1 of Actinomycetota bacterium. Taxonomy (GTDB): domain Bacteria; phylum Actinomycetota; class Acidimicrobiia; order Acidimicrobiales; family VFJN01; genus VFJN01. The sequence continues at coordinate 581 of JBMOLI010000037.1, read as the reverse complement.
TTGCGGCCGGCAGCGGTGAGCGTGCCGGCGGAGTCAAAGGTCGACTGCTCGAGCCAGTTGTCGTACTCGGCGGTCCCGTTCTCGAGCTCGAAGCGATCTGGACCGAGGTACGGGATGCCTTGGTCGGCGCGCTCGTAGCCACGGTTCATGACAACAACGATGTCCGGGTCGAGCTCGGGGATGACTCGGTCGTACAAGTCTGACTTCGACTTGCTGCAGTCGGAGATCCGCTGTGCCGAGCTCCTCTCCGGGAGCGCGTAGAGATCGAGCTGCCAGGGACACACGAACCCCACGGAAGCCGAGAGAGTGAGGTCGAGCCGCTCGGCGACCTGGGTGAGGGTGGGGATCATCATGGCGGCGTGGCTGTCACCGATGAGGAGGGCGTGGGGGCCCGTTCCGGTGACGATCGTGCAGCTGCTGGCGGGCTGGCGGTAGCAGCTGGTGGGGGTTGCGATGTCGCCCTTGATCGCTGCGAAGTCGAGGTTGGTTGGTACGGGTGTGAAGCCTGTGGTGGCTAGCTGGGTGCTGTTCGGGACCGTGGTGCTGTCGTGGTCGAGGATGCGCGGCATGACCGCGACCGC
>JBMOLI010000036.1:0-290811 GCA_049325515.1 Actinomycetota bacterium | reverse complement strand
GGGGCGATATGGACCGCTCCTTCTCGACGGCCGACAGCGTGCGCACCTACATCGCCGACACCCTCGACCGCCTCGCCCCCAGGCCTAGTCGACGGGCCGACCGCCATGTGCCGCCGCGCCGTCATGCTGCGACGTCGGCAACGGATAGCCCCAAGGACATTGCGGCGGTGAGGAGTGACTGATCTGCCGTCACGAGCAGCTCGGCTCCACTGACGGCGGCCGCCAGATGGATGGCATCGAACCCGCGCAGCCCATGCGCGAGCGCGAGCGTCGCGGCTTGCGACGCCAGCTCGTCGTCGACGAGCGATCGATGGAACGACGTCCAGATGTCGGCAAGCCCAGCGACAGAACGGGAGACGGCGGCTGGCGAGAGACGGCCCATGCGGCCTGCGCGCCCGAGCGCGGCCACCGCCTCCGTGTAGCCGACGGTCGCGCAGACACGGGCGTCGGTCGCATGCCACACCCGCTCAACCGTCTCCGACCCCGGCTCGTCGATCAGCAGCTTCACGACGGCGCTCGTGTCGAAGTAGGCGATCACCGCTCGATCAGATCGCTGACCGAACCCTTGGCTCGCTGCCGGGCGGGAGGCGGCTTGCGGGCAGCGTCGGGTGGGATCACCCGACGCTCGGCCACGAGCGACTGGAGCTGATCAGCTGCCACCGGAACGATGCGAGCGATCGGGCGCCCGTGATCCGTGACCGTGATCTCGGTGCCGGAGCGCACGAGTGCCAGGTGCTGACTCAGCCCGTCTCGCAGCTCTCGAACCCCCATTGTGGCGCTTTTCATGATCAAACTATAGCCAGATTGTGCCAGCTGGTCGGCGGAGACGTTCATGAAGTCGAGTCTTTCGACGCCCTGTGACATCAGCGGCTCTGGCGCGAGGGCTTACCGCCTGACATAGACAAAGCGATATACTGCGTCGCATGGAGCCTGCAGAGCTGATCCGCCTGGTGCGCCGCCGCCGCGGTCTCACGCAGGCGGCGCTCGCACGCGCTGCCGGCACGTCGCAGCCGGTCATCTCCGCCTACGAGGCTGGCCGCCGCGATCCCACCCACGGCACGCTGCGCAAGCTGCTGGCGGCTGCCGGGGAGGAGCTCGAGCTGTCGGCGCGCCCTGCCGGCCCCGACCTGCCGCCTCCGGTCGACACGGCCGACCATGCGCGCCGGCTCCTCGACGTGCTGTCCCTCGCCGACGCCATCCCCCATCGGCGCCGCGCCGCAGCGCTGCACGCGCCCCGCCTCGTGTCGCGATGACCGCCCTCTCCCTGGCCCAGCGCGTCGTAGCACTCGACCGTGCGCTCGACGCGGTGCCTCACGCGTTCGGCGGCGCTCTCGCGCTCGCCTACTACGCCGAGCCGCGCGCCACGATCGACATCGACCTCAACGTGTTCGTGCCGGCCGAGCGCTTCGAGGAGGTCGCCAGCCCGCTGCGAGCCGTCGGCGTCACCGTCGACGAGGCGGTCGCCAAGCTGGTCGCCCGCGACGGGCAAGCACGTGCGTGGTGGGACACAACCCCGGTCGACCTGTTCTTCGCCTACGACGCCTTCCACGCCGCCGCGGCTCGTGCCCGTCGCACGGTCCCCTTTGCCGACACCGAGATCCCGATCCTGTCCGCCGAGCACCTCGTCGTGTGCAAGGCCGTGTTCAACCGCGCCAAGGACTGGATCGACATCGACGCCATGCTCGCCCTAGGCCACAGGCTCGACACCGCCGAGGTGCTGCGCTGGGTCGGCCGGCTAGCCGGTGACGAGGATCCCCGCTACGAGCGCCTCGCCGCCGTCCTCACGAGCTGACCACCGTCATCTCTCGTCCGATGACGCCGTTCTAGAAATCCCACCGCTTGTCTAGAATCGGCCCCGTGGCGTTCAGCATCAAGAACGACGATGCCGATCGGCTGGCTCGTGAGCTGGCCGCGACGACCGGCGAGACGCTGACCGAGGCGGTGCTCGTCGCGCTGCGCGAGCGCCTCCAGCGAGAGGAGTCGCGTCGCCGAGTCGGTGCCGCCGATCGATTGAGACGCCTGGCCGCCGAGGTCGCGACGCTGCCCATCACCGACCCCCGCTCCCCCGAGGAGATCCTCGGCTACGACGAGCGCGGCGTGCCCACGTGACGGGCATCGTCGTCGACACCTCAGCCGCAGTGGCCATCCTTCTTTCGGAGTCGCAGGCCGAGCCACTCCTGGCAGCACTCGACGACGCCGACCCACGGCTGATGTCGGCGGCCACCTTCGTGGAGCTCGGTGCCGTCCTCGAAGCGAAGCTGCACCCAGCCGGCGCGGGCATCGCCGCTCGCTTCGTCGACGACGGCGGCATCGAGGTCGTCGCCTTCGACCAGACGCAGGCCGATCGCGCGCTCGAAGGGTGGCGCCGCTTCGGCAAGGGTCCCCACCGGGCTGCGCTCAACTTGGGCGACTGCTTCACCTACGGGCTCGCGGTGGCCGCCGATCACCCCGTGCTGTGCGTGGGCGACGACTTCGCCCGAACCGACGTCGAGGTTGTCCCGCTGGAGGGATGAGCCTCAGGACAGGTCAGGTGAGCCGCCCACAGCTCGTGCTGCTGCTCGCTCGCCGAACAGGCGGAGCAGCCCTAGCCCCGATCCGCCCTCACATCGTTGCGCGGCACCAGGGTCAGGGGCCGTGGCGGCGGTTGCGGTCGGCTTCGGCGTCCTTGCGGCCCTCGTAGAAGTCACCCGGGTCGTAGGACTCCTGGTTCCGCAGCTTGGCGCGGCGGGCCACCATGGCGTCGCTCACGGTCTGGAACGCCATGAGGGCGCCGGTGCCGTCGGGCGCGAAGGCCTGGATCGAACGGCTGTCGTAGCCCATGCCACCGGCCTCCCCGTAGGCGTCGAGGCCTGCGCCGAGGAAGGCGAAGGTCCAACCGAGCGCCTCCTTCTCCTTCACGAGCCGCACGATGTCCTTGCGGCCGTACTCACGGCTCTGGTTCTCCTCGCCGTCGGTGATCGTGATGAACGTGATCGCCTCGGTCCGCTTGCCGAGCACGTTGCGCTCGTGCTGGCGCACCGACGCGCGAGCGATCAGCCGGCCAGTGGCATCGAGCAGCGGCGTGCCACCGCGCGGCACGAAGGTGCGCTCGGTCAGCGGACGCGCACCGGTGATGCGTCGGGCGTCGACGAGCACCTCCTGCGGGTCCTGCGAGTCGAACTGCACGAACGTGATGCGAGCGTCGGGGCCGTAGGCCTTCTGCTCGGCGATGAGCTGGTTGAAGCCGCCGATCACGTCACCGCGCATCGTCTCCATCGAGCCCGATCGGTCGAGCAGCACGTAGAAGTGCGGTCGGATGGGGCGGGCGTCGGGTCGCTGGGCTGTTCCGTTGGCATCGATGGTCATGGTGATTCCTCCAGGGTTGAGATCGGTTGCGATGGGACTGGTCAGGCCGCGACGGCGAGGCGTTCGCTGACCCGTTGGACGACCTTGCGCACGGTGGCGGGCTTCAGCCCATGGTCCGTGCCGACCGTGACAGCCGGGCTGCGGTTGCCAGCCGCCCGTTCGATCTGGAAGCCGAGCCAGATCTCGGCGTCTCGCTCGGTGACGGTGGTGTCGAGGCGCTGCTCGAGCAGCCGTGCCCCCGAGTGACGTACCGCCAGCGCGCGCAACGCCGCCCGAGGTTCCTCCACGTGCACGACGACCATCGGCTCGGGCCGCTCGTCGTGGGAGTCGTCGAGCTCGCGGGTGAACTGGCCGAGGTGCTGGTGCACGAGCGCGGTGATCCGCGGCCTGGCCCACACCCAAGGAAGGGCGCCGCCGGGCGTCCATGATGCCGCCCTGTGCGCGAGCTCCATCGCCGCGTCGAGCGACAGCTCGTAGACCTCGTCCTCGCTGATCCAGGCGTTGACCCGGCGTGCTTCGGAGCGCAGCATGCGGCAGAGGTACGGCTCGGCGAGCTCGTGCAGGTCCCAGGTTGCCTGCTGCTCTCCCCCGGCGGCGCGGGACATGGCTTGGGTGACGGCTTGTCGAAGGTCTTCTCTTGCTTCCATGTGAGGTGAGTCGCCGACGCGCCGCAGGTGTGACATCGCCGGTCAGCGCCCGACGTGGATCTCCGGGGCCGCGTCACGCCTCGTGCGTACCGTGCTCGTTGTGGGCACTCTCGTGGATGAGGCGGCAGCCTTCCTGGCCAGCGGTGGGCGCAAGGTCGTGCGCCGCAACCTGCGCGCCCAGGGGCTGCCCGAGAACCTGCACGACGACGTCGTCCAGGAGACGCTCGTCGCCGTCTACGTCCTCGAGGCAAGGGGCCTCGAGCCCGAGAGCGTCGAGGCACTCGTCTCGACCATCGTGCGCCGCCGCACGGTCGACATGCTGAGAGGTCTGCGCCGTCGACCGGAGGGTCACCTCATCCCTGTCGCACCCGGGGCCGCTGACGCCACCGACAACATCGACCTTGCCGACGACGACCTGCTGCCCGACGAGGCCGCCATCACAGCAGACGAGCTCGCGCAGCTCGGCGCCATCGTCAATGGCATCCGTGAGGCGCTCGGCCCTCGCCTCGACCACAACCCCACCCGCGCCGCCGGCGCGCTGGCGGTGCTCTCGATCGCGCACGGTGACGCGGTGCCCGCCGAGGACTGCCCCACTCCCAAGGGCGGCGTGGCGCAGAGCGAGGCGATCTCGTGGGCCGGCCTGTTCTACGGCGGCAGCAAGCGCTGCTTCCCGACAGAGGGCGATCCGGAGAACCCTGCCATGCGCCAGCGCCGCAGCCGGGCGCTGCGACACCTGCGCGACACGCTCACCGACGTCGCCACCGACCTCGGGGCGATCCTGGAGGCCGACGATGCCTGAGCCGCTCATCGGCAGCGATCACGTCGTCGGCAGCTGGGACGCCGACGCCAACGGCTGGTCAGCGCGCGACTTCACGCCCGGCCCAGCCGGCAGCGTGGGCCTCGCTCTGCCCGGCGGCGTGGAGGTCGACGTCGACGTGGCGGCACCGTCGATCCTCGTCGGGCTGTGGGCGCCGAGCCGGCGAGGCCGCTCCGCGCCCGAGGCGAGCCGCGAGACGATGGCCACCCTCGTCGCCCTGCTGGGCCGCGGCCGAGCCGCCGAGCTCCTGTCGCTGGCCAAGCCACTGGGACCGCCGCGGATCCTCCGGTCGGGCTCGTCAGCCTTCGATCGCTCCAATCGCCGCCGCGAGCTGGGCACACCGCGCCGCAGCGGCCGGTCCGGTGTGATGCATGCGCTGGCTCGAACGGCGCTGGCCCTCGACATGGTCGACCGCCCCTCCACCTCCACCACGGTCGCGGCCCTCGCTTCGCTGGACGCTGCGCTGGCGCAAGCGCAGCTCGACGAGTGGCTCGACTTCGGCGACCGAGCGCGACGCATCGCCGCCGACGCCGCCGAGCTGCTCCTCAGCGCCGTCGCCACCGGGGAGATCCAGGGCCAGCCCATCTCCGCCCGGGAGCTGGCCGACGGCCTGCGCCGCCTGCTCCCTCTGCTCGAGCCCGGCGCTGAGCGGGCGATCAGCTCGCTGCTCCACGAGGTCGAGGCCGGCGAGCTCGACCTGCTCGAGGACAACAACGACTACCTCGACGACGCCGGCGACTCCGTGGCTCTCGCTATGGACGCCGTTGACGTGCAGCCCATGCGGCTGCTCACGATCGTCCCCGAAGCGTCCCGGCCGGCGGGGATCGTGCTCGACGTCGTGGACGCGCCGGCCCTGCCGGAGCTCTTCGCTCGCGATCGCGTGGCGGCGCGGGCGACGACGTCGTCAGAGATAGAGGTGCGCATGCACGGTCGGGCCGTCGATGCCGCCGGCTGGTGGGCCCGAGCCTTCAACGCCGACGACGTCATCGTCGCCGCCGCGCCCCTCCGCTCGATCGGACCCGACGCACTTGCCCGCCTCCTCGTACCGCCCGCGCTCCTGCGTTCGGTGACGATCGACATCACGGACGCACCTGGCCAGCCGCGCACACCGCAGCGCCTACGTGCCGTCGCCGAGGCCGTGGCCACCGGCCGGGCCGCGGCCCGCGCCGAGCGTCTCGGCAAGGACCGCCTCGCCGGCGAGCGCTGGCGCACGGCCGCGACAGCGTGGTCGCAGGCGGACGACCAAGCCCGCGCGGGCCTGGCCGCCGAGTACTCGCTGACGCCCGAGGACGACGAGCGAGTTCCACCCCCGCTCCTCGCCGACGCTCTCGTAGAGGCGGAGAGCTGATGAAGCGCGTCGAGCCACCCGTGCGATGCGGGAGCTACACCCCCGGGCACGAGATCCACGTGATCCAGGCGAGGCTGTCGTGGGAATCGCCGCCCATCGCGCTCGGCACCGCAATCGTCGAGCCGGACGGGTGGGTTGCCATCACGCTCGATTCCGGCGAGGAGCTTCGACGCTGGATCCATGAGCCCGTGTGCCTGGCCCAGCACCTCGAGCTAACGAAGGGTCGCGTGGAGCTGCGCGTCCACCGCGTGCTGGCCGTGGAGAGCCGCAGCGGCCACCGCCTGTTCTGCCTCGCCGAGGAGCCGACGCCCTGCCCCTCGCCCGACGAGGACACGAGCGCGCGGTCACCCGCCGAGCTGGTGCTGAAGCGCGGCGGCTCCCTCACCCAGATCGAGGACTCGTAGAACGGGCCTCCGCTAACCGAGGCGAGTGGCCGCGAGCACGAGGCCGACGAGAGTGGCCTGGCTCGCCACCAGTGCGAAGTAGAACCGGTGGAGCAGCTCCGCATTGGCGGAACGGATCTCGGCTCGCACGATCTCTAGATCGCCTCGTGTGGCGATGTCGCCCCATCCAACTGGCGGGAGTAGCTCCATGAGGATTGCGGCCCTCTCCTTGCCCATGGCTTCTTCGAACCACTGGAAGATCTGGTGACGCTGGAACTCCGTGACTGCCACCGCGCACCTCCTGGACGATCTGACCGGGATGGGTGCCGCCGGGCACTGAGCTTCGACCGAGGTCCGTCGTACAAACGATACCGGTGCCCCTGTGACAGCGCCGCCCGTAACGGCCCGACCTCAACCGCGCTCGTGGGGATAGATGGTGAGGGTCAGCTCGTGGTTCGGGCGGGCGTCGTAGACCTCGCACAGGGTCGTCACCAGCAGCAGGCCGACCTTGGCCCAGTCGACCGGCCGCTCGACGTGCTGACTGAAGTTGGGGCCGGTATCGACGCTCGGCGCAGCGAAGCCGAGCTCGTCGACGAGGATCGCCTCGCGCTCCGGTGCGAGGCGGCTGGCGCCCTTCAGGTAGATGTTCGACACGGCCTCGACCCACACTCCGTCGACCTGGTCGACGATGCACTGCACGTAGCGGTTCTGGTCGGGCTGTGAGACCTCGAGGGTGACGTTGTGCTGACCGTGCTGCGTCGTGGCGAGATGCGCCAGCTTGCGCGCCAAGGCCACCGCCACAGCTTCGAACCCGCCGCCCGCGTCGGCCGTGATCGTGAACGACTCGTGCACGTCGCCGGGCCCGACGCTCTCGAAGATCCCCATCGGTGCGTCTTCGTTGTCCATGCTGATCTCGCCACCCAGCTCCCGCGCAGCTCACGCCCGCATCGACACCTCTAGGTACGCCCCGGGCGTGACACGGAGGTGATCGCGCGCCGAGAACCAGCCACGTGCTCGTGCTTGCGGCGCCGAATCCTCATGGGACATATGGGCTAGGAGAGCAGCCCGATGCCGGCGAGCAGGGCCGTGCTCGCGGCGATCGCCGAGCCCAACCGCACCGTGAGCCGTGCTTCGAGGGACGCCATCTCGCCGCGCAGCTCTGCCAGCTCGGCGCGAAGGTGGTCGCGGGTGACGAGCACGTCGGCCTCGACGGCGGGGAACTGCGACATCAGGACGTTGGCGTCCTCGTCGCCGAGGATCGGACGGAGCTTCTCGTAGATCGAGGCTCGGTGGGCAGCATCGATGGTCATGGTGACGCACACCCTCTGGAACGGCAATCGATCACAGGGGAAGAAGCGGAAGCGTACGACCCACCCTGTGACAACCGACCTGTGCGACCATCGGGAGGTGCCGATCGAGGAAGCGTGACCGTGGCCGAACCGGACTGGCTGGCGATCACCCGACGCAACGCCCGATCGGTGCAGACCACGATCGGCTGGATCTTCTGGGACCCGGGGGCGGTGTCCCGGTTCGAAGCACTGGGCCTGCCCGGCCCACTCGGCTACATCGGCGCTCGGGCGGCGCCGCTCGCCCCGGCCGGACCCGACGCCGTGATCGCAGCGTTCGGCTCGATCTCCCCGCTCGGCATCCGCATGACGTTCGCGGTGGCCGAGGAGAAGGGCGTGAGCTGGGACGACCTCTGGCAGGCGCGCGACGAGGCGGTGCTCGACGGCCTGGCCCAGCACGCCCCCGCCATCCTCGAGCCGCTCGCCCGGCTCGGTCCCGACCTGTGGCCGGTGGTGGAAGCGCTCCCGACGGTGGGCCGCCCGTTCTTCGCGTCGCACCTGCGCGTGCCTCGCCCCGCGGACCCGGTGCTGTCGGGCTGGCACGCCGTGAACTGCATCCGAGAGTGGCGCGGCGACACGCACTGGGCGCTCGTGGCCGCCGCCGGCCTCACGGGTATTGAGGTGTCGATCCTGCACAACGCTTGGCTCGGCTATGACACCGACTGGCTCCCCAACAGCCGCGGCACCGACCCGGCCGACCTCGACGCCGCCTGGGCAAGCCTCGAGACCGCCGGCATGGCGCACGAACGGGTCGTGCTGCCCGACGGCGTCGCGCTGCGCCAACAGCTGGAGGACGACACCGATCGCCGCACGACCCAGGTGTGGGAGCGCCTTGGCCAGGAGGAGTCCATCCGCTTCGCCGAGGACTTCGAGCCACCGTGCGAGCTCTTGCTGCAGCGGGTCGACGTCACCGCCGGCCCCAACTATCAGCCGGCGTCGCGCCTGCGCGACTGAGGCGGTCAGCCCTCGAGGAGGAGGACCAGCTCGACGTCCACGTCGTCGCCCTCGTCAACGCCGGCCGCGTTGCGCACCGCCTTCTTCACCGGGAGCACGTAGGAGCCGGACTCCTTGCTCGGGAAGATCGATGTGCGCCATGTGGTCGGTGCGAGGGTGACCTCCACCCGCACGGACCCGAAGCCCCGGCGCCCGGCGCCGTCGGTGATGGCCTTGATCTCGTCGGCGGCGTCCTCGGGAAGGGTGACGAAGTGCCACGACCCCTCCCCCGAGGCCTCCCAGATCCAGAGCGGCGACGTGAACTGGTAGCGGTGCGGCACGCCCTCACCCTTGCAGGCCGCCGCCAGCCCGGTCAGTGCTCGTGCTTGATGACGAAGTAGGAGCCGCGGATGGTGCCGGCCAGCTTCGACTTCTGCCGGGCGAACTTGAAGGAGGCGAGCTCCTCGGGGATTTCCATGCCGTCGGAGAGCTTGAAGCCGACCGCCCGCTTGCCACCGTCGTCGAGCCCGTACATCACGTTGATCGACATGCCGCTCTCGTAGAAGACGTAGGCCATCTTGATGTTCTCCACCTCGAAGGCGGTGGCCTCCAGCGGCGGGGAGGCGATGACGATCCCGCGCTCCTCCTCGAGGATGCGGTGCACCCACTCGACGGCGTCCTTGGCGACGCTTGCGGGCTCGACCGTGAAGACGTGGTCGTACTTGTTCTTGAAGTAGCGGGCTTCGTTCGCTCGCAGGCCGGCCAGCGCCTCGGCATGCGGTGACGACTCGAGCCCGACGGTCGAGACGTCGGTGAAGTCCACGGCGTAGCCCGTGCCTGCCTTGGATGATCCGGCCATGTCGCTCCTCGCTTCCCGGACCCGCCGTCCGTCGCAGATGTTGTCGAAGGTCGCATTCTCGTACGCCGTGTGTCAGCGACGGGTCTAGGAGAGCAGGCCGATGGCGGCCAGCGCGGCCGTGCTCGCGGCTATCGCCGCACCGAGCCGCACGGTCAACCGAGCTTCCAGCTCAGCCAGCTCGGCGCGAAGGAACTGCTTCGTGACGAGCTCGTCGGCTTCGACGGATGGGAACTCCGACATCAGCAGGTTGGCGTCGTGCTCGCCGAGGATCGGCACGAGGTTCTGATAGATCGATGACCGACTGCGTGCATCGAGGGCCATGGTGACGTACTTCCTTCGTAGTGGCAACCGACGAAGGGGAAGGGCCGTCACGCTACCGCCAGGGGTGTGACAGCCGTCAGCGGCGCCAGTAGAGCAGGTGAGTGACGCCGCTGGGGCTGGGGACACGGTCGCAGTGGTAGCGGTCGAGCAGCTCGTCGGGCGAGTCCCAAAGTCGTTCGCCGCGGCCCAGCTCGATGGGCGCCACGGCCACGTGGAGCGTGTCGACGAGATCCGCGGCCAGGAACTCGCGCACCGTGTGGACGCCGCCGCCGAGGCGCACGTCCTTGCCGTCGGCGGCGGCCTTGGCCTGAGCCAGTGCGTCGGCAGGCGAGGCGTCGATGAAGTGGAACGTCGTGTCGGCGAGGCTGAACGACGGCCGCGGAAAGTGCGTCAGCACGTACACGGGCGTGTGGAACGGAGGGACGTCGCCCCACCAGCCCTTCCACTCGTGGTCCTCCCAGGGGCCTCTCTGCGGACTGAACTTGTTGCGGCCCATGATCTCGGCCCCGATGTTCCGGTGGAACTCCCGGACCATGTAGTCGTCCAGGCCGCGGGAGCCGCCCGGCTCGGTGCGGTTGGGCCAGCTGTCGGTGGCGAAGGCCCAGGCACCCAGCTGCATCGGGTCGGCGTGGCCGAAGGGCCGCTCGAGGCTCTGGCCCTCGCCGGCGCCGAACCCGTCCTGGGAGACGAAGAAGCTGTGGAGGCGGAGGAGCTGGCTCACGGTCGGGGCGCCGCCCCGGAGATGGCGAGGCCCTGCTCGGCGTAGCGGGCCCAAGCGACGGCGAGCGCGTCCCAGTCCCACGGCACCGGGGAGCCGGCGATCGCTGGCTCGAGGCGGGAGAACGAGATGTGCAGGCCGACGAGCCAGCCGCCGTCGATGGCCTCGTCGACGCTGGCGACGTGCTCGTGGAGCCGGAGCACGGCGCCCTCGGGCTCCGGCTCGAGCTCCCAGCGCAAGGTGGCACCGTCGACGAACGCGGTGTGCTCGAACAGCACCGGCGGCTCCACGCGCAGGATCGTGCACGTCAGCGGCGGCGGCTCACCGGAGGTGGCGGCGAAGACCAGCTCCCCGCCCTCACGGAGGTCGACGGTGATGGCGGCCTCGAAGGGCAGCCACCAGTCCGCCAGCCAGGCGGGTTTGGTGATGGCGTCCCACACCGCCTCCACTCGGTAGGGCAGGTGCCTTTCGAAGTGGATGACCCCACCGTCGGGGGTGCGTTCCAGCGTGCCGTCGGGGGACGCGGCGGTCTCGGTCATGCGGGGTCCTTCTTCTTCTTGGGGCGGCGGCCAGAGGCATCGGGTAGCGGCACCGTGGGGATGTCCTCAGCGTCGCAGAGATCGAGGAGGTGTGGGTCGGCTGTCGCGACGGACGCACCGGCCCGGCGGGCGACCTGGCCTACGAGGCAGTCGGCCAGGCTCACCTCTCGCCGGGTGCGGTGGTAGTGGCGTGCTCGGAACACCCCGGCGCCCACACCGTCGACCGCATCGACCGGGAGCGCTTCGAGCAACCCGAGCTCGGCGAGATCGAGCACCACCTCCTCCTCGGACTGGCCGTGGACTCGCACGAGGCGATCGATGACCTCCGCGACCCCTGTGCTCGTGAGCCGGGCATCACCCAGCAGTCCGCGCACCTCCGGCGCCGCGGGCTCGCCGGTGAGCAAGGCGATGACCGCGAAGGAGTCGAGGAGAACCACTCAGCGACCGCGCCGCTCGCGGCGCGCCTCGTCTCGTCTCTCGACGGCACGAAGCTCGTCGGTGGTGGGCCCGGTTCCGACGTACTTGCCGACGAGCTCGTCGATCCCGCCAGGGGTGACCGGGCGCAGCACCACCCGATCGCCGAGGTCGACCACGACCACCCGCTCAGCTCCCCACCTCGCTCGGGCCTCGGCCGGAATCGAGACCTGACCGTTGCGAGACACCTTCATCACGTAGCTCATCGCCATGGCTCCATTGTATAGGTTGATCTATCCGTTGTATGCCTAGCGCGGCATCAGGTGCACGGGGACATCGTGCGCACGCGGGTGTGACACTCGGGCGGCCCTTGGGACATCGCCGCTGGCGGTCACGGTGAGCTCGTAGCTTTCCGGTGTGACCGAGGAGCTGGGGCCGGGCATCTATGAGGCGCTCGTCACCGAGGGGCTGCGGGCGCGCCTCGACGAGCTTTCCGACAGCTTGCCAGCGACAACTCGAGCGCTCGCACCAGCCGAAGCACCAGACCGGATCGCCTGGCACCTGAGCCGCCAGATCGAGCGGGCCCTCAGCGACGTGACCGACACCGACCGCGTGACCGTCGGCCTTCAAGTCGCCCGCCAACTGCTCACCACCCTCGGCGAGCTCGTCAGCACCGACCCGCAGGAGACTCCGGCGGACCCGGCGCAGGTCCTCCACGCCATCCAGCAGCGCAACCCGGACGGCTCACCGAGGCCGATCGAGCAGCCAATAACACCGCTGCTCGACACCACGCTGCTCACCAACGCGCCCGGCGAGCCCGGCCTGTGGAGCCAGCTGCGCTCGGAGATCGAGTCGGCCGACGCCATCGACGTCGTCATGGCCTTCATCCGTCGCAGCGGCATCGCGCCTCTCCTGGAGCAGCTCAGACGCCACACGGAGCAGGGCAAGCCGCTGCGAGTGCTCACGACCACCTACACCGGCTCCACCGAGCGTCGGGCCCTGGACCAGCTCGTCGACCTGGGCGCCGAGGTCCGCATCTCCTACGACCTCGGCAGCACCCGGCGGAGTCGGCCGCAGGTGGGTCCGAACCCGACTCGGCGATGGTCGTCGTCCACGCCCCCGCCGCCCTGCTCGACCTGCGCCGTGCGGACGACGACGACACGGTCACCAACGCCACCATCAACGGCGAGGCGATCACCGACACAGCGCTCCACCGCCTCCTCTGCGACACGCGGATCGAGATCAGCTTCGACACGCCCGAGGGCCGCACCATCGGCGTCGGGCGCGCCACCCGCAACCCACCGGCCGCCCTCCGCCGCCGCGTGCGCGGGCGCGACGGCGGCTGCTGCCGCTGGCCCGGCTGCGGGCGCCCGATCCGCCACCTCCACCACATGATCCACTGGACCCGCGGCGGCCCCACCGATGCATCCAATCTGCTGGGCGTCTGTTGGCACCACCACCACCTGCTTCACGAAGGCGGCTGGGACGCCAGCGGCGACGCCGACGGCGAGGTCGTCTTCACCAGCCCCTACAACCGCACCCTCCGAAGTCGCGCGGGCCCGATCGCCGCATGACGCCCCTCGTTCGCCCGACGGCCCCCGCCGCGCGCGCCGTCGCGCCCGATGTCCGGCTCATGGAAAGCGTCTTTCCCACTACCTATACCTCGATGGTATGTTGAACTCATGAGTGGGACACACACGGTCACGATGGGAGACAGGGGACGGCTGGTGGTCCCCGCGGAGGTTCGGGAGCGAGCGGGCCTCGATGAAGGCACCTCGCTGATCCTGCTCGACACGCCCGGAGGCATCGTCCTGCTCACCCGCGAGCAGCTCCGCACCCGCGTTCGTGACGAGCTGGCCGGTCTCGACCTCGTCAGCGAGCTGCTGGCCGACCGGCGACGAGCGGCGGCGGACGAAGACGCCGCATGACCACGGTTGTCATCGACGCCTCGGCCCTCCTGGCCTTCGTGCAGGGCGAGGAAGGCAGCGACACGGTCGAGGAGGCGCTCCTGGCAGGAGCCCGCTGCGGCGCGGCCAACTGGTCGGAGGTGGCGCAGAAGGTGAGGGCAGCCGGCCGCGATTGGGACCTCGTACTTGCGCTGCTGCTGAGCTATCCGACCTCGATCGAACCGGTCGTCGTCGACGACGCCGAGTGGGCCGCCCAAAGATGGCGAGCGGGCGAGGGACTGTCGCTGGCCGATCGACTCTGCCTGGCTCTCGCCGAGCGGATGGACGCCGCCGTGCTCACCGCCGACCGCAGCTGGGGTGCCAGCGAAGGGGTCCGACAGATCCGCTGAGAACCCGGAGGCTGCGTGACGCCCCCGCCCGTCGCCTCCATCCGCGGCAGGATGCCCCCATGGGGCGGCTCGTACCTGATGACTTCCCGCTGTCGTCGTTGGTGAACGGTGCGGAGCGGCAGGTGGTGGAGGCGTTCCGGGACGGGTTGAGCGACGGGTGGCTGATCCTGCCTGACGTCGGGTTGCGGGCCGACCGGCGTGACCATCAGCTCGATGTGGTGCTCGTGCACGCCGGGTGGGGTGTCGTCGACATCGAGGTGAAGGGCCACCGCATGACGGTGCGCGACGGGGCGTGGTGCAGCGACGGTCGTCCCCTCGACCCGCAGCCGATGCAGCAGGCCCGCGCCAACGCCTACGCGCTGCGCGACACGCTGCGTGCCATGGGCGGCGAGCTGTCGCGGCTCGACGTCGAGTACGGCGTCGCCCTGCCCAACACCGTCGAGCTCGACGGGCTGCTGCCGCCGGATGTCGCCGTCGTCCAGCTGCTCACCGCCAGCTCGCTCGAGGAGCCCCAGGACGCGATCGAAGCGCTCGTCAGCGACCGGCGCGGCGGCCAGGCGCTGAGCCCGGCGGCGGTGGAGGCCATCGTCGCCACGCTGCGTCCCGACGTCGAGCTCACCTACGACCCCGAGGCCCGCGCCCGCTCCACCCGCCAGCGCCTCGACGAGATCTGCGCCAACCAGGTCGCCGCCCTCGAGACGCTCGACGCCAACCGGCGCGCCTACGTGTCCGGGCGCGCCGGCACCGGCAAGACACGCCTGGCGATGGGCTGGGCTCGCCGCGCCTTCGTCAGAGACGAGCGGGTGCTGCTCACCTGCTACAACGATCCGCTCGCCGCCGGCATGGCCGCCCAGCTGCCCGACGACGAGCGCCTCGTGATCGGCGGGTTCCTGCGCGTCGCCCTCGAGCTCGACGGCATGCCGTCGCTGCCGATCCCCGAGCTGGCCGACCACGAGTGGTGGACCGTCACCGCCGTCGAGCACCTGCAGGCGCACTGGCACCAGGTCACCGAGCGCTTCGACACGATCGTCGTCGACGAAGGCCAGGACTTCAGTCCCACCTGGATGGCCCTGCTCGAACGGCTGCTCGACCCCGACGGCCCCCGCCGCATGCTCGTCGTCGCCGACGACGCGCAAGACCTCTACACCCGCGGCTTCCTCACACCGTCACCCGAGGACGGCTGGGCCGTGGCCGAGCTCGTCAACAACTGCCGCAACACCCACGAGATCGCCCGCCTCCTGCGCCGCCACCTCGACGGCGCCCGCTCCCCGGCCATCGGGCCCAGCGCGCTCGGCGTGGAGTGGCTGCCCGCGCCGACCCTGCCGGAGGTGGTCGACGCCGTCAACGCCCGCCTCGTCGACCTGCTCGAGATCGACGAGCGCGACCCGTCGAGCATCGTCGTCGCAACCTTCACGACCTCGGTGCGCGACGCCCTGCGAGTCGAGCTCGGCCTCGTGCCCTGGGAGCAGCGCGGCATCGGCCGCATCGCCTGCGAGAACGTCCACCGCATCAAGGGCCTCGAAGCTGACTGCGTGATCCTCGCCTCTCCCACCGCAGACGTCGCCGACGCGCTCCTATATGTAGGCATCAGCCGCGCCGTCTCCCAGCTAGTGCTGGTAGGCCCACAGGCGCTCGCCGCGCGGGTGGGCCTGGGGTAAGTCGGCCCGGCTGCTCGAAGGTGGGATCCTGGTACGATGGGAGGAGGTCGAACACCTTGAGTTCGTCGACGCCTGAAGGAACGGCCATGGCAACCAGCTCCCGCCAACCCCGGACCATTGAGAAGCGGGGCGGCTACTCGTCATCCTCGAAGCCCGCATCGCAGCTGAAGCCCCCGCCGAAGGGTCCAGCGCCCGGGGCCGCCAAGGCGAAGCCCGCTGCCGCCAAGCCTTCCTAGCCCTGGCCCGGGACTGAGCCCTCGCACTCCGCCGGCCAAGCCCACCTCCGTCTGCAGCGCCTCGCCCCGCGGAGCGAGACTTCCAGGCCGTGCGGCAGGCTGGCTGTCAGGCCGCGCTTGGCACCGCGAGCAGGTCGGCCACCGGCACGCCGAGCCCGGTGAGGACTGCCCAGGGCGCCGGCGGGAGGTACTCCATAAGCGTCGCCGCGTGCGTCTCACCAAGGATCCCGATGAGGGTGCGGTGGAGGCGGCGCCGGTCGGGGCCGTGCGCTGCAAGGGCGTCGCGGACCTCGGGGCGGTGCCACTGCTCGTCGGGGATCACCTCGCGCCAGCGCTGGGCGGGCAGCAGCTCATCGAAGGCGACCACCAGCTCAGGACCCAGGCTCGGCTCGAGGACCGTCAGCATGGCGGCTCGTGCCGTCGTCCAGCTCGTCATGGTCTCGATTCTGTCGCATCTGATGCGTTGATGGCTAGCATCAGATGCATGCGAACGACCCTCGACCTGGATCCTGCGGTGCTCGAGGAGCTGAAGCGCCGGCGAGCGGCCGAGGGCAAGCCCCTGGGCGCGATCGCGTCGGAGCTGTTGCGACAAGCGCTGGCGTCTCAGCCGCCGGGTCGGCCCGACTTCGTCTGGGGATCGCAGTCGCTCGGCCTCCGCATCGACCTCGAGGACAAGGACGCGCTCTGGCGCGCCCTCGACGATCGATGACCACCACGGTCGACGCCAACGTCCTCGTCTACGCGTCCGACACGGGCGCGGTCGAGCACGAGCGAGCCCAGGCCCTCCTCGAGCACCTCGCCTCGGGGCCGGATCTCGTCGTCCTGCTCTGGCCGACGCTGCTGGGCTACCTGCGCATCGTCACGCACCCCTCGATCTGCGACGCACCGCTGCCCTTCGACGTTGCCCGCGAGAACATCGACGCGCTCCTGTCGCTCCCCCACGTCCGAGCCGCGGGCGAGACCGCGGAGTTCTGGAGCGCCTTCGGCCGCGTCACAACCGACGTGCCTGTCCGCGGCAACCTCGTCCCCGACGCGCAGGTCGTCGCCCTCATGCGCACCCACGGCGTGCACCACATCTGGAGCCGCGATCGCGACCTTCGCCGCTTCGATGCCATCACGGTCACCGACCCGTTCGACGATCGCTACGCCACCGGCTTCCCTCGCCGCTGACCTCGGTGCGCGGTGGCGCCTACTTGTGGCCGAGCGCCCGCGCCAGCTCGGCCCGACCCATCTTGAAGCGGCCCGGCAGGGTCTTGCGCTTGGCCTCCTCGTAGAGCTCCTGGCGCGTCTTGGGCGACGAGCCGCCCGTGCGCTTGCGCTGCGCGACCGCGGCGCCCTGCTTGCCGAGCGCGGTGCGGGTCTTGGCAGGCATGTTGGCGATGGACCTCTTCTTCTGCGCGCCCGCCCGTGCCTTCTTCACGTTGCGCTTGGCCGCACGCACCTGCTTCGTCGTGGCCATGGTCCTCCTACGGGATGTCGGTCAGGGACGGCGGCCCGCCGCTGTCGCTGAACATGTGGCCGCACGCGCACGTGTAGGTGTCACCGTGCGGACACGGCTCCTCGATGCGCAGGCGGCACCCGCAGTCGTCGTTCGTGCACGTGAGGGTGGCGCCTGCCTCGTTGCTCATCACGGGGTCCTCTCGATCGACGAGCCCGCCATGCACCGCTACCCGAGCCACCGCTCGGTCACACGCGCTGTACGTCGGGACGGCCCGCGAAATCGCCCCTTGCACGCGAACTACATCGGTGTAGTCTGGGCGTCTTCCCCTTCGGGACCCGGGTTGATCTGTGGGTCCCCGCCAGTCCGATTGCGACGTGCGTCCCGGAGGTGACCTGTGCCCGACCAGCTGCTGCATCCGCGCCTGCTGCGTGCCGTGGCCGTGTCGCCGGCGGCGGTTCGCCGTTTGCGCGGGTTGCTGGGTGTGGCGCCGTGACGATGCTCGAACAGGAGCGCGCCTGGGACGAGGGCGAAGCGTCCACGGTGGCGCTGATGGGCACCATCAACCTGGCCACCGCGCAGCTGGTGGCCACGATCCGTGCGCTGATCGACAGCAACGGCTGGCACGGCGTGGGCATCCAGAGCGTGGAGCACTGGCTCACCTGGAAGGCCGGGCTGTCCAGCCGCCGGGCCGCTGGGCTGGTGCGCATCGCCCGCCGCGTCGACGAGCTGCCCGCCTGCTGGGCGCTGTTCAGCGCCGGCAAGCTGACCGAAGACGCCATGGTCCGCATCGCCCGCCGGGTGCCCGCCCAGCGCGACGCCGAGGTGGCCGGCTGGGCGCCCCACATGCTGATCAGCCAGCTCACCCGGGCCCTCAAGTCCTGCCCCGAGCTCCCCCTCCCCGGCCAGGACGAGCGCCCACCCGATGGCAGTGGCCCTCAGCGCTCCGCCCGCCACCACACCGACGAGGCCGGCTGGGGCCGCGGCGACATCTGCCTGCCACCCGACGAGAACGCCCTGCTCAACCTGGCGCTGGGCGCCGCCCGTGACGCTGAGTACCGCGACCGCAACGGCCTCGCCGCCGACGCCGAGGTCACCAGCAACGGGTCGGTCACCTGGGCCGACGCGCTGGTGCGCCTGGCCAGCGCCGGCCTCGAAGCCCTCGACCCCACATTCGAGCGCAGCGGCCACCCCGCCGAGCGCACCAAGATCGTGCTCCACCACGACATCGACGCCGGCGGCCGCCTCGGGCCCGGCCAGCTCCACGCCGGCGCCGTCATCCCCGCCACGCTCAGCCGCTTCCTGTCCTGCGACGCCGAAGTCCTCGTCGCCACCTACACGGCAGGGCGCCTGCTCGGCATCCACCCCACCGAACGCACCGTCAACCGCCACCTACGCCGCCTCATCGAACGCCGCGACCAAGGCTGCACCCACCCCCTCTGCAACCAGACACGCCGGCTCCACATCCACCACATCCAACACTGGGAACACGGCGGCCTCACCGACCCAGCCAACCTCACCTGCCTCTGCCAACGGCACCACCGCCAGCTCCACCACGGTGAGCTGCAGATAGAGGGCGACCCCGAAGCAGGCACCCTGCGCTTCTACGACGCCCGCGGGAGACCGATCGAACCACCCGACCACGGCTCGCCCGGGCCCCTCCACCCCACCGAGCCCAGCCCCTTCACCCCACCCCTCGCAGAACGCCTCGACCCCCGCTGGTTCGGCTGGAACTGAAGCGCGTGCCCCCGCGCGGGCTCGCTCAGGAGAGATGTATGCTGATCTGCATGCAGAGCACTAGTGTCCGCATCGACGTGTCGACGCACCAGGAGCTCAAGCGCCTCGCGGCCGAGCTGCACACCACCGTGGGCGACACCGTGACGCTGGCGGTCCGTGCCCTCCGCCAGGTGCGCGTGGGCGGCGACCTGGCGGCGCCGCTGCGAGACGACGAAGTCGCCTGGCTCGATGCCGAGCTCGGGTGATGTAGTCGACCTCGAGCTCGGCCCACCCGAGGGTCGGGAAGCGGGCTTCCGTCATCCCGCCGTGGTCGTCACTGCTCAGCGCATCCTCGATGCGGGGCCGTCGGTGATCCAGGTGGTGCCGATCACGAGCTCGATCCGCTCGTTCCACTCCGAGGTCGTCATCGAACCCGACGCGGTGAACGGCCTCGATGTGGCATCGGCAGCGCAGTGCCAGCACATCCGCGCCGTCGCGCCGACCCGGATCACCGGCGTCCGAGGCAACGTGGGCGTGGCAGTCCTCGCCCAGGTGCGCGAGACCATCGCCGTGATCCTGGACGTTCCCTGAGACCCTCGAGTGGCGGCGGCTCCAGGGTGGTTCCGCCTAGCCTCCGGCGGTGATCGACGAGGACGAGACCTTCGACGGGACTTGGCCGTTCGCACCGCACTACTTCGGTGGGTGCGGCTTCAAGCAGCACTACGTGGTCGAGCCGGGGCGCGGCGACCCGATCCTGCTGCTGCACGGCGAGCCGACGTGGGGCTACCTGTACCGGAAGCTCATCCCGCCCCTGGCCCAGCTCGGCACGGTGATCGTGCCCGACCACATGGGCTTCGGTAAGAGCGAGACGCCGCAGGACCGCAGCTACAAGATCCGCGATCACGTCGACAACCTCGAGGGGCTGCTCGACCACCTCGCCGTGCACGACGTCACCATCGTGGGCCAGGACTGGGGCGGCCCGATCGGCTGCGCCTGGGCGCTGCGCCACCCCGAGCGGGTGAAGCGCATCGTCCTCATGAACACCGGTCCGCCCGGCGCCCCGCCCGCCGGGGTGCCCACCGTGGTCGACTGGCCCTGGTACCAGTGGGTCCACGGCCCCGACAGCGAGGCAGTGCTCTCCCACCTCGGCTCCACCATCCTCTCGGTCCTCAAGCGCATCGGCTTCGAGCGCACGGATCATGTGGACGAGACCTGGATCCGGGCCTACGCCTCCGCCTTCCCCACCACGGCCGACTGCAAGGGCGCGCTGATGTTCCCGCAGTGCATCGCCAACCACGAGACGCTCGAGGTGATGCTCGAGCACATGGACAACCTGCCGGCGCTGGCCGCCAAGCCCGCCATGTACATCCACGGCGAGGCCGACCGGGCCATCCCCACCGACTTCGCCGTCGGCTCTTTCCGCAGCACCTGGCCCGACGGTCCCGTGGTCACCCTCCCCGGCGTGGGTCACTTCCTCCAGGAAGACGCGCCCGAAGCCGTCATCGCGCTCATCCAGCAGTTCATCCAGGCGACGCCCTGACGCGTCAGCGGGCGACGCGGTCGACGATGTTGCCGGCCGGGTCGAGCAGGAAGGCGGTGTCACCGCCGTTGTTCCAGATGGCCGAGCCCGACGTGCACCAGAACAGCTCGCTGTCCGACGCGGTGCCGCAGCCGCTGCGGATCCGCACGGTGGCACCAGGCGCCAGCGTGAAGCCATCCGGGAAGCTGAAGCGGTGCGACGACGACTCGTCCCGCACGACCCAGCCGGTCAGGAGGACGGCGCTGGCTCCGGTGTTCTGCACCTCGACCCACTCGTCGTTGAGGTTCTTGGCGTCGTCGCCATCCGCGTCGAGGCGCAGACCCACGATCGCCAGCCGGCCCGCCTGACCGCTCGGCGGCCCGCAGGCCGACGGGCTCCACAGCCCGCGCTGCGCGCCGCGCGCCTCCTCCTCGCGGTCGCGCAGGTCGGCGGCGCGCGCCACGTCAGGCTCGCTCACCCGCACGACCGCGAACCCGCCGGTCACCAGCGCGGCGCCGACGTCGTCGCCCGCCAGCTCCACGTAGCGCAGCAGGCGGTCGTACTGGTCGCGGTCGGTCTCGTCGACCACCAGCACCACCTCCTCGCCCAGCGCCAGCCGCTCGAGCTCGGCGGCGGCCTCCGTCGAGAAGCACTCGCCGTCCTCGGGCGCGTTGACGCCGAGCACACGCACGCGGTCGGTGCTGCCGTCGGGGAGCCGCACGTCGAGCGTGTCGCCGTCGACCACCTCCACCACGACCGTGGCGTCGCCGGGCTCGGGCGCCGGCTCGGTGCCGGGCTCAGCGCTGCAGGCGCCGAGCGCCACCCCCAGCGCGGACAGGCACCACGCCGCGCGCCTGTGCCCCACCGTCGCCGACATCAGGCCAGCGTGTCACCTGTGCTCCGAGTCAGTCGCGATGAGAGCGGATGGGACCGCGCACCGGCCTGGTCAGACCGTCGACCACTGACAGCAGCGCCTGAGCGGAACGGGAGCGGGAGCGGCGCCGCAGCGCCGGCTTGTCGACGCTCAGGGCCACGACGGCGACCTCGTCGGCCATCCCCTTGACGCGGACCGAGTCGAGCGGCTCAGCGGCGGCCCACTCCGGCAGCTCGAGATCGTCCATCGAGGCGAGGAGCTGGCCCGGAGCGGCGTTGTCGCACAACCGGGATGCGAGGTTGACAGCACGCCCGACATAGTCGTCGCCCTCGAGGAGGATCACCTCGCCTGAGGCGATCCCGCCGCGCAGCCTGAGCGCGCTGGTGCGGCAGTGGCGCTGCTCGATCGCCAGGGCCGCACCGACGAGCGGTTCGGAGTCCACCCCGACGAGCATCAGCCCGTCGCCGAGCCACTTCTCGACGCGGACACCGAAGCGCGGGGTCACGTCACGCACGACGGCTCGGAGGTTCTGGAGCTCCTCGACGGCGCCATCGTCGCCGTAGCGGTCGACGAAGTCGGTGAAGCCGCACAGGTCGACGAAGGCGAAGGCGCGATGAACTCGGTGACCCGGTGCTACCGCTGCCAGCTCGTTGGTGTCCACAGCGGGTGCTCCTTCTGAGAGGTAGCGCTGAGCGGGGCCTGACTTGCACCTATTCGACACGTTCTGGGCCGAGAATCCAGCCTTTGTGACAACGTTCACATGAGGTTTTGACCCGCATGAGCCGAACCGGGTGTTTCGGATCCAGATCTGGCGCCGTGATGCCGATGACTCCCGAAGCCAGGCGCGCCACTGCTGGCACGCGATCGGGGGAGCTGTGCAATCGATGGAACCGGGCGAGGGCAGGCACTTCGCCGGAACCAACACCGAGTTCATGATCAAGTACCTGCGGCGCCGGACGCCCGCGGGGTCGGTCGAGCGCGTGCTCCAACGGGCCGGTGAGCACCGCACTGCCGACGAGCTGGCCGACACCGGCACCTGGAGCACCTACTCGCAGTTCCGAAGCCTGCTGACAGCGTGCGCCAGCGAGCTCGGTGAGGAGGCGCTCGTCGCCATCGGGCTGGACAGCTTCGCCGACATCTCCGTCCCGGAGGCCACCGCGATGCTCCAGGCGCTGGGCTCCCCCGCCTCGCTCTACGCCGACATCGGGCCGGCGGCCGCCAGCCTCACACCGGTCGTCGACATCGAAGCCGTCGAGCAGTCACCGAACGAGTGGGTGATGAGCCAGCGCTTCAAGTACGGCCTCGAGCCCTTCCGGGAGTACTGCGCCTACGTGCGCGGGCTGCTCGGGGTGACGCCCAGGCTCTTCGGATACCCGGCCGCGGTGGTCATCGAGGAGCAGTGTCAGTGCGAGGGCGCACCCGCCTGCCAGTTCCGCGTGACCTGGCAGGAGACGGACGAGCCGACCCGGCGAGCCGACGAGCTCGAGATGCAGGTGAAGGTCCTACAAGGAAGCCTCACCGCGCTGCAGGCCACGGTGGGCGACCTGGTGTCCGGCCAGGCGCTGGACGAGGTCCTCTCGCGGATCATCGCCTCGGCGGCGCGCGCAGTGCGCGCTCCCGGGTTCGTCCTGGCGCTCTACCCGGGGGTCGGCGCCACGCAGTCCGTCTACTCGGACGGCTTCACCCCGCAGGAGGCCCGAGTCATCGCGGAGGACCTCCTGGAAGGGCGCAGGCACACCGACGTGAGCTGCCTGGTGGCCGACCTCACCTCGACGCGGCGCACCTATGGGCGCCTGGCCGCCCTGAACCCGAGCGGCGAGTTCTACCCACAGGAGCTGGCCATCCTCGAGTCCTACGGCCGCCTTGCTGCCGCCGCGCTCGACTCGGCGGCGGCCCTCGACGAGACACGGAGCCAGGCCAAGCGAGCCGAGGCCCTGCTCGCGCTGTCGACCTCACTTGCGGAGATCGCATCCACCGAGGAGATGGCCCAGCGGATCGCCAACGCTGTCCCGTCGGTGATCGACTGCGACCGAGCGATCGTCACCCTCCTGGAAGCTCCCCGCCTGGGGCGCATCGCAGGCGTCGAGGGCTACCCGGAGGACCTCGACACCTTCCTGCGCGGCAGGGCCGTGCCCGTGGGCGACGACGTCAAGTTCGCCGTGACCATCGCCTTGCACGATGCAGAGCAGACCGCGCCGCAGAGCACAGGCCAGCAGCTGATGCACGCTTCAGGCACCGTGGCCGCGGCGACGTTCCCGATCATGGCCAGTCGAGACGTCCTCGGCTTCATCACAGCGAGCGTCACGGAACGCCCCGAGCGGCTCACGGACTCCCCCGACCTCGAGGCCAGGTTGAAGGGTCTGGCGGGCCAGGCGTGGACGGCACTCGACAACGCCAGGCTCCTGGACCAGGTGAGGCGCCAAGCGCTGCACGACGGCTTGACGGGTCTGCCCAACCGGGCGCTCATCCTCGACCGAGCCGAGCAGATGCTGGCCCGAGCACACCGCGACGAGCGGGCCGTTGCAGCGTTCTTCATCGATCTCGACAACTTCAAGACCGTCAACGACACGCTCGGGCACAGCGCGGGAGATCGCCTGCTGGTGGAGATCGCCAGTCGTCTCTCCGACGCGGTTCGCGCCAACGACACCGTCGGCCGTCTGGGCGGCGACGAGTTCGTCGTGCTGGCCGAAGGGACCTCGCTCGATTCGGGCCCCGAGGTCGTCGCCGCACGCTTGCACGAGGTGCTGCGCGGGGAGTTCGAGCTGCCCGGGTTCGAGGGCACGCCGATCACCACGTCGGCGAGCATCGGGGTGGCGACGGGGCAGCGCAGCTGCGCCGACGATCTGCTCCGCGACGCCGACATCGCGCTGTACCGCGCAAAGGGCGCGGGGAAGAACTGCACCGTGGTCTTCCAGCCGCACATGCAGTCGGACGCGTTGGACCGACTCGAGCTGGAGCTCGATCTCAGAGCGAACCTCCGCGACCAGGCCTTCGTCGCCTACCAGCCGATGTACGACCTGAAGAGCATGGAGATGACCGGGGTCGAGTGCCTCTTGCGCTGGGACCACCCCACCCGCGGGATCGTGCTACCCGACGACTTCGTGCCCATCCTCGAAGAGACCGGACTGATCGTCGACGTGGGCAGGTGGGTGCTCGACCAAGCATGCAGCGATGTCGCCCGATGGCACGGCGCCGGCCGGCGACTGGCTGTCTCGGTGAACGTGTCGATGCGCCAGCTCGAGGACGACGGACTGGTTGACGACGTCCGCGCCGCCCTCGCATCCAGTGGGCTCGACGCGGGCTCGCTCGTTCTCGAGGTCACCGAGACCGCGCTGATGCGTGATGTCGATGCCACGGTCAAGCGCCTCGGCCGGCTGAAGGCCCTGGGCGTCCAGATCGCGATCGACGACTTCGGAACGGGTTACTCCTCGCTCGCCTACCTCAAGCGCTTCCCGGTCGACGTCCTCAAGATCGACCAGACGTTCGTGGCTGGCCTCGGCGCGTCGACCGAAGCGCTCGCCATGGTGCGCGCGCTCGTGCAGCTCGGCCGGGCTCTTGGCCTCCGCAACCTGGCCGAGGGCATCGAGCACGGCGACCAGCTCGAGCACCTGCGGGACGAGGGATGCGACAGCGGGCAAGGCTTCTTCCTCTCCGCGCCGATGCAGGCCGCCGACGTCGAGGAGCTCCTGTTCAGGCACGAAGACGAGCGCAGTGCGAGGGTGATCCATGAGGCGTGACATCCGCTTGATGACGAACCGGAAGCCGGGCGGGAGGACGGAGCGACTGTCGGATCGGCTGTCCGTCACGCTCGTCGGCTCGGCTCTCGAGCGGGAGGCCTCTGTAGCGGTCGCGCTGATCCTGATCCAGCTAGTGGCTGCCTTCACGCTGACGTGGGGACTGGGCGGGACATCGCACTTCCCGCCGCATTGGTTCTACTTCCCGATCCTGTTCGCCGGTGTCCGCTTCGGGATCGTTGCGGCCCTCCCCACAGCGGTCGCGGCAACCATCCTGGCCGGTCCGCTCACCCCTGGTGACGTGGCCAGCGGCTCGGCTCAGCCCTTCACCGATTGGGGTGCTCGTGGCGCCTTCTTCGTAGCCATCGGCGCAACCCTGCCCGCCTTGATGCGCCTGGGCACCACAGCGATCGAGCACGACCGCAAGCGACTCCGCACCGAGGAGGAGGTCCGACGCGGCATCGACAACGGGGAGTTCGTCCTCTACTACCAACCGATCGTCGAGCTCGACACTGGCCAGCTCGTAGGCGCCGAGGCGTTGCTGCGGTGGCAGCACCCGCAGCGTGGCCTGCTGATGCCCGATGAGTTCATCGACCGCGTCGAGCGGATCGGTTCGCTCGCGAGCTGGGTCCTCGTCGAAGCAGCCACAGCGGCGGCCGGGTGGCAACGGACCCACGAGCTCGAGCACTTCACGGTCTCAGTGAACGTGTCCGCGCAGAACCTCGCACAACCCGACTTCGTCTCGCAGGTTCGCACTGCTCTGCGAGCCGCCCAGCTCGATCCTCGACATCTGTGCCTCGAGCTCACCGAGCGGATCCCCGTGGACGATCTGGAGAGCATCGGGGCAAGGCTCCAAGTGCTGCGCTCGATCGGAACGCGCGTCTCCGTCGACGACTTCGGGACCGGTCACTCGACCCTGTCCTACCTTCGCCAGCTGCCGATCGACGTCATCAAGATCGACCGCAGCTTCGTCAGCCAGCTGGGCCGCCAGCCACGTGCCGACTCCATCGTCGACTCGCTGTCGAGTCTCGCCCGCAGCCTCCCCGCCACCTGCGTCGCCGAAGGAGTGGAGACCAGCGCTGAACGGCTCGCCGTGTGGAGCCATGGCATCCGCTACGCGCAGGGCTACCTGTTCTCCCGACCCCTCGATGCCACCCGCTTCGAAGAGGTCCTCATGGACGGCGGTCGCCTTGGGAACGACCTCCCCGCCATCACCGACCGGCCAAACCGCTAGCCGACCTCGATCCCGGCGCAAGTGCGGCCCCGCAAGGGGCCCCGCTAGCATCGCCGTTCACCCCTGCCCTCGTGGGGCCGGTAGAGAACCGCGTTGGCCCAGGTCACGGGCAGCGACAGCGCCTGGATGGGAACGGATCCGGTCGAAGCGGTAACGGATGGCGTTGGCGCTATGAGGAATGGCTTTTGTTCCACCTCCTCGGCGTGGCCGCTGCTGCGCACGGTCCGGGCCGGCGATGGGTTTGTTTCACCACCGGCCCGGTTGGGCGTCCGAGGTGGTCAGCTCGGGTTGTTGTAGCGGTAGTCGTCGTACATCTCCTCCTCGTCGGCGAGATCGTCCAGGTAGTCGGTGTCGGGGGCTTCGTCAGCCAGGTCGCGGAGGGTCTTGAAGCGCTTGAGCTCCCGGTCGAGCGCTGCGCTGAGCCGCGCGTGGATCCGCGAGTGCCCCTCGAGGCTGCCCTTCTTGACGGCGAACCGGATGGCCGCGGTCGCGTTGGCCTGCTCAGTGTCTGCGTCGGGGATCATCCCGGCGTGAGTCTTGGCGATGTCCGCGAGGCTCCTCGAGGCTGCTGGGAGTGACCCGCCGTGGAACTTGGTGATCGAGCTGAGGATCATCGCTTCCGACCCAGCGAGCTGCTGGGGGTCCTCGAGGTCGAGGAGATCGTTGAGTTCCCGCAGATCGGGGTCGTACGCGGCCGCTACGAGCAGCAGATCGAGCCACTCCTCGACCGTGTAGGTGCTGGGGGGGTGGGTCAGGACCTCGGAGACGTCCTCGTAGAGCTCGACGGTGAACTGCGCTTCGAAGACACCTGGCCCGTCGAGGTGTGCGAAGGACTTGGTGCTGGTCAGGGTCTCGAGCTCGGCCGTCTCGAACGCGTGGTGCCGGCCGATCTGGAGCTGGACCGTAGCGATCCGGACCGCTGCAGCACGCTCGAGATCGTTCCGGGGCTTGAGCGTGTCGATGACGTCATCGACCATGGCCTGGACGGCGAGGGGATCCTCCCGGTAGGCGCCATGCGTGATCGGGCGGACATCCGCGTAGATCCCGTGCTTCACCGCGTTGCGGGAGACCCGTGCCTTGCCGGGGCGACCGGTGGGTCCGGTCGACTTCTGGGCGTTACGCCGGTTGGCAGCCAGCTGGCGAGGGGAGATCGGCTTCGGCTGGGTGCTGACCGGTTCGATCGGCTCGGGCTCGGGCGTGGTCGGCTCGGGCGTGGTCGGCTCGGGCGTGGTCGGCTGTGCCATGGTGTCTATTTCTCCTTGATGATCTGACGCGGCGGGTGCCACGCCTCGTTTGTCTCCCTTCTTTCGCTTCGTACTGATGTCGGATCTCCTTCGATTTACCTGGCACGGGAACCCCCGGTCACCGGGGCGGGCACGCTCACCCTCGAGTCCACTATTTCGCCTGGAATAATGAGAACGGTTCTTGATTGAGGTCTGTCAGCGAACCACGGGCCGCGCGCAACCACAACCTCGGCGGGAAGGTTTTCTCCTTTACTTATGGGGATATCGGAACTGCGAGAGTGGCAGGGGCTGATACGCCTTAGAGACGATCGAGATCACCACTCGAGGGGAAACGTGCTGGTCGACGATGTCTGGCGTGTCGGAGACGAGGCCATCGACGAGCTCGGCGCCAACGCGGTCGCCAGGCTCCGTGCCGAGATGCGTAGGTACCTCGATACCGGGTGGGCCGAAGTCGAGAAACGGCGGCTGTGAAGCCCGGCCCACGGCGCGTTCTGGGCGGGTTCGGCTCGCGGTCGGGCAGACCTAACGCCGGTTCGAGGCGCGGCCGGACAGGGCGGCCTCCGTCGTTGTGTGTGGCCGAGCGGGCGACCAGATCGCCGAATCGGTCGCGTGTGTAGAACGGGGCCGATCGGCCGGGTCGGTCACGGGCCGGTGTTCGGACGCCGCATTGCGATCCGACCTATCCAGCGGAGCTGATCAATGCTTGACGAGCCGGCGGAGCCAACTAACGGTCCGCTGCCAGCAGGAGGGCATCACCTCACCGTCAGCCCACACGATGCGGCTGTTAAGAATCCAGTAGTGCGACCGGCATGGGAACCGCCAGTTGCCAATGGAACCCCTGAGCGTGACGGTCTCGCCGTCGTAGATGAGGTGGTGGCGCTGCGGGCGGAGCCGCACCCATGTCTGGTTGTCACATCCGCATGCGCACAGGTGGACGGTCGTGCGGAACGGAAGCGACACGTAGAGGATGCCGGGCACGAGCTCGTCAGGGACCTGGTCGACGAAGCGGTGCTCGACGCGTGTCACGCGCATGTCTCGTCGTCGTCGGGCGGCGACAGGAGGAGGTCGCCGTTGATGATGTGGTTCGTCGCGATGGTGTAGACGCTGTGGTGCTCGGTGCCGAGGTCGGCGTAGAAGCGGCGGTACTGCTTCCAGGCGATGACGGCGTCGCTGGCGTTGCGGGCGTTGAGCTCGGCGATCTGGATGTTGGTCCGGTAGTCGTCGGGTCCCGCAACGTCGACGACGGGGATGCGCTCGGCGGCGTGGTCGCTCTTCTCGGGGGTGACGATGGTCGTGCGCAGGCTGCCGGTGAGGCGCCCGTCGATCGCTTCGACGCCCATGCCGACGTCGACGTACGGGATGCCGAAACGTCCCAGCGCGTCGAGGATCGGCACTTTGGCTTCGGCCTCGTCGATGGCGATGAACACGAACGTCATGTCGCGCAGCTCGAAGACGTTGTCCTCGATGATCGGGTACGGGTGCGCGGTGATGCCGTCACGCAGCTTGCTGTAGACGGCGACGAAGTGGTCGACCTTGCGGGGCGCGGCGTTGAGCTCGTCGAGGCCGACGGCGCCCGGAGCTCGGAACGCGTTGTGCGAGCGGAGCTCGTCGCCGTCGAAGACGTCGATGGTCGCGACCTCCGTCTTGGCGACGTAGTCGAGGATGTACTCGCCGGTGCCGCCGAGCCCGACGATACCGATGCGCTCGTTCGCGAGCTGCGCGTTGAGGGCGTCGATGCCGGCGCGTGAGGACGCTGTATTCCGGTACCTGAACGGGCTTGGGTCGTCGTCCCCCGTGGGGATCGGATGACCGACCTTGGCCGTCGCACTGGGGTCGACCTTCGTGGCGTGCCCTGTGATGGCGGCGACGTACTTCGTGACCTTCTCGTAGAAGTCGGCGTACGTACCGCCGTGGGTGTCGGGTTTCATCGAGAACGTGCACTCGATCACGACCCCGCCGCCGAGGTCATTGCGCCCGCGGCCGTTGATGATGGTGTTCAGATCGCTGCCGTCGGCCTTGCAGGGAATGCCGCCCCCGAAACTTGCGGTGTGGTCCGCCGGAGCCTGCGCCTTCTCGCCGGTGAGCTCGAGCGGCATCACGAGGCACCCGTCGTGGTGAACGGCGCCGTTGCCGTCCACGTACGGGACGTCCCGCACGACGAGCTTCCCGCCGACGAAGGCGACGGTGTAGCCCTCGGCCTCCAGGCGGTGCAGGTCTGGGTTGATGTCAGGAGAGGTCAGTCGCCGTGACATCGAAGACCATCCCGTCCTTCACGGGGACGCTCTGGCCGGCGACGAGAGTGCCGTCCTTGCCGCCTTGCCCACGCTGCCACGTGACGGTGTAGCCGGTGTTCCCCCCGGGCGGGGTCGTCGGGTACGCCAGCTTGGTGACGGTCTCGAAGGAGATCTCACCCTTCGGGACCGTGTGGGGCTTGGTGTTCACATAGATGTCAACGGTCTTCGGGTCCTTGTCACCCTTGCCGTCGTCGTGCTTGTCGTTGCTCATCAGCTGCTCCTGCGCGTGGTGGCCGCTTCTCGGCCTTCGCTAGGAGCAGATGCCGAACCTGGCCTATCTGTCCCACGGCGACGAGGGTCAGGTGCAGTCCTTGCAGATGGTGCTGTCGGGTTCGAACAGGTCGACACGCTTGGTCGTGGTGCAGACGTCGCAGATCTGCTCGGCGACCTTGACCTTCGGTGTCCGGCACTCGCACCACCCGCAGCTGCTGCACACGCGGTGGCGCCCGTCGATCTCGCAGCGCTTCCACGCCTCGGTGACCTCGTCGCAGTCGACGCAGAAGATCTCAGGTGCTTCGCCCTCTGTGCGGCGGGGTGCGATCCAGCCACCCCAGGGCGGTGAGGTCGAGTCGGTGAGGATCGCGAACGTGTAGATGCCGTCGGTGACGGCGTGCCCGGCGAGCTCGGCCGTGAAGCGACCATCGGGGAGCTGCAGCCTGGCGTTGGCGTCGGTCGCGGGACCGTGCTCGCTGGCGCGACGCAGGAGGGCGACGTCGGTCTGCGAAGCGCCGCGTCCGATCGGATAGCTCGTGCCGACCGTGGCACAGAAGCGCAGGATGCCCCCTTCGCACAGCACGACGTAGCCGGCGCCGCGCATGCGCTGAGCGACGCGGACGCAGCAGGCCTCCCGGGACCCGCTGACGTCGTAGCGGTGAAAGAGCTCGACGAGGTGGTGCGCTTGGGGTGCCTTGCCGCCGAGGACGGCGTCGAGTGCGGCGTCGGGG
This sequence comes from Actinomycetota bacterium, assembly GCA_049325515.1. Lineage (GTDB taxonomy): Bacteria > Actinomycetota > Acidimicrobiia > Acidimicrobiales > VFJN01 > VFJN01. The sequence goes on along the minus strand of JBMOLI010000036.1, from coordinate 259,954 downwards.
ATGAGCACCGCTGCGGCGAACGCGTCTGCGATGCGCTCCTCCGTCGTCCGGGTGGTCGTCGTGAGCGATGCGAGGTAGCCCGCGACCTCACGGTTGTGGCGGGCCCGGTCGTGGCCGAACTCGTGGATGGCGGTGAAGCGGGTGCGCCGGGCGCTCCTCGCCCGCTGCACCACGATCGACCGCGAGGTCTCGTGGTACAGACCCTCGACGGAGCACCCCTCGCCCGGTTCGTAGTCGACGAGCTTGATCGAGACGTGCTCGTCGATGAGCGGGATGGCCTCGATCGGGTCCTCCCGAAGGATGTCGAGCTCGTCGCTGGTGAGCTCGTTGCAGAGGACGGCGGCGAGACTGCGGGGGTCAGGCATCGAGCAGCCGGTCGAGGATGAGGTCGTAATCGGGCGGCGCGCCCTGGGTTCCCCGCGCTGCCGCGAGCTCGGGCTGTGCATCGCGGGCGAGCGATAGGCGTTCGGCGGCTTCGCTCCGCCGGTTGGCTCGGGCTCGTGCGCGGATCGCTGCCTTGCGACGGGGCCGGTCGATTGCCCGCCGCAGCTGTTCGTCAACTGGGCGGCTCCCCGGCCGGGTGCCTGTGGCAGCCTCGATGAGGTCAGCTTCGTCATCAGTCGGGGTCGTGCCTCGCGAGATGGCGAGCGCGCGATTCACGGCGATGCCAGCATCCGCGAGCTCGTCGAAGCTCGGCGTCCCCGCCTGCGTCGCCGTCACCACCGGCGCCCAGACCGCGTTGGCGAGCTCCATGAGGAGCTCGGCGAGCTCCCCAAGGCCGACGAGCCGGTCGTCGAGTGCACTGCGAACGGGGTCGCCGCGCGGCGTGTCGGTCGTCAAGCCGGCCCGAAACGCTGCGCGGAGGGACCGCAGCGATTCGATGTCGCGGATATCGCCGACGCGGGCGTCGAGCACGGCCCACGGCACGGCCGTCTCGAGGGCGACGGAGACGGCAAGGTTGCCGAGACCGCTGGTCGAGGTCCTGTCGAGTACCGCGGTCCAGTCGTCGGCGTCGGCGGTGTCGGCGACGGGCAGGACCGACACCCGGTCGGCGCCGACGACCCAGATCACGGCGAGCACCGTCGTCGTCTCCCAGGACAGCCGCCAGATGTCGCCTTGCGCCGGCATGTCGCTGCTGGACTCCTCGACGACCGGAACCCCCACGGCCCCGCCAGACGGCACGGCCACCGGGAGACCCTCGCCCGCGGCGAGCCCGAGCCGGAGTTGGCAGCGCTGACAGGCCTGCACGTGGTCTCGTACGTGGGCGGCTTGGTCGGCGTTCAGGCGCCCGTCGACGAGCGCGGCAAGGTTGCGGTCGGTGGGGTGCGGTCCCGGCATCAATCCTCCTCCTCACCAGTAGATGCCGAACCTGCTCGTGCTGTCCCACGGTCGCGGGCGGCAGCGGATTCGGCGGCCAGTGCGGCGACGACACCGGGTTGGTCGGGTAGACCAGCCAGGAACCCAGCGAGGACCTCCTTGGCGCCCGTCGCAGCTCGCTGGGCGGTGCTGCGCGACAGCCCGGTCGCCTCGGCCATCTCGCGCACGGGGAGGTCGAGCACGCCCAGGACGAGGCGCTCGTTGTCGGTTAGCTGCTCCCACACCTGGCGTGCCAGGAGGGAGGAATCCGCCGATGACGCGACCTCGGGGATGAGCTCGTCGGTGAGGTCGACGTCCTCGGTGGTCGCGAGCGGGAACCGGGCGAGGATGACCTCGACCATGCGCCGTGGCTGTAGGGGGGCGCCGGCTCGGTCGAGCACCGCGTGCAGCACGCGACGGAGGGAGTCCGGGGCGGCGATTGGCGCGCGCCGAGTGGACTCGGCGGACCAACGGGCGCGACGCACGTCCGGTGCGGCGTGGGCGGCTTCGACGAGCACGTCGGTCGGGCCCGCGTATGGGAGGTTGTGCTGGTGTGCTGGCAGTGACCAGGTGCGGGTAGTCGGGGTCGCTCCGGCGACGACGATGTCGGGGTCGTTGTCGACGGCGTGGGTGAGCGAGCGCAGGACGGCGCCCGTGTCGGTGCTTCGGGCCCGCATCCGGAACTCGTTGCGGATCGCCGCTTCGAGCACGCGTTCGAAGGAGTCCTCATCGGTCGCCGTCGCTGCGATCCTGGCGAGCCGCTCGGGTCCGCCGTCGGCGTAGAGGAAGTCGTGGGCGAACTCCTGGACGGCGGTCACGGTCCACGCCAGGGCGCCGGCGGGCGGCGGGAACCGGTCGAAGCGCCGGACGGCGTCGACGGTCTCGTAGACGAGGGCGATACCGCCGTCGTCGAGGCGGCCCTCGGCCCGAAGGGTTGCCCAGGTCCCGGTCATGCCTGCTCCCACATCTCGACGAGCGGGGTCAGATAGGCGTCCGAAAGTGTGCCGCAGTGGTCGGCAGCGGCGAGGAGCTCGTCGCACCGAACCGACCTCTGGTAGTCGAGGACCCAGCGGCCGTCCTTGTTGAGGCGAAGCGTCTCGTCGCAGGGATGGTCGACGCCCTTCTGCTCCTTCGGCGTAGAGGACCGCTGGATGACGGTGACGTAGTCGTGCCTGTGGCGTGGTGCGCGGACGACGACGATGGGGCGCTCGATCGCGTGGTCACCGTTGTTGAAGATCAGAGTGCCGGTCATGAAGACGTCGCCAACCTCGGGAAGGCCGGTCTCATCCATGCCGTCCACCGACGCGATCGGGACTCGCCGGCGCTGCGCGACCATCCCGTGTCATAGCGCTGAATGATCCGCGCCTCCGACCGACCGGCGATGACGTCGCGGTCACGAAGGTGATGGGCTCGAACACGCACACAGTGTGTCAAGGGAGGCGAATCGAGACGCACGGGAATGCACTTCCACATCGACGGCTCGGGGTTGACGAACCACGACAGAACGCCCGCACCGAACTTCGCTGGCCCGCCGGGTCGAGCCGCAGGAGAACGGCGCTTCGTGAGTGCCCCGATCCGGCGGTGGCCCAGCCTGCGCGGCCTGGCCTAGTCGAGCACCATTTCGGCTGCGAGGCGCACGCTTGCGGTGGGCCGTCGCGCCTCGCGGCGCCACCGGTCGAGGGCTTCGATCTGGTAGCCCCACATGCCATTGATGCGCTCGCCGTCGAGCTTGCCTCTGTTGCGGGCCTCGTCGATCGTCGAGGTCGCCATTCCGGTCACCCGGCACGCTTCGCCGACCGTGAGTGGTCCGCCACGGCTTCGTAGTTCCTCAACCGATGGCACGACTCGTGTGGGCCACTGACCGCTCCTGGGCTGCGGGTCAGGCCGATTGACGTGGCGTGCACGCACCGGGTGCGGGGTGGCATCCCCGACCGGGTCGGGTTGCACCCACAGCAGCTCGAGCCGCTCGGAACACCACACGCCGGTCATCGACAGGGGGTGGACGTTGATCCACGCGAGCTCAACCTGGAGCACACCGCGCCGAGCCGCAACGGGGAGCTCGTCCCAGACCTCGGCGGCCCGCCAGATCGGCACCCGCGGTGGAAGGCCACGAGGATGAGGCTGAGGGATCGCCCGACCCAGCTCGAGGTGACACGTCAGAACAATGGCGTCTCGCGCCCGGATCCATTCTGCGTGAGTGAGCTCTCCACGAGCGAAGTAGCAGCAGTTCAGCTCGTGGAGTGCGTCGGTCTGAGCGTCCAGGGCGCGCACCGCGACAGCGGGGTCTCGGCTTCGTCCCCGAACTTGGTGGTTGCCGCTCCGGCGGGCCCCGATTCTGGCCAGCACGGTTGTAGTGACCCACGTTTCTGTCAGGTCCTGGAGTATGGACACGCGTCGGCAGCCGCTGCCACGGCCAATCGTGCAGCAGAAGTACGGGACGCCATTGCTGCGTCTGATGGTTAGCTTCTCGCCGCAGATCCCGCAGCGCACCATGCCGCGCAGCAGGTGGTCACGGTTGCCTGCCTGCACCGATCCGGCGTGACTGACGAGCTTCGCCCGCACCTGCGCCCCGAGGAGAGGGTCCAGGATGGCGGGCCAGGATCCCTCGGCGACGAGTTCGCCTAGGTAGGTGCTGTCCCCGCAGATCGTCCGTGTCTTCAGCATCTTTCGGATTCCGCTCGCCGACCAGGGCTTGCCGCTTCGAGCGGCAACGCCCCGCTGTGCCCAGGACCGGGCGATCGCCGCGCACCCCTCCCCGTCGAGGACACGGTTGGCGGCCTCGCGGATCAGCACGGCCTCGCCCTCGATGATCTCTGAGCGGCTCGGCGTGTACCCGTAGACGCCCGGGCCTAAGCGTGGGACTCCCTGCTCGGCGAGCTCCCGGAACCTGGCCTTGAGCCGGATGCCTTTCACGTCGCTCTCCAACCCGGCGAAGGTCACGAGCATCCGCACCAGAGCAACGCCCACCGGGGTGGTCGAGTCCACGGGTTCGGTCGCCGACGCGATCTCGACTCCCGCGTGCTGGCAGGCCGACCAGAACCGTTCAAATTCGCCCGGTGAGCGTGCCAGGCGATCGAGGCGCCAACACACGACAACGTCAACGCGACGCGCGTTGACTTCGATCAGAAGCGTCTCGTAGGCGTCGCGCACTACCCCGGGCGCATGGGCGGACCGGTCGATGTCTTCGTACACGTGCGCTGTCTTCCACCCTTGCTCTGCGACCCACGCTCGGCAGAGCCGCTCCTGGCGGGCCGTGGACGACTGGGCACCGACGTCGTCCTTGGAGATGCGCGTGTAGATCGCCGCGAGACGGACCATGCCCTGAGCATGCGCTCCCGGTGCAACCGCGGGTGCCGACCCCCCCCCGCCGGCTACCCGCCTGGTGTCTCGCGGTCGGGCTCTGGGTCCGACCCGACGGCAGGACTGACGCGCTCTCGCGCTCGTTGTGTGGATAGGTCGGCTCTTCGTTCCTGGCAGCGTGCGAGCTGGACCTGGCTGAACTGGTGCCCGTCGGGGCGGCTCGTGCTCGCGACGAGCAGGCCCTGGGCGATGAGGCGCTGCAGGACGCGGGGACTCACGTTGAGCCATCGGGCGGCGTGGGCTTCGTCCACAAGAAGCTCCGGTGTGGGTCGCTTGGTTGCCCGCGGTGGCCGACCGTTCAGGCGCCACTGGTCCAAGGCGTCGAGGTGATAGCACCACTGGCCCCGGATGAACTCCGCGTCGAGCCGGCCCGCCCGCCGCGCCTCGCCAACCGCGGAAACCGACATGCCTGTCACCGTGCACGCGTCACTGATCGTGAACGGCCCACCCTGTTCTCGCAGCGCTTCTGCTGTCGGCGCCACCCGTGGCAGCATCGGGTCCTCACCACTGGAGGACTCCCATTGCCGGTTCTTGTGCGCCCGCATCGGCCGGGGAGGAGCGTCCTCGATCGGGTCTGACTGCACCCAGACCAACACCAGGCGGTCCGAGCACCACACCCCCGCGCCGACGGGCGACGGATTGACGATGACCCAGGCGAGCTCCGCGGCGAGCACCTCTCGGCGGGCCGTGATGGACAGCTCGCTCCACACGTCGCCGGCACGCCAGATCGGGATGTGGGGTGGCAGGCCGCGGGGGCGGCGTTGGGGTGCGGCACGAGCGACCTGCTGGAGGCATTCGAGGATCAGACTGTCTCGGGCACGGATCCACTCAACATGGGTCAGTTCGCCACGCACGAAGTAGCAGCGGTTGAGCTCACTCAGTGCGCTCGTGTGGTTGTCGAGGGACCGGACCGCGGCCCCGGCGTCGATGCGACGCCAACGGACCCGGTTGTTCCGACTATGGCGCGCCCCGATCCGTGCCAGGACCGAGGTGACCACCCAGTCCTCGGTTCGTTCCGGCCGTATCGACACCCGCTGGCAGCCATTGCCGGCCTGATCAATGCAGCCGAACGCGACAGCGCCATAACGCACGCGAGGCAAAAGCTTCTCGCCACAGATCCCGCAGCGGAGCAGCCCCCGGAGTAGGTGGTCCGTCACGCCGGCAGGCAACGCACCATGCCTGCGGACCAGTCGGGCCCGCACCTCGGCGCCCATCAGCGGATCGATGATCGCCGGCCAGCAACCTTCGGCCGCGACCTCGCCCCGGTAGGTGCGATCACCACAGATCGCGCGTCCTTTGAGCACTCGCCGTATCCCATCGGACGACCACGGTCTCCCGTCGCGATTGACTACACCGCGTTCGGCCCAGACGCGGGCGATCCCCACAGTGCCCTCACCGTCAAGGACCCGGCCAGCGGCTTCCCGGATGAGGGTGGCCTCCGACTCGACGATGCCCGCGCAGCCCGCCGTGAAGCCGTACGGGACCCGACCCTGAGGGGGCAGGCCCTGCTCGGCCTGCTCACGGTTCCTGGCCCGGAGCCTGATCGCCCTCACGTCGCTTTCCAGCCCCGCCAGAGTGACAAGCATCCGGACCAGTGCCACCCCTACCGGGGTCGTGCAGTCCACCGGCTCGGTCGCCGACGCGATGTCCACGCCAGCGTTCTGGCACGCCGACCAGAACCGTTCGAACTCTCCCGGGGAACGAGCAAGCCGGTCCAGGCGCCAACACACCACCACGTCGATCCTCCGCTGCGTGACCGCCACCAGCAGGTTCTCGAAGTCGTCGCGAACAACCCCCTTCGCGAACGCCGATTTGGCCACATCCTCGAACACCTCGACGGTCTCCCACCCGCGCTCGGTCACCCAATCGCGGCACAGCCGCTCCTGACGGGCAGTGGACGACTGAGTCCCCGCGTTGTCCAAGGAGATCCGCGTATAGATCGCCGCGAGACGGGCCACGTGATCACCATGCACCCCCACGCAAGACGCCTCACCCGGGCGGGTCGTCACATCGGACGACAGGCAAACCCTGACAGCCCTGTCGCACCCCGGCAGTACGGTGCGGGGACCACATCAAGAGCGACCCGAGGGGCCTGGCCCTACGACGGTCCCGCAACCGGCCCGCAGGCACGGTGCGAACGCCAGGATCGATGAGGAGCCCCCATGACCAAGAGCACCGCCGCGACCCCGGACCCGCAGCGTGCCGCGCTGGCCCGGTCGATCATGAGGATCTCACCCTTGAAGAGCGTGGCGATGGCCGTCTCCGTAGCAACCGAACATGAGCGGCGGGTCTACATCGAGCGCATGGCCGGCGGGTGGCGGTGGAGTCCCGTGCACCCTGGCGGCGGCTACCCGCTGCTGCGCATCACCGCCCGCTTCCTGCAGATCGACTACCACCATCTGCGCGTCCCGTTCCGCACGCTCGATGACGACAACACGATCGTGTGCCGAAACCCCGACCGACCATCGAGACCCAAGGCGTGGGCGCTCATCGACTTCGACGGCCCAGCCACGCCAGATGAGGTCGAGATCCGGATCCGTCAGACCCTCGACGCACCTCGTAGGGAACCGCCAGCCTGAGCAAGCAGCCGACGTCGACTGGCCGACGGTGCCACTTCAGAGTCGATCGCATCCGCAGTCCGTGAGCAGGTGGACCATGCTTAGGCGGTGGCCCGCACTCCGACGCCGATCGGTAGCCGTCCGAAGGACCTTCGCTTCGCCGCGCTGGCTGCCGTGCTGTCACGTGCTGTAGCCGCCGGCGAGCTCGAGGCAACGCACGCGCTGCGCATCCTTCGCCACCAGCTACGCGTCATGAACGTCAACGGCGCCACGAAAGTCCCCAGGCGATCAGAGGGCGCTCAGGCTGTCATCGATCGCTACGCAGAAGCCGGAGACCTGATCCCGAAGAACGGGTCCAGCGACGCGCTCCACTGCGACCATGTCCACTCCCTCACCGCCGACGACCTCACCCGCCTCGTCTCCGTCGAGGAGTGGATCACCGAGCTCCCCCGCCTGGTCGAGGTCGTGTGCGTCACCGCGGCTGAGAACTACCGCCTCGAGAAACTCGAGCGGGACGGCGTCACGGGTCCCACTAAGTACGAGATGGCTGGAATCAGGGTTCTGCCGCCCGTCGCGAACTGACCAAGACGAGCGACCGGACGCTGCCCGGCGGCAGGGTGCCAGATGCGCGCATCCTTCGGCGCTTCCCTCCCGATGAGAGAACAGCTGGAGAACAGCGTCGGCTGCGGGGCCGGTTCCCGAACTGCACCGTCTTTCTGATCGCCGCGAGTGGAAATCATCGGGACGATTGAGAGGTCGCGGCGCATCCAGATGACGGTTTCGCTACTCCTCGTTGTCAGGCATCGATGGTGAGTTCATAGTGCAGTCGGGGGACGGGCCCCACCACGGGTGAGGCGGTGCGGGGAAGTGCGACGATCGGCGGGTGGGCGCGGCTCCCTTAGGGACAGGGTCTCGATTCTCGGGATCGTCGCGTTGGTGGCGACGATGTTCGTCGTGCCCCGCGGTGTAGGGGAGGCGGCTTCAGACGCGCCTGGGCTGATGGGTGGCGGCACTCACTCGTGCGCAGTAGCGCCATCCTCCACGGTGTACTGCTGGGGTCTGAACTCGTCCGGCCAGATCGGTGACGGCACGACCACGACCCGCAAGACTCCTGTCTCGGTGCTCGGCCTGTCGGGCGTAACAGCGCTCGCTGCCGGGGAGGCACACACCTGCGCGCTGCTCACAACTGGCGCTGTGAAGTGTTGGGGGTCGAACTCCTACGGGCAGCTCGGTGACGGCACGCTGAGCACCCGGTTGACGCCGACCACGGTGTCAGCTCTATCGGGCGTAACGGCGATCGCTGCGTCCAAGTACCACACATGCGCGCTGCTCTCGGGTGGGACCGTGAGGTGCTGGGGGTACAACGTGCATGGCGAGGCCGGGGATGGCACGGTCACTAACCGCAGGACTCCCGTGTCGGTGGTCGGCCTAACGGGCGTCGCTGCGATCACTGCAGGGAATTGGCACACCTGCGCCCGACTCGCCACCGGCACGGCGAAGTGCTGGGGGTCGAACCTGCGCGGCCAGCTCGGTGACGGCACGTTCAAAGAACGCCGCACGCCGGTCAGCGTCGTAGGGCTCTCGGGTATCAGCGCACTCGAGGCGCTCGGGTCGAGCACATGCGCGATCAAGTCCGGGACGGTTCGCTGCTGGGGTCTCAACCATCACGGCCAGCTCGGTGACGGCACCATCACGAACCGCACCAAACCCGTGCCCGTTGTCGGGTTGTCTGGCGTGGGTGGCCTCGCGGGCGGCCTGTACCACGCTTGTGCGCGCATGACGGCTGGCACAGCCAAGTGTTGGGGGTCGAACTCCTACGGGCAGCTCGGTGACGGCACCCGCACCGAACGCCGCACGCCGGTGAGCGTGTCAGGGCTCACCAATGTTGCCAACATCGCCGCGGGCGCCAGCCACACCCTCGCCCGCCTCAGCACCGGTGGGGTCCGTGCCTGGGGCGCAAACGGCTCCGGCCAACTCGGGGACGGGACCCTAACCACAACCCGAAAGACGGCTGTAGCCGTGATCGTGCCGACTTCCTCAACGAGCCTCGGCAAGACCACGATCACCTTCCCGCATCCGTCGGGCTCAGCCAGCGCCGTCCAGGATCAGGTCGGCCTCGCGGTTGATGCGAGTGGTCGGATCATCGTCGCTGGAGCGGACGGGGACAGCACACTTCGACAGGCAGCGGCCCGACTCACCGCAGGACTACACCTCGACGACACATTCGCCTCGAACGGCAAGATCGTGCTGCAGGCAGGCGTCACCGGCTCAATCCATGCCGCCGCTATCGACACGCACGGTCGGATCCTCCTAGGCGGCCGAGCAAACGGGATCAGCGGACCCGGAGCGGCAGAGGACTTCACGATCTGGAGGCTCAACGCCAACGGAGTACCCGACTCGACCTTCGGTTCAGGTGGTCTCGCAACAGTCGACTTCGGCTTCAACGACTCCCTGTCCAACATGGTGGTCCTTCCCGATGACTCAGTCGTCGCCGTGGGAGGAGGGGCGTCCCCGGCGAGCATCGTTGTCGCGAAGCTCCTGCCGAACGGCACCCTCGATCCGACCTTCGGGGTTAGCGGCCGATTCACCTGGACGCTCGCAGGCACGTCGACGTCCGGGACGTCCCTCATAATGCAGCCGGACGGCAAGCTCATCGTCATCGGCGCGATCGAGCCAGAACCGTGCCCACCGAACTGCAACATCATCCGGGGCGTCGTGCTCCGCTTGGACGCCGACGGCACACTCGACACGACCTTCGGAGACGCCGGGGCAAAAACCCTTCAATTCTTCGCGGAGCCTTCCCGCTCGGTCCCCTACGCGCTGACGCTCCAGCCTGACGGCAAGATCGTGGTCGCCGGGTACGTGTGGCGAACGTTCACGGACCCTCCAATCGGCGTCAACTACGAAACCTTCGTCGCGCGTTTCAACCCGAACGGTGCACCCGATACCTCCTTCGGGAACGGGGGCCTCAGCCTCACCGACGTCCGGCCCGCCACCGCCACCGAGGTCCCCTCCGACATTGCGATCGACTCGCTCGGTCGGATCCTGGTCTCCGACTCGGACAGCTCGACCGGACAGCCCTACATCGAACGGCTCCTTCCGAACGGTCAGCGCGATTACACGTACGGAGTCGACGGACTGGCGATCAGTTTCATCGACCCGACCCAGGAAGTCCTCTCCCGCGCTCGAATGAGGATTCTCGCGGACGACAGCCTGGTGATCGCAGGCGGCAACGGCGCGAACATGACCGTTGCTCACTTGAACCCGTCCGGCACGGCTCTAGTCGTGGGCTGATCGGCCGGTCTGGTTGACCTGAACACGGCAAGGCAACCGTGTGCGTGTGGACGGTCCGCGCCGCCTTCCCAGCCCCATGGCCCCTGGATAACGAAGGTCATTCCCGGCGTACCCCTCGCGGACCTAGCGGCCAAGGTGGTAAGCGACCGTCGATGGCTTGACCGCGACGCCGACGCAACCTGAGCGTGTCAACCCGATTGGCCCCACCGTGCCTGAGCACTACCCGCCCAAGTGGGGCCAGATCAGGTGAGCACACCCACCTCGCGTGCTGAGCAGCTCGCCGCACGACTTTCCGTGTCGACGCCACGGTGCTGACAGTCGCCGCGGGTCTTGGTATCGATCAGGAACGCGCGGTCCCCACCGTCCCACGCCCACGTTGACGAACCCAACGAGCACACCGACACGATCGCGGGCCGTGACCCGGCCGAGACTGTGCCGACAGATCCGGTGCCACCAGCCAACGGCAGGTCGGCCACCGTGGACCTCGACTAGCTCGTCATCGCTCACCGGACCACGCCAGGAGTAACCGATCTCGTCGCTCATCGTGTCGAGCGTCCCACCTCATCGAGAGTACTAGGGAGCCCACGACCGAACCGGCGAGCCGTGCCTATGACGCGACCGAGCTCGACTCCAAGGCCTTGCGCGCAATCAGAGCGGGCAGGACCTCGAGCCCGGTCGCAACTGCATCTATCTCAGCTGCCGTGACAACCTCCACGCCTGGGAACCGGTCCCGGACGGCAGCCTCGGTCGATTCATCGACTGCGTGTGACAAGACGAGAAGGACTTGGGCGACCTGATCCAAGGCCACAGCGAGGTCGCTGAAGTCTGTGGACGCTCCTTGCGCACACCACAGCACGTCGAATCGGAAGACCCGATCGCGGTACGCCACCGCCAACTGGCCCGCCCGACGAAGCGAGCACTGTTCGATGAACTCGTCCACCAGCTCCAGAACGGCCTCTCGACCTTCGGCCGGATCATCGAGAGAGCGGGCGGCTGTTGCCTTAGCCGCAAGTCTCGTGGGCTTCGGGCGAGGGGCCGGAAACCGTTCCTCTGGAGGCAACCCAGCGACAGCGTTCGCGAGGCTCTCACGCTCACGTCTCCACCACGGAAAGTTTGGTGGTGAGGAGCCGCTCACGTCGTCGAGGAGCCTCCACGCCTGCTCAAGGTCCGAGGTACTGCCGCGGCCGATCAGTAGTCGCGCAAGGTTGGTGCTGGGCAGATAGCTGTTCGGGCCGACCCGCATCGATTGGCGGTAGAACCGTTCGGCAAGGACGTCATCATCGAGGAAGTCGAGCGCGTACGTGCCAAGTCGATTCCACACCGCGCTGTCGTCGATTCCGAGCGCCCAGCTCTGCTGCGCGACTGATTTACCGGGATCCGCCGCCAACTCCGCAGCATGCGTCCAATCGGTGCCGCCCGCCTCATCAAAGATCCCGGCGAGAGCGGAGTCGTTCGACGATGGGCCGTCTAAGACTGCGCGCACGACGGCGAGGTCCGAGAGGTGCCTGGCCCAGCCATAGCCACCACGGCGGGCGCTGTCCAAGAGGACGCGTGCGTCCTCGAGGTTTCGTTCCACGACGTCGTGCGGATAGCCGTTGTAGTGGAGTTCGATGGCTGCCTCGGCGAAGACCGGTGCCGCCCGCAAAATCCGCCGGTAGTTGGCGTGAGGCGCGTCGAGGGGAAAGGCGTCGACTGCATCGAGTGGGCGGTGCTGGTGCCTGTAGAACGTCGCCAGGGCGAGCCGGCCCACCTCGCCTGCCCCCCGCTCGACCGCACGAATCAGATGCTCTTCGGCCTTGCGCAGCATCTCTTGACGGCGCTCCGACTTCTCGGTCCCACTGCGCTGACTCATGCACAGTCCGAGTTCGAGCACGGATGCGGGGAGGGGGTGTTCCCGAACCGCGAGCTCCGCGCAGCGGACGCTTTCGTCGAAGAATCTGTTGCGCCGACTCGGAGCTGGCTCGTGCGTCCCTTGGTGTCGCAGAACTGCTGCCTTGGCGGCCAACAGGGCCGAACGGGGCGGCGGATCATTCGACCGGTCGAGGGCTTCGTCTATGTCTCTCGCCACGTTCGCGAGCTCGCGATGAGATTGCTTTGGTTCGAGCTCGGCGAAACGGTCGGAGGTCGCGTCGACGACGAGCGCGACGCACCGGAGGACGGCGTCGACATCCGCCGACACTGCAAGTTCGCGCCGTGAGGCTCGCAGCGCCTCGTTCCACCACTTTCGTCGTTCTGAGGACGTGTTGGCTTCGACGGCGCGTGCCGCGTACGCACGGGCGCGGATTGCCTGCTGCATGGCTCGGTCGTCTATCGAGTTCGCTTCGCGGAGTACGTCCTGGAGGTGCTGATTGACTCGGTCCTGCTGGAGGTCGCTAGCCGCCCGCCGGAACAGTTCGTCGATTCGGGCCGAGGGTGTCGGTTGATCGTCGGGCGCTTCGCTATCCTTCGGGGAGGGTGGAAATCGTGCTCGTCTCGATGCCGGCGGCGGCAGACCCTCGAGGAGGTCAAGGTACTGGTGCGGGCTTGATTCGCCTGGTGGCCGTTCCTGGTCGAATGCAGCGTTGAGCACCGCCTGGATTGCGCTCAAATAGCCTGCCGCGACATGGCGGCGGACGGGGAAATGCGTACCAGACAGAAAGTTCTTCGCCGTTCCGAGCGAGATCGTGATCCCGTGGCCGTCCCTGAACTGCTCGGCTAGCCAGGTCTTGTTGTAGGCGGTCCGGACGGCGGGAACCCTCTGCAGTATGTCGAGGTCGTCTGCCACGGCCTCGAGAACGCGCCACTTCGGGGTATCTGTCCCGACGCGTTCCACCGTCGCATCGTACGCGGCCGTCACTGCCGCGAACTTGTGATCGTCTTGTGATGGCTATGTGACCAGCGTTCGTTCACCGTCAGCTCGAGGCCGGGAGTGGCCCGGTCCGAACCAACGGAGATGCAACGTGAACAGTCATTCACCCTACGACGACGGCGTCCGCCGCACCGGTGACGTGGTCATCATCAACCTCCTCAACGCCCTTGAGAACCGAACGGCGACTAGCAAGTACCGCCCTGCGGTGCTGATCCGGCGTGACGCAGGCCATTGGGTGACGATGGGCCTGACGACGAACCGCCACTACCGGGACCGCACAGCGCGTATGCAGGTCCCGGACCCGACAGCCATCGGCCTACGTGGACCCGGCTGGCTCTGGGGTCACCGCCTCGCGAACATCAGCGCGATCGACGTCCACGACCACATCGGTCGGGTGGACGGCGCCATGGCCGAGGCGATCATCGAGCTCGCCCGTCTCGACGCCCTCGACGCTGCCGCACTGCGGCTCGCCGCTACCTCGAGTGCGGCAGCGGCATGAGCGAGTTCACCCCAGATCATCCCTTCTCCCCGCAGACCGCTCCGTCCCAGTTGGCGCGCGCCGGTCTCCTCGGTGCCGTCAGCGCAGCAAGCGCTACCCCTACGTACGAGGCCGCAGCTCGCGACGTGATCCACGCGTTCGTCCGCGACCTGTTCCGGACCACCGCGAAACTCGACGCCACCCAACTGGCCGACTGGGTACGACGGCACCCTCATCTGGTGCAAGGGCACGGCCTCGAACGGTTGGATGTGTTCCGGTACAACTTGCGGCACCTGACCACCCGAGCGATTCCGTCCCCGACGCTGAACTTCAAGGCCATCGATGCGACGCTCGTGAAGCGTTTCGGTGGAACGGCGATCGGAGAGGTTGACTACAAGTACACGTTCAACGCCGCAAGGCGGGGTGTGTGCACACACCGGGAGGCGGGAATCGAGGTCCGAGTCCCGAAGGGCATCGTCGTGCCGGGCACAAGCTCGGCCACGGTTTCTGCCGATGAGCTCGAACGCCTGCACCGCATTGCGTCGACGGTTGGGCCGACGCTGCACGACGCATCGATGACCGCCGCTCGACGGGCCGTGATCGCTGTGGCCGCCTGCAGGTCGGTTGCCGGCGTCTACCGCGTTGCGGATGGGAGCGAGACATGGGAGCACCTCGCGCCCGACGCTGCCTGGGCCGCCGCCGAGGCTGCCATCGCCGCGTACACCGGCACCGCGGTCGGTGGAGTTGCCGCGGCCGGCGTTGTCTTCCTGTTCACAGTTCCCGTGTGGGTACCGGTCGTTGTTGTCGTCGGTGTCACGATCGGCGTCGGCGTCGGCGTTCACAAGGGGGCGACGGCCCTTCGGGCTACCCGCGCTGGCGAGTTCGTCGACGCCATCATCGGTGACCTCGTCGGCTTCGTTGGCCAGGGCTTCGAATTGGTCGGCATCGATGAGCTCGTCATACAGCTGGGCCTGGATCGGCTCGTGCTCACGGTCGGCGACGCCGTGAAGAAGGTATCGGCGGCCGTGAAGAAGGCGCCCGTGTCCGCGAAGCAGACGGGGCTCGGCACAGCGCGGAAAGTACCCGGTGTTGAGCGAGACGTGCCTGCGCCCATCAGGACGGTGCACGCCGCGGAGAAGGCGGTGCGGAAGGCCGCAAGCGAGCCGCTCGTTGCCGGCGCCGCACTGGGCCTGCTTGCACTACTAGCGGCAACACCGACGGTGCGCTTCGCCCGTCCCGCCTCGCGTTGATGTAGCTCACGTTCACGAGGTTGCGTGCACGACGGCCAAACGCGATCGCGCTCCTCCATCTGCACCGCCACACCGGTTGTGTGCTCGACCCTCGTGGCGACGACGGCGAAGGGCGCTCGGCAGAACCTTCGTGTTAGCTGGTCCTCGCTGAGACTGCCAATTTGAGTGCTGGGTGCGCGGGAGCCGGCTAGTTGGATCCCGAGCGGACGATCCGCGGCCCTCGAACGGGGCACTCCAGTTCCCTGACCCGGCACATCCGTTGCCGAGAAGTGAATCGCCCTGGATTTGATGGAGGCTCTGGAGTGCCCTGGGTTTGGTGGAATCGGCGGGCAGGTCTGTTGGGCAGCGTAGAACGCTGCTTCGAACTTCTCGGGTGGGATGTCGCCGAGGGCGCCGTGGAGGCGCTGCGTGTTGAACCAGTGGACCCACGCGAGTGTGGCGAGCTCGACCTGGTCGACGTTGCGCCAGGGGCCTCGACGACGAATGACCTCGGTAACGCTTTGGGCGTGAGTGTCTTCTCGCAGCTGAGGAACGTCGGCGGTTGCCCTGTGGCCGACGTTGGTGCTCGAGCACTGTCGGCGCGTCCCAGCGCCTCGAGGACCCGAATGGTGTCCTCACGCCAAACTGCCGATGGACGTGGCGACAAGCATCACGTTTGAGCGCGGCACGATCTCCACCGCCTGCGAGCTGGTGAGGTCGTCGTGCACGTCGCCACATAACGAACATGTGTTCCCTAGCGGACGGTGGTCCTGTGACGGCCGTACTCTGAGTGCCGTGAAACCAGATGACGTCAGCCCCATGATGAAGCGACTCCTCTCCATCACGTTCGGGATCGTTGTCCCCGCGGCTGGCCTTCAAGCCGATTGCAACGACAGCGCCGGCTGCCTGGGTGCGCAGGACCAGTTGCGCACCTCATCGTCGGACCACCTCGACATGCTCAACGTGACCTACTGGACCCCGATTGATGCCTCGAGCCCGTCGGTCACTGGTGGCCAAGGCTTCGTGCAGCTCTAGGGACGCGACACGGCCCCCACCGGAGCAGGGGCCAGAGCCAGTGCCGGCTGGGGCGGGCAGTCACACCGGGTTCCTACGATCAGACATGACGACAATGGCGGGGCGGTTGGTCGGCAGGCGACAGCGCCCTCGGATGAACAGGAGCTTCAGATGGTGCGACCGACGAACAATTGGAGTGCACATCCCACGACCGGGCGCGACATCTCTACGATCTACTCACCGGCCGAGGCCTACGAACGCCAACAGCACGAGAGAACGCAGCAGGCCAAGCAACGCAAGGAGGACGAGGGCCTCGACACGGCGCGGCGCACCTCCGTCTGCCCGATCTGCCGCACGGTGATCCGACCCGGAGACGCCGTCGTGCAAGTTAGGTTTGCCGACGGACGAGCGCCGCAGGTGGGGCACCCAGATTGCTCCCCGGCTCGTGACACAGCCGTGACACGCCAGGGCAAGAGCCAGCGAGAAACGACTTGACCTGGTGCGAGCTCGTTTGCCCAGGTCAGGCGCCACATCGGCGCATCGACGCAGGGGTCCGGCTACGTCGGTGTTGGTGCAGCTAGTGAGGCGATTCGAGTTCGGGGCCATGGCCGGACTTGCAGCACCAGCGGTGTCTGCTGACGCTGGACTTGCTGACCAACAGAATCTCCGCGTCTGGGCACTCGTCAGGGGCACACCCACCGAAATCACGGACGAGGACCCCATGCAGCGCATCGCCACCGCTGCGACCGCCGCGCTCGCACACGAGGATCACGGATGAGCACCCAAGACCGAGCCATCGGCGCCCTCCTGGGCCTGGCGGCCGGCGATGCGGTCGGGACCACACTCGAGTTCAAGCGGCCGGGGTCCTTCACGCCGATCACCGACATGGTCGGCGGTGGTCCGTTCGGGTTGGAGCCCGGCGCATGGACTGACGACACGTCGATGGCGCTGTGCCTCGCAGAGTCCCTGCTCGACACCGGTGAGATGGACCTTGCCGACCAGCTCCGCCGATACCTTCTGTGGCGAGACCACGGCTACCTCTCCTCCACCGACCGATGCTTCGATATCGGTGGCACCACGACAACGCAGCTGTCCCGGTTCAAGCGAACCGGTGCGCCGATCGACCCTGATGTCGACGAGGAATCCGCGGCGAACGGTTCCCTGATGCGTCTCGCTCCGGTCGCCATCCGGTGGCACACCGACCCCGCCGAAGCCGCAGAGCGGTCCGCTGAGTCGAGCCGCTCGACCCATCCCGCTTCCCGCCCGGTCGACGCCTGCCGGGTGCTCGGGGCGATGACCGCCGCGCTCATCAACGGCACCTCGGCCGACGAGGTCTTCGATACGGGCTTCTGGCGATGGGGTGCGCTGCACCCGCTGGTCGATGGCGTGGCGAAGGGTTCCTGGCAGACCAAGGAGCCCCCGCAGATCCGGGGCACCGGGTACTGCGTCGAGGCACTCGAGGCAGCCGTGTGGGCGGTCGCTGGTGCCGATGACTACGCCGGTGCCGTGCTTCGAGCCGCCAACCTCGGAGACGATGCCGACACCACCGCAGCGATCGCCGGACAGCTGGCAGGAGCCCGCTGGGGTGCATCCGGCATTCGTTCCGAATGGGTAGACCGACTCGTGCTCGCGCCCCGCATCAGTGAGCTCGCACGGGGCCTTTTCGCGGCCGCCGTTGGCGACGCGGCCCGACCCGCCCGATGGGACCACGACGAGGCCCTGCATGCATGGTGGGTCGAGCCCGGTGCGGTACTGGCCGGCGAGTACCCGGCTGCCAAGACGGATCCTCGTCGCACCAGGGACAAGTGCAACCTGCTGATCGACGCGGGCATCCGTACGTTCATCGACCTCACCACACCGAACGACCCTCTCGACCCCTACGCGCCGGTGATCGCAAGCGCCGGCGAGCACCGGCAGCTCGACCTGCGTCACATCAGCATTGGGATCCCTGACCTAGGTGTCCTCACCGACGATGAGTACGACCCCATCGTTGATCTCATCGACGAGCAAAAGCGGTGCGGTGGTGTGTACGTCCACTGCTGGGGTGGCGTCGGGCGCACCGGGACAGTGATCGGTGTCCTGCTCGCACGGCACGGCCACGACTACGAGTCGATCATGTCCACCCTCGAGGACCTGCGTGCTGGGACGAAGAAGGCGCAGCGATCGTGCCCGGAAACGGGCGTGCAACTCGACGTCCTTCGCCGCCGTTCAATGCGAACGCCACTCGGACCGTGAACCGTCTCGAGGACATCGCGAAGGAGCACTTGGTCCTTGTCGGCACGGACAGCCCGTTCCAACGATCGGCCCGGATCCTGCAGGCCTTGTGGCGGGAGGATCGGGGATTCCCCGTCGGTCTGCATCGAGATGCGCCGCTCGGGTCACGGCTCGAGATGCCGACGGCCGAAGTACAGCTCTGGAACTACCTCACCCCGGGCATTGGCGCGATCGTCCGGGAGGAGTACGAGAGCAATCGTCGTGTGCGGGACCGGTCGCTCAAGAAGATGTACGGCTACCCACGGCTGTTCAACGATCTCCTCTCGTCGCAGCCGATGTGCTTCAACCTGTTCGGTGAGCTCAAGCTCGACCTCGAACTCGCCACGCGTGCTCTTGCCCCTCTGTGGCCGGAGATCGTTGGTGAGGTCGTGGGCATTGAGTTCGAGTACTCCCCTGGTCGGGGAGATCCCCGGTATGTGGAGAACGGCAGCGCAGCAGACGTCTTCGTGCAATGCCGCACGCCTGCCAAGGCGCCCTCGTTTCTGGCCATCGAAACGAAGTACCACGAGAACCTGCGCGGCCGACGCCCAGACTGGAAGGACCGCTACGCAGTCGTGTCCGCGGCGTCGAGCGCGTTCGCCTCAGACATCGATGCGCTCTGGATGGCGGACTGGCAGCTCTGGCTCGACCACCTGCTCGCCCTGTCGATGATGAGACAGGATGGGTTCGAGCATGGCGCCTTCGTCCTCGCCTACCCCTCGCGGAATCAGGCGTGCGTCGATGCGGCGGACGCCTACCAACAGCGTCTTACCAGCATGGGAAGAGCAACCTTCAGCGCGGTCACCATCGAGTCGCTGCACGAGGCCATCGGGGCGGCCTGCCCCGAGGCGTGGGTGAGCGAATTCGAGCGCCGCTACCTCGACTTCCACCGGATCGACACCCTCATCGCACCGTGATCTCAACAACGGACTCAGCAGCGGCGTCCATCAGCGCGACGTCACGCCGCAGGGGTACGTTCCTCGTGGGGCGTCGTCACAACCCACGTTCAGCGAGGGTTAGGCGGGGTTGGCGGCTACTACATGTCCCGGATCCTGATCTCGATGACGACCGTCGGCCGGCTCCCCTACTTTGTCGCAAGCGATGGATACGACACCCGACGCCATCGGCTCACCGGTCAGCGCCGAGCGGCCCGAGATTTCAAGCATTCCTTTCCCAAGGCAAGCGCCGCGGCGACGCCCTCGTCGTTGTCCACGCTGATCGCTGCCTTGTCTCCTGCGGCCAGGTAGTCGAAGTGCTCCGCCAGGCCAAGTCGCGTCGCGAACGAATACGAATCACCCTGGAACTCCACTCGCCCGCTCGACAACGAGAGAGAAGCAATGCGTCTGGAGCCGTGGGACCGCGGCGGCTTGATGTTCATGTAGTCCGTGCGAAGCGCGTTGGGGGCTTCCAAGGAGCAGCCGAGCTCAACGAGGACTTCTAGAACCTTGCGGACCCGGTCGCGCCGTTCGTGGCCGATCCCTTGCGCAACGGTCGCCACGTCGGTGGGTCGATCCGGAACCGCTGTCAGGTCGACGGGAATACCCCGATCCTTCCGCGTCTTGGGACCTTCCTCGTGGCGGCCCGGCAACAACGGAGGGGTCAGATCAATGCGCAGCTCATCGACCAGCGCGGCGAGCTCAACAGAGTTCAGCACGCCTCCGAGATATTCGAGGAGTTCTTCTTGTCGTGGCTGGCCGATGGCGAGCCGGTAGGCGGCGAGGGATTGCCTCAGCTTGGGAAGCGCCGCCGCGTCGCGGCTGAACGGGGGTACCGGCGCCCACCGCTCGATTCGAGCCGGGCCGTCGCTGAATACCCAGTAGGGGACCATCTCAGAGTCAGAGTCCGCCCGTTGCTCGGACGCTGTGTCGAAGAGCGCATCCCAGATGTCTCCGTCACCTTGGCCGAGCACCCCGGCTCCCAACGCGTCGGCCAGGTTCCGGCGGACAGCGTGGCCCTTGAAGCGATGGACGCGGCCCTCTCGCTGTTCGAGGTCCACTGGGTTGGACGGCAGGTTCCAATGCACGACGGCGTGGCACCACAGGTGGAAGTCGAGTCCCTCCTGCCCCACCGACGTCGACGTGACGACGAACGGCCAGAACGGCGAGTTGAACGCTGATGACACGGCCTCCACACGCGCCTCTCCGCCACCTTCGAGGCGCTGGTTGCCGAAGGGAACCGCGAATCGGGTACGCATCCGGCGCTCTTGGAGGCTGAGCCGTGCACCATCGAGATGCGGGACGTCGACGCGGTAGGAAGAGGTTCGCACGCCGAGCGCTTCTACGAGCTTCTCCGCGATTGCACGAGCCGCGCTGACTCGCTGTTCGTCGCTGTCGACCGTGAGGAATCCCAACCAGTCCCTCAGCACGTGCAGGTGCTCATCGAGGAGGGATTGCAGGTTCCCGTGACAGGAATGCACGATCGCTTGGCGCCAGTAGGGCGCGCCTTCGTGCTCGTTGTCTCGCTCCACCAGCGCGGTGACATCCGGGGCGTTAAACAGCGAGCGAAAGCCCCATGCGATCCGGGCAGCGTTTGCAAGTGCCTCAGGGGAGGTGCGGGAGAGTCCTGTGACAGCGGACATCGAGCGCAGAGCGCACACCGCAGGCCCGCCTACTGCAACCTCAGCGAGTACCTCCGCAAGGTCCTCTGGTGCTCGTCCGAGCGGCTCCACCTCATCTGCATCGTTGAGCAGGTCCCAGGCCTCCTGGGAGTGCCGCAGGAATCCACCTGTCGGGTCGTCGATGGTCCAGCTGGTCTCCGAACCCGTGATGCCGAACCAGTCGTCGATGACGTTCCGGAAGCGGTCTCGGTCGAGGAGGAGGGGTGCGGCCCAATACCAACGCTGGTCAACGGGGCCGGAAGCGCTCTTGCTGTCGACGAAGATCCGCTCAAGCGCTTCGTCGATGCTACGACGAGCCTCATCGAGTACCTCATCGAGCGACCGGATCAGACTCGAGGTAGGGCGCGGGTCGCCAAGCTCGGCAAGCGACGGGCTGGGCCACACGAACAGAAACGCCGTCATGGCAGCTGGCCGACGCCCCTCGAGACGGAAATCCAGCCGACGCCCACCGCGAGCCGAGTAGTCAGCGGTGTAGCGCTGCGAACGCTGGTGAGCGAAAGCTCGGCGCTCGGCCTCATGACTGACGAGAGTTGAGACAACCTTGGGGACGACGGCCCAGCCGGAGAAGACAAGGCGCTTCGTCAGGGTCGCCGATTCGGGCCGCTCGTAGGCCGATCCCGCTGAGTAGTAAGGCAGAGATGGCGGAACCCAGAGAAGATCGAAGGCCCCGTGGTCGTCGAGGTCCTGGAGCAGCCACCTGAGTCGCGCGTTCTGCGGGTCGATCCGCCGGTACTGGTCGACGTCATCCCAGTCGAGCAACCCTGGTCCCGGTGCGAGCCGGTCGTTGGGTGGGAGATCGCCCAACTCCAGGGCTGTTTCGAAAGCACGCTTGAGCTGATACGCCTCCATGAAGTTGAACAGGTAAGGACTGGACTTCCAATACTCGCCCGGCTCGTGATGGTCCACGGCTTCTGCCAGGTCACCAAGCCGCACGTAGGAGCGCAGATCAGACTCTTCGACCGTGAGCGTCACGGGCGGTTCCGTGAGCATCCCCCCGCGGTCCGATGTTGAGCCGAGCCGTTCCGTCCGCGACATGACCATGCGGAGCTCGGCCTCAATCGCTCGGCAGATCTCCCCCGCGGAGGACATGCCGGCGGGATCGGTGAGCGCCGTACGGAGCGCTCGGAATCGCTGCTGAAGACCACGCACCCGATCGGCGTCGCCAAGGAGGAAGGCGCACGTAGCGACAAAGTCGGCGTAGTGATCATCGCCGACCTCGTCGGAGAGGCTGTACATCCTGTAGGGCGTTGCGGACAGCATCAGGGTGCGGGTGGGTCTGCCTGTCTCGTGGCTCTGGTGGGTGAACAACCGGTTGGCGAGCTGGGCGGCCCAGGTCTGCCCGTCAGAATCCAGGAGATCTTTGAAGCGCTGGAACTCATCGAGGACCACCAGATCCGGATCGAGGAGCCCAATGCCAACGGTGGCCATGGCTCGACGAACATCCCCGATGAATGCTCGCCGCTGCTCGCCCAGCTCCGTCGGAAATTCTCGTTTCCACGCGAGTCCATCGACGAGTTCATCGAACGTCTGTCGAAGGCTCGGCTGGTGATGGTGCCGGCGCGCTGTGTCGATGTGACCGAGCTCTTCGGCAAAGGCGGCCACGTGCTGCCTGATCCGGCGGCAATAGTCCTTTGCGGTGCTCCGCAGCCGATCGTCGCCCCGCTCCGGGTCCACGCCGTGCCAGAAGATCCAGCGTGCTCGTTCGGGAAAGGACGGTGCTCCCCACAGTTCTCGCAGGAAGGCGTAGGCGAGAACTCGCTCCTCGAACCTGCCGGTGCTGCTGCCGAACTCGAGGGAAGTGCCGGGCGTGATCGCAAGAAGATTGATGGAGCTCTCCCCAGCGACCGCGGTGTCGAGGTTCGCGAGCGGCAGCATCGTGAGTCTCTCCACGCTCTCGAGGGGCTTGATGCCCCGCGGAACGAGCTTCCGAAGGTTCTGGCGGGCGATCGCTCCGTTTGAGCAGACGTACACGATGTCGTGCCGTCGGTCGCCGATGTCTTGGAGATGGTCGATGACTTGGGCGATCACGCCCTTAGCGACGTGCGTCTTCCCGAGCCCAACTTCGTCGGCGACGAGGTACCGGTAAGAGGGGTCATCGGCGAGGAACATCCGGTGGAACACCCACTCGGCAGTCCGACGCTGGAAGTCCTTCAGATCTCCGAGCACCTCGGCGGCATCGATGAGCCGTTCGGTCATCTCTCCCCCTCTGCAGCCACCGCGACGCTGCGCAGGTTGGACCAAAGTGAGGAGAACCCCGGTGGTAGGGCGCCATCGGTTGCCAGATCGGAGATGAGGGGGTCGACTGCCATCAACTTTGCCGGGTTGCGGCGAAGCGTTCGCAGCATCGATTCGAGTACTGGAAGCCCACCAGGTGCAGTGGATTTGTCGCCCGGCTCATCTCGGCCGACGTCCTCGATGGCGTCGAGGAGATCCATTCCAGCCGCGTCCTCTGCCAGGAGGGCGAGGAGATAGCGGAGGAACCGATCGGCGTTCCCGATCAGGGAACGCAGGAGGTGACTGTTGCGATGTTCGGGCACTCCCTGCAGCTCTACCGGGACCACGAACTGAGTTAGAAGGCCGCTGTCGTGGTGTTCTAGCTGGAAGGCGAGGAATCCGCTGATGGTCTCGAGACTCACCTCGAAGCGAGCAGTCAGTGGTTGATTCGGCACGACGACACGTCGGTTGCCGGGCGCCGCAAGCGGCCAGCACACGGCCTCAACACCCGGCGGGGTGCTCACGAGGGACGACGTCTCATAGGTGACGGCCCACTCGTCGCCGCTGGGCTCCACGACCCCGGTGATTGACATACGAGAGATCTCATGCCGCAGTGAGTCGAGCGACGCCTCTCCCGGGTCGGCAGCCTCCGGGGCAGAACGGACATAGGTCTGGAAGAGTGCTCGAAGGCCGAGTTCGTCGTCCGAACCGGAGCACAACCGATCGATCCCGAGTCGGGCCGTGGATCCCGCCAACTCGAAGAGGATCTCAACGTTGCGCCCGAAGGCGGCGCCAGTCGCGTTGGCAGATCCGCAAAACAGTTGCGCACGGGAGCCGGTCTCATAGACGAAGACCTTTGCGTGCACGCCACGAAGCGGGCGCCCCGGGTCCTCGGCAGCGAGATGTTCCTCGTCCCCACTGGGGTCCGGGGTGCTGCCATCGTCGAACGCGTACGCGGTCTCCACGGAGTCAAGGGACGAGGCCTTCAGTCCGTCGAGCGACTCGGGACGCGAAACCAGTTCGCTGATGGGTGCTGGGTGCACCTGAGCGAAGAAGTCATCAGACACAAATGGCGAAATCACGAGCGAGCGATCAGACGTCGCGGGAAAGGGAGGCGCCGTCTGATCGAGGCCGAGCACATGGACGCGAAGGTCGTCGACGCCTTCGGGTATTGCGAAGGTCACTCGTCGCAGGTCTTCGCACAGCGCCGCGACTCGAGCGGAGTGGTCGGGGTCGATGCGACCCACGCTTCTGGTACAGAGGGCGGCAAAGAGGTCCGCGATCGCGTCGACCCGAGTGCCGGCCTCTCCGTCGTCCGAGTCAAGCCGGAGCACGGTGTCCCAGCTTGTGTCGAAGGTGAGGTTGCGGGTGGCGCTCAGGGCGCGGAACCGCGGGGGCTCCTCCCCCGAGGGATCCACGTAGCGCAGCACCCATACCTTGGGATGGACGAGTCCTCCGCGGGGTGCGGTGACCGGGACGACCGATCGCTCGAGGAATGCAAACACCCGGCGAGAGGGGGGCAACGCAATCTCCCCCGCTTGGCTGAAGACAGTGATGCGGCTGGAGTGAGCACGGATGGCGTGTAGGAGCTCGATCGGTTCCGCTTGCGGGTCATCGGTGTCGGTGTCGTGGCGCGCGGCGAGGGCGAAGGCCGCTGGCGCGGCGAGCAGCGCCCGGAGATCCAGTGTGAAGGTCACGGCCATCGCCGCGTCGAAGCGATAGTCGGACGGCGGACGCATCGCGTCGATCAGGGTGAGGCGGTTGGTGGGCTGGAGCATCAGGTCACGGCCGCAAGACCCGTTGAGAGATCCCGGAGGTAGCTTCGGGCGGTTGGCCAGCGATAGACGAGCTGGGCGCCGAATGGCTGCTGGTTCCAGTTCTCGAGAGCGGACCGGGTTCCAAGGCGAGCCCGGTTCCCCTTGAGATAGATCTCGCGGTCGCGGATCAGGCCCTGCACCTCAGGGTCCTCGATGAACTCTCTCGGGTCGGCAACAACACGCGTCACCATGTCCGTCACGAACTGCTGGGTTCGTTCGGGGATCTTGTCGTGTCGTTCCAGCAGCGCCCAGAACTCGCTGAGCTCGAGCGCCCAGGCGGCGAATTCGCCATGCCGAGCTTCGACGAGAGAAACCCAGGCGACAACCTGATCAGCAAGTCGCCCTTGCAGCAGCTGCGTGTCCCATCGCAACTCTCGCTCCGCTCGACGGCAAAGGAGCAGGTTGTAGAGCACCTGGGGACCGACGGTCAGCTCTGACACGCAGCGAGCGTGGCGGAGCACCTCCCGAAGCTCGGGGCTCAACCGCTCGCTAGGAACCTCCCACGGCTGCTCCGCCTCCGCCGCGAGCTCAGGGAATGAAGCGGCGGCGGCGAGCAGCGATCTGGGGTGCCTGCGTCGGATGTGGTCGACAAGAAGAGCTGCCTCCTCTGCCGTGAGGTCGAAGCCGACTTCCTCACGCAGGAACGACGAAGGAGCGGGCGGCATCGCAGCCCACATCGAGCGTGACCGAACCACCGGGTTCGAGTCGTCATCAAGATCAGCGTGCGAACAAGCAAAGCTTTCGAGGCTGCGCCCGTACTCCGAGATCGACAGGTCCAGACGCCGGACGCCCCAGCTTCCTAAGCCTCCCCAGTACGCCTCGCTCGGCATGCGCTGTAGTTCCTTACCGGACGTGTAGCCCTGCACTCCTTGGTTGGGGCCAAGATGGCGCAGACAGTCGATGAGCCTTGTCTCGTCGTAGCGGAGACGCGCAGAGAAGGCGGCCGGTGACGTCCGGTCGCGCTGGATGCCCTGGAAGATCCATGGCAGCAAGATGAAGTACCGCAGCCTGGTCTGAATCGTCGATGTCCCCGGGGCAAGGATGTTCGAGAAGGTGTCCCGTACGGCGCCAAGCCCAATGGGGTCGAGGGTGCCCGGCTCCTCGAATGCTCGCAGAAGGGTCGCCGCGCGCTCTGACGCAGCCGCGTCGAGATCCAACCATCCGAACGCTGATGCCGGCGCGTAGATCCCCATCACCAAGCACCGTACGCAGTTGCTGTGACGGAGGTTGGTTCGACCTAGGCCTCGAGCACCTCGGCGAGAACCGACGGGAGCGGACGTACGCCAGCGGCGAGCAGCGCGTGCTCCGTGAAGTCGAGGACCGGGTCGGGTGGGATGAAGACCACGAGACCGTCCCGACCGCGTGTGAGCAGTACCCGGTAGGCGTTGCGACGGAGCTGCTCGTGATCCTCGAGCGGGTACTGGGCACGGATCTTCCGAATCGACCAGGAGGTGCCGTTCCACAGGTAGTCGTTGCCCCAGCAGACGATCGGCAGGTCGAGCTCGAGGCCTTGGCAGCCGAATTCCGTCACCACGTCCTCCAGAGCGCAGCAGGACTGCGGGTGCCCAGCGGGCTCGTTGTACCAGCGGGCCAACTTCACGCGTTTGGTGGCCGGCCAGCTGCTGTCGACGCCGTACTTCGGGAGGAAGGTCTGGGTGCGGGCTGACGCGAGGAGGCCGTACCGCGCGTCGACGTCGTCGACGTACCGGCTACGCACGTAGGCCTTGGCCTCGTCGAGATCCCGCGTCAGGTAGAGCGGAAAGCTCTCAGCTTGGACCTTCTGCGCGTGCCGGGCAGCCAGGGCCAGGCTCCCTTGCAGCAAGGTCGCAACCCAGTCGTGCAGTCGATCAGCTCGCCTTGACCTCAAGCTGATCGTGAGGTCGAGGTAGTCGTGTTCGGTCACGTTCAGCCCGGCGAACGACGGCGCCAACCGTGGCGGACAGTGGACCTGCCACGACTCCGAGGCCAGCGGCGGTGAGGCCGCCTCATGCCACTGTTCGATCCCGGCTTCCTCGCCAGCGTGGATCTCCTGACCATCGCCGACGAGGCCCACCAGGGTCGCCCAGCCGGGGAGTCGCTCGCCGACCCTGATGAGCAGCTGTGGCTCGCTCGCTTCGATCCCGTGCTTGTGCGCCATGTAGCCGCGGTCCCAGGCGCGTTGCGCCTCATCGAAGACGATGACGTGCTCGTTGGGCACCTTCTCGGACAGCCCGTAGGTCTTGATGAAAGCGTGGAGATCCTTCACGAAGGCCTTGCTCTTCAGGGCATCCCGCAACACCTCGACAAGTGGTCCGTTGCCCGACAGGAAAGTGGCGGTCGACATCTTGGCGGCTCGCTCATACACAAGGCTGAGCCCGGCCAGGGTCTTCCCAGACCCGGGCACCCCTGCCACGAACGCGAGCACTCGCGTGCCCTCCTGTGACGCGGTCTCGGCGAGTTGTCCGAGCAGCTGCACGGCCTCCGGGATCCCGCTGGAGAGCGCCCGCCGCACGGCAGGCAACGGCTCATGCTGGAAGATCCGACGCGCCGCCGCGACCAGGGTTGGCAAGGGTGCATACGCACTATCGAGCCATCGCTGAAGGTCTACCCGTCCTGACTCCGCGCGAGAGACGATCAGCCCAGCAAGCGCGGATGGGTCGACAACGTCAACGCCGTCGACGTCAAACGGGAACTTCGCTCGAGTGAGCACCACCACCGGAAAGACGGGGTGCCCGTGGCTCTCCTCGTGATACTCGGCAAGATCGCGGGCGTAGGCCTCAGCCTGGTCCACAGCGGCAGGACGAGGAGCGATGTCCTGCTTGAACTCGAGCACCACGATCGCCCGACCGGCGAGCACCACAACGTCGGGCCGCCGTCCATTCTCGAGCGGGAGTTCATACTCGAATGCCAACCCCCACTCGACAGCGGTCGGGTCGGCAATGCACACGTCGCGCAGGCTGGCTCGTAGCACCGCTCCCTCATCCCGCCAGGCCTGCACCTGCGACGACGAGGGCAGCTGCGCGTGCAGTCCACTGTGATGGTCCGCCAGCGAGTCCAGCCAACGCTCGTCGGGGAGCCCTAGGAAGTCGCCGACACTGCCGGCCCAGGCCCACATCGGCCGCATCTGGATCCCCTCCCATGGTCGACCTCGAGGCCCCACCGTACTGATCCTCCCGTACGGACAAGATGTGACGCGTAGGGTCGTGTCGAGCACTGGAGGTGGGGCGTGCTGTATCTGCTGAAGGGCAGCCGGGTCCGGGAGTATCACCAGCAGAACGTCGCCATCCTGAGCGCGCCCGAAGGCGAGCACGTCGAGATCGCCTATAACCACCGCTGGGTGCAGGACGGTCTCCGACCCCAACCCGATGACGGGTGCGTGCTCGTCTTCGCTGACTCGCCCTACGAGCACTTCGTCCCGGTTCGCTTCGCGGCCCTCACCTCCGTCGAGGAGACCGACTCACGGCTCAACCTGACCTGCCGGCTCGGCCCGTTCATCCGGGTTGGCGCCCACGGGGCGCTCAGCGAACGATGGACTGCACCAGAGCTTGACGTCCGACCCGGGCGGAAGGTGTTCGTCTTCGAGGACGAGAACCCAGGCCTGCTCGCTCCACGGAGCATGGACGAGGCAGACGAGGGATGGCGCGCCGCCGTCGATGCGCTGAGCACCAACGGGTTCTTTGAGCGAACGACGATCGCCAGGATCCTCGATGTCACCGACGAGACCGGCCTTCAGGTCGACCACAACCACCCGGTTCCTCTGGGGTCAACGGTCAGGGCCCGCGTCGAGCTCCGCAGCCCGTCCCTCGGGAGCGAAACGGTTGAGGCAATACTCGACGCCGATCCGCGGGACTCGGTGGTGCTCGTGGGGCCGACACACCTACCGGCAAACGGGGTCGACACCATCGAGCTCACGGTCTCGACGCCCGGCGTGCTCTCGGTCGGCATCGCACTCCGGCCCGACCCTCTCCTCTCGAGTCGGCCCAGCTTCACTATCCTCGCCACCGACACCGAGCAGGCAACGTCTTCCCCGCCAATCGTGCGCGGCGGCCACGTCGATGCGGCGGCCATCAGAGCGCTCGTGGCCCGGCTGCGACGAGACACCGACATCGATGACAGCACTTGGTTGGGGCTCTACCAGGACGTGTTCCTCGGTTGGGCACCTGACGATCCGGTGCTCCTGGCCGCCTACGCCCGCCACGCCTACGCCACCAACGCCTACGACATCTGCCATGACGCGCTCGCGGCCATCGACCAGCGCTTCCCCGATGACGACTACCTGTTCCTACTCGCGAGCCTTCGCAGTCGACGCACGCACGACCTGTCGTCACTGATCCAGCGGATCGACCTCAAGGAGGAGGACCGCTTCGAGCAGTTCCTCGACGCCCTCGAGGGCGTCACCCAACCCACGCTCCAGGAACTACTCCATCTGCTCCCGAACCAGCTGCTCGGCGAGGACAAGACGATTCGCTTCCTCGACCGAGCCTGGAAGCTCGTCGAGGATGTCAACGTCGCCTGCAAGATCGCGGAGGACACCGCCTACGCCGACCCGGAGCGCGGCTCGAGCCTCCTCCTGGACCGATGGCCGGATGCTGAACGCATGCCACCCAGGGCACTGGAGCTGGTGCTCGACTGGGAAGCGCGGCGGTCGCGCCTGACGCCCTACATCGAGGTAGCCATCAAGCGAACAGCAGCAGCGCAGGAGTGGGAGGCCCTGCTGTCGCTCACCGACAAGGCCCGCCGGATCCTCAAGCCCACCGACCGCATGCGACTGCTGGCCTGGGCCGGACAGCAGCTGATGCTTGCTGGGCCGGGCCGCTCGGATCAGGGTTTCGCACTCGTCTGCGAAGCGACCCACGAAGCAGCGCAGCTCGCAGAGCTCGACCTCGCCGCCGAGTACGCCAGTGCCGCTGCAGCGCACGCAAGGCTCCATCCGAGCGCCGATCGGCTCCAAGCCGCCGCAAGCCTGAAGGAGGCGGTCGACGCGGCCATCGCAGACTCCGCGCAGTTCCAACGCTGGCAGCAACTCCAGGAGGAGAATGAGATCGCGCGCCTTGCGCCCAGCTATCGGGGCAAGGTGCTCCACGTGGTGGGCGGGAAGGCAAGGGAGTGGCACGACCAGCTTCGCGAGAACCTCGAACTCAGTGACCTCCGCTGGCACGAGAGCTCCAAGGACAAGTCAGCCAACATCGACTGGGCGGATGGCATGCAGTCGGAGCGTGATGTCGTCTTGGTCATCACCGATCAGATCGGCCACGACACGACGACACCGCTGCGCTTGAAGTGTGCAGCCAAGAGGGTGCCGTACCTCCACGCGTCCAGCCGACTGCGCGACGTACTCGCTGCCCTGAGCAGCCAGGGCGGCAACGGATGACCGCTCCGCAGCTCGAGGGGGACGCCCTCCGGGCGGTCCAACACCGGGGCTCGCATCTGCAGATCATCGCGTCGGCTGGGTCAGGCAAGACCGAAGTCGTCTCACAGCGGGTTGTTGACCTGCTTGCCAACGGAGTGGCGGCTGATGCCATCGTCGCCTTCACCTTCACAGAGCGGGCCGCCGCGGAGCTCAAACACCGCATGGCGGAGCGAGTGGAGGAGCGCCTCGGCCGCGAGGCGCTCGACACCCTCAACGGACTCTTCGTGGGGACCATCCACGCCTACTGCTTCCGGCTTCTCCAGACGCATGTGCCCCGCTACGAGACCTACGACGTCCTCGATGACCACCAGCTCACGGCCTTCCTTGCTCGAGAAGCCACGCGCCTCGACCTGAAACAGCTCGACGAGCGGAACCGCCTCTTCGGGTCGATCGATCGGTTCCTACACGCTGTCGACGTCATCGAGAACGAGCTCCTCGATCCGCACGACATGCCCGAGCCATTTCGCACCGTGCTCCTTGGCTACTTCGACACCCTGGAGCGCTACCGGTTGCTCACTTACGGCCAGCAGATCTCCCGAGCTGTGGGCGAGCTCGAGCGGGAGACCGTGCGCGGCAAGGTGCACGCCAGCCTGCGACACCTCATCGTCGATGAGTACCAAGACATCAACCCGGCTCAGGAGCGACTCATCGAGCTGCTCACCGGGCCCGAGGTGGAGCTGTGTGTCGTGGGAGACGACGACCAGGCCATCTACCAGTGGCGCGGCTCCGACGTGGTCAACATCCTCACGTTTCGAGATCGGTACCTGGCCGTCGCGACGTTCGAGATCACGACGAACCGCCGGAGCCGCCCACAGATCATCGAGACGGCCAATCGGTTCGTCACCTCGATCCCTGACCGCCTTCCCAAGGTCATGCGCACCTTTCGGGCCGGCAGCGATGCGACCGAGGTTGTCGCCTGGGCCGGCGACAACGAGATGGAGGAAGCGGGCTGGATCGCGAGCCACATCCTCGACCTACATGAGAACGGAGTTCCCTACCGGGATGTCGCCGTACTGGTTCGTGGTCGTGTCGCTTACCGAGCGCTCGTGGAGGCCTTCGCCACCTTCGACATCCCGGTGCAGCCCGGTGGACGCACCGGTCTGTTCGACCAACCCGAGGCGCAGGTACTCGGCAAGACGTTCGGCTGGATGACGGGGATCGAGTGGCGA
This sequence comes from Actinomycetota bacterium, assembly GCA_049325515.1. Lineage (GTDB taxonomy): Bacteria > Actinomycetota > Acidimicrobiia > Acidimicrobiales > VFJN01 > VFJN01. The sequence goes on along the minus strand of JBMOLI010000036.1, from coordinate 228,358 downwards.
GCGGCATTCGAGCACGGCGAACCAGTGCACGAGGACGACTTGCTCGATGAGTACGTTGAGGTGTTCTCCCTCGATCGAGCCGGTCGTAATCGGGTGCGGGGTGTTCTCCGAGAGTGGCGAGCCGCCGTGCCGAAGAAGGACCGGAGCGCCGACCTCGTCGGCGAGCTCTACGAGTTGCTCGCCGTCCTCGGCATCAAAGATTGGGATCTCACCGACCCGCTAGCGGTGAACCGGCTGGGCACCCTGGCGCGGTTCACTGCTCTGCTGGCTGACTACGAGTCGGTCCGACGGCGAGCTCGACCAGATGCGGCGGTGCCCGGTGAGCAGGTGGGCGGCCAGGACCGGGGCGACTGGTACTACAGGAACCTCGCCATCCACATCGTCAACTACGCCCAAGGCACCTATGAGGGCTTCGACGGCGAGTCCGACTTCGAGCTGGACGCCGTCGACCTGACGACGGTCCACCGGGCTAAGGGTCTCGAGTGGCCGGTGGTGTTCGTCCCCTCCATGACGTCTCGCCGCTTCCCGTCGAGCAAGACCGGAGCTACCAGCAACTGGCTCGTTCCCCGCGACCGCTTCGCCGCAGCGCGCTACGAGGGCAGCGACGCGGATGAGCGACGCCTCTTCTACGTCGCCATGACCCGGGCGCGCGACTGGCTCTCGGTCTCACGCCATGCCAACACCGGCAGGCGCCGCGCGAAGCCGAGCCCCTATTTCGATGAGCTCAGCGAGCACCATCTCGAGCCTGAGGAGGTCGTTGTTCCGGCGGTCGAGTCGGTCGGCGACGATGATTCGACCCTCGAGCTCACGTACAGCGAGCTTGCTTCGTTCCTCGACTGCGCCAAGGCCTACCGGCTCCGGAACCTCGTCGGGTTCCAGCCCCGCCTGGCTCCAGAGCTGGGCTATGGCAAGGCCGTGCACCATGTACTGCGCACAGTTGCTGAGCGCACCCGGGACAGCGGCGCCGTGCCGTCGAAGGATGAGATCGACATCATCCTCGACGAAAGCTTCTTCTTGCCCACCGCCAACAAGCCGGCCCATCGCCAGCTGAAGGAGGCAGGACGGCGCCTGGTGACGGAGTACGCCACCGACCATGCAGACGATCTCCATCGAGTCTGGGAGACGGAGCGCCCATTCGAGCTCCGACTCGACGGCGTCACAATCAGCGGCAGAGCCGACGTGATCCTCGACGAGGAAGGCGGCCGGCCGACGGCGCTCGCCATCCTCGACTACAAGACCTCCACGACCGCCGACAGCGACCACGGGCTGCAGCTCCAGGTGTACGCCGACGCCGGGCGTCGGGAGGGCCTCGACGTGCGCGGCGCCTACATCCACGACCTCAAGCACGGCCAACGCTCAACCATCGACGTGACACCGGGCTCCATCACCGCCGCGGAGGCCGTCATCGTTGAGGCCGCAGTGCGGTTGCGCTCGCGCGACTACACACCGGCGCCCGGTACTCGCTGCCGACGCTGCGAAGTCCGCACTGTCTGCTCGTCTGCAGTGCAATAGCGGGGCACTCACCCTCCCGCAGCCGTACCGACGGCTCGCGGTAATCGTTCCCGGCAGCAGGGCTGCGATACCCTCCGCTGCTGATTCTCCGGGGGGTAGGACGTGCGAGACGTAGGTGAAGTCCGGGCGGAGCTCGAGCAGATTGCTGCCCTGCCGGCTCTTGCTCGACGGCGGGAGTCCCTCGAGGACCTGGCAGCCAATCTCGATACAGAGGAAGCGCATCTCTGGTCGAAGGTGGACCTGTACGCCGCCTTCGGTCAGGACTCAATCGAGGTGCCGGCGGCCAGCAAGCTGACCAGTCGGGCCGGGTGGGTGGAGCTCGCCCGCAATCTTCTGATCATGACCCCACTGCTCATCACGTGGATCGGCATCTCCGTCGCCACGAGGGCCTACGGGAACATGCTCCTGGAAGATCCGAAGTCCGGACAGCGTCCCTTCATCGCGCTCTGGGAGGGCGGCTTCGGCGGCCGGACAGGCGTGACGCTGTCCCGTGTCGGCATCGCTGACGTCATTGCGTTCATTAGCGTCATCGCCTGCAGCCTCTGGCTCAGCTGGCTACGACGGGAGATCGACGTCACGGTCGAGGCGGAGGAACGCGTTACGTGGAACCGCCTGCGCGAGGCCCTCCTAGAGGCCTCGCTGCATCTGAACACGAGGGCATTCGACACCCCAGCGCGCTTCAACGAAGAGATCACCCGGGTGATGAAGAACCTCGGGGACGTGACCGAGCAAGTGGATCAGGCGGCTACCCGCGCGGGGGTGGCCGTCGAAGGTATCGACTCGAGCGTCACTCGCCTGGGCGAGTCGATGGGCGAGTTCACTTCGGGGGTCTCGAGTCAACGAGATGCCTTCGCGGTGCTGAGCCAGCGGGTCGATGGCGTGTCGTCGAGCCTTGCCGCCTTCGGAGATCGGATGGCGTCGTTGGGGGCCGCTCTGGAGTCCGCAGTCGCGGAACAGCAGTCCCTTGCGGCATCGCTCTCAACTGGCATGACCGATCTCACGGCCATGGGGTCAACGCTCGCCACATCGAGCACCAATCAGTCCTCCGCCGCTTCGCGCTTCCTCGAGGAGGTGCAAGCGGAGCGGCAACGTCAGTCGGAGATGGTCGCTGCCTGGGCCGGTGCCACCTCGGCCGCTTCCCGAGCAGCCGAGGCCCTCACCCAAGTGAGCCAGGGCATCGACTCAACGGGGACCGAAATCGGCGGTGCCATCGGGAGGGCCGCCGACGCACTCGACCAATCGGTTGGCGGGCTGAACAGCATGATCGAGGGCGTCCAACGCCGCCTGAGCAAGTCGGAGGCGGCGCTCATCGCTGCTGGAGAGGCGCTCCCTGCTGCCCTCAACGATGCCAGTGAGCAGCTCAAGGCGACCAGCCTGGGCCTGGCGGACCAGTCGTCCGCCGCCCACGCTGAGACCCGCGCTGCCGTCGATGCTTCAGCGAGACACATGGAGCAGCTCACCTCAAGCCTGCAGAGCGCCACAACGGCAACGGCCGCTGATGTCCGCCATGCGAGCGAAAGCATGTCCGTGGCGGTCGACCGACTGATCGGCGCGGTCAGCGCGCTCGAAGCAGCCCTGGCCAACGGCGGCCAGACGGCGCAACAGCGCTAGCGCGGGTCGAGGGATGCTCAAAGGAAACGTCGGTAAGGCAGGGCGATCGGATGCACTCGGCCTCATCGGCTGGGTGTTCGCCGACATGCTCTTGGCACTGGTCTTGGTGTTCATGGGGACACAGCCCGGCGATCCCACCGCCGGCGCTGCTACACCGACGACAACGACCACGACCGCCCCTCCGGCCACGACGACAACCTCGACTCCCCGAGGCGTAGAGAAGGGCTACATCTGCATCCGAGTGCAGACCGATCCCCGCCAGCTCGGTACAGCCACCGCCCCAGGGCCCGAGGTATACCTCGCCCGTCTCGCCGACGAGCTACGGGGCAGCCTGAAGGCTGCTGGCGTCGACACCCGAGAAGCTGGAGTGGTGCTGTCGTTCGGGGTGGGCACGACCTCAGGGGGTCGTGCGACGGCTGACGCGTACAACGCGCTTGTGCTCGCTCGAGTGCCCGAGGTCTTTGGTGGCGCGGCTACACGGGGCTTCTGGGACGGAAACCCTGGAGCGTTCCAGCTCGGCTCAGTCATGCTGAACATCTACCCGTTCGCGGACAGCACTCACCCGCCCCAACCGGTGGAATCGTCCGGAGCGAAATGTTGACCCCGCGCAATCCCTAGTCGTCCAGCGCCTAGGTGAACGCCGTCGACTTCGTGATCCGGTCGCACATTGCCGCAACGCCTGCCGGAAGTCGACGGGTGAGCTGTTGCGGTGCCGCCCCGTCCCGCTCGACCGTCACCAGCGCATTCCCGCCGCCCGCGGGCACAACGACCACTCGGTGCAACCCGTCCTTGCCGCGGAGGGCAGCTGACGGATGGCCCGCTAGTCGGCGTCGCGCGAGGCTGCCCAGCCGCTCGACCGCCGCGCACGCCTGGCAGAGTCGGAGTTCGCCGAAGGCACAGCGCCCGCAGTGCGGCTGGGCGCACAGCGAGCACGGAGCGACACCATCTACACAGGCCTCGCAAGTGTCGGTTCCGCAGTATGGGCAGGTGCTGATGGCGTCTGCGAGATGTCCGGCCCTATCAATGTGCAGGATCGGGCCCCGCACTCGCGCAGGGGCTGGCTGAATCGTGGCCCGCATCTCCCCCACGAGACGCCCATAACAAAGCGTTACCGTGGTCCCGGAGGGGGTTGACCACACCTCCTCTGCGTTGAACCCGACAGTAATCAGACGATCACGTGGACCCAACACGGCGTCGATACGACCACAGAGCACGTCCCGCAACCTCGCTGAGGGAACGTCCGACTGGAGGCTGGTGAGCAGGACGCGGTGATCCCGTTGAGGTGCGGCGGTGGCGACGCGATCTGCGGCGCCTTGGTCTGGACCCTGCTCGCTCGGCGCGTCCGTCACAACCGGCGTGTAACCACGGCTCACCCGCGAGGCCCCTTCCACACGGACCTGGGGCTCATCACCAGGAAGGACGCAGCTCGCGATCGCGATCCGGTCAACACCGGTTCCGAGCCAGTCGACCGCCGAAAGCAGCTCGGGAAAGCCCGGCTCCTCATCCAGGCGGTGGGTCTGGATCTCAGCATCATGCCGAACCGCGATGAACCGATACGGCCCCGACGCCAACAAGGCCACAGTCCGACCACCTGCAGAAGCGGTCTCAGCGACGTGCCCGCCGACCCGCGTCGACCACCCCGGCGCTTCCTCAGGCTCCACCGGATGCCAGTTCCCAACCTCCGCGACGACCTCGTCCGCGAGCCCCGAGAAGGCGACGACACCACCGTCCGTCACCGTGGAGGCACGAAGTCGCTCGGTCGCGACCACCTCGAGCCGGGGAGCAGCACGGCCGTCCGTCATCCCACGCGCGAGATCCTCGATGGCTTGCCGATGGGATGGCTTGCCTCGATCCGGAGTGGCCACCGAGTCGTAGGGCTTCCGCGCCGCCGCCAGTGCAACAAGCGCTGTGGCACTTGCTGGCAGTCCATCCTGACGACCGAGGTCCTCTGTGAACACAACCTCACCACTATCGCTTTCGACGACGCGCAGGAGCAGAACAGGCTCCCGATCCTCGGCAAGTACCAGGTCATCGGCGGGCAGCTGAAACTGTGGAATCACCGTGGTGCGCAGATCGAGATCGCCTACGCCGCCGAGCGCCGCACCGACACCGAGGACCAGGTGGAGCTCCGTTGCCGCCAAGGACCCAGCCGATGTCCAACTGCTGACCTCGCCCTCGATGATCACCGCTAGCTCGAGCCGATGTTCGGTCTTGATGAGCAAGACGAACGCATCGCGGTCTGACGCCCCCAGCAGCTCCACGCCGGCATGCGCCACAAGTTCTCCTGGCAGGCGGCCTTGCACTTCTGGAGACACGGGCCCCAGGCTTCGACACGTGGAGCACGCACCTTCTTCGCGGCAATCCGTGCACGAGTTCCTACGGCAAGCGATGCAGAGTTTGAGTGAGACTCGCCGCCCACATGCCCTGCAATCTGACTGCGAACAGACCACACAGGTTCCGGTGACCCCCCCGGCCCTCGCGTCGGTGGGGCGACAGAACCCGCATGCCTGTTGGCCGCACACAAGACAGGGCCCGAGTTGGCCCTCATCGCCACAGGCGCGACATCGCATGGACCGGCAGGCTGCGCACTCCCACGCGGCGTCGACCTCATGGAGATGGCCCAGCGTGTCTACAGAGAACTCGGCGGCTGGAGCGCCCGTGTCATCCAGGAGCGGGAGCCCCGACGTTCCAGGCGCTATGACACGCTCGACCTCGGCGATTCCGGCTGGGCTCGCCCATCGCTCATGCAGTTCAACTGCACGGTCAAACACCAGCTCGGTCTGTGGCGGCATCGCCGCAGTCAATGCCTCCCACAACGGGACGGACTCGTCGCTGACCTGCCCAATCACCTCTGGCACATCCGCAGGAGAGGTCAAGGACCAGAGCACATCGGGGGTCACGGGTCGGGCTCGAGGTAGGTGCGTGACCACCCATCGGTCGGTGACCTCCCGCTCCAGAAGCTCGACGTCGCCGGAGGGACTCGCGTAGAGGGGTTCGGGCCGGGGTTCGGCAAGACCGACGACGCAATCGTGGAGGCCAGAGTCGAGTGCGAGTCGCTCAGCGGCACACTCCTCGTCGAGGGAGGCGCCCGGTGCCCCGACGAAGAGCCAGCCGTCCGGAACAGCGATCATGAAGCTGGTGTGGAGGCGCCGCACGGGCAGCACCGTCTCATCGCACGTGACCTGAGTCTGACCTTCGGTCGCGACGACCTCCATCGGGTGCTCGACAAGGTGAACGGCGCCTACTGGCCCCACTTGTCGCTCGCGCATCACGGCCCATCCCTCAATGAACACCAGTGAGCGAGCGCACTCGAGCTCGTCCGTCACCAAGCTGGGAACCGGCGGTAGATCGGCCAGCTCACGCAGATGAGCAATCCAGTGGTCGAGGGGCTCGGGATCGCTCCCTCGCTCAGCGCCTCCGCCTCCCCAGGTGAAGGTGTCCACCACCGAGGGATCGACCGTTGGCTGGCCGTCAGGGTCGATGCGCCATTCCTGCGTGTACCAACGGCTCAGCTCAATCTCGTCAGATGGAAGCTCGAGGGCGCCCCGGCCGCCCCTTCGGACCCCCACGGAGACACCGAGGAGGTCGCGCACCGCGCGGTACGCGGGCCAGGTCTGGGCGGCCCGTCCCATCTCGCTCTGCAGGTGTCGCTCGTCTCCCGAGGCCCGCGTAATCGCCACCTCGTCGTTCGAGACAAGTGCTTGGGCACCGCTTCCCAGGGTGATCAATGCCATGTCACCGTCTGACGAGACCACGGCCGCGGCTCGGCAGCCGCCGCAAAGCAGGGCCCCGAACTCGTCCGCCAGGTCAGGATCTCGACCACAGCCAGAGCACTTGGCGACACCGCACGCCTCGCAAGCAGCAAGCACTCGCTTGGTTGACGCGGTCTTGGGTCGACAGAACCCACACGCATCCTGAGCGCAGACGAGACACGGCAAGATCGCTCCCCGCTCGCCGCATCCACCACACCGTCGCTTGCCGCAGGCCTCGCACGACCACTCGGCGCCGACCTCGTGCAGGTGGCCCTCGGCATCGACGGAGAACTCCGCAGCGGGGACGCCGCTGTCATGTAGTACCGGGAGCCCGGTCTCCCCCGCCGCCACCACACGTTGGACGTGGGCCTCGCCGTGCGGGCTTCGCCAGGTCTCGGTGATGCGGTGCTGTATCTCGAGCGGGATCTCATCCGGAGGCGGGAGCAGTTCCTCCAGCCGGGCATGGGTGACTGGGGCGACGAGCGCCGCCAATGAGCTCTCGGGTCGGACCGAGTCGCTCGGCCATTTCTCCATCACATGGACGTTGGGCGCTGCACTTCGCTCCCATATGGGCTCGATCACTCGGTCGACAAGCTCAACGTCGCCGTGCGAGTCGGCGAGCTCAAGTGGCGCTGCTGGGGCCGGGCCGACGACGCGGGCCCCGGGATGGCCGAGCTGAAGCGCCAGCGCCCCGAACGCTGCTTCGTCAGCTGGCGAGACCCCGATGTTTGCGAGCAGTACGACGGGACCAGCGGCTTCAACCCGAAACGACCGGTGGAGGCGGCTGACGGCGAACTCGAGGCTTGCCGTCCGGAGCCTCCCGAGCGGCCCGCTGGTCGCGACGTCGATGGATTCGTCGACAACGGTGGCTGAGCCGTCGGCTCGGACCCACCGATGGCGAACGACGAGAGCACCATCGCTAACCGCCAGCGACTGCTGAGCAACCGCCGACTCGACCACGATGGCCGGGCCGGGCGCGAGTCCGAGTCGCTCAACGAGGGCCGACGCCCATCCTTCGAGTTCACGCTCCCCGTCTGTCCCCTCCGAAGGAGGCTCAACGGATCCGTCGGGCTGCAGAGAGCGGAATGCATCAGGGGACAGGAGCGGCCCACCGTCGGGATCGACGCGCCACTCTTCGACGCGCCGGGAGCGGAGTTCCACCTCGCCCGCTGGTGTCAACGCGCTCGCATCCTGACCTCGGACGAGCCCGACCTCGGCTCCGAGCCAGGCGACCACCTCGTCGTATCCGGCCAGCTGCGTCGCGGCGCGGCCGATTGGCGTTAGTACCTCCACGACCTCACCGGAAGGGCGGGTCACGATGCAGCGCTGATGACTAACCAGCGCCGTGGACCCGTTACCGAGCTCGACGGGCAACGGAGCCCTGCCACCCGGATCGGCCACGGGAGCGGCGCAAGGAACGCAGACTGGATCGGTCAGGCATGTCTCGCAGAGTGGCGTCACACAGACGCCACAGGTGTTGAAGGCCAACCCGGATGTGCAGGCCGGGCAACGTCGCTCATGGCACCCAGGGCACTGCTCTACGCCACTGACGTCAGTGGGGCTACCACAGTCGCAGAGCGCCAGACGCTTGATCGGCTTGTTCTCAGGGTTCACATAGCCCGGAGCCTTCGACTTCGCTGGATTCCACACAACAAAGAGCGAGAACTCCCGGCCGTCGTCCGCCTTCCAGCGTTCCTCCACGAGGAACTCCGTCGAACCGACGAGGCGCACGGCCAGAAGACGGCAGTACGCCTCCACCCGGGGCGCCGCACGCTTCTCATGCTGCTCACGTAGCCGGTGGAGCTGCTGGAGTCGCCGCCTCAGCACCTCGGCTCGGTCCCAGCTCATTCCCTTCGCCAGCTCACCCTCCGTCTCTGCGATCTGTTGATCGACGGACTGAATGAGGCGGGCCGTGTCCTTCGCGGCGTCCGTCTCAAGGCCCTTCTGCGCCTTCCGAACCAACCGGTCGACGGGAGGAATGGCCCCCTCGACGAGCTCACCGATCACGGCGGTCCGATCGGCGAGCGTCTCGGGCAGCGCCGCACCCTCACCCAGCTCCACGAGCTTGAGCTTGTCCAGCCGCGCGAAGTCTCCAACGGTGGTCTCGAGGATCTGATCCCCTGACTCGCCCTCAACGGCGACCCGCCACACAGCTTGGCCCGCCCACTCTGCGGGTCCCACGACCCGCCGACTGGTCAGCTCCAGGTAGTCCTCATGCGGCAGCCACGCTTCTTGGGGCACCAGATCCGGAAGCTTCGGCATGCGAGCGTTGAGATCACCCAGCTCCTCAAGGCTGCCGACGATCTCCTCGAACACCTCAGACCCCGCGGCACACAGCTCCGCATCCCGGTGATGCTCCAGACCCTGTACCCCAAACGCCAGGTGCAGTTCTTCGCGCCCATCCAGCCGCTCCGCGAGCTCGGGATTCATCCGGGCGCTGATGAAGCCGGTCTCCTCGAAGAGGATCTCAGCGCCAGTGTGGAGGAGGTAGTCGTCGACGAACGCTTGCACTTGCTTCTGCCGACTCTGTTGACGCTTCTTGACTTGAGGGAGCAGCTCGCTCCCCTTCTGCAACCCGTCTCGGTGTGATCGGTCAATCGCCCATGCGTTGATCCCGCCACCATCGGCGACCATCTCCTGCGCTGCGACGTAGGCGCGATCGACCCGATCGGCGAGGCCTGCCAGCCTCCGATCCATCTCCTTGTCGTCGCCCGCGAAGACGGCGCGCAGGACCTCGCCTTCGAAGGTGGACGCGGCGCCTTCTTCTTCGATCTCTCCAAGGATCGTGGTCACCTGGCCGAACAGCAGCTCGAACATCCTGAGCTTGTCGTGCAGGATTCGATACACCCGCTCGTCAACCGTCCCCTTAGCGAACAGGTTCGCCACGTAGACGGTGTCGCGCTGCTGTGTGAGGCGGTGCACGCGCCCGATCCGCTGTTCGATGCGCATGGGGTTCCACGGGAGGTCGTAGTTGCAGACGCAGTTCGCGACTTGGAGGTTCAGGCCCTCCGCTCCTGCGTCGGTGCACACGAGAACCTGCATGTCTCGCCCGTGGAACTCCTTCACGGCCTTCTGCTTGGCCGATGCGGAGAGGCCCCCGTGGTAGAGACCGGCGGAAATCCCCTCACGCTCCAGGACACGAACGAGGTCCTCGAGGGTGTCGTAGTGCTGCGTGAACACCAAGGCCTTCCCGCTCGTGTTGGTGTTCTTCGGATCGACCCACCCCTTGACGATCCTCAACATCTCCTGCTGCCGGGAGGTGGATTCGAGGCCGAGCCCGATCTCGGCGACCTCGCCAAGGAACTTCGACACCACGGGGTTGGGGTGCTGGTCTGCGATCTTCGACGCCGTCATCGCAAGGCTGCGCGGGGAGGCGGTCAGCCGATGGGCCAAGCTCCTGCGACGGAGATGGTCATGGGGCTCCGTCATGATCGTCCGCAGCCCATCAGTGCACAGGCGGTAGAGGTCACGCTCCTGCTTGCTGAGGGTCACGGGGACGTCGATGGCAGACCGGTGGACTTTGTCGAGTCCTGCCTGCTCACGTGTCGTGCGCACCATCACCTGCGACACGAGCCTTCGCAACGCCGGCGCGTCAACGGGTTTGGTCGGAGATTCCTTGTCGTAGTAGCGGCGCACGAAATCAGCCCTAGAGGCAAAGGTCCCGGGGCGGAGCTGCTCGACGATTCGATGCAGCTCCAGGAGGTTGTTCTGCACTGGAGTCGCCGTGAGGAAGAGGCGATACCGAGATTGGATGCCCTCGAGGAGCTCGCGCGTCTTGGGTCCGCCGCCGTTCTTGTGCGCCTCGTCGACGATCAGGAGATCCCAGTCCTGCTTCACGAGCTTTGCGACGTTGAGCCTGGCGAGCGTGAGACTCATGATGAGTCGATCGCCGGTCATTCGCTGGTCGCCGCTGTAGATGACCTCGAAGGGCTCGTCGAACTTGGACTCGAGTTCCTCGCGCCACTGCTCACGCAAGGTCGCCGGGCACAGGATGAGCACACGTCGGACCAGGCCGCGCAACTCGAGCTCCTTGAAGATCAGGCCGGCTTCGATGGTCTTACCAAGACCGACCTCGTCGGCGAGGATCGCACGACCGCCCATGCCGCCGAGCACCCTCCGGGCCGTCGCTTCCTGGTGGGGCATCTGCTCGACCTTGGCCAGCTCCGGTGCCATGAGCTCTTCGAAGTCGTTGACGGCGGCAAGCCGCTCACCCTCGAGGCGGAGCCGAAACAGCTCAAGATCGTCCCAGCCGCCGTCGCCGATGCGGGCCATGAGGCCGTCACGGGCCGCCTTATGGATGCCGACTGACTGGGTGCTTCCAAACCAGTCGAAGTCGTCGTGACTGGGGATCGCGAACCGTTCTTGACGGCGATCCCGTCTGCGGATGCGCCGGGTCGGCTTTTTCGGGACCGTGGTGGGCGACGGGCCCAGATCGAAGAGTCTCCCGGAACCCAATCCAGAGCCACCGCTCTCGACGATCGAGAGCGAGAGGACGCCCGAGTCATCGCGCGCCAAGCGCACGAGCGAACGATCCGTGGCGTACAGCTGCAGCAGCTCGGTCAGAACTTCGCCGCCGAGAGCGCGGCTGGGCGCATGCCATGCAACGGACCACCGCTGTCCGTCAAAGTCGAGGTCGACGTCGGTGCTGTAGGCGGGAAGCGACAGCTTGTCCACCGCTCCTGGACCCAGCACGATCGTCCCTTCGTCGAGCATCTGGGATGTCGCTCGGAGCTCCACCTGCCTCTCAGCCAACTGCCACCCCCAGCTTGCGGCGGCCGGCGTCGGTCAACTCCAGAGAGCGATAGGTGCTCTCCCGGAACTTGGTCTCGGCTCGCCCGAGATCTCCCCGCGCCACGAGGGACGCGACGGTGGTCTCGACGCGCTTACGCGGGTTGCGTAGGTACTTCGTGGCCCCGAACTGCGGACAACGGAACAGCGCCGCGGCCAGTGGGCGCTCATCGCTCCCCTCATCACCGCACAGCGCTGACACCAGGTTACGTTCGCTGAACCGCCGCTCACGCGGGGCCCCGTCACGCGACCAGGTGGACCACCGCACGGCTTGGAGCACGACCAATTCGACGTCGACCAGCTCCTCCGGATCCGGCACCCGGTTTACCGGGATGGCGTGCCAGAACGGCGCCGCGCCCGCGCAGGCGTCGCAGCGCAAGTCGGCCGAGTCGCCACAAGGCGCGACCGCGTCTCCAAACGCGGTACCGATCGCGGTGCGACGGCACGTATGGCCAGTAGCAAACGCGGCCATGTGATCGATCCGGCGCTTCTCGAGTCGCCTCCACGCTGCTATCACGTCGGCGAGCGCCTTGGCGTCGACCGGCCCATGGATCTCGATGCGCCAGGCGCGGCGCGTCCCGTTGAACGAGAGGAGCCGCTGCAGCGACCAGTCGATCAGTCGGTTCTCGAGATCGTCGGCGCTCAGACCGAGATCCTGCGCGACCTTGTCGAGCTCGATCAGCCGACGAGTCCCGATGCGGCAGTGGAGACCAGCCCGGAGGATCCTAAAGAACTCGGTACGGACGCCTAGGTCGCTCGGCTCTCGTCGGCCGAGGGTGATCGCTCCTCGCAGCGATGCGTCTTGATGGCGGGTGAGGGTGCCGATCTGCTCGAGCCAGGCAACCAGCACGGCTGTTCGATCCGGCTCGAGCTCGAGATCGGTCGCCAACTCCTCTGGGTCCACGAGATGGTCACCGCCGCGCGTTGGCTGCCTGGCAATGTACGCAACGAGTCGCTCAGCCACCGCCACATTGCCGCTGTCGGTCTTGCCGGCCTGTCGCCGCCGGCGGGCGAGATCGCGCCTGGTGAAGAGGAGCAGGCAGTCACCGTTCAGGTCCGCGGAGCGAGCCGCGCGGCCAGATTCTTGGGCGTAGGCCTCAACCGACTCGGGCAGGTCGTAGTGCACAACCCAGCCGATGTCAGGCTTGTTGATGCCCATCCCGAAGGCCTTCGTCGCCACGACAACCTGCGTTGACCCTGCGAGGAAGTCGTCCTGGGTGGCGTCGCGCTGCTCGGGCACCATCCCTGCGTGGTACGAGCGAGCCGTGACTCCTGACTGGCGAATAATCCAGGCCAGCTCCTCGGTGAGCGCCCGGCGGCTGGCGTAAACGATGCCGGGCTTGTCGCCCTGGTAGGCGATGAACCGCAGAAGCTCCTGGGTGCGAGTCCGTTCGCCGTCGCACTCCCGTACCCAATAGCGCAGGTCCGGGCGATCAACTGGGGCCCGCACCACTGTCGCGTCGTCCAACACAAGTGTGCGGTCGAGGTCCTGCTCAACCTCTCGCGTGGCAGTGGCCGTCAGGCCGACTCGGGGCGAACGCTCGAACGCCAAGACGGGCTTCACGACCTGGCGGAACTCGGGCCGGAAGTCATGCCCCCACGAGCTGACGCAGTGGGCCTCGTCCACAACGAGTGCGTTCAGCTGCTGCTGTTGGAGTGCGGCACTCAGGGTGCGGTCCCGTACCAGTCGCTCTGGAGAGACGTACAGGAGCCGGACCAGACCCTCCGCTACGTCGCGCAGGGTGTCGTCGCGTTCGGCGGCGGACGTGCGACCGGTGATGCCCCGAACCATGCGAAGCCCTCGACGCGCACGCAGCTCGTCGACCTGGTCCTTGATGAGCGCTATGAGGGGGCTCACCACCACCGTCGCCCGGTTCTCGGGATGGAGGAGTGCCGGCAGCTGGAAGCAAAGCGACTTGCCGAAGCCCGTTGGGAGGAAGCCGAGGGCGTCTCCCCCGCCGAGGATGGCCAACATCAGCTCGATCTGCTCGGGTCGGAGCTGTTCGATCCCGAAGATCTGCTGCGCTGCGAGTTGCAGCTTGACTAGCGGATCCTCTCCCGGGAGAAGTCGAAGCTCCTCGAGCGTGGCTGCGAGCAGGTTCACCGACAGCACGAGCGCGGTCGTGAGGTCCGGCTCGGTACCCGTGACGAACCCGATCGCGAAGCGCCACGCCTCGTCCCGACTGTCGGCCTCGCAGATCGTCGAGGTCGGGAGCGTGTCGATCAGCATCTGGTTCGCCGTAGTCGGGATCTGCATGCGACGGTCGCAGATGATTGCCACCCCACGATCAGATTCCGACCTGATCAGCCGCCCGAACCCCTGCGCGAGCGCGATCGCCGTGCGCGGTGCTGCATAGTCGAGGAACGGATCGCCACCGGCGTCGGTGATGAGCCGTTGACGGGCAGCTTCAATCGCGTCGCCGGGGTGCGGCCAGGGCGGCTTCTCGATGAAGAGGTACGACAGCGTCTCGCCCGGTGCATCGAAGCCCTCCCAGAAGGTTCGCAACCCGTAGAGGACGGAGCCGAGGCGCTCCCGGAACCGGTTGGTGTGCCGATTGAATGAGTCCTCGCCCTGCACGAGGATCTCGACGTCGCGCTCACTCAGCTCCTCCTCCTTCGTTCGGACGAGCTCGGCTACCGCCTCCATGCGCCGCCGGGCGGCAAAGAGGGTGAGGGCGCGGCCGCCGGAGAGCGAGAGGAACCCCACCTGGTCGGCTGCGAGGTCCTCTACGAACTCACGCTCGGCGCCAGGCACCGGCAAGGAGAGATGCGATGTGAGCACGACTGCCGACTGGGCGTCGTAGTCGAACGGGCTGGCGAGCAGTCGGGTCTGAAACGCGTCGGGCTCGTCCCCAATTCGGATGCCGAGCCGTCGGGCGAGAAAGTCGAAGGAGTCCCCAACGGCGAGGGTGGCACTGGTAAGGACAACGGACTGCGCCTTGGCGACGACCTCGGTCCTAAACCGATCCGCGACTTCGATCGGCAGGCGCTCGAAGGTCCAGCGCGTGGCGGGAGCCTCGCCCTCCTCAGAGGTCTCCCCCTCAACCCCGAGCATGTGGACGAACCGGTGGGGTTCCGCGAGATCCTCGAGGCCCTCCAGCACCTCGATCCGGCTTTCCAAGTCCGCCACCACACCATCGATCCGAGCGCGTAAGCCCGTGACTCCCTTCGAGAAGCTCGCGTCGATGGAACCTGCCTCTAGAGCCTGGTCAAGGGAGATCGCAATGCTGAGCAGAGCTCCCCGAAGCCCGCGAAGGGACCCACGAGCGAGGGCGGACGCCGCGGCGAGCGAACGGAACTCGGGGCGGCCACGCGACACGCCCCACTGGAGGACGGTCCGCCCCTCTCGTCCGCCGTACTCGTGCAAGTACACCTCCACCGCCGCGCCCAGTCGATCCAGCGCCGCGTCAATCTGCGATCGAAGGCCGTCCATCTCCTCGAGCGCATCGTGCGCCCAAGAGGATCGCCGAGCGATGTCATGAGCCCAGCGAACCGGTCCGAATCGCCCCCAGGCGGACGCGACAAGGACGGCAAGGTCGACCGCGCCAGTGGACTCGGTCCATGCCGCCGTCAATGAATCCTCGAGGTTGTGTGCCTCGTCGAACACCAGAGATGCGGGATCCTCACCCAGGATGTCGCCCGGCGCTCGTCCGCCATCGCGCTCGACCTGCACCCACGAGGCGATGAGCGCGTGGTTCACAGCCAGGATTCCAGGCCGTGCGTCGAGCCCTGAGAGGCGTTCATAGAGGGGACATCGTGTGACGTGCTCACACCGTGAGCGATCGCATGTGCTCGACGTTGCCACGAGGCTTCGGCGGCGGCGCGCGAACGCCAAGTCAGTGCGGAGCGCGAGCCCGTCGGTCACGTCGTCCCAGACGCCATTGGGGGCCGTAGTCAGTGAACGGATCGCCACGGCAAGGGCGAGCCACTCCGTTCCTTCCGCCTCAGCCGCCTCAACAGCCTCAGAGATGTTCCTCGTGCACAGGTAGTTGGACACTCCCTGGATCTGGCGGAAGGGCGCCGGCAGGAGGCCCACCGCGCGAAGTCGTTCAGCGTCAGCCCGCAGCTGGCGCTGGAGGACCTTGGTATGGGTCGCCACGACTACTGGACGTCGAGCGTGCCCGGCCCGTGCCGCGGCGGGGAGGAGATAAGCCAGCGACTTGCCCGTTCCCGTTGGTGCTTCGACGGCGAGCCGGCCGTTGCCATCGAGGGTCTCGGCCACCGCCTGCGCCATTTCGCGTTGGGACGTGCGCTCGACATACCCCTCGCGTGAGGCCTTCAGCACCTCGAACTGGGCTCGCAGTGCCGCCATCGCCGACGGGTAGCGGTCGCCGTCCCCCGGCCGGCTCAGTGGGTCAGGGACGGGTTGCAGCACCTCAGCCAGATCTGCGGACGGGTCCGGCACGGGGGGCAGCAAGGCAGCAAGCGGGTGACCGCCCTTCGCGAGGCAGGCAACCGCAAGGCGCCACGACTCGTCGTCGGCATCGACGCGATCGAGCATGCGAAGCATCACTTGTGCAGTCGCCGTAGCGTCGTGATCGGCCTGGTGTGCCCGGGTGAGCGTGACCCCGAACTGATCCGACAGATCGGTCAGCGAGCGACTCGGTGCGCAGGGGTCCACAAGGAGCGACAAGTCGTAGAGGTCGAGCACCGGTAAGTCGGTCTTCCACACGACGCCAGCGCGCGCTGCGGCCTTCTCGAGGAATGGGACGTCAAACTGGCCCACTCGATGCCCCGCCACTGCGTCGGCTCCGGACATGACACCGTCGAGCGCAACGAGAGCGTCGGCCAGCGCGATCGGGGTGCGCCCACCTTCGACCATGGGGCGACCGTCGCACTCCACTTCCCAGAGATGGGTCTCCTGATCGCTCAATCGAACGGCAGCGATCTGCCAAACCTCGTTCTCATTCGGATCGAGTCCGGTCGTCTCGATGTCGATGACCCACACGCGCCCGAGGTCGAAGGGCGTCACCGCAGGCCGCTGCGCCCACCACCTGGGCGCAACGTCGACGTCGGCCTTCCGAACGCGCGACTGAGCCGCAAGCGCGGGCAACGTCAGGCGCCCGCGCTTGTCGACCCCAATAAGCGACGGATACCTGTCGGGAAGCTTGACCAGGAGCTCCACCGTCATCCGCACGCCTGCCGCGGCCAGCTTGCTACGTGCTGCCTCAATGGCGAGCGGCCCGTCCTGCAGCAGCTGCACGAGGGTGAGCACGTTGTTGGGGGGCGCCGTCATGTCCCGGCCGCGCCATCGGGACCCACGTTGTTGTCTCCGGGTGGCGAGGCCTGCGGCTCCTCCTTGGATCGCCGTACCACTCGAGCGGCCTGGGAGAAGGCCTGATCCGCGACGCGTCTGACCTTGCGGTCACGGACGAGCATTTTGTAGAAGCCGTCGCTTCCAGGAGCTGCCACGAATTCGCGAGGTCGCTCGAGGCTCTGTGCTGAGAACTGGACGTACTCGCGATGTGCCCGGACCATGGCGACAGCAGACCCCGTCATCCCGATCGCGTCAGCGTCGGAACGCCGAAGCCGCAAATCGGGGACACCGCTCAACGTCTGGGCCAACCGCTCGACCGCGCCAGGCGGACCTTCCGCCATCAGACCATCGACACTGGCGCAAAGCACGAGCTCCATGCCCTCGCCGTGAGACTTACGGCGCCAAGCCATGTCTAGGTCGACCGACGTTTGGTCCGCGACACGACGAGGTCCCGACCAGCGGAAGCGATCCGCTTGACGGCTGCCCCCGGAGCAGCAGGGGGGTCTGGCTGTCGGGTCTCCGAGGTCTGCGGGGGCTTCGCCTTCACCGCTGGTCGTGTAGCCGGCTTGGCTGACGGCGTGCCCGACATCAGCTGGCGAAGTTCCTTGAGGGTGATCCCCCGCCGCGCCGCCTCCGCGGTCATAACTGACTGGTTCTCCTGGTGCTTTCGCAGCCGCCTGAGCTCCTCGACCGAGATCCCCATCTGTTTGGCGACGCGCTGGGCGAGCTGCTCCTTGCTCACTTTGCGTGCCGTGTTGCGCGTAGCACGAGTCTGGGGAACGGGCTTCGCGGGCCGCTTGGCTGGCTTCACCCCCTTTTCGCGCCGGTCACGCAGGCGGTCGAAAGCTTCGGCTTGAGCATTACCGAAGACGATCCCCCGTTCTTGAGCGTCGATCGATGCCGAATAGTCGTAGCTGTCTCGCAGTGGCTTGTTGCGAGCCTCTCGGTCCCACTTCATCCCCGGCATAGCGCTACACCTCGAAGACCTTCACTACTTCGTCGCCGTAGTCGTTGATGACCTTGACGGCGATCTTGCCAGTGCTGGGCTTGGGGAACGGGCGGGAGGTGGTCTGGTAGAGGGTGGCCCAGGCGTCTTCGTCGATGTCGGCCTTCAGGGCGGACTTGAGGCGCTTATAGGGGTCTTGGCCGCCGGTGAAGTAGCAGTGGCGGACGAAGAAGCTCTCGCCGTCGTAGTCGGTGTCGATCATCCACAGCGCCACCTGATCGGTGGTGTCGCTGCGCACCTCGCCGGTGGTGGGGTCGTACACGTCGACGCCGTTGAGCTGCACCACCAGCTCGTCGCCCTCCTCGCGCAGGTCGATGTCGGGTTCGCCGAACACCGTAAAGAGGTTGCCGGCACCGGTCTTCTTGAGGTCCTCCCCCATTAGGAGGTCGGCGTTCATGCGGACGAGCAGCACGGGGATGCGTCCGAGCGATCGCTCGGCAGCCACGTCGAAGCCCTCGTCGGACGCCACGAAGTCGTCGTTCGAGCCGAGCACCTGCGGTTCGAACGCGAAGGCCAGGATGCACAGCAGGTCGAGCTCCATGTCCTTGCTCGCCTCACGGGCCGCGTCCTTCACAAACGACGCCGACACCGTCCCGTACTGCGGGCCGATCGACAGACCGACCCGCTTGGGCGCCCCATAGGGCGCCTCCTCGCGGACGCCGACGGCCTGGATGTGGGTGCCCGCGTAGGTGTCGACGAGGTCGAAGGTGAGCCGTTCCGCCTTCCGACCGTTCTGCACCCCCGCGACCCGCAGGTTCTCGAGCACGGTCTGCTCGAAGGTGGGGGCGTCGGGGTCGACGGCGGCGGCCCGTTCGGCCGCGGGCTCCGAGGTCGGGGCAAACGAGAGGCTCCGATGCGGCGACAGGCTCTCGACGGTGAACGGCCCGGTCACCCGCACCTTCTTCTTGTCCTCGTAGGGCTTGTCGTAGAGCAGCTCGAAGTCGGCGTGCCGCTTGATGGCGGCGTCAACCTCCTCCCGGCTCATCCCCTCCTTGATGTCAGGGTTGTTGGCGATCGACTTCAGCGTGATGTGCTGTACCCGCTCGTACACGAACCCGTGCCGGATGTCATTGGTCGGCGTGGCCGGCGGAAGCGGCGTGGCCGACAGCTCCGACTCCTTGTCCCGACCGTCTGTCGAGTCGGCCAACAGGTAGTACGGAAAGCGAGCGCCCATCAGCCGCTGGCGCGCAAGCGCTAGGGCCACGCGGGAAGTGTCGATCGTGATCCACCGTCGCCCCCATTGCTCGGCGACGAAGGCCGCCGTGCCCGAGCCACACGTGGGGTCGAGCACAAGATCGCCGGGATCGCTGCACATGAGCATGCAGCGCTCGATGACCCGGGTGAACGTCTGGACCACGTAGACGTTCGGGTCCGCGAAACCAGACCGAACGGTGTCGTCCCACATGTTGCTCATCGGAAGCGCCGGGAAGTCGTCGAGGAACCGCACGTACGACAAGGTGTTCCCTTGGGCAAGCAGGCGCCGCGCGGCTCTGAGCTGGGTGAGCCCGCGCAGGTCCGTCTTGAACGTGCCGGCGCCCGGGCGAAACTCGCGGCCCTCGAACTCGAACGATTTGACGTCAGCGCCCTGGGCGGGCCGCTGACTCGTCAATTGGTCCCCCCGAAAGAACCGGAGTTCGGTCGGCGCTTCCGCTATCTCGGTTGCCGTCGCTCGTCGGCGGCTCCCATCGGGGCACTCCACCCATGTGTACTGACCGCCCCCTTGTCCTCCGACCTCCTTGCGAAAGAGGAGGGGCCGATACTTCATCGTCTGGCGGTCCCGGCTGTACCAGAGCAGGTAATCCGTGACGCCTGCTAGTTCGTTGCTTGACGCGCCGCTGGTCTTCTTGAACGTGATCTGGTTGACGAAGTTCTCGGCCCCGAACACCTCGTCCAGCAGAGCGCGCACGAGGTGAACGTTCTCGTCGCCAATCTGGACGAAGATGCTGCCGCTGTCCGTGAGGAGCTCCCGAGCTACCAATAGCCGATCTCGCAAGTAGGTGAGATAGCTGTTGATGCCCAGCTCCCACGTGTCGCGGAACGCCTTGATCTGCTCGACCTCGCGGGCGACGTCTTCGAGCTTGCCGTCCTTGACGTCTCGCTTGCGGGCGCTGACCTGCCAGTTCGATCCGAACTTGATGCCGTACGGCGGGTCTAGGTAGATCATCTGGACCTTGCCCCGGAGCCGTTCACGGCTGTCGAGGCTGGCCATGACCTGGAGGCTGTCGCCGAGGATCATCCGGTTGGACCAGTTGGCTTCGTGCTCGTAGAACTCGACGAGGTCGAGGCCCTGGAGACCGTCGAACCTTTCGAACAGGGTGAGCTCGGGTTCCTGCTCGCCGGCCTTGGCGGTCATCCGGAGGTGTTCGACGAGAACCCGGGGGTCAATCTTCTCCTGGATGTAGACGGGTGGCGCGTCGGCTTCGAGGTCGCTCTCGTCGAGGGCTTCCTTGCCCTGCCACACGAGCATCGGCGAGTGCAGGTCGCGCGGGTAGGTGACCGTCACCGGCTTCTCGATGCGGGGCGTGATGTATTCGTGGGCGTCTGCGGTGGGGATATTGGTGCGCTTGTCGCCGTGGGTGATGGCGTCGACCGGGGTGGGGCCTGCGGGGGTCTTCTTGCGGGGTGGCATTACCTACTCCTCAGGCGACGGGATCGCCGATGATGGGCTGGTCGGCATACAGGGCCGCGATGGCTTCGTTGAGGCGGGGCTCCGCGTTGAGCATCGTGTCGATCTCGACGTAGCCCCAGCGGCCGAAGCGAGCGTCGTTGTTGACTGCGGTGCACCAGTGGTCGCGGGCCGTGGTGGCCTTGGCCTTGGTGGGGCCAGGGCTCTTCTGGCCGCCCGACACCTCGATGATGAGGGTGCGAACCACGCCACCGGGATCCTCCTGCACGAGGCGGACCAGGAAGTCGGGCACGTACCGATGCGAGCGACCCTTGTGCGTGTAGGGGATCTCGAAGTCGAGGTGGTCGTTCTTCACGTACGCGGCCACCTGCTCATTGACCTCGAGGAGCCCAGCGATCGTCTCCTCCCAGGTGTTTCCCTTCACGCCGTCGAGCACCACGTGGCTCACGTGGCTCTTGGTGGCCGGCACAGCCGCCTTGCGAGTGACGAAGTGCACGGTGTCGGTTGAGCCCTCGCCGTCGAAGCGGCGCAGGATCGGCAGGAGGATGTCGGTGCGCGCATCGGGGTAGCGGGCCACGGCGTCGAACACCGCCTCGGCCGCTTGGGCGCTGAACTGCGTGAGCAACAGCGCCCCGAGCGGGGTGTCGGGGGCGAACGTGACCTTGGTGTCGAGCCACTGGCGGGTGACGTCGACGATGGCCGGGAACAGCCACGGCTTCGTGACGCCGTCGTGCGCCGCCATCTTGCGGCGGAGCACATCGGCCGCCACTCCATAGGCCACCTGCTGGGGCCGAGCGTCCTTCACCCGTATGAGCTCCTGCTCATCGACAGCGCCGATCATGCCGGCCGTCTGCGTCCAGGTGGCCAGCATCTCCCGGTCGACGTGGAGCGCGGTGGCGTGCTCGTGGTCGAAGGCCACGGGCTCGTCAGGCATCTCGACGCGGTAGCCATCGACCTTGGGGAAGGTGATGCGCAGGTCGTAACGATCGTCGAGGGCCCGCACCTCCTGACCCGGCCGTGGGAGCGGCGGGTCGATCTTGGGTCGGGCAGTAGGCATGAAGGCGAAGGGCACGCCGTAGACCTCGGCGTACTCGGGCTGGAAGCGGTCGTCGGCGTCGGCCACGTAGCTGCGGCGGCGCAGGCCGCGACCTACCACCTGCTCGCAGAGGAGCTGACTGCCGAAGCGACGGATGCCAAGGATGTGGGTGACGGTGTTGGCGTCCCACCCCTCGGTGAGCATCGACACCGACACCACGCAGCGCACGTGCTCGCCGAGGCGACCCCGCTTGCCGACCGTGTTCATCACCTCGCGGAGGAGGTCCTCGTCGGTGAGCTTGTCGACATCGGCGCCGGGGTTGCGGAGGCGGTACTCGTTCTTGAACACCTCGATCTCGTGGGCGGCAGCCTTCTTGAAGTCGTCCTTCATGGCCTCGCCAGATTCGAGCTGGGCGGAGTCGACCAGGATCGTTCGCGAGCGCTTGATCCACTGGCCGTCGTCGCCCACGTTGGAGAGCAGCTTCAGGCCGCCAGGCCGAAGCACCTCGTCGCCGTTGGGCTGCTCCACGACCTGGCCGCCGATCCAGTCGTAGACAAGCTTCGACACGATCGTGTTGGGGCACACCACGATGAACACGGGCGGGGGCTCGCCAACGGCTTCGAGCTCCCGTTGCCAGGTGGTGAAGCGGCGCTCGTAGCTGTTGTAGAGGCTCTCGAGCGCGCCTTGGAGCACCACCGGGGGGATCCACTCGGAGTCTGCGGCGGCCTTCTTGCCCTTGGTCTTGGGGAGCTCGGTGCCCACGTGGTCCCACAGGTGCAGGTAGGAGGCGTAGGCGGCCTCGGCTACGTCGTCGTCCACCGGCACCCGCGGGATCTTCACGATGCCCGATTCGATGGCGTCCATGAGCGAGAAGTCGCTCACCGCCCACGGGAAGATGTAGCCCTCCTGGTAGCCAGAGCCTCCCAGGTAGAAGGGCGTGGCGGACAGGTCGTAGATGGCCTTGGTGCCCACCCGCTTCTGTACTGCTCGAAGGCCGCGGAACCACACGCGAGCGCCTTCGTTGCGCTCCTTAGCCTCGGCGTCGAGCTTGTCCGCCGCGCCGAGCGGCTTGTCTTGGTAGCAGTGGTGCGCCTCGTCGTTCAGCACGACGATCTCGCCCTTGCCGCGGCCCATGAGGTCGCGCAGCACGCGGTCAACGATCTGGTCGTCGGTCTCGATGAAGGGGTCGTTCTTCTTGCCGGCGTTGAGCAGCTTGCGGGTGTTGGCCGACACACCCTTGAGCTCCTTGGCGACCCTGGGTAGGAAGGCGTGGTAGTTCGTGATGACGATGGTGGCGTCGTTGAGTGTCTGCCAGAGATCCGGGGGCACGAGATCGCGCTCGCGGTAGTAGTTGCCCTGATCGGCGGGCTGGAGCACGCGCAGGCGATCGCGGATCGTGATGCCGGGGGTGACGACGAGGAACCGGTTGGCGAAACGGGCATCACGGGGGCTGTAGACCTTGTTGGCGGTCTGCCACGCGATGAGCATCGCCATCACGATCGTCTTGCCGCTCCCCGTTGCCATCTTGATGGCGATGCGCGGCATGCCGGCGTTGTGCTCGAGGTTGTGGGGCTCGAGGCGGGTGCGGAAGTCGGGCTCACCGTGGCGGCCCGCCACCTCGGCCAGGTAGATGGCCGTCTCGGCCGCCTCCCGCTGGCAGAACAGCACCCGGTCCTCCCGGGTGGGGTCGGCCCAGTGCAGGAGCAGCTTGCGGGTGACAGGGGTGACGCCGTTGTAGCCACGGGCTCGCCACGTCTCGACCTGGCGGCGAATGTCGTTGATGAGCGTGTTGACCTCACGGCGCTCACCGGTGATGTCGAAGTCGATGGCCTGCTGCTCGGCCGTCTCTTCGGCCTGGCCCTTCTTGATCTTCTTGCCCGACGGGACGGCCACGAAGGACTCGCTCGGGCGCCGACCCTCCTTGATCTCGCCGGTGGGCCCGCGCTGGCCCAGCACGAAGTGCGCCCCGGGCGCGTCGTACGGGGAGTTGAGAATCGGATTGTCCAGCGTCGCTTGCTCCCCCATCAACGATGACCTTACGTCCGTGCCGTGACAATCATCGGAGGCAGGCCGCCGTCGTCGTTCGCTGCAATGACGAGACGCCGGAACCTTGCTCGGGTGAGACCGACGTAGAGCAGTCGCCGGTCTGCATCGGAGCCCCGGAACGACTTACGGGAAGCATCGGCCAACACCACGGCGTCCCACTCGAGACCCTTCGACTTGGTGATGGTCGTCACGACCACTCCCGATTCGGACCTGCGGGCGCCGTCACGGGCGATGGCCTGCATGCTTCGTCTCGGATCCGCCTCGCCGTTCCGCTCCCGATCAATGAGCTCAGCGGTGAGCCGGTGCCAGTCGTCCCAGGGCGTGGAGTCGCCAACAGTCGACGGTGCGCCAGCGAGGATCGGGTTGATCACATCTTCCCTGTCTGCAAGCCGCCCCATCAGCGCTTCCACACCCTCGTCCCCGTCGACCTCGTACTCATCGTCGATCAGAGGCTTGGCGATGCGAAAGGCGAGCGTGTGGGGCAGCGGTTGCACGCCGAGCTCACGCACCGTGATCTCGCCGTCTCGGAGCACTCGCGCCAAACGGTCGACACTGGCATTGGCAAACGCAAGCACGGCTATCTCGTCGTCCGGGACCCCATCATCCAGCCAGGCCCTCACGGTTGCGAGCACCGCCGCATCGTGATCGTCGACCGAGGTGGTGATGGTCTCGGCGTCACCGTCGGCCATCGCCATGAGCGACGGGTACTGGGCCATGAGCTGGTTAGGAAGTTCGAGGAGGCCCGGTAGGGAGCGGTAGTTGCGGGTCAGATCGACGACGTAGGTGCCGGGTCGAGTGAGGAAGGCGTTGAAGAGCTCCGGTGACGCGCCGTTCCACTCAAAGATGGCCTGACGAGGATCGCCCACCACCGTCAAGGTCTTGTCCTTCGAGATCCCGGAAACGAGTGCCCACTGCGCGGGCGACAGGTCCTGCGCTTCGTCGACATAGACCTCAGCGATCGAGCTCCGCAGGTGATCCCCCACCGTGTCGTCTCCGAGCAGACGAACCGCTAGGAGGATCTGATCCTGGAAGTCGACTACTTCGTCGCCGATGAGACCCGCTTCGTAGCCTTGGTAAACGCGCCTGAAGTCCTCAGCGGTAAGCCCGGCCAGCTCAAGGGATGCGACAGAGATCGTTCCATCAGCCTCCTCGAGCCGCGCCTTTGCCAAGGCGATCCCCTTTGCAACCCCAACGGGATTGCCAGTGATGCCCAACTGCTCGAGCACAGCCCGGAGCCGAGGCAGCGAGTTGGACTCAACCTCAGGGACGCCTGGCCGTCCGAGTCGGGGCCAGTAGTCCCGGACGATCTGCCAGCCGAACGCATTCAGGTTCTTGACTCGAGCCCCGGTCACGCCCAGAGCGGCCAGGCGGGTGACCATCTCCCCGGCCGCATCCTTTCCGAAACAGACCGCCACCACCTCTGACGGCACCACAGCACCCGTGGCCGCCCGGTAGGCGATGCGTCGAGTCAGCGTTCTCGTCTTGCCCGTCCCAGCGCCGGCGCGGAGGCCTACGGCGCCAATGCCAGCCTCAACGCCAGCGCGCTGCTCCACATCTAGGTCCTCGAGCAGTGCGTCGGCATCGCGGGCCTCCAGATCGGCGAGGAACATCGGGTCGGTGAAGTACCGCTCGAGGAACTGCTGGTAGATCAGCCCCGCCTCGGGGTCGGTCGGGTCCTCGATCGGGAGGGTGGCGTACGTGTGGAGCGCGCGCCGACGGAGCTCGTCCCCATGACCTCGAACTCGGGCCGCCGCCGTGGCTGCAGCGATCGCCTCGGCTGGGTCCAAGTCAGTCTGAAGGTCGATCACCTGACAAAGGTGCGGGCTGTCAGGATCTTCCCACCGGCGCTGGTCGAGACTGATGGCGTTGAAGAGGTGGCCAGACACCAGCACGTCCCGCACAACCGCAACGCCGACACCGCACTCGTCGGCCAGCGCGGCGAGATCGGCAAGGTTGTCGCTGGACTCTGTGGCGGCCCGGACCACTGCATCCGCCACCCTGGCAATCGGCTTGAGCGTTGTCATCGAGACATTGGTCTTTCGCAGCCGCGGCAGCGCGCCATCGTTGGCCTTTCCCGCGACCCGCACGCACCCCAGGGCTGCCATCACCTCAACGGCTCGGATGATCCGGTCTGCGGCCAGGCCGGTGTCCTTCGGAGTTGGGCCGTACCACTCGGTGGACTGCGTTCCCTTTCGGATGGCGCTTTCGACGACCCTCATGTCGGCCCAACCCGACGCCACGACCGCAGCAGGGTCGGCCGACAGCGCTCTGACGCTGATCCCCGGGGGATCGAGGACAATCGCGCCGACCCTCTCGAGGTGTCGAAGCGCGGCCCAGACCTCCCCGCTGCTGACGGCCTCACCGACGATCGCCGCCTGCTCGGCAACGGCGCCAGTCACGATGGGGATCGACCGTCCGTCGACCGGCAGTAGCTGAAGCAGCCGACGCTCAACGGCAGGAAGGTCAGGCGACTCTGGCTTCTGCGTTCGATGACAGGTCACCGATGCCGGGCGACGTTCCACCTGCTTGATGAGCCCAACGCGAGCCAGGTGAGCAAGCGCCACATTCACGTCGACAGACGGCCGCAACCCCGCCTGCACCTGCAGGTCGTGCTCGGTGACGATCGCGCGCTCGCTCGATCCCTGGAGCTGGTTGTGCTCCTCGAGGGTGGCCCAAAGGCTTGTCAGCTCGCCCGCCGACGGGATGCCGCGGGATCGGATGCGTGCCGCTGTGTTCAGGTCATCCGGTGAGTAGAGGACGACGCAGTCGGCGACCCATCCGTCAGCACCCCGTCCAGCGCGACCTGCCTCTTGATACAGAGACTCGGGGCTGCCGGGCATGCGCCAGTGGACAACGAGCCGAATGTCGTCCTTGTCGATGCCCATCCCGAACGCGTTGGTAGCAACGATGAGCTGCACCTCGCCGTCGAGGAACATCGCCTCGACCCGGGCGCGGTCGGCCGCCTCCAGTCCCGCGTTATAGGCCTCGACAGGGAACCCCAGCTGACCCCTCAGGGCGTGCGCGAGGTCGTGGGTATCAGCCTGGGTGGGGACATAGATGATCCCAGGAAGGTGAGTCCCAGCCAGGACCTCGACAAGAGCCGCCCACCGAGCTGGATGGCGGTCCTGGATCGGGGCAGCCTCGGTTGACATCGGCGCGACGTGCTCGTCGATGAGGCGCACGGCGAAGCGAAGCTCCGGACGGACAAACGCTGAGTCCACGTGCACCCGAAAGGGCACGTCGAGTTGCTCCACGATGTCATCTCGGGTCTGGGGGCTTGCTGTGCCCGTCAACGCCATCACCAGAGGTCGGCCCGCCACCGCCTCCAACGGGATGCCCTCGGCAACCCCCATCAGCCGGCGGATCGAAGCCGGGATCGTCCGATACGAGGGGCGGAAGTCATGACCCATCTCGGTGATGCAATGCGCCTCGTCGACCGCCACCATCGAGAGGCCTGACGTTCCAATTGCGGCTCGCAGGCCGGGGGACTCAAGCCCCTCCGGTGCGCCATAGATGAGGCGGTAGAAGCCCGCCGAAATGCCGCGGAGCGTTGCCCCACGGGTGAGCGGGTCGAGTGCGCTGTTGAGCGCGGTCGCTTCCCACACCCTTCGGCGATGGAGCGAACGCACCTGGTCACGCTGGAGTGCGATCAGGGGGGAAACGATAAGGGCACTCCCCCGACCCGCAGCTGCGAGCGCGAGACCCGGCGCCTGGTAGCACAGCGACTTGCCGAAGCCGGTGCGGAAGACCGCCAGGGTGTCGTGCTCTTCCAGAAGTGAGTGGATGACGCTGGCCTGTTCGGGATGGAGCACCCCTTCTGGACCCAGGACTCGTTCGACAGCCCAGTCGAGGTGGTCTAGGGGGTTGCCACCGTCATCGGGAGCGACGGACAGGAGCAACTCGGCTACGAACTTGCCGATGGGCGTCGACTCGAGGGGTTCGATGGGCTGACGGCCAATCCCACTCGTCGAGGCAAGTGCGGCCCTGAGCAGCGGAGAATCCCCCGTCGGATCACAGATCCACACGTGGCCCCGTGCCCTGGTGAGGATCGAGAGGAACCGAAGCGCGGCAGCTGGCTCGATCACCTCGCCAAAGGGATCGCTCGCGTCGTCGAGAAGCCGCTCCACCAACGGGTTCACGAGCGATGGCACGCCGACCCGATCAAGCACGAGCTCCACGCCGTCGCCGGCGATCTGCGCCGCCGTTCCCAGCGTCGCGACGGCCAGGTGAGGGCGCTCGCGCATCCGTCGTGCGGTCTCGCCCACTGTGGGCCACGCCGGTGGACGCAGCAGGCTCGTGCCAACACGCTCACGCCAGGGCCGCTTCAGGACATCGGTGATCAGGCGAGCCCGATCTGCGGACGTGACGAGCACGGTCGAAGTGGCCTCCGCGCGGGTCGCCGCAACCGCTGCGGTGCGACTCGCTGCAATGTGTGCTCGAGCCGTTCCCGGAACGCCCTCCACGAAGGTGACGGAGGCCACGACCGGCCGAGGCGTGCCGGCGATCGAGACGGGATGACCGAGCAAGCCCGCCCAGAAGGCGGACATCTCGGCTCGGCGAGGGCCTGCATGCTCAACGACAGCCGTCACTTCGACGTCACACAAGGCCGGATCGAAGCGGTCGTGGGCCCCGCCCAGGAGCAGACCAACCGCGTCGTACAGCACCAGCGGACGGTCTGGTGCCTCCTCGAGGAGGCTCTCCGCATCGGTAAGCCACGGGCCATTGGCGGTCTCGTAAGCACCCGAGGGGCGCGTCGGGATGGTCTTGATCAGGTGTCCCGCAGACGGCGGCCAGTAGGCCAGCATCCCCGTGCCGGTCTCGCACACGCGCCACGCAACCGCTGCAGGCCAACTTCCCCCCGAGAGATCGGTCAACAGCGCGGCCTCATCGATGAGTCGGGAACCTGCCGCCCACCGGCCCGGGATCTCACCGGGAACACCTCGCACGTCCGCTGCCGCCACAAGTGAGGTCTCATCAGCGACGCGCCAGAGGGCGAGGTCAGCGACCTGCACGTACCGCTGGGTCGATGGCCTCGCCTTGGGTGATGCGGCCTGCCATTCGGACGTCCACGTCGGTACTGGACTCACACCCGGCGAACCGAGCAACCAGGTCAGAACGTCAGCATCGACGTGACTATCGAGTGCTACCAGCAGCGCGGCCCGAGTCAGCTCCGGGAGCGTCCCGACCGCGCCAGTTATGGCCGACAGAGCGGACCGGAGGAGATCAACATCGCCGGCAGCTGTGTGTCGCTCCACCTGTGCGGATGAGTGGGTGAGCTCGCACACGTCTGCGAGCGAGTGGCGGGGCGCATCAGGGAAGGCGAGCCACGACCACCGGAGGGTGTCAATCCGCTGCGCAGGGACAGGGACGCCAGCTCGCTCGAGCACGGGGAAGTCGAACGCATCGCCGTTGTGGGCGACGACCACAGCATTGACCAACCAGGCTCCGACCACGTTGAGGTCGACGCCGTCGTCGGCCATCGAGACGCGGGCCTGCACGCGCTCGCCCCGCATGCGGAGGACAGCCGCCTCAACGATCGTCGCGCCGCCGCGGAGTTCCAGGTCGACCAGTGCGAGCTGCGGAAGTCCTTGCTCCGCCACCGCGCAAGCTTCCAGGTCAGCTCCATGATCGCCCCCGAGCCAGTTCGCCACCTCACGCATCTGCGACGGCGGCGACGCAAAGAGAGACAGCCGAGTGACGGCCTCCGCGAGGACATCAACGCCCCACGACCGCCCCACGACCAGGAGCGTGAGCGCCATCTCGATGTCGCCGGGCAACGGCGGTACATCAGTTGTCGTCCGTTCGGCGAGGTCGTGGAGGAGATCGATCGCACGCGCGTTTACGGCCCGACGGCGCTTCGCCCCCCGAAGGTCACGACGAATCAGCTCGAGGCACCTCGTGAGCTCAAGGGTCGACGCCCGGCCCCCGGCAAGCCCGGCGGCGCGCACCGAGCCAAGCCAGCCGAGCGGCTCCTCTTGTTGCGGGGTGCTCAAACGATGTCCACCGCGACCCGCTCGAGCTGATCGAAGGTGGCTCGATGTGCGAACCAGCCTTCGACTTCGGGGTCCATCTCACCATCGCCCCATGCATCCGCCGCCGGTGGCACACCGTCGAGCAGGTCGGCGTCTGACTTGCGCCCCACCACGATGCAGGCGTGGCGATGACGCGTGGTCATCACGCACATGCGACCGGGCTCGAGGTGGAAGCGGTCGGTCTCGCTCAGCCCCGCAAGTGGGTGCCAAGCGACGGTGAGGTCGAACTCGAGGCCCTGCAGCTTGTTCGCCGTGTCGATACGGACGTCAGCAAGGCCGAGATCATCGAAGTGGACGCGCAGCAGGTCCTTCTGGTCGTTGTGCGACACCGAGATCGCGATGCGGTCGTGCTGCAACGGCCCAGCCTTCGGCACCCGCTCGCAGGACACGTTCGGAGACCGATCGAGCAGGCCGGTGACCACGTCGGCAATGACCTGGATGCTGTCAGGATCTGCCGACAGGACGGCGCGCTCAGGGAGCCGGACCCATGCCCAGCCCGTGGATGCCGCGAGGTCTGCCACCTGGTCGATCACGGCCCGGTGTCCCCGCTTGTGACCGGCGGCCAACTCGAGGCGCCGAGCCGATTCCGTCACCCACGCGCCGAAACGATGGTCCGGGTAGAAGGACGCGCAAACCGGCACGGCCGACGGCGGCAACCGACGCGTGATCGGCAGACGGTAGGGAACCCTCGGATGGTGGCGAAGCAACACCGTGACAGCAGACGAGACCGGATCTTCCAGCAGGCCACGCCAGCGATCAGGGTCCGGCATGGTGGTGAAGGGCATGATCTGACCGGGGTCTCCGACCAGCAGGTGGCGGTCCGCCAGAGCAGCGACGCAGTAGTACTGGGCCGAGGAGCCCTGGTAGGCCTCGTCCATCAACAGGTACTTGAAGTGGGCGGTCAGCGAACCCCGGCCATGCGCGTCAGCCGTCTTGTCCAAGGTGGCGACCACGATGCGTTCCCCAGCGGCGTCCTCGGCCTTGACGACCTCGACGTTGGGCAGAGTCGTGAGCGCCTCTGGTGGCGTCTTGGAGCTGGCCGGCATGAGGGCGATGCGCTCGTGCGGGAGCCGGCGGGCCAGGTTGGCGGCAAGGTCCCAGGCCTGATCGTTAGTGGGCGAGCACACGAGCGCAAGAGCACCAACTCTGGGGTGGGCGGCGCACAGCTCCTCGACCACGGTGCCGCAGAAGTACGACTTGCCCGCACCTGCCGGCGCCGCCACCACCACGACGTGGTGCTTGGACTCACCGATCATGATCGACGGCTCACCGCGCAGCAGGTCGTGGATCGCCGCGGCGATCACTGCGTCGGCGGCGTCAGCGACCACGGCGTCGTAGAAGCGCTTGCTCACGCCACCTCCCCGGCGTCCTCGAGATGCTCGACAATCAGGGTCGGCTCGGTGTGGGTGAAGGGGTCGCCCGGTGGCAGCTTGGAAGGGAAGAACTGGGTCGTCGTGTAGGTCGAGAAGCAGGCGGTGCCCCCGACCGCGGCGAGAGCGGCGAGCCGGTCGCCGCCGTCTCTGATGCCCTTGTCGAGCTTGAGTGTCACGAGCGCACTGGCGTCCTCGTCGTGCTCCACAGCTGTCAGGACCGCGCACACGCGGCCGCAGTCTTCGGTCCACCAGAGCTTGCGCCCAATCGGGACGAGGCAACGCCGGCCGCACTGAAGGGTTACCACGGGGACGCTGGTGGCGTTCTTGTTGCCGGGCCGAAGCTCCTTATGGTCGAGATCGACCCCGACCACGCGTCCGGTGATCGCTCTGCCGACCAGGATCTCGTCGACCATCGCGAGGGGATCCGTCACCGTCTCCTGGGCCTCGAGCACACCCTGGCTGTACTCCGCCATCTTCTTGGCCCAGATTGCCTGGCGGGGCGTATCGCGGGTGCGGGCGCGCCCACCGGTCTCGCCGTCGAGCCAGAGCAACTGGCGGCCGTAGGAGTCTGCGTCGTGTTGGACGCGGCTCGGGAGATAGACGGTGTCCGCCTCGAGCGAGCGAAGTCGATCGATCGAGCGCCAGCACCGCTCCCAGACTGGTTCGATGCGCGCACGCCACAAGTCATGAAGCTGCTGTGCGAGCTCGTCCGTCGGCTCGCCGGCGCGCTCCGTTTCACCGATGGCGGTGATCGTGTCGGCGATGGCGTGCTCTTGGCTGGGCACGGCGTACGGCCCGATCGAGAGGCGTTCCGCGAGGTCCGCCGCGTCGTCCGGGTCGATGCCGGCCGGAGGGTCGATCCATGCGTCGAGCGCGCCAAGGTGGGCTCGCTCGCCGATCGACTGCACCGTCACCCAGTGGAACTGGCTCAGGGTCACGAGGTCGAGGATGAGACTCTGACCGCTCGCGGTCGCCTGTCCCGCGAGCCATCGCAGTGACCGGCCGAATCGCACGAGCTCCGCAGGAACCGGGTCGGGGGCGTCCGGATCATCCGACGTCTCAGTCGGAAGGTAGGAGAGGCGCCGACCCATCCGACCGAGGGCCGCGATGGAGGCTGGATTGGCGGTGAGCACCTGCGGGAGCAGGGTCGGATCGACCAAGAACCGACCCGTCTCGTCGTCCCATTCGGCCTGGTCCCAGGCCGCTTCGAATCGGGGCGTGAACCACTCGATGAACGGTTCGAGCCCTTGGAAGAGCTGGGTCCGGTTGAGGGGCTGCGCGATCACGAGCTGGTGGAGGTCGTTCGGGTCGTCGCCCCATCCGAGCGCGGCCAGGGTGTGAGCCTCGCCGCCGGGCTGGAAGGGGACGAGCACGATTGGGTCGTCGGCGATGCGGCGTTGACGGACGACCCGCCGGAGCTGAGCTTGGCGGGTGTCGGCGGCGGCAGCAGCGAGGAGCACGTCGAGGTGGCTCACGGCCCGGTGCCCTCGTGCTGCGCGATGGCGGTCTTGTAGAGCGAGTTGGTATCCAGCAGCACCTCGGCCACTCCTGTGGCGCGCTCCTCATCGGTGGGGGTGACTCCGTCTGCCAAGGCGTGCGCTCGCTGGAGGCTCGAGACGCCGGGGAGCATGCGCACGACGTTGCTGCCACACAGGTCGGGGGCGCCGACCTCGCGGGCCTTGTGGCGGCAGAAGTGCGCCAAGCCGCACGACGAGAGGCAGCTCTGGCGGTACTCGATTCCGTACACGTCGGTGACTCGCTCGAGCGCCTCCAGGCGATCATCGTCTGCGGCTGCGAGGTCGGCGATCGCGCCGAAGGTTGCGTCCGGGTCGACATGGCCGACAAGGGCCGCGGGATCAGGCAGGGCTGCGAGCGTCGTCTCAGCGACAGTCCGCGCACGCCCGAGCGACAGTTTCGAACCGACCAGGTGCAGCCCGACGTTTCGGGGCGTGACCAGCAGACCGACATCGCTGAGGATCAGGTCGGGGTCGCCGCCGACTTCCTCGATGAGCTGGGCGACGAGCAGCGAGTAGAGGCCCATCTGGCGCAGGGCGTCACCCACCTTCCCGGCATCCGCGAACTGGCCATCGACCTTGGCCCACGACTTGAACTCGGCGACGTGGAACTCTGGCCCCGTGCGCGCGCCGAGTGTGTCGGCTTCGAGGCGGGCCTGGTAGCCGCCGATGTCGGCCTTGAGCACGGCTCCGTCGATGATGTTCGGTGCGTCCTTAGCGCCGGCAACGATCTTCGCTACCGCAACCTTGGTGGCCTCAGCCCGGGCGTCGAGAGCGTCGTTCCCAAATCCGTGGCCGCGACGCATGTCGAGAGCGATGCGGCCGTCGTCGGGGTAGCCGAAGGCCTCGTCGAGCACCTCGAAGGTCTTCTCGTAGTTGTTGTCGCGTCCAATCCGCTCGACGCGCTGTCCGCGTGCGATGGCGAAGCGTGACTGCCCGTACTCCGCTTCGAGCGGGGTTCCCTTCAGCAGCTGGTCGAGGTCGACTCGTGCAGCGAAGGCGGCGTTGTTCGTGCCGCACCCGGTGTTGTGGGCCCACTGCGCGATCCCGCGCACGGAGCGACCGGTGCGCTTGGCCCCGCCAGCCAGCACATCGAGATCGTCGTTGTCCGCGTTCCCACTCACGTCCGTGTGTTCCCCCTCGCCAGCTGACCCGCCCGATGGTACGGCTGCGTCGTGACCGAAGTATGGGCAACGCGGCCCAGGTCGTGGGTTACCAGCGACCGGCGTGGCCCTCCAGAACGGAAAGGAAGGTTGCGCTCGAAGGATCTTGCACATGGTTGACGTTCCACAGGCCCGACCGACGGATGAGCTTGCGGTCAGCGGAGCTGCCCAGCCACCCAGCCGACGGTGGATCCACGGTCGGCCGGTCAAGGTTGCTGAGGAGCGCTATGGCACCGGCTTCGATCACGCCGCGATCGCTCGCCGAGCTCGGCGGATCGTCGACGCTCACCCAGAGGAAGGGCATTCGCCCGATGTAGTCGGTGACCGCCCGTTCGAGTGGGTACTCCGCTGCGCGCGTGCGGGCGTCAGCTCGCTGGCCCCGACCCCACGTGGCGCGGATGTCATCAGGCCAATCTCCGACGGCCAGAAGCGCGGTGCCGACGTGCAGTCGAAAGATCGACCCGCGATGGTTTCCGCCACCCGGCAGCGAGCCGCCGGGCGTTCCCCGGTGTTGTGAGAGCCGTCCCCACAGTGTGCTCTTGGACGGCCGGAGCCCGTGTGTGCCGACTCGCACGACCCGAGGCGTGGCACCGTCTTCGCGCAGCTCGCCATCCTCGAAGAAGAAGTACACCCCACGCCCCGGCCACTCGACTCTCCCACTGCATTCGGCGAGCCGACGCCGACCGCCGCTGTTGTGCTCGATGGCCGCGAGCACCTCATAGAAGCGGTTCAGGTCTGCAAGGCGATCACCCATCTCCGTGGTGCCTCGCTTGCGCGTAGAACTGCAGTTGACGACCGATCCGCATGCCTTCGGTCGGCACCTCAACCTGGCAGCCACGACGGCGAAGCCCATCCGTCACGCCGAAGTCGCGGTACTCGGCGCCAGCATGGATCTCGACCACCGCCCCATCGAGGTCGCCCTCCGCGTCGTCGAGCGACCGCAGGACATGCTCGCTCCAGGCCCGTCGCTCAGCGCGTCCCATGT
Source organism: Actinomycetota bacterium (assembly GCA_049325515.1). Lineage (GTDB taxonomy): Bacteria > Actinomycetota > Acidimicrobiia > Acidimicrobiales > VFJN01 > VFJN01. Next base: position 193,657 of record JBMOLI010000036.1, on the reverse strand, counting down.
CCTTGAGCGCCCGGTCGTACGGCTCGAGAACCGAGGCAGGATGCACGAGCCCGTGTTCGGCTGACAGGATCCACCACCGGTCGCAGGACAACTTCACGAACGCTCGGCGGCCCTCGAACAGCGTCGACTCATAGAGGTCCGCCGCGGGCATCGCTCTGCTGGCCTTCTGCTTGACGCACCCCACCAACCCGATGCGCAACACTTCACGCAGGTTCACGTGCCCGATGGTGGCGACATCTTCCGCCGTGTCGCCTGCCAGTGCTCGATCTCGCTTCGAAGCCAGAGCCGCGTACGGCCCCGTCCGCGGTCGATAACCGGGCGCGGCATGTCTGCGTATCGATGGAGGTACGTACTGACGCTGTTCGGATGAGCCAATCCCAGAAGGTCAGCAACTTCGTGAGCGTCGATCAGATCCTCGGTTCTGACACTGGGGGTCACCCATCAGACGTTACGCAGTTGCGGTGACACCGATCCTCTGTCTAAACTAATAGACAGTTGGCCCCGGCGGTGCGCAAACACCCCGGGGCCTGGCCAGAACCTGTTGAGGAGGTCCCGACGTGCCCCAGGCTACGTCTCTGAGCGGTCGCGCCCCGGGCGAGGTTGTCGCTGTCGTCGTGACGGTGCTGCGCGCTGAGGATTCATTGAGCGAGCAGACCATTGCGCGACTTGAGGCCCTGATGGGTCAGTTCGCTGCGTTCATCGAGCGTGGACAAGGGGTTCGGAGCCTCGACGGCGTGACTCCTGAGATGGTCCAGGGCTATTTGCGGGCGCCAACCGCAGAGGGCCTGGCGCCGGGGGCTTCGTTGCAGTATTTCCGTCGGTTGGCGGTTCGGGTGCTGTTCCGCACGGCCCGTCAGCTCGGCCTCGCCGTCGGCGATCCGTCGATCGACCTCGCCCTCCCGCCCCGCGGCCCGGGCTTGTTCCGCGCCCTGGAAGAAGACGAGATCGAACTGTGTCGTGCTGTTGTGATCGGCTCAGGGGTCCGCCCCGCGGCGGCCTGGGCGTTGTGCGAGGCGACAGCCAGAACAGGTGAGCTCCCGTGGATCGGGAGGTCCGACCTGCACGTCCAGGATGGTCGCGTCTGGATCCACGGCACGCCCCGCACAGCGGCTCGCTGGGGGCAGCTGACGGACTGGGGCGTGACCCAGCTCACACGGCGCCTCGCCGAGATCGATGCGGCACCACACACTCCAATTGTGGGAAGCGGCACGCCGGGTTCGGCTCTTGCCCAGTCCTCGGCCGTCGGCCTCATCTCGAGGACGCTCACCCGCGCCGGGCTCGGTGATGCGCCCGGCGTGCGCGCTTCTTCGGTGCCCGCGTGGGCGGGCCGGAAGATCTTCGACGACACCGGACGAATCGATCTCGCTGCGGCGCGACTTGGCATGCAGAGCTTGGACCGAACGGCGCGCTTCATCGGCTGGGAATGGGCCGCTCCCGATGGCTGAGCGCTGGCGGGGCGTCAGCGCTCTCGAACGTCTCGAGGCAATCCTCGCGAACCCTGAGATCCACCAGCTGGCCTCGATCGTGCCGACACCGCCCCGCCACGTGGGCGGTCGCCCGAGGGACTACCCCGCCTTCATGGCCATCGCGTTCGAGGCCGCGATCAGCGTGTTCGGGTCGGCCCGTCAGGTCGAAGCAGAGTTCGCGCATCCAACAATGTGGCGGTGGATCCGACGGCGCGTCGTGAAGGAGGTTGGGGTCCGCCTGCCGCGCCGGCCGATGCGACGCCATCACTACCTCTACCTTCGGAACCGGTACCTCACTGACCCGGCCATCCTCGACCAGCTCGGGGCGATCCACCGCACCGCCGCGGCCCGCCAAGCCGTCGAGCTCGGGCTCCTCGACCCCGCCGGCGGTGGCTCCTGGACCCACCCCCACCTCGACCGCCTCCTGTACGGGGACGGCAAGGTCATCACGCCCCTCTACCGAGCCAGGCCCGGCGAAGTCCGGCTCGACCGAGCAACCGGTGAGCTCCGAGCGCTGCGCGCTGAACCGGATGCCGGCCTGCACTTCGAAGGAACCGGAGAGACCGCGTGGGGCACCAAATTCGTGCTGCTCGCCACCCGTGGACCCGACGCGCATAGTCGCGTCCTCCTCGATGTCGCGTTCGTCGACACCAACGGCGGCGAGGCCTCTACCGCGGTCCGTTGCCTCGAACGCACCGCTCCCCTCGTCCCAGGAGCCCAGGGCATCGTGTACGACACCGCCCTGCGCGGCATCCACCATCAGACCATCCTGCGCGACCTGGGTCTCCTGCCCATCAACCGCGTCGCCGCGGCCAAGGCCAACCCGAAGGGACCACGCCGCAACAAGCAGGACCGTCGCGTCGAGAAGCTGGTATTCGTCGAAGCCAAGACCATCGCCACCGCTGACGGCAGTACCCACAACCTGGACCTCTACGCTCGTGGTGGGGCAGTCGGGCTCGGCACAGTCGCCGCCGACGGTGAGCTTCTCTTCACCCCGCTGCCCAGGGTTAGAACCCATCGCAACGCCGACAAGAACGGGTACCGCTGGTACAACGACTACCGCCTCCCCGACCACCTCGGCGCGGGCGTCGTGACTGTCCGGCTCCACAGCGACGCGAGTGACGTCGCCCGGACGTTCAACCGAACGGAGAACGTCAGGCCCATTCCACCTGATGACCCCAGCTTCCGGGAGCTCTTCCGACGGCGCAACGACGCCGAGTCGATCAACCGGGCCCTCGAGGACACCCTATGGCTCCGCCGGGCTCACAGCCTCGGCCACCGGCGGCAGCTCCTCAACCTCCTCGGCTACGCGCTGATGATCAACTCGCTCGCCGTCGCACGGCACAGACAGCCCGCCGACATCGCCGCCTGAGCCACCCGGGTACCAGGCCGCCCACTGAGGCGGCCCAGTGCGAGCAGAGCTTGATTCTGCGCAACTTCGGAGCAAGTGCGGCCGCGCGGCGGGCCCCGCTAGCATCGCCCCTTGCCCCTGGCGTCCGGTCCAGGGGTTTTCTGCCAGGTTCTGTGCATCTCCCGCCCTCGTAGCTCAGCGGATAGAGCATCGGCCTCCGGAGCCGTGTGCGCAGGTTCGAGTCCTGCCGAGGGCGCTTTCGGTACTCACCAGCCTGGGCGAAGACTCCTCGTCTCCTGCCTTGCAGCCTCAGACCTCCGTCGGTCGGCCCAATAGGTAGCCCTGCCCCGAGGGACACCCGAGCTCGCGCATCACCGACTCCTGCGCCTCGGTTTCGATGCCTTCAGCGACCACGTGGAGGCCCAGCGCGTCGGCCATGGCCAGCACGGCCTTGACGATCGCCACGGCGCCGGGATCACGGTCAACGTCAGCGATCAGCGTCTTGTCGAGCTTGATGAAGTCGACGGGCAGGCGTCGGAGATAGCCCAGGGAGGAGTAGCCGTTGCCGAAGTCGTCCAGTCCGACAGGACACCCAATGGAGCGGAGGCGCTCCAGCACCGCGTAGGTGACGTCGAAGTGCTCGATGAGGGTCGTCTCGGTGATCTCGAACGCGAGCGCTCCGGGTGGACAGCGGTGAGTCGCCAGTGCTCGCGCGACCCGGTCGGTGAGGCTGGGCGCCATCAGCTGGCGCGGAGAGAGGTTCACGGCGAGCCGAGCTCCCGGCACGTGCGGCGCGAGCTGGGCAGCGCGGTCGATCACCCAGTCACCTAGCGGGATGATCAGACCCGTCTCTTCGGCAACAGGAATGAACTCATCCGGCGTAGTCGGCTGCGATGGCCGATGCCAGCGCAGCAGGGCCTCCGCCCCGCGCGCGCTGCGGTCGTACAACCGGCAGATGGGTTGGATGGCCAGCGCGAGCTCGCCCTCGCGCACAGCGCGCCGCAGGTCGGCCTCGATCTGCAGACGCCCGACGGCCGCGTCGCGCATCGCTGTGGTGAAGATCTCCACTCGCCCACCTCCCTGCCGCTTGGCACGGTGCAGGGCTAGATCGGCGTCTCGGAACAGCGTGTCGACGGTGGCAGACGAGTCCTTCAGGACGAAGCCCCCGCTCATTGAGACGCGCATCTCGTGACCGGCGACGTACAGCGGCTCGCCGACCCGGTCGATGGCCCGCCACAGGACCGAGTGGGCATCGGCCTCGTCCAGCGAAGGCATGAGGAGAGCGAAGAGGTCACCGCCGAAGCGCCCGATCAGCGTGCGCGCCGGGGTGGAGGCCCTCAATCGGTTTGCAACGGTCGCGAGCACGGTGTCGCCCACCGCGTGGCCGAGCGTGTCGTTGATCAGCTTGAACCGGTCGATCCCCACCACCGCGACTGCCAGAGAAGTGCCCTGCCGGTCCATCTCAACCACTCGCTCCTTGAGCGCCGTCCTGTTGAGCAGGCCAGTGAGCGCGTCTCGACGCGCGGCGACATGCAGCTCGCGCGCCTGTGCTTCCACATCGGTGAGGTCACGACTCGAGAGCAGGATCCCGTTCACGCTGGAGTCGTCGGTCAGGTTCGTGGCGATCGATTCGAAGGATCGCCACTCCGCACCTGGAGCAGCTCGCATCCGGTAGGTCGTGACGTTGTCGGACGGCTGGTGCGCGAGGACCTCTCTCAGCTCGTCCAACAAGCGCTGACGGTCGTCTGGGTGCACGAGCTCGAGCCCGTTGCGTCCGATGAGCTCATGCGGCTCCCGTCCGAGGGTGGCAGCCGCCGCTCGATTGACGTAGAGAAGGGTTCCGTCAGCCGACACCACGCTGAGCGGCCATAGACAGCGATCACCCAGGGCGCGGATGGTCGAGTTCAGGTTGTCGACGGCATCGATCAGGCCCATGCATCGAGGCTGGCGGCAACCTCAGCGAACGCCGATAGATGAAACGTCCCTTCAACCAGGCAGAGCGCTTGGATCACGGCGGGCCAGGGCCGCGAGCAGCTCCGGCTGGCTGTGCACGCCGAATCGCTCGAAGATGCCGGCCAGGTGGTTCCTCACGGTGCTCTGGCTGATGAACAGCTCCTGAGCGATGGTCGGGACCCGCTCGCCTCGGAGCAGATGGCTCAGGACCTCCCACTGCCGGCTCGTCAGGTTCTTCATCTCGCCCGCGGATGCGGCGTCGGGCAACAAGGCGAACCGATGCAGCACACCGCTGGCCTCAACTTCGGCCGCGATGCGCCGGAGGCTCTGCTCCAGCTGGCTTGCCCGCTCGGCCGAGCCGCGCTCGCCCTCGACGACATGAACCGGCCGGGTGAGGGTGAAGAGCATGTCGGTCGACCCGACCAGTCGCGTGAGCACGCAGCACAGCTCGACCGGGCCGCGAGCCGGGCTGTTGATGGTCACACGGATGGCGACCGACATGTCATCCGAGAGGGCCGCGTCAGCACTGATGAGCGCCCGCACATCGCGGGGGTCGACGGCCGCCAACATCCGCGTGCCCTCGAGGGCCGCTGGCTCGACACCCACCAGCGGGACGATGTCGCAGCTCACCCAGGCGATCATGAAGTCGAAGTCGATCCTCCCGATCGCGATCTCGACGGGCTCCTGCCCGAGGAGGGAGCCCAGGGGGCTGAGCGGAGCGTTGTAGAAGTCGATCTGGGCGAGCGCGATCCGTCTCGACGCGAAGGTGATCACCTTCGTCCAGACCGACGCTTCGTGAACGGTCCCATCCTGCAGGACGAACCGACGCCGGGCTCGGTAGCTCTCGACGAGCCCACGCCCGAGGGCATCCAAGGACGCGTGCACCCTCGGGCGGTCGTCGGCGGCGAACCAGTCCAGGACCGACGAGCCAACGATCCCACCCTCCCGGTCTGTGAAGCGCTGGGACAGAGCCGGACTCGCAGCCGTGATCGTGAGGTCCCGGAGGTCGACGAGCGTGAGCGATGGCTCGAGCTGCCCCAGAGCGGACTCCAGCTCATGTGGCTCCGCTGGCAACGCGAAGCCCTGCCGACCGCCGTGCGTCACGCTGGAAGCATCGTCCTCAACCGGGTGGGGCGCAACGGTGCTCGCGGGGCAGCCGTCGTCAGCCAAGACCAAGCCCATGCCCAATCTGCGGCCCGGGTCGGGAACCCAGGAGCCGGCTGATCCGTCCAACCGCTGCCATGGACGAACGGGGCCAGCGGTTCCGCAGGCTCTTCGACGCTTGCTACCAGCCTCTCATCGCTTACGCGCGCCGTCGCGCCAGCAGCGCAGACGCGGACGACCTGGTCGCCGAGGTGCTCATGACGGCGTGGCGACGCCTCGACGACATCCCGCCCGACGCCGAGCTGCCCTGGCTGTACGGCGTCGCTCGCCGACTGATGGCCAACCAGCAGCGCGGCAACGTGCGACGACTGCGGCTGTTCGATCGCCTCGTCGGCGAACGGCCGCCGCCTCGGGAGACACCGACGCCGTCATCGGAGATCCTGGAGGCGCTCGAACACCTGCGGCCCGCCGACCGCGAGGTGCTCCGCCTCGCTGCGTGGGAGGAGCTCAACGCCGCCGAGATCGCTGTCGTGCTTGGTTGCACGGCCAACGCGGCCGCCCTGCGCCTCAGCCGAGCTCGCCGCCGGCTTCGGGACGAGCTGACAGCAATGGACATCATCCGGACATCACCCAGACGGAAGGTCACCGATGCCTGAACCGGACGAGCTCGATGCACTGCACGCCGCCGACCCGCTCGATCGGGCCTCGCTGCCTTCGCCAGAAGACCCGATGGCGCGAGCCCTGTTCGAGAGGATCACGATGACCGAGACCACGAGCCAAGCAACGAGCAGCACACCGTCCTCGCATCGCCGACCACTCCTGCTGGCGATTGCGACAGCCATCGTCCTGGTGGCGCTCGTCGCCGCAGGCATCTCGCTGGGCCGGGACACCGCAGACGACACACCCACGCCGGACGATCTCGCGTCAGGACCGATCACTCCCGGAGGACCATCGACGGGAAGCTGCGTCGAGCTCTACGGCCTGGACACGCTCGCCAACCGCGAGGTGGCACTCGACGGCACCGTCGCCTCGGTCGACGGCGACAGGGTGACGTTCGCCGTCAACCATTGGTACCGCGGTGGCGACGCAGACCAGGTCACGCTGAGCGGTGCATCAGCGCTCTCTGGGATCACCTCCGCGGGCGAGGCGATGGCTCTCGATCCGGGTACGCGCCTGCTCGTGGCGGGCGACGGCGGGTTCGCGTGGTCCTGCGGGTTCACCCAGCCCTACGACGCGACGATCGCCGATCAGTGGGCCGACGCGCTCGCAGGCTGAGTCGAGATCGGGTGATATGGGTAGAGGTCGCGCTGCCAGCAGACGCCGCATGTAGGGATCGGCGGGCAAGAGGAGGACTGGCATGCCTGACAAGGAAGCCACCCGGAGCGCCAGCGAGAGCGAGAACCCGGTCATCGAGGCGCCGACCCCCGAGAGGGCAAGGCCCAGGACGAACCGGGATTGGTGGCCGGATCAGCTCGACCTGACGGTGCTGCACCAGCACTCACCCCGAGCCAACCCGATGGAGCCGGACTTCGACTACGCGGCTGAGCTCGCCACGCTCGACGTCGAGGCGCTGCGCCGCGACCTCATCGATGTGATGCACGACTCGCAGGACTGGTGGCCAGCCGACTTCGGTCACTACGGCCCGCTGTTCATCCGCATGGCGTGGCACGCCGCCGGCACCTACCGGATCGAGGACGGGCGCGGCGGCGCCGGCGACGGCGAGCAGCGGTTCGCCCCCACGAACAGCTGGCCCGACAACGCCAACCTCGACAAGGCGCGGCGGCTGCTGTGGCCCGTCAAGAAGAAGTACGGCCGCAAGATCTCGTGGGCCGACCTGATCGTGCTCGCAGGCAACGTCGCCATGGAGGACATGGGCTTCAAGACGTTCGGCTTCGGCTTCGGGCGCGTCGACACCTGGGAGCCGACCGAGGTCATCTGGGGTCCGGAGGACACCTGGCTCGGGGACGAGCGCTACCGGGCGCCGGGTGACTTCGCCAACCCGTTCGGCTCGGTGCAGATGGGGCTCATCTACGTCAACCCCGAAGGTCCCGGTGGCAACCCAGACCCGCTGGCCGCCGCCAGGGACATCCGCGAGACGTTCCGGCGCATGGCGATGAACGACGACGAGACCGTTGCCCTCATCGTCGGAGGGCACACCTTCGGCAAGTGCCACGGCGCCGGAAACCCGGATCTTGTGGGCCCGGAGCCCGAGGGTTGCCCGGTCGAGCACATGGGCCTCGGATGGCACAGCACCTCCGGCACGGGCATGGGGCCCGACACCATCACCAGCGGACTCGAGGGCGCCTGGACCAACGAGCCGACCAAGTGGGACAACGGCTTCCTCGACAACCTGCTCGGCTACGACTACGAGCTGACGACGAGCCCGGCCGGCGCCAAGCAGTGGACGCCGACGAACCCGGAGGCGCAGGGCACCGTCCCAGACGCGCACGACCCGTCGAAGCGCCACGCGCCGATGATGCTGACGACCGACCTGGCGCTGAAGCTCGATCCCACCTACGCGCCGATCACCAAGCGGTTCCACGAGAACCCCGACCAGCTGGCTGATGAGTTCGGCAAGGCGTGGTTCAAGCTGCTGCACCGGGACATGGGCCCGCGGTCGCGCTACCTCGGACCCTGGGTGCCCGAGCCACAGATCTGGCAGGACCCGGTGCCCGACGTCGACCACGACCTCATCGACGGCGACGGGATCGCTGAGCTCAAGGCCAAGATCCTCGAGTCGGGGGTCTCGGCTTCCGAGCTGGTCGCCACGGCCTGGGCCGCGGCCGCCAGCTTCCGTGGCACAGACAAGCGGGGCGGCGCCAACGGCGCCCGCATCCGGCTGGCGCCGCAGAAGGACTGGGAGTGCAATGAGCCGCAGCAGCTCGCCAGGGTCTTGCCGATCCTCGAGAGCGTGCAGCAGGCCTTCAACGGCTCACGATCCGACGGCACGAGGGTGTCCCTGGCCGACGTCATCGTCCTCGGCGGATGCGCGGCGGTCGAGCAAGCCGCGGCAAGCGCTGGCTGGCCGGTCACGGTCCCGTTCGCGCCCGGTCGCACCGACGCGAGCCAGGAGCAGACCGACGTCGAGTCGTTCTCGGTGCTGGAGCCGAGAGCCGACGGCTTCCGCAACTACGTCCGCCAAGGCGAGAAGCTCGCGCCCGAGACACTGCTGCTCGACCGGGCCAACCTGCTCACGCTCACGGCACCGGAGATGACGGTGCTCGTCGGCGGGATGCGGGCCCTCGACGCCAACGCCGGTGGCTCACGGCACGGTGTGCTCACCGACCGGCCCGGAGTGCTGACCAACGACTTCTTCGTGAACCTCCTCGACATGAGCACGGAGTGGACGCCGTCGGCCGAGGCCGAGCACGTCTACGAGGGTCGCGACCGCTCCTCCGGCGCCAAGAGGTGGACGGCGACGGCGGTCGACCTGGTGTTCGGGTCCCACTCCCAGCTCCGAGCCCTCAGCGAGGTGTACGCGGGTGACGACGCCGGCGAGAAGCTCGTGCGCGACTTCGTGGCCGCTTGGGACAAGGTCATGAACCTGGATCGATACGAGCTCTAGGTGGGTATACGCCATCGAAGGCCCCCGCGAGACGGAGGAGAGACGAATGGCAACGAACAGCGCCGCCCGCATCATCCCCGAGACCCATCGTGATCTCTTGCAGCATGCGAACATCGCCCACCTGGCCACGGCACGACCCGACGGAGCACTGCAGAGCAACCCGGTGTGGTTCGAGTGGGATGGCGAGCACATCAAGATCAGCCAGACCAAGGCGCGCCAGAAGATGCGCAACGTAAAGAACGATCCCCATGTCGCGCTGAGCGTCGTCGACCCGGAGAACCCCTACCGGTACCTCGAGGTGCGCGGCCGGGTCGAGCGCGTCGAAGACGACACCGACCGCGAGTTCATCGATGACCTGTCGCAGCGCTACATGGGCAAGCCCTACCCGTACCACCAGCCTGAGGACCAGCGCGTAGTCGTGTACATCCGCCCCGAAGACGCATCGTCCATGGCGGCGTGACGGACGGACCTCCCGAAAGGAGGAGCCATGGTCATTGAGATCGCCCGGCCTTACGTGCAGCAGCTCCTCGGCGAGGGCGCTCAGATCGTCGACGTGCTCGAGGCGCGGGAGTTCGCTGACTCGCACCTCCCGGGCGCTCGCAGCATGCCCCTGCCGAAGCTCGCTGACGAAGCGCCTCGCCTGCTCGACCCGGCGAAGCCGACCGTCGTGTACTGCTACGACTCGCTCTGCGACCTGAGCCCCCGGGGCGCGCACCGGCTCGAGAGCCTTGGCTTCGGCGAGGTGTACGACTATTCGGCGTCCAAGGTCGACTGGCTGGGAGCGGGCCTGCCCTTCGAGGGCACCCGGGCGCAGGAGCCGCACCTCGCCACGTTGGCCGACTCCACCGCGCCCACCTGCACGATGGACGACCGGGTCGAGGACGCTCGATCCGGGTTGATCGGCTACCCGTTCTCGGTCGTTGTCGACGGTGACGGCGTCGTGCTCGGCATCGCGCCCTCGGGCTCGCTGGCCAACGCGAACGGCAGAGTTGGCGCTGTCATGGAGGAGTCACCCAAGACGTTCCGCCCGCACGTCAGCGCGCACGAGGCGGTCGAGACCCTCGAAAAGTCGCCGCGGCCGTGGCTGCTGGTCACCAGCCTCGACGGCACCCTCGTCGGCGTCGCCGATCCCGACCGCGTCCGCGCAGCAGCCCGCGGGCACAGATCCTCCGCAGCCTGACGCCCGACGCTGACCCGTGGCGCCGTTCCTCCTGCCCCCTGAACCCGTCGGGACGTTGGCGGCATACCTGGAGACGGACGTGGGCGGCAGGGGCCTTGAGCGCGCTGTCGCCATCGGGCCCGAGGCAACGATCGAAGAGCTGACCCGGAGTGGACTCCGTGGCCGTGGCGGGGCCGGCTTCCCCACGGGCCGCAAGTGGGCGAGCGTGGCTGGCCAGCCGGGCACGCACCACTACGTGGTCGCCAACGCCGCCGAGGGCGAGCCAGGAACGTTCAAGGACCGAGCGCTCATGCGGGCCAACCCGTACCAGCTGGTCGAGGGGCTGATCATCGGAGCGTTCGCGGTAGGTGCGGCTGAGTCGTTCATCGGCCTGAAGGCCAGCTTCAAGCCCGAGATCGAAGCCATCACCCGGGCAGTGGTCGAGATGCAGGATGCCGGCCTGTGCCGCGACTGCACGGTGACGATCGTGCAGGGTCCTGATGAGTACCTCTTCGGCGAGGAGAAGGCGTTGCTCGAGGTGATCGAAGGGGGCGAGCCGCTGCCGCGGCTGCTACCGCCCCACGAGCATGGCCTGTTCGCCACCGCACCCCAGCTCGGCTGGGAGTCGAAAGGTGTCGGACCCGGTCACGCGGGCCGTCACGAGTCGAACCCGACACTGGTGAACAACGTCGAGACGTTCTCCAACGTCCCCCACGTCCTCGCGCGCGGCGCCGAGTGGTTCCGCACGATCGGGACCCGCGATTCGCCGGGCAACGTGGTGGCCACCGTTGTAGGCGACGTAGTCGCACCCGACGTTGGGGAGGTGGAGTTCGGCACGCCTCTCCGAGCGGTCATCGACGCCGTTGGGAGCGGGATGGGCTCGGGCCGCTCGGTCAAGGCGGTGATCTCCGGTGTCGCCAACCCCGTTCTCACCTCCGACCAGCTCGACCTCCCGCTGTCGTACGAGGACCTCTCACGGGCCGGCGGCGGCATGGGCGCGGCCGGGTTCGTCGTCTATGACGACACTGCGTGCATGGTCGAGGTCGCCCGCCAGGTGTCGAGGTTCCTCTACGTCGAATCGTGTGGACAGTGCCCGGCGTGCAAGCGGGGCACCGGTGAGATCACGGCTCGCCTCGAGCGGATCGAGGGCGGCGTCGGTGTGGTCGAAGACCTGGTAGGGATCGCCGGCTGGCTCGACAAGGTCACCGACGGCAACCGCTGCTACCTGCCGGTCGAGGAGCAAGTCGTCGTGGCCAGCATCATCCGGGCGTTCACGGACGAGTTCGAGGAGCACCTGCGCCTCGGTGCATGCCCGCGACCGAGGCCCCTGCCGTTCCCGAAGCTCATCGATCTCACCGACGGGCGAGCGACCTACGACCCAGATCAGTGGCGCAAACAGCCCGACTGGACCTACCGCTAGCGGCAGGAACCCTCATCTGAGGGGGCGACACGTTGAGCCGGGCGATGCATCCTCGACCGCTGTGGCTGCCTATTGCCTGTTCGACAACGTCGAGGTCACCGACCATGAGGCGCTGGCCGAGTACGCGTCGCACACCCGGGAGACGATCGAGGCGTACTCGGGTCGCTACCTCGTGATCGGCGGGCGCGTCGAGGTCAAGGAGGGCTCCTCGATGTTCCGGTTCCCCGTCGTCATCGAGTTCCCGAGCCTCGACGCGGCCAACGCCTGGTACGACTCCCCCGAGTACGCCCCGCTGAAGGCGCTGCGCCACAGCGCCGGACGCTTCAACGCCGTCTTCGTGGCCGGACGACCCACCCGATGACCTCGATCCAGTCGCTGACCTACACCGAGAGCGGCGCCTTCGAGTGGCGCGAGCGAGCTGCTCCCACCTTGAAGGGCCCGAGCGAGGCGCTCGTGCGACCGGTCGCGGCCAGCATCTGCGACATAGACCGCCCGCTCATCGAAGGTCGCTCGCCGTGGCGCGGCCCCTTTGCCTTCGGGCACGAAGCGGTCGCCGAGGTGCTCGAGGTCGGTGACAATGTGACGGCGTGCGAGCCGGGATCGCTGGTTGCCGTCGCCTGGCACATCAGCTGCGGGTCCTGCGCGCGGTGCCGGCGCGGCCTCACCGCGTACTGCACCTCGGTTCCGCCTGGCGCGATGTTCGGCCTCCCCGCGGCCGGCCAGTGGGGCGGCCTCTTCGACGACGTGGTCCGCGTACCGTTCGCTGACGCCATGCTCACGGTCGTGCCGGATGACATCGACCTGCTCGATGCGGTGTCCGCCGGCGACAACCTGAGCCTCGGCTACGGGACCGTGCGCGCGCACCTCGATCGCGGGGCACGGCGCTTCCTCGTCTTGGGCAGCGGCGCCGTGGGGATCACCCACGTCGCCTTCGCGACCGCGCTGGCCGACGCCGAGGTCGTCTACATCGACGCCGACCCGGATCGGCGAGACGTCGCCCGCAAGCTCGGAGCCGAAGTCCACGAGGGTCCACCCGATCGAGCGATGGGCCGCTTCGACGTCGTGGTCGACGCCGGCTTCGACCCGGCATGGCTGCGGCGCTCGCTGCGCATGGTCGAGCCCGACGGCGTCGTCGAGTGCCTCGGCGGCTACTTCGAAGACGTGGCCGTGCCGATGTTCGCCATGTACGTGGAAGGCGCCACGCTGCGCTGCGGCCGCGCCAACAACGGCCCGAACATCGCGCCGACGCTGGCGGCGCTGGCCCGAGGCGTCGTGTCGCCGGCGTCGTGGTCGCAGCCCGTCGACTGGGACGACGCCCCACGCGCCGTCGCCGACCCGTCCCTCAAGCCGGTTGCGCTGCGAGCCCGGAGCAAGATCGCCGAACGAGGGCTACGGTTCTCATCCCGCGTAGATCCCCTGCCGTGGGTCCAGGGACAGGCATGAGAGGAGCACCACGATGGGATTGCTGATTGGCGAGACCGCACCCGACTTCGAGGCTGAGACCACCGAGGGCCAGATCAAGTTCCACGACTGGATCGGCGACTCCTGGGCGGTGCTGTTCTCGCATCCGAAGGACTTCACTCCGGTGTGCACCACCGAGCTCGGCTACATGGCCAAGCTCCAGCCCGAGTTCGACAAGCGCAACGTCAAGGTCATCGGGCTCTCGGTCGACGCAACCACCGACCACGAGGCGTGGGCCCAGGACATCGAGGAGACGCAGGGAGCGCGCCCCAACTACCCGATCATCGGCGACGCCGACTTCAACGTCTCGAAGCTCTACGGCATGCTCCCGGCCAGCACGTCGGGCGACGCCAAGAGCCGCACGCCAGCCGACAACCAGACCGTGCGCAACGTCTTCGTGATCGGTCCGGACAAGAAGGTGAAGCTGATCCTCGTCTACCCGATGACGACCGGCCGCAACTTCGACGAGGTGCTGCGCGTCATCGACTCGCTCCAGCTCACCGCAAAGCACCGGGTGGCCACGCCGGTCAACTGGAAGCAGGGCGACGACGTCATCATCGCCGGCTCCGTCAACAACGACGAAGCCAAGGAGATCTTCGGTAGCTGGAAGGAACCCAAGCCCTACATCCGGATAGTCCCGCAGCCCGACTGAGGATCAGCCGCAGTCGACGCCGGCGGGTGGCTCGCCGGTGGCATAGCCAGCCGGCTTCGTCGTCGTCGTGGTGGTCGGCGGCACCGTCGTCGTAGAGGCGCCGGCGACGGTGGTCGAGGTCGTGATCAGCAGATCGTCTGGTGATCCCTCGGGTGCTGGCTGGTCGTGGATGGTGGTGAAGTCGGCGCCGGTCACCACGACGATGTGCCCGCGCTCGATCTCGGCGTCGTAGAGCAGCGGTGCGCCGCCGGTGATGTGGCGGGCGACGAGACGGGCCGCCGCCTCGCCGCCGGGGCCGTAGAAGACCGACGTGCGGGCCAGTCCGGCGCCGCCATACGAGTCGACGTCACGGATCCCGAATCCGATCGACTCGAAGGCGGCCGCAGCATCGGCGGCCTGGCCTGCCACCCCGCTGCCGTTCAGCACCGTGACGGCTATCCCAGCCGGCGTGACCGTGCCGGGGGGAAGACCTCGGAAGATGTTGAGGATCGGCTGAGCGGCCCGCATCAGAGGCCGTTGCACGGCCGCACCTCCGGAGGTGCGGAAGCTCTCGGAGGGGATGCTGTAGCCGATCAGCTCCTTCGAGTTGAAGGAGGCAAACCTGCGGCCCAGGTTGAGCAGGTCGCCGGCATCGAGAGCGTGATCGAGACGCACGTTCTCGACTCCGGCCGACACGAGCTCGTTCAGAGTCGCCGGGTTGGTGAGACCCTTGCCGACCGCCTTGGACACGGCCCGCCTGATGAAGATCTGCTGCCTCGTGATGCGGCCGAGGTCGGCGGTCGGGTCGGCGACCCAGTCACCGTCGTCGTCCTTGTACTCGAGGTAGCGCGAGCGGACGAACTTGCGCGCCTGCTCGCCGTCCAAGACCTGGCACTCGGCCTCGGGTATCGACAGGCCGGTGCGCTTGTCACGCACGGGCGACTCGAACCAGAGCGGGATGCCACCGACTGCGTTGACGAGCTTCTCGAAGCCGACGAAGTCGATCTCGACGTAGTGGTTGATCGGGACCCCGAAGTTCTCCTCGATCGTGTCGATGAGCACCTGCTCGCCGCGCGCGTGCGCCGTGTTGATCCGCGAGGAGCGCCCGGTGCCGGCGATCGGCAGCCACAGGTCGCGTGGGAACGAGAGCAGTCGCGCCTGGCGCTCCTCAGGATCGACGCGCAGGAGCATGATCGTGTCCGTGCAGTTGCAGCCGGTCTCACCGTCGTCGGCGAAGCCAGACAGATCGGGGTCGAGGCCCTGGCGGCTGTCCGTGCCCACCAGCAGGTAGTTGGACGGCTCACCCGGCGGGGCTGCCGCGATGTCGATCCCGTCGACCCGATCGATCTGTGCCAGGCGCAGCCCGAAGTAGGCGGCGGCCGCTGCTGAGACCGTGCTCATCGCCACGACCGCCGCCCCCGTCGCCAGCACCAAGCGCTGCGGCCACGTGCGGCCACGCGCGCGGAGGGGACGAGCGGGTGGCATGAGACAAGCAGGGTAGTTGCGAAGAATGGCGCTCAGGCGCCGGCGGGGGCCTTCGGCTCCTTGGGGAGGCCCAGCACCTTCTCCCCCACGATGTTGCGCTGGATCTGCGACGTTCCGCCCCAGATCGTCTCCGAGCGGCTGAAGAAGAACGCCGAGAGCATCGGGCTCACGACGTAGCCGCCCTTGCCGCCACCGCGCATCGTCCCCGGCCAGCTGCGAGAAGCAGGCCCGCAGTCGGCGAGCATCGCCTGCGCGCCGTAGATGTCGAGCGCCAGCTCCATCGCTTCCTGATGCATCTCTGACCACCACATCTTGTTGGTGGCGCCCAGCGCGGCGATCGCGGCGTCCTTGCGACCGGTGACCGCTGCCGTGAGGGTGCGGAGCCCGTTGATGCGGGTGATCTGCACCTTCGAGTGGTACGCGGCGAGGCGCTGGCGGATGGGCGGGTCGGCGATCGTGCCGTTGGCGAGCGCGGCTTCAGTCATCAGCCGGAGCTCTTCGTCGAACCTGCGGTAGCCGGTGGTGGCGGACTGGCCGCGCTCGAAGCCGAGCGTGGTGTTGGCGACCGCCCACCCGTTGTTGAGCCCGCCGACGACGTTGTCGACCGGGCACCTCGCGTCGGCGAAGAAGACCTCGTTGAACTCCGCCGTGCCGTCGGGCTGTGTGATCGGGCGCACCTCGATCCCCGGCTGGTCCATCGGAACCAGCAGGTAGGAGATGCCAGCCTGCTTGACCACGTTCGGATCGGTGCGCGCCAAGAGGAAGCAGTAGTCGGCGAACTGCGCCTGCGTGGTCCAGACCTTCTGCCCGTTGATCACCCACTCGTCGCCGTCGAGCACGGCCGTCGTCTTGAGCGAAGCCAGGTCGGAGCCGGAGTCGGGCTCGCTGAACCCCTGGCACCACCGCATCTCGCCGCGCATGATCTTCGGCAGGTACTCCTTCTTCTGCTCCTCGGTGCCCCACTGGAGGATGGTGGGGCCGACGAGCGTGTCGCCGAAGAAGTCGGCCCGCAGCGGCGCCTTGGCGCGTGCGAACTCCTCGGCCAGCACGACGCCCTGCATCAAGGTCAACCCCTTGCCGCCGTACTCCTTGGGCCAGGTCGCGCAGATCCACCCGCCGTCGTAGAGCTTGGCGGGCCACGCCTCGTTGAAGGCGGTTCGCTCGGCCGGCGTCATCTCGAAGCCCTCGTCGAACCAGCCAGCCGGCAGGTTCTCCTCGAGCCAGCGCCGGATCTCGACTCGGAACGTCTCGGCTTCGGGCGGATACGTGAGGTCCATGTGGAGATGTTGACCGACATGACCCCGCGCGCGAAAGCGGCGCGGCTGCATAGAGTCGGGCCATGGCCATGACCGAGACCGCTGGGACAGGGCCGTTCGCGCTCTCGGCCGGCAACAAGGAGCGCTGGCAGCTCCAGTGGAAGGAGCTCTACGACGAGGTGATCACCTCCGGGCTCTGCACCGGTTGCGCAGGGTGCGTGATCGCCTGCCCCCACGACGTCATCGGCTACGAGCACGCTCCCGGCGCCTACAAGCCCTTCCACCTCGAGGAGGAGCTGGGCCTGGACGACTGCATCCACGGCCAGAAGGGCTGCACCTCCTGTACGAGGGCGTGCCCTCGCTTCCGTGCCTGGGAGCCCTCTGCTGATGAGCACCTGTTCGCCCGGGTGCGGCAGCCGGAAGAGGCAGCCGGCATCTACCAGGACGTGCTGCTGACACGTGCGAGCGACGACATGGTGCATCGGATGGGCCAGGACGGCGGCCTCGTGTCGGCGCTTCTCATCTGGGCCCTCGAGAAGGGCTACATCGACGCCGCCCTCACCTCTTACGTCGAGGGCACCGGCGAGGACGGCTGGAAGGCGCGGCCCGGCGTGGCCGCCACCAAGGACGAGGTGCTCGCGGCTGCGGGTTCGCGCTACACGTACTCGGCCAACACCCTGGCGCTCGACGAAGCGCTCGAGCGTGGCTTCAGCCGGCTCGCGCTGGTGGGGATGAGCTGCCAGTCATCCGTGCCGCCGGTGATGTGGAGCCGCAAGATCGGCAAGGTCGGCAAGCCGATCCTGTTCAACATCGGCCTGCTGTGCTCAAAGACCTTCGACGACTCGATCTTCGAGGAGCTCTTCTGGACCAAGTACGGGCTCGCCAAGTCAGAGATGACGAAGATGAACATCAAGGGCGTGTTCCAGATCTGGATGCGAGACGGCTCCTATCACGAGATCAACCTGAAGGAGTGCCACGCCTGGACGCGTGAGGGATGCGTCCACTGCCCCGACTTCGCCGCCGAGCACGCCGACATCTCGACCGGTGGCATCGGCAAGGACAACGACTGGACCCTCACGATCGTGCGCACCGAGCTCGGCCGCGAGATCATCAGCCGGATGATCGACGACGGCTCGATCATCGCTCGCCCAGGCGACGACGACCCCGGTGCCATCGCTCTCATGAACAAGCTCGCCCAGAAGAGCCGCGACCGCTGGCCCTCGACAGCGGTCGACTTCCCCAGGAACCCCGCAAAGCAGGCCTAGGAGCCGAGCCGGCCAGGAGGGGTCAGTCGAGCGCCTGTGCGCGGCGCAGGGCGTCCCAGAGGCCGACGACAGTGCAGTTCGGCAGGCGGGTCGCCCTGTAGGGCTCGACGGCCTGCTCGATCCAGGGGATGTACGTGAGGCCAGTCGGTCCGACCACAGGCTGACCGATCACCTCGTAGGCGTCGAGAACATCTATGCGGCGGTAGGACATGGGAGAAGCGTCGCGCCCGGGTGTCAACCTGTGAATGGCTCGAAGGAACCATTTGATCAATGGTCATTGCTCGGGCTCGTTGGTGCACTGGACTGGTGCGCTAGACCCTCCCCGATGGACGTCGGCCCGCTGCGCGATCTGCTCACCGCTGTGCTCGGTGTGGCCACGGGCGTGCTGTCCGGGCTCTTCGGGGTCGGCGGCGGCGTGATCTCCCAGCCGGGCATGCGCCTGCTCGGCCTCGATCCGCTCGTCGTCATCGGCACCGCCCTTCCGGTGATCATCCCCGGCGCCGCCAGCGGCGCCGTCCGCTACGTGCGAGAGCAGCTGATCCGCTGGCCCGCCGTCTGGGCGACGGTCCCGGTCGGCCTCGCCGCCGCGGTCGTCGGCAGCGTCGCCTCTGAGCACGTGCCGGGCGACGGGCATCTGCTGCAGCTGGCCACCGCCGGCCTGCTCGGCCTGTCGTCATACCGCATGGGGCGCGCCGCGCCGGTCCTCCCGCCCGACGAGCCGCTCGCCGAGACCGACGCGCCAGAGGCGCCGGGCAGCGCGGCGGCCGACGGGCCGCATTCGGACCGCGCGCTGGTGCCGCGCTTCGTCGCCATCGGCGCCGTGTCCGGGTTGCTCTCCGGACTGCTCGGGATCGGCGGCGGGATCATCATGGTGCCGGCGTTCGTCCAGCTCGCTCGCATCGAGGTGAAGTCCGCCATCGCGACGTCGCTGGTGTGCGTGGGTGCGTTCGCAGTGCCCGGCACCATCACGCACGCCATCCAGGATCGAGTCGACTGGAGGGTGGCGATCGCGCTCGTCGTCGGTGTGATCCCCGGCGCCCGCCTTGGAGCGGCGCTGACGATCCGCGCAGCCGACCGCCGCCTGCGGCTGGGCGTGGCGTCGTTCCTCGGTTGCACCGCGGTGCTCTACGCCGCTGGCGAGCTCGCCGCTCTCGTTCGCTAGCGGGTCAGGCCTCGGCCAGGTCTCTGGCGCGCAGCAGCACGGCGTCGAGCATGGCCTCGGTGAGCGTGCCCGTGAAGGTGTTCTGCTGGCTCACGTGATAGCTGCCGATCACAGTGCGGCCGTCGGGCAGGCCGACCTCGACACCATGCGCGAACGGTGGCCGAGGTCGGGCTCCGAGCACGCCGGACAGCACCTGGTATGCGAAGGCCCCGAGCGCGAGGAAGACGCGACCCTCCAGCAGACCGAGCTCGCGCTCGAGCCAGGGACGGCAGGCGTCGCGCTCGGCGATGCTCGGCTTGTTGGCTGGCGGCGCGCAGCGCACCGGCGCCGTGATCCAGGCGCCGCTCAAGCTCAGACCGTCGTGGCGGTCGGTGCTCGTCGGCTGGTTGGCGAAGCCGGTGCGATGGAGCGCGGCGTAGAGGAAGTCGCCGCTGCGGTCACCGGTGAACATGCGGCCCGTCCGGTTCGCTCCGTGCGCGGCGGGGGCCAGTCCCACGATCACGAGCCGGGCCGACGGGTCGCCGAAGCCTGGCACCGGGCGGCCCCAGTACTCCTCGTCGCGGAAGGCAGCCCGCCGCTCCGAAGCCACCTGCTCGCGCCACGCCACGAGCCGCGGGCAGGCGCGGCACTGCACGATCTCGGCTTCGAGCGCCTGCAGCTCAGCTTCTCGGCGGCTCCCCACGGGGGTCGACGCTAACGCCGATATGTTGGCGCCGATCATGGCCCGAGCCTCGAAGCCCTCGACCCCTGCGCCCACCCTCGTCCTCCTGGTGCGACACGGCCAGACGCCCACGACCGGCAAGGTGCTGCCGGGGCGTGCGCCGGGTCTGCACCTGTCCGACAAGGGCCGTGACCAGGCCGAGGCGGTGGCTGCCCGCATCGTCGCTCTCAGCAACGGCACTACTGATCGCAGCGTCGCCGCGGTCTATGCCTCACCGCTCGAGCGCACGCGGGAGACCGCGGCCCCGATCGCCAAGGTGCTCGGGCTGCCCGTGCGGCGTTCGAAGGGCCTGCTCGAGTGCGAGTTCGGCGAGTGGACAGGAGCCGAGCTGAAGAAGCTGGCCAAGCTCCCCGAGTGGCGCACGGTGCAGCGCAACCCGAGCGGCTTCCGGTTCCCCGCCGGCGAGTCCTTCGTCGAGATGCAGACCAGGATCGGCACCGCGATCGAAGGGATCCGCAGCGCCCACCCAGGCAAGGTCGTCGTCGCCGTCTCCCACGCCGACCCCATCAAGGCAGCGGTTGCGCAGGCGATGGGGATGCACCTCGACCTGTTCCAGCGCATCGTCATCTCACCGTGCTCGGTGTCGGCGATCCTCTACGGCGCTGATGGGCCCATCGTGCTGGCGGTCAACTCCACCGGCGACCTGCGAGCGCTCGTCCCGTCATGAGCACGTCGTTCGACCTGCCGAGCCCGGATGTCTTCACCGCGGGCACGGTTGGGCCCCCGGGCCGGCGGGCGTTCTTCATCCAGATCCGCGAGGACGAGCTGACCGTCACGCTGCGCTGCGAGAAGCAGCAGGTTGCGGCGCTGGCGGAGTACTTCGATGGGCTGCTCGAAGACCTCGAGCCGGCCCCCTTCGGTGTGGCGAGCAGCGACCTGGCGCTGGCCGAGCCACTCGACGAGCTCTGGACGGTCGGTGCCATCGGAGTGGCCTACGACGAGCCCAGCGATCGCATCATCGTCGTCCTGGAGGAGATCACCGAGCTGGGCGATGACGCCGACATCGAGGTCGACGACGACGATGACGACGAGTCGACGGGCGCCTCCGTGCGGGTGCGCCTCAACCGCTCGCAGGTGTGGGCCTTCGTGCGCCACAGCCGCGAGCTGGTCGCGGCCGGCCGGCCTCCGTGCAGGTTCTGCGGCCTGCCGATCGATCCGGACGGTCACCCTTGTCCCCGGATGAACTGATGGGCCAGCAGGCGACCGTGCTCGAGCGGGGCGAGCTCGAGGTGCTCGGTCGCATGCCGTGGAGCTCGAACGCCACGTATCTGGCGGAGGTGCGCTGCGGTGACGCCTCGGTGCGCGTCGTCTACAAGCCGCGGCGCGGCGAGCGACCTCTCTGGGACTTCCCCTCAGGCCTCGACCACCGCGAGGTCGCGGCCTTCGAGCTGTCGCGCGCGCTCGGTTGGGATCTCGTGCCGCTCACCATCCTGCGCGACGGCCCGCTCGGCCCGGGCTCGGTGCAGGTGTTCGTCGACGCCGACTTCGAGCAGCACTACTTCACGCTCCTCGAGGACGAGTCACATCACGATGCGCTGCGAGCGATGTGCGCCTTCGACCTGATCGGCAACAACACGGATCGCAAGAGCGGCCACGTGCTGCTCGCTCTCGACGGGCGCATCATCGGGATCGACCACGGGCTGATGTTCCACCACGAGTTCAAGCTGAGGACTGTGATCTGGGACTTCGCCGGCGAGCCCGTGCCCTCGCGCCTGCTCGCAGCCGCTGGCGAGCTGGCAGAGTCAGAGCTGCCACCCCGGCTCGCTGAGCTGCTCGACCCGTTCGAGCGCGACGCGGTTCGCACCCGCGCCCGCGCCCTCGTGCGCGCTGGCCACTTCCCGGTCGACGAGACCGGACGGCGCTATCCCTGGCCGCTGGTCTGAGCCCGCAGGGCGGCCGCCGCGACGGAGCGTCAGGCCAGGTCGGCTGCGAGCCAGCGCTCGCGCGTGAACGGCACGACCTCACGGCCGCCTTCGAGCTTGCGCACCTGCTGGCGGGAGAGCCACGTCGTGAACTGGTCGGCCGGTATGGGGCGGCTCAGCAGGTAGCCCTGCGCCTCGTCGCAGCCGAACGACTTGAGCATGTCCCAGGCGTCGGCGGTCTCGACGCCCTCGGCGACGGTGTGCAGACCGAGCGACCTGCCGAGGTCGATCAGCGTGCGCACGATGACGGCGTCGTGATCGTTGGAGGTCATCGTCGAGACGAAGGACTTGTCGACCTTCAGCTCGCTGACGGGCAGCTGGCGCAGGTGCGACAGCGACGAGTAGCCGGTGCCGAAGTCGTCCACGGAGAGCCCGACACCGAGGTCTTGAAGGCCCTCGAGCACGGCCATCGACCGGCGGGAGCCGCTCATCACCGTCGACTCGGTGAGCTCGAGGGTGAGCGACGTTGCGGGCACGCCGGCGGCCTCGATGGCTGCACCGATGTCCTCCACGATGTGGCTGTCGAACAGGTTGCGGGCCGAGAGGTTGACCGAGATCGTGAGGTCCATCCCCGCATCGCGCCATGAGCGGCACTGCGCCAGGGCGTCGCGGACGACGTAGAGCGTGAGCGACTTGATGACGCCGGTGTGCTCTGCCGCCGGGATGAACTGATCGGGACCGAGCGGACCAAGCCTCGGGTGGGTCCAGCGCACGAGCGCCTCGCCGCCCACGACCATGCCGTCGGCGAGCGACACCTTCGGCTGCACGTAGACGTCGACCTCGTCTCGTTCGAGCGCTTCCCGGAGGTCGGCCGCCAGGGCCAGGCGCCGCGGCGCGTAGGGATCGGACTCGGCCGCGTACACCTCGATGCCGGAGCCCTCGAGGCGGGCCGTGTAGGTGGCTGCGTCGGCGCGCTGCAGGAGCAGCTCGGGGGTGGCGGCATGCTCGGGGAAGTGGGCGATGCCGAGGCTGGCGCCCAACACGAGCGACACCGCATCCGCTGTGAACGGCGTGTCGAACTCGGCGTAGACCTCCTCGGCCAGCGTCATGACGGCGTCGGGGTCGGTGACGTCGGTGACGAGGATGGCGAACTGGTCGCCCGTGAAGCGCGCCAGCGTGGCCGTGGACGGCAGCAGAGCCTCGACGCGCTGGCGCACCTCCATGAGGAGCCGGTCGCCGGTGGCCATGCCGAGCGTGTCGTTGACCTCCTTGAAGGTGTCGAGGTCGACGAACACCAGAGCGCACCCGATCTCGGTGACCTTGGCCCGCTGGATGGCGCTCTCGAGCAGCCCGAGCAGCGACGAGCGGTTGGGGAGACCCGTCACAGGGTCGTGCAGCGCCAAGTAGGCCTGCTCCTGCGCCTCGAACTGGAGGTGCGCGACCAGACGACCGTTCTCGAGGGCGACGTTGGCGTGGTTGGCGAGCGTCTCGAAGACGCGCAGGTCGTCCTCGATGAACTCGCTCACCTCGGTCAGCCGGTTGGCGACGAGCATGGCGCCCGTCGTGATGCCCTCGGACACGAGCGGCACGATGGCGGCGTCTTTCACGCCGATCTCGGCCAGCCAGCCCGGGAGGGGTTCGCCGGCCTCGTAGAGCCTCGACTCGCCGGCGGGCAGCAGCATGGCGAGGTCTGCAGCCAGCTCGGTGGGCGAGATGTTGGCGCGCACGACGTCGTCGCCCCGCATGATGACCCGCGTGGCCGAAGCGGTCTCGCGGATCGGCGGCAGCAGAAGCGCCCCCTGCTCGCCGCGCAGGATGCCACGCGCTCCCTCGACGACCGCCTTCTCCAGCTCGTGCATCTCGAGGGAGCCGCCGAGCCCCCTCGTGAAGTCGTGGAGCGTCTCGAGGCTCTTGTGGCGCTCGTTGAGGCCGATGTAGGAGCGGTACAGCAGGTAGAGGGCGGCGACCACGACCACGATCAGCACGCCCGAGTAGGACTTCTCCCACACGGTGGACATGATCGTGAGGCCGGCGGCGGCGTTGGCGAGGACGGCGACCGTGCCGAAGGTGGCGACCTGGCGCACGACGGCGCGCCCGGGCCAACCCGAGAACAAGGTGATGCCGACCGTGACCGCCACGCTGCAGACGATGTGGGCGGTCAGCAGGGCACCGAACATGGCCGGCCAGCCGTCCAGACCCACTGGATCGTTGCCGGGGATAAGGGTCCGGTAGACGGCGCCGGCGACCGTGGCCTCGGCGGCGAACATGGCGAGGTTGAAGCAGAGCTTGTGGGCCGACTGCCGCCGCAGGATCCCGAGGATGAAGAAGCCGCCGAGCAGGCGCCCGAGGAGCAGCTCGTCCGTCGACGCCAGCAGCAGGCCTGCGACGTAGGGGATCTCCGCGAACGTGAGGGCGTGAGCCTCACCTCGTGACTCCGTGTGAACGGCCACGACCTCGGTGAGGGCGAAGGCGGCAGCGAGCACCGCCCAGTGGAGATGGAGCGGGGCGCCTGGCAGCGGCAGGTCGTCGCCTGGCGTGACCCAGCGGACGGCCATGGAGAAGCCGAGCATCAGCGCGCTGAAGGCGGCGAGCCGCAGCGTTGCTGCATCCGCCCTCTTCTTCAGCTGCTCAGCCAATGCGGACCTCTGCGATCGAACGTGTGCGCTGCCAGGGAACCGCTGGCGGAGCAACGGGTCAAGAGTCGCGAAACGGCCCTGGCTCTCGCCAGGGCCGTTCGATTCAGAAAGTGACTAGTGAAAGCTGACTAGCGCAGGTGTCCGCCGCGCAGGTGACCACCACGGAGGTGGCCGCCACGCAGATGACCGCCACGCAGGTGGCCGCCGCGCAGATGGCCACCGCGGCCGCCCCACTCGACTCCACGCCCGCCCCACTCGACGCCGAGCTTGCTCATGTCGTTCCCTCCAAGGAATTTAGGTGTCTGTCCTGGTACTTCGTGCCGCTCCAGCTGTGATCACCGAGCGTGGGATTCCTCGAATTCTGAGGCCTCCATTTGCTCTTTCACCGCTGCACTGTGCGTGACCATACGGCGACCCCTCAGACCGCACAAGGGGTCGTTTTACCTGTTCAGAGGGGGTGACGAGGGGTGTTTGGGCAACCACAAAGAGTGATGTTTGAGGTCAATAGACCGACGGTGGGGTGTCAACCACGGAGAGTGGTATTCTCCGGATTCTCACTCTCCGTGATGGACGGAGAGCGCGCGTGAGAACGCGTCAAGTGGTGACTGCGCCGAGGACCGCGTCGAGGTACTGGTTGGAGAACCGTCCCTCGGGGTCGAGCCGGCGGCGGATCGACTGGAAATCGTCCCACCGCGGGTAGCGCTGCGAGAGCGTCTCAGCCCGCTGGAAGTGCATCTTCCCCCAGTGCGGGCGCCCCTCGTAGGAGTCCATGATCCGCTCGACGCCCTGGAAGTAGGCGTCATACGGCGTGCCCTTGTAGACGTGCACCGCGATGTACCCCGTGGGGCGGCCCGAAGCGGTCGACAGCGGGATGTCGTCGGCCGCGACGACCCGCACCTCGACCGGGAAGCTCAGCTGCATCCCCAGCTCGTCCACCAGGCTGCGCACGCGGGTGAGGGCCTCCGGGACCGCGTCCCGCGGGATGGCGTACTCCATCTCGTAGAAGCGCACGAGGCGCGGGCTGGTGAACACGCGGTCGCTGCGATCCGTGTACTCGACCCTGCCTGCCGAGGGCAGCAGCTTGCCCATCCGGGGGATCCAGTCCGGCTTGCGCCGACCGATCCGGCACATGGCGCCGAAGGCGACGTTGGGGATGAGGATGTCCTGCACGAGCTGCTGCAGCTTCGGGCGCGGCTCGGCGGGAGCGTCCGTTCGGCGGTTGCGCTTGGTGAGCGCCCAGGCCGTGTGGGGCACCCAGTAGAACTCAACGTGGTCGGCGCTCGACATGAAGCCGTCGAAGTCAGCGAGCACGTCGTCCACCCTCAGCGGCTCCTCGACGGCGTGGAGCCGGAAGGCCGGCACCGCCTGGAGGGTGACGGTCGAGACGATCCCCAACGCCCCGATGCCGGCACGGGCGGCTGACAGCACGTCGGGGTTCTCCTCGGCGCTGCACTCGACGATCGATCCGTCGCCGGCCACCAGTCTCATGCCGACGATGCGGCTCGAGATGTTGCCGAAGTGCCAGCCGGTGCCGTGCGTTGCGGTCGCGGTAGCGCCGGCGATCGACTGGTAGGCGATGTCGCCCATGTTCTCCAGCGCCAAGCCGCGCTGGTCGAGCTCGTCACACAGGCGTGAGAGAGAGATGCCGGCCTGCACGGTGACCGTGCGCGCCTGGGGATCGTGGGACAGCACGCGGTCGTAGCCGCTGAGGTCGAGCATCACGCCGTCCGTGCAGGCGATCGACGTGAACGAGTGGCCAGCACCGACGCACTTGACCCGCTGCCCGGCGTTGGCGGCGTCGACGACGATGCGAACGATCTCGGCTTCGCTGGTCGGCCGGCGGACCGACAGGGGAGCGCAGACCTGGTTGCCCGCCCAGTTCGACCACGACACCCGGTCCCGCATGCTCACTGCGGTGGAACCTAGTTCGAACGGCCCATGCTCGGGCCAGGGCTAGCGAGCTTGCAGAGCCTCGATCAGCTTCGGCAGGACCTTGTGGACGTCGCCGACGATCCCGAGGTCGGCCACCGAGAAGATCGGTGCCTCGGGGTCCTTGTTGATGGCGATGATGTTCTTCGAGCCCTTCATGCCGACCAGGTGCTGGGTGGCGCCGGAGATGCCGCAGGCGATGTAGACGGTCGGCTTGACGACCTTGCCCGTCTGGCCCACCTGGTAGCTGTAGGGCACCCAGCCAGCATCGACGATGGCGCGAGACGCACCGGGCGCAGCCTTGAGGAGCTTGGCGAGCGTCTCGATCATCTCGTACTTCTCGGACTCGCCCAGGCCGCGGCCACCGGAGACGACCACTGCCGCCTCGTCGAGCTTGGGGCCGGTGGCCTCCTCGACGTGGCGGTTCGTCACCTTGGCCTGACCGGCGTCGGGAACCTCGATGGTGGCGACCTCGGCCGCCCCGCCGCCCGCTTCCTCAGCCACGAAGGACTTGGGGCGGAACAGCGCGATGTGCGGGCCGGCCGCCGTGAAGCGCGTCTTCACGAGCTTCGTGCCGCCGAAGACGGGCTCCGTGACGACGACGCTGTCGCCGTCGAGCTCGATGTCGATGTTGTTGGTGATGACCGGCCGGTCGAGGGCCACCGACAGGCGGGCGGCGATGTCGCGGCCCTCGTAGGTGGTGCCCAGCATGATGAGGTCGGGCGCGTTGCCGTCGGAGACCTGCTTGGCGATGGCGGAGGCCACCGGCACGCCGGGCAGCGACCCGCTCAGATCGCCGGTGGCGAAGACCTTGGTGGCGCCGTGGGCGCCGAGGGTGCCGGCGATGGCATCAGCGTCAGCGCCGCCGTAGACCGCCTCGACCGTGCCGGCCAGCGAGCGTGCCTTGGCGAGCAGCTCGAGGGTGAGGGGGCTGACCTTGCCGTCGGCGGCCTCGGCGTACACCCAGATGCGGTTCAGAGCCATGTGCGTGTTCTCTCCTGGTTCCGGGTGCTCAGATGACCTTGAGGCCGTCGAGGAACTCGACGATCTTCGTGAAGGCCTCACCGTCGTCCTCGATGATCTCGCCGGCTTCACGGGCGGGCGCATCCTCGACGGCGACGATCTCCTGCCCGGCGCCGGCGGCTCCGACCTGAGACGCGTCGAGGCCCAGGTCGGCGACCTTCACCTCGTCGACGGGCTTCGACTTGGCCGCCATGATCCCCTTGAACGACGGGTAGCGGGGCTCGACGACGCCTGCGGTGACCGACACGAGCGCCGGGAGCGGGCACGTGACCTCGTCGAAGCCGGCCTCGGTCTGGCGCTGCACCTTGACGGCCTCGCCGTCGAGGTGGATCTCCTTGGCGAAGGTGATCGAGGGCAGGCCCAGCAGGGCAGCGACCTGCTCGGGGACGGTGCCCGTGTAGCCGTCGCTCGACTCGGTGGCCGCCAGCACGAGGTCGGGCTCGGCCCGCTTGATGGCGGCGGCCAGCACCTTGGCGGTGTCGAGCGCCCCGGCGCCCGAGAGGGCGTCGTCGGAGATCAGGATGGCCTTGGCGGCACCCATGGCGAGCGCCGTGCGGAGCCCGCTCGTCTCGCTGTTGGGGGCCATGGAAACGAGGGTGACCTCACCGCCGCCGGCCTTGTCGACCAGCTGTAGGGCCATCTCGACGCCGTAGCTGTCCGACTCGTCGAGGATGAGCTTTCCGCTGCGGTCCAGCGTGTGGTCACCTTCGAGCTTGCCCGGCTCGGCGGGATCTGGGATCTGCTTCACGCAGACGACGACATGCATGCCGGGCATCGTCGCACGGCGGCGCGCGCCGCTTCCAACTGGCGGCCGACCGCCAGGCGACCGGCCACTAGGTTCGGGACGGCATGAAGGTGCTGCTGCTCGTCAACTCGTCGGCGTCGTCGGTGACAGCGCGCAGCCGGGTCGTGATCCAGAAGGCTCTGTCGGCAGATCACGACGTCACCGTCGCCGAGACCAGCCGTCGCGGGCACGCCACCCGCCTGGCTCAGGGCGCTGCCGGCAGCGGCACGGAGGTCGTCGTCGTGCTCGGGGGGGACGGCACGCTCAACGAGGCGGCCAACGGGCTGGCCGGCTCGTCGTGCGCGCTGGCGCCGCTGCCGGGAGGCTCCACCAACGTGTTCGCCCGCACGATCGGGCTGCCGAACGACCCGATCGAGGCCACCGGTGACCTGCTCGACGCGTTGGCGCGCCGCACGATCAGACGGGTCGGCCTCGGCGTCGTCAACGGGCGCTACTTCCTGTTCCACGTCGGCATGGGCTTCGACGCCGCGGTGGTGGCGCAGGTGGAGCGCCGGTCCGGCCTGAAGCGCTACGCCGGCCATCCGCTGTTCGTCTACGCCGGCTTCGACACCTGGATCCGCCACTACGACCGCAGCCGGCCTCGCTTCGCCGTGCACCACGCCGACGGCAGCGTGACCGACGACGGCTACCTGGCGATCTGCCTCAACACCAACCCCTACACCTACCTCGGCAACCGCCCGCTCAACCTGGCGCCCGAGGCCACGCTCGACCGAGGCCTCGCCATGGTCACGCTCCGCACGCTCGCCTTCGCCCGCACGATGCGGATCATCGGATCGGCGCTGGGCTCGGGGAAGTACCTCCGCAACAACCGCTGGACCGACTACCGCCACGACCTCGATTCGGTCGTGGTCGAGGGCTACGGGCCATTCCCCTACCAGGTCGACGGCGACCACCTGGGCGACACAGAGCGCCTGGAGATCTCGCACGCGCCCGAGATCCTCGACCTCGTCATGCCGTAGATATCGCATGCTCCGGGCGTCGCTTCGCTCCTGCCTCCGCATGACAGGCGAGCCGGCAATCCCGCCTCTCGCCCCGCACACCGGCACTCCGCTACACGGGCCTCCGGGCGTCGCTTCGCTCCTGCCTCCGCATGACAGGCGAGCCGGCAATCCCGCCTCTCGCCCCGCACACCGGCACTCCGCTACACGGGCCTCCGGGCGTCGCTTCGCTCCTGCCTCCGCATGACAGGCGAGCCGGCAATCCCGCCTCTCGCCCCGCACACCGGCACTCCGCTACACGGGCCTCCGGGCGTCGCCGGTGATTGGGACCTTCGGCCCTGCTCTCGGCCTGCTGCAGCAGGTCAACCTGTGGGCATGAGTCAGCGCAGCCGGGCGGTTCGGGAGCGGAAGATGGCGCGGCGGCAGCTGCGGCGGCGCGCGCTCGGGGTGGGGGTGCTCGTGTTCCTCGTGGCTGCGGCGCTGCTGGCGCTCGGCTCGAGCGGGGGCTCGGGCGGCTCGCCAGAGGGCGGGGGCGCCAACGACCTGACCGTGAGCATGACGGAGTTCGCCTTCGAGCCCGACCCGATCGGCCTGACGAGGAGCCGAGGCCGCCTCGAGGTCGTCAACGACGGCAAGGTGGCCCACAACCTGCTCGTCGTCGGCCTCGGCAAGGGCGCTCCAGATCTGGCGCCGGGCGAGCGCTTCGTCCTCGACCTCTCCGACCAGCCGGCTGGCACCTACCGCGTGATCTGTGACCTGCCGGGTCACACCGAGGCTGGGATGGTGACCGAGCTGACCCTGACCTGAGCGGCCGACCCCGTCAGCGACCGAGAGCAGCCAGCGCGACGTCGGGGACGTTGGTGACGACCGCGTCGACGCCGACCTCTGCGAGCCAGCGGATCCGGTCGGGCTCGTCGCACGTCCAGGTGTTCACAGCGAGACCAGCGCTGTGCGCTCGCTCGACGAGCTCCTCGTTCACGAAGGCGTGGTGAGGGTGGATCGCCACGTGACCGTGTGACGCCGCTCGCTCGATGAGCCGCGCAGTGTCCTCGACCATGCCGAGGAGCCATGCGGTGGCCAGCCCGGGCGCCAGCTCGTGCACCCGATCGACGGTGGGCAGGTGGAAGCTGGAGATCAGGTTGCGGCCGTCCTCGAGCTCGCCTCGGGCATCGAGCAGAGCGACCACATCGTCAGCGAGCTGCTCGCCCGAGTCGAAGTCAGCGTCGTCGGGCCAGTTCTTGATCTCGATGTTCACGACGGCGAGGGGCCTGCAGACGTCGAGGGCGGCCGCGAGGATGGGCACCTCGGCGGGCAGCTCGACCTGCTGGAGCTCGACGATCCTGCGACCGTCGGCCAGCGTGTCGTCGTGGTTGACCACGAGCGCGCCGTCGCCGGCGCGGCGGACGTCGAGCTCTATGCCGTCGGCCCCCTGGTCGATGGCGCCTCGAAAAGCCGCCAGCGTGTTCTCCGGATGGGCTCGAGAGGCCCCGCGATGACCGATGACGAGCATGGCAAATGTCACCTTCGATGTCTGAAAAAGTGCTTGCAGGGGTTAGCGGATCAACGGTACGGTGTCGAGCGCAGCCGCACGCGCTCTCTTGCGATGAACGTAGCGTGGCGGCATGTGAAACTCGTCACGAACCCCCGTGACCTCAGACCCGCCGCGGAGGAACCTCGTGGCCCTCGCCCAAAGTCGTGCACTGCACCTGACCATCGAACGTGATGACTGGCGTGACGTCGCGTCATGCCGTGACACCGATCCCGACCTGTTCTTCCCGGTCGGCACGACCGGCCCGGCCATCGAGCAGATCGAGAGCGCCAAGGCCGTCTGCCGCCAGTGCGAGGCCCAGACCGCGTGCCTCGAGTACGCCCTCGCCACCAACCAGGACTCCGGCGTGTGGGGCGGTACCTCCGAGGAGGAGCGTCGCCAGCTGCGCAAGCAGTACGTCGCTCGCCAGCGCCGCAGCGCCTAGCAGCGAACGATCCCGGCTCCGGCCGCGACTACCGACCTCCCCCAGCGGGAGGTCGCTTCGCGTCTGGGGCGCCGTCACTGCTGATCGCGTGATGCCCAGTCCGGGCGGGTGGCGGGGATCTCCAGCTCGACGACAGTCCCCGGTCGCTCCGCAGGTCCACCGCCGCGCCGCAGGCTGATCGTGCCCATCAGCTCGCTCGTCACGAGGGTTCGCACGATCGACAGGCCGAGCCCGGTCACGTGGTCGAGGTCGAAGCCCTCGGGCAGGCCCACCCCGTCGTCGGTCACCGAAGCCAGCAGGTGCGTGCCGTCGTTGCTCAACGACACCGTCACCGAGCCCGGGGACGCCTGCAGGTCGAGCGAGTCGGGGAAGGCGTGATCGATGGCGTTCTGGAGGAGCTCGTTGAGCACGACGCTGGCCGGCGTGGCGATCTCGGCGGGCAGCACACCGGCGTCGCCCTCTACCTGGAAGCGCACCGGCCTGTCGGGCGACGACATGCCGTCCTCCACCATGCGCACCAGCGGTCGCACGATCTCGATGAAGGCGACGTCGTCGCCGGCCTCCCGCGAGAGCGTCTCGTGCACGAGGGCGATCGACCGGATGCGCCGCACGGACTCCTCGATCGCGGTCTTAGCCTCGACCGACTCGAAGCGCCGTCCCTGGAGCCGCAGCAGGGACGAGATCGTCTGCAGGTTGTTCTTCACGCGGTGGTGGATCTCGCGGATCGTGGCGTCCTTGGACACGAGCAGGCGGTCACGGCGGCGCAGCTCGGAGATGTCACGGGTGAGGAGCACCGCACCCGAGACCATGCCGTGCTCGATCAGAGGGATGCAGCGGATCAGCACGGTCACCTCGGCGCTGCCCTCGACCTCCTCGGTGACGGGCATGGCGGTCGCGAAGGCGGTCTTCACGGCGGAGTCGTCGAGCCCCAGCTCGTCGAACCGGAGCCCCTCGGCGTTGGCGTGCACACCGATGCGGTGCAAGGCCGACACGCCGTTCGGGGAGCTGTACTCAACGCGCTGCGACGCGTCGAGGAGGATGACCCCGTCGCCCACCCGCGGGGCCTCCTCGGTCTCGAGGTCCTCGGTGTCGAAGGGGTAGTCGCCGGCGGCGATCATCCGCGCGAACCGGTTGAAGATGGCGACATAGGTGCGCTCGAGCTCGCCGGGCTGGCGGCCGAACGACGGGGCCGACTCGCGCGTGAGCACGCCGATCACCTCGCCCTGGCACCGCACGGGGATGCACAGGACCCGGACCCGCTCCTTCAGAGCGGCGATGGTGGTCTCGCCCTCGATGATCTCGCCGAGCCGGAACGCCCGCGTGACCAGCGGGCGCTCCTCTTCGTCGACGGTGGTGCCGATCCAGTCGGCGCGGTAGACGGTCTGGGAGGTGCTGGGACGCACCTGACCGAGCACGAGCAGGCGGTCGCCGTCCTGTGCTTCGACGGTGGGGGCGAAGAGCAGCAGGTCGGCGAAGCAGAAGTCGGCGAGCAGCCCCCAGCCGGCGACGAGCCGCTGCAGGTGTGCGATGGCCGGGCCCGTCAGCGTCGTGTGGAAGCGAGCGAGCTCGGTGAGCGAGGCCATGGCCCGCTCAGGTTATGAGGAGCGGCCCCTCACCGGTGGTGCTAAGCGACGACGCCCTCGATCTCGGCCCGGGTGAGGTCGTACTTGTGCCCGCACTGGGTGCAGTGCAGGTACATGATCTCCTTGAAGGGATCGATGTGGTCGAGATAGCCACGCCCAGAGCACTGCGGGCAGGGCACCGGCGACCCCCACTGGGCCTTGGGCCTAGGGGCGGGCTCTCGTAGGTCGATCACGACGTCCGGGTCACGCTTCTTCCGGAGCAGACGCATCTCGCTTGCCTCCTGGCCATCGGGGGTGGTCGCCCCCGAAGTTGCCCGCCGGGGCCACCATAGGTCGTTCGGCCCATCAGGTGGTGGCATCTCGCGACCCGTCAGCCGGCCCTGGCGCTCCCTCCGCGGCGTGGATCGCCGGCCGCCGCGCCTGGCGCAACGGCGTGAACGCCGCCGAAGAACAGGTCGCGCTGCTCCCATCTGCGGACGGGGAAGCGGGCTGAGAGGGCGGCGAGGGCATCGGGCCCCCAACCTGGTTCGACGTGCAGCTCGTCGCCGTCCCAGTGGAGGCGCGGCGCCTCGACGACCTCGGCGAGGTCGCGGCCCTGGTCGATGACTCCCGCCAAGACCTGGAGCAGCGCGGTGCGGATCCGCTTGCTGCCGCCGCTCCCGAGCACCAGCTCGACCGCGCCGTCCGGACCGACGACGACCGTGGGCGCCATCATCGACGCGACCCGATGGCCCGGCTCGGACAGGTGGAACCCGCCGGGGTGCAGGTCGTCCTCGCCCATCATGTTGTTGGCCATGACCCCGGTGCCCGGGATCACCCAGCCGGAGCCCTCGCCGTTGGACGTGGTCATGGTGGCCACGGCACCCTCCGAGTCGCGCACGCTGACGTGCGTCGTCCCGCCGCTGGCTCGGCGCCGCGCCAGCTCCGCGCTCACGACTCCCCTCGCCCGTGCGTCGTCCGTGGCCACCATCGCCTCTGCCAGCGCTACGGCGTGGTCTGCCGAGCCGGCCTCGGCGGGCCAGCCGGGGCGCTCCTCCAGGAGCAGGAGGCCCAGAGCCACGAGCTCGCCGCCGAAGGACGGTGGTGGGTTGGTGAGCAGGCGGTGACCGCGCCAGCGGACCTCGAGCGGTGCCCGTTCGCAGACCTCGTATGCCTCGATGTCCTGGCGAGTGAGCAGGCCACCTCCGGCGCGCATCGCTTCGTCGATGCGGGTGGCCAGGCCGGGCCGCGCGAACCCGCGCTCGTCGAGCGACGCGAGGAAGGCGGCCAGGTCGGGGTTGGCCATCCGATCGCCCAGGCCCAGCAGCCGTCCGGCGGGTGCGACGATCGCCGCCACCTCAGGCGTGCGGGTGAGGATCGGTTCGAGGATCCTCAGGAGGTAAGCCTGCTGCTCGTTGACCACGACGCCGGTCTCGGCGAGGCGGCGGGCTGGTGCCACGACCTCGTCCAGGTCGAGCCGGCCGAGGCGCCGGTGGGCGTGGAGCCAGCCCGCGAGACAACCAGGAGCCGCGACGGACCCGAGCCCCACGTGGAAGCTCTGATCCGCACCCGAGAACCTCACGACCACCTCGGCGAAGTCGAGCGGCACGTCCCGCGGGGCAGGTCCAGCAGCGGGCGGCCGACCCGGCGTGTCGACGAAGAAGTCGAACACCACCTCTTCCCCCTCGGCGGTGCGTGCGAGGAGGAAGCCGCCCCCTCCGAGCGAGGTGAGCGTGGGCTCGGCGATGCTGGCCGCGAAGCCGGCCGCGACGCACGCGTCGATGGCGTTGCCGCCGACGGCGAGCACCTCGACGGCTGCCTCGGTGGTGGCCGGGTGCCCCGACGCGACTGCCCAGCCGCGGGCGGTCACCGCCAGATCTGCTCGCCCAGGCGCAGCAGGCCGGCAAGGTCGCTGATGTCGTGGTCGAAGTACTCGACGCTGGCCACGACGTCGGGCGAGGCCGAGAGCTCGGCACGCGTCTCCGCTTCGCGCTTGGCCACCACCTGGAAGTTGAGGAAGCTCTCCCCCACCTCGCGCAGCACCCGGGCCACCTGGTCCGGGGCGCCCATGTCCGCGGGGAATGCCTGCGCCAACGTGTCCGGGTCGGCGCACAGGGCCTGCGCCGCCGCCGTCGTTCCTTCGTCGAGGAACCACGCGGGTAGGACCTTGTTGAGCACGACCGCTCCGAGATGCAGGCCGCGCTCCTCCAGTGCGTCGATGAAGAACTCGGCCTCCGACACGGGCGCTGCCTCGAGCGTCGACACGACGACGAAGGTGGTGCGCGCGTCGGCGAGGGTGCGCGTCACCGCATGGGCGCGCTCGACGAAGCCTGCGTACATGGTCTGGAACAGCAGGAAGAACTCGGCGATGTCCTCCAGGAACTTCGAGCCGAGGATGCGATCCGCGATCGAGTAGAAGGGCTTCGACGCCATGGTCAGCACGCGGCTGCGCGCCGGGACGGTGAGCCAGCGGAGCAGGCGACTCGAGAAGAAGTCGGCCATGCGCTCCGGCGCTTCGAGGAAGTCGATGGCGTTGCGGGTTGGGGGCGTGTCGACGACGATCAGGTCGTAGCGACCCGAGGCGTGGATCTCGTACAGCCGCTCCATCGCGATGTAGTCGTGGCTCTGCACGAAGCGGCTCGTGATGTTCTTGTAGAGCGGGTTGTCGAGGATGGCGTCGCGGGTCTTCGGGTCGGGCGCGTGCAAGCGCACGAGGTCGTCCCACGACTGCTTCGTGTCGAGCATGGCTGCCCACAGCTCGCCGCGCGGGGTGGCGCCGGCTGCCGCGAAGGCCTCCTCCGGCACGCGCGTCTCCACGTTGCCGAACTCCTCCAAGCCGAGCGCGTTGGCGAGGCGCCGGGCGGGGTCGACCGTCAGCACCAGCACCTTGCCGCCGAGGTGGACCGCGGCCATGGCCGCGGCGGCGGCCGCCGTCGTCGTCTTGCCCACGCCACCGGACCCGCAGTGGATGACGATCTCCTTGGCCGCGAGGAGCTGCTCGATCGAGCCGGTCGAGGGCTTCTGCTTGCGGCGCGTGGGTGCCGGCATCAGAAGCCGAGCTCCTCGCCGAGGTGCGCAGCGACCTGCGTGGTCGCACGCGCGCCGTGGCTGCGTTGGAAGAGGTACGGCACGTAGAGCAGCGGGGTGCCGGCGGGCAGCTCGTCGCGCAGGCGCGTCAGGTGCTGCGCTCGCGTGCGGCGCAGCGTGACGGCGAGCTTGGCCCCATCGAGGAGCTGGCGCACCGGCCCTCCGACGGCGGCGGCGAGTGCCTCTTCGGGCGACGGTGACGTGCTGCGGTCGTGGAGCCGGTCGAAGATCTCCTCCTCACCGCGACCGAACAGCTCGGGGAGCACGCGGTTGGCGACCACCGCCGCCAGGTCGACGACCGTGTCAATGGCAAGGCGATCGGCCAGCTCGAGCGTCTCGTTGACGGGCATCTCCTCGGGTGCGGACACGATCACCACGCCCGTCTGTGAGGGGTCGCCGAGGATGTCGAGCATCCAGTCGGTCTGCTCGCGGACGAGGCCGACGTGGACCAGCTCCTGGATGGCTGCAGGCGCCGCCAGCTGACCGGTGATGTGGCCGGTGGCCACGGCGTCGACGACGACGAGGTCGTAGTGGCCCTCGCGCACCTCCCAGAGGAACTTGCCGACGGTGAGGATCTCCTTCACGCCCGGCGCCGCGTTGGCGACGAAGTCGAAGGTGCGCGCCAGCAGACCGAGCCGCGCGACGAACGGGATCTTCAGCTGGAGGCTCAGGTACTCCTTCAGCGACTCCTCGGTGTCCATCGAC
Organism: Actinomycetota bacterium; assembly: GCA_049325515.1. Classification (GTDB taxonomy): domain Bacteria; phylum Actinomycetota; class Acidimicrobiia; order Acidimicrobiales; family VFJN01; genus VFJN01. Next base: position 157,138 of record JBMOLI010000036.1, on the reverse strand, counting down.
ATGGCCCAGAGGCCCGGCGACACCTCGCGCTCCTTGAAGCTGGTCGGACCGGTCTCGTAGAAGTCGGCCAGGTTGCCCTTCGCGTCGATCTCCCCCACGAGCGTTCGCTTGCCTTGCTGAGCGCCGAGCAGCGCGAGCGACGCAGCGATCGTCGTCTTGCCGACGCCGCCCTTGCCGGTGACGAAGAGGAGCCTGCGGTCGAGCAGCTCGGTCATGTCGACGGGCCCCAGCGGCCCAACCTCAGCCGCCGAAGCCGATGCGCCGCTCGTCGTCGGGTGTGCCTATCTCCACATAGGCCAGCTTCGCCGACGGAACCCCGACCTGGCGGCCCTTGCGGTCGGTGAGCCACAGAGTGCTGCTAGCAGCGATTGCGTCGTCGACCTGCTTCCTCACCGCTGCCGGGTCGGCATCGTCGGGCAGGTGGACCTCGATCTCCTTGGGGGTCTGGGTCATGCCGATGCGGACGTCCACGTCTTCTCCTAGGTAGGGGCGTCGGCCATCCTATGAGGACGGCGCGGCCGGCCCGACCGCCGTCACCCGCCGGGCGGGTCGGAGCCCGCCACCTCCCGCCACCAGCGCGGATGGTGGCGCTGCACGCGCTCGGCGGGCACCGAGCCAGCCCGCATGGCCCGCAGCGCCACGGGCTCGGACAGCGCCTTGCCGATGTGCCCGACGACGACGGCGAGCAGGATGAGAGCGAGCCAGTCGTGCACGAAGGTGGCGCCGGTGCGCCAGTCGAGCGGGAAGGGCTCGAACCAGCGCATGATGGCCCCCGTCGCCAGCATCAGCGGGATGCACCCGGCCACGAAGATGGCGTTGATCTTCTGGCCCGCGTTGAACTTCCCCATGCGCTCGCGCCCGCGCCTCCCGAGGCTGGTGAGCCATCGCGTGTCGTCGCGCGACCAGCGCGCGAAGCGCCGCACGTCTCGCCGCAGGCCGCCACGCCAGCGACCCGCGTAGGCCAGAAGCAGCGGCAGGGGCAGCAGCAGGCCGCTGATGACGTGCACGTCCTTCACCAGCACCCGCCGCCCCACCAAGGCGGACAGGGAGCCGACATAGAGGATCATCCCAGTCGCCAGGAGCACCAAGAACAGCAGCGCGTTGGCCCAGTGCAGCCATCGCTCGGCGCGATCGAAGCGGACGACGCGGTCGCCCACCAACGTGTCGGAGACGATCACGTCGCCTCGTCGCTGCGACCGTTGGACCGGCCGACCCAGGCATCGGTCTCGTAGCCGAGGTTCTCCCAGTAGCCGGGGTCGCTCGGCTCGTCTAGCGCGGTGGTCACCTCGATGCGGTCGAGCCACTTGAGCGACTTGTAGCCGTACATGGGGGCGACGTAGAGGCGCACCGGGCCGCCGTGCTCCCGGGTGACGGGAGCGCCGAGCATGCGATGGGCGACGAGCACGTCGTCGCGAAGGGCCTGCTCCATGGTGAGCGTCTCGGTGTAGAGGCCGTCGAAGCTCCAGAAGCGCACGTGAGTCGCGCCTGGCTCCGGACTCACCTCGCGGAGCAGATCGGCGAGCAGCACCCCCTGCCAGTCGACGTCCTCCACGCGCCACCCCGTGACGCACTGGAAGTCCTTCGTCATCTCCGTCTGCGGGAGCCGCTCACGCACGTCGGCGATGTCGAGGGTCAGCGGCCGCGCCACGTGGCCGTCGACCGTTAGCCGGTACTCGGCGTCGGTGCGGCTGGGCAGGCCGCCGGTGACCGAGTAGATCCGGAAGCGGCCGCTGGTCGGCAGGAAGGAGGAAAGGCCGGTGCTGTCGTTGAGCGTGATCGGACGAAGTGCGCGCTCCAGCCCAGACTGCGCCTTGGCGCCCCACAGGATGCCGGCCGCTCCCAGCCCAAGCATGCCGAGGAGAGCGCGGCGGCCCACCGGGGTCTCCTCCGGCGGCAGCTCCGCGTCCTCGGGCCTGAGCGGGCGCATGATTGGAGCGTACGAGCGCACTCGTGCCCGGCCATGTCGGGTGCATACCTGTTCATTGATCCGACATAAGGTGAGCCCCAATGGCTGACAACGCGTCAGAGAAATCGGAGAAGGAGGTGGCCGAGGCCCTGGCCGCGCTCGACGCTGCCCGTGGTCGCTTCGTCGCCGTGGTGGGCCACGAGCTGCGCACGCCGGTCACCACACTGCGTGGGCTTGCCGAGGAGCTGGAGGGCGCCGACGAGGACGCTCTCCGGGAGATCACGCCCGCCATCATCCGCAGCGCCCGGCGAGTCGAGACGCTGCTCGACGACCTGCTCCTGGCGACCGACATCACGACCGTGCTGCCCGTCGGCGAGCCAGAGCCGATCGACCTCGTCGCCACCGCTCAGGCCACTTGGGACGCGCTGGAGGTCGGCGACGAGCTGGAGCTCAGCGGCGAGTCGGAGGTCATGGCGCTGCTCCGTCCGGGCGCCGGCGACACGATGCTCGAGCGCGTGCTCGACAACGCGCGCCGATACGGTAAGGCCCCCTACCGGCTGCACGCCGCCACCGAAGACGGCCGCGCCAAGATCACCATGTCGAGCGAGGGCGCCGAGCTGCGGCCCGACGATGTTCACCTCGCGTTCGAGCTGTTCTACCGGGGCGAGGCCGCCGTGACCTCCGCACCCGGGTTCGGCCTCGGCCTCCCGGTCGCCCGAGCGCTGGCCCGCCAGCACGACGGCGAGCTCACGATCGAGCCACACGAAGGCGGCGGGCTGGAGGTCTGCATCGACCTGCCGGCGGCGCGGTGACACAGCGCGAACAGTTCGGCGAGGAGCTCCGAGTTCTCATCGCAGACGACGAGCCCGACGTACGGCTCCTGCTGCGGCTGGGCCTGAGGCACCGATCGATCGAGGTCGTGGGAGAGGCATCCGACGGCTTCCAGGTGCTCGAGGCCTGCAACCAGATGGAAGTCGACGCCATCGTGCTCGACCTGCTGATGCCTCGCATGAACGGCTTCGAGGTGATCCCCGAGCTGCAGCGCGATCACCCGCACATCGGCATCGTCGCCTACACCGCTGTCGCCGGCGACTTCGTGCGGCGCGAGATGTCGCGCCTGCACATCCCGCTCCTCCTGAAGAGCGGCGACTCAGGCCCGCTGGCCGACGCGCTCCACGCCGCTGCTGCCAACGCTCGTTCCTCTAGAGGAGCTTGAGCTCCTTGCGGTAGCGGCGCGTGGGGGCCAGCTCCACGACGATGCGCTCGGCGATCTGCGCGAAGGCGGCTGCAGCTTCGCCGTCGGGCTCGGTGAGCACGATCGGGTGACCGCTGTCGCCACCGGCGCGCAGCTCTGTGACGAGGGGGACCTGCCCGAGGAGCGGCACGCCGAGGCGATCGGCCAGCTCGTCGCCGCCGCCGGCGCCGAAGAGCTCGTAGCGCTTGCCGTCGTCGCCCACGAACCAGCTCATGTTCTCGATCACGCCCTTGACCTCGAGGTTCACCTTCTGCGCCATGAAGCCAGCGCGCTGGGCGACCCGCTGGGCGGCCGGCTGTGGCGTGGTGACCACGTAGACCTCTGCACGCGGCAGGAACTGCGCCAGCGACAGTGAGATGTCACCGGTTCCCGGCGGCAGGTCGACCAAGAGGAAGTCGGGGTCGTCCCAGAAGACATCGGTGAGGAACTGCTCGAGCGCCTTGTGGAGCATCGGCCCACGCCAGATGACCGGCTGGTCTTCCTTGGCGAAGAAGCCCATCGAGATGCAGCGCACCCCGCCAGCGCCCGTGGGAGGTACCAGCATCGAGTCGATGACTGCGGGCGGGTGCTCCACACCCAGCATCCGCGGGATGGAGAAGCCCCACACATCCGCGTCGATCACTGCGACGCTGTGCCCGCGCTGGGCGAGCGCGACCGAGAGGTTGGTGGTGACAGACGACTTGCCGACGCCGCCCTTGCCCGACGCGATCAGCAGCACGCGCGTGCTGCTCTCGGGGTCGGCGAAGGGGATGGCGCGCCCCTCGGCGTGGCCGTGTGACGGCTGGCTGCCTGCGGTGGCGCTCGGATCGCCGTGGAGCATCTCGCGCACAGCGGCTCGCTGCTCGTCGGTCATGATCCCGAAGGAGAGGTCGACCGAGGTGACTCCGATCGCGGTGAGCGCGCCGGTGACGCGCGACTGGATCTCGTTGCGCAACGGGCATCCGGCCACGGTGAGCGTGACCTCGAGCGCGACCTTGTCGCCCTCCACGGTGACGTCGCGCACCATGTCGAGGTCGACGATCGAACGGTGGAGCTCAGGGTCTTCGACGGGACGGAGTGCGGCAATGACGTCGTCGACGGTGACGGGCATGAGGGGGCGGGCTCCGGGTCGGGGGATTTCCACTATGTGCATAGGTAGAATACCGGCCGATGGCACAGCCGCCGCAGCCGACGCTGACGCCGACGGAGTTCTCGTCGGCCGTCACGGCGATCACGTCGGCCTTCGGCGACCCGACTCGCCGTGAGATCTACCTCTTCGTCCGCGAGTGCAGCGAGCCTGCACCCGGTGAGGCGCACGGCCCCGGAGCGACCGCGGCCGAGGTGGCCGAGCGCTTCGAGCTGCACCCCAACGTCGCCCGCCACCACCTCGACAAGCTGGCGGGCGGCGGTTACGTAGAGGTCGCCATGGGTCGCAACGGTGGGGGCGCCGGCCGGCCGTCGAAGCACTACCGGGTCACCGCTCCGGAGATGACGCTCGAGCTGCCCGTTCGCCACGACGATCTGCTCGTCACCTTGCTCGGCAAGGCACTGTCGATGCTGCCGAACGACAAGGCAGAGGCGCTCGCCGAGGAGGTCGGCATCGAGTACGGCCGGGCAATGGCCGAGGCAATGGGTGGCGCCGACGCGTCGGCCCGCCCGCCGCTCGCTTCCTCGCAAGCCGCGCAGAAGTCGTTTCGCGCCGCGCTGCACACCGTCGCCGACGCGCTGACGGCTCACGGCTTCGCCGCTCACGCCGAGCGCCATGGCAACGGCCTGCGCATCGTGTCCGAGCACTGCCCCTTCGGTGGCGCCGCCATCGAGCATCCCGTGATCTGCGCCGTCGACCGCGGCCTGGTGCGCGGCATGCTCGGCTCGCTCTACGGCGATGCCAGCGCGGCCACCTCGAAGAGCCGCCCGATGGGCGACGACCGCTGCGTCACCTCCATCACGAGCTAGGGCCATGACCCGCTGGTGATGCGGCACTACCTCGATCACGCGTCGACGTCACCCGCCCGGCCCGAGGTGGTCGCGGCGGTAGCTGAGTGGCTCGCACGCCCTGGTGGTGGCGACCCGGGCCGCATCCATGCCGAGGGCTTGGAGGCCCGTGTTGCCGTGGAGACAGCACGCGAGCGGGTGGCCGCGCTGTTCGGGGCCAAGCCGCGATCGGTCGTCTTCACGAGCAGTGCCACCGAGGCGATCGCCACCGCCTGCTGGGGTGCATCCGAGCGAGGTGCGCACCAGGTGCTGGCAGCGGTCGAGCACTCCGCGGTGAGGAAGTCAGCGGAGGCGAACGGTGCCGTGACCGTGGTTGGCGTCGACGCGGTCGGCCGCGTCGACCCTGTCGACCTGCTCGAAGCGGTTCGCCCCGACACCGCGCTGGTGCACATCCAGTGGGGCAACCACGAGGTTGCTACCACGCAGCTCGTCGCGGAGGTGGTGGCGGCGTGCCGCGAGCGGGGCGTGCTGGTGCATGTCGACGCGGCCCAGGCCAACGGCCACGTCCCCATCGCCTTCGACGAGATCGGTGCTGACCTCATGTCGGTCTCGGCCCACAAGATGGGTGGACCGGCCGGCGTGGGTGCACTGCTGGTGCGGCGCGGCCTGCGTCTGCGACCGCTCCTCCTGGGCGGCGACCAGGAGCGGGCTCGGCGGGCCGGGCTCGAGCCTGTGGCGCTGATCGCCGGGTTCGGGGCCGCCGCGGAGACGCTGTTGTCGTCGCTCCACGCCGAGGCCGCATCGCAGCGGGCACTCACCGACCGTGTGCTGGCGGCCGTGCCGTCACTCGATGGCGTGCGCGTCTACGGAGACCCGGTCGATCGTCTCCCCCATCTCGTCTGCCTCGGAGTGGACGGAGTGGAGCCGCAGGCCGTGCTGCTCGGACTCGACCGAGCCGGCGTGGCCGCCCACTCGGGCAGCGCCTGCTCATCGGAGTCGCTCGAGCCGTCGCCGGTGCTCGAGGCCATGGGAGTCGACGCCCATCACAGCCTGCGGCTGTCGGTCGGCTGGAACACCACCGACCCCGACATCGACGCCGCCCTCTCGGCGCTGCCCGGCATCCTCGCCGACCTGCGCGCCTTGGCCCGCTGAGCACGCAGCTCGAGGGATCCGGCGGTCCGGCGCCTCACCAGCCGGACGTACCAGGAGGCAAGACTGCGTACCCCCTCTCCTCGAGGGTGTTCGGGTCGGATGCCATCACACCCTGGGACGACACCGTGTAGAGCACATCGCCGACCATGGCGGCGCGATATGCGACGGCCTGGTAGGCGTGCTCACCGTGCGCGCGGTGGTCGATGGATCCTTGGTGCACCAGGCTGCCCGACGCCAGCGTGAAGACCTCGAAGCTGTGGGTCGGCTCATGGGCGTCCGCTGCGTCGTCGCCGGTGGCCGACGACTGCTTCGCCGCCGGTAGCACGAACTGCTGCGTCGGCTCCCACAGCAGGAAGCCGTGCGGGTCTGTGGTGGCGACGTAGTCGGTGGATGGCTCCACCATGCGCTGAGCCAGACTCGGATCGTCGAGGTTCGAGACGTCGTAGACCGACACCGCTCCACCCGTGGTGCGGCCGGCTTCGTCCGCCTCCACGCCTACGCCCAGGAGCGTTCCGGGGCCCAGCAGGTGAAGGTACCCGGAGAACCCTGTGACCTCGAGCGCACCGCGAAGGCGTGGGTTGGCGGGATCTCTCAGGTCGATGGTGTACAGCGGATCCGTGCGCAAGAAGGTGACCACGAAGCCGACGTGGCCCACGAAGCGCACGCCGACAATCTCCTGACCGGCACCAAGCCCTTCGATCGACCCGACGGTTGTGAGCAGCCCGTGTCCGTCGTCGGCGAGCACCGTGACGGTCGAGGTCGTAGCTCCGTCGATGTCCGGACGGGCGCGAGTGGAGGCAACCCGTAGGTGGCCCTCGAACTCAGAGAGCGCATACGAGGATCGCAGGTACCCGGGCACCGAGCCGGAGGCGAGGTAGCGAGTGCCTGCCGATTCCAACGCGAAACGGTGCAGGTTTGTGCGGACCGTAGGCGCCACAGGCTGCGAGCCGTCGACGGTGTGGTACTCCCACCGCTGGGTTGCGATGACAAGCCGGTCGGTGGACGCATAGATCGAGCCGGGATCGGCAAGCAGCCCGGTGACGGTGGCCTCAGCGGGCGCGCCGATCGGAACGCTCCAGATCAGGGTCGTGGAGAATCCGGAGAGGTCACGCGGGCGCGCCACACGGTCGCACGCCACGCCGGGCGGCACCCATTGTTCGATCGTTGACTCCCGAACGACCCGCCGGTTCTCGGTCGCCGCGCGTTCGACCTCAGCTCGATCCTCGAAGTTCGTGGGACGGACAAAGGTGAAGGGTCCCGGTGACCAGCCGGTTACGACGTGGGCTGCTCCGTCGACCACGCGAGCGCTCGACAGGAAGCCAGCCACCGAGACCACTTCACGCTCCTGCGGAGCCCTGGGATCCGCGATCTCGACGAACCGAAGGTCGGTCGAAGGGTGTGGGCTGAAGCGTCGACTCAACACGACCGCCGTCGAGCCTTCCAGCAACAACGAAGCCGGATACGTGTCGTCAGCGCGAACGGGGACGCTGGCGGCCAGGACCGCACCTCCACCGGAGGTGTCGATCAAGTGCATCGCGTCGCGGGTGAGGAACGCCAAGGACCCATCAGCCACCTTGAGCATGTCGGGTTCGTCGACACCAGCCTCCTGCACATTGGTGCCGGAACGACCGCCCGGGTCCACGATGGGCATCGGCTGGGGATCGATCGTCCCGGTCGGCGCACCGCTCGCCGCCGAGCCCTCGGTCGCGAAGGCAAAGCCCGTATCGAGGCCGTTCTCGTCCGTAACCCACTCGGCACGCGGCCTCACCCAATCGAGCAGCTCGTCGCAGCTGTTGAACGACTCCAATCTGGCGTAGGCCGGGTCCGACTCTGACAGCGCAACAACACGCTCTGGAGTCGGCGGCGGCACCGTGGAGGCGCTGCGCGGGGGATCGGGGTCGAACCAGGGTCCATACGGGACGGCCGACGCAGGTCGGCGTTCCAGCTTGCGGGCCTGGGGAACCGGCCGCGTTGCTGCCGCGAGGGACCCAGCGACCACCAGGACACAAGCGGCTGCACCGAGCCAGCGCATGCGTCGACGCATGCGCTCGACGTCCTCTTCCCTCCCCGCCGCGGCCATGATCGAGGCCACGACCGACCTGGCCAACCCGGAAGGCAGGTCCCTTGGGTTGTCGAGCCCGCGGAGCTCCGCTTCTAGAGCGGAGTGCGCCGAGTCTGCCCCCAGCAGTTGAGCAGTGATCTCCTCGGCCAGCCCCGGGGGAAGCGGACGCGGCCGATCGAGGCCATCGAAGAAGGCCTCGATCCCGCCGTCATCCGGCATCGAAGGATCCTCCCAAAGCCGCACGGAACGCATCGCGTGCGCGCTGGAGCAACGACTGGACCTGGACTGGGGTCTTTCCGATGTCGCTCGAGATCTGCCCGACCGAGCGACCGTCGAGGTACTTCAGCACGAGCACTTGGCGATGCAGAGGCGACACCGCTCCAAGCGCCCGCACGACCTCATCTCGCTGCTCAACCGCCAGGTAATCCTCGGACAGGTCCGGAGCCTCGCCCTGTCCGTGGATGAGCACGAGACCCTGGCGGGCGACCTCGCGGCGACGTTCCGCCTCGTAGTGCCGAGCGATCCGGTTGCGCGCGATGCCGCAGATCCACGTCGACAGGCTCGACTCACCGCGATAGCTGGACGCGCCGCGGATCGCCTCGAGGAAGGTCTCCTGGAGCAGATCGGCGGCCGCAGCGCCGTCTCCCCCGACTCTCGCGTACACGAATCCGTACACCACAGGGCCCAGGTCGTTGACGAGACGCTGCACCTCCTCCGGCTGGCCTCTGGATGCTGCCAGCAGCCACGCGACGTCCCCGCTGGCAGGTGTCGTGTGCAGCTTCGTCCCCGCCCCGACGTTGTCGGCCATTTGCACCCCCACGACCCTTAGTGCCGGATTGTCGCACTGATCAACCGCCGGCATGCCAGACAATCCTGCTTGGCAACCCGGACAGCGTGGACCGGTAGCGTTGCGGGAAGTGGGGAAGCTCTACGTCGTTCGCCACGCAGACGCGGGGCCCCGTGGGCGGGCGGACGTGCCGGATGAGGCGCGTCAGCTGTCTGACCGAGGGTGGCGTCAAGCAGAAGGGCTGCGCGACCGGCTGGCTGACGCCGGGATCGCCCGGCTCGTCGCCAGCCCCTATCGCCGATGCGTCGACACGCTTGCTCCGCTCGCTGCTCGACTCGGGATCGATGTCGAGCCTGACGCCCGGCTGGCCGAGGGCCGTGGGTTCTCGGGCGCGCTGGCGCTCGCCGAGGAGCTGCGAGAGGAGGACGCGGCGATCTGCAGCCACGGCGACGTCATCCCCGATCTGCTCGACGCGCTCCTGCGACGCGGCGTGAAGCTGACCGAGGAGCCGCGCTGGCCCAAGGCGTCGACGTGGGTGCTCACCCGTGACGGCGACGGGTTCTCGAAGGGCACCTACGTGCCGCCGCCAGCCTGACTCTGGTCGATCTGCTCTCGGAGGCCTGCCGTCAGCTCCCGGATCGTGGCGGGCGGGTCGAGCGCGTCGAGCCGGTCGAGCTCGCGGCTCGCTTGCTCGACCAGGCCGTTGCGGAAGAAGACGATGGCCAGGAAGGCGTGCACGTCCGGGTATGACGGGTTCTCCGTCGCTGCCGCGAGCAGGGTCGACAGGCCTTCCTCCTCGTCGCCCGACAGCGTCTGCATCCAACCCTTGTAGGTGAGCGCCTCGGCGTTTGTGGGCTCGTCCTCGAGCACCTCGTCGTACAGCTCGATCGCGGCTTCAAGCTCGCCCGCGCCCGCGCGGCGGCCGGCCTCGTTGAGCTTCTCGGTGACGGACTGGGTGATGCCACCGGTGACGACTTCCCCCGAGTCACGTCGACCGAGCGCTTGTGCCAGCAGCGCGCCCGCGACCACCGCGAAGAGCAGCACAGCGAGGCCGACGAGCGCGGCGCGCCGCCACGACGAGCGCACCACTGGGGCAGCTCGAGCACGGCCCGCCTCGATCGCACGCAACACCGCTGCGGCGCGCGCTGTGTAGTCGTCCTTCAGGGTCTCGTAGTCGTGTGGGTCGACGTCGCCCGCCTCGCGCTCGCGCTCGAGGTCTTCGAGCGACCGGAGCAGGAAGTCGCGCTGCTCCTCGAGCGGCCCGCTCTCGCTCACGATGTCTCGTGCTCAGACAGCGCCTTGGCGACGAGCTCGCGGTCCGCCTCGCTGGCGGCACCCGCTGGCTCTCGCCGCCATCGCGCGAACGCTGCGCCGACACCGGCCAGGCCGAGCACGAGGGCAACCACGGGCAACGCCCAGACGATGCCCTCGGCGCCCGAGCTCGACGGCGTCAGCAAGACCTCCTCGCCGTAGGTCGCTGCTACAGCTGCTCGGATCTCGTCCGCCGACTCCCCGTCGCTCACCCGCCTGGTGATCTCGGCCCGGATGGCGCGGGCCGCAGCGGCGTCGGAGTCGGCGACCGACTGGCTGCGACAGGTCGGGCACTTGATCGTGGCGGCGATGTCGCGCACACGCTCGTCGGGCGTGAGCGCGGGGCCGTCGACCGTCGCCGCTCGAACGAAGGCGACGATGACGAGCGCCGCGATCACGAGCCAGCTCCAGCGCCGGAACCCGGGAGTGCGTAGCGCCCTCACGGCACCCGCTCCCGCGCCGCCGCCTCGAAGCTGTCGATCAGACCGTCGAGCTGCTCGCGGGTGACGCCGCCAACGAGCCGCTGCACGACCGTGCCATCGGGCGCCACGAGGAACGACTCGGGCACGCGAGCCACGCCATAAGCCACACCGACCGCCCCCTCATCGTCGATGACGACAGGCCAGTCGCCGCCCCTCTTGGCGAACTCCTCGCGTGCGTTGTCGGGCTTGTCGTCGAAGAGCACGCTGACGACTGCCGCATCACCTGTGGCCGTGTGGGCTTCGTCGAACGCGACCAGCTCGGGATGCTCCTCCAAGCACGGGATGCACCAGGTGGCGAAGAAGTTGACGACGACCCAGCGGCCGCGCTGGTCGGCCAGATCGAAGTCGTCGCCGGCGAGCGTCTGGCCGACGATGGGCGGGGCCTGCTTGCCGATCAGCGGGCTCTGGGTGACGCGCTCCACGCTCGGGTCGCGAGTGGCCAGGACGGCGACCAGCAGGACCGCCAAGACCGCTACCACCGCGACCGCGACGAGGGCGGTTCGCGGCCGGTCAGCGGGTTCGACCTCGGCGTCATCGAGGCTGCTGTCGCCGACCATCGTCAGTCCACCCCCACGGGCTGTCGCTCCAGGAGCGGCTCGGGCAGCGGCGCGGAGGTGGGCTCGGTGGGGCGCCTGCGACGCCCGGGCCAGGCGGCCAGCACGGTGCCAGCGGCCATCACGCCGCCGCCGACCCAGAGCCACAGGGCCATCGGTTGGATGATGACCCGGATGGTCGCCTCGCCGTCGGGTGTCTCGGGCAGGCGTGTGACGGTGAGGTACACGTCCTCTTTCAGCCCGGTCTTCACCGAGGGCGTGCCGATGAGCTGGCCGAACCCGGGATAGCGAGACAGGGCTGGCTCGTACGCCTGCCCGCCGTCGATCTGCACCCGCACCTTCGTGGCGGTGCGGTTGCGCTCCCGCACCTCACGTGTGTCGAGGTAGGTGATGTCGTGCCCGCCGACGCGCCGGGTCTGACCGGGCTCGTAGCGCGCCTCCACCTCGTGTGCGTAGCTGCCCGACGCAGCGATCGCCACGGCGACGACGATCACACCGAGGTGCACGACCATGCCGCCGTTGGTGCGGCCGAGGAACCCACGCCACCCCTGCCGGCGCGTCGCGAGCGCCACCTGCCGCACGGCCGCTCCCCCGGCGAAGCCGCCCAGCCCGAAGGCGAGGATCGCAGCCCAGCCGCGAGCACCCAGTGCCACGACAGCGAACAGCGTGACGGCGCCCGCCCAGGCTGGCCACAGCAGCCGCTGCGAGAGCAGCTCGGCCGACGCCTTGCGCCATGGCAGCACGGGAGCGATCGCCATCAGGAAGAGCAGCACGAGGCCGATCGGCGTGGTCATGCGGTCGAAGTACGGCGGGCCGACCGTGACCGGGCGGTCCTGAAGAGCCTCCAGGACGAGCGGGAAGACGGTGCCGAGCAGCACCACGAAGGCGAAGGCGGCGAACAGCACGTTGTTGGCGAAGAAGGCGCCTTCCCGCGACAGCGGCGAGTCGATGCGACCCGGAGACCTGAGCCGATCGCCCCGCCAGCCGATCAGGCCCAGCGTGACAGCCACGATGAGACCGAAGAAGGCGAGCAGCCAGGCGCCGATGTCGCTGTCGGAGAAGGCGTGCACCGACTCGAGCACCCCGCTGCGCGTCAGGAACGTGCCGAGGATCGTGAGGCTGAAGGTCGCGCACAGCAGCGACAGGTTCCAGACGCGCAGCATCCCGCGCCGCTCCTGCACCATGACCGAGTGCAGGTAGGCGGTGCCCGTCAGCCACGGGAGCAGCGAGGCGTTCTCCACCGGATCCCAGCCCCAGTAGCCACCCCAGCCGAGCACCTCGTAGCTCCACCAGGCGCCGAGGATGATGCCGGTCGTGAGGAACCCCCACGCCAGGAGCGTGGCGCGCCGCGTCTCGACGAGCCAGCCCTCCCCCAGGCGGCCTGTCACGAGCGCCGCAACAGCGAACGCGAACGGGACCGTGAACCCGACGTAGCCCAGGTAGAGCATCGGCGGGTGGAAGGCCATCAACAGGTGCTCCTGGAGCAGCGGGTTGGGGCCGGGGCCGTCGTAGCCGGGCGGCACGCTCACGGTGCTGAACGGGTTGGCCGGCACCAGCATGAGAAGGAAGAAGAATGCGCACACGACGAACATCGTGAGCAGCGCCCAGCCGACGAGCGGGTCGGCGAGGCGCCGCCGGAACTTCCGAGCCACGTGCACGGTGAAGCCGGCAAGGATGAGCGCCCAGAGCAGGATCGACCCTTCGAGCGCCGACCACATCGTCGCGATGTTGAAGAGGCGCGGCGTGCGTGACGACCCGTTGTCGTGCACGAAGCTGACGCTGAAGTCGCGCGTGATGAGAGCGCGCTGCATCGCGATCACAGCGACGACGGCGCCGAGCAGCACGAGGATGCTGTAGCTCCAGCCGGCCTCGAGGATCTGCGGGCGCCTGCGCCGCAGCCCAACACCCATGGTGACAGCCCCGAGCAGCGACGCGGCGACGCCGAGCACGACCCCCGCGGTGCCGAGAGTGGCGTTCACGGATCTGGTGCGCCGGACGACCCGGCCGTGCCACCGCGCTCGGCGTCGTCGAGACGGTCGGCGTTGTCCGCCTGGTACTGCTCGGAGTGCTTCACCCGGATGCTGTCGCTGGCGAAGAAGTCACCCGATGGGTCCCAACGGCCCTCCAGCACCACCGGGATGCCCGGCTGGAACAGCTCGGGCGGGTCGCCGTCGTGGCGCACGTCGACCTGCACGCGCTCATAGGCGATGGTGAAGTCGACGCCTCGGTCGGTCGGCTCGATGGAGTCGCCCAACACAGTGCCCTGCAGGCGGAAGCGCCGGTCGCCCAGATCAGCGCGCTGCTCCACCGCCTCGTCGGCGTTGTAGAAGTAGAGCGAAGCCGACGTGAGGCCTTGGTAGACGACGACACCGAGCCCAGCGAGCACGAGCAGCAGCACCCCGTAGGCCCAGGGCTTGCGGCGGACTCGTGTGGTGGCTCCGGGGGCGGGTGCCGTGCGGGGCGTCAGCTCCACCGGCGGTCCTCCGGCGGCACGCGCTCGGACAGCGTGCGGCCGCGGCGGATGGTTCGAACCGAGTATCCGGCCAGAAGCGCCAGAGGGATCAGCCAGCCAGCTGCGACGTAGCCGGCATCGGTCATGGCGAGCACACCCATCAGGCCGCTCCCCCCGCTCCGACCGCTGCGCTGACGCCGGCCTCGGAGCGACGCGCGCTCACGGCTTCGTCGATGCCCGTCGCTGTGGCTCGCTCCTCAAGCCAGCCGACGCGGAATCGGTGGAGCAGCACCCAAGCTGCGAGGAGAGCGAACACCGCGATGCCCAGCATCAGCGTGAACAGCATCGTGCCCTCGATCGTCGGGTCGAGCCGCGTGATCGTGGCGGGCTGGTGCAGGGAGCGCCACCAGTCGACCGAGTAGTGCACGATCATGACGTTGGGTGCCAGCAGCAGACCGACGATGGCGGCGCGCGTGCCGCGCTGCGCGGCGTCGCCGCTCTCGTTGTCGATCCGGCGCAGCGCGAGGTAGCCGACCAGCAGCACGAACAGCAGCGTCGTAGAGGTGATGCGAGGATCCCAGTCCCAGTAGGTGCCCCAGGTTGAGCGACCCCAGATCGATCCCGTGATGAGCGTGGCGGCCGTGAAGACGAGACCGACCTCCGCTGCTGCCCCCGCCAGCACCCACCATCCGTCGGAGCGCCGCTTCAGCCACATCGCCGAGGCCAGCGTGGTGAGACCGCAGGCCGCGAACGCGACGATGGCGGAGGGCACGTGGATGTACATGATGCGGACCGCGTCCCGCTGAACGATGTCGGGCGGGCTCCAGACCAACGAGTAGCCGAGCAGCACGGCAAGGCCGGCGAGCGACAGCACCCCGAGCGAGCGGGATCCTCGTGACGAGGTGGACGGGCGGGGGGCGGGCATCAGGACTCCTCTAGAAGGGTGCCGAAGGCAAGGGTGCCGAAGGCGAGGTACAGCAGCGCGAAGACGGCGAGCAGGCCGCACCAAGGCCAGCCGTCGGCGGCCACGCCCCCCAGCGCGGCCTCGAACGCCTCGGTGGCGCCGATCAGGACCGGCGACAGCACGGGCAGCAACAAGATCGGTAGGAGCGTCTCGCGGACGCGCAGGCCGGCGGCAAGCACGCCGTACAGGGTGCCAGCGGCGGCGAGGCCAGCGGTCGCGGCCCCGCAGGTGGCCAGCAGGAGCAGCCAGCCCGTGACCTCCGTGCCGTACATCGCCACGACGCCGACCGCGAGCACCACCTCGAGGGCAGCGAGCTGAACCGCTATCGCCGCCGCCTTGCCGAGGAAGATCCCCGCCGGATCGAGGCCCGACAGCCGCAGCGCGTCGCGCCCGCCGTCGGCAGCCTCGATCGTGAAGGCCCGCTGGATCGCCAGCAGCGCGCAGAACAGCACCGCCACCCAGAAGAGACCCGCGCTGACCCTCGCCAAGATGCCCCGCGATGGGTCGAGCGCGACGCCGAACAGGATCAGTACGAGCACCGCGAAAGGAGCTATCTGCTGCAGCGTGACCTTCGAGCGCAGCTCGACGCGCAGGTCTTTGCCCGCCATCAGCGCGGCGTCACGGAACAAGGACCGGCTCCTCGTCGGGGCTGGCGCCGGCCTCGCCCGAAGAGCGGGTGACGTCGCCTGCGCCGCCGTCGGTCGTGCCGCCCGCGATGTGGACGACGCGGTGTGCCAGCGCCTCGGCGCGGTCCAGCTCGTGAGAGGACAGCAGCACGGTCGCCCCGGCGGCGACCGCTTCGTGGACCAGGCCGTCGAGCATGTCGCGACCCTCATGGTCGAGCCCGGCGTGCGGCTCGTCTAGCAACCAGAGCTCGGGCCTGCGCGCGAGCAGGCAGGCCAGCGACGTGCGGCGTCGCTGCCCGGCCGAGAGGCTGGCGACGGGCAGGCTCGCGACGCGCCCGGTCAGACCGCAGGCCGCGGCGGCCGCCGCTACGTCGGTCGGCGAGGCGCCGGAGGCACGCCCCCAGAAGCGGACGTTGTCGTCCACTGTGAGGTCGTCGTACAGGCCGGAGGCGTGGCCGAGGTAGCCGACGCGCCGACGCAGATCGTGGGCCTGGCGCCGGTCGGACAGGTCGTGGCCGAGCACTCGCGCGGTGCCCCGAGCCACCGGCAGCAGCCCGGCGCACAGTCGCAGCAGCGTGGTCTTGCCGGCTCCGTTGGGACCGCGAAGCAGCACGATCTCACCGGCAGACACGTCGAGGTCGATCCCGGCGAGGGCGGGGAACCTACCCAGGAGCGTGACGGCGCCGCGGAGGTGGACGACCGGTTCCATGAGGATCGACCAAGGCTACTGACGCCCCTGAGAGGCGACCAAGTAGAGCGAACATCGGCCGATACCCTCTCCGGATGCGGCTGGCGCGGGTGCTCGGAGCGATCGGACGGGCCTGCATCAGCGCGGGTGTGCTGATCCTCCTCTTCGTCGCCTACCAGCTCTGGGGCACGGGCATCCGGGAGGCCCAGGCCCAGAACAAGCTGGAGGACAAGTTCGCCGAGGTGCTCGACGAGGCATCCGAGCGGCCGGCCTCCACCACCACGACCACCACCGAAGACACCAACCCGACGGACGATCCCACGATCACCGTCCCCGACACCGTTCCTCCGATCGAGGCGGTGCCCAACGGCGAGCCGACGGCTCGCATCCGCATCCCCAAGATCGGCGTGGACAAGATCGTCGTGGAGGGAGTGGCGCTGCGCGATCTCAAGAAGGGCCCTGGCCACTACCCCGGCACGCCGCTGCCGGGGCAGGAGGGCAACGCCGCCATCGCCGGCCACCGCACCACCTACGGCGCTCCGTTCAACCGGATCGATGAGCTCGTGCTGGGCGACGAGATCATCGTCGAGACGGTGCAGGGCGAGTTCCGCTACCTCGTCACGGGCCATGAGATCGTCTCTCCCAGCCAGGTCGATGTGCTCGACGACAAGGGCGACAACCGGCTCACGCTCACGGCCTGCCACCCCAAGTACAGCGCACGGCAGCGCATCATCGTGACGGCGAAGCTGGCGCCTGAGATCGACGCCCTGCCCGCTCCGCCCCCGGTGATCGACGACGGCTCGGAGCAGCCGACGCCGCCCACCGATCTCGATGACATCGACGGTGAAGGCGCGCCAGCACTCCCGGTCATCGTCCTCGGTGTCACGACGGGCCTGATCTGGTTCCTGGCATGGGCACTGGGCCGGCGCTGGCGCAAGTGGCCGTCCTACGCCCTCGGCCTGCCGTTCTTCCTCGTGTCGCTGTTCTTCTTCTTCGAGGAGTTCAGCCGCCTGCTCCCCTCCAACTTCTAGGGGCGCGGACGGGCGGCCCTCAGCGCCCGTGGAAGAGGGGGCGGCGGCGCTCGCGGAAGGCAGCGATGCCCTCCTGCAGATCCTCGCTGTCCCACGCGGCTGCCCACGCGGCGCGCACATCGGGATCGTCGCCCCGGCCGACCGGCATCTCGAGGCGGTTCAGCGCCAGCTTGAGGCCGGCCAGAGTGAGCGGCGCCAGCGCGGCGATCTCGTCGGCCCAGCCGAGAGCGTCGTCGAGGGCGCCGAGGCGCTGCACGAAGCCGAGGTGCGCCGCCTCTTCGCCGCTGTAGGTGTCAGCACCGAGCAGCATGGCGCGGGCCGGACCGGCGCCAGCCAGGAGCGACAGGCGTTGGATGGTCCAGTGGTCGACCATGAGCCCGAGCTTGGCCGCGGGGATGCCGAAGCGAGCCGTCGGGGTGGAGACGCGGATGTCGCAGGCGACCGCCAGCTGCGTGCCCGCGCCGAGGGCGGCGCCATCGACTGCAGCGATGTGGGGCCTGCGGTCGTCGCGCAGCGCGCTGAGGACTCGGCGAAGGAGGTCGGTGAAGCCGGCGTCCTCCACACCCGACAGATCGGCCCCAGCGCAGAAGTGGCCGGAGGACCCGGTGAGCACGACCACCCGGGCGTCGGCAGTGCGACCGTGCGCCTCGAGGAGCTGTTCGAGCGCCTCATGGTCGAGCGCGTTGCGGCGATCTGGCCGGTCGATCGTCAGCAGCGCGACCGGACCACGGTCCTCGAGGTGGATCATCCGGCCGCATCGTAGGTGGGTACGCTGCGCGCGGCGACAGGGGGTGAACGTGGATCTTCACGGCAAGCGCGTGCTGGTGACCGGTGCGTCGCGCGGCATCGGACGATCGCTGGCCCAGGCCTTCAGTCGAGCCGGGGCCGAGGTGGCACTCGTGGCGCGAGACGCAGCCGCGCTCGAGGTGCTCGCCAAGGAGCTCGACGGCAGCGCTCACCCTGCCGACCTGCTCGATGCGGAGCAGCTGCGCGGCCTGATCGCCCGCGTGGAGGACGAGGCGGGCCCGGTCGACGTCGTCGTCAACAACGCAGGCCTCGCGGCAGAAGGCCCGCTCTGGGAGCACGACGACGACGACGTAGCGCGCCAGGTTCAGGTGAACCTCGTGGCTCCCCTCGAGCTGTGCCGTCAGGCCATCCCTCGCATGCTCGAGCGCGGCGGGGGTCACCTGGTGAACGTGGCCTCGCTCGCGGCTCTGGCGTCCGTCCCGGGAATGACGACCTATGCGGCGACGAAGGCGGGGCTGGCCCACGGCGCGGCCGCGCTGAGGGACGAGCTGAAGGGCCTTCCCATCGGTGTGACGACGGTGATGGTGGGTGGCGTCCCCACCGACATGCTGGCGATGGGCGAGTCGTACCCGCCGTTCCGCCAGGCGTTCGAGCGGCTGCGCAAGATCCAGCTCGTGCCTGACACCGCACCCGAGGCGCTGGCCGCGGCGGTGGTCGGCGGCGTGCAGCGCGGCACGGCCACCGTCTACCTGCCCAAGCGGGCGCTGCCCTTCGTCGCCCTGGTCGAGGCGCCTCGAAGGATCGTCGGCATCGCGCTCACCGGGGTCGCCCGCCGCCGCTGAGGTGGCAGAGCGCCCGGTGGCGACACCTAGGCTGCGCCCGACCTGCCCCCCAGTCGAACGGAACCCCGGATGCGTCGTATCAAGCCGGCCGTACTGGCCACTCCCCTGCTGCTTGCGCTGCTCGTCACATCTCTCGCCGCTTGCGGAGGAGGTGAGACGAGTCGGGCCGATGTCGAAGCCGACATCGCCACCCAGCTGGAGGACGAGGGGCTCGACGCGGACCAGTCGGCCTGCTTCGCCGAGCTCATCGTCGACGAGGTCGGGCTCGACAACGTGAAGGACATCGACTTCTCGGCCGAGGAGCCACCCGCCGAGCTCGAAGACGAGCTCACGTCGGCCGCGGTTCGTGCCGGCGCTGAGTGCGAGCTCGACCTCGGTTCCTTCGACGAGTAGCCAGATCCGCCGTCGAGCGTTGCGCGATCGGTAGCGTCGCGCTGTGCTCTTGTTGGCGGTCGCCCTCCTGACCGGAGTGGTGGCCGGGTGGCTGCGGCCCCCACTCGGTGCCCGTAGTGCTCGGCCCCACCTCCGCCGCCTGCCGCTCCTCGGCGCTGGCGCCGCCTTCACTGCCTTCGCACATCTCGCCTCCACCGACGTCGCCGTCGTCCTGACCGGGCTCGCGCTGGCGACGCTGCTCGGGTTCGCACTGAGCAACGCGCACCTCACGGGCATCGTCGTCATCGGCATCGGTCTGTTCCTGAACCTGGTATCGGTCGTGGCGAACAACGGCATACCCGTGCGCGGCGAGGCGCTCGTGATCGCGGGCGTGGTGGAAGAGGACGAGCTGGCGACCACCGAGCTCGATGGCCCTCGGCACCTGGAGCGCATCGACGACCCTCTGCCCGTGCTCGGCGACGTCGTCCCGCTCCCCGTCGCTCGTGAGGTCATGTCGTTCGGTGACCTCATCGTCGTCGCAGGCGCGGCCGACGCGCTGAGGGAGGTGGTGCGCCGGCGGCGCCGATCGTGGAGCGTCGAGGACCGGGACGGCTACACGTCCGCCATGACACAGCTGAGAGCCGTCCACGACTGGGGCACGGCCCCGAGCGGCTCTCCGGTCTCGGGATCCCAGTACTCCGCGAACCCCGACCTGAGCGCGCCCGCCGTCATCGACCTCACGAGCGCCTCGGAGACGGCCGAGGCGTCACCTCTGGTCGAGGCCACCCACGACAAGTAGGTGAGCTGCGGCCATGCCGGGCCGCGCCAGTAGCGAGTGGGGTCGTAGGTGGGCTCGCGCGCGTCCATGCCGCGCGGGCCGAACGGCGCGCCGAACGCCTCCGCGTCCACCAGCAAGTCGAAGACGTCATGGCAAGGCAGGACCAGGAGGGGCAGAAGCGAGTCGAGCGTGCGCACGCGGCCCGAGCCCGCAGAGGTGGGGCCGTCGTCGACCCATGTGGCGAGGCTCGGCTCCCACCTGGCCTCCAACGCCTCGACGAGAGAGCTCGCTTCGGCGCGCAGGTCCGAGCCGGCCGTGACGGTCGCCAGCTCGAGCGCGTTCCAAGCGACGAGCGCGCTGAAGCCGACGGAGCCGACTGCGAACGCAGGATTGGCGATCGGAGCGCCGGAGCTCGTCCGCTGGATCGTGCGCAGCAGATCACCCTTGGCAGCGAACCAAGCCGAAGGGCTCCACGGGCCGGCCAGCGCGTCGTCCCAGCGAGGGCTGTCGTCGCAGCCCGACTCCCACGGGTGGCACAGCTCGACGAGGCCGGCGGGCGAGCGCCGGCGGCGCAGCAGTAGGAACTCGATGCCGCGCAGCGCGCGGTCGACCAGCTCGTCAGGCACGGCGACTCCCGCCCGCGCGAGCTCGGCGATGGCATGCCCGTACATCGGCGGCTGCGTGATCGAGGAAGTCGTCGGGCGACCCCACAGGTCTGCGTGCGGGCTGGCTCCGGTGGCGTAGCGAAGATGCGGGACGAACCCGTCGCCGTCTTGGTCACGCAGAGCCGCGAGCAGCTCGGCCACTCCGCGGTCCTCGCCGAGGTGGGTCCAGACCACAGCGTGGAAGCAGCTGTCCCAGAGCCACTGCCACGGGTAGGTGGTTGAGTGAGGCACGCAGAAGGCGCTGCCGTCGGGAGCGACGCGCCACGCGTCAGCCAGGATCCGGCGCGCCTCGGCCCGCAGCTGGTCGCGCGATGCCACCGGTAGGGTCTCGGGGCTGTGCCGGCCGTCGCCTTCGTCTCGTTTCGCCTCGGCCTTCATGACGGCGTGTCGGTGGTGGCCGAGACATGGCAGCGGATCTTCGAGCGGTGGGGCTGGACCGTCACCACCGTCGCCGGAGAGGGCCATGTCGACCACCTCCTACCGGGATTGGCGCTCGGCGCGCAGGAGCCACCGTCGATCGACGAGGTGGCGGCTGCGCTCGACGGTGCGGACCTCGTGGTGGTGGAGAACCTCTGCACGATCCCTCTGAACCTACCGGCGGCGCGGGTGGTGGCAGGGGTGCTGGCGGGCCGGGCAGCCCTGATGCACCACCACGATCCTCCGTGGCAGCGAGCAGAGCACGCGCACATCACTGAGCTGCCGCCCACCGACCCCGTATGGCGCCACGTGACCATCAACCGGTTGACCGAGGCCCAGATGGCCGAGCGCGCCATCGCAGCCACGACGATCTACAACGGCTTCGACCTCGATGCCGCTGACGGCGATCGAGACGGTACGCGGGCCGCGCTGGATGTCGTCGAGCACGAGCGCTTGGTGCTGCACCCCGTGCGCGCCATCCCACGCAAGGACGTGGCTGCCGCCATCCGAATCGCCGAGGAGCTCGACGCGACCTACTGGCTCGCCGGACCAGCGGAGGACGGATACGGCGACCAGCTGGCCCGGTTGCTCCAATCGGCGCGCTGCCGCGTCCTGCACCGCCGCCCGCCGGGCTCGATGGCCGATGCCTACGCCGCCTGCGACGTCGTGGCGTTCCCGTCCACCTGGGAGGGGTTCGGCAACCCACCGGTCGAAGCGGCGCTGAACAGGCGGCCGGTGGTGGTGGGGCCCTACCCGGTGGCGGCGGAGCTGAGAGCGCTCGGGTTCCAGTGGTTCGATCCCAGCGGCTTGCCGCGGCTCGAGGCCTTCTTGCGGCACCCGGATGCAGCGCTGCACGACACCAACGAGGCCATCGCCAGGACCCACTTCGGGCTCGACACAGTGGGGGCGAACCTGGAGCACCTCCTGCGTGAGGCAGGCTGGTGGGCGTGACCGAAGGAGCCAGCGTGGATCCCGTTCGCGAGCGGCGCGCCCGGATCGCCAGGCTTGTCGAGACGGGCCAGCGCGTCGGCTACTCGCTGTTCGGCATGGCCATGGTCACCTTCCTCGTCGGCTTCTTCAGCGGCTTCGACGGGATCACCGGCACGCTGATCATCTGGTGCCTAGTCATCGGCTCGATCGTGCTCGCACCCGCCATCGTGTTCGGCTACGCCGTGAAGGCGGCCGAGCGAGACGACCGGCAGCGCGGGATCTGAGCAGGGCTCGCCATCAGCGCTGACCAGGTCGCCGACGTCTTCGGGACGCTCGCCACTGCGGGCGTGCTGGCGCTGCTCGCTGTGCTCGCACTGCGGCTGGTCGCCCCGGCCCGGCTCGCGGCGATGCGCCAGACGATGACGTCAGCAGGGCCGGCGTTGGCCGGCGGCGTGGCGCTCGTGGCGATGGGCGGGAGCCTCTGGTTCTCCGAGGGCGCCCACTTCCCGCCTTGCGAGCTCTGCTGGTACCAGCGCATCGCCATGTACCCGCTCGCCGTGATGCTGCCGATCGCGGCCTGGCGTGGTGATGCATCGGTCCGCCGCTACGCGCTCGTGATCGGGGTCATCGGTCTTGCGGTCAGCGCCTGGCACAACCTGATCGAGACGTTCCCATCGCTCGACAGCGGCAGCTGCGACCCCACCAACCCGTGCACCCTGCGCTGGGTCGAGGGCCTCGGGTTCTGGACCATCCCGCGGATGGCCTTCGTCGCGTTCAGCCTCGTGATCGTCACCCTCGTCCTCGACCGCCCCACACCGGAGGGATCCCAGTGAGCAACCGACCCAACCCGAGCAACGCGCCAGGCCGAGTGCTGGCGATCGCGTTCGCTGCCGCGATCGTGGCCGTGATCATCGGCGTCGTCATCGCGCTTTCAGGTGGGTCCGACGACGTGGCCACCACCGACACCCGCCCGGTCTTCGGCGAGGTGACCGTGGAGGGGTCCTCTCTCGAAGCGTTCGCCTCGACAGACGGCGACTCAGCCATCGGTGAGCGGGCGCCGGTGGTGAGCGGCTCGGACTCGAGCGGCTCGGCTGCCAGCATCGGCGAGGCCGGCGAGCCCACCATCGTCGCCTTCCTGGCGCACTGGTGCCCTCACTGCCAGGCCGAGCTCCCAGTGCTGGTGGACCTGATGGCAGACGGCGAGCTCGAGGGCATCCGCATGGTCGCAGTGCTCACCGGCACGAGCGCCGAGCGACCCAACTACCCGCCGCTCGCCTGGCTCGACCGAGAGGGCTGGGAGGGAGACACGCTGCTGGACGACGAGAGCAGCACGGCGGCACAGGCCTACGGGCTGACCAGCTACCCGTTCCTGGTGTTCCTCGATGTAGACGGGACGGTGGTGGCGCGCACCGTCGGCGAGATCGGCGGGGACGCCATCGTGGCCCTGGCCGACCAGGCCCGCTGATGGCGTAGCCGGCGTCGGCCGGTTTGCCCCTCTCGGGGGCGGGTGGCACGCTCGGTCGCATCCGCAATCGATCCCAGGGGGAAGACATGGTCACCGCCGCTGTCCTGCACGGCCTCGAGCAGGACCTCCAGGTCCACGAGGACATCGAGATCGCTCCCCCGGGTCCGGGCGAGGCGAAGGTCAAGATCGTGGCGTCGGGCGTGTGCCACTCCGACCTGTCCGTGCAGAACGGCACCATCCCGCTGCCTCCCCCGATCGTGCTGGGCCACGAAGGTGCCGGCATCGTCGAAGAGGTCGGCGAGGGTGTCACGTCGGTCAAGCCCGGCGATCACGTCGTGCTGTCCTTCGTCCCGGCCTGCGGCTCCTGCTACTACTGCGATCGCGGCCAGGGCTTCCTGTGCGAGAAGAGCGCCATGGCGGCCGCCGGCGGGATGCTCGACGGCTCCACCCGCCTCACCCTCGGCGGCGAAGCGCTGCGCCAGATGGCCATGTGCGGCACGTTCGGCAACTACGCCATCGTGCCTGAGATCTCGCTCGTGAAGATCGACGACGACGTCGATCTGCGCTATGCCGCGCTGATCGGCTGCGGCGTCCTCACGGGCGTGGGGGCCGCGCTCAACACCGCCAACATCCGCAAGGGCGACACGGTCGCGGTGGTCGGCTGTGGCGGGGTGGGGCTCAACGTCATCCAGGGCGCCAAGATCGCCGGCGCCGAGAAGATCATCGCCATCGACATGTTCGAGTCGAAGCTCAAGATGGCCGAGCAGTTCGGTGCGACCGACCTCGTGAAGGCGGACGACGGCGATCCCGTCGCCGCCGTGATGGGTCTGAGCGGCGGACGCGGCGCTGACGTCTCGTTCGAGGTGATCGGCCTCGGCGCCACGATCGAGCAAGCGATCAACATGACGCGCAACGGCGGCGAGGCGATCCTCGTCGGCGTGCCGCGCATGGACGTGATGCTGAACCTCAACGCCGCCTTCACGTTCCTCTACCTGGCCAAGACCGTGAAGGGCTGCTGGTACGGGTCGTCCAACGTGCGCGAGGACGTCCCCAAGCTGATCAAGCTCTACAAGGAAGGCAAGCTGAAGCTCGAGGAGCTCGTGTCACGCGAGATCGGAGTCGACGGCGTGAACGATGCCTTCGCAGCGATGCAGCAGGGTGAGGTCGCTCGCTCGCTGATCACGCACCGGCACTGACGAGCCGGAGCTCCAGCGCAGTCGGCGCGCTCACCAGCCGCCGGTTTCGCCGGCCTTGGGGGGCAAGGACCGGCTGAACCGACGGCGGCGAGCCTGCACCGACAGGAGGCTGATCCCCAGCTTGCGAGCCGGTATCGGCCGGAACGGCTCGGGCGGCCGCCTCGCTGTCGTCGCCGGGGTCTGCTTGGGCGGCCTCACAGTGACTAGTTCCGCGCTCGCGGACCGGTCTCCTGCCACCAGCCACCTACGATTGCGACCGTGAACGAGCGCCCTCATGCCGCACGCCTTCCTGCGGCGAGGCGCCGTCAGCAGCTGCTCGACGTCGCGCTGCAGGTGTTCGGTGAGCAGGGCTTCCATCCGACCTCGATGAACGACGTTGCCGAGGCCGCGGGCGTCACCAAACCCGTGCTTTATCAGCATTTTCGGTCGAAACGGGATCTATACCGCGAAGTCCTGACCGACGTTGGCGCTCACCTGCTCGACGAGATCACGAAGGCCACCACCGCCGCCGCCGGGCCGCGCGAGCAGGTCGAGCTCGGCTTCATCGCGTACTTCCGCTTCGTAGCCGCCAACGAGGCCGCGTTCCGTGTGCTGTTCGGCGGTGGCACCCGGCGCGACGAGGAGTTCGCGGCGCAGGTCGCCAAGGTCGAGGGCGCCATCGCAGAGGCCATCGCCACGCTCATCGACGTCGAGGGTCTCGACGGAGCGCAGCGACGCCAGCTGGCCCACGGCCTGGTCGGCCTGGCCGAGGGCACGAGCCGCCTCTGGATGGCCGAGGGCGCAGAAGAGCCCGCCGAGGACCTGGCGCGCCTCGTCGCAGACCTCGCCTGGCGCGGCCTGCGCGGCATCCGCGGCGTCTAACCCCCTACCAACCAAGGTCTGTGAACACTGATGCCCGCATAGCGGCCGTGGGGGTTCACAGACGTTGGTTACTTGCGGTGCCAGGTGGTGCCGGTGGGCGAGTCGACCAGCTCGATCCCCTCGGCGGCCAGCTCGTCGCGGATGCGATCGGATGTGGCGAAGTCCTTCGCTGCGCGTGCGGCCTGGCGCTCTGCGACCAGCTCGTCGACGCGCTGATCGGAGCCGCTCTCATCCGCCATGGGGGCCGCCGCGCCGGCCAGACCGAAGCCGAGGGCGCGATCCGCGTCGGCGAGGATCGCCCACTTGTCAGCGGCCGACAGGTCGTCTGAGCGCACTGCGTCCCAGATCGCGGCGAGCGCTTGGGGCGCGTTGAGGTCGTCGGCCAGCGCCGACCAGAAGCGCCTGATGTGGGGCTCGACCTTGGTGAGATCGGGCTGGCCACCAGCGTCACGCGCCGCCACGGCATGGCCGGTGAGACGCCTCAGAGCGGTTCCAGCGGCCTCGACCGCCTCGAACGTGAAGGCCTGCTGCTGGCGGTAGTGCGCCTGCAGGAAGAAGTAGCGAAAGGCGAGCGGTTCGATGCCGCGCTCGACGAGCGTGTCGACGGTCAGCACGTGACCCTTCGACTTGGACAGCTTCTCCGCACCGAGGTCGAGGAACTCGTTGTGCATCCAGAGCTGCACCCATGGGTGCACGTGGAGCACCGACTCGCTCTGGGCCACCTCGTTGGCGTGGTGCACGCGCACGTGGTCGACGCCGCCGGTGTGGATGTCGAAGCGCTCGCCGAGGTACTTGGTGGCCATCGCAGAGCACTCGATGTGCCAGCCGGGGAACCCGCGGCCCCACGGGGAGTCCCACTCCTGCTGGCGCTCGACGCCTGGTGGTGTGAGCTTCCAGAGCGCGAAGTCGGCAGGGTGCCGCTTCTGCTCGACGCTCTCCACGCGGCCGCTGGTGGCCAGCTCGTCGAGGTCGACGTTGGCGAAGTCCGCGTAGCGCGGGAAGGTCGACACATCGAAGTACACGCCGTCGTCGATCACATAGGTGTGGCCACGATCCTCGAGGATCTCGACCATGGCGATCTGCTCGGCGATGTGCGAGGCCGCTCGGGGCATGAGGTCGGGTTCGAGGCAGCCGAGGCGCCGGCGGTCTTCGGCCCACTGCTGGGTGTACGCCTCGGCGATCTCGGCGGCTGACCGACCGGTCGCCGCGGCGGCTCGCTCGATCTTGTCGTCGCCCTCGTCCGCGTCGGAGACGAGGTGACCGACGTCAGTGACGTTGGTGACGTAGGTGACCTCATAGCCGGCAGCGAGAAGCACCCGCCGCAGCAGGTCCGGGAACAGCTGGCTGCGCATGTTGCCGAGGTGCTGCGGCGCGTAGACCGTCGGACCGCACGTGTAGATCCCGACCTTCGGAGGAGACAGCGGCTCGAAGCGCTGCAGCTGCCGCGTGCGAGTGTCGAAGAACCTCAGCTCCTCGAGCCCAGGCGTCGCGGTGTCGTCCTGCACGAGAAAGATCATGGCCCATTGGGTCTCAGCGCCAAGACTCAGTAGCGCTCGCGGCCCGGCGCAGCCGCTGGGGGTGCTCAGCCGATGGCGACTTGGACGGCTTGGTAGCCGCGGAGGACGAAGTGCTCGCGGTGGACGGGCTCTTCGGTGAGCTCGAGCGTGGGGAATCGCTGTGCCATCGCCTTGAAGACCTCCTGGCCTTCGAGACGCGCCAGCGCCGCCCCCAGGCAGTAGTGGATTCCGTGGCTGAACGTGAGGTGTTGGTTGTCGGGCCGCGTGATGTCGAGGCGATCCGGGTCGGGGAAGCGCGCGGGGTCGCGGTTGGCGGCCGCGAGCAGCGTGACGAGCCCTTGGCCGGGTTCGATCTCCACGCCCGCCACGACCGAAGGCACGGTTGCTGTGCGCCCCGTGAGGTGCACGGGACCGTCGAAGCGGAGGCACTCCTCGACCGCGCCGGGCGCAAGGCTCGGGTCGGCCACGAGCCGCTCCCACTGGTCGCGCTGGCGCATCATGGCCACGGTGCCGTTGCCGATGAGGTTCATCGTCGTCTCATGGCCGGCCACGAAGAGCAGCACGACCGTTGATCGCAGCTCCTCCTCGGAGAGGCGGTCGCCCTCCTCCTCAGCTGCCAGCAGAGCGGACAGCAGATCGTCGCGAGGTGCCGCTCGGCGCTCCTCAAAGATGCCGTTCAGGTAGTTGACGAGCTGCATGAACGCCATGACGCCGCGCTGGATGGTGGCTTCGTCGAGGTCGGCGTCGAGCATGCGGGAAGCGTCGGAGCTCCACGGGCCGAAGAGGTGGCGGTCTTCCGCTGGCACGCCGAGCATCTCGCAGATGACCGTGACGGGCAGCGGGAAGCCGAGGCTGGAGATGAGGTCGAAGCCCGACGGGTCGACCTCGTCGAGCATGGCATTGACGAGGTCGGCAACGTGGGGCCTGAGCTGCTCGACCGTGCGCGGCGTGAAGGCCTTGCTCACCAGCTTGCGCAGCCGCGTGTGGTCGGGCGGATCCATCATCAGCATCGAGCGAGGGCGGTCCATGCCCTCGCCGAACTCCATGAACGGCACCTCGAGGCGCCGGTTCGCCGGGTCGGAGCTCATGGTCGGGTCGCGCAGGATGCGCTCGCAGTCCGCCCACCGCGTGAAGACGTACTCGTCCCACTCTGGGATCGAGAGCACGGGCGTGGAGGCTCTCATGCGGTGGTAGTGCGGGTGCGGGTCGGGCCATTCCTCGGGCGGGACGAGCTGTGGCGCGGGCGGTCTGACTGGCGCGGTCTGATCCATCGTGTCCCCCATCGACGACGAGGCTAGACCGGCGCGACCCGGACCTTTCGAGTTCGGGGGCGTCAAGCCCGCAAAGTACCCTGCGCCCCTGTGACCCAGCTCCCGGAGAAGCCCAGCATCGAGGGCCTCGAAGCCAAGTGGCGTGCCCGCTGGGAGGCCGACGGCACGTATCGCTTCGACCGCACCAAGGAGCGCTCCGAGGTCTTCTCGATCGACACACCGCCGCCGACCGTGAGCGGCTCGCTCCACCCGGGTCACGTGTTCAGCTACACGCACACCGACCTCGTCGCCCGCTTCCAGCGCATGCGCGGCAAGGAGGTCTTCTACCCGATGGGCTGGGACGACAACGGCCTCAACGTCGAGCGGCGCGTGCAGCTGCTCACGGGCACGATCGTCGACCCGACGCTGCCATACGACGCGTCGTTCAAGCGGCCCGCCAAGGTCGATCCGAAGGCGCGGCCCACTGCGATCAGCCGCCCCAACTTCATCGAGCTGTGCGAGGAGGTCGTGCCGGAGTTCGAGGCCGCCTACCACGACCTCTGGGCGACCATGGGCCTTTCGGTCGACTGGGAGCACACCTACACCACCATCGGCACGAAGGCCGTGCGCACCTCGCAGAGGGGCTTCCTGCGCCTCGTTCGGCGCGGTCTGGCATACCGCAGCGAGTCACCCACCCTCTGGGACGTCGACATGAGGACGTCGGTCGCACAGGCCGAGCTCGCCGATCGTGAGATCCCAGGCGCCTACCACAAGCTGGTCTTCACCGGGCCTGACGGCGCTCCTCTACTGGTCGACACGACCCGCCCCGAGCTGCTGCCGGCCTGCGTGGCGATCGTGGCGCACCCAGACGACGAGCGCTTCAAGCCGATGTTCGGGCAACACGCCCGCACGCCGCTCTTCGGCGCATCCGTGCCGATCGTGGCGCATGAGCTGGCAGACCCTGAGAAGGGCACGGGCGCCGCCATGGTCTGCACCTTCGGCGACACCACAGATGTCACGTGGTGGCGCGACCTCTCATTGCCCGTTCGCTCGATCGTCCAACGCGACGGCCGCTTGCGCGCCGTCACGTGGGGTGAGGCCGGCTGGGAGTCCGCCGATCCGGGTCGGGCGCAGAGCGCCTACGACGAGCTGGCAGGCAAGACGGTCAAGCAGGCACAGGCGCGGGTGGTCGAGCTGCTGACCGAGAGCGGCTGCATCGAGGGCGACATCCGTCCGATCTCCCACGCCGTCAAGTTCTGGGAGAACGGCACTCGCCCGCTCGAGATCGTCACCAGCCAGCAGTGGTTCATCCGCTACCCGGCCAAGGAGGAGATGCTGGCGCGCGGTCGCGAGCTCGCCTGGTGGCCCGAGTTCATGCAGGTGCGCTTCGAGAACTGGGTCAACGGTCTGGTGGGCGATTGGAACATCACGCGCCAGCGCTTCTTCGGAGTGCCGTTCCCGGTCTGGTACCCGATCGACGAGCACGGCGTCACCGACTTCCTCTCGCCGATCCTGGCCGACGAGGCTGCGCTGCCGATCGACCCCACCACAGCCGTGCCAGCCGGTTTCGACGAGTCGCAGCGCAACCAACCCGGCGGCTTCGCGGCCGACCCCGACGTGATGGACACGTGGGCGACCTCATCGCTCACGCCGCAGATCGTCACCGGGTGGGAGGACGACCCCGACCTCTTCGCTCGCACCTTCCCGCTCGACCTGCGACCGCAGGCACACGAGATCATCCGCACGTGGTTGTTCTCCTCAGTCGTCCGCAGCCACTACGAGCACGGCTCACTCCCATGGTCGAACGCCGCGATCTCTGGGTTCATCGTCGACCCGGATCGCAAGAAGCTGTCGAAGTCAGCTGGCAACGCGGACGACCCGGTCGTCCTGGTCGACACCTATGGCGCCGATGCAGTGCGCTACTGGTCGGCCAACGGCCGCCCCGGCATGGACATGGCCTTCGACGAGGGCCAGATGAAGATCGGGCGCCGCCTCGCGATCAAGCTCCTCAACGCCTCGAAGTTCGTCCTCGGCACGGATGATCCCACCGCCGCTGCCAGTGTCACGGAGGCCGTCGACCGCTCGATGCTCGTGCGCTTGGCAGCGCTGGTCGACGAGGCGACGCGAGCCTTCGACCGCTACGACTACGCCCGCGCACTCGAGCGCACCGAAGCGCACTTCTGGGCCTTCTGCGACGACTACCTCGAGCTCGTGAAGAACCGGGCGTACAGCGACGACCCCGGTGCGGAGTCGGCGCGCGCCGCGCTGCGCCTGGCGTTGGAGACGTTGCTCAAGCTGTTCGCGCCGTTTCTTCCCTACGTCACCGAAGAGGTGTGGTCATGGTGGCGCGACGGCAGCATCCACCGGTCGGCCTGGCCTTCCGCCGATGCGCTGTGCGACGCGGCCGGCGAAGGTGACCAGGCGATCATGGTCGTGGCAGCCGAGGTGCTGACGGAGGTGCGCCGCGCCAAGTCCGAGGCCAAGCGATCGATGCGCGCCGAGGTCACGTCGGTCACGGTCACCGACACGGCAGAACGGCTGAAGGCGCTCGACGCGGCCAGTGCCGATGTCCGGGCGGCTGGCGTCATCGGAGAGCTCACCCTCGTCGAAGGGGAGCCCTTCTCCGTCTCGGTCACCCTCGCCGAGGACGCTTAGCCCCCGTCTCGTGCGTTTGGGTTGGCGGACGAGTTGGTGAGGTTGCCCACGCGCAGGATCTGGCCGTTGGGGACGTGCCAGATGGTGCCGTCGGGGTCGCGCAGGCGGGTCGTGCGCAACGTCACGGCTTCCACCGTGCCCTTCGCCTCGCCTGCGTCGATCACATCGCCCACGCCGAACTGGTCCTCGATGAGGATGAACATCCCGGCGAGGAAGTCCTTCACGAGGCTCTGAGCGCCGAAGCCGATGGCGAGGCCCGCTATGCCGGCGCTGGCGACCAGCGGGCCGAGGTTGATGCCGATCTCGCCCAGGATCGTGATGCCTGCGAGCACCCAGACGACGAAGCCCGCAAGCGATCGCAGCACCGCGCCGAGCGTGGCGGCGCGTGCAGCAGTGCGGTCGGGCGAGGTGCTCTTGGCCAGCACCGCACCCGGAAGGCGCGGGCCGCCGGTGAGGGTGCCGACGAAGCGATCGATGGCGCGGCGTAGGAGCCAGTGCACACCCGCTGCAACGAGGATGACCACGAGGATCGACAGCGGCTTGGCGAACAGCACGTCGGCCAGCTCGGAGAGGCGGCGGCTGTCGGTGCGGTCGAGGACTTCGCGGCAGATGAACGACGGATCGGCGCCGCACACGTCGGCCACTGACTCTGGGGGGGCTTGGAACAGCACGGCGTTCGACCCTACCGGCCAGCGCGACCGGATTGCCGGAAACTGCCGACCGCCGGTTGAGGGGCTCGAAGCCCACCCGCGTAGGCTCCGCGGCGATGACGATGGACGTGGAGACAACCGAGGGCGCCCCACACGAAGCCGCCGCGGCAGCGGGCTACGAGCCGCCTGCGCCCATCCCACCGGCGGCCTCCATACCGCTTCCGCCCGACAGCGCGTCCTACCGGCTGAAGCGCAAGCTGCTGGGCAAGCCGCTCCACAGCGACGAGCTGGAGGAGCAGCGTCTCGGCAAGCCCACGGCTCTGGCCGTGTTCGCGTCCGACAACCTGTCGTCGAGCGCGTACGCCACCGAGGAGATCCTGCACGTACTCGTGCCAGCCGTCGGCCTGCTGGCCTTCTCCCTCGTCATGCCAGTCACGATCGCCCTGCTGGTGATGCTCGCGCTGCTCATCCTCTCCTACCGGCAGACGATCAAGGCCTATCCCTCAGCCGGTGGCGCCTACCTGGTCACGAGGGACAACTTCGGCATCGTTCCAGCGCAGGTGGCGGGCGCCTCCCTGCTCGTCGGCTACATCCTGACCGTTGCGGTCTCGGTGTCGGCGGGCACCGCCGCCCTCATCTCGGCCTTCGATGCGCTGCAACCCTTCAGGGTGCCCATCTCGCTCGGCTTCATCGCCTTCGTGATGTACGGAAACCTGCGCGGCGTGAAGGAGTCGGGCAAGCTCTTCGCCGTCCCCACCTACTTCTTCATGCTCAACATGGGGCTCCTTCTCACCTACGGGTTCGTCAAGTTCCTCGGCGGCGACCTGTCCGCCATCACGGACTACCCGGAGGGAGCGGTCGAGATAGGTCATGCCTCGAAGGACGCCGGCCTGTATCTCGGTGCGACAGCGTTCGTGCTGGCCAAGGCGTTTGCCTCAGGCGGTGCGGCCGTCACCGGTGTCGAAGCGATATCCAATGGGGTCCCCGCCTTCCGGGAGCCAGCGTGGAAGAACGCCCGCCACACCCTTCTGCTGATGGGCACCGGGCTCGGGGTGATGTTCCTCGGGCTGTCCACCCTCGCGAGCAGGGTCAAGGTGATCCCCTTCGAGGACGGCACGCCGACGGTGCTCGCCCAGATCGGGGAATCGGTCTACGGGACCAGCGGGCTCGGCGAAGCGCTCGGCTACTCGCTCCAGGCCGCCACGATGCTGATCCTCGTCCTCGCTGCCAACACCGGCTTCGCCGACTTCCCCCGCCTGGCCAGCTTCCAAGCCGGCGACAGCTTCCTGCCGCGGCAGCTGACCAAGCGCGGGCACCGGCTGGTGTTCTCCAACGGGATCCTCGCCCTGGCGGGCACCGCCGCCATCCTCGTGGTCATCACGAACGCGGCGGTCACGAAGCTGATCCCGCTCTACGCCATCGGCGTCTTCGTCGGGTTCGCCCTCTCGCAGTCGGGCATGACCATGCACCACCTGCGGCTCAAGGAGCCGGGCTGGCGCCGCAGCATGGTGATCAACGGGGTCGGCGCGGCGCTGTCGGTGGGTGTGGTGATCATCGTCACGATCACGCGATTCGGCACCCTCACCGAGCCTGGCGCATGGGTGATGGTGGTGGCGATGCCTCTGTTCGTGCTGGTGCTGCTCCGGCTCAACCGGCAGTACCGGCGCGAGGCGGAGCTGCTAGAGCACGACGTGCCAGCCGCCGCCACAGCGGCGATCCTGCGACGCCACGTCGTGCTGGTCTTCGTCGACCGCCTCGACATGGCATCCGCCCGCGCCATCCAGTACGCCCGCACGCTCACACCGGATGAGATGCGCGCCGTCCACTTCGCGGTCGACGAGATCGCGGCGCACGAGCTGGCGGCGGACTGGAGCCGCACCGGGCTGCGGCGCATCCCGCTCGAGATCGTGGCCTGTGCCGACCGGCGCCTCACCCGCGGTGCGGTCGAGTGCGTCGCCCGCGAGCTGGCCGACGGCGAGACGGAGGTCAGCGTGCTGCTCCCAGACCGCAAGTACCGCGGCTTCTGGCACAGGATCCTGCACGACAAGACCGCGGAGTCGATCCTCGATGAGGTCTCGCGCCTGCCTCACGCCAACGTCACCTCCGTGCCGTTCCACCTCGACTCGATCGACGAGCCGAAGGTGCCCCTGTCAGCACTGCTCGGCACCAAGCGACGCGAGCGCATCATCGAGGGTCGGGTCGACGAGATCCCGTCGCCGGTGGCCGAGGGCGACGCGCGCATGGCGGTCGTGGTGCCGGGCTCCACATCGATCATCGACGCCACCTGGCGCCAGCGCGTCACCATCGCCGGTCGGGTGCGCTCGATCCGCATCGCTCCGCTGCATGACGCCCCCACGCTCGAGCTGGTGCTCGTCGACGCGACCGCGGCCATCTCGATCGTCTTCCTAGGCCGCCGCAGCATCGCCGGCGTCGACGTCGGTTCGCGCATGATCGTCGAGGGCACGGTCGGCATCCACAAGGCGCGGCTCGCCATCCTCAACCCCAGCTACCAGCTCTTGCCTTGAGAGGCGCTGGCTGGGGTCAGTCGGCTACGCGCCGGGCGTCCTCAACCAGGTTGATCTGGTAGAGCACCTCGTCGAGCTTGTCGCCGGCCTCGATCGCCCCGAAGCGCTGCGGGGTGTCGGGGGTGCAGCAGGACGGCAGCGGCGAGAGGATGGTCCACGGCGTGGGATGGCAGAACTGCACCACGCTGTAGCGCTCGCCCTCGAACGACGGGTCGGCCACCACCCGGTGCACGCCCGGCGGGATGACACCGTTGGAGAGGACCTCCAACATCATCCCGGTGTTGATGATCACCTTCCCCTCGGGTGCGACGGCGTCGACCCAGCCCGAGTCGGTCCTGACCTGCAGGCCGGGTGCCGTGGCGCGCGGCAGCGCGGTGATGAGGTTGATGTCAGCGTGCTCGCCGGCCCACACGTGGTCGGCCCCACTCGGCGCCTCCGGCATCGGCGGGTAGCGGATTGCTCGCGTGAGCGTCGACCCGTTGGGCAGCATGGTCTCGAAGAGGTCTTCGTGGGCGCCGAGCCCGACCGCGATGATGCGCAGGAAGCGCCGCTGGAGGTCGTAGATGCGCTGGTGGAACAGCATCAGCACCTCGGTGATGCCCGGCACGGCGGCCTCCGGCAGCACCTGGTCCATGTAGCGGTGCGGGTACTTGCGCCGCAGTGGATGGCCGGCCGGCGGCTCGTCGCTCCAGTTGAGCATCTCCTTCCAGTCGGGCACGTCGGCTGACGCGGCCGTCTCCACCAGCAGACCCGTGTAGCCCGTCTGACCGTGGGACCCGGGGGCTACGAACTGCGCCTTGGTCTGCTGGTCCATCGAGAAGAAGATCGCCAGCTTGTCGTAGGCCTCGTCGATCACCTCCTCGGGGAGGTCGTGGCTCGTGTAGACGAACCCCGTCTCCAGGCTGCGCCGGACGCCGTCCACGACCGCCCGGCGAGCATCGGCATCGCCTCTCTCGAACCGCAAGAGATCGACCTCGAGGATCTCGGACATGCGTGGAACCTATCGCCCCACCTCGTCACCAGCGCTCGACCGCAGCTTGCCCAGCAGCCGCGTGAGCTGCTCGATCTCGCGATCGGTGAGACCGTCGATGCCCAGGTGGACGGCGGTCACGGCGTCGGTTGCCTCCGACACGCGCCGGCGGCCGGCTGCGGTGATCTCGCAGAGGGTTGTGCGCCGGTCGGTCGGGTGATCGACGCGTCGGACGAGGCTCTGCGCCTCCAAGCGGTCGACGATGTTCGTGACGCTCGTCGGGTGGATCATCAGGCGCTCGCCCATCTTCCCGAGAGGGAGCGAGCCGCGCCGGCTGAAGGAGAGCAGCACGAGGGCTTCATAGCGAGCGAACGTGAGCTCGAAGGGTCGCAGGGCCTCGTCAACACGGGCGAGGACTATCTGCTGGGCTCGCATGATGGAGGTCGCGGCTGCCATCGGAGCGCCGCCGGGCCAGCGCTCGTCCCAGCGGCGGCGCGCCTCCGCAATGGGGTCGAACGGCAGGGTGCGCGCTGGCGAAGGCACTGCCCCAGGCTAGCGCAAGAGGCAGGATGACAGAAGGTCGGACATCCGACTAATCTGAGCACGTGACCGTAGACGGCCAGCTGCACCTGCCGACCAACCCAGTGAGGATCGTCACCGCAGCGAGCCTGTTCGACGGTCATGACGCGGCCATCAACATCATGCGGCGGATCCTGCAAGCCCAGGGCTGCGAGGTCATCCACCTGGGCCACAACCGCTCGGTCGACGAGATCGTCACGGCGGTCGTGCAGGAAGACGTGCAGGGCGTCGCCGTGTCGTCCTACCAGGGCGGCCATCTCGAGTTCTTCCGCTACCTGGTCGACCGGCTGCGCGAGCGCGGCTGCGGCCACGTGCGCGTCTTCGGGGGCGGCGGCGGCGTGATCACCCCCAGCGAGATCGCCGAGCTCGAGGCCTACGGCGTGAGCCGCATCTTCTCCCCCGAGGACGGCCAGCGCCTCGGTCTGGCGCGGATGATCAACACGATCGTCGAGGCGTGCGATGTCGACCCGATCATGCAGCCGCTCGAGCGGCTCGACGATCTGCTGGCTGGCGACCAGCGCTCGCTCGCGCGAACCATCACGGCGCTCGAGCTCGGCCGCATGTCCGAAGACCTGCTGGCCCACCTGCGCTCCGCGGCACAGAGCCGCTCGGTGCCCGTGCTCGGCGTGACGGGCACCGGAGGGTCGGGCAAGTCATCCCTCACCGATGAGCTGGTGCGCCGCTTCCGCCTCGACCAGGAGGACAAGCTCGGGATAGCGGTGCTCGCGGTCGACCCCACCAGGCGCCGCGGCGGTGGTGCGCTGCTCGGCGACCGCATCCGCATGAACGCCATCGACCCACCGCAGGTGCTCTTCCGCTCTCTGGCGACGAGGGGATCCGCCGAGGTGCCTGCAGCGCTCGATGACATGGTCGCCGCTTGCAAGGCAGCCGGGTACGACCTGGTGATCGTCGAGACCCCTGGCATCGGCCAAGGCGATGCCGGCGTCGTCAGCCACGTCGACGTGCCGCTCTACGTCATGACCCCCGAGTTCGGGGCCGCCAGCCAGCTCGAGAAGATCGACATGCTCGACTTCGCTGCCGCGGTCGCGATCAACAAGTTCGAGCGACGAGGGGCCGAGGACGCTCTGCGCGACGTGCGGCGACAGATGGCCCGCAACCGTGAGGCCTTCGAGGTCGACATCAACGAGCTCCCGGTGTTCGGCACCATCGCGGCGCGCTTCAACGACGACGGGGTGACCGCCCTCTACCAGCACCTTCGGAGACTGCTGGCCGAGCGAGGGCTGGCGATCAGCGAAGGCAGCTTGCCGGGGGTGAGCGGCCGCACGAGCACGAAGGTCGCCGCCATCGTGCCTCCCTCGCGGGTGCGCTACCTGGCGGAGATCGCCGAGACGGTGCGGGCCTACCACGAGCGCACGGAGGATCAGGTCGAGGCAGCTCGCCTGCTCCAGCACCTCGAAACGGCGCGTGCGAGCCTCGCCGCCAGCGACGTGACGACCGACGGGATCGAGCGCCTGATCGCGGAGACCGCAGCGGCGGTCGACCCTGAGTGCCGCGAGCTGCTCGACACCTGGCCAGCCACCGTGGACGACTACAGCGGCGACACACATCCCAGCGGTGCGACGCTGCTGCGCCAGTCTCAGTCCGGCACGCTCGTGCCGCGGGTGGCGCTGCCCCGCTTCGCCGACCACGGCGAGCTGCTCCGCTTCCTGCGCGACGAGAACCTGCCCGGCCACTTCCCGTTCACTGCGGGAGTGTTCCCGTTCAAGCGAGAGACCGAAGATCCGGCTCGCATGTTCGCCGGCGAAGGCGATGCCTTCCGCACCAACCGTCGCTTCCACCTGCTGTCCGCCGGCCAACCCGCCACGCGGCTGTCCACCGCCTTCGACTCGGTCACCCTCTACGGCTTCGACCCCGACGAGCGGCCCGACATCTATGGCAAGGTCGGGAACTCAGGGGTGTCGATCGCAACGCTCGACGACATGGAGGTGCTGTACTCCGGCTTCGACCTGTGCGATCCGGCCACGTCGGTCTCGATGACGATCAACGGCCCGGCGCCGACGATCTTGGCGATGTTCCTGAACACGGCCATCGACCAGCAGCTCGCCGCCTTCGCCGAGAGCGAAGGTCGTGAGCCGACGGGCGAGGAGGCCACAGCCATCAGGGAGCGCACGCTGAGAACCGTGCGCGGCACCGTGCAGGCCGACATCCTCAAAGAGGACCAAGGCCAGAACACGTGCATCTTCTCGACCGAGTTCTCGCTCGGCCTCATGGCCGACATCCAGGAGTGGTTCATCGAGCACGGTGTTCGCAGCTTCTACTCCGTGTCGATCAGCGGCTACCACATCGCCGAAGCCGGCGCGAACCCGCTGTCCCAGCTCGCCTTCACACTCGCCAACGGCTTCACCTACGTGGAGAGCTACCTCGCCCGCGGCCTGGCGGTCGACGACTTCGCGCCGAACCTGTCGTTCTTCTTCTCCAACGGCATGGACCCCGAGTACTCCGTCCTCGGGCGGGTGGCGCGACGGATCTGGGCGATCACCATGCGTGATCGCTACGGCGCCAACGAGCGCAGCCAGAAGCTGAAGTACCACGTGCAGACCTCCGGGCGGTCGTTGCACGCGCAGGAGATGGCCTTCAACGACATCCGCACCACACTGCAAGCGCTGATCGCCCTCTACGACAACGCCAACAGCCTCCACACCAACGCCTTCGACGAGGCGGTCACCACCCCAACGGCGGATTCAGTGCGGCAGGCCCTGGCGATCCAGCTGATCATCAACAAGGAGTGGGGTCTCTCGATGAACGAGAACCCCAACCAAGGCAGCTTCGTGATCGAGCAGCTCACCGGTCTCGTGGAGGAGGCGGTGCTGGCCGAGCTCGAGCGCATCTCCGAGCGCGGAGGCGTGCTCGGTGCGATGGAGACCGGCTACCAGCGGGGCCGCATCCAAGACGAGTCGATGCTCTACGAGCAGCGCAAGCACGACGGCACGCTCCCGCTCGTCGGCGTGAACACGTTCCTCGATCCGTCTCCCAGCGACGAGGCCGCGGCGGACAGGCCGCTCGAGCTCGCCCGCAGCACCGAGGAGGAGAAGCGCAGCCAGATCGAGCGGCTTCGGGCCTTCCAGGCACGCCATGCCGACGAGCGGCCCGCCATGCTGGCGCGCCTGCAAGACGCCGCCCTCGCCGGCGACAACCTCTTCGCGGTGCTGATGGACGCGGTGCGGGTCTGCAGCCTCGGCGAGATCACCGGCGCCCTGTTCGAGGTGGGCGGCCGCTACCGGCGCAACGTGTGAACCCGTTCAGTCGACGGAGATGCGGGCCATCAGGTCGGCCTTCTGCTCCTCGAAGTCCTCGAAGCTGAGCTTCTTGGCTTCGAAGAGGCGGTGGATCTCCTCCACCCGCGCCAGCAGCTCGGCAGCAGACAGCTCGGTGCCGGGCTCGGCCGGCGCCAGCTCGCTCAGCTCGTCGCTCTGCTCATCCGGGCCCTTGTCGAGGCGCTTCTCGCGCTTGGCGGCAGCCTTGGCCTTCTTCGCCCGGTCGCGCTGGAGCTTCTCGAAGCTCGTTCGTTGTGCGGCCATTGCGTACTCCTTCCGACTCCGACAGCGAGTCGTCCTGTCAGCGTCTTGTCCTCCAGCATGACGGAGCCGCCGGCACAGGTGCCGGCGGCTCCGATCAGCAGAACCCTTGGGTCAGATGACCCGGACGTTCTGGGCTTCCTCACCCTTGCGGCCGGGGGCCACGTCGAACTCGACCTGCTGACCCTCGTCGAGGGTCTTGTAGCCCGAGCCTTGGATGTTGGAGAAGTGAACGAAGACGTCGTCACCCTGCTCACGCGAGATGAAGCCGAAGCCCTTCTCGGCGTTGAAGAACTTCACGGTTCCAGTTGCCACTTGATGATCCTTCTATCTGCATTGCAAGCAAGTCCGACTGACTTCCTCGATTGCTGCAAGCCTAGAGGGTCGAACCCGGGATCACGCGATTCTCGTCCTGCTGATGCATGACGATCCGTCCGAGGTGTGCCCTGCAAGACTGCGGCGATGAGCGGCCACGGGCCTTTGCTGAGCACCCGCGGCCTGACCAAGCGGTACCCCGGAGTGACCGCCGTCGACGCTCTCGACGTGGAGGTGCCGCGAGGCCGCGTGGGGCTCGTGGGGGCCAACGGGGCAGGCAAGACGACGCTGTTCCGCATGATGCTGGGGTTGAGCCGGCCCACCGGCGGCAGCCTCGAGGTGTGTGGGGTCGACGTCGCGACCGACCCGATAGGAGTCAGGAGCCGAGTCGGCTTCATGCCGGAGCACGACTGCCTCCCGCTCGACCAGTCCGCTGCTGATGTGGTCTCCACCTTCGGGGAGCTGAGCGGGCTCCCGCCCAGAGCGGCCCGCCAGCGAGCCTCTGACGTGCTCGACCTGGTTGGTCTCGACGAGGCGCGCTTCCGACCGATCGCAGGCTTCTCCACGGGCATGCGACAGCGAGCGAAGCTGGCGCAGGCCCTCGTCGCCGATCCTGAGGTCGTGCTGCTGGACGAGCCCACGGCTGGGCTCGACCCGACTGGGCGCGAGGAGATGCTGGCGCTGGTCTCCCGGCTCGGCACCTTCGACATCTCGGTGCTGCTCGCCACCCACCTGCTCGACGACGTGC
Organism: Actinomycetota bacterium; assembly: GCA_049325515.1. GTDB lineage: Bacteria > Actinomycetota > Acidimicrobiia > Acidimicrobiales > VFJN01 > VFJN01. The sequence continues at coordinate 116,936 of JBMOLI010000036.1, read as the reverse complement.
AGCGCGTCTGCGATCACGTGGTGATGCTCGACGCGGGCAAGCTCGTCGTCTCAGGCCCGACCGGATCGCTGCTCGAGCGCACCGGTCTCCTGCTGGTCGACGTCGGTCCCGAGCGCGACCAGCTGCTCGCGGCGCTGGCGAAGAGGTCGCTGGTGGCCAACGTCGAGCACGGTCTCGTGGAGGTCGCGATCGGCGACGACGGCGACGTGGACGTCGTGCGTGACGTCGTGGCCGAGCTCGGCTTGCCACTCCACCGGATGGCGAACCGGCTCACCTCGCTCGACGACGTCTTCGTCGACCGTGCCGGCCGGGTGGCGCAGCCGTGACCGGGGCCGTCTATGACCGCGGCTACCGGCCCTATGAAGGCAGACGCGGCGGACGGGCTTCGGCGCGTGCGGCCCTTCTGCGTGCCTCCGTGCGGCGCGCACTCGGGATCCGGCGCGAATGGCGCCAGAAGGTCGCGCCCTTCGTGCTTCTCGCCATCGCGGTGGTCCCCGCAATCGTGAACGTTGGCGTGAAGTACCTCACCCGCGACACCCCCGCGCGCGGCGTGGAGTTCATCACCTACCGCGACTACGTGGGCGTCTCCAACGCGCTGCTGGTCTTCGTGGCGCTGACCGCCCCGGACATCATGTGTCCCGACCGGCGCCAGCGGGTGCTGCCGCTGGTGTTCGCTCGCCCTCTCACGGGTCTCGACTACGTGGTCGCGAAGGTCGGGACCATGGCGTCGATCCTCTTCGCCTTCTCCTTCATCCCGCAGGTCGTGCTCTTCGTCGGCCAGATGCTCGTGAGCAACGACGGCGCTCTCGACTACCTGCGCGACAACGCCGAGGTGCTCTGGCAGGTGCCGACCGCAGTCGCCTTGCTGTCTCTCTTCTACGCCTCGATCGGCGTGGCGATCTCCTCTCTGACCACACGCCGCATCGTGGCCGGCGCTTCGATCATCGCCCTCTTCCTCATCACGTCGATCACCTCAGCGATACTCGTCGGTCCGCAGACGACCGTCGTCGAAGGCGGCGACGGCTCCTCCGGCACCGTGATCGTGATCCCCGAGCAGGAAGAGGGCTTCGGTTCTGCCACGTCGACGACAGGGTTCGACGCACCGCCTCCTCAGGTCGGCCCGCGACCGTTCCTGGTCGAGATCGACGCTGACCCGTCCGCGGCACCGCTGCTGAACCTGGCAGGGCTCCCACTGGTGCTGCGCGACGTGGTGTTCCTCGGCGAGGTCGACCCAGACCATCCGATGTCGGGGCTCAACGGCGCTGGGCTCTACGCGGCGGGGGTCTACGTGCTCGTGGTCGCGGCGTGCCTCGCCACGCTGGTCGTCCGCTACCGCGAGGTGGAGCGATGAGCAGCACGGGTCCTCCTGCACTCGATCCGGCCTTCGTGGCCGACGCCACCGTCGCGGTCGCGGACGTGTCGGTGTGGTTCGGGCAGAAGGTCGCCCTGTCGGAGCTCAGCTGCTCCTTCGGTCCTGGCGTCACGGGGCTGCTCGGCCCCAACGGAGCCGGCAAGACCACTCTGATGCGGGCCATCACGGGGCTGCTTCCCGTCAACCAGGGGCGCGTGCGCGTCGTCGAGCGCGACCCGCGGGCCGACCGTTCGGTGCACGAGCGGCTAGCGCTCGTCCCCGAGGACGAGGCCGTACCCCGTGGGCTGACCCCGCGGCAGCTGTGCGCCTACATCGCGGACCTCCACCGGGTGGCCGACCGCGGGGTCGTCGATCAAGCGCTGGCGAGCGTCGACATGCTCCCCGCCGCGGATCGCGGCATGGACGGCTTCAGCAAGGGGATGCGGCAGCGCTCGAAGGTGGCCGCCGCGCTCGTCAAGAACCCGCAGGTGCTGGTGCTCGACGAACCCCTCAACGGCGCCGACCCCGTGCAGCGGGTGAAGCTCATCTCCCTGTTCACGCGCCTCGGCGCGGAAGGCAGGACCGTGATCGTCAGCTCCCACGTGCTGCACGAGGTGGAGTCGATGGCCGAGCGTGTGATCGTCCTCGTGCGCGGCCGGCTGGCGGCCGCCGGCGGCCACCACGCCATCCGAGATGCGATGGACGACGTGCCGCGCCAGGTGCTCGTCAGGTGCGCTGACCCGCGCCGTCTGGCGGCAGCGCTCGTGAGCATGGATGCCGTCGGCGCCGTGTCCGTCGACGACGGAGACCTCGTCATCTCGACGACGAGAGCGCGCGACCTGGCGATCGCTCTGCCCCGCACCGCTCGCGACCTCGACGTGCGCCTCACCGAGGTGAGACCGCTCGACGACTCGCTCGAGAGCCTGTTCCGGGAGCTGGTCAGGTGACGGCCCCCGTCTCGGCCGCCAGGCGACGCCCACCGCTCATCTCGCTGGTCGTCTACACGCTTCGCACCTGCCTGCCCGGCCGTCGCTGGGTCGGCGTGCTGTTGCCGTGCGCTGCCGCAGTGCTCTTCGGGCTGCTCGTACACGGCCTCGACGAAGGAGCAGAGGCCGACTTCGCCAACGTGGCGGCGAACGCGCTCTTCGGTCTGGTGCTACCCGTGACATGCCTGGTCGCCGGCGACGCGGTGCTGGGGGCCGAGATCCGCAGCGGATCGTTCTCGTTCACCTGGCTCTCCCCAGTCCCGACCTGGCAGATCGCGCTCGGGCGATGGGTCGGCGGCACGATCGTCGCGTCGGGCTGCATCGCCGCGTCGTTTGCCCTCAGTGCGGTCGTGGCCGGTGCCGGAGAGAGCGTCGCGGCCGTGGCGGTCGCCGGAGCGGTCGGTGCGATGGCCTACGTCGCCGTCTTCATCGCCATCGGCTGCATCGCCAGGCGGGCGGCGGTCTGGTCGCTCGCCTTCGTGTTCCTCGTCGAGCGGCTCATGGGCGCCGCCCTGAGCGGCGTCGCGCAGCTGTCGCCCGGCTGGGAGGCGCGGGCCGCCTTCATCGATTTCGTCGACGGGCCCACCGACCTCGTGCGCAAGGGCATCCCAGTCGGGGGCGGCGCGGTCGTTCGACTGCTTCTGATCACGGCGATCGCGCTCGCTGTGGCGTCGGCCCGCCTGCGTCGCCTCACGCTGAGCGGGTCGACCGACTGACCGAGCGCTCAGGCCTCGCGCCGGCCGGCGAGGATCGCGCCGACCACCACCAGCACCACGCCGATGAGCGCTGGGGCCGCTACGTGATCGTCCTGGAAGACAACGCCCAGAGCCAAGGCCGCGACGGGGATCAGGTAGGTGATGAACGACGCCCTTGTCGCGCCGACGCGGCCCACGAGGCTTCCCATCAGCAGGAAGGCCAGGCCGGTGCCGACCAGACCTAGCACGGCGACTGCCGCGATGGGTCCGGCCTCGATCCGCGAGTCGGCAAGGCCCGCGACGCCGAACGGGAGCGTCCACAGTGTGGCGAGAGCGAGCATGCGCGCCATCACCACACGGGACCCGTAACGGACCTGCAACGGCACCACGAGGTTGGTGGCCAAGCCGTAGCAGACGGTGGCGAGAAGCACGAGGCCCACGCCCAGCGCCTGCGTGGAGCCCTCACCGAGGCTCGGCGTGCTGATCAGGACGACGCCGGCGAAGCCGACGGCCACGCCCACCAGCTGCGCGCCGTTGGTGCGGCGGCCGAAGAACAGGGCTCCGAACATGGCGACGAACATGGGGGTGGCTCCGTTGAGCAGGCCCGTGATCGCCGAGTTGATGTGCTGCTCCGCGATCGGGAAGAGCGTGAACGGAAGACCGACCCAGATGATCGACACCGCAACGAGGCGACTCCGGTCGGCTGGCTGGATGCGAGTGCGGCCGCCGGGCAGGACGTTGAGGATCGACGCGCCGAGACCGACTCGGAGCAGCGTGACGACACCCGGTTCGAGGCTCTCGAGCCCGACGGCGATGAACAGGAACGAAGCGCCCCAAATGGCCGCTATCGACGTGAAGATGGCCCAATCTGTCGGCGTGAACGCGTCGCTGGCGGTGCGCTCGACAACAGGAGCGGTCGCGGCAACGGTCACCGCATGTGTCTACCGGCTCAACGGGCGCGTGCCGACGGGAGTTCCTGCCGTTGAGGATCGGGATGCTGCCCGAGGAGGCAGAGCGCGGCGTGGCTGACGGTCGCGGCCGCCGCCTTGGCGGACAGGCCCTGCGCCGTGCGGAGCTGGTCCCATGACTCGAAGCTCAGAAGCACCTCGAGGCCGGCGGCGACGACCGCACGGTCTGCCCCCGCCGCAGCCAGCTCGTCCGCGAACACGCGATCGATCTCAGCGCGCAGCCACCCGCGCACCCGACCGAGGTGCTCCTGCAACGGCGGCGATTCGGGCGCGGTGCGCAACGCCGCGCGGCGGATCGGCGCGACTGACTCGTAGAGCCGACCGTTGATCTCGAGGATCGTGGCGACCCGATCGGACACGGAGCCGGTGGCTGCTACGTCGACGAAGAGGTGGCGCACGCGCGAGAGCTGCCGAGTTGCGGCGACCGTGTGCAGCGTGTCGACATCGTCGAAGATCCGAAACAGCGACCGCAGCGACACGCCCGAGCGCTCGGCCACCTGCTGAGCGGTGGGGCGCACGACGCCCTCGTTGAGGAGGTCGAGCAGCGCATCGACCGCCAAGTCGCGGCTGCGGTGACGGCGGGCCCGCCGACCGTCCTCGGGGAGGTCGTCGAACAGGCTGGTCGCGCTCACGCCCGCAAGGCTACAGATGTGTCACATCGACTGGCGATACTTCGGGTGCGCCGATGGTGGGGTCAGTCGGCGCAGCTGGTGGGCGCCGCTTCGCGGGCGAGGCGCGCGTCGATCCAGGCGAGCATGTCGGCCATCGACGGGCCGATCACGCCGGAGTGGCTGCCTGGGTAGGTGCGCCGCTCGACGACCTGGCCAATCCCGCACATGCGGGTGAGCAGCAGCTCGGAGCTGACGACCGGGATCTGCTCGTCCTGCTCGCCGTGGATGATGAGAACAGGTGACGCACCGACCTCGAAGCCCGGGTCGTTCTCGACGAGCAGCGTGGCCCACGGCTCGACCGTGGCCGGATCAGCCTTGACCAAGTCGTCGTAGGGCAGGTCGTTCCAGGCGGTAGCCAGGTCGCTGCTGCACCCTTCGTCGACGACGGCGAGGCGCTCGAGACCGAGCGGCGTGAGCACGTCGGCCGGATCGGCGTCCGGATAGGCGGCGGCCCAACCGGCCGCGACCATGCCGAGGTAGAAGCGGAACGGGCTGTTCTTGAGCGCGGCGGCGATCAAGCTGAGCTGTGACGGCGGAGCGCCGGCAACGGTGCCGAGGACGTCGAGGTCGGGAGCCCAGTCGTCGGCGATCTGGTTGGCGAAGAGCGCCGCGTGGCCGCCCTGCGAGTGGCCCCAGATGACCACCTCGTCCGAGGCTCCGACCCGGTCGCCGAGGGCGCGTGCAGCACGGGCGATGTCGAGCACCCCGCGGCCTTCGCTCTCACCGGCGATGTACGGGTGGCGACCTGGGGTGCCGAGGCCTTCGTAGTCGGTGGCGACCAGCACCATGCCTCGCTCGAGGAACGGCGCTGCCAGCCCGATGCCGGCGCCCGCTGGGTCGAGGCTCGGTGCGCACTCGTCAGCGATGCCGGTGGTGCCGTGCGCCCACGAGAGCATGGGCCTTCCCTCAGGCGGTGCCTGAGCGTCGGGCACGAGGATGATGCCGCTGACGGCGATGTCGTCACCTGCCAGCGACTCCGAGTGGTAGAGCACCCGCAGGACTGTCGCCGGGGTGTCGAGACCTTCGACCTCCTGCACCGCGATCACGTCGCCGGGCTCTCCCGGGGCGAGGGGCTCGGCCAGCGAGTAGAGGTCGCCGTCGGCGGGCACCTCGACCGGCTCGTCAGCCTCCTCCTCTGGTGCGATCGGGTCGGCGGCGGCGGACGGCGGCTCGGCGTCATCAGAGCAGGCGGCGCCCGCCAGCGCGAGAGCGCACAGGAGGGCGAGGAGGCGGCGGTTCACTGGGGCTCGTTTCGGGGTGGTGCGACTGTGGTGTGTCAGATGAGGATCCGCTCGTGGGGCGCTCGAACGCCGACCACGGCCAGCGTACGGCCGAGGCCGAGGAACATGCCGCAGCAGATGGACAGGTCGGCGAGCTCGTCGTCGGCGAACGCCTCGTGCATCCGCGCCCAGAACGCGTCGTCCATGGCTTGGTGGTCGAGCGCGAAGCGCTGAGCAAACTCTGCCGCCAGGCGCTCGCGCTCGGACAGCTCGCTGCTGGTGGCCCAGCTGGCGACCTCCGCGTAGAACCCCTCGTCGACGCCGTGCTCCTGAGCGTCGCGGGCTCGGGTGTCCTGGCACACCACACAGTCGTTGATCAGAGCGATCGTCCAGCGAGCCGCCTCGCGCTCGCGCAATGCCAGCTGCGTGTTGCCATAGACGGCTTCCGAGAATGCGCCCATGCCGACAGCCATGTCGGTGCGCAGGAGCGCCCAGTCCACGTGCTCGCCCATGCCGCGCTCAGGAAATGAGATCCGTGCCATCCGGCGAGCCTAGGACCGATCCTGACGGTCCGTCAGGACTGGCGGCGAGCTCCTCCTCCGGCCGGATGTCGCGGAACAGAGCGAGCAGCGCCAAGTCGTAGCCCGCCTTCAATGCGCCGGCGATCAGGAGAGGCCATCCGAACGTCGAGTGATCGAGCATCCAGCCGGCTGCAAGGGGAGGGAGCGCGGCCGCCAGGCTGCGCGGCACGTTGGTGACGCTCGCTGCGGCGGCCCGCTCCTCGGGTCGGACCACTGCCATCACGTAGCTGGTGCGGGCGGGCACGTCCATCTGCGAGAGCAGGGACCGCGCGAGCAAGCAGGCCACCGCGAGACCGGCGTCGGGCATCAGCGCGGCGGCCATGAGCAGCAGGTTGGCCGGCAGGTGGGTGAACACCATGGTGCGGATCAGCCCGATGCGCTTGGCGAGGCGCGGAGCCAGCAGGGCAGAGCTGGCTGACAGGACGCCGCTCCAGAAGAACACGGCTCCAGACGTGACGGTCGAGAGGTCGAAGCGCAGCGAGAGCCACAGCACGAGGATCGACTGGACCGCGAAGCCACCGCCGAGTGCGTCCACCGAGAAGATGCCCGCCAGTCGGTAGACGAGCGAGCGCGACGGACCGAGCCGGCTTGGTGGCTGGTCGATCGGGTGTGACGCGCCGACGCTGAGGTGGCGGTACTGGAGCAGCAGCACGCCACCGATCACCGCGTAGAGGAGGAAGACGCCGCGCTGCGCGTCGTGGACGCTCAGATCGGTTCGCCGTGCCACCACCTCCGGCAACCCGGCGGCCAGCGCGCCGAAGGCACCGGCCAGCGACGCGATGAGGCTGTAGCGCGCGAACACCGACGTGCGGTTCGTGGATGGCACCGTGTCGGGGAGCAACGCCTGCTCGACGGGAAGGAAGCCGCTGACGTCACCGGATGACGGGTTGATCGTGCCGAGCGCGGCGACGACCAGGAGGACGACGAAGCCTTCGAGGCTGGCGAACGCGATGCCCGTCACCACCATCGCGACAGCGATCACCTGGAGGAGCAGCCTGCGCGGCACCGCTCCCCCACGCAACCCGATCCCCAGCGTCACAGCCGACGAGCCGAGGAGCGTCGCCGTGATCACGGCTCCGACCTGCACCGTGTCGAGCCCGGTCGCGAGCAGGTACCCCGGCAGGATCACGGCCACGAGGCCGTCGATCAGCGCTCGCAAGCCGCGCGCGCGGACGATGCGACGTGCGTCGGGGCTGGAGCGCAGCCGGAAGGCGGCGGTCGGCGCGGCCATGCGAGCGGCAGCCTCGCACGCGCGCCGAGCGCGCCACCTCAAACAGTGACGAGCTCGGGCTCCTCAGGTTCTCCCTGCTCGTCGGCGAAGTCGTCGACCTCGTCGGGGTGGCCCTCGACGTCGATGTGCGGGAGCAGGCGGTCGAGCCACCGCGGCAGCCACCAGTTGCGGTCGCCGAGCAGCTCCATGGTGGCCGGCACGAGGAGCATGCGGACGATCGTGGCGTCGAGCAGGATCGCCGAGGCGAGACCCACACCGAACAGCTTGAAGGTGCGGTCGTTCTCCAGGATGAAGCTGCCGAAGACGAACACCATGATCGCCGCAGCAGCCGAGATCACGCGGGCGGTGGTGGCGAGCCCGTTGGCCACGGAGAGATGGCTGTCACCCGTGCGGCGCCACTCCTCCTTCACGCGTGACAGCAGGAACACCTCGTAGTCCATCGACAGACCGAACACGATCGCGAAGAACATCATCGGCGCGAACGTCTCGATCGGCCCCGGCGTGAGGCCGGTGATGTCGCTGAGCCAGCCCCACTGGACGATCGCCACCGTGATGCCGTAGGCCGCTCCGATCGAGAGCAGGTTCATGATCACGGCCTTCAGCGGCACGAGCAGCGAGCGAAAGACAGCCATCATCAGGAGGAACGACACGAGCAGCACGGCGACGAAGAAGTAGGGCATGCGCGCGCTGAGGAAACCGGAGAAGTCGACCGTGCCCGGCACGTGACCCGTGACCGCCACCTCGCTGCCGAGCGCCGCCTCGCCGGGGACGAGCACGTCGTCGCGCAGGCGGTGCACCAGCTCGGTGGTGGCCTCCTCCTGGGGCGATGTCCTGGGCGTGACCCGCCACAGGTAGGCCTCGACCGGCTTCGCGGGGTCGAGGATGTTGCTCGGGATCGCCGGGGTGGCGAAGGCGATGCCGGGGTCCGCCTTCACGTCGTTGGTGATGCCGTCGAGGATGGCCGGGTCGACCGGCCCGTCGACCTTGGCGGCGAGGAAGAAGGGGCCGTTGTAGCCAGGCCCGAAGCCGTCGGCGAGCAGATCGTAGGCCTTGCGGGTGGTGGTGTCCTCCTGGAAGTTGCCCTCATCGGAGAAGCCGAGGCGCAGGCCGAGCACGGGCAGCGCGAGCACCACGAGGACGACTGCGCCCACGATGGCTGACGGCCACGGGTTGTGCTGGATGAGCCGGCTCCAGCGGTAGGCGAACGTCTCCCGGATCGGCTTGGGTGGCCGGCGGCGAACCTCGCGCTTCAGCGGAGCCACGACGAAGCCAGCGAGCACGACCAGCGCGGCCAGGAGGAAGCCCGCCATCGCCACGGGCGCCACCTCGAGACCGGCGCCGACCAGCCCGACCGCGACGAACCCGGTCGCCACGACGCCACGCCAGCGGCTCACTTCGATGCGCTCACCGGCGAATCCGAGGAGCGCCGGCAGCAAGGTGAGCGACGCCACGACGGTCATCGCCACGACCACCGCCGCGCTCACGGCCAGGCCCTGGATGAAGGACACACCCATGACCAGCATGCCGAGGAAGGACACGACGACCGTGACCCCAGCGAAGGCAACCGCACGACCGGCGGTGTCGATCGCGATCGACGTCGCCTCCTCCGGCGTGTGGCCGTGGTGGAGGTTCTCGCGATAGCGGGTGACGATGAACAGCGCGTAGTCGATGCCGACGCCGAGACCGATCATGATGCCGAGGAAGGGGGCGAAGTCGGGCATCGTGAGCAGGTTCGACAGGATCGTCACGATCACCGAGCCGGCTGCGATGCCTGAGATGGCGACGCCGATCGGCAGCCCCATCGCCATCACGGAACCGAAGGCGACGACGAGGATCACGACCGCGAAGGCAAGGCCGAGCGACTCCGTGGACGGCTCCTCGAACTCGCCGAGAGCACCACCGCCGAGCTCGACCTGGAGGCCCGGCAGGGATGGACGAATCTTCTCGATGGTGCGGCCGACGGTGCCGGCGTCCTCCCACTCGTCACCCGGGATCTCGAGGCTGGCGAAGGCGATCTTGCCGGCGTCGGGGCCCTCGTAGGCGATCTGCGGTTCGAGCCCGGGCGCGTACGGGCTCGTCAGCGTGATGCCGCGCATCAGGTTGAGGTCGGCCTCCTTCAGCACGGTCTTCGCCTCAGCGTCGAGGGAGGCGAAGGCGGGGTGCGCGTCGATGTCGACCTCGGGGTCGGCGGCGATCGTGGTGATCATCGTGAAGAGGCCTGTCATGGCCTTCTCCACCTCGGGATCCTTGACGCCCTGCTCGGCCCGGAAGACGACGGTGCCCTGGATGCCGGTGCCGAGCTCGCCGAAGGTGGCCGCCAGGGTCTCCTGGCCGCGGGTGCTCTCGAAGCCGGGCGGATCGAAGTCCTGCCCGAAGCTGCCGCCGATCGCACTGGACAGCGCTCCGACGAACATGACGCCGACCACCCAAGAGATGGCGACGGTCTTGCGGCGGCGGAAGCACCACGAACCGAGACGAGCGAACACAAAGCCTCCCAGGGGCTCTCTGGCTGCGTTTGGGGGGAGCGGGTCGCATCCGTTCGATTCGACCGTTCTGTTGGAGAGTATGGCGGCGCGCCACGCGCGACCCCATCGGGGATTCCCCTGAACCGCCTCGGTGTGACGGATGTCATGGCAGGGCTCGCGAGGGCCCCGCGTGCCATGCTGCGGCGATGATCCAAGATCGCTTCCGCCTCGATGACCAGGTCGCAATCATCACCGGCGCTGGTCGCGGCATCGGGGCCGCCACGGCCGTCGCGCTGGCCGAGGCCGGTGCCGACGTCGTGCTCTCCGCTCGCACGCCGGATCAGCTCCAGTCGGTTGCCAAGCAGGTGGAAGCGGCCGGCCGGCGGGCCGCCGTCGTGCCGGCGGATCTGAGCGACCTCGACGCCGTGGCGAGCCTCGCTGACGCGGCCCGCGATGCCTTCGGGCGGCTCGACGTCGTCGTCAACAACGTCGGCGGCACCATGCCCAGGGCGTTCCTCGACACGTCGCCGCGCCGGCTCATCGAGGCCTTCTCGTTCAACGTCGCCACCGCGCACGCGCTCACGCGAGCGGCCGTCCCGCTGATGCTCGAGACCGGCGGCGGAGCGGTGGTCGGGATCTCCTCGATGATGGGCCGCACAGCCGGTCGCGGCTTCGTCGCCTACGGCACCGCCAAGGCCGGCCTGGCGCACTGGACGCGCCTCGCCGCGCAAGACCTGGCACCGCGCATCCGAGTCAACGCGATCGCCGTCGGCTCCATCGCCACCAGCGCGCTCGAGATCGTGCTGGAGGACGACGGCCTGCGCACGGCGATGGAGCGGGGCACGCCGCTGCGCCGCATCGGCGATCCCGAGGAGATCGCCGCGACCGTGCTGTTCCTGGCGTCACGCGCCGGTGGCTACGTCACCGGCAAGGTCGTCGAGGTCGACGGCGGCATCGAGGCCCCCAACCTCGACATGGGCCTGCCGGACCTCTGAGACAACGTCTGTGAACCCTCACGTCCGCCATGCGGCCGTACGAGTTCACAGACCTCGCAGGGAAGCGCTGTAGACGGGGAGATCGAGCAGCGTCTTCACGCCGGGCGTCGCCTCCACCACCGAGGGGATGGCGTTGACGACGTGCATGGCGGTGGCGAGGCAGCCGGCGTGGTTGTGGTCGCCCACGTCGGACGACAGGCCCAGCTCGATGTGCAGGTGTGGCTCGCCCTCCACCTCGATGCGGTAGCCGCTGCCCTGTGGCCACTCGGGAGCGTCGCCGTCACGCAGGCGGGTGACGTGCTCGACGACGATGCGCTCCTGCCCGTCGATCAGGCCGATGATCTCGAAGCGCATGCCCGAGATCGTCCCCTTCTCCACGGTGCCGGAGGCGATCTCGATGTCTTCATCCGCGAGGAGGATCTCGTGCGTCTCCCGCACCTCGTCCAGCTCGAGGCCGATCGCCTTGGCCACGAGGTGAAGCACCGGCCCCCAAGCGAGCGCCGTCGACCCCGGTGCGAGAAGCAGCGACTGGGATGTGTCTGGCTTCCCGAAGCCCATGATCTCGAACATCGTGAAGGGGTTGTCCCAGGTGGCGTAGTTGACGATCTCGAGCATCCTCACCTTCCGCACCTCCTTGCAGAGGGCGAGGGCGTGGATAGTGATGCCGGCGTTGCCAAAGCCGGGGTCGATGCCCGACGTGTAGAGCGTGGTGCCGCCCGCTCGGCAAGCGGCCTCGAGCTTGTCGAGCACGCCCTCGCCCGCTGCTGCGGGGAACAGCAGCGGCACATAGGACGTGTTGACGACGTTCTTGCCCGACTCGAGCATGCGACAGAGATCGTCGACGACCTGGCCCGGGCGCAGGTCGGAGTTGGCGGTGTAGCAGACGCAGTCGGCATCCAGCGCCAGCAGTGCGTCGGCGTCTTGCGTCGCCGTTACGCCGACGGGCGGGCCGCCGCACAGCTCACCGGCGTCGCGTCCGGCCTTGCTGTCTGAGTGCACCCACAGCCCTGCGAGCTCGAGCTGGGGGTGCGCGACGATGGCCGGTACGGCGTGGATGCCCACGGTGCCCGTCGCCCACTGGATCACTCGGTAGGTCATGGCGGCGCACACTAGGTGTGGCGACCGACCGCTGCTGCCGCCGGGATCAGCGAGCTCCGCGGGTCAGCGCATCTGACGGCGGCGGCGGAAGGCTGGTGCCGACCTGCGCCTCGTCCTGCTCGGGCGCGCCCGGGGTCAGCCGCAGGGGGACGACGCCCGCCCAGACGGGGAGGTCCATGTCGCCCGGGTCTTCGAGCGGGCCGCCCTTGCGGATCTTGGCGGAGCCCTCCTCGATGGGCAGGCGCAGCACGAGCGTGGCGCGCAGCTCGGCGTCGGTTGCCGGGCGGGCCACCTCCGATCGGCCCGTTACGACGTGCTCGACGATCACGTCGAAGGCGTGACGCTTCTCCTCCACTTCCTCCACCTTCTCTGCGGTGCCCAGCAGGACGACGGAGCGGAAGTTCATGGAGTGGTGGAAGGCAGACCGCGCCAGAACGAGGCCGTCGAGCAGCGTGATGGTGACGCACACCTCAGCGCCCGCGGCTGCGCGAAGCATGGCGTTGCCGGAGGCACCGTGCAGGTAGAGCACCTTGCCGTCGCGGCCGTAGGTCATGGGCAGCACGCGGGGCTGGCCATCGATGACGAAGCCGACGTGCGCGATGTACGCCTCGTCGATCACCGCGTCGACCGTCGCCCGATCGAAGGCCCCGCGCTCTGCGTGGCGGCGCAGCTTCGTGCGCTCGGTCGGTGCCAGCTCGTCGGTCGTCGCCGTCATGGCGTCATCGTGGCAGGCGGGCCGTCGCACCGTCGCACGAGATGCAGGTCGAGCTGTGACGTATCGGTGAACGATCACGGCTCCCGCATGCAAGAGCTCGATCGGTCCGCTAGCAAGGCCCGGCACCCCGACGCGGGATCGTGAAGATGGAGGACCGATGACCGAGCTCACGGAGAAGCAGGCGCAGCTCTGCGAAGACAGCCCCTGGGACTTCAGCGACCTGAAGGCGCTGTTCATCAGCTGCACCCTCAAGCGCTCGCCGCAGGTGTCCAACACCGAGGGCTTGGCGGGGATCTCGATGGAGATCATGCGGCGCAACGGAGTTGCCGTCGACCTGATCCGCGCCGTCGACCACGACATCGCCACCGGTGTGTACCCGGACATGACCGAGCACGGCTGGCCAGCGGACGAGTGGCCTGCGATCTTCGAGCGGGTCATGGCCGCCGACATCCTCGTGCTGTGCACCCCGATCTGGCTCGGCGAGAAGTCCTCCGTGTGCAACCAGGTGATCGAGCGGCTCTACGGCAACTCGAGCCAGCTCAACGAGGCCGGGCAGTACGCCTACTACGGCCGGGTCGGTGGCTGCCTCGTCACCGGCAACGAGGACGGCGTGAAGCACTGCGCCATGAACGTCCTCTACTCGCTGCAGCACCTCGGCTACGTCATCCCGCCACAGGCCGACGCCGGCTGGATCGGCGAGGCAGGTCCCGGCCCCAGCTACCTCGACCCGGGCTCGGGCGGCCCCGACAACGACTTCACGAACCGCAACACCACATTCATGACGTGGAACCTGCTGCACGTCGCCCGCATGCTGAAGGACGCCGGCGGCATGCCCGCCCACGGCAACCAGCGGGCCGGCTGGGACGCCGGCTGCCGCTACGACTTCGAGAACCCCGAGCACCGCTGACCCACGCCACGGGCTCCCTCCACCAGCGATGCCGGCGTGGGTGAGGATGGTGCAGTGAGGATCAGGTCCGCCGTTGCCGCCGACGCTCCGGCGATCGCGACGATCCTGAACGCGCTCATCCGCACGACGACCATCGAGTGGACCGAGACACCTCACTCGATCGAGGGCATCCACAGGTGGCTCGACGAACACGAGACAGCACTAGTCGCGGACGAGGAGGGCGATGTGGTGGGTGTGGCCGCCTACAGCTGGTTCCGTGACGTCGAGAAGCGCCCCGGCTACCGATTCGTCGTCGAGAGCACGGTGCATGTCCGCGAGAGCCACTGGGGCGCCGGCATCGGTCGCGACCTCATGGGGGCGCTGATCGACGAGGCGCGGGCGAGCGGCAAGCACGCCATGGTCGCCGCGATCGATGGCGAGAACGACGCCTCGATCCGCTTCCACGAACGTCTCGGATTCGTCGAGGTGGCCCGCATGCCCGAGGTCGGGGCCAAGTTCGGCCGCTGGTTGGACCTCGTCCTCCTGCAGCTCCACCTCGACGATCGGTCCGCTCCGGACGAGTGGCGTTCAAGGTCGCAGGTCCGATGAGCGTGTCCCAACCCAGGCGGCGACCGCAGTTGGTGCCGTTCGCCTACCGTCGGCCCCGCATCGCAGCTGAGGCGGGTCGCGCTGTCGTAGCGAAAGGAGCGCCATGGGATCTCCCGCCCGACGGGGCGCACAGGCTCTTGCGGCGGCAGGCGCGTCTGTGGCCATCGCACTTGCAGCATGTGCGGACCGTGGGTCCGAGCCCGTGGGCGCCGCGCCGTCGCTTGAGCTGTTTGGCGCTCAAGCGACCGCGGTCGGCGACGAGCTCTGGGTGTTCGGCGGGGTCGCCGGACCCGATGGCAGCTCGCCGCCAGTCACGAGCAGGATGCCGCCCGGCTGGGGCCCGAACCTCCGCGTAACCGCCTATTCGCCCGACGGCGAGGTCGTGCGACTCGTGACCTTGCCGATCGACGGTCGTCGCTCGCTGGTTGGCGGCCGTGTGCTGCGCACATCGGGCGTGGTCTACCTGCTGAGCAGCACCTGTGATGGCGGGTTCGGATGTGGAGGTGTGGCTGATCCCCTCCTCCTGCGCTTTGATGGCGAGCGCGTGGAGGAGGTGCGTCTGGACCTTCCCCGCGCTGACTACGGCACCCAGGTCGGCGGAGGGCTCCTCACCGTCCTCGGTCACACCGGCTCCACCGCGTGGGCGCTGCAGCGGGTCGCCGATCCGTCGGGCACGGCCTACGTTCCGCCCCAGCGGCTGTTGGCGATCGAGCTCACCAATGGCAGGGCCACCGAGGTCGCCCTGCCACCTGGGCTGTACGGCACCGAGGTCCTGTGCCTCGGCGAGGGGCAGCTGTTCGCGGCCCAAGCCGACCTCGACGACAGGGTCAACCTCACGGCGGTGCGCATCCTGCGGCGCCATGCCGGCGTTGAGGCGTCCGTCTGGGAGGAGATGTCCGAGCAGCCGATCGACCGCGGGTTCGTCGGGGCCGGTGGGCTTCTCTGCCTGGAGGATCACGCTGAGCTGGTCGTCTGGCTCGACGGGTTCCCGACGGTGGTGACGACGCTCTCGATGACCACCGGCGCAGCAACGGCAGCACACGCGACGCCATCCAACAGCGCTGGCCTAGAGCTCCTGGGTGTCGTCGAAGGTGACGCCGTCCTGGGCTCACGCACCGACGACGGGGCCCGCATCCTCTGGCGTCACCGACCTGGCTCGTGGGAGCAGATCGCCAACACGAACCCTCCGCGACCTTCGCGGCTGATCGTGCTCGATGGCCGCTTGTACGACGTCAGTGGCGTCCTCCGACGGTCCGACCCTGATCGAGGTGAGCTCGTCCCGTTGGACCTCTGAGCTACAGGCTCGACCGCCTCGAACGGCACCGTAGGCCGAGCAGGTGACCTAGGTTCGGGCTCGGGGGCCGCATTGGCCCGGATCGTGAAGGGGGATGCGTTGCCTCGTCTTCGTCAGGTGCCGCGAGCGGAGGTGACCGACAAGGTCACGCTCGCCATGTACGACCTCATGTTCGGCGACCGCGACCCTGTGGCCGAACCGGGTACGCCCACCGGCACCACCGGCGACTGGTGGACCGTGTTCGCAGCGGTGCCAGAGATCATGCAGCACTGCGTGAGCGGGTTCGCCCTGTACCGCAACCCCGAGCGGGTGCTGCCAGCCGAGCTGCGTGAGCTCGGGCAGACGCGGGTGGGCTGGGCACGTGGGAGCCGCTTCGTGTTCTCGCAGCACTGCAAGTCGTGCCGGGCACTCGGGATGGATGAGGCGAAGATCGCCGCGATCCCCCACTGGCAGACGAGCGAGGTGTTCGATCCGGCGGAGCGTGCCGTGCTGGCCTACACCGATGCCCTCGTCTACGACGGCGGCCGCGTTGCCGACGGTGTGTTCGAGGCGCTCCGCGCGCACCTCAGCGAGGTGGAGATCCTCGAGCTCACCTACATCACCTGCATGTACGAGATGCACGCCGTGATGTCACGGGCTCTGCGCACCGAGCAGGACGATCGCGACGACCCGATCGTCGAGGACCCCGGCGACCACACCTCGCTGGGACCGACCCTGGGCAGGTGATCCCGGAGGTGCGGGGTCAGTAGGAACGGGGAAGGCCCAGCACGTGCTCGGCCACGTAGTTGAGGACCATCTCCTGGGGGATCGGCGCCAGGCGCATGAGGCGCGCCTCCTTCCAGTAGCGGTCGATGTCGTACTCGCTGGCGTAGCCGAAGCCGCCGTGGGTCTGCATGGCGCGGTCGGCCGCGGTGAACGCGGCGTCGGCGGCCAGCAGCTTGGCCAGGTTGGCGTGCTCGCCGCAGGGGAGGCCTCGGTCGTAGCGCCAGCCGGCCTCGCGCACGACGAGCGCGGCCGCGTGGAGGTGTGCGTAGCCGTCGGCCAGCGGGAAGGCGATGCCCTGGTTCTGGCCGATCGGGCGGCCGTACACGACCCGCTGGTTGGCGTAGGCCACCGCCCGCTCGATGGCGACCCGGCCGATGCCGAGCGCCTCCGCCGCTATGAGGATGCGCTCGGGGTTCAGGCCGTCGAGCAGGTAGGTGAAGCCCTTGCCCTCATCCCCCACCCTCTGGTCGACCGGCACCTCCAGGTCGTCGAAGGTCACCTCGCACGACACCACCGCGTTGCGGCCGACCTTGTCGATGGGGGTGATCTCCACCGACGGTGACTGGAGGTCCGCGAGCAGCAGCGTGAGGCCGTGCGTCTTGCGCTCGACCTCGTCGATCGGGGTCGTGCGCACCAGGAGCAAGACCTTCTGGCAGTAGGGCGCCTTCGTCATCCAGACCTTGCGGCCGCGCACGACGTATCGATCGCCCTCCAGCCGTGCGCGGGTCGTGATGGCGGTGGTGTCTGTGCCGGCGTCGGGCTCGGTCACGCCGAAGGCCACATGCAGCCGGCCCGCCACCACCTCCGGCAGGTAGCGAGCCCGCATCTCGTCGGTGCCGTGCTTCACGACGGGGTTCATCCCGAAGATCGACGTGTGCAGCGCGCTGCACCCGTTCATGGCCGCGCCGGATGCCGCCACCTCCTCGAGCACGATCGACGCCTCGGTGATGCCGAGGCCACCGCCGCCGAACTCCTCGGGGAGGGCGACGCCGATCCAGCCACCTTGTGCCATCGCCTCGTAGAAGGCCCACGGGAACTCGTGGCGCGCCTCGAGGTCACGCCAGTAGGCGTCACCGAAGCCGGAGCAGACGCGCCGCACGCCCTCCCGGATGTCGCGGTGCGTCTCGTCCTCGGCGAAGTCCATGCAGCTGCTCAGCCGACCTTGTCGTGATGCGCGCCGCAGATGAAGACCGCCAGCACGGCGGGCTCGGTGCCGGCGTTGGACCAGCGGTGGCGGGTGCCGTTCTGCACGACCGTGTCCCCGGGCCCCACGGTGACCTTGGCGCCGTCGTCGAGCTCGAGGGTGACCGTGCCCGAGAGCACCACCTCGAAGTCGATGGTGGCGGTGGTGTGCATGCCGGGATTGGCCGGCTCCATGTGGCCGGCCAGCCCGGGCAGCTTGCTCTCGAGGTCTTCGAGCGCCGCCATCATGTCGAGATCGGGGGGCGCGCCGGCACCACCGTCGGGCGGGATCGTGAAGAACCCGAAGCGGAAGCCGCCGACGGGCGGGAAGTACATGGGGTCGCTCGGCCGCTTCCCGTCGTCGGGGAAGTGAGGAGCCTCGTCACCACCCCACAGCCGGTGGAACTCGTTTCCCGGCAGCAGCGTTGGCACGATCGGCGCCACCTTCTCGTCGCTGACGAACACGGCCTTGCCCGCCGCGTCGTGGCCCGTCACCACCCTGCGAACGTCCATCTCGGTCCCCCTCTGTCGCTTCTCCAGCGGCAGCGTAGGTCTTCTCGCTGGACGGATCGGGTGTCGCCGGGGCAGCGTTGGCCGACATGGTCGAGCGCGCTCCTGACACCTACACCCACGGTCACCACGAGAGCGTTCTGCGCTCGCACCGGTGGCGCACCGTCGACAACTCGGCCGCCTACCTGCTCAACCGTTTCGTCCCGGGCGCGGACGTGCTCGACGTGGGCTGCGGTCCGGGCACGATCACGATCGACATCGCTGCACGCGTGGCGCCCGGGAAGGTGGTCGGCATCGACGCGGCCGACGACGCGATCGTCGCGGCGCAGGCCGCTGCCGACCGCGCCGGCGTATCCAACCTCGAGCTGAAAGCGGACGACGTCTACGCGCTCGACCTGCCGAACGCGTCATTCGACGTGGTGCACGCGCACCAGGTGCTCCAGCACCTCACCGAACCGATCGCCGCACTGCGTGAGATGCGCCGGGTGTGTCGGCCCGGCGGCGTGGTGGCTGCTCGCGACGCCGTCTACCGCGCCATGTCGTGGTTCCCCGCCGATCCGCTGCTCGACGCCTGGCTGTCGCTCTACTGCGCGGTTGCCGAGAGCAACGGCGGCGACCCGGACGCCGGGAGCCGACTGCTCGCGTGGGCCCACGCCGCCGACTTCACGGACGTCCGCTCGTCGGCGTCGGCTTGGTGCTACGCAACGGCCGACGAGCGATCGTGGTGGGGCAACCTCTGGGCCGACCGGGTCACGAGCAGCGCCTTCGGTGAGCAGGCCCTGCACCGAGGCCTCGCAACCGCCGGAGAGCTCGACGAGATGTCGGCCGCTTGGCGTCGATGGTCAGAGCACGACGACGCCTGGTTCGCGGTCCTCCACGGCGAGATCGTCGCCACCGCCTGACTGGCTGAGCAATTCGGCGCAGGTCGCCAGATGAAGCCTCGTCACGCCACGCGGAGTGCCTGCCCGAATTGAGGAGAATCTGGCGAATCGGAGGGGGATCTCGCCCGCTGACGGCGAACAGCCCTCTGGATGAGGAACTTCACGAATCGACGCGGGCGGATCGCGGTCGCTGTGGCCCTTGTGGCAGCACTGGTCGGCTCTGGTGCAGCAGCGGCATCTGCAGCCAAGGACAAGTCCCACGCGAGCTGTGACCCGGCGCATCCGGGCTTCGAGGCACAGGCGGGCAAGGACAAGTGCGTCGCCTCCGACTCGACGGAGCAAGGCGTCGACATCGAGCTGCCCGCCCCATTCACCGACGTTGACGCATTCGCCACCAAGACAGGCTTCCGTGGCGTCGTCAGCTGGGCGGCCGAGACGCCGATCGCGCCGGTGGTGCGCTACGGCACGGATCCCGAGGCGCTCGACGAGGTCGCGCCGGTGCTGGACGCGCCTGACACGGCCGGCATGGTCGTCATCGGGGACGGCACCGCCGTCCGCCTCGATGTCGGCACGACCTACTACGTGTCGGTCGAGGATCAGATCACGGGAGTGGCGACCCCACCGATCGAGCTGGTAGCCAAGAACGCGTACAGCGACCTGGGCCCGAACGGCGAGCAGGACCCCGACGAGGTCTCCTTCAAGCCCGACGTCTACACGATCGACCTCCTCGTCCAGCTCGACTCGCAGTCTCTCCCGGCCGACACCCCGTCCGACCAGGCCCTGGACGACCTGGCCGAGGGTGTGAACGTGTTCGCCGAGCGGCTCTACGACGCGATGGACGGCTACGCCCGCGTGGGCAACGTCCTCATCACGGATACGAACGTGAGCGGCCTGGGCGCGACCCCTGGGGTGCTGGTGGTGCACCAGCCGGGCTCGTGCGACGCTCCAGGGAACATGGCCGACGTGCTTGTCACAACCGCCGTCCCGTTCGACAGCCACACGTTCCACTACGCGATCGACGAGCCGTGCACTCCCTTCTACCTCGGGCGCTTCGGCCAGCTCGTCGTCCCGTGGGAGGACGACCTCCACCTCGGCGCTGTGGCCACGCACGAGATGATGCACTACGCGTTCGGGGCACCCGACCTCTATGGCACCGGGGACATCACCGGTACCGAGTCGGGCGGATGCAGGAACCTCGCGTGGGATGGCTCCGTGATGCACAACAGCGGTGGCTGGAGTGGCGATCACTGGGAGCTGACCGAGCTCGACAGCGATCCGACCCTGACACCTTGCGATCACGCCGGCGAGCCCTATACGTGGGACGAGGTGCAGTCGCGCTACGACGCCATCCCCGACCGGTCAGCGCTCGAGGACGTCTTCAACGACAAGGCGCGCGGCAACCCCGACGGGGGCGCTCTCGACATCAGCATCCTGGACCGGGACCCCGGGTCATCCACGCTCAGGCACATCACGCCCGACGACACCAGCACCGAGGGCACCGACTGCTCCGGTCGCACCACCACCACGTCGACGTCGTTCGCCGACGCGAGCGGCGACGCCACCAGCGTCGTGGGACTGGCAGATGGGCCCGCCGAGACGAACGAGCCCGCGCTTGACATCCTGGCGGAACACGTGCAGCTGGACGACGCCTCGCAGACGCTGACGATCGAAGTGGCTCTGGACGACCTGAAGGAGGAGCCACCCCCCGGAGCGCTCGGTGAGTTCTTCGACATCAACTTCGCCGTCGGAGACAACACCTTCGACGTTGTCGCCAGCTGGGACCGCTCGGAAGGAGAACCCACTTACACGCTGAACGAGTTCGATGGCTCCCGCGTGGAGGTCGGCCCGATCGCGGGGTCGTGGGACACCACCACGAACCTCGTCACCGTCGTGGTGCCCGCCGAGATCACGCTTGCGGACTCGAGCGCCTACACGGTGTTCGCGCCGGGTCAGTCGATCAGGAGCTTCGAGACCACCTCACGCCGCGACGCGGGCGTGTTCGTGCCAGATGCAGACCGCGCCAGCGGTGGCTGTGCGGTCGAGGTCCCGGGGGCGGGAGAGGAGCTGCCTCCGGGTGGTCCTGACGCCACGCTGTCGCTCGCGAACCCCACGTACTCGTTCCACGGCGAGCAGACCACCGCCGCAGAGACGGTGCTGGCTGGGCCTGTCGCGGCCACCGGATCCGACCTCGACGAGAAGCTGATCGAGGTGATCGCCCCTGAGGGCGCAATCTTGCGAGCCAGCCTCATCGCCAGTCCGAGCTCGTACGCTTCGATCGAGATCGCGGGCATGGACGGGCAGCTCGACTACAGCGAGGCCCCCGCCGGTCAGACCGCGACGGTCGCGGCGTCGGTGTCGTCGGGGCTCTACCGGGTGGTGGTGAAGTACTACGCATCCGTCGAGTCGACCTATGAGGCCGTCTTGAACCTCACAGCGGAAGAGCACGTCACGGGCACCCCGGCAGACAGCGCCGAGCTGTCCACCGGCCAGACCGCGACGTTCGAGGGCACGGCTCCCACTGACAATCTCGCCTACGAGTGCACGGGGCCCTTCGACACCAGCTGCGTGACGTATCAGATCGACGTGAACGAGGGCGGCGAGCTCAGCGCCTTCGTCGAGGCGACGCTCCCCAGCGACGACTACGACCTGGCCATCTACAACGAGTTCGGTGCGCCGGTGGCCAGCGGTGGCCTGCCGCTCACACCGCCGGGCGGACTCGAGTCGGTCAGCGCCATGGTCGAGCCAGGCACCTACTACCTGGTGGTTCAGCCCTACACGGCCATCGGTGGCGTCTCCGCCTTCACGCTCACGGTCTCGCTCGCCTGACCCGTCGCGCACCGGAGGGCTACCTTCGGTCGGGTGAGCGGATGGCAGCACCTGATCGTCGAGGACGAAGCAGTCGTCACGCGCATCACGCTGAACCGGCCCGAGCGCCGCAACGCGCTGTCACTCGATCTGATGACGGAGCTCACCACGGCGCTGCGAGCCGCCAGCGGGCGCGTGGTCGTCATAGCCGGCGCCGGACCGGCCTTCTCCGCCGGACACGACCTGCCTGAGCTCCTGGCCGCAGACACCCCCGAGGCCGAGCAGCTCTTCACCGTGTGCAGCACGCTGATGACGACGGTGCAGTCGATCGATCAGCCGGTGATCGCTCGCGTGCACGGCGTGGCCACAGCGGCCGGCTGCCAGCTCGTCGCCTCGTGCGACCTCGCCATCGCCGAGGACGGCGCCCGCTTCGCCACGCCGGGTGTCCGCATCGGGCTCTTCTGCTCCACGCCGATGGTTCCGCTGTCGAGATCAGTCGGCCCCAAGCGCGCGCTTCAGATGCTCTTCACGGGCGAGATGATCGACGCACCGACTGCACTCGAGTGGGGCCTGGTCAACGACGTAGTGCCACTTGATCAGCTCGACGAGGCGGTCGCCGAGCTGGCTACCCGCATCGCGGAGGCCAGTCCGATGGTGATCGCCCTGGGCAAGCGAGCCTTCTACGCGCAGGTCGGGCTCGAGCAGGCTGTCGCCTATGGCCTCGCCACGGAGGTCATGACGAAGAACGCGGCGACGGACGACGCGCACGAAGGCATCAGCGCTTTCCTCGAGAAGCGCAAGCCCACGTGGACCGGTCGCTGACGAGCGACCGACCGCGGACCGTCAGCGTGCACCAGCCGTGATCGTGCCTCTGCTGATGGTGGCTGTGCTCGCGGGCGCCGGTCTGCAGTCGGCGACCGGCTTTGGCTTCAGCTTGCTCTCCGCGCCGATCCTCTTCGCCGTGGTCGATCCGCAGCCTGCCATCGGTCTGCTCGCACTGCTCGGCATGGAGGTGAACCTCCTCACGCTGCTGACCGAGCGGCGGCGACCGCGCCCCCTCGTGCGGGAGGCAACGATCCTGATCGGCTGCGCTCTCCCGGGTGCGCTGCTCGGGGTCGCCGTGCTGCGAAGCCTCGACGCCGTCGCGCTTCAGGTGCTCCTGAGCATCGGTGTGGTTACGACGCTCGTGGTGCGCCACCTGCTGTCGTCCGGTGCCGCCGTCGTGCCGGTGCTGCACGACGGTCCGCGGCCCCGACCGGCCTGGTCGGCTCCGTTGGCGGGCTTGCTGAGCGGCGCTCTCAGCACTTCCACATCGACATCGGGCCCGCCGCTCCTGCTCCACTTGCTCGGTCGTGGCGCCCGCCCGTCGGTGGTGCGAGACACACTGACGACGTGCTTCGTGGCACTCGGTCTCATCACCCCCATCGCGCTGCTCGTCACCCGGAGCACCGAAGCGATCCCAGACCTGGGCCTGGCTGCGGCGCTCGTTCCGGCAGCGCTGCTCGGCCATCTGGGTGGTCGCCGGGTCTTCCGAGCCCTGACCCACGGTGGCCACTACGAGCTCGTGGTGACTGCAGTGCTCCTCATGTCCGTGACGATCGGCCTGCTCGGCGCGGTTCTGTGAACCGTCACGTCCGCATACCGGCCATCGGGGTTCACAGACGTTGATTGGTGAGGGGTTGCACCACCGCGGGGACGTCCACATCCGTGCGTATCAGACGGCCGACCTCGACGCGCTGTACGAGATCTGCCTCCGCACGGGCGCGGCGGGCGACGACGCCAGCGAGCTCGTCGAAGACCCCAGGCTCTTCGGCTCGATCTACGCAGCGCCATACGCGGTGCTCGAGCCGCAGCACGCCTTCGTGCTCGACGACGGCACGGGGCGAGCCGTCGGCTACGTGCTCGCTGCTCTGGACACAGCCGAGTTCGAGGCGCGCTGCGAGCAGGAGTGGTGGCCGGCGCTGCGAGAGAGGCACCCGTTGCGTCAGGACGGCACCACGTTGGATGACCTGCTGGTCCACCTGATCCACAACCGCTCGCACGGGGGGTCCGAGGTCACCGCCGACTTCCCCTCGCACCTGCACATCGACCTCTTGCCGTCAGCCCAAGCCGGCGGCTGGGGACGACGCCTCCTCGCAGCCGTGTTCGAGTCGCTTCGGTCGGCTGGCTCGCCCGGGGTGCACTGGGGCGTCAGCGCGCGCAACACCCGGGCTCTCGGCTTCTACCGCCACCTCAAGTTCGCAGAGATCCGGGCCGATCCCACCATCGTCACCTTCGGCCATCGCCTCTGAGGCGACGGGCGAACGCGACAATGGGCACCGAGCGCTGGTGGCTACGGGTGGTCGCCCACGACGCTGGAGAGGCTGACTTGCATAGAGCCATCGCAACGCTCGGGGGCAAAGGCCGCGAAACGGTACGAGGCGAGATGGCGGCAACGCCGGGTGGCTACCCTGACCCGCCGCGGGCGGGCCAGATCGGCGCGTGCGGTCCGGTCTGATGGGACGGTGGGCGATGCCTCGACACGCGCGGACAGCGCCACGGATCCTCGGGGCCATCGCACTGCTGTGCGGTCTCACCGTCGCAACAGGCGCCCCGTCCGAAGCACAGGTCGCCGACGATCGCGGTCCCAGCTTCGAGATCGGCGGGCGACGCCGCAGCGAGAATCCTCGGCTCGCGCCCTCGCTTCACGACGACCTCGCCGCAGGCCATGCAGTCCCCTCGCCGCTGGCCAAGAACGGCGACAAGCCGGGCGCGCCAAAGGTGACCGTCGTCGTTGAGGCGACCGAGTCGGGCCGGGCGCGGTCGGCTGTGGCCGCGAGCGGCGGCACGGTGCTCACGGAGGTGCCAGGCCTGATCAAGGCGGCCGTGCCGGCTGGGGCGCTCGGCAGGCTCTCGAGGGCCGCGGGTGTGACTCTCGTGCGCGAGCCGTACCCCGCACAGGTGCAGACGACATCCGAGGGCGTCGGCTCGACGAACGCCTCCACGTGGCACAGCCTCGGCCACGAGGGCGCGGGCACGAAGGTCGCCATCGTCGACGTTGGCTTCCAGGACTACGTCAGCAAGCTCGGGACCGAGCTGCCGCTCAGCCCGGGCGTAGACCTGACTCGCTGCGACTCGCCCTTCGACGAGGTGCACGGCACCGCAGTGGCCGAGATCGTCCACGACATGGCCCCCGCCGCCGAATTGCTTCTCGTTTGCGTAAAAGACGACGTGACCTTCGCATCGGCACTGGCATCGCTCAACGCGCAGGGTGTCGACATCGTCAACGCGTCGATCGGTTTCACCTTGACCGGGCGCGGCGACGGATCAGGCGGAGCCGGAACGCCTGCCGGAGCGGTTGCAGCGCTGCGCGACCAGGGCATCCTCTACGTCGCCGCGGCCGGAAACTACGGAGGCCGCCACTACCAGGCAAAGGCGGTGGGCGACCCGGTACAGGGGCGGCACCCGCTCGACGGCGATACCGACTTCGTCGACCTCAGTGGAAACACGTTCACGTTCCAGGTCGCCGGCAACACGGCCCCTGGCAACGGGATCGCGCAGGTTTCGATGCGCTGGGACAGCTGGCCCACGACAAACCTTGACCTCGACGTGTACGTGCGGAGTTACACGTGCGGCAACCCCGCCTTCAACTACATCGTGGCCGGTAGTGAGTTCGACCAGACCACCCAGGCCGGGCCGCCCGTGGAGCAGACCAACCTGTTCCAGAACTGCAGCAGCAGCCCCCAAACCTTCGAGGTCCTCATCAACCGGTGGTCCGGCAGCGGCACGCCGCGCCTCGATCTGTTCTTCGATGGGCCCGTCGGGAACCTGGAGCGCACGAATGGCGGCGACGTGGCCGAGCCGGCGACGTCCCCCGCGGCTCTCGCCGTCGGTGCTCACTGCTACCTCAACCCCATGATCCAGCCCTACAGCAGCACGGGACCGACCATCGACGGCCGCATCAAGCCCGATCTGGCTGGCCCAGATGCGACCAGCAGCAGCGTCTACGGCGACGTGACGACTCCGTGCACCACGGGGTTCACGGGCACCTCTGCCGCGGCGCCTCACGTAGCAGGCGCCGCGGCCGTCCTCCTAGGCACGAACCCGGACATGGACGTGGCCGAGCTCGAACAGGTGCTGCGCTCGAAGGCCACCGACATCAACCCACCTGGTCTCGACAACCAGTGGGGCTCCGGCAAGCTGGCCCTACCGCAGGCGGGCATCCTCGGTCTCGACGAGCCGCAGCCGATCACCACCGTCACACCGGTGCGGCTGTTCGACAGTCGGCCCGGGACACTTGGCGCGTCGGAGTCTGTCTTCGGGGTCAACGGCCGCACCACGCCGCTGAACCCGCAGGCCACGTTGCGCGTGCCGGTCGCCGGCATCGCAAACGTGCCGACCGACGCGACCGCCGTGGTGCTCAACGTGACCGTCACGCAGCCGACGGCCGGCGGCTTCCTCGCCGTCTACCCAGGGACGACCACACCCATCGCGTCAAACATGAACTTCGGGGCGGGCCAGACCGTCGCTCAGCACGTCACCGCGACGGTGGGGACCGACGACAAGGTGCAGATCAAGAACGGCTCGTCGGGGACCACCCACGTGATCATCGACCTGGCCGGCTGGTACGGCCCGACCGGGCTGGGCGGAGCCCCCGCCGCCGACTGGTTCACGCCTCGGTCGGCTCCAGCGCGTGCGATGGACACACGCTCCGGGACCCTCGGCTACGCGGAAGGCGCCTTCGGCCCGAGCGGTCGCACGACACCGATCTCGCAGAGTGGCAACCTCGACGTGCAGGTTGCAGGCCTGGGAGGCGTGCCCGCCGACGCGACGGCCGTCGTGATGAACGTCACCATCACACAGCCGACCACGGGCGGTTACGTGGTCCTCCACCCGACGGGCACCGCGAGGCCTCTTGCCTCGACCCTGAACTACTCGAAGAACCAGACCATCGCCAACCTCGTGATCGGGCGTGTTGGGACGGCTGGCAAGGTGCGGGTCGGCAACTGCTGTGGGCCGGTGCACGTGGTCATCGATGTGCTCGGGTGGTACGAGTCCGGAACGGGCGCCGGCTACGTGGCCCTGGACCCACCCATGCGCGACCTCGACAGCCGCAGCGGGAACGGGCCCCGGCTGGGTGCGCTTGGCGGTGGCAGCACGTTCAAGCTGAAGGTCGCCCGCTACTACCAAGTGCCCAGCGACGCCGCCGCCGTCATGCTGGGGATCATCGCGGTGACACCGACAGCGAACGGGTATCTGACCGTCTACCCGGCGACCGCCACGCGCCCGCTTGCCTCGAACCTCAACTTCAGTCCCGGCAAGGTCATCCCCAACGCGGTGATCACCGCCTTCGGAACCGACGGCCGCGTGGCCTTCTACAACTCCGGCGGTAGCACACACCTCGTGAGCGACCTGGCCGGCTACTTCATCGACCCTGCCTTCGTCGGCGCTCCCTGACTCACCGCCACGGGCCCGGGCCGGCGCTCACCGCGTGAGCGACTCGAGCAGACCTCGGTAGGACTCGAGACCGGGCACGTCGAGGCCGTCGACCTTGCCCTGGTCGTCCCAGCCGCGCAGGGCCACAGCATCGGCCCAACCAGGGTTGGTCTCGAAGGCGGCGACGCCAGCCGGGTCGAGCGGGCCTCCCTGCCTGGCCAGGCTTGCGGTGGACCCCGGCGACAGCACTTCCGCGTAGCCGGGGTCCACCGCAACGCGGTAGCGCTTGGCCCGCACGTGCAGCGCGATCGGTGCCGTGACGCTCGGCGGGAACAGCGACGCCAGGTAGGCGGACCCACTCGCCTCGTGGCGCAGGTCGACGCTGCGGTCGCGCTTGCCATCGCCAGACGCCAGGTCGAGCAGATGGCCCACATCGTGCAGGAGCGCTGCTGCAACGAGGTGGTCGGAGGCGCCGTCTGCACGGGCGAGGGCAGCCGTCTGCAGTGCGTGATCGAGCTGACGGATCTCCTCGTCGTAGAGCTGGGACCCCCAGCGCTCGTAGAGCTCCATGACCTCGTCGATCGACGTGGCGGTCCTCACGAGACAGGTCGCCCTTGGAAGTCACCGATCAAGGACACCGGCACGCGTTCGCCGATCGACGCAGCGGCGAGCTCGCGCTGCTTCTGCTCGTAGTAGGCCGCACGCAGATCGCCCTCGGACGCGGCGTTGTAGGTGGGGTACAGGGCCCGGCGAGGCGTGGCGCCGAGGTTGGGGCCGCTGCGGTGCGGTGTGAGCGAGTGGAACCACAGCGTCTCGCCGGCTTTCACCTCGACCGGTGCCCAGTCCAGCTCGGCGACGACGTCGGCGCGGATGCAGCCGACCTCGTCCATCGGCAACAGCTCGCGGTGCTTCCCCGACACGACCTCGAGGCAGCCGTTGTCGAGCAGTGCATCGTCGACCGCGACCATGCAGGACACGTGCGTCTGCACGAACCGGTAGGCCGGCGCGTCCTGATGAGGCGCATAGCCGGCTCCGCCCGGCAGCTTGTAGTTGATCTTCTCCTTGTAGAGCACCGCCGGCTCGCCGAGGAGAGCGGCCGCCGTCGCGAGCATCTCCCCCGCCGTCAGCAAGGCTCTGAGCCCATCGTGAAATGGGACGAAGTTCTCGGACCGGCAGAGCTGGGGCCCCGCGTCCGTGAGCTCCCGGTGGTGGATCCAAGGGCCGTCGTCATCGGCCCAGCCCGCCACCTCGTCGACCCACTGAGCGACGGCCGCCACATCGTCGTGCGACCTCGTGAGGACCCACCCGTGCTCGAGGAAGTGCTCCACGTCGGTCATCGACCGGAGGCTAGTCACGCGGCTCCACGCGCAGCGCAGCCGCTCACAGCCGGTGTTCGCTGCCCTCACAGCCAACCCACAGGCTGAGGGGGCACTCTTGATGGCGTGGTAGCGATCCTGCGTCGACGGGCTCCCCTGGCGGCTGACACCAGGAGCGACGTCGCGCACCTCGTGCGTCGCGCCGCGTTCGGCGCGACGGCCGAGGAGATCGATGACTTGGCGGCGCTCGGCTACGAGGGCGCCGTCGAGGCGCTGTGCGACTTCACGACCGCTGACACCGCCGCGGATGCTGTCGCTCCGCCGACCTTCGACACTGCCGGCTACCTGGCGTCTCGCGAGGGCGACGAGGCCGCGAAGCAAGCGGCCGAGCGCGTCGCGCAAGCCGAGCGGCGTGCCCTGCCGCTCTGGTGGGTGCAGCGCATGGCTGCGGCCGACCAGCCGGTGCGCGAGAAGCTGACCTTCCTGTGGCACGACCACTTCGCCACCAGCATCGAGAAGGTCAACATCGCCGAGCTGCTCTACCTGCAGCGCAACACCCTCTACGAGCTCGGACCGGGTCGCTTCGACGAGCTCGTCCATGCGTTGGCCCGCGATGCCGCCATGCTCATCTGGCTGGACGGTCGCGACAGTCGCGCCGGAGCACCCAACGAGAACTTCGCCCGCGAGCTGTTCGAGCTGTTCACCCTCGGCCTCGGAGGCTCGCACAGCGAGCACCGGGAGCAGCCGTACACGGAGGCCGACGTGTCGGAGGCGGCACGGGCGCTCACGGGCTGGGTCATCGATCGGTCGACGGGCGACGGTGTGCTCGTCCCGCGCCGCCATGACGGCGGCACGAAGACAGTCCTCGGGGTGACGGGCGCGCTCGGCCTCGACGAGGTGGTTGCCACCGCGACCGCGCACCCGGCGTGCGCGCCGCATGTCGTGGCCCGGCTCTGGAGCCGTCTGGCGCGGCCAGCGGAACCCGATGATGAAGTCGTGCAGGACCTCGCCGCGCAGTTCGCTCGGGACCTGGACGTGACGAACCTGCTGCGCTCGATGCTGCTCCACCCTGAGTTTCTGGCACCGGCCACACGTCAGGCTCTGGTCAAGACACCGGTCGACCTCGTGGTGGGGCTCGCTCGGGCGCTGCGCATCACGCCCGACGAACGGGTCGTGCCGCTGCTTGCTGGCCTCGGCCAGCTGCCGTTCCTCCCACCTGACGTCGCGGGCTGGCCCGCCAACGCCGCCTGGCTCTCGACGGCGTCGTCTCTGCTGCGCCTGCAGCTGGCGAACGTCGTGGCCGAGCGAGTGGCCACCGACGACCTCGTGGGTGCCACGCCTTCGAAGCGCCCCGACCAGGTGGCCCGCCTCCTGTCCGTCGACGCCTGGGGCGACGCAACGCGCACCGCCATCCAACACGCCGCCGATGCTCGGGCAGCGCTCACCGTCGCACTCGTCGCCCCCGAGTACGTGGTCGCGTGATGGCCGACTCGCTGAGCCGGCGGCGGTTCCTGCAGGGCGCATCCGCGCTGGGTGCTGCCGCCGCCGTCGGGGCCTGCACCGGCGGGTCGGACGAGCCCACGGCCGGGCCCGCCACGACCACCACGGCTCCCGTTCGTGGCAACGAAGGGGTCCTCGTCATCGTCACCCTCTATGGCGGCAACGACGCGCTCAACACCGTCGCACCCGTGAACGATCCGACCTACCAGTCGCTGCGCGGAGCGCTGGCGCTTGACCCGGCCACGACGCACGACATCGGCGACGGGTTCTCGCTCCACCCCGCCCTGAGCGGCTGCAAGGGGCTCTGGGACGCAGGCAGGCTCGCCGTCGTTCACGGGGTGGGCTTCGACAACCTCGACCGCAGCCACTTCCACTGCATGGACGTCTGGCAGGCAGGCAACGACGAGGCGCCGACCTCCGGTTGGATCGGGCGCTGGCTCGACGCCGTCGGCTCCGATCCGCTCGACGCCGTCTCGATCGGCCGGGGGCTACCGCTCCTCGCGCGCGGGAGCAGCAGGTCGGCGGCGGTCATCCCGGTCGGGCCCTTCGAGCTGCCCGGCGATCGAGCCCTTCAGGATCTTCTGGCGACGATGTCGGAGCCGGACAGCGAGCGGTCCACCTACGGAGAGCTCGTGGCCAGCTCCACAGCCGACCTCCTGGCCGTCGCCTCCACGGTGACCCCAATCGTCGCATCGCAACCGCTCACCGACTCGCTCAGCTCACGGTTCGCCACCATCGCAACGCTGATGGAGGCTGACCTCCCGACGCGGGTCTACGCCACAGACCTCGGGGGATTCGACACCCACTCGGCCCAACCGGGGACCCACGAGGCCCTGCTCAGCGAGGTCGACACGGCGCTCACCACCTTCCTGGATCGTGCCGGCGAAAGGCCTGTGACGGTGCTCGTCTACAGCGAGTTCGGGCGGCGAGTGGAGCCGAACGCGAGCAACGGGACCGACCACGGCAAGGCCGGCACCGCGCTGCTGGCGGGAAACGTCCGTCCCGGACACCATGGCGACCCGCCACCGCTGGATCGGCTCGTCGACGGTGACCTCGTCACGACCGTCGACTACCGATCGATCTACGCCGGACTGCTCGAAGGCGTGCTCGGGATCGAAGCCGACGACGTGCTCGACGACGCGCCGTCGCCGCTCGAGCTGGTCTGACGCTCAGGCGGCTCCGCCGTAGCGCTCCACGAGGCGTGGGATGCGCGTCACGAAGCTCAGCTTCTCGAAGCAGGCGGTGGCACCGCGCGCTCGACTGTGCGCGAACGCCTCCTCGGCGGCGTGAGCGCTGACCACGAGGACCCGCGCGTCGGGGCACTGCTGCTTGAGGACGGGGAGCACTGACAGCCCATCCCGGTTCGGCATGTAGAGGTCGAGGATCACGAGGTCGGGGCAGGAGCCCGCGAGCCGCTCGATGCAGTCGTCGCCGTCGACCGCCTCCGTCACGTCAGCGCCGAGCTCCTCGAACGCGACTCGGTAGAGCAGCCGGATGTCCGGCTCGTCGTCGCAGATGAGCACCCGCACACGGTCACCGTACGATCGCGACGTTCGCAGCACCATGGTTCGCATGAGCCAATCCGCCGATGGTCACACAGGTTGACGACGTGACCGGACAACCGCCCCAACCCGTTGCATCTACGCTCGGCGGCCATGACGACCAACCGCTACGAGACGGTGTCAGCGCACGATGGCGGTCACTTCGAGGCGTATTGCGCCGTTCCGGACAGTGACAGCGGTCCCGGCATCCTCCTGTTCCAGGAGATCTTCGGGATCAACGACAACATGCGCGGTCTCGCCGACAAGCTGGCTGGCGAGGGCTACGTGGTGCTCGTCCCCGACATGTTCTGGCGGCTCGAGCCCCGCTTCGAGCGCAAGGACGAGTCCGGCATCGGCGACGCGTTCGCCATGGTCTCCCGCTTCGACATCGAGCTCGGCATCGCGGACATCGCATCCACGCACGCGCACCTGTTGGCGATGCCGGAGTGCACGGGGAAGGTCGGTGCGGTCGGCTTCTGCCTCGGCGGCTCGCTTGCCTTCGCCTGCGCGGCGCGCAGCCGCGTCGACGGCACTGGTCCTGACGCCGCCGTCTCCTACTACGGGTCGGGCAACAACGACCTGCTCGGGGTGCTCGATTCGGTGGCCTGCCCCATCCTCTTCCACTACGGCGCTGACGATCCCTTCATCCCCGAGGACAAGATCGCCGAGGTCGAGCAAGCCATCGCCGGCAGGCCGGGCATGAGGCTGGAGCGCTACTCAGCCGGGCACGCCTTCAGCAACTGGGATGCTCCATCGATGTACCAACCCGAGGCCGCCGAGCTCGCCTGGTCCCGCACCCTCGACTTCTTCGCAGCACACCTTCACTGATCGTCCGCGCGCTGCGGATCAGCCGGCGACGCGAAGCCCACCGAGCAGGCTGGCGACGACGGAGCGGGCGTCCTGTTGAGTCGCCTTCTTGTCGTCCGACTCCGCTATCAGCGCGCATGCCTCGGAGAGCGCTCCGGTCAGCATGTGGGCCAGCGGGACGAGTGGCTGCCGCGCTATGGCGCCCATGTTCATGGCTCGGCGCAAGGCCCCGCGCACGAGCGCGACCTCGTAGCGCGCGTCTAGGTCGCGCCGAGTCGTGGCGTCGAGCACGGCCCGCGCGTCAGACACAGCGATCCTCTGCACAGCCGGATCGCTGAACGCGTCGATGTAGGCGTGGCAGCCGAGCACGATGGTCTCGATGGGATCGGGACCTTCTGCGGCCGCAACGAAGCGCTCCGCCACCACGACGGTGACGTCTCGCTTCACCTCCTCGACGACCGACCGGAACAGCTCGTCCTTGTCGCGGAAGTGGTGGTAGAGGGCGCCCTTCGTCACCCCGGCCGCACGCACGACCTCATCCACCGAGGTGCCCTGGTAGCCCCGCTCGCCGAAGAGCACCCGCGCAGCCGCGATGAGGCTCTGACGCGTGGCGTCGGCTCGCTCATGACGGGGGTTCGCGGCGCTCATGATGAAGGGTTGACAGACATACCGATGGTATGCACTAATCATACCACCGGTATGTCGAACGGCGGCACGCCAGCTAGCAGGGGGTTCAGACAGATGCCCAAGTACGTGATCGAACGCAGCCTTCCAGGTGCGGGCAAGCTGAGCAGCGGTGAGCTGCACGACATCTCGGCGCAGTCGAACAAGGTGCTGGGCCAGCTCGGGCCCGAGATCAAGTGGCTCCAGAGCTTCGTCACCGACGACAAGATCTACTGCGTGTACGTCGCCCCGGACGAGGACATCATCCTCGAGCACGCGCGCTGCGGTGGGTTCCCGGCCGACGTAGTGACGAAGGTCAGCGCGGTCATCGATCCCTCCACCGGCGAGTAGGCGGTAGGCAGGTTCGGAACGTCCGTCGTCCCTTCGGTCGCGCAGCGCGGGCTACGGTCTCGCTGCTCGGGTCACCAGGGGGACGACGGATGGAGCATCGGCCACAGGTCGACGTCGCGATAGTCGGGGCCGGCTTCGCGGGCATGTACATGCTGCACAAGGCGCGCGAGGCCGGCTTCAGCGCACAGGTCATCGAGGCGGGCGGTGGTGTCGGCGGCACCTGGTACTGGAACCGCTACCCCGGCGCACGGTGCGACGTCGAGAGCATGGAGTACTCCTACGGCTTCGACGAGGACCTGCAGCAGGAGTGGGAGTGGTCAGAGCGCTATGCGCCCCAGGCGGAGATCCTGAGCTACGCCAACCACGTTGCGGACCGGTTCGATCTGTGGCGCGACATCCGCTTCGACACACGGGTCACGGCGGCCCGGTTCGACGAGGCCGATTGCACCTGGCAGGTCGAGACCGATGCCGGCGACTCGATCACCTCTCGCTTCATCGTGATGGCCACCGGCTGCTTGTCCACCGCGAACATCCCGCAGATCGAGGGCGCCGAGTCTTTCGCCGGACGCAGCTACCACACGGGGCAGTGGCCACATGACGGGGTCGACTTCACCGGCCTGCGAGTCGGGGTGATCGGCACGGGATCCAGCGCCGTGCAGTCGATCCCGCTGATCGCCGAGCAGGCCAGCCACCTGACGGTGTTCCAGCGCACGCCCACCTACACGGTGCCGGCCTGGAACCGGCCGATGGATCCGGTCGAGCAGAAGGAGATCAAGGCCATCTATCCGGCGCTGCGCGCCGCCAACAAGCGGTCCACCTCTGCTTTCGGCGGGCTCCAGCCGCGCAACGACGTGTCAGCGCTGGCCGTGTCCGACGACGAGCGCATCGCGGAGTACGAGCGCCGCTGGGCGACCGGCGGTCTGATGTTCCTCGGCGCCTTCAACGATCTGCTCCTCGACCCGGAAGCCAACGAGACGGCGCGCCGGTTCGTGATCGGAAAGCTGCACGAGATCGTCGAGGATCCGGTGGTGGCGGCCAAGCTGACGCCCGACCAGGTGATCGGATGCAAGCGGTTGTGCGTCGACAGCGGCTACTGGGCCACGTTCAACCGACCCAACGTCACCCTCGTCGATCTCAGGGAGTCGCCGATCGAGGCGATCACCGCGCAAGGGATCCGCACGACCGAGCAGGAGCATCGGCTCGATGTGATCGTCTACGCCACGGGGTTCGATGCGATGACCGGTGCGCTGGCCCGCATCGACATCCGCGGCCGAGGTGGCCGAGCTCTGGCCGAGGCGTGGGAGGCAGGGCCGCGCACGTACCTCGGTCTCATGGTCGCCGGGTTCCCCAACCTGTTCGTGATCACTGGCCCGGGCAGCCCATCTGTGCTGGCCAACATGATGGAGGCGATCCCCCAGCACGTCGACTGGATCGCGGGGTGCCTCGAGCACCTCCGCGCGAACGATCACCGTGCCATCGAGGCGACAGCCGGAGCGCAGGACCAGTGGGTCGACTACGTCAACGGGGTTGCCGGGGTCACGCTCTTCCCCACCTGCAACTCGTGGTACCTGGGCGCCAACGTGGCCGGGAAGAAGCGGGTGTTCATGCCGCTGCCGGGCTTTCCGACCTACGTGCAGCAGTGCGAGGAGATCGTCGCCGCCGGCTACCGAGGCTTCGCCCTCACCTGACCAGCCGGCTACGGCAGCGCCGGGTGCTGCTTGGCGAGGATCGGCAGGAGCAGGCGGTGCGGCACTAGGTGGGCGAAGCCGGCCATCACGCGGTTGGCGGTGCCAGGCACAACCACATCACGACCGCGGTCGAGCCCATCGATGCCCGCCTGCGCGACCTCTCGCGCCGACACCCACATGATCTTGGGCAGCGAGTCACCGGCCTCCAGCTCGCCGAAGCCGGCGGCTTCCGCGAACTCCGTCTCGACCGGACCGGGGCACAGCGCCGTCGCGACCACACCCTTGCCGCGGAGCTCCTGCGCCATGGCTCGGGTGTAGGAGAGCACGAAGGACTTCGACCCGGCGTATCCGGCCTGACCGGGAAGCGGCTGGAAGGCGGCCATCGATGCCACGTTGAGCACCGCTCCCCTGCCGCGCTGGACCATCCCGGGCACGAAGGCGCTGCACAGGTGGACGACGGCCTCGACGTCGGTGCGGATCATCCGCAGCTCGGCCGCGACCTCGCTTGTGGCCACCGGACCGGTGGTGGACAGGCCCGCGTTGTTGACGAGCACGTCGACCGTGAGACCGCGCTCAGCAACTGTGTCGACGATCCTGTCGCGCGCGGCTTCGTCGGTGAGGTCGGCTGAGACGACCTCGGCTCGGACGCCGTGCTTCGTGGCCAGCTCATCGGCCAGCGCCTTGAGGCGGTCCTCCCGACGGGCCACCAGCGTGACGCCGTGCCCGCGCGCCGCCAGGATGCTCGCCAGCTCGACCCCGATCCCCGACGACGCTCCCGTGACCAGGCAGGTGCTATCCGGGGCGGGCGTCGGCAGAGTCATAGCCCATGTCTAGCAACCAACGTCTGTGAACCCCTATGGCCGCATGGCGAACGTGGCGGTTCACAGACCTTGGGGCCAGGGGTACCTGACGCCCGTGAGCTGCTCGCTGAGCTCCCACAGGGTGCGGGCGGCCTCGGTGTCGCTGGCGTGCTTGGTGCGACCGACGCGCGTGGGGTGGCCGCGCTGCTCGCGGAACGAGTCGGGGCCCCAGTAGTCGTCTGCCATGACGTCGGGCATGGTCGCTGCGTACAGCTGGGGCAGCGCCCCCATGTGATCCGGCTGGCCAGCCAGCTTGTCGCCGAGGGCGAGGAATGGCTTCAGGAGGGAGGCACCGGTTGCGGGACCGCTGGTGAGGTTCGTGGCCGCGTAGCCCGGGTGGGCCGCGACCGATGTGAGCGAGGTGCCCGATGCTGTCGCTCGCCGCTGCAGCTCGCCGCTGAACAGGAGGTTGGCCAGCTTGGACTGCCCGTAGGCGCGCCAGCGCGAGTAGTGCGTGCGCTCGAAGCTGAGATCGTCGAGGTGCATGCGGCCGAACTTGTGGGCGTTGGACGACACGGTCACGACCCGGGGATCCCGCGCGGCGAGCAGTGCTGGCAGCACGAGCCCGGCGAGCGCGAAGTGGCCGAGGTGGTTGGTGCCGATCTGGCTCTCGAAACCGTCCTCCGTCTTGCTCTTGGGCACCGCCATGATCCCCGCGTTGTTCATGAGCACGTCGACCTTGCCGACGCGACCGACGAGATCGGCGGCGCAGTCGCGCACGGACCGCAACGACGACAGATCGAGCGCCACGACCTCAGGCGCCGCCCCGGTCGCCTGAGCCTTCACCGACTCCAGCGCGGCAGCCGCCTTCTCAGCGTTGCGGCACGCCATCACCACGTGAGCGCCGTGCGCTGCCAGCGCCTCGGCGGACCGCAGACCCAGACCGCTGTTCGCACCGGTGATCACGATCGTGCGCCCGGTCAGGTCCGGAATGTCTGAAGCAGTCCATTTGGCCATGCCCGGGACACTAGAGGGCAATCGCCCACCTATCCGCTCGGGTCCTAGCTGAAGTTCAGCCTCGGTTGGCCTGCTTGCGCATCTGCGCGCGGTAGACGGGAGGTAGGAGAGCGCGCATCACCGGCGCGAGGGTGGCGACCGGAGCGCAGTTGATCTCGATTCCGGGACGTCCCATGGCACGCAGGGTCGCCGCGGACACCTGCTCCTCGGTTCGGCGCACGATATTCGGCGGCTGCGGCATGCCCGCGTCGACTGCACCCTGGCCGAGCGGCGTGGGTACCCAGCCCGGATAGAGCACATGCAGGTGCACCCCGCGCCCGTGGCACTCGTGGGCCAGGCTCTCGGTGAAGGCAGACACGGCCGCCTTCGACGAGCTGTACGCGGGGGTGCCAGGCGCTGGCGCTCGCCCGTGATCGCTCGACACGTTGACGACGATCCCGCGTCCGCGATGGAGCATGCCCGGGACGACCGCGAGCGTGGCCGCGACGAGCCCGAAGAAGTTGGTGGCGAAGATGCGGTGGTAGAGGTCGAGGTCGGCCTGCTCGACCTTGGTCGGCTCTGCCCAGCCGGCCGAGTTGACGAGCACGTCAACGCTGCCGCGCTGGCGCTCGATGTCTGCGAGAAGCGTCGAGATGGCGGCCTCATCGCTCACATCGCACGCGGCTGGATCGATCGTTCCCTTGCTCTCGTCGGCCAAGCGCTCGAGAGCATCGCGCGAGCGCGCCACACCCACGACGGCTGCGCCCCGGTCCGCCAAGTCGAGCGCGAGTCGTCGGCCCAGCCCGGACGAGGCACCTGTCACCACGGCGACATGCCCGTCGTATCGATCCACGCGAGCCATCGATGTCCTCCGCGCTCCCCAGGGCTGGCACCGGCGCCAGGCCGGGACGGACCATATCGCTGACAGCCACGAAGGCAGATCGGCCCACGGCGCAGCCGAGTCAGCGTCAGCTCATCGGCACGGGGAAGTCGTCGGCCCGCATCAACGCATCGCTGCCCCCGTCGACGAACACCACAGACCCACAGAAGAAGCGAGCATCGGGCCCGAGGAGGAACTGCACGAACGCGGCGAGCTCGTCGGCGGAGCCCTTGCGGCCGATCGGGATCGGGAAGGCGTCGATGAGCTGGCCGATCGTCTCGTCTTCCCGAGTCGCTTGAAGCATCGGCGTCTCGATGGCGCCAGGTGCCACCGCGTTCAAGGTGATGCCGGCCCCTGCCCACGGCTCGGTGGTGGCTTCACGCCGCACGAACCGTGCGACCGCGAGCTTGGTGGCCGGGTAGGTGGCGAGCGCCCCGGCCTCGTCTGCGGCGGCGCGCGCGGCGGGCTCGTCGTCAGCGAGGCACAGCTCGACGAGGCGCATCGGGACGGCCGGCTGGCAGGTGGTCGAGTTCGAGCTGATGGCGACCGCCGCCGGGTTGCTGCCCCGAGCCAGAAGCGGTCGCAGGCCTTCGAGCAGCGCCACCGTCCCGAAGTAGTTGACGGAGGCGAGGAGGCTGCCGGGCAGCTTGGTCAGGCCAGCCAGGCCCGCCCAGGTGACAAGGCCGTCGATCGCTCCTCCTGTCAGGTCGGTCACGGCTGCTACGGCGGCGGCACGCCCGTCGGGCGAACCGAGGTCGGCGATCACGTCCGCATCGCGCAGGTCGACCCCCACGACCCGCTGGCCGGCCGCCTCCAATCGGGCCCTGGTCGCGGCGCCCATGCCGGACGCCGAGCCCGTGACCACAACCGTTCTCGCAGACATGCAGACCTCCGGTGTCAACCGTTCGACAGGGCCCGCATTCTGACCGCCTGGACGGCACGCACCGTCAGGTCAGGTGAAGATGATCTGGCCGCCGGCGGCGATCTCGTAGAACTCGCCGACTGTGATGATGTCCTGGACCTGCTCGATGAAGTCGTTCTTCTCGAGGCCGAAGAGGTCGACGGAGGCCTTGCACGCATACATCCCGGCGCCCGTGTCGGCGATCATCTCGACGAACTCTGGTATCGACGGGATGTCGAGCTTCTCCATCTTGTGGTTCATGTACTGCGTCATCGCCGAGGAGATGCCTGGCAGACCGCCCAGCATCGTAGGGATGTGCAGCCCCGGGTTGCCGACCGTCGCCAGCTTGATGTGCTCGTGGCGCTCCTTGTGGATCGCGTCCAAGCCGAAGAACGTGAAGAAGAGGTTCGCCTCGATCCCCTCTGCACGCGCACCGTTGGCCATGATCAATCCCGGGTAGACGCCCTCGAGCGAACCCTTGGAGATGATGATCGAGACCTTCTCGATGGTGTCTGTCATCGTTCTCTCCTCTCAGATGCAGCCGCGTGGCTTGGGGATGCCGGCGATGCGGGCTGCGATCTTGGCCGGGCCCTTGGGGAACAGCTGGTAGAGCTCCTTGATCGGGACTCCTGACGCCTTGCCCAGCAGGCGAACGGTCGGACCGGTGCCCTTGGCGAAGTACTCCGAGCGCATGAACCGCAGCACGGTCCAATGAGCGTCTGTCAGCTCCTCGATCCCCTCGCGGCGGGCCAGCTCAGGGGCCATGTCCTCGGTCCACTGGTCCGGGTCGACGAAGAAGCCCTCGTCGTTCAGCTCGACCTCGGTCGTGGCGATGGTGACGGTCGACATCTTCAGTCCTCTCTCTCGCTGAGCTTCTTGCCGGCGGTCGGCATGGCGGACCCGATGCCGGGCATCTCGCGCCCTGGCAGCAGGCCATGCCAGTAGAAGGGTTGGAAGAGCAGCTTCCCGAGGTGGTTGAGCCGTGACTCCTTGAGAAGCGGCAGACCGACATCGGACGGATAGTGGCCGGGCACGGGCTCGGTCTCGTAGTTGAAGTCGATGAGCATCGCCTTGTGGAACCCGGTCTCGATGAAGCAGCTCGCATGTCCGTCGAAGCCGTCTTCGAGCGGTTCGCCGTCGAGGAAGTGGCTCACGTTGGAGACGAGCGTCTCCCCTTCGAAGTGCGTGACCGATCCGGCCTTGGAGGCCGGCACGTTGGCGGCATCGCCGATCACGAACACGTTCGGCGCCGCCTTCGATTGCAGCGTGTGGTCGTCGGTCGGGACGAAGCCGAGCTCGTCTCCGAGGCCCGGCGATCGGCCGACGTAGGCGGCGCCACCGTGCAACGGGATCATCACGGCCAGGTCGAAGTCGACCGTTCGGTCGTCGTAGGAGACGAGCCGTCCCGCGGAGCCGTCCACCTCACCCGTGTTGAACTCCGTGACGAGCTCGATCCCACGCGCCTCCAACATCCCGCCCAGCTGTCGAGACGCCACGGGACGTGTGAACGCGCCGTCGAGCGGGGTGACCAGCGCGAGCTCCACTTCATCGCGCATCCCTCGCTCGTGGAAGTACCAGTCGGCGAGGAAGAGGAACTCGAGCGGCGCCACCGGGCACTTGATCGGAAGGTCGACGACGTTGACGACGAGCCGACCGGCGTCGAACGTCGCAAGCGCCCCCTCGAGCGCGCCGGCGCCCTCCGGCGTGTAGAAGGTGAACACCTTCTCCATCCAGCCCGCCCCAGTCAGGCCGGGCGTCTCTTCGGGGAGCAGCACGGCGCCTGATGCGACGAGCAGGACGTCATAGGCGAGGACCGTCCCGTCCACCAGGTGGACCTCGTTGTCCGTGATCTCGACGCGATCGACCTCTGCGAGGCGGAAGTCGATGCCGGGGTGGAGCTGCTGGCGGCGCGGTCGCACGATGTCGTCGAGGTGCGACAGGCCGAAGGGCACGAAGAGAAGAGCCGGCTGGTACACGTGGCGGTCGTCCTGGTCGACCACCGTGATGGCGAGCCTGTCAGGCCCGAACCGTCGCCGCAGTCGGTTGGCGGCAAGGGTGCCGCCTGTGCCGCCACCGAGGATCACCACTCGTCTGATCGCCATGACCCGAGCAAACCGCTTCGCCACCCAGACCAGTAGGTCCGAAGGTCACATACCTGCGGGCACTCCTGACCAGATCGGTCCACCTGGTGCTCAGGCCGGCGCGATCGCGCCGATTCGGTGCGATCATTGGGGAGATGTTCTTCCGCCAGTACGACCTCGCCTGCCTGTCGCTCTACAGCTACCTCATCGGTGACACCGCCACGGGCCGGGCCGTCGTCGTCGACCCCCAGCGCGACATCGGCGAGTACCTGGCAGACGCCGAAGCCAACGGGCTTCGCATCGAGCGTGTGATCGAGACCCACTTCCACGCCGACTTCCTGTCCGGTCACCTCGAGCTGGCCGAGGCGACCGGAGCTGTCATCTCCTACGGCGACGTGGCGACCACCGACTTCCCGATGGAGCCCCTGGCACATGGACAGGTCCTGTCGCTTGGAGACGTCACGCTCGAGATCCGGCACACACCAGGGCACACCCCGGAGAGCATCTCGATCGTCGTGTACGAGCGGCCAGGCGCGCCCCCGTGGGCCGTCCTCACCGGCGACACGCTGTTCATCGGAGACGTCGGGCGACCCGACCTCCTCACGTCGGTCGGGCGCACCGCCGACAGCCTGGCGCGCGATCTGCACCGCTCGCTCGAAGAGCAGATCCTGACGTTGCCCGACCCCACACAGGTCTACCCGGCACACGGCGCCGGCTCAGCGTGCGGCAAGCACCTCTCGACCGCGGCGACATCCACCATCGGAGAGCAGCGCGCGACGAACTACGCGCTGCGACCCATGACCGACGAGGAGTTCGTGGACGTCGTGACAGAGGGGCAGAGCGTGGCGCCGCTGTACTTCGCGTTCGCAGCCGACGCCAACCGGCGTGAGCACAAGCTGCTCGACGACCACGAGGCCCCGGAGCCACTGACCGTCGACCAGGCCCAGGAAGCGGCCGCCAAGGGAGCGGTGCTGCTCGACACGCGCTCCCCCGAGTCCTTCGCGTCGGGCCATCTGCGCGGGTCGGTCAACGTGGGGCTGGATGGCCGCTTCGCCGAGTACGCGGGCGACGTCATCAGGCCGGGCGAGCAAGTTGTCGTGGTCGGCGACGCCGGACGGGGGACCGAAGCCAAGGTCCGCCTCGCGCGCATCGGCTTCGACGCGGTCATCGGAGAGCTGTCCGATGTCGAGGCGGTCCTCGCCGAGCACCCCCAGCTGGCCAGCGCGGCTCGCCGGCTCCCCGCCGCCGATGTTGCGGAGTGGCTGGCGGAAGAACCCGGCCTGCAGGTGGTCGACGTTCGCAACCCCGGGGAGACGAAGGTCTCCGGCGTGATCGATGGGGCCGTGAACATCCCGCTGCCGCAGCTGCTCGACCGCCTGGATGAGCTCGATCCCAGCAAGCCGACCGTCGTCTACTGCGCTGGCGGCTACCGCTCGTCGGTCGCCGCGTCCACGCTGCGCGCCCGCGGCTTCGAGACCGTGGCCGACATCATCGGGGGCTACGGCGCATGGGCAACCACCGCTGTTGCCTGAGCGGGCCGCTCGGTCAGTAGCGCCCGTAGAGGAAGTCGACCACCGGCGTGGCCGCCGGGAACGAGCCCGTGATGCCCGAGCTCACGTAGCCGCCGTCAGTGATCAACGTGACACCGTTGATGTACGAGGCCGCGTCGCTGCACAGGAAGACCAGGGGGCCAGCCTGCTCCTCCGGGGTGGAGGCCTCCAGGCCAACCTCCTCCCGATAGTCGGCGCCGAAGGTGAGCCACAGCTCCTTGTTCGCCTGCGCGAGCGGCGTGTCGGTCGGGCCGGGGAGGATGGCGTTGATGCGGATGCCACGCTTCTGCATCGGCAGCGCTTCGCGAGCCACATAGGCGCAGAGCGCCTGCTTGCTCCACATGTAGCTCGCCTTGCCGAAGTGGTCGTCGATCCACGCCGCGGCCGAGTCGAAGTCCGGGGTGTCGAGGTACTCCTTGATGAGGTCGAGCTCCTTCTCCCAGCCAAGGCCGGCCGCCGACGAGATCATCCCGATGGCAGACCCGCGCGGGAGCATCTCGGAAGCGAGGGCCCTCTCGATCAGATGGCGGTGACCGATGAAGTTGATCTTCTCGATGCCAGGCGTGCCGTCAGCGGCCCCGGCGCAGGAGAACAGCGCATGGATGGGGCCGCCGCACTCATCGACGGCAGCATCGATGCTCCCCTTGTCGCGGAGGTCGACCTTGATCACCTTCACGCCCGGGAGCGTGACCTCGGCATGGTCCATGACCACGACTTCGGCCCCGAGATCCTGGAGGAGGGCGGCGGTGGCCGCTCCCATCCCGGTGGCCCCGCCCACCACGAGCGCTCGCTTGCCGTCGTAGCGGAACGAAGCAGCATCCATCCTTTGTCCTCCCCTAGCGCCGTCTCCGCGCTGAGACACCGTCGTCTCAGCCGAGTCGTTGACCGCCGTAACCTACGCAGGATGTGCCCTGACACGCACGCCGGGCCAGGCCGAGCCGGTGAGGCGCCTCACGAGGCCAGCGCGTGAACGACCGCATCTACATCCACGAGCTGATCGACATCAACGGCCACAGCCGCGCCGACTACATGCACCACATGACGGCGAACTGGAGCCCGACGGCACAGGTCGATCGGCACCAGCTCTGCTATGGCGTCTGGGCGCTGCTCGGCTCGACCGGAGCCTGGCCTCAGACCGTCAACATGTGGGAGGAGGAGGGCTGGAGCGGGCTGGCCGACTCGTTCGCGCGCGAGGCGGTCGGAGCTGGCGCCCAGGACCCCAAGCTGGAGCGCTGGTGGGCCGCAGCAGCCGGCATGCGCCGCGGCGGCTTCGATCGTCTGATGGTGCCTGCGCCGTGGACGCCGACCATCGA
Organism: Actinomycetota bacterium; assembly: GCA_049325515.1. Taxonomy (GTDB): domain Bacteria; phylum Actinomycetota; class Acidimicrobiia; order Acidimicrobiales; family VFJN01; genus VFJN01. The sequence goes on along the minus strand of JBMOLI010000036.1, from coordinate 73,226 downwards.
GCAGCACTGTGCGGCAGGGATGACCGGCGAGGTGTACGCGCACGAGCTCGTTCGGGTGCGCCCGGGGTCGGCGACGGAGCTGCTCGAACGTGCTCGGGAGCAAGGGGAGCCGCTGCTGGTTCGTCACGGCTGGCAGCTCGCGGGGGCATTCACCACCGCCATGGTGGACGACGACGAGGCGCTGCTCCTCTGGGCCATCCCGACCTGGCAGCAGTGGGCCGATGCCGAGGTAGCGCACCGGACCGACGGCGATCTCCTCGAGTGGCGCGCCGGGCTGCGTGACATCGTCACCGCCTGGCACCGCATCCTGCTCGTCGACGCTCCCCTCTCGCCCTTTCGCACCGGGCGGCAGCCCTCTGTCGAGGACCGCACCGACTGGCGGGACTAGGGGTCAGGTCACCTCGGCGGCGGGCGCCGTGAACTGGGCGTGGTACAGCGCTGAGTAGGCGCCCTCGTGCGCGATGAGCTCTTCGTGGCTGCCCTGCTCGACGATGCGGCCCGCCTCCATCACGAGGATCACATCGGCGTCACGGATGGTCGAGAGCCTGTGAGCGATGACGAAGCTGGTGCGCTGAGACCTCAGCGCGGCCATGGCGTGCTGGATGAGGACCTCGGTGCGGGTGTCGACGGAGCTGGTTGCTTCGTCGAGGATCAGGATGGCGGGGTCGGCGAGGAAGGCCCTGGCGATCGTGAGCAGCTGCTTCTCGCCTGCGCTCACGACACCGCCTTCGTCGTCGACGAGGGTGTCGTACCCGTCGGGCAACGAGTGGACGAAGCGGTCCACGTAGGTGGCTCGAGCCGCTTCGAGGATCTGGTCCTCCGTGGCGCCGGGGTTCCCGTAGGCGATGTTGTCGCGGATCGTGCCTCCGAACAGCCACGTGTCCTGGAGCACCATGCCGATGTTCGAGCGCAGCTCGGATCGCGGCATCGTCTTGATGTCACGCCCGTCGATCCGGATGGCACCGCCGTCGAGCTCGTAGAACCTCATGATCAGGTTGACCAGGGTCGTCTTGCCGGCACCGGTCGGGCCGACGATCGCCACTGTGCGCCCCGGCTCCGCGACGAACGAGAGATCTGCGATCAGTGGCCGGTCGGGCGTGTAGGCGAAGGAGACGCGATCGAACTCGACTCGGCCCCGCGCGGTCACCCGCTGACCGGCGTCCTGTTCGAGCTCCTGGTCGGGCGCATCCAGCAGCTCGAACACGCGCTCGGCCGAGGCGACGCCGGACTGGAAGACGTTGGCCATCGACGCCAGGTGCGTGATGGGCATCGAGAACTGCCGCGAGTACTGCAGGAAGGCCTGCACGTCGCCGAGGCTCATCGTCCCGGACGCAACGCGAAGGCCGCCGAGCACTGCGATGGCCACGAAGTTCAGGTTGCCCAGCCACATCATCGCCGGCTGGATGATCCCTGACATGAACTGGGCGCGGAAGCTGGCGTCGTAGAGCGCCTCGTTGGTCGAGCGGAAGGTCGCCTCGACCTCCTTCTGGCGACCGAACGCCTTGACGATGGCGTGCCCGGTGAAGGCTTCCTCGACCTGGGCGTTCAAGCGGCCGGTGTGACTCCACTGTGCGAGGAAGCGAGCCTTCGAGCGGGCCGCGATCTTGCGCATGGTGAGGATCGACAAGGGGATCGAGATGATCGCGACGAGCGCCAGCGTCGGCGAGATCCAGATCATCATCCCCACCACCCCGGCAAGGGCGAGCAGCTGCGTGAGCATCTGGCTGAGCGTCTGCTGGAGCGTCTGGGCGACGTTGTCGATGTCGTTGGTGACGCGGCTGAGCAGATCGCCTCGCGGCTGCCCGTCCACGTAGGCCAAGGGGAGCCGGTTGAGCTTGTCCTCGACGTCGGATCGGATGCCGTGCATCGTTCGCTGGACGATGCCGGCCAGCACGAAGGCCTGGACGTAGGCCAGCGCCGAGGACACGACGAACAGCAGCGCCAAGGCGAGCAGCAGGCCGTGCAGGGCCGAGAAGTCGATCCCCGCAGGGCTCAGAAGGCCTCGCACGATGCGGTCGGTGGCGTGCCCGAGGAGCCTGGGGCCGGCGACCTGGCCGACGACCCCAAGCACGGAGAGCACCAGCACCGAAGCGAGCCGGAATCGCTCGCGCCGCAGTCGGTTGAAGAGGCGGCGCGTCGTCGTGCCGAAGTCGTCCGAGCGTTCCGCCGGCATGCCGATCATCGACCCAGGACCGGCGCGCACTGCTGACGGCGACGCCACTGTGCGGGCCTGTGCGGGCGCCTGCTGGCTCATGCGGCCGAGCTCCCGGCGATCTGCGACTCGACGATCTCGCGATAGGTGGCACAGCTGTCGAGGAGAGCTTCATGAGTGCCGAGCCCGACGCACTCACCGTCCTCGAGCACCAAGATCTGGTCGGCCGAAGCGATCGTGGACACGCGCTGGGCGACGATGACCACCGTCGATCCTGCCGTGTAGGGCCTCAGCGCGGCACGCAGGCGTGCGTCGGTGATCAGATCGAGGGCGGAGAACGAGTCGTCGAACAGGTAGATCTCGGGTCGGCGCACCAGAGCTCGCGCGATCGCCAGACGCTGGCGCTGCCCGCCGGAGACGTTGGATCCACCCTGTGCGATCTCTGCGTGCAGCCCGCCAGGCATGGCGCGCACGAAGTCCGCTGCTTGGGCCACCTCGAGCGCCGCCCAGAGGTCGTCGTCGGAGGCGTCGGGCTTGCCGTACCGCAGGTTGCTCGCAACCGTGCCGGAGAAGAGATACGGCTTCTGAGGCACGAGGCCGATGCGCTCCCAGAGCACATCGGTGTGCATGTGCCGCAGGTCGACGCCGTCGATGAGCACAGCTCCCTCCGACACGTCGATGAGCCGCGCCATGAGGTTGACGAGGGTCGTCTTGCCGGACCCGGTGCTCCCGACGATCGCGGTGGTCTGGCCGGCCAGCGACGTGAAGGAGATGCCCGACAGGACGGCGTGCTCGGCTCCCGGATAGTGGAACCCGACGCCACGCAGCTCGAGTGATCCGGCGATCGCCAGATCGGTGATGGCGTCAGGAGCCAGGGCCACGGACGGCTGCGTCTCGAGCACCTCTTGGATCCGCTCCGCAGACACGGCGGCACGCGGGGCCATGAGTGCCACGAAGGTGGCCGTCATCGCCGCCACGAGGATCAGCGAGAAGTAGGTGAGGAAGGCGACCAGCGCGCCGACGGTCATCTCACCGGTGTTGATGCGGTTGGCTCCGAACCAGAGCACACCGAGGCTCGAAGCGTTGATGATGAAGATGAGCAGCGGGAAGATCAGCGCCATCAGCCGGCCGGCCACGAGCGAGGTGTGGGTCAGCTCGTCGTTGACTTCCGCGAAGCGCTGTGTCTCCTGCGGCTCGCGCACGAACGACCGCACCACGCGCATGCCGGTGATCTGCTCGCGCAGGACTCGGCTGATGGAGTCGATGCGCTCCTGCATCAGCCGGAACTGAGGGACCATCCGGGCTATCACCACACCCAGGCTCACGAGGAGCGCCGGAAGGCTGACCGCGAGCAGCCAGGACAGCCCCACGTCCTCTCGCATGGCCATGATCACTCCACCAACGATCGTCACTGGTGCCGCCACGACCGTCGTGCAGGTCATCACGACCAGCATCTGGACCTGCTGCACGTCGTTGGTGATGCGCGTGATGAGCGACGGCGCGCCGAAGAGGTTGACCTCACGTGTCGAGAAGTCGGTGACGCGATGGAACAGGTCGCCGCGCACGTCACGCCCGAACCCCATGGCAGCTCTAGCCGCCAGGTAGACAGCCGCAACCGCGAAGACGACCTGCGCGAGCGTGAAGAGGAGCATCACTGCGCCGGTGGACCAGATGTAGTCGGTGTCGCCGGCGATGACCCCGTTGTCGATGATGTCCGCGTTGAGGCTCGGCAGGTAGAGCGACGCCACCGCCTGCACGCTCTGGAGGAGCACGATGGCAACCAGCGTCCGCTTGTAGGGACGGAGGTACTCGACCAGCAGCCTCTTCATCGCCCAGCCTTCCCCGGGCGCACGCGGATCCCATCCAGGAGCAAGGCGACGATCTCCTCCGGTGACATCGGTTCATCGACGAGCGCGGGATGGGTGACGGCGAGCGTGAGGGCGCGGAGCTGCTGAGCGGCGACGCGGGGCTCGTGGCGCAAGCGGTCGGCCTGCGGCTCGAAGATGGCCACGAGCGCGGCCAGCTCCCTCGGGCGCCGAGGCGGTTCCGCCGTCGCACCGACGGCTGACAACAGCTGCCAGATCAGCGCGAGGCGCCGCTGGATGACGTCGACCGCCTCCGTGAGCTGCGCCTCGAACGGCTGGTCGCGCTCGATCGACCGCAGAGCGACCTCCGTGGCCTCCGGGTCGAAGGCATGCTCGACAGCGGCCCGCACCACGGCGTCCTTGTCGGGGAAGACGCGGAAGATGGTGCCCTCCGCGATGCCCGCGGCCTCGGCGATCTGGCGCGTGGTGACGGCGGCGCCGCGCTCCAGCAGCAGCGGGATCGTGGCGGCGACGATCGCCGCTCGCCGTTCGTCGGGCGGGAGGGCGGCCGCCCGCCCGGCACGTGGTTGGAGCGTCTGGACGCGGCTCGGCACACGGCGACCCTAACTGAGTGAGTGCTCACTCAGTCAAGTCGCTGACGAGTGACGCTGTGTGGTCGATTCCGGGCGATCTCGGGTCTTCGGCCATGCTGCTGCCATGGAACCCGGGGAGTTCGAGGGCACGATCGGCCGCTACCACTGGGAGTCGGAGCCTTGGTGGCCCGGCGAGCCGCGACCACCGGAGGGGGCCCCGAACGTCCTGCTCGTCGTGCTCGACGACGTCGGCTTCGCGCAGCTCGGATGCTTCGGGTCGGACATCGACACGCCTCACCTCGATGCTCTCGCCGCCGAAGGTCTGCGCTACTCGAGCTTCCACACGACGGCTCTCTGCTCGCCCACTCGCGCATGTGTGCTCACGGGCCGCAACCACCACGTTGCGGGCATGGGCCGGATCGTCGACCTTGCCACCGGCTTCCCTGGCTACGACGCTCGCATCCCGAAGGCCTGCGCCCTCCTGCCGGCGATGCTCACGCCGCACGGCTACGCCGCGTACGCAGTCGGCAAGTGGCACCTCACGCCGGAGGACGAGGAGCACCTCGGAGCGCGGCGGGACCGATGGCCCCTCGGGCGCGGGTTCGAGCGCTACTACGGGTTCTTCCCGGGCGAGACGCACCAGTTCGTGCCGGCGCTCGTCCACGACAACCACCTCGTCGAGCCACCGGCCGGCTTCGATGACGGCTACCACCTCACCACCGACCTGATCGACCGCTCGATCGAGTTCATCGAGGACCTTCGTAACGTCGACGTAGAGAAGCCGTGGCTCCTGTACCTCGCCACTGGTGCGTGCCACTCTCCGCACCAGGCGCCGCCCGAGTGGATCGCCCGCTACCGCGGGCACTTCGACGGCGGTTGGGACCAGTGGCGCGAGGAGACCCTCGCTCGACAGAAGGCGGCTGGGGTCATGCCGCCCCACGCGGAGCTCTCGGAACGACCCGACTGGGTGCCCGCATGGGACGCGCTGACCGCGGAGGAGCGGCGGGTCTATGCGCGCTACATGGAGGCCTTCGCGGGCTTCCTCTCGCACACCGACCACGAGATCGGTCGGCTCATCGCGCGCCTGCGCGACCTGGGCGAGCTCGACAACACGATCGTCGTCGTCCTGTCCGACAACGGCGCCTCGTCCGAAGGCGGCCCCTTCGGATCGCTCAACGACGCACGCGTCTGGAACGTGCTCCCGCGCACGGTCGAAGAGGCCGCCGCGCGGCTCGACGAGATCGGCGGCCCGCGGATCCACAACAACTACCCGTGGGGCTGGACCGTCGCTGGCAACACACCGTTCCGCCGCTGGAAGCGCGAGACGCACGAAGGAGGCGTGGCCGACCCACTGATCGTGCGCTGGACGCGGGGCATCACGGCGAGGGGCGAGGTTCGAGCCCAGTACGTGCACGCCATCGACATAGTGCCGACGCTGCTCGAGGCGATCGGCATCGAGGCGCCGAGCGAGGTGGCTGGCGTCGACCAGGTGCCGCTCGACGGCACCAGCTTCGCGTACACCTTCGATGCCCCCGCCGCCGCGGAGCGACACACCACCCAGTACTACGAGATGTTCGGGTGCCGCGCGATCTACCACGAAGGCTGGAAGGCGGTCACCTACCACGAGATCCAGGCCGACGAGCCGGGCCTCGATAACGCCGCCTGGGAGCTGTACGACCTGCGATCGGATCCATCCGAGCGCATCGACCTGGCGTCCTCAGAGCCCGAGAGGCTGGAGTCGATGATCGCTCGCTGGTGGGACGAGGCCGAGCGCAACAACGTGCTCCCGATCGACAACCGGCCGTTCTCCGAGATGGTGTTCGGACGCGCATCCTCGGTTCGGCCCCGCCAGCGCTACACGTACTGGCCGGGTCGCGCGCCGGTACCGGAGAGCGTGGCGGTGAACGTCCGGGGACGCCCGCACGTCATCTCGGCTCACGTCACGGTGCCGGAGGGCCTCGAGAGGGTTGAAGGCGTTCTCGCCGTGCAGGGCTCCGTGCTCGGTGGCTGGTCGTTCCACCTGCTCGCCGACGGCCGTCTCGTCTACGTGCACAACCTTGCGGGGTGGCGCAGCTATCGCGTCGAGGCCCCCGTCGCGGACGGGGCCGTCCTCGCACCTGGTGACCACGTCCTCGAGATGCGGTTCGAGCCTCCGGTGGTCGAGCTGTTGGTCGATGGATCGACCATCGGCACGGGTGAGGTGCGGCGCACGATCTGGAGCCGCTTCTCTTTGACCGGTGCGGGTCTGACTGCGGGCTGGTCACCGGACTTCTCCCCCGCCGACGAGGAGTACCGGGGCCGCTTCGAGTTCACGGGCACGTTGCATCGGGTCGACATCGACGTGGCTGGCGCAGCGGTCGTAGATCCGGAGATCGAAGCCCAAGAGGCGATCGCCTCCCAGTAGATGCTCAGGCCAGCGTCACTCAGGGGTCACGTAGGCGCCCGAGATGCCGCCATCGACGAGGAAGGTCGCGCCGGTCACGAAGGATGCATCGTCGCTGGCCAGGAACGCCACCGCTGAGGCGATCTCCTCCGCCTCGGCGAAGCGACCCATGGGCACGTGGACCAGCCGCCGCGCGGCGCGCACCGGGTCCTTGGCGAACAGCTCTCGCAAGAGCGGCGTGTTGACCGGCCCGGGGCAGAGCGCGTTGACCCTGATCCCTTCACGGGCGAACTGCACCGCGAGCTCCCGGCTCATGGCGAGCACGCCGCCCTTGCTGGCCGTGTACGAGATCTGCGAGGTGGCCGAACCGAGCACCGCCACGAACGAGGCGGTGTTGATGATCGAGCCGCGCCCCTGCCGCTGCATGTAGGGAAGGGCGTGCTTGCAGCAGAGGTAGACGGAGGTGAGGTTCACCTCCTGCACGCGCCGCCACGCGTCGATGCCGGTCGTGAGGATCGAGTCATCGTCCGCGGGCGAGATGCCTGCGTTGTTGAACGCGATGTCGAGCGAGCCATAGGTGTCGTGAGCCGCCGCGAAGAGGGCTTGCACCTGTGCGTCATCCGTGACGTCGGTGGCGACGAAGGTGCCCCCCACCTCCTCGGCGGCCGCCCCGCCGCTCACCGGGTCGACGTCCGCGATGACCACCTTGGCGCCCTCCGACGTGAGACGCCGCGCGGTGGCGAGACCGATGCCGCCCGCGCCACCTGTGATGACGGCCACTCGGCCGGCCAGCCGTTGCGTGAGATCCACTGGTGCTCCGATCAGGTTGCGATGAACTGTTCCACTCAGCTCGTGCGCACGCCGACGCACGCCCGTACGAGCGCACGGAACAGGCGCGCGTCGCCGGCGGCCTCCGGGTGCCACTGAACCCCGATGACGAACTGCGAGTCGGGCAGCTCGACCGCCTCGACGGTGCCGTCATCCGCTCGGGCGCACACGGCGAGGCCCTCACCCAAGCGGTCGATCGCCTGGTGGTGGTGGCAGCTGACCTGTTGGTCGCCGCCCACGATGGCGGCCAGCCGGCTCCGGGGTTCCACCGTCACCCTCACGGTGCCGTAGGTGCCGAGTGCCGGGCGATGCGACCCGCACTCGACGAGATCGGGCAGGTGCTGGTGGAGCGAGCCGCCCAGGGCGACGTTGAGGAGCTGGGCGCCGCGGCAGACGGCCAGCACCGGAACCTCCGACTCGAGCGCGGCGCGCGCCAACGCCAGCTCCCACTCGTCGCGGGCAACCTGCGGGGAGTCGGTCTGGGGGTGCGCTTCCGTGCCATAGAGACGTGGATCGACGTCGGCGCCTCCCGTCAGGACGAGTCCGTCGACACCACCCATGGCGACCGCAGCCGCGGTCGCCATGTCAGCGGGCACGATCGGCGGCAGCAGCACTGGCATGCCGCCACCCTCGGCGACCATCGCCACGTAGCTGGCGGGAAGGAGAGCGGCTCTCTCCGACCACACACCGAAGCGAGCGGGCTCCACGTATGTGGAGAGGCCTATCCGCGGTGGCGCGGCGCCAATCTGTGCGCGCGTCACAGCCGCTCGAACCCCCTGTAGCGCTCCCAGTCGGTGACGGCGGCATCGAAGGCGGCCTGCTCGATCTCGGCGGCGTGCACGTAGTGGTCGACCACATCGTCGCCGAGCGCGGCGCGCGCGACCTTCGAGGTGGCGAACATCGCGGTCGCATCGCGCAGGTTCGTCGGAACACGAGCGTGATCCGAGACGTAGGCGTTTCCTGCCAGCGGTGGCTCGAGCGACAGGCCCTCGTCGATCCCGTGCAGGCCGGCTGCGATGACAGCGGAGAGCGCAAGGTACGGGTTCACGTCTCCGCCAGGGACGCGGTTCTCGACGCGCAGAGACGCGCCTTGACCGACCACCCTCAGGGCGCAGGTGCGGTTGTCTCGACCCCAGGCGACCGCGGTCGGAGCGAAGCTGCCCTCCGCGAACCGCTTGTAGGAGTTGATGTTCGGCGCGTAGAGGAGCGTCAGCTCCTCCAAGCACGCCAGCTGGCCCGCGAGCCACTGCTCCATGAGCGTGGAGAACCCGGCTTCGGATCCGGTGCCGCCGGCCGCCATCACGGCCTCGCCTCCGGCACTTCGCACGCTCAGGTGGATGTGACACGAGCTGCCCTCGCGCTCGTTGTACTTGGCCATGAACGTGAGGCTCATGCCCTCTTGGGCGGCGATCTCCTTGGCACCGGTCTTGTAGATGACGTGCTGGTCGGCCGTCACGAGGGCCTCGTCATAGAGGAATGCGATCTCGTGCTGGCCGGGGTTGCACTCACCCTTCGCCGATTCCACCACCAGCCCGGCGCCCGTCATCTCGTTGCGGATGCGCCGCAGCAACGGCTCGACGCGGGCGGTCCCCTGGAGCGAGTAGTCGACGTTGTACTGATTGGCCGGCGTGAGCCCTCGGTAGCCCGATTCCCAAGCGGCTTCGTACGTGTCGCGGAAGACGATGAACTCAAGCTCGGTGCCAGCGAGTGCGACGAGGCCGCGCTCGGCGAGCCGATCGATCTGGCGGCGCAGGACCTGCCGTGGCGATGCCACGACAGGAGAACCGTCGGCCCACTCGACATCGCAGATCACCAGAGCGGTTGCAGGGTGCCAAGGGATCATTCGCAGGGTGGCGACGTCCGGGCGCAGCACGAAGTCGCCGTAGCCCGTGTCCCACGACGACATGGCGAAGCCGCTCACCGTGTTCATCTCCACGTCCACCGCGAGCAGGTAGTTGCACGCCTCGGCGGCATGCGGCAGCACCTCGTCGAGGAAGAAGCGAGCGTGGCAGCGCTTGCCCTGGAGCCTCCCCTGCATGTCGGTGAAGGCGACCAGCACGGTGTCGACGGCGCCGTCAGCGACGAGGGACTCGAGCTGCTCGACAGTGAGGGCGGCAGGCACGCGGGGCAGTCAACCACACTGCCGCAGGCGCGCGGGCCTCAGACGAGACGGTCAGCGGCGGCGCGACGCTCCGAAGGCGATCGCTCTCTGGTGAAGACCAGCGGGCAGCCGCGACACGAGGTCGATGACTATCGAGTCGGGACCGATGAGCGCCCGACGCCGGTCCTTCTCGACAGCTGCGAGGATCTGGACGGCGGCCTTGTCGGGGCTGGTCATGGCTACCCGGTCGAACCCGTCGCGCGCAGCTGCGGGCGACCCGGCAAGGTCGGCGACGCTCGGATCGATGCGGGCGTTGCGAGCGATGTTGGTCTTGATGCCACCCGGGTGGACCGTTGTGGCGGACACCCCGCACTGCGCCATGTCGAGCTCGATGCGTAGAGCATCAGTGAAGCCCCGGACAGCGAACTTGGACGCGTTGTAGGCCGACTGCGACGGGATGCTGATCAGCCCGAACACGCTCGACATGTTGACAACGTGACCCTCGCCGGCGGCCATCAGGTGAGGGAGGAAGGCCTTCGTGCCGTGGACGACACCCCAGAAGTTGATGTTCATCAGCCACTCGAAGTCTTCGTATGACATCGCGTCGATGCTGGCTGCGAGCGCGACACCCGCGTTGTTGACGATGACGTTGGCCCGACCATGGTCATCGACCACTGCGTCGGCCCATGCGAAGACCGCTTCTCGATCGGACACGTCGAGGGGTTGCGAGGTCACCTTCACGCTGCGTCCCTCGCAGCGCGAGACGGTCTCCGCCAGGCCGACGGTGTCGACGTCGGCGAGAGCGAGGTGCGCGCCGCGAGTCGCGAGCTCGACAGCCAGCGCCCGCCCGATGCCGGACCCTGCGCCCGTGATCGCCACGACGCGCCCGGCGAAGCCCTTCATGACGTCACCTCGCCGCCACCACAAGCGCCTGGGGAGCGTCGGCTGGGTTGGAGAAGACCATGGCGTCGTCCACCACCTTGCTCCGCTTCAGGGCCCGGCGGTCACGCAAGTAGCTCTGGTGAACCTGCCAAGGCGCCTTCGAGCCCTGCTTGGGGAACTTGTCGGCCGACCTCTGCACGTAGCCCGACGAGAGGCTGAGCAGCGGCGCCGCGGTCACCTCGGGATCGGTGTTCCGGGCGACGCACTGGCGCTGCCCCGTGATGCGCATGTGGTTCAGGAGCCTGGTCACGTAGGCGCAGGTGAGGTCGCACTTCAGGGTCCAGGACGCGTTCGTGTAGCCGATCGCCAGCGCGTGGTTCGGGACGCCCTCGAGCATCATCCCCTTGTAGGTGAGGCGGTCGCTGACCTCCACACGCTCGTCGTCCACCGACAGCTCGATGCCGCCCATGAAGAGCAGCTCGAGGCCCGTGGCCGTGACGATGATGTCCGCCTCGAGCTCATCGCCTGACGCCAGCAACAGGCCCCGCTCGGTGAAGGTCGCGATCGTGTCGGTGACGACCGACGCGCGGCCCTTCGAGATGGCTTTGAACAGGTCGCCGTCGGGGACGACGCAGAAGCGCTGGTCCCACGGGTTGTAGCGAGGGGTGAAGTGGGTGTCGATGTCGTAGCCCGGCGGCAGCTGGCGCTGCAGGTCCTTCCGCAGCACCCGCTTGACGAGAGAAGGTCGCCGCTGGCTCACCTGGTAGAAGGCCTGGGTGCCGACCGCGAGCATCCAGCGGATGGCCGGCCCAGCGACGCGTGCGGGGAGCACCCGCCGCAGCAGCTCGGCTGCCGGGTTCTTGGCCGGCACGGACCCGATGTAGGTCGGCGAGCGCTGGAGCATGGTGACGTGGGCAGCGCGCCGCGCCAGCGACGGCACCAGCGTGACGGCCGTGGCCCCGCTGCCGATCACGACGACTCGCTTGCCGGCGTAGTCGAGGTCTTCAGGCCAGGCCTGCGGATGCACGGTCGTGCCCTCGAAGCGATCCATCCCCGGGAAGTCCGGGAGGTAGCCGTGGTCGTAGCGGTAGTAGCCGCTGCAGGAGAAGAGGAAGCTGCAGGTGAGCTCGACCGCTTCAGCGGTGTCGGACCTCTCGGCGGTGATGTGCCAGCGAGCCTCTGCGCTCGACCACGCCGCCTGGGTGATCCGGTGGTTGAAGCGGATGTGCTCGTCGATGCCTGACTCGGACGCCGTGTCCTTGATGTACTGCAGGATCGAAGCGCCGTCCGCGATCGCCTTGTCACCGTTCCACGGGCGGAAGGAGTAGCCGAGCGTGAACATGTCGGAGTCGGACCGGATGCCCGGGTAGCGGAACAGGTCCCACGTGCCGCCGATCGAATCGCGCGCCTCGAAGATTGCGTAGGACGCCCATGGGCAGTCGGTCTTCACGTGGTGCGCCGCACCGATGCCGGACAGGCCGGCGCCGACGATCAGCACGTCGACGTGCTCCACTGGCGTCGCCATTCAGGCGGCTGAGGTGGCGAGCTTGTCGTTCAACGTGCCCTGCTCGCCGAAGAGCTGCTCGCGCCAACGCTCCACGAGCACGTCGGTGTCGCTGTCATCGGGGTGGAAGTCGGGCCTGTCGTAATCACGAAGCTGCTGCCAGAGCTCACGGCGCATGATCGGCGAGCGCCGGAAGCGGCGCCAGCTCTGGCGCAGGTTGCCGCGGCGATAGGTGGCCCGGTCGCCTAGAAGCGAGATGATCACCTGGACGGTCATGCCAGCGACGAAGCCGAAGCGCAGGAAGCGCATCGTCCAGACCCTCATGCGCTCGGTGCCGCCGATGGCCTTGTAGACGTCGAACGCGACGGCCTTGTGCTCCGACTCCTCGAGGGCGTGCCACAGGAAGAGGTTGCGGACCTCGGGGTGACCGAACATGGCGCGGGTCTCGTCGCTCGTCAGCACCAGCTCGGCCAAGGTGGCCGTGAAGTGCTCGAGCGCAGCGGTGGCGGCAAGGTTGGACGCGGGAGGAGCGATCTTCTCGCGCGCCTCCAGGCCGAAGCGCGTGATGCGCTCGAAGCGCTTGGTGGGATAGCCGAGCTGGCTGAGACGGTCGTTGAACACCCGGTGCTCGCGACCGTGCACCGCCTCTTGGCCGATGAAGCCGGCAACCTGGCGCTTGAGCTCTGGGTCGGTGATCTGATCGCGGTAGTAGCGGACAGAGCGCACGAAGAAGTCCTCGCCGTCGGGGAAGACGGCCGAGAGCGAGGCGGCCAGGTGGCTCTGGATCAGGTCGCCGTCGGCTGCGAAGTGCTTGGGCAGGTCGCGCAGCGACTCCTCGAAGGAGATCCGCCGGGTCGGGACCTTTCGCGTGGGATTGCTGGTCTGGGTCATTGGTGCCGACCGTAACACGATTTGAGTGATTTACTCAACCCCTCAGTTCCTGTATCATCCGTCACATGGCCATGAGCAAGGGAGAGGTCACGCGGCAGGCGATCCTCGAGGCGGCGATCGCGCGCTTCGGTCGCGATGGCTACCGCGTCACGTCGGTTGCGGACATCGCGCGCGACGCGTCCGTCGGCGGCACCGTGGCCTACGCCTACTTCCCCAACAAGGAGGCGCTGTTCCTCGCCGCACTCGACGAGGACGCCGCCGCCGTGATCCGCGAGGGCCTCACGACCGTGATGTCCGACGGCGGCATCCAGGACTGGCGACAGACCTTGATCTTCACGCTCGTCGGCGCGGTCGACCGGCACCCGCTCGCCCGGCGCGTCCTGGCCGGTCTCGAGCCCGAGGTCACCGAGCGGGTTCTCGAGATCCCGGCACTGGCCGACCTCCGCAAGGCATGCATCGAGAGGATCCGCTCGGAGCAGATCTCGGGTGCGGTGCGAGCCGACATCGATCCCGTGTCGATCGGCAACGGCGTGGTGTCGATCATGCTCTCGCTGCTCATGTCGGTCGTGCAGGTCGGCAGCAACGTCGCAGTGGCCTACGGCAACGACGTCGCCGCGGTGTTCGAGGCCGCGCTCGACGCGCCGCGGCCTCCCCGCCGCAACCGCTAGGCGCGGCCGGCGCTCACTGCCTGGCGATCGTGGCGCGGGCCTCCACCTCGGCCTGGGCGGCGGCGTCGCCACGGCGCATCGACAGCAGCTGGATGTCCACTCGCTCGAGGCTCCCCCGGAAGGGGTTCTCGTCGCTGTAGCGCCTGCTCACGGGCGATCCGTGATCGTGGCCGACGCTTGCGCCGACGCTCGAGATGATGCGCATCACCACAGGCAGGTGCACGGATCCGCACGGCTCGCCGTCGATCACCAGGGTGACGTCGCCGCCGTCGTCGGTGCGACGGAACCGCACCCCCACCACCGACCGCCCGGCCGGCACCTCGCGATCGGACTCGACCACCTGGTGCTCGCCAAAGCAGTTGTAGTCGAACACCAGACGGTCGCCCTCGATGAACACGGACATGCCGGAGTTCTCGTTGCCTGTCGCGTACAGCACCCCATCAGCACCCTGGGGACGATCGACCGTTGCGCTCAGGTCCCAGCTGCGCCCTCCGATCCCGGCCGCTGCCTGCGCGGGCAGCGGGCTCATCGGCGGTCGATACGTGTAGTGACGATCCGCCGGATGGGGTGAGCGATCGCGGAAGCGCGCGCCGAAGAGCTCGACCATGCGGTCGTCGAGGGGCAGCACCCCGTTCGCCTCCGCCTCCTCCCACCACAGATCGATGAGCGAGCGGAGCTTCTCCGGCTCGGCCTCCGCCAGATCCACGCACTCGGAGCGGTCCTCGGCGACGTGGTAGAGCTCCCACCGGTCGTCGTCGTAGTCGACGCCGGGCTGATGGCGGGTGACGGCCTTCCAGCCGTCGGCGTAGATGGCGCGGTGCCCGGCCATCTCGAAGTACTGCACGCTCCTGTGGCTCGGCTCGTCGCTCGCGGCGGCATCGAACAGGTAGCGCATCGACGTGCCCGCGAGCGGGATCTGCTCGAGGCCTCGGTAGGTGGAAGGGGGCGTCACGCCGACGGCCTCGTAGACCGTGGCGGCGACATCGGTGACGTAGTGGAACTGGTGGCGCAGCCCGCCGCGCTCCGCGATCCCGGCAGGCCAGTGGGCGATGAGCGGAACGTGCACCCCGCCCTCGTGGGTGTTCTGCTTGTACCACTTGAACGGCGAGTTACCGGCCTGCGCCCAACCCCACGGATAGTTGGAGTGGCTGGCCGGACCGCCGATCTCGTCGAGCCGGTTCACAGCCTCGTCAGGCGTCTCGAGGATGAAGTTGAAGAACTTCATCTCGTGGAGCACCCCGAAGGGTCCGCCTTCCTGGCTGGCACCGTTGTCGGACATGAGGAGGAAGACGGTGTTGTCGAGCCGGCCCAGCCGCTCGAGAGCGTCCATGAGGCGGCCGATCTGCGCGTCCGTGTGGTCGAGGAACGCCGCAAAGGCCTCTTGGAGGCGCGAGGCGAGGCGCTTGTGGTTGTCGGGCAGCGAGTCCCACGGCTCGACCCCCGGGTTGCGCGGCGCCAGCTGCGTGCCCTCGGGGACGAGCCCCATCTCGAGCTGGCGGGCGAACCACCGCTCGCGCGCCTCGTCCCAGCCTGCGTCGTATCGACCGCGGTACTTCTCCAGGTAGGCGGGCGGCGCCTGGTGCGGGGCGTGCGTGGCACCGAACGCCAGGTAGGCGAAGAACGGCCTGTCGGGTCTGACCGAGGTGGTGTCGTGCACGAAGGAGATGGCCCGATCGACCAGATCCTCGCTGAGGTGATAGCCCTCCTCGGGCGTCTTCGGTGGCTTGATCGCGTGGTTGTCGTAGACGAGCTCGGGCGAGAACTGGTCGGTCTCACCCTCGAGGAAGCCGTAGAAGCGGTCGAACCCGCGCTGGCACGGCCACTGGTCGTAGGGCCCGGCGGCCGACGTGCTCTCCATCTGGCACAGGTGCCACTTGCCGAGGGCGAAGGTCGTGTAGCCCTCGTCGCGCAAGACCTCCCCCATCGTCGCGGCGTGGTTGGAGATGTGGCCACGCATGTTGGGGAAGCCGGTGTTGAAGTTGGCGAGCGAGCGCATCCCCACCGAGTGGTGGTTGCGACCTGTGAGCAGTGCTGCACGCGTCGGCGAGCAGAGCGGGGTCACGTGGAAGTTCGTGAACCGGAGACCACCGGCGGCCAGGCGATCGATGTTGGGCGTCTCGATGTCCGAGCCGAAGCAGCCCAGCTGCGCGAAGCCCAGGTCGTCGATGAGGACGACGACGACGTCCGGCGCCTGCTCGCCCGGGTGTGGGGGGGTGGGCCACCAGGGGGTGGACTCCTTGTGAGTGCGACCGATGGTGCCCTCGAAGGGTTCGTAGCCTTGCACGCTCGTGCTCCTCGCGATCGAGCGGTCAAGGGCGACCACCAGCCTGGCGGGAAGCCCCTCACGACCGCCTGCCGGCCGACCAAATCTATTGACAATACTAGTGCCAAAACATACGGTCGGCAAGTGCCGAGCAACCCGAGAGTCGAGTCGTGACCACGAACGCCCCGCGCTATGGCCAGGTCGATCGGGAGTACGCCCGGCGCCTTGCCACCACGCCTGCTGAGGCCGACGGCCCGATCTGGATGGTCAACCTCATGGCCTACAAGGACGAGGCCGACTATGCCGGCGAGACGAGGGGCATCACGGGCCGGGAGGCCGACGACCGCTATGCGCCCATAGATGTGCTGCGAGACATCGGCGCCAAGCCTGTGTTCGTGGGGGACGTATCAGATCAGCTGATCGGCTTGCCGCGCTGGGACCGCGTGGGTGTGGTGCGCTATCCGACGCGCCGCTCGTTCATCGAGATGCAGGCGCGCCCGGACTTCCAGGAGCGCCATGTGCACAAGGAGGCGGGCATGTCGCAGACGATCGTCGTCGGCTGCACACCGATCCCCTCCCCGATGGACTCGGCGAAGCCCGGCAAGCTGGTCGACTGGGCGGACGTCCCGCACCCGCCCACGGAGCTGGACGGACCGGTCATGGTCGTGCACCTGATCCGCTTTCAGGAGGGCGGAGGCGGCACGGACATGGCCGCGTATGAGGACGCCGTGGCCGATCTGGCCCTGCCGCTCGGCGTGAGGATCTCGGGCTGGTTCGACGTCGAAGGGACGATCGTCGGGGACGGCAGGACCTGGGATCAGGCTCGCTTCAACCTGTTCCCCAGCAGGGCGGCCTTCATGGCTCTGGCCCTCGATCCGACGCGGCTCGAGATGCAGGCCGAGCACCGCGATCCCGCCATCGCCGACACCTACACGCTCATCGTCAGGCCGACCATCAACCGGCTGTCGGAATCAGTTGCTGAGCTGAACGCGCCCTGACCTCCGGTCAGCCCGGCGACACTGTCGCTGCGAGCTCCTCGCGGCTCATCTTCGACCGGCCCGGGATGCGCTGCTCCCTGGCCAGCTCGACCAGCTCCTCCTTCGTCAGGTCGAGCATGTCTTCTAGGACCGGCACGCCGAGCGAGAGCTTGCGGCCCTCGACGCGGTTCGCCATCGTCTCGAGGGTGGCGCTGCGCAGCTGCGAGCGAGTCTGCGGGAACATGGAGGTCTCCTCTTCTCCCGCGTGGTGCTCGACCATCTCGATGAGGACGGCCATCTTCGCCTGCCACTCATCTGAGGCGGCCTCGACCTGACCCAGCTCGCCCATCAGCGTGTCGGCGAGGTGGTGCTCTTGCACGGCCTCGTCGACCTGTTCGGCCAGCTCATAGGTGGTGACGTAGACGGCCGGGTAGAAGATCTCCTCCTCCAGCGTGGTGTGCACCTTCAGCTCATCGAAGATCCGGCCCGCAACCTCGATCATGGCTGTCGAGTCGGCGTCCTTCTGAGCATCCCGGAACCGAGCGAAGAGACCCCGCAGCCGGTTGTGGTCGGCGACCAGCAGCTTGATGACGTCCATGGGCCTCGTCCTCCTCGATGACGCTGTCGCTTGGTGACCTGCCCCCTCGGGCGGCTGCTCAGACCCGGCTCCGCGTGCCTGTCAGAGCACCTGCCACGAGCAGCACCAGAGCGACGATGAGCGCCCACTTGAGGCCCTCCACGAACAGCCCGACGCCACCGAACAGCAGCGCGAGGATCAAGAGTGCTACGACCAGGCCCATCAGATGTCCCTCTCTATGATCGTGGTGCCGCCATCCCGTCTGCGCTCGGAGTAGCCCGACCAGAACAGCAGCGAGAACAAGAGGCCGAGCGCGCCGACGGCCATCAAGATGACGCCGATCGTCTGAAGCTCAACCCCTTCGACAGATGCGTTCACGGCCCAAGTGAGCACCGCGCCCACTGCCAAGAAGAAGATGCTCACGCCATAGCCCATTTACTTCACCCTTCACGTGCTGGACGCTCCCATATGAGCGTCGGAGCCTGACCCATACCCCCACTCACATACCTACAGACATGCGTGGTCCCGACGGCGCTCACCCGAGCCACGACCGTTGTTTGGGCGCGCCTGGCCGTGGGTAGGGAGCGACTTCAGGCAATCAACGGAGGAGACGAGTCATGGGTACGTTCGAAGAGCTCAAGGGCAAGGTCAAGGAGAAGGTGGGCGACCTGATGGGCAACGACGAGCTCGAGAAGGAAGGCGAGGCCCAGAAGGAGAAGGGGCGGGCCGAGCACGAGGCCGACAAGGCACGCATCGAGGCCAGGGCTCATGACGCCAAGGCCAAGGTCAAGGAGGCGCAGCAGGACTGGGCCGAGGACGCCAAGTAGCCGGGGCCCACAGGGACTGGCAGGGCGGCCCTCATGAACCTCGACGACCTCGACCCATCGCCACGGCACTTGGTCCACTTCCATCTGGTCATGATGATCGTTTGGGCCTTGCTCGCGGTGCCGACCGTGCTCCTTTGGAAGGAGTCGATCCTGTGGGTCGCATTCATGAGCCTCTACGCGAACTTCGTGGGCCATTTCTCAGGATGGGACGCGGCGCGAGCGGAGGAGAAGGCCGATGAATCGTGACAACCCCGGTCTGAATTGGCGGGTAACCGCGGTTCGGACCGGGGTTGTGGGTCGACTCGATCTTGACTAGGGTGAACGTTTCAAAAGAAGCGGTCGCATTCCAGGCGGGCGGTGAACGGAGTGTCACCAATGACGCCAGCGCCGAATCTTTCGATTTCTGAGCGCGCGCGGACCGGTGGTCGTCGTCCGCTCGCCATCCTCGATCCCTCAGCCTCGGAGCGTGACACCGAGAAGGAGCGCTTTCGAGCGCTGCGAGAGACCGGTGACGCGGCGCTGCGTGACGAGATCGTCGAGGACTACCTGTGGATCGCTCACCACGCCGCCCGGCGGTTCGCGGGTCGCGGGGAAGCCGCCGAGGACCTGTTCCAGGTAGCCAGCCTCGGACTCGTGAACGCAGTGGATCGCTTCGATCCAGAGCGCAACGTGCGGTTCGCGACCTTCGCCATGCCGACTGCCGTCGGCGAGCTGCGCCGTCACTTCCGTGACCGCACGTGGTCGGTGAAGGTCAGCCGCCGGGTGAAGGACCTCCACCTCGAGATACGAGCTGCCAGCGAGCAGCTCACGCACTTGCTCTCGCGCCGGCCGACCGTCGAGGAGCTCGCCACGGAGCTTGGCGTGAGCGTGGAGCAGATCCTCGAGGCGATCGAAGCCGGGGCCAGCTACCGAGCGGCCAGCCTCGACGGCCCGGCAGATGCCACCTCGGACGACGGCCCGGAAGCACCCGCACAGGGCCTCCCAGATGACGTCGTCGAGGCCACACCGGAGCGCGTAGCGGTCCGCGAGTCACTCACGCACCTGAGCCAGCGCGACCGCAAGGCCGTGTACTTCCGCTACTACCTGGGCATGAGCCAAGCGGAGATCGCCCAGCGTCTGGGCATCAGCCAGGTGCACGTCTCACGAATCCTTCGTGCATCGCTCGCGAAGCTCGGCGACGGCGAGGACCTGCGGGCCCTCGAGGCGGGTTGAGCGAGCGTTTCGATCTCGGCCTCCCGGGGGACGGGTCTGACATGTGGCTCCCGAGCCTGCGAGCACGCCCGCGGGAGAGCGGCGACTCTCCGGATCGACACGCAGCCAACCTGGCGATGTCCATGCCGCCCGATCCGGCGCTGCTGCGCATCGTCAGGCTCGTGGCGAGCGGGCTCTCGTCACTCACCCCCATGGGGCTCGACACCGTGGACGCTGTCAGAGACGGCGTCGACGAGCTGGTCGGAACCTTGATCGACGCCAGCGACGGAGCGGACATCCTCGTGTGGTTCGTTCTCGACGGCAGCGAGCTGACGATCGACGCAGCGACCCTTGCCCGCGGCCAGCCCTTCACGCCGAGCCCGTCGAGCGACCGGGCGCTCGATCGGCTTGCAGCACGCCACGATTGGCGAGCGGTCGGCCCCGCCGTGGGCGGCACTGTCGTGTATGAGCTCGCTCCGGGCAACGGCTCACTGCGCCTCCATGCTGATCCCGGGTAGCGCCCGGAGCTCTTCGAGCGCGTCCGCGCGCCCCTTGAGCACATGGTCGAAGAAGGCAAGCGCAGCCTTGGCTGAGAGCTCCGCCCGGGGCCCGACGCGGAAGTCCTCCGAGTGGTTGCCGCCCGGGATCTCCAGGAAGAACTTCGGCGGCTCGGCCTCGTCGAACGTTGCACGTGCCTGATCGATCGGGTACTCGTCCGAGGTCCCGTGCATGATGATCAAGGGCGTGCCCCGCAGATCCTCCGAGTACTCGCCGTCCAACGGGATCTCGAGCAGGCCCTGGGCCAGGACCGCATCAACGCGATCGTCGTGGCAGCACGTGTTGAAGCCGACTCCGAACGCGACGATCGCTCCCGACGAGTGACCGGCCACGGCCAGGTTGTCGACGTCCGCCAGGTCAGCCAGCTCGTCCTCAATGCGGTCGATGACGAAGGGGACATCGCCGAGCTCTCCTTCGATGTCGTCGACGAAGTGGCCGCCCGGCCCGCCCGTCACTGTCAGCGGATGCCTCGGCGCGGCCACGACGTAGCCGGCCCGGGCCCACATCTCGAAGGCGAGGACGTACTGCTGCGGGTCTCCTTGCTGGCCGTGGTTGAAGACGATGACGGGGAAGCCGCGACCCTCTGCGGGCGGTGCGTCCGGCGTGACGGGAGCGGAAGGGTCACCCGCCGCCGGATACCAGAAGTCAGTCACCACGGTGCGCTCTGGCAGCTCCGCCTGCTCACCGAAGGCTGGGGTCTGGCGGCTGTCGTCGACGAAGGTGAGCGACCGTGTCGCTACGGCGAAGGGCCCGCTGGGTGCCGGCTCATCCTCAGCACATCCGGACGCCGCCGCGCTCAGCACGATGGCCAGCAGGATGATGACCGGAGCCACACGAGGTCACTACCCGAGGACCGTCTGACGAGACCTACCTGCGGGTAGGCGTCGAGCATGTCCAGTCAGACCCCGCGCTCCTACCCAGACCCTCCCGACGATCCGAGCATCGATCCTGAGGAGCCGACCATCAAGCCCGTCATCCCCGAGCCGGACCCCGACCGCCCGATCCTTCCCGAGCAGCCGCCCACAGAGCTCGTCCCTGACCCCGATCGGCCGGTCCCCCAGCTGGACGACGACGAGGACGAGTGATGCGCTGGCGCTAGGACTCGGTCATCCGGTCGCTGGTGTGGCCTTGCTGACGCGACCGCGGGCCGGGATCTCCGCCGGGGGAACGTGCACGCCTGGCCTGCACGGCAGGGCCGCAAGGAACGCCAGCTCACCGTCAGCGACCTCGGGACCGAATCGCAACACGGCTGTACCTCTCTGCCCGCAGGCCGGGCAGGTCGCTGCTACGACGGCGGCCATGTCACCGGGGTCCGAGGCTCCCTCGATCCGCCTGAGGCCCGAGACGAGGGCCTGATCGGGCGGGCGTGACAGGCCGCAGGTGCGACAGGACAGCGCTCCGTCGTCATCGACCGAGAAGTCGCCGTCGAAGCCTCGCGAGCGCATGTCCGCCAAGACCTCGACGAGCGTCTCATCCGCTGCGTACTGCACCCCGATGCGTGAGCCGTCCATCGCTCCCTCTGCCGCACTGCTGCCAGCCATCTGCGCATCCTCTCGTCAGCAGGCCGATACCCGCACCAAGGATGCACAAGACATCGGAGACGCGACTGAGCCCTCGGCCGGGGGCCGAGGGCTCAGCGCCGCCCTGTGGTGGGCGACCGATCTGGGCCTACCCAGACCTTGGCCGCTCCACCCGGCTCAGTAGCTGAACGTGGTCGCTCCGTCGCCGATCCACTCCCAGAGCGGCACCGTGCCGGCCAGCTCCGCGTTCGGAACCAGGTCGCCCTTGTCGAGGCTCTTGGAGTTGAAGCAGATGGGACAGACGAAGTAGCGGCCACCCGCGGCCTCGTAGCGGGCGAGCAGGTCTGGCAGGGATGGACACCCGTCGCA
This sequence comes from Actinomycetota bacterium, assembly GCA_049325515.1. Lineage (GTDB taxonomy): Bacteria > Actinomycetota > Acidimicrobiia > Acidimicrobiales > VFJN01 > VFJN01. The sequence goes on along the minus strand of JBMOLI010000036.1, from coordinate 51,137 downwards.
GGCGACGCCGACGGCAACGCCGCTGAGGGCGAGGCGCACAGCCTCCTTCGTCAGGAACATCATCGTCTCGCGACCGGACTCCGCTGCACCGACCGCCACGAGGTAGGCGACGGTCACCTTCTCCGCATCTTCGAGGCCCGTGGCGAGGCTTACGACTGCCTTGTTGGACATTGGCTTGTCTCCTTCTGAGGGTCGCGTCGGTCCGCGCCGGGCGTGGCTCGGATCCAGATGCCATTGACACCTCCCAGGGGGCGTCAATCATCAAGCATCTGTTTGAATATGTCCGACCTCCGTCAGTTTGTCAAGCAATGATTTGAATAGTTCGAACCGGCCAGACGGGCGGTCGAGCGCTCAGGCGTCGTGATCGGGAAGTCCGAAGAGCTCTGCGACAAGCGCTTGTGCCCCATCGGGCGCGCTCACCTCGAGACCGACTCCGCGCTGATCCACTGTGATCGCGAACGAGAAGAAGGCGCAGCACTGCTGCTCGGCTGCGACCAGCGAGGCAAGCGTGCCCAGGTCATAGGAGGTCCCGAGCTCGAGCCGGATCGAGCCGTCAGGTGAGGTCATGCTCTCCTGCGACGCTTCGAGCACCTCGCGCCAAGCAGCCAGTCTCGCCGGGAGGTCATCTCCGTCAAGCGTGCAGGCAATGGGGATCTGTCGCTTCGGTATCCCGCTGCGAAGGCGCTCCTCGGCAGCGCGCATCAGCAGCAGCGGGCCTCGGCCACCGGCACCGACCCGCAGCATGCGGTGTCGGTCGAGACATCCGCATCGCCGCTGACCTTGGCTGAGCTATGGCCGAACTCATCGCTGTCCGCCAGCACCGTGTAGATCTCCCACGCCCCGTCGGGCCCGTCGACCCACACCTTGTCCTGCTTGGCGAAGCAACACGTGCCGGATTCCTCGAGCGAGTCGACCCCGTCGGCTGCCAGGCGGGCCTGGTGGGCCCAGACCTCATCGCTGCTCTCCACCTCGACTCCCAGGTGGTTGAGCCGAGCCTCGGCTCCGGCCTGCTCGAACAGCACCAGCTTCAGGGGCGGGTCTGCGATGGCGAAGTTGGCGTAGCCGGGCTTGCGCTTGTGGGGCTCGGTGGCGAACAGCTTGGAGTAGAAGGCGACAGCGTCATCGATGTCGGGGACGTTGAGCGCGAGCTGGACACGGGACACTTGATTGCCTCCTGGGTGGGTAACCTATGGACAGACGTCAATGTATCGACATCTGTCGATGGATGCAAGGGGTCCCATGAAGAAGATCGCAACGCTCGAGGCATGTTGCGCACCGCTGCTGACCGCGCCCCTGGGTGAGCAGGAGGCCGACGAGCTGGCGCTTGCGTTCAAGGCGCTGGCCGACCCCGTGCGCCTCCGTCTGCTCTCACTGATCGCAGCCGCTCCCGCCGGCACGGCGTGCAGCTGCGATCTCGAACAGCCGGTCGGCAAGAGCCAGTCGACCGTCTCCCACCACCTCTCGCTGCTCACCGACGCCGGTCTCATCACCAAGGAGAAGGTGGGCCGATGGGTCAACTGCACGGTCGTACCGGAGCGCCTCGCTCAGCTGCGTGATGTGCTGAGCGGCTGAGGCTCAGAGGGCGACAGTCGCCAAGCCGGCCGCGCTGAGCGCCGTGACGATGCTTGCCGTGATCAGCAGATGGTGCATCGCGACGACGGGGTCGCCCTCGAGAAGCGCGTGGCCTCGACGGTGATGGCGCCGTTCGGACTCGAGGATCATGACCACCGTCGTGGCGAGGGTCAGGGTGAGGATCGCTATCGCGGCGACGGTCTCGCCTGACTGCTTTGCCACGAGCGCTCCTGTCCCGAGCAGCGACAGCGCAGTGCGCACCCAGGCCAGCGTGGTGCGCTCGTTCGGAAGCCCCTCGTCCCACGGCCCAGCGGAGAGATCGCTCACCGCTCGAGGAAGACGAGCACGAGCGCGAGAACCGCGCCGAGCGTCAGGCCGTAGGCGATGATCGGAGCGAGTCGGTTGGTGGGCAGCGGCTCCGAGTGGCGAAGAGCCACCTCCGCACGGAACCAGCGACGGAACGCGGAAGCGGCCAGGAGACCACCCATCACGACGAGGAGCGAGGCGAGGGCGTGCCGGCCCCACTCGGGCACGTCCGTGGCGAAGGCGTCGACGCCGATGCCCGCCGCCACGAGTGCGAGCGACGTGCGGATCCAAGCGAGAAACGTGCGCTCGTTGGCGAAGGAGAACCGCGGGTCGGGATGAGACCCGTCATCAGCCAGCTGGTCGGTCCACCGCGATCGCGGGCTCATGGACCACCCCATGGGGCGGTCATGGTGACCTCGGAGCATGGCACGGGCCAAGGATCGGTCATCGGGGTGCGTTGCCGCCACTTCCGCGGCGCGCTTCGCTCACCCGAGCTGCACCCCGAGGAACAGAGCCGCAAGCGCCGTCACGCCGGATGCTGCGCCGAACAGGGCCAACGAGCGACGGCTTCGAGCTCTTGCGTGCAGTAGCGCGCTGAGCCCCGACGCAGCGACGACGGCGATCTTGACCATGATCGTGCGGCCGTAATCGGTGTCCCAGTCGGGCGACAGCTCGACGATGTTCCAGATGCCCGTAGCAACGAGGACGCCGTATGCAGGCCAAGCGATCCGATTGAACCGTCGCGCGACTGCGCGTGGCGCGTCAGGGCTCAGGGCTCGGAGCCCAGGGACCAGACCCGCCAGCGTCAGCTGACCACCGACCCAGACCGTTGCGGCGAGGACGTGAACGAACACGCGCACCGTCGCCCACGAGATCGGCAACATGGCTCAGGGCTCCATCCGGCTCGACAAGGCTTCCGTTCAGGCGGCAGCGACCCGGCGGACGGCGGCGACCACCTCGCCGAAGCTGCCCTTGTCGAGGCACTCCCGGATGCCCACGGCACGCGCTGTCTCCAAGAGCTGATCGTCCAGGTAGGCCGAGAACAGGATGATGCGCTGGTCAGGAACCCGAGCGAGGATCTGCTTGGCGGTCTCGATCCCGGTCATCCCCGGCATCATCTGGTCGAGGAGGACGACGGTGGCGCCGCCTTCATCGAGGCAGGCCACGGCGGCCTCGCCGCTCTCGGCTTCCATCTCGCACTCGAGCCCATCGTTGGCCGCGGTGATCAGGGAGCGCACCAGGAGCCTCAGATCAGCCTGGTCGTCGACAACGAGCACGGAGATCATCCGGACACCCTATTGAACGAGGGCTGCCTCATTGAACGAGGGCGGCCTCGACGGGTGGGTCTGCGACGACGCCCGTCGTGGCCTCGTTCCAGTCCCGCACGGTGCCAGCGTGCAGCCCACGCACGACCCACAGGAAGTAGGCGGCGGCCGGGACGGCCAACCAGTCGATGATGATCGTGTGCACGTCGGCCTCGTAGTCGCCGGCGACTTGGTGCACCGCCCAGGCAGCGTGCATGAGTGCACAGGTCGGGAAGACGAGGGTGAGAGCCAGGCCTGAGAGCGACCAGTGCCCGATCGCATTGTGGTTCGCGAGCTGCGAGCGCAGCAGGTACCACCCGATCATCCCGTAGAGAACGACCAGCATGAGGTTTGCGGCGACCATCGGTGGGAGCTGCGATGGCTCGGTGAGGATCCCGGCGGCAAACGCGACGAATCCAGCGAAGTAGGCGGCGGAGAGGAACGGCAGCGCACGGACTACGGCGCCACCGCCGACCACGCGGTCACCACGCCCTCCTACGGTCGCCTCGACGCGCAACAGGAACCAGATCACGCCCGCAGGGAACCCTGCGATGACCGACACCAGCTCGAGGTCGCCAGCCGAGCGCCCCGACGACAGCAGGTGCAGGCCGTGCTCCAAGTGGTGGGGGCCACAGGTGAACGCCATTGCGATCCAAGCGAGCCCGAAGTGCGAGAACCCGAAGCGCCGCCATCCTCGTGCTAGATCCGCGATCGTGAGCAGGCCGTAGCTCGTGTACACGCTGCCGAGCGTGATGCTGAGGATGGCGAGGACCTTCGTCATGCCGTGGTCTCCTTGGTCTCCTTGGTCTCCACCCCTATCTGGCGCATGAACTCGCGGACGATCGAGGGCTCGGGGGCCACCGGCTCGAGGCCATGGGCAGCGACCGGTGCCTGTGGCACATCCGCTCGGCTAAACCGAATCGTGAACTCGGTTCCCTCGCCGGGAGCGCTGGCGACGCAGATCGAACCACCCATCGAGTCGACGAGTGAGCGCACGATGTACAAGCCGATGCCGGTGCCCCCAGCCTTGCGGCGAGAGGACAGGTCGGCTTGCCAGAACCTGTCGAAGCAGTGAGCCGCCTCATCCTCAGTCATCCCGTGCCCGCTGTCTCTCACCGCGACGATCACATCCGCGTCGTCGGCTCCGATCTCGATGCAGATGTCGGCGTCAGCCGATGAGTACTTACCGGCGTTGTCGAGCAGGTGATCGAGGACCGTAGCGAGTGCGTTCCCCTGGCTGCGCGCGAGGGGCACGCCGTCCGCCACCTCCAAGTCGATGGTCCTCCCCATGGCGCTCGCGAGCGCGGCTGCTCGCTCCTGCGCTATGGCCGCAACGTCAGTCGCTGAGACGTCGATGGCGAGTCGACCCGACTCGATGCGACTGGCAAGCAGCAGTCGCTCGATGATCCGGCTGAGCTCGTCGGCACGACGTCGCATGACCTCGATTGCAGTCGCCTTGAACTCCGCATCGACGCGAGGGTCGGCAATGGTCTGCAGGAAGCCCGCTATGACAGTGACAGGCGTCTTGAGCTCGTGAGTGGCGGTTGCGAGGAACAGCGTCTTCGCCTCCTCGGCCCGCTTGAGCTTCGTGATGTCGCGAAGGGTGTGCAGGTACTCGCCGGAATCCCCGTCTGCACCCGGGATCTTGGCGACGCTCACCATCACGGGTACTCCCCCATCGGCTCGCGAGCGGGCGATCGCCTCGACCCCGCCGGGCTCCTCACCTCCCTCCGGATCGAGGAGGGCGCAGCCGTTCGAGCAGTCGAGGCGTCTTCCGGCTATCGCCAGATCGAGTACGGACTCACACCTCGCCGCGCCAGGTGGAACCGAGAGCAGTGCCTCCGCGGCCGCGTTCAGCTGGGTCACCCGCGAGCTCGAGTCGGTCACCACGATCGCCTCGCTGAGGTGCTCGACGATGAGCGAGGCACGGGCCTCGTGGTACCTGGCCCGGCTTGCCGAGCGGAGCAGGCGCGCGTCTGCGCGACCTACGACCGCCAGGGAGACAGCTATGGCCAGCGCCAGGAGCATCACGGTCCCGGAGGACGGCTCCACGGCATCCGCCGCGTCTGCGACACCAATCGTCGTCACACCTGCGAAGCCCAAGCTCGCCCCCAGCAGGCGACCTCCCGTGTACGAGGCGAGGAGCACGGGCACCAGGAACACCGCCCCAAGCGCTCCCGCAGCGTCCGGGAACTCGATCAAGGCCACACCGAACGCCGTCAGGTCGAGAGCTGCGCCGACGGTGGCTGCAGTCGTGGACGCGAGACGGTCTGCCGAGAGCGCGAGAGCGGCCGCAACGGGTACGACGACGAAGGCGAGCGTGTACTGCAACCGCGGGTGGCCGGCGTCGCCGAACGAGATGGCGGCGGAGACGGTCGCAACTGACACCACGATCAGTCGCAACCGCGCCACCAGGAGCGCCGCATCCTCGTCGATCTCGCGGGGACGGGGACCCCGCGCCATGGCCATGCTTCATCCTTCGGTTGACCCGACGCGAGTGTCCATAGTCTGAATTGACTACGGATGTCAGGCGATGCGCGGCATCGCCACATCCGCAATCTGACCAACGTCGTCGGGGCGTTTCCCGCAACCAGTGGACCGTTGGACTAGGCAATGGCACGCACCCGTGTGAGCCGATCAACCCAAGCGAGTCAGCACGTTGCGCGTGATCTGCTCGACCTGCGGGTCTCGTGCTGCCAGCCCGTGAGCCCAGTCGGTGGACCCCGACGTCACGGCCGTCGAGCCGGCCTTGTTGGTGTAGGCGCCGAGCACCGCATGGCCGTGGCGTATGCGCTCCATCGCCTCGGGATCGCGGGTGCCGAAGACGCGTGACGCTATGTACTCCAGCTCACTCGGCTCGCCTGGCTTCGGCGGCCGTGGCGCCGTCTCGCGTGTGAAGTGCTGCGTCGGACAAGTGCCCAGGATCTCGAAGGTCGGCGGGGTGCCGTCCTCGCCAGTCGGGTAGGGAAGCCCGTCGCGATAGGTGAACACGCAACCGTCGCACTCGTAGCCGACGACGGTTGCACCCGCGCCGAGGACGTCGCCGTAGCCGAGGCCGGTGCCCCCGAAGATCCAGTGACCCGCACGGTGGATCGTGTAGCCGCCAAGGCCGGCCGTGACGTTGCGACCGATGCGGTGGTATCCGCCGCGCGTGAAGGACACGCCGGTCATGTGGTTCTCGGGGCGGCCGACGATCACATCGGACCAGAACGTTGTGACCTCCGGCTCACGATCGGTGTCCATCAACGGGTCGTTCTTGAAGAAGCCCTTGTAGCCCACCATCACGTCTTGATCGTCGCCCTCGATCCGCACCTGCCACAGCGAGGTGTTGCCCGAGAAGAAGGCAGCGTTGCCGCCGGCCGCGATGAACGACTCCACCGTGTCGCGCATGCCACGCGACCAGTACTCGTCGTGGCCGACCGACAGGTAGAGGCCGGCACCGTCCAGCACCTCGGGGTGCTGCTCGAGGTCGGCGTTGGTGCACACCCCGATCTCGTAGCCCTCGCGCTCGGCCCACTCGATGAACGGCAGCTCCCAGTCGGGCCAGCCCGCCGAACCGGCGTAGCCGGAGAGATGGTTGAGCTGGATGTAGCCGACGTGCGCGGCGTTCTGCGGATCAGGAGCTCCGGTGCCGGTCACCCGCCGCCCCTTGCCGGGAGGCTTGAACAGGTAGCCGGCGGCCATCGGTCGCTTCATCGAGACGTGAGTGCCGCCGGTGTAGAGGTTGGGGCCACCGAAGTCGTTGTAGGCGTGCCACGTGTTGGTGGCCAGCGCCAGCACGATGCGTGTGCCAGATGCGGGACGAACGGCGAAGAAGGCGTAGTCGCGCCGGACCTTCTCGCCGACGTCGATCTCCATGACGACCTCGTAGTAGCCCGAGCACCAGCTCGGGTCGACGTCGAGCGTGAGGGCCACGGGCCATCCGCAACCTCTCGACGAGGCGTCCTTGGGTGTCTCGTGATCCCCCGCCGAGACAGCGTCAGCGCTGAAGACCACGTCGCGCCGCACCCCGACGCGCGCCACCTCGACGCGAACCGGCCGACCGCCGGACGACGACATGTGCAGGCCGACCTGTTCGCCGGCGCTCACAGACTGCGGCCAGCAGTAGCCGGAGACCACCTCACGCCCCATCGTCCGACCCTATCGCTGACTGCCGCTGGGCTCCGGCAGGTGGCGCCGTTGCACGGACCTCACCACAGCGAGGGGTTGTCGGTGCGACGGATGGGGAACCAGTCATCTGTGGCTGGTCGCGCCGCTCGGCTGCGGGCCTTGGAGGAACAGGCAGCTAGCTGCCGCGCCTGCCCGCTGTGGCAACGCGCCACGCAGACGGGCCAGGCACTGTTCGGTCCCTCGTTCCGCGTCGGCTCCGCGAGGGGCTCTGATCTGCACCTCGATGGCCACCCGGTGGTGGTGACCGCCCACCCGTCGGCCGTGCTTCGCTCGCGAGACTCGACAGAGCGAGCCGAGGCGTTCGCTGCGCTGGTCGATGACCTTCGGCGCGCCCGGGCGCTCGCCGCGTGACCGGCCAGGCAAGGGTCGGTTGCTCCGGCTGGTCGTACCGCGACTGGCGCGGGGTGGTGTACCCGGCCGGCGCAGCGCCGAGAACTTGGTTCGCTCGCTACGCCGAGCGGTTCGACACGGTGGAGATCAACAACACGTTCTACAGACTTCCCAGCGCCACCACGGTCAGCGCCTGGGCAGCGCAGGCACCCGAGGGCTTCTGCTACGCGCTCAAGGTCGGACAGTTCGGATCCCACCGCAAGAAGCTGCGCGACGCGGACCAGTGGCTGCCACGCCACTTGGAGAGGGTTGAGGTACTCGGTGACCACTTGGGTCCCAACCTCGTGCAGCTCCCGCCCGGCTGGCGGCGCGACGCCACGAGGCTCGACGACTTCCTCGCCCTTGCTCCAAGGCACATCCGGTGGGCCGTGGAGGTCCGCGACCCGTCCTGGTTGCACGATGGCGTGTTCGAGGTCCTGGCCCGTCACGGCGCCGCGCTGTGCATCCACGACCTGCTCGACGACCATCCGTGGGAGCGAACCGCGTCGTGGACATACCTGCGCTTCCACGGCCCGCGAGCCATCTCATCGCCGTATCACGATGCATACGGCAGCCGACGCCTCACACGCGTGGCGTCCCGCCTTCGTGACTGGATGGACACGGGGACCGACGTCTTCGCCTACTTCAACAACGACTACAAGGGGCACGCCGTGACCGACGCGGAGCTTCTCCGCTCACTGCTGTCGTCGCCTGCGGCGCCGGGCCAGCAGGGCCCTGCGAGGGTTCCGACGCAGCCGATCGGGTATGGACCCTCGCACCGATCGATCCCAGGGCGGCAGGAGGTCGTCGAGACGTGAGGTCGTCAGGGACTGCTCCGAGCACCGCCGTGAGCCTTCGAGATCTCCGGACGATCCTCGAGGGTTCCGGGCCGTTCCTGTCCGTCTATCTGGGAACCGATGGCTCGGTAGAGACCGCGTCGGCTCGCTCGGAGCAGCGCTGGAAGACGCTGCGCAGTCACCTCGCCGACGAGGGGGCGGCGGATCCGGCGCTGGCGCTCGTCGATCCGCTGGTCGCGGATGCGCACATGCAAGGGGCCGTGCTGGCTGTCGTTGCGACGCAGTCCGAACGGCTTCTGACCGACCACCTGGGCGATCCCATCGATCGCGATCGAGCGTTATGGGGCGCGCTGCCGGACCTTGCTCCCCTGGTCCGATGGCGTCAGAACCAGATCCCGTTTGTGACAGCGCTGGCGGACCGTGGCGGGGCCGACCTCGCCGCGTTCGGAGCCAGACCCGACCAGCCCGAAGCGCAGACGGTCGGCGAGGGCGAACCTGCACGCAAGGTGAGCCCAGGCGGATGGTCGCAGCCGCGGTTCCAGCAACGGGCGGAGAACGATTGGCGCGACACGGCGGGTGAGGTCGCCGCCGAACTGGCCAAGCTCGCTGAGGCAGTGGACGCGCGGGTGGTCATCCTGGGAGGTGATGTACGAGCCACGCATCTGATCCGGGACGGGCTCCCCGGCAACCTCGCCGACAGGGTCCATCTCATCGAGCACGGGCGCGCGGCGGATGGCTCTGAGGACTTCCGGCAGAAGGAGATCCACCGCCTCGTCGCCACGGCTGTGGCGGAGGACACCGTGGAGCTGCTCGAGAAGTTCAAGGAGGAGCTCGGTCAGCATGACCGTGCGGTAGAGGGTGCCGACGCGACGGTCCAAGCGCTGAGCCGAGCCGCCGTCGATGTTCTGCTGGTGCCCGACGCAGTCGACGACCGTCACGTCTGGGTGGCGCGAGACCCCTTCCGCCTGAGCTTCGATCGTGGTGCGGTCGCGAGCGACGAGCGACAGAAGGCAAGGCTCATCGACGCGTTGATAGCTGCGGCCATCGCCACCGACGCTTCCGTGCGGATCGTCCCCTCGGCTGGGCCAGTTCGGGGTGGCATCGGCGCGCTGCTCCGCTGGTCCGAGCCCTGACGAGAGGAGCTCCTCATGTCACAGCAGCAATCCTCGAAGCACGGCCCCACGATCGACGATGCGCTGCAGGACGAGCGGCGCCAATCGAGCGCCGGCACGCGTCACATGGGTCGCCCCGAGAACGACCCGGTCGGTGGGACCACGACCGACGACTTGCGCATCGAGGTCGCTCGGTTCCTGGGCCCGTCTGCCTTTCCGGGCAGCCGCGCTCATCTGCTGGCGGTCGCCAAGGGCAACAACGCCACCGAGGAGGTTCAGCGCCTTCTCGAAAGACTGCCCGACGGCACCTACCAGTCAGCTCAAGAGGTGCTGGACGCTTTCAGCTAGCCGTGAGCCCACGGCTCGGTTCACCTCGTGGTCGGCGGGCTTCGCCATGCGTACGTCAACCGCATGCGAGGATCGACCAGTGCGACTTGAGCGGTTGGTCGGGGTGTACCACGCGGACGAGGCTCGATGGCTCTCGCTGATCAGGAGACCGAGAACTCGGCGAGCATGCCTTCCGATACGTGCGGAGGTCCGTCCTCCCCGCCACCTACGGGAACGAAGCACGCCATCGCGTAGTCGCCTGGTTCGAGGTCGGCGATCACGATGGCGTCGGAGCCCGGCGCAGCAAAGGCAGCGCCCACGAAGCGGACGGCCGATTCGGCCTCCTCCTCGGGCAGAGCGACGATCTCCTCGAACGAGCGCGCCTCTCCCTCGGCCCGGGCGAACAGGATGACCTCGTGCTCCTCCTCGCCCTCGTTGGACATCTTGAACGCGACGGTCCCGGCGGGGATCGTGTCGGGTACATCCTCGAACGCGTACTCGACAGCGGTCACCTCGACCTGTGCATCGCTGGGGCAGTTCTCATACCGAAAGGCGTCGATCGCCCCGAGCGATGAGAAGAAGGCGTCGTCGAACGCATCGGGGTTGCCGCCGAGCACCTCTCGGGCGGACGCCACCACGGCCTCGACAGGCTCGGCCACCTCGTCCGGAGTGTTGTCCTCGACCTCCGTGAGGATGGCCTCCCCCTCATCAGCTGACGGGGGCTCGTCGCCCTCGAAGGCAGCCGTGACCTCGACGAAGGCGTCGCAGAAGGCGACCAGCTCGGCGTCACCGTCGCCGGCCGTTGTCGTAGCGCCCGATCCCGTATCGCCGTTGTCGTCGTCGGAGCACGCCGCGCCACCGAGTGTGAGCAGGGAGAGCAGCGCGCCGAATCCGGCAGTTCGTATGAGTGTGTGCAAGACCTTGCCTCCCTCTGTCGTCGCAGTCGAGAGCTAACTGAATTCGCAGACCGGAGCACTTAGCCAAACCCGCCCGATTTGTTACGTCGAGCCGGCACCTACCGGTTGGTCCCAGAGGTGCTGGACGCACCTAGAGATCGTGCTGGCCGAGGGCGATGCCGATGGTGCCCGATCGGCGGCCGAGGCCCTCTCGGAGATCGTCGACGAGCTGCGCCAGCCCTATTTGGATGCCGTCGCAGACCACGCCGCCGGAATGGTGCTTCTCGCCGCGGGCGAGCCGCGCGATGCCCTTGTGGCACTGCGACGCCAGCCACGTCGGCCACATCTTCACGAAGCTTGGCCTCGGGTCCCGTTCAGCTGCGACGGCATACGCCTACGAGCACGGCCTGACCTGAGCCTCGCCTGACACCTGGTGTAGCAAGTGTCGGCAGCGGGAACGAAGGTAGGCATGAACCTCTGGACCGTCTTCCTCGTGCTCGGCATCATCGCCTTCCTGCTCATCATCTTCGGGCGGCGAAGCGTCTGACATGGGCGCTCCCGAGCTGCACGGACGACGACTGAGGGGTCGGACTCGCTAACGGTCGAAGCCGAAGGCGACACCGGTGGAGAACTTGGTGAGGGTCACCTCGCCCAGCTCCTCGGCCGGCGCATCGCCGCGCTGGACCAGCCAGCGGCAGGGACCGTCCGCCACGACCTGCCAGTAGGGGTCGACCGTGGTGGCGATGGCGGACAGCGCTCGGTCATGGCCATCGGCTAGCAGGCTGATCCAGGTCTCGAGGCCCGTCTCCTGTCGGGCGGGACAGTCACCGAGCTCCAGAACCACGACCTCGCCCTCGACAGCGACCCTCCAGCTCACGTACGAGGCGGGACGAAACGCCGGGTGGAGCGAGAACACCGTCGCCAGATCGGTGGCACCACCACCGAGCCCAAGAGCACGCTTGAGACGATCGGCCGCGACGCCGGCGACACCGGTCAGCTGCCTGGACATGGCATCGACCGCGACCTCGGTGCCATAGCGATCCTCGACCGCCGCCATGAACGCGATCGACAGGAGATGGCCCTGCAGGCAGACCTCTTCGTCGAGAGCGCGCAGCACGGTGCTGGCGAAGTCGCTCATGCGGAGGTCGGGGTCGAGCGGCTTGGTGTAGTCGAGCATGCCGTCAGGCTCGCCTGCCGCCGGCTGGAAGACCGCCAGCGGCAATCCGGCGGCGTTTGACGCGGCGATCCGTGCCAGCGGCGCTGGTTCGGGGGTCGGCTCCGCGGATTCGTCGATCGTGACCTGCCAGGCGCAGTGGGGATGTCGGTCGCTCGGGACGCGCGGCGGCCGGTGGATCGGGCGCATGCGCAGCTGCGGGTGGGTGGCCCACCCGGTTGCGTCGAAGGTCGGATCCTCGATGTGGTGGCACATCGCGACCACGAAGTCGTCGCCCATCGGCTCTACGTCCATCAGCGCGCCGCAGTGGTCGAGGTGGAACAGGCCGTTGTTGTCGTCGATGACGGTGAAGCGGAAGTCCATGAACTCGGGCGGCGCGCCGATGTCGAGCTGCATGGCTTTGAAGCACGCCTCAACGGTGCCGCCCTCGAAGCCCAGAAGGCGCTGGGTGCGCTTGGTGTAGATCGGGCTGGCGCCCATCCACTCGTCGATTGCGATGTCCCGCATCACGTCGACGCCATGGCGGGTGACGATGGGCATGCCGGCCCGGTCGATCAGGTGGCCGGCGAGCAGGTGCTCCTTGACGAGAGTGGCGAGCTCCTCGTGCTCCAGGTCAGCGATGGTGCGGAAGCTCACGAGACGGCGAGTGTAGGGATGAGGCTGGCCTGGATGCCGATCCGAGACAGGCGCAGAGAAAAATCCTGCCTAGACCTGTCGATCGAGGCCGTCTCGTTCGTGGAAGAGATGAGCAACAACCCCGACCACCTCTGAAGGAGACTGACGAACATGCCCCAGTACCTGATCTCTGTCTGGCACGACGACGACTACGCCGAGAACGACTGGTCCGACCCCGACATCCAGCGCCTCGGCCAACAGGTGGGTGCGCTCAACGAGGAGATGGAGCGCACCGGCGTCTGGGTCTTCGGCGCCGGCCTGCAGCCACAGTCGACCGCCACGGTCGTGCGCTCGACGGGTGGCGAGGTGTCGATGACTGACGGCCCCTACGCCGAGACCAAGGAGCAGATGGGCGGCTTCTGGGTCATCGAAGCCCCCGACCTCGACGCCGCACTGGAGTGGGCGGGCCGCTGCGCGGCGGCATGCGATGGTCCGGTCGAGCTCCGGCCGATGCAGGTGGGTGACTGAGCGGGTCGCCGACGAGCTGGCGGACATCTACCGCCGTGAAGTCGGCCGCTGCACCGCCACGCTGATCCGCATCCTCGGCGACATCGACCTCGCCGAGGATGCGGTCGCGGAGGCCTTCGCCATCGCGGCGGCGCAGTGGCCGACGAAGGGCGTTCCGCCCAACCCCGGCGGCTGGCTCACGGCCACCGCGCGCAACCGTGCCATCGACCGGCTGCGAAGGGAGTCCACCCGCGAGCGGCGACACCTCGACGCTCACCGACTGCACAGCGACACCACCATGGCGGCCCACCCGAACGATCCCGATCCGCTGAAGCTCGACGCACTCATCGACGTCGTCCCCGATGACCAGCTGCGCCTGATGTTCCTGTGCTGCCACCCCGCCCTGGCAGCCGATGCGCAGGTGGCGCTGACGCTGCGGCTGCTCGGGGGGCTCGAGACGCCGGAGATCGCCCGTGCGTTCCTCGTACCCGAGGCGACGATGGCGCAGCGCATCGTGCGGGCCAAGCGCAAGCTGCGCGACAACCACGCCCCCTATCGCGTGCCGCGGGATGCGCAGCTCCCCGACCGGCTGCACGCCGTGCTGACCGCGGTCTACCTGATCTTCACCGAAGGCCACACATCGACATCGGGATCGTCGCTCACGCGCGTCGACCTTGCAGCCGAGGCGATCAGGCTCGGGAGGGTGCTCGCCGAGCTCATGCCCGACGAGCCAGAGGCCGTCGGCCTGCTGGCGCTGATGCTCCTCACCGAAGCCCGCCGACCGGCGCGCACAGCAGCCGATGGCTCGATGGTCAGGCTCGCCGATCAGGACCGCGCTCTCTGGGACCGAGGCCAGATAGCGGAGGGCCATGCCCTTGCGCGAGCGTGCCTGCGCCGCAACGCCCCGGGCCCGTTTCAGATCCAGGCCGCCATCGCCGCCGTGCACGCCGACGCGACTTCGCCCGACGGCACGGACTGGGCCCAGATAGTGGCTCTGTACGACCAGCTCCACGCGCTGCGCCCCACCGACGTCGTGGCGCTCAACCGCGCCGTTGCGATCGGCGAGCTCAAAGGCGCGACGGCTGGCCTAGCGGCGCTCGACGCGCTAGATGCTGAGGTGCTGGCCAAGTTCCAGCCGTTCCACGCAACGCGCGCCGATCTCTTGGCTCGCGCAGGCCGCCGAGACGAGGCACTCGTCGCCTACGACCGAGCCCTGGAGCTGAGCGGCAACCAGCCTGAACGCGCCTTCTTGCAGAGACAGCGGGCTCGGATCGCCCGCTGAGGCCCTGGCTGTTCCCGCTCAGCTTGCCTCCCGCTTGGTCCCGCTCCGCCCCGCTCGGTGCAGCTCGGCCGCAACCTCCCCGTCCGGCGTGGCCTCAAGGCGCAGCACCCGGTCTGAGCGCAACAGCCCGTCGCGCTCGAGGCGCAGCACAGACAAGCGGAGCCCGACCCAGTCGATCGGTTCGGGCCGTCGCCCGTGCGTTCGCTCGAAGGCGTCGCTAGCGGCAACCGTCACTCGTGTCCTCGTGAGCAGAACGACTGACTCGAGGAGGGCAAGGTCGTCGACGGTGTGCGCCGTCACGCGACCCTGCTCCCCGACCCTTCCTGCTCAGCGCGCCAAGCGCGCGGCGAGCAGCTGCTTGCCCTGCTCGGCTCCCTTGCGGCTCTCGCCCTGCGCCTTCCGAAAGAACTCGGCGAGCTCGTCGTCGCCGGCTCGCTCCGCATCTCGCGCGTAGATCTCGAGCCGCAAGACGTTGCTCAGGCAGGTCTCGGTGAACCAGATGATGTTGTAGTCCTTGTCGGCGGTGCCAGTGATGCCGCCGGTCTCGGTATCGGTCAGCAGATCGGTCATGTGTGTCCTCCTCCGTGAAGCACACCAGTGGGCGCGCGATGGAGATCACTACCCACTCGTGTCGATCTGCGAACGTCACCAGCCAGCTCGGCGAAACCCCTGGTCATGCTCGATTCTCTGACCGACCGGTTTCCGTCCGAGTGCGACCGGGTACGTGAAGCCACTGGCCGGGCACGTCTCGAAAGGAAGCGCCATGACCGACTCGCACGTGATCCGCCTCTCCAGGACAGACCTCGACGGCGAAGTCGGCTCGGCCCTGCCGCCCAAGGAGGTGCTCTCCCTCCTCGACGTGAACCTGGATCTCGACCTGGCGCTCGATCTGGCTGCGCCGATCGACTTGGCGGTGGCCGCCAACGCCAACGTGGTCGCGCCGATCGACGCCGCCGTTGCTGGCAACATCCTGTCCGCTCTCTCCGAAGCAACGGCTTTGGCCGATCAAGACGCCACCATCGAGCAGACGCTCAGCGGCGAGGCGATCGCCGATGCGCCGCAGACCTCCGTCATCGACCAAGGCGCCGATGCCGTGCAGCCTGAAGATCCCGAGGCCGGCGCCTTGGAGCTGCCCACTGACCCCACGGCCGCCCTCGACAGCGGGCTGCTGAACCTCGATGTCGACCTCGCACTCGATGCCGACCTCGCAGCACCGGTGGCAGGCGCCGTCGCGCTCAACGCCAACGTCGCCGCCCCGATCGACGCCGCCGTCGCTGCCAACATCGGATCGATCGGTTCGACCGCGGTGGCCGTGGCCGATCAAGACGTGGTCATCAGTCAGACGCTGGACGAGGTGATCGCCGAGGCCACGGCCGATCAAGACTCCACGATCAGCCAGTAGACGGTGGCCCTCACCCTGGGCGTACGCCCTGGCTCGGGCGGCGGTGGCTCTCTCCCCAGCGAGGGGGCCACCGTCGCCCGCGTGGTCAGCCACGCCAAGGGGCTCCAGCTGCTCGGCCGCCTCGAAGGATCCGGATATCGAGAGCCCCCTTGGTTGGTGCGGCGCGCCGATGGGCAGATGCTCCAGCTCACGCCCGTTCTCTTCGCTGTGCTCGCCGCCATCGATGGGGAGCGCACATCGCCGGAGATCGCGGCCGCGCTGCTGAGCCGCAACGGCCTGGCCATCGATCCTGTCGACGTCGACTTCCTGATCGACGAGAGGCTGCGACCGCTCGGAGTGATCCGTCTGCCCGACGGGTCGGAGCCGGCAGTCAGGCGCTCGAGCCCTCTGCTCGGCCTTCGGGGTCGAGTCGTCATGGTGGGCTCGAGCCGCACCACGGCCCTAGCTCGCCAGCTGGCGCCCCTGTTCCGTGCCCCGGTCGTGGCCGTCGTCCTCAGCTTGTTCCTCGCCACGAGCTGGTGGCTGCTCTCGACCGGGAGCCTCGGGACCGCCGTGCGCGACCTCTTCCACCAGCCCGGGGCCCTGCTCGCGGTGATCGGGCTCACGATCGTCTCCGGTGCGTTCCACGAGGTCGGGCATGCCGCCGCCTGCCGTTACGGCGGAGCCACTCCCGGCCCGATGGGCGCCGGCCTGTACCTCGTGTGGCCCGCCTTCTACACCGACGTCTCGGACTCGTATCGCCTTGATCGGCGGGCGCGCCTTCGTGTGGATCTCGGGGGGCTGTACTTCAACGCCGTCTTCTCGGTGGCGGCGTTCGGCGCGTGGGTCATCACAGGCTGGAACCCGCTCCTCGTCGTCATGGTCGGGCAGCTGCTGCAGATGGCGCGACAGCTGGCGCCGCTGGTGCGCCTCGACGGCTACCACGTGCTGGCCGACCTCGTCGGCGTGCCCGACCTGTTTGCTCGGATCCGCCCAGTGCTCATCGGCCTGCTTCCGACTCGCTGGGGTCACCCGGAGGCGCGGGTGCTCAAGCCCTGGGCGCGGGCCGTCGTGAGCCTCTGGGTCCTCCTGGTGGTCCCGATCCTTCTGTTCTCGTTGCTGATCATGGTCCTGTCCTTCCCGCGCCTGGCCGCGACCGCGGCCGAGGGCCTGGGGGATCAGTGGGCGGGCCTGCGCCAGCACTGGGCTCGTTCCGACCTGCTCCGGATGGCTCTCAGTGCGGTGGCGATGCTCACGATCGCCTTGCCGGTGGCGAGCGTCTGCTACCTGTTGAGCCGGTTCGCCCAGCGGGCCGCACGCAAGGCGTGGAGCTCGACGGCCTCGCAGCCGCGCGCGCGTCGCGCGCTTGTCGCCGCATCGGTGTCGCTCGTCTTGGCACTGCTCGCCGCCTGGTGGCCGCAAGGCCAGTACCAGGCGATCGACGAGGGCGAGCACCTGACGCTGCCTGCTCTCGGGCAGATGGTCGACAGCCGCCAACCGGCGGCTGACGGTGCCGAATCTGGCGACGGCGTCAGGGCTCTGACTGGTGATCTGGGTGGCCGCGGCGGCAGAGGCCTGCTGGGCAGCGAGCTTGTGCGGGCGCCCGAGACCACCGATGACGGTGTTGGTGGGCACGAGTTCTCGCTGCCCGCTCCACCGCGAGACCACGACAACCAAGCCGTGGCCGTGGGCTACGGGGACGATGCCTCCACGGTGGAGGTCTCCCACTCGGTCGACTTCGCTGAAATCGGCGATGTAGACCACCGCAACGAGGCCTACGCCTTGGCGAGCTGTTCGGACTGCCGCACGACAGCGATCGCCTTCCAGCTGGTGCTCGTCGTCGGCGACCACGACATGGTGGCACCGAGGAACCACGCGGTTGCCCAGAACGTGCGATGCCTCAGGTGCGACACCCGTGCCCTCGCCGTCCAGCTGGTGCTGCCGATCGCTCAACGCCCCGACGCGGAGACACTGGCCGCGCTCAGCCAGATCTGGGGTCGCCTCGCCGGACTGGAGCGAGCTGTCGCGGAGCAGGGCCTCGGCGCCGCCCAGTCGCTGCTGCACGACATAGAGGCCGAGGTCGTCGCTCTGCTCACACCGGACAGCAGCGTCCTCGACGAGACCACCACCACGAGCGACGGCACGACAACGACCACCACCAGGGCGACCACGACGACCACAGCGACCAGCGCGACCACAAACGACGGTCCGTCGACGTCCGGCTCCTCGACCACCGAACCCGATGGGTCCACCAGCACGACTGCCACATCGACCACGACGACGTCCGAGCCCACCACCACAACCACCGCGCCACCCGGAGGGTAGGCGGGCCAACCGGAGCCGCTCGGGCTGCACGCCGACCGCCGGGCACGCTTCAGCTTCAGGGGACGCCGGCCAAGGCAAGCGCCGCGGCGAGCGTCTGTCGTGTGCGGGCTAGAACGGAACGGCTTGGGCGAGCAGGCCCGTGCCCGTGGCGCGGCCCGACAGCGTGCGACAGAAGTCGATCGCATCCACGGTGATGTCCTCGCCTTCGTCGCCGCTGACGTAAACGCCCCCGGCGGGACCGGTCAGCGTGAGCGTGAAGGGCGCGCCGTGGCGACGCGCCCACTCGGCGACGACATCTGCCACGATCCGCCCGTCGTGCTCACGAGTCAGCTCCATCTCGCGACCGGTGGCCCTGGCGATGTCGACGCGGTGCATCCACGCGTCGCGGGTGAGGATGATGTCGAGCAGGTAGCCCATCCGCCACGTCTCTTGCTTGCCATCGACCTCCTGCTTCAGCGGCATCCTGAGGAACAGGGCGGGTCTCGTGGCCCGCCAGCGCGCCGCCCGCGGGCCGACCTCGTCGATCTTGGCGATCAGCTCGGATGTCGACAGGTCGGCATGGTCGGCGACCTGCTTCGCTGTCAGCGCATCGATCATGGGCTGGCCCGACCGCTTCGCCGCCTTGGTAGAGGCGCTCATCTCGTGGATGAGCATCCGATAGCCGGTGAAGGTGGAGAGCATCCCGGTGCTGTGTCCCGCCATCGCTCGCACGTCCCACAGCGAGCAGTCGGTCGGCTTCGACCAGTCATCCGACGCGAGCGACCGCAGTTGGTCGGCGACCCGCGCATACTCGGTCCTCGCCAACCCCTCGACCTCCCCGCGGGTGATCGGTTGGATCGTCTCGACAGGTGTCGTTGTCATCATCTCGTCCGCCTTCCCTTCGCCGGCTTCTTCGCCTTCTTGCTGATGTGCTCGTAGAACATCTCGACGGCCTCGTCGATCAACCTGATCCAGCGATCACCGCCGGGATCGTTGGAGAGCTGCTGGTCGGCCAACCCGGTCGCAAGAGCGGTGAACAGGTCGAGCGCCTGGGGATCGCCGACGCCAAAGCGTGCGAGCAGCTCGCCGAGCTCGGCCAGGTTGTCCTGCGAGATCTTGAACGACTCCGGCGACGGCTCGAAGCCGGGGATCGTGCGCTGGAACAGCAGCTGGTACCGGGCGAAGTCGGCGGCGCAGAACTCGACGAAGGAGTGGACCATGGCCTTGAGCGCCTCGAGCGGATCGTCAGGCACTGGCATCGATGCCTGCTGCTCCTCGACGAACTGCTGCGCTCCCTGCGCGTACATAGCGTCGTAGATGGCGGTCTTCGAGTCGAAGTAGCTGTACAGCGACGGCGGCTGCATGCCGACGCTGCGGGCGAGGTCGCGCAGCGACAATGCGGCGAGGCCGTTGGCCCGCACCTGCTCCCATGCCGAGTCGAGGATCTCGGACTTCGTCGCCGCATGGCGTTCGGCTCGCCGATCTCTGACCGGATTACCTAACATCATTCGGAGTATCGAACAGCGCTAGTCACCTGTCAAGGGTTGCCGTCAGCACGTGGTGGCCACCTCACCGCCATCTCGGCATCACGGCCTCGACAAGCTCAACGTCGCCACGCGCGCGGGGCTCGCGACCGCGGTCGCCTCCCGCCGGATCTCGACCGAACGCGACCGGTCGCGTTGACTCGGCTGGTTGACCGCACCCTCGCCGATGCGGCCGAGATGGCGGGGCTCGACGACTTCGGCGGCTGCACAACCTGTTGGCCCTCCATCGCGACCCGCGCTTCCTGCGTCGATGGGAGCTCCTGCAGCCCGTGCCGGCACCGGAGACGACGACGTACGACACCGACACCCGCATCTGGCGCGTGCAACAACAGGCAGCTCTGCATTCAGTCGACAGTCAGTCGACGCGATCGTCACTCGATCGTCAACGCGCCGGCGTCTGGCCGCGACATTCGCCAGGTACAGATGTCGGCATGCAAGAGCACCGGGCACTGCCCGCACTCGATCTCACCATCAGCTCGAGGAGCACAGCTGTCGAGATCGGGGTCTCGGGTGAGATAGACGCGGCCAACGTTGATCTGCTGTGCTCGGCGCTCGACGCCCTTGATGATGCTCCCAAGCTCGTCATCGACCTCTCGGCCACTGGGTTTGTCGACGTTGCCGGCCTTCGAGCTCTCGCCATGTGCGCCCGCCAGCGGCGAGCCCGCGGCCAGGCTCTCCTCGTGCTCAGACCGCCCGAGTCAGTGGAATCGATGCTGCGGATGTCGTCCATCTGTACCGACCTGCGATGGGTACCACGTCGACGCCGGATGTCGACGTCGGGAGGCAGCTGAGCCAGCCGCCTGCGGCCGGGTGATGAGATCGGGCGGCGTTCGCTGACCGGGAGAAGCCTGCCGATGTCCCGGGACCTCCAGGGTGAACCGTCATCAGATCGCGACCTCGACATCACGACGAGGGACGAGGTGCGTAGTGCGACTATGGCGGGGATGGAGTCGCGCCCGACACGCCGACGACGTGCTCTCACCCAGTTGCGGCTGGCCGTCTTCGCCGTGGTCGGCGCGTCGGTGGCCCTGCTCGCCGCGGGAGACGTCGGTGCGGCCGTCGGTCCCTTCGACACCACCGTCTCGGCGCGCCCGTCCTTGGCGGGTTTCACGGTCGTGCGGCTCGCCCCGCTGGGTTCCATCGAGCTGGACACCCACGATGCTCCCATCAACCTCGAGCTTCGGGTTGACGAGCTCCGCCTCGATGAGGCGGAGCGGATCGGCCGCGACCCCTCAGTGCTCAGGACGCTGGAGGACGACATCGCCGACGACGCACGGGAGGCGTTGTTGCTCGTAGCGTTCCGAGCGTTGGTGGTGGCAGTCATCGGGGGTGCCGCCGCCGTCGCCCTCGCCTCGCCACGCTTGCGGTCCGTGGGCTTCGGGGCAGCGGCTGGCGGCGCGTTCGTCATCGCTCTCGGGACGGCCACCGCGATCAGCTTCGACGCGAACGCCGTCGCCGAGCCGCAGTACTCGGGGCTCCTCACCGTCGCCTCCACCGCGGTTGGCGACGTAGAGGATGTCTTGGAGCGCTTCGACGACTACCAAGCACAGCTCACGGACCTGGTGGGCAACGTCGTGACGCTGTACTCCACGGTTCAGGGCCTGCCAACGTTCGCCCCTGACGACAGGATGGTGCGGGTCCTCCACGTCAGCGACATCCACCTCAACCCCCAGGCGTTCGAGCTGATGGAGCTCCTCGTGGACCAGTTCCAGCTCGATGCCATCGCCGACACCGGTGACCTGACGGACTGGGGAACGGAGCCAGAGTCCCAGCTGGTGGATCGCATCGGGCGGATGGACGTGCCATACGTGTGGGTGCGGGGCAACCACGACTCCGCGACGACCCAGCGCGCTGTCGCTAGGCAACCCAACGCCGTAGTCCTCGACGCTGATCCGGTGACGGTGGCGGGGCTGCGGTTCTGGGGGATGCCGGATCGCCGGTACACGCCGCGAAAGGATCGCCCGACCGGTCGAGACGTCGAGCGCGATGAGGCGGAGGCGGTGGCGCCGGCTGTCGCCAGGCGGCTCGCGTCAGATGAGCCGCCTGGCATCGACGTCGTGCTCGTGCACGACGCGCGCATGGCCCAAGAGCTCGGCGGGGCGGTCCCACTCGTTCTGGCGGGCCACAACCACGAGCCACGCCAGGACTCGATCGGCTCCACGACCTTGTTGCTGGAGGGCTCAACCGGTGGCGCAGGGCTGCGCGGCCTCAGGGGCGAAGCACCCGAGCCACTGACCTGCACAGTCCTCTACTTCGACCCCGTCACGGACGCACTCGTCGCATATGACCGCATCACGGTGCGCGGCCTCGGGCAGAGCGGTGCCCGCATCGAGCGACACGTCGTCGGACGCTCCGCCACGGAGGAACAGTGACGTTGCGAGCTGATGTTCTGTCGTCGCTACGGAGCCGCCTGCCTCCGGCGCGGCGTCGACGACTGGGGCTGCGCGCCCGAGCGGCGATCGGCTTCGGAGTCACCGGACTGCTCGTCGCGATCGTCCTGGCGACCATCACCTATGGACTTGCTCGCGGCTACCTCGTCGACCAGCGGCAGACCACCGCCGAACAGCAGGCGTACGTCAACGCTCGTCTCGCGCGCACCGTGCTGCGGACCCCCGACCCCGACATCCCGGGCCTGCTCACGAGCCTCGGCGGCGGCTCCGCCTCGGATTCGGTGCTCGGTCACAGAGGTGAGTGGTTCTCCACCTCCGTCCGCTTCGGCCCCGACCAGATCCCCGCCGACCTCGCGCGCGTCGTGGCCGACGGGCACGCCGGTCACCAGCGGTATCGGGACGCGGGCGGCGAGCTGCGCTTCGCCGTCGGCGTCCCGATCGCCGCCACGAGTGGCTCGTACTTCGAGCTGTTCGCATTCGACGAGCTGGAGCGCACCCTTGACCTCCTCGTCCGGTCGCTGGCATTCGGGGCAGCCGGCGCCGCACTGGCGGCCGCCGCAGTCGGCCGCGCCGCGGCGGCGCGGCTCGTCCGACCACTCGCTCCGATCGCCGACGCCGCCGAGCGCATCGCCAACGGCTCGCTCGACACCCGGCTCGCCGGCATCGACGACCCCGACCTACGGCGGCTCACCGATGCCTTCAACGCCATGGCCGGCGCCTTGGACGCCCGCATCGAACGGGAGGCTCGCTTCGCCGCGGACGTGAGCCACGAGCTGCGATCGCCTCTGACGGCCGTCGCGGCGGCGCTCGAGGTCATCGAGCGCCGCCGAGACCAGCTCCCGCCGCAGGCGATCGAGGCCTTCACGATCCTGGCCAACAAGGTAGAGACCTTCCAGCGAATGGTGCTCGACCTGCTCGAGATCTCGCGGGTCGATGCAGGAACGGCGTCCCTCTCCGAAGACTTGATCGACCTGCAGCACTTCGTCCCTAGGGTGGTGGGCCGCCACGGCGCAGACGGCGCCACCGTGACGTTCGATGAGAGCGCACCGACCCACGTGACCGCCGACCGGCGGCGCCTCGCCCAAGCGATCGGCAACATCGTCGAGAACGCGCGGCGCTACGCAGGTGGCACCACCTCGGTCGCAGTGTCCAGCCCGACACCTGGCATCGTCCGCTTCACCTTGGACGATCGCGGCCCGGGCGTCCTGTCCGAGGAACGAGACGCCATCTTTGGCCGGTTCGCGAGGGGCGAAGCCGGACGTGAAGCGGGAACGAGCTCCGGCACCGGTCTCGGGCTGTCGCTGGTCGCCGAGCACCTTCGCCTCCACCGCGGGCGTGTCTGGGTGGAGGACAACCCCGATGGTGGTGCCAGGTTCGTCATCGAGATCCCGGAGCAACCCGCGTGAGCCGGCGACGCGCACTGGGCTGCTGCGCGCTCGTGCTCACGATGATCGGCGCGTGCGCCCTGCGGGAGGAGCAACGGGCGCGGATCCGGGATGACGAAGAAGTGCCGTTCGGGCTGCTCGACGAAGCCGCTCCCCCGCTGGTGCCGCCCACCCCGAGCCCGGCCACCGAGGGCGTGCCGCTCTGCTTCGTCGAGGGCGACAGCCTCCGCGTCGTCGTCGGCGGCCTGGAACCGGCGAGCGACTTGTCCGAGGTCGTCGCCGCGCTCGCGGATCTCCCCGAGATCGAAGGCACCGAGCTGGAGACGCCGGCTGGGGACCACGGTCTGATCGGCGACGTCACCCTCGCCGCCGGCGTGGCACGGGTGGACCTCCGGTCGGCGATCACCTCGCTGAGCGGCGACGCACAGCTCCTCGCGATCGCGCAGCTGGTGTGCACGCTGACCGGGCAACCCGGCGTCGGACCCGTGTCCTTCACGCTCGAGGGAGCAAGCGTCGATGTTCCCAGAGGGGACGGCTCCCTGACCAGCGAGCCCGTGTCACGAGACGACTATGCCGACCTTCTCGAAAAGGCCGGCGAGTGAACGGGGGCATCATGGTGGTCGTGCCCGGACGGATCCTGTTGATCGAAGACGACCCGAGCATCCGTGAGCAGATGGCCGCTCTCCTTCGCGACGAGGGCTACACCACGGACGAGGCGCCCACGGCCAACGACGGGCTCGCGCTCTTCCAGCGGAGACCCACCGACTGCGTCCTGGTCGACGTGAACCTCCCAGACCTGGACGGGTTCGAGATCTGCCGGCGCCTCCGAGCCCAGAGCGACGTCCCCATCATCATGGTCACGGCCCGCTCTGACAGCTTCGATGTCGTCGCCGGCCTCGAGGCGGGTGCCGACGACTACGTCACCAAGCCGTTCCAGCCCAAGGAGCTGACGGCCAGGATCCGAGCCATGCTGCGACGGACCCAGGGACTCGGCCCGAGCTCCAGGGCCATCGTGCTCGGCGGCAGGGTCGAGGTCGTACCCGACGAGGGGCTCGTGCGCGTCGACGGCGGCGCGGTCCACCTCACTCGCACCGAGTTCCGGCTGCTGTGCGAGCTAGCGGCCGCGCCGGGGCGTGTGTTCAGTCGTGAGGTCTTGCTCGAGACCGTCTGGGGATACGACTACATCGGTGATACGAAGCTCGTCGACGTCCACGTGTACAGGCTCCGCAGCAAGATCGAAGCCGACCCGGCGGATCCGCAGCACCTCGTCACCGTGCGGGGCCTGGGCTACAAGGTCGTGACCTGAGCGGGCGATGCCGTCGCCGAGGGCCACTCCAACGGAGGAAGAGCGCTCTCGTAGGTTCACGCCCGCAACGGGTTCGACCCGGTGAGGCCGAGCAGCTCGACGCTCGTGTAGAGGCGGCTGGGCCGTCCTCGCCCGCTCGGCTGCACTGTGCCGTGCTCCACCAGGACGCCGGCAGCGACGAGCTCGTCCAGCGCGGCGCTCGCAGACTTGAGCGGGATGCCGAGGTCGTTCGCCACGATCGGAGCGGTGAGCACGAGATGCCGAGGCAGGAGGTCGAGCAGGCCCCAGGCCGCCGCGTCGCTGCGCAGGCGCCTCGCCCCCGCGCGAGGTCTGCCGAGTCGGTCGCGCCAGTCGCGCTGCAGTCGCTCGACCGAAGCGACCAGCTCCTGCTGCGCACGGCCGGCACCCGACACCGCCTCGGCAAACCACCGGATCCACGCGTTGTGGTCGCCCATGCGGAACCGGACGAGCCCCGAGCCGTAGCCACCGACGTCGGCAGCGATCCGCGCGCTCACCGGCGGCGGCGTGACGAGTGACAGGCGGCGGACGAGGATCCACGCGACGAACACGCGCCCCACGCGCCCATTGCCATCGGTGAAGGGGTGGATGATCTCGAACTGCGCGTGTGCGATGGCCGCCTGGCTCACGGGGTCGACAGCCTCGCTGTTTGCATAGGCGAGCAGATCATCAACAAGTGCCGGCACCTCGGAGGGCGGCGGAGTCACGAGGTGGGCGTTGAGTGGCGATGTTCCGCCGATCCAGCCCTGCTCGGTCCGTAGGACGCCAACGTGCTGGGTTGGCGTCGGGCTGCCGGTCATGAGCGTCCGGTGCCAGGCGCACAGGCCATCGACTGTCACGGGCCCTGCGTGCGCTCCCTCGATCGCCTCGGTCACGGCAGCGAGGTTCGCCGCGACCCACGCGGCGGCCGACGGCGCTCCGCTCTCGTCCGCCTCGGCGAGGACGATGTCGAGGACCGGTGCCGTCACGCCCTCGATGAACGACGAGGCCACGCCCTCCGCTCGCAGGAGGAGCCGCGCCAGGGCGGCGAAGTCCTCGGGCATCGTCTCGGCGCCGTGCTCGACGGCCGCTTGCGCCCGAGCCGCGTCGGCGACAGCACGAGCGTCGAGCGTCAAGTCGCGATCTGCCAGCCGGGCGGGCACGAACGCGCGGGCTCGACGGCCTCGCCAAACGATCGGCACCTCGATGCCCGCTGGCTCCAAACGGAGTCCTTTCGTACGCTTACTGACCTAAGTGTACGTTATTAGTGGTCCCCGCGTGAGCCATCAGCCCGGCTTGCGTGCGCGGATGATCGCGGACCCGGCGTGCTCGTGGACGCGGTGGGTCTCGGTGATCTCGATGTCGGCGAGTCCTGCCTGCTGCAACAGGTCGGTGTAGGTGTCGCTGGTGAGCGCCCCCGCGATGCAGCCAGTCCACTGGTCGATGTCGGCCTTGGTTACGTCATCCATGTCGGGATCGGCGATGACGTCGCTGACCGCGAAGCGTCCGCCTGGGCGTAGGACGCGACCGACCTCACGCAGCACCGACGCCTTGTCGGTGGACAGGTTGATGACGCAGTTGGAGATGACGACGTCGACCGCTGCGTCGGGGAGGGGGATGGACTCGATGTGTCCTTTCAGGAACTCGACGTTGGTTACGCCGGCGTCGGCAGCGTTGGAGCGTGCGAGCTCGAGCATCTCGTCGGTCATGTCGAGTCCGCAGGCCTTGCCCGTGGGCCCGACGCGACGGGCTGAGAGGATGACGTCGATGCCGCCACCAGAGCCAAGGTCGAGCACGACGTCGCCTTGGGTGAGATCGGCGACGGCTGTTGGGTTGCCACACCCGAGCGATGCGGCGACTGCCGCTGTCGGTACCTCACCGAGGTCGTCGGCTCCGTAGCGCGAGGCGCCGAAGACGACCTGTTCTTCGGGTGTGCAGCACGTCGCACCTTGGGCTGCCGTGGTGGCGAGCTCGGCGTAGCGCTGGCGGACGACCTCGGTGGTGCTGGGCTCAGTCATGGTGCTGCTCTCCCAAGGTCTGCAGTCGGGTCGGGGGGTGGTGCGATGACGCTGCCGAGCGCGAACGCGGCGAGGGCGTTGAGGGCGACCGTGCCAAGCCAGATCTCCGCCGGCCACTCGATCCCGTCGAGCGCCGACAGAAGCCCGAGATAGACGAGCCACAGCGTGGCCGCAGCCGCGCCGAGGCACGCCGGCAGAGGCCACCTGAGCCGGTCGGCATCCTTCATGCGGATCAGCACGTCGAGCATGGCTCCGGCGACAGCTGCGGCGGCGACGCCTTCGGCGTCTTCGTCGAAGGCGGAGGACACCAGCAACGCGACCGTTCCGAACATGAGCGTGAATGCCGCGGCGGGCGGGGTGACGGCTGCGAGGAGGGCGCGCGCTGCGGTGAAGAGGACTGCGGTGGTCACCAGAGTCGATGCGACGCCGGCGATGACTGCGGTCTCCCCGGCGTCGGTGACCGGGTCGTAGGCGACGCGGGTCAGGGCGGCGATGCCGAGTCCCCAGGCGAAGTTCAGGAAGAACCCGACCAGCGCGGTGGCGGCGATGACCGACCCGGCGAGCATCCACGGCCCGGGGGCGTGGTCCGGCGTGGCGCGCGCCGCCCGCAGGGGCGCTGTGAGGATCAAGACCAGTCCGGCGAAGAGCAGCAGGTGGGTAGGGCTGAGCAGGGCATCGATGCCGCGCTCGACACCGAAGGCGCTGTGCCAGCCCGCATCGCCGAGCCCGCCGAGGGCGAAGAGCAGGAGTCCGAGCCGGGCGCCGTCGTAACCAGCTGGGAGAGACGTCAGACGCCAGTCGACAGCGCCGCCAGCGCGGCGTCGGGACATGGTCGCAAGCCACAGCGCCGACGCGGTGAACCCCGCATAGAACACGCCGTGCCAGGGTGTGAGGAATGACTCGCCGTCGGTGTCGAGGTTCTGATGGAAGTAGCCATCGAGGAACAAGCCAACGGTCATCCACAACCCGAACAGCACGGTGCCGAGGTGCTCGCGGTCGGAGGCGGGGATGACGCCGGTCGAAGGCGGCGACCACGTAGGCTTCACATCGACGTCCATCACTACATAGAACCATGTATTCTTGGAGTTGGCAATGTCACCCTCTCGCAAGGACCCGTTCCCTCACCTGAGCGGTGAGCTCCTCGCCGACACCCCGGCGTCAGACCTCGCGCAGCTCTTCAAAGTCCTCGCCAACGACACCCGGCTCAGGATCCTCCACGCCATCCACCTCGCTGGCGAAGTCAGCCCGTCCGACATCGCCGAAGACATCGGCGCCAGCCAGCAGACCGTCTCCAACCAGCTGCAGCGCCTCTCCGATCAACGCATCGTGCATGCTCGCCGCGACGGCCAACGCGTGCTCTACCGGATCATCGACCCGTGCGTCCCCGGACTCATGGATCTCGGAGTGTGTCTCCTCTCCCAGCGTCCTTGACGAGGTGCTGTTGCACGACCGTCAGCGAGCTTTCACGTCCCCGCGGATCCGCGTCCACCGTGCGGTCACCTTCGGCGTGTCAGATCGAGATGTTGTCGTCCCCACGCCCCTTGGAGAGCGCCTGATGCCCCTGTCCCGTCGTGAGCTGCTGTCCCGCTCGGCTGCCGGCCTCGGCCTGGCCGTGATCGGTAGGGCCACCGGTCTGTTCGATGCCCTTCCTGCCGGTGCCAGCCCGGGCGACTACGGCCCCCTCGCCCCGACCCTGCCCACCAACGGCGGCCCCGCCGTCCTGGCCCTGCCCGACGGGTTCACCTATCGCACGTTCGGGGCCACCGGGACGCCGATGCTCTCGGGCGGTGTCCACGCCCGCAGCCACGACGGCATGGCCGCCCTCCCGACTCGTCACCGCAACGTGACGCGTCTCACCCGCAACCAGGAGGTCCGCACGGCCCCCGGGACCACACCGGGCATCAACGCCGTCGGCGGTCCGCTCTCCACCAAGTACGACGCCAAGGGCGTCGGCGGCGTCACCGTGATCGACTTCGACACCGTCACCGGGCAGGTCGTCAACGAGTTCGTCGGCATCAACGGCACGATCGTCAACTGCGCCGGTGGCATCGCTCATCACAGCCGCGGGTGGATCACCTGCGAGGAGACGACCGCCGGGCCCCAGAGCGGCTGGGACCAGAGGCACGGCTACGCCTTCTTCCTGCCCGTGGACGCCACGGCCACAGTCCCGGCGGTGCCGCTGGCGGCGATGGGTCGCTTCGCGCACGAGGCCTGCGCCGTGGACCAGCGCGGCATCGTCTACGAGACAGAAGACGCCGGGTCCAGCCGGCCGTCGGGCTTCTACCGGTTCCTGCCCATCAACCCCAACCGACTCGACCTGGGTGGCACCCTGCAGATGCTTGCCGTCGACGGGCACCCTGGCCTCGACCTCCGCGAGGGACGCACCGTCGGCGAACCGCTCGCGGTCCGCTGGGTCACCATCGACGACCCCGATCCCGATCCTGTCGTCGAGTTCGGGGCTGCCGGCGCCAACAGCTGCTTCACCCAGGGCTTCGCCAGCGGTGGCGCCAAGTTCAACCGGCTCGAGGGGATCTGGGCCGACGGCAACCGCATCGTCTTCTGCTCCACGAGCGGCGGTGACGTCAAGAACGGCGATGCCCCCGGCGGCGACGGGTACGTCGAGGGCTACGGCCAGATCTGGGAGTACCTGGGCACCGGCCGCGCGGACGGTGGCACCCTCACCCTGATCTACGAATCGACGAGCGGTGCAGTGCTGGACTCCCCCGACAACCTGCTCGTGACCCCGCGGGGCGGAATAGTCCTCTGCGAGGACGATGCCTCCGACGTAGACGACGACACCCACCCCCTCGCGCCGGGCATCGAGAACGTCAACCGGCTCGTCGGCCTCGTCCCGGGAGGCGACCCCTTCGAGCTCGCCGTCAACGTGCTCAACGACAGCGAGCTTGCGGGTGCCTGCTTCGGCCCCGACGGCACCACCCTGTTCGTCAACGTGTTCGGCGGCAGCACTCCCGGCAGTGGCATGACCTGCGCCATCACCGGCCCCTGGGAGCGCGGCGGGCTCTAGCCGGTTGTCTCGAACCTCCACGCGATCGGCGAGATCCTCCGCCACGTCGTACCAGAAATGACAAGGACCGAACCCGCACTGCA
Organism: Actinomycetota bacterium; assembly: GCA_049325515.1. Classification (GTDB taxonomy): domain Bacteria; phylum Actinomycetota; class Acidimicrobiia; order Acidimicrobiales; family VFJN01; genus VFJN01. The sequence goes on along the minus strand of JBMOLI010000036.1, from coordinate 21,273 downwards.
GGTTCGGTCCTTGCAGATGTCTCGCGACGTCACATGTGATGGTTCAGGACATGTGCAAGGGATGACCCGCGACATGTGCAAGGACGGAACAAGTAGTTGTAGATTCGAACTATGTCGACCGTCGAGCAGGATGCCGCGCGACTTCAGGACGTGTTCCCAGGGCTGGTGCGAGCCCTCGGCCTGCTTCGGCCGGACACGACACCGTGCGGCCAACCGATGTCGCCGACGGAGGCGCACGCGATCGATGAGCTCCGCCACCGCGGACCGCTGACCCAGAAGGACCTCGCCAGCGCGCTCGGGTTGCAGAAGAGCACCGTCAGCCGGCTCGTCGACCAGCTCGACGCGCGCGAGCTGGTGGCCCGCGTCGCGAATCCATCCGACGCGCGCAGCGTCCACATCGTGCTGACGCCGAACGGTCAACGACGGGCCGAGCGGCTCGCCTCAGCACGACAGGCCTTCTTCAAGCAGCTGCTCGAACCGCTCGGCGTCGACGACCGCCAAACCGTCATCCACGGTCTGTCGATCCTCCAGGAGGTTGCCCGTGCCCGCTCGTGACATCCCCAAGATCCTGTGGCTCGTGACTTCGCCGGTGCTGATCATCGCCGCGGCGGGCTGCGCAAACGGGGACGCGCTTGCCGCCCGACAGGCCGCGGTCGCCGAACGCGGCGCTCAAGTGATGCCCTTCGACCTCGAGGCCACGACGCACACCTTCACCAAGACCGACGACGGCGGCATCCAGATCGTCGCCGCCGACGACCCCACCGACGCGAGGCAGATCGAGCTCATCCGGCAGCACCTGCGCGAGGAGCGCGACAACTTCGCCCGTGGCGACTTCGACGACCCCGCTGCCATCCACGGCCACGACATGGATGGCGTCGCGAAGCTGCGGCAGGAGCACGCCGACGTCACCATCGACTACCTCGACCGTCTCGACGGGGCACAGCTCACCTACCGCACCAAGCAGGCTGACCTCGTCGAAGCCCTACACGCCTGGTTCGACCGACAGGTCATGGATCACGGTTCCCACGCCGAAGCCGGGTGATCCTCGCCAACCATCAAGCGGACACGCTCGTGCCGTCCGAGCCAGAAGCCGTCTGCCGGAGCCGGTCCGCCCGCCAGCCATAGGGGACCACCAGCAAGCGTTGAGCGCCACGGACATGGGACCACCCCGATTCGGCCCGGGTGAGCTCAGCGGGGCGTCCCCTCGGCTTCGAAATGACCGTCGAGCATGTGCAGAGCGCGGGGCGCAGCGGCGGCCACCCGCGGGTCATGGGTGATGAGGACGACCGTGCGGCCCTCGTCTGACAGCTCCGCGAACAGGGCGACGATCTGCTCGCCCGTGCTCGAGTCGAGGTTGCCGGTCGGCTCGTCGGCGAGGAGGACCTTCGGGTCGTTGGCGAGCGCGCGGGCCAGGGCCACCCGCTGCTGCTGCCCACCGGAGAGCTGCGTGGGAAGGTGCTCGGCTCGATCGGACAGCTGCACTCGCTCGAGGAGCTCAGCCACACGGGCGCGCCGCTCGTCGCGAGAGAGGTGGCGTGGCGCGAGCGCAGCCTCGACGTTCTGGGCCGCGGTAAGGGTGGGGATGAGGTTGAACTGCTGGAACACGAAGCCGAAGGTTCGCAGCCGCAGCTCGGCGAGCCGGCGCTCGCTCATCGCGGCGAGGTCGTCGCCGTCGTAGAGGAGCGCACCGCGGGTGGGCCGCTCGAGGCCGCCGAGGAGCTGCAGGAGAGTGGTCTTGCCCGAGCCGCTCGGTCCCTCGACGACGACGAAGTCCGCGTCCTCGATCACGAGGTCGACCTCGTCGACCGCTCTTACCAGCACGTCGCCTTGGGCGAACTCCTTCGCAACACCGCGCAGCTCGTACATCAGACCTCCCTCAGGGCATCGGCCGGGCGAAGCCGCGCTGCCCGCCAGGCGCCGGCGGCGCCGGCGACGAGCCCCCCCACCACTGCGAGGGCCACGGCCAGGCCGATCACCGCCGCGTTGATCGGCGCGTGCAGCGAGATGGTGGTGGACGCCGAGGTCGGCTCGACGTCACCCAGACCGAACAGCCCGGCGGAGGGACCGCTCGCGGCCGGCGCGGCCGCGCTGAGCTCGGGACCGAAGACGGTGATGGCCAGCGCCGCGCCGACGCCCAAGGCCACGCCGACGACAGCACCGAGGGCGCCCTGTACGAGCGATTCGCCGAGGATCTGGCGGATCACCTGCCGCTGGCTCCAACCGATGGCCTTGAGGGTGCCGAGCTCCCGGGTGCGCTTTGACACCGATGACAGCGTGAGGAGGCTGGCGAGCGCGAACACCACCGCGAGCACGACGACGACGAAGACCACGCCGACGCTGTCGATGAGGTTGCTGGCGTCCACAAGCGAACCGTCGACCTGGCTGGCCAGGTCCTCGGCGCTCGTGATCTGGGCGTCCGCGAACGCTGCTTCGATCGCCTCGCCGAGGGTGGCCACCGACGCCGCATCATCGGCCCGCACCAGCACGGTGTTCACGCGTCCTTCCCGGTCGCTCATCCGCTGGAGGTCGGAGAGGTGGAAGTACACGTCGGCGGACTCGCCGCCGAGCGGCGGCTTGGCCAGGCCCACGACAGTGAAGTCCTCGTCGTTGATCGTGATCGTGTCGCCGACGCCGAGGTCGGTTCGCTCCGCGTACCCGCTGGCAAGCACGACTTCGCGGGTGGCGCCGGCATCGGTGCCGAGGTACCTGCCGTCGATGATCTGGGCCGGGGTGAGCAGCCCGAGGTCAAGCTTGCTGGCATCCACGCCCGACGCCACGTACGACTCGGTGGTGATGTCTGTCTGGGGCGGATCGACTATCTGCTCGATGGTGCGCTGAGGGGTCGTGAACCGAGCCACCTGCCGCTGGAAGCGCTCCGGCAGGCACTCACCGAACGCCGCGCCACCTGGTCCGCCGCCCCCGCCGGGACCACCACCGCCACCGGGCGGTCCGGCCTGCTCGGGACCGCTGCCCGGATCGGGCAGTTCCACGCCCTGATCGGCCAGACACTGGCGGATGGACGCCGACTCCTCGTCGGTGGGTGGCTCGATGTCGATCTGTTGCTCGATCGTCTCCCCGCCGGTCTCGATCTCGGCGACGATCTCAGGGACGGTGCCCTCCTGATGGCTCACCTGCACAGTGAGCCCAGTGGCCACGTCGGCCACCCCGTCGACCGAAGCGATCGCCGCCGCGTCCGCCGCGTCGAAGCTCAGCTGCGTGGATGGCAGGAAGAAGTCGCGGACGAAGCTGTCCCCGGGATCGCCCAGCTGCGACAGGTCAGTGACCACGGACTGGATCTCCTCGGCGATGGAGCCCCCACCGGCGAGCTGGCCACCTCCCGGCCCTCCCCCGGCGAAGCCGGTGGCCCGGGTCTGGGGCTGGGCCTTGGTGACGACCAGGTCCGTGCCGACGCTGGCCAGCGGATCGAGGACCCCCTCCTGTGCCTCGTCGAGCCCGGCGGACAGGGCGGTGACGGCCGCGACGAGCGCGACCCCTACGGCGAGCCCGAGCGCTGTCAGGGCGGTGCGGCCACGGCGTCGCCGCAGCTCGTCGAGGAGATAGCGCCAGAAGAACACGCTCGGACCTTGTACGCCCAACCTCACAGAACGCTGTGAGCCACGGCAGAGTTCTCGAACGATCGCGGCGACGCGATCGTTCCTAGCACGGGCCGATCGCCTGAGGCACCCGGGTGGAGCGCCTGTGGCGCAACGGGCTCGACGCGCTGGAACGAACGACCCTCCCCCGCGTGCCATCGGCCGCTCAACCACGGTCCCACCCTCCGCTGAGTTCCTTGCGTTATGGTGGTCTTCACCTGTAGGGTGAAGGCGTGAAGGATGCGAATCGGATTCGAGGATGATGATCTCAGACGACTGTACGAAGACGCCGATTTCGGCGCGCCGCGGTTCGGACGAGACCTCATCAGGGCCTTCCGCAAGAAGGTCGCCTTCCTCGAGGACGCAGCCTCGGAGCTCGACCTCCGGGCGTACAAGGCCCTTCACTTCGAGAAGCTCGTCGGCGATCGATCCGGGCAACACTCGATCCGCCTCAACGACCAATGGCGCCTCATCCTGCGAGTCGAGGCAGACGAGGCCGGCCGCATCCTGATCATCATCGAGATCATCGACTACCACCGCTGAGAGGAGGACTGAAGGACATGGCGACGCAAACGTTCACGGCTGCAGAGGCGTTTCCTCCCGGCGAGTACCTGCGTGACGAGCTTGAGGAGAGGGGCTGGACCGTCACCGAGTTCGCGGAGATCATCGGTCGCCCGATCCAGGCAGTCTCCGAAATCCTCAATGGCAAGAAGGAGATCACCACCGAGACGGCGTGGGCGCTGAGCGACGCGCTCGGCACCACGCCGGAGTTGTGGCTCAACCTTCAGACGCGCCACCGGCTCCTCGAGCAGCGCATGAAGGTGGACTCGATCGACAAGCCCAGTCCGGTCGCTCGACGTGCTCGGCTTCGCAACCTCGTGCCGCTGGCCAAGGTCCGCGCTCGAGGTTGGATCCCGGACTCAGAAGACCTCGACATGCTCGAAGGCGCGGTCGCCCATCTGCTGGAACTCGAGTCCCTGGATCATCGCCCGCAGTTCGCCCTGGCAGCTCGGCGGGCCAACTCGACCGAGCCCATAACGCTGGAGCAGACCGCCTGGCTCGGTCACATTCGCACCGAGGCCTCAAAGGTGAGCGTGAGTGCCTTCGATCCAGATGCCCTCGCATCGCTTGCGCTCGCCGTGCCGCGTCTTACCCAGGCTGGCCCCGAGGAACTAAGGCACCTACCGGGCCGGTTCGCTACCTGCGGAGTGGTACTCGTCTTTGCGGAGGGCCTATCGGGCGGCAAGCTCGACGGGGCAGTCACGTTCCTCTCCGATGGGCGGCCGGTGATCGGGCTCACAACCCGCGGAGACCGATTCGACGGCCTCCTGTTCACACTGCTCCACGAGTGCGCACACCTCGTTCTCGGGCACATCGCCCCCGATGATCCGGTGATCGTGGACGACGATCTGTCAACGACGCAGACCGACCCCGACGAGATCGCCGCCAATGATCAGGCATCCGCCTGGCTCTTTCCCGATGGGTGCGACATCGCATCCAACAGCGTGCCAGCGATGCTTGAAGCAGCGCAGCGCTATGGAGTCCATCCGAGCGTGATCATCGGGCGGGTCCAGCGAGAGACCAATGACTGGCGTCGCCATCGAACCAAGATTCCCAAGGTTCGCCGCTTTCTGGCCGAAGCAGGGCTGATGTCATGACCGCAACCTCAACAGTCGTCCGTCCGGTAACGACTTCGACCTCGTTCTCGTGGTACCTCCCGCCGAAACACAAGCTCCTGACCCAGGGTGCCGAACTGGCTGATGCCGTTACCGTCGCTGGACCGAAGGGACCGTCGGAGGTGCGGAAGCTTCGACAGTCTGGATTCGACCGCCCCGTTCTGTTCGACGGCACGGGGTACAAGGGCTCCACGCTCCCGCCGATCACAAGATGGTTGTCAGACCAGCTGGCCGCTGGGGCGGATCGCGCGCTCCTGCCGGGGCTCTTCGTGCCGTGGGACAAGGATGACCATGCCGGGCTCGTCGAAGCCGTCAAGGAACAGGCGAGGATCTCCGCGGACCTCGATGCGACGATGCTGCTGGCCCTCGACGCTCGCTGGCTCGCGAAGCGAGTCGAGATCCTCACTGACGTTCTGCGGTCCGCAGACCGCCCCGTCGCGCTGGTACTCGGACACCCCGCCGACCCTCTCTCGCTTGGCGGCGCCGTCGCTAGCCTGCGCTGGCTGGCCCTTCGAGTGCCGCATCTCAGCCTTCTTCGGTGTGACCATGGCGCGATCGGGGCAGTTGCCTTCGGCGCCGACCACGCGTCGATCGGTTTGAGCACGACAAACCGACACTTCGCTACGAGTGCAATGAAGCCGCGAAGCGCCCCCGGTCGATCGTCCCGGGTGTTCGTCCGTCAGCTAATCGATTGGTTCCGGGCGAGCGAGATCGCGGGCTGGAGCGCAGCCGGAGCCGAAATCACCTGTCGGCTTCGGTGCTGCAACGGAGCGTCCCTCGCCCGCTTCCTGGACGCCGACCTCGACGCGACGTGGCACAACATGGTTGCCCTGGCTGACTTTGCCGACTACGTCCTCGACGCCGACCCTGACGACCGAGCGATGGAGTTCCTGAAGGAGTGCCGGGCGGCTGCGGCTCGTTACGGGCTGGCCGGGTTCAAGGGTCCAGAGAACCCGAAGGCTCAACTCACGGGCTGGGTTCTCTCGTAGATCCATCTCTCGTAGGCGAGTTCGGCGATCCACCAGCGATACACCGCTGGCACCCCGACCTCGGCTGGGGACGGCTCTACGAGAAGCCGTGCGTGGCCAGCAACGCACTCGAACAGGCCGACGCCTGCCTCCACAGCCTCCGTCGCCCGAGCCAGAGAGGGTCTCATAGGTCCTTCGCTGTAGACGAAGCGTTGGACGATGGGGGTGAACCTCGCTGCCCGTTGTAGTGCGCGGCCGATCTTGGAGCCTCCAAAGGCCACCGCTCGCACGACACCAGGCGGCGAGTACGAGCGCTGGTAGCCGGCGTCGGTGACGTCAACGAGATTTGGCGCGGCATCGAGGTGCCGCCGCTTGTGATCTGGCACTTCGGCAAACGGAACCGGAAGACCCGAAGGCAGCAGCCAGAGGCCATGAAGTAATCCGGTCGACGTCACCGCGCCAACGCCTAGCGCGGTCCGCCTGCGGTGCTCATGATCGTCGGGCTGGAAGGCCGCCAGCATCGAGACGCCGTCCATGGTGAGGTCCACGACCGGAAGAGATGTGAGCGCCCGCACGGCCGCGGCCGCAGCTCGCCGCGCGGCGGGCTCACCGCGCGATGTGCCGTGCCCGCAGGGCTGCGAGAGCTTCGAGCTGTCGGTCATTGTGCCGGCTCTTCGCCGAGCGGTCCGAGAGTCTCATTGGCGAGATGGTCGAGCGAGACGCCACGAGCCCGGGCGATGGCTGCGACGACGAAGAACGCAGGGCTCGTGCGCTTCGCATCGCCAGGGTTCCGCCACAACCGTCGCACGGTCTCATGCCGAAGTCCCGACCTTCGCGCAACGGCAGCGACCGTGTCTCCGCCGTCGGCGAGACCTCGGAAGAGAAGCTCCGTCAAACGAGCGACTCGGGCCTCCGACTCAACGGTGGCGGAACGGCGAGGCACAAACAGAGACTATCCAATAGTTATTGGACTACCTACCCGAAGGCGGCGAGCCGCGGACGGGCCATCACCGAGGGCTCGCCCAAGACCGCTCGCGGTCGGCGCACCATCGCGATCGACTCTGCGACAGTCGACGCACTCCGAGCGCATCGCGAGCGGCAGCTCGTGGAGAAGCGTGCCGCCGGCCCCGCATACACCGATCTCGGCCTCGTCTTCACCCGGCCCAACGGGACCTACGTTCACCCCGACCTCTACAGCCAGACGTTCCGACGCGTGGTGCGTCGGCTCGGCCTCCCGTACATCCGTCTTCACGACCTTCGACATACCCACGCCACCCTCGGCCTCGAGGCCGGTATCCAGGTCAAGGTGATGTCGACGCGGCTCGGCCACTCGACGACGGCCTTCACGCAGGACATCTACATGCACTCCGTCCCATCGCTGGAGGAAAGCGCCGCCGACCAGATCGCCGATCTGATCTTCGGCCGGGCGGACGCACAGCCGAAGGACGACGACACCGGCGAGTGAACATCCCGGATCGCCAGGATCGATGAGGCCGAGGCGGGCCCTATGGCATCCAAAGGCCCAGACGCATTCTTGGAGTCCAGAGCGACAGGCTCGGCGTCCAAAGCATGGCCGCCGCAGCCGGAACCCACGGCCGGGGCCGATGCCAGTCCAGGTCGTGAAGCAGCACGCTGTCGACCGTGGCCGACGTGGTGAACCGGGCGTCGACCCGCCGGCGAACTCGCTTGGCTACGGCTCGGACGCCGACACCCACCACGACACCGGCCGCCAGCGGCATCGCCCAGGCCGGTGCTGTGAGCACGGCCGTCGCTGTCACTGCCCCCGTTCCGCCGGCAGCGGCAATCGTCGTGGCGATGCTGGTCGTGGCCGCGACCGCCCCAGATGTCAGGGCGGTGGCAGTGGCACCTTCGGCCGCGTCGACGCCGCGTCGTGCGAGGAAGTGCGATCCGGTCAGTTCCTTCCGGCGCCACTTCCTGTAGTCGAGCAACGAGCCGATGGCGACGGCCGCGGCCGCGCTCTTGCCGCTGGCCTTGGCCGTCTGGAGGACGCGGCTGGTCGCACCTGGCCCGTAACGCGTGAGCTGGTCGGCACCGGTCTTGAGGTGACGGTGGACATCGCTGCGGCTGATCTCGGACGCCTGGATCCGGGTCCGGTCTCCGGCGAGCCGTTCGGTTCGCCAGGCGATGTCGGACGGCACTCGGAACGTGGCGTACTTCGCACTCCCCGGCGACCGGCTCTCCAGGCTCGCGACGCTCTGCCTGACGGTCCCGGCCCGCATCTTGTGCTGCACTCCGCCGGCGAACCGGCCGCCGACGAAACGGAACGCGTCGTACCCCCTCGCGTTCGGATGGTCGCAGAGCACGAGGACGGAGCGGCTACTCACGGGCTCCCGAAGGTGGCGGAGTGTGTGTCGGTGGACGTCGAGCTGCTCAAACAGGTGGCCCGAGAGCTGGTTGAACGCTCCGGGCTCGTTGATGGCCCTGCGGCTGGCGGCCTGCAGCGACGTCCTCGCCAACTCGTTCGGCCAGACGCGCTCGATGATCGGGCGGACTGCGCGGGCCGCAGTGAGGTGCCACTCCGCTTGCGCAGCAGATGCGGTGCCGACGATCTCGGCGAACGGGACCACGTCGCCGAAGACGCCGTGGATGGGGTCGGGGGTCGTGTTCATGCTGCTTTCCCCGTGTGCGCGACCGCCGCGAGGACGGCGTTGGCGATGCCATGCTGGCCAAGCGCGTCGCTGCTGATGTAGGGGACGTCGAGGCGGCGGACCTCGGCACGGGCGGCGTGTCCGAGCTCGGTAGGGATGTACGTCCCGATGACCGCGGCATCCGCGTTGCGGAGCGCTCGGCGGAACTCGGCGAGGACGCGACCCCAGTTGGGGGTCCAGGCCGGGGCGATCAGCTCTACCCGGATCGGGTGGGGGGACTCGGCGGTCACGAGGGCCTGGATGGCTCCGGCTCGCTTCGCCTGCCGCTCGTTGCCCGTGAGGACGACGACGTGGAACACGGGCTTTCTGGGCACGGTTTGGCCCCTTTCTCTCGATAGGTTTGGGTTCACACGGCCGTCCCAGGCCCCGTAACCAGGGCCGATAGGGGATGGTCCGTGTCGGACCGGATCTTCGCACAGGTCGCACTGCGTGACAATGACCAAAGTGCGCCCTGCCTCTCCTCCATCCGGCGCCGGGCGTGGGTGCAGTGCAGATGGCCCACTGCAATGCGGTAGGGTTGGTGCATGTCGGAACCGACCGAGTCCCGAGCGCGCCCCGGCCAGATCACCGTCCGCTTGCCGGAGGTGGTCTTGCGCCGGGTCGATGAGCTCGCTGCTGAGCCAGGCCGGAACCGTTCCGATGTCATCGCCACGTTGGTCGCGCAGGCGCTTGAGATGCCGCAGGCATCGCCGGATCGGCAAGTCGATGCGAAGCTCGTCGCGGACGCGATGGGACGCGGGGACGTGTCCAAACAGATCGGCGCTGTGAAGACCGTCGGGGCTCGGGTGTTCGAGTTCGACCCGGCCGGCGCGCTCGTGATCTGGCGATACGCCGCCGAGTTGACTCGTCATCAGACTGGGGACCCCAGGGTCGAAGCGAACGAGCTTCGCCACACCGCAGCCCGGGCCGCGAACGAGACCGTGTACGCGGAGGCGTCGTCGGTCCTGGCGCAGCGTGCGTTCGAGATCGACCCGTCCGACCCTCGGGCAGCAAGCCTCCTAGGGCAGGAGCTCCACAAGGCCGCGCAACGCAACAACGACGACCCAGCCATGTACCGCCAGGCCGCGGAAGTTCTCCGTCACGCAGATGTGGATCAGTACGCCCGCCACTTCCTCACGTGGTGCGAGCTCTTCATCGCTAGGGACGACCACGACGCGGATGCGGAAGCCGCAGCCGGACAGAAGCTCGTGCGGGTCTTCAAGGAGTGGGCGTACAACGGCACCGAGAAGGACCGGACCCCGATCGTTCGCCAGCTCCAACGGCTCGCGCGGCTGTACGGCAACGACAGCCAGATCGTGAAGGACGCAATCGACGCGACATCACTGGGCCCGTGGCCAGAGAAGATCACTGCGGCAGAGATCTAGAGCTCGCAAAGCAGGACACGGACAGGCAGAGCCGCAGCAGTTGTGCATGAGCGCTGCCCACGAGTGACGCTCCTATCGCAGCAGACTCCGAGCCTGCTCTAGATCCGACGCTGACATCGTGTGGCCGTTCCTCTGCGCGTCGATAGCGGCCTGCAGCACTGCGGCGAACGCATCGCGATCCCGTTCCTCGAAGAAGGTCGCCATACACGCGGTGTCGGCACGCAGTCGGGCGAACCCCGTCAGGTAGTAGGGCTTCGAGCCAGGTACAGCAGAGAACTCGGATCGCGCGATGTTCTCCTTCAGTTGTTCGTAGCGGACCGCCCAAGTCTTGAACTTCTTCTTCAGAAGCCCGCCTTCCTTGAGCATGAGGAGCTGGCGATCGGTGACGATGAGGGCGACGCCGTACTCCGCCACGGTGCCACTCTCATCATCGAGCTTGAACCCCCAGAAGCGTCGGATCAGTACTTCGTCGCCTTCGATCAGAGTTGCTGCGGCCTCGCGCTCGCCCTTGACTGCCTTCTCGCCAGTCAGCGCTGCCTCGTATGTCTCGATACCCACGCTCTGACGCTACCTCGGCGTCGCTACGCGCCCGGGTGCTGTGGCTGCGACCCCCGCGTTGCTGCCAGTGCCTCGAAGTGCTGTCGAGTGCGCGGCGGCATGAATCCTTCGTGAACCCTCGCAAGCGATTCATAGATCTCGGTCGCCAGCTCCGGAGTGAGCGTGCCGGTGGCTTCTGCCTGTTCCAGCAACTCTGATGCAGCCCAACAGCGCGAGCCGTAGTACCGACTCGCGGGCGACACCACCGCAGGGGATAGTGACGACAGCTCGGCCGTGGGGGCTACTTCGGGTTGGATTGACTGGAGTCGGTCGAACACGGCGCGGACGAACCGAAGGCGCTCAGCGGCGGGTGCGCCAGCGCTGCTCCAGTTCTGGTACCCGTCGTAGATGAAGTCCCACGCCTGGTGTTCCACCAGGCCCCAGACATCCCACAGTGTCCAGCCGGTCGAGATCATCCCGGCCCCGTCCGACTGGGTGACGCACTTGATGCCGTGTTGATGCAGCACGCGTGGGTCCGCTGTTCGGAATGGAGGGATCTCCCAGAACGGCTTGTCCGGTGAGTTATTGCGTCGCCTAAAGATGGCTTCCTCCCTAGAGTTCTCCTGCACCGGCTAGTGCCAGAACACCCCGCTCACGTCGACATCGGGCGCCAGTCGCGCCAGATCATCGAGGCCTCGGCGGTATCGGGTCGAGTCGCCACCGACATCGTCGATCGCTGTCGAAATCGTCCGTAGGCGGTGCGTCGCTTCCATGACGCCGTCTCTGACCGACGCATTCGGATGATCTTCGCGAAGTCGCTCCAGGCTCTCGATGAGAGTGGCAACTATCGGCTCGTCAGTCGGCGATGGCTGACGATGCGTGAATCGTTCGAACACATAGAAGTCATGTAAGCGGTCTACGGCCTTGACGCTGCGTTCGAACGCATGTCCACTGTCGCCGCTCTGCAGCGCTTGTCGCGCCTCGTCGGTCGCCTTCTCAGGGCCGCTCGTATCGAAGCTGAACATCGCATCTCGCGCGGCAACGGCGGACTCGGACTCCCGACGCGCTGCTTCGGCCGCACGGGCTCCCCTGTCTCTCCTGAAGAATCCCATCGATCTCCTAGTTGACGTGTCTGGGCGTCTGCTGCGCCACCATCGGTTCCGACTGATGCAGCCAACGCTGCAGGAGGCTCACCTACTGAAGAAGTAGCGGAGATGATCACCATCGGGTGCCGCTGTGGTAGCGATCGCACTGAGGATGATCGGCGTGTTGAGGTCGACGGGTATGCGACCGGTGCCGCCTAGCTCGGTCGGCTGCCATCCGCGCTCGCGCATGATCGCCAGGGCGAGACGGACGAGACGTGGCACGAACTCGGCCATCATCTCCATGATTGCCACTGGCGCGCGGTGGAGCTGCAGCAGCACGAGTCGAATGGACTCAGCGGCTTCGTCATCAGTCAGGGGGCTTGGGCCGTAGAGCCGGTAGCGCAGGCCCCGCGTGATGTACTCAGCCTCGTTGAAGCGCTGGCCAGGCACCTCGTCCTGTAGTGCCATGCGCATGCCGTTCCGCCATCCGAGCAAGTCCTGGTCGATGTCGGAGTCCGCGAGCGACCATTCGGCCTTTATCGCTTCGACGTCACGCCAATCGACTGCCGATGGGACGACCTCCGGTCGCCACGGGCCGTCGTCTGCGGGCGGCGGCGGCATGTTGAACGTCGTCGGCGGTTGCTTCTTTCGAAATAGGGCCACCATGTCCTCCGGTTACAGACGTCGCTACGACTTCAGAGCTCGCGCATGTAGATCAGCCACTGCCCGGTTCCCTCGATGCGGTCCTTCGCGAGCACCTCAAACCGAGTGAACTTGTCGAACATCACTTCCCGTTCCGATGGCACCTCGGAGTGCGACTCGACCCGGCGTCCCTTCTTTGAGTCGATCGCCCAAACGACGTTGCCATGGAATCGACCGTCCGCGACCTCAGGGTCGACGCTCGCATGGACGAAGCGATCTTCGACGCGGATATCGCCAGGCTCGTACTGAGCAATCTGCGCCTCCGTGAGGTTGCCGGCTGAGCCGCGCAACACAGTCCCCTCGTGGACAGGGAGCTTGGCAAGCGCATGCGACACGGCATTTGTCCGTGCGGCCACCGCTGAAACCTCAGCGATGGATCCTGCGCTGAGCGTTCGATTCAAGCTCTGGTGGCCCATCCCGGTGATATCGCTCAGCGCGCCTCGATCGGCCGTAGTCAGACGACGCGCGCCGGTGATCGCCGATAGTCGCTCCTCAAGTTCGAGCAGTGCGGCTGCCGCCGCGGACGATTGGTCAGCGACAGCGCCCTCTGCCACTGAGACCACACGTCCCAACTCGTGAAGTGCGACCGCTACGTGGCGCTCAGCCCGCTGTGCATTCTCAAGGCGTTGGCGCGCGGCGGCGACGCTGGCTTGCGCGGTACGAAGCGCGGCGGCGCACGCGGCCCGCCCCTCGTCGCTGGCGCGGCGTAGGGCTTCCAATGCCCTTTCGAGCTCGATCTCTGCTTGGCGCAGACGGCGTCTGTGCTGGTCGACAGCATCCCTGGTCGCCCCTTCGACCCGGCGCATCTCTTGCCCGATTGTGCTCGACAGTGTTTGAAGGGCGGCTGCGTACGCGGCGACGCCTCGCTGAAGCGCCTGTACCGCTGCGGTCTCAGCGACTACGAGGTCGCTCATTGCGGTGCTCCCACCGATGCCCCCTGCGGCCTAGTGCCAGTGGTCTCGGACGCCGTTCTCGCACTTGTAGCCGCCGTCGCACCTGTTGCCGCACTGCGACATCTGCCCGCTGCCCTTTCCATTGCACCGCGGGCAGCGAACCCACTTTGTCTTCTTCTTGCAAGAGCGGTTGTTGCAGTACTGGTACTTGTCGCCTGAGTACACGGGCGGTCCCTTCGTGAAGGCTCTAGTTCGGAGATCCCACGGGCGCGTCTAGGGGTCACCGCGCAGAGCGCCCTGAGCTCGTGCGATCGATTCGTCGGCGCTGCGCAGAGCTACGGCGAGGACATCACCCGCCTGCTCGAGCGGCTGGATGCGCTGTTGGTCGAATCGTTGTCGTTGCTGGTCCGACCAGCCCGTCGCCTCAGTTGCGACGTGCCGCAGGGCGGCCAGAGCCCGCTGAAGGTCGTGAAGAGGTTGAGCGAACGCCATGGTCACATCCTCATGGAGCGGATCTCTTCGAGTCGCCGCGCCAGTTCGTTGAGGGACTTGACCATCTCCTGAACCTGGGTCGACATGAATCGATCGAGGGTCTTCTGTAGGTCGCGATATCGAGCGTCGAACTGATCCTTTTGGCGGTCATGCCAGTTGGCACTGTTGAGTGCGCCCTGAACTGCCTTGCCCGCGGCGCCTACGTCGCGCTGGTACTTCGTCAGCGCGGCCGCCAGCTTCTTGACGTCCCCCGGGCTTGCGTTGACTCCGTCGGTGCTCACTCGTCTCCTGTCCTGCCGGCAAGGGCTTGTACGTCGCGCACGGCGGCGAAGCCACGCAGGCGCCTCGCAGTCCCGCGTGTCAGATCGCTGAGGAGCAGTTGCCCGTGCCGCAGGGGCGGCACGTCTCCGTACTGACCACAGATGGCGGAAAGGTCCGCTTGATCCGTGCAGGAGCCGCCAACGCGCAGTCCGAACTCGGCCATGGCATCCGGCCCAAGCCGTGCCTCCAGCGTTCTCGCTCGGTCTGCCTGCAGGACGGTGTGGATGCCGACTTCGGGGCCGCCTTGCAGCACCGCGAGCAGAGCGGAACTGTCCGATGGTCCGTCGTCAATCGCATATGGGTCAACCGGCTGCAGTACGCGTGCGCGCTCGAGGCCGACGATGACAACCAACTCGCTGGGTGACTTGTAGTCCGCGCTTGCAGTTCGGGCGGCAACTCGCTCCGAGACTTCTGCGAGCTGGGCGGATGCTCCCACCGACCGGACGTATGTCGCGGGAAGCGCCTCGACGACGTCTACGAGCGGCGACCCTATGTCGTCATCGTCGTCGTCACCGGCGAAGTCGATGACGGTCGTCGGCAGCCCTTGCCCGCGAGCGGCAAGGAGGCACGAGTGCAGAGCACCTAGAAGGGCGCGGTCGCCACTCCCCATCTCATTGCCAAGAAGGAGCAGATTGCCACCACGCGTCCGCCGCACCGCAACCTTCTCGGTGTCCTCGAGGCTGAACGGCTCACCCATGTCGATCGTCAGCTTCTTGCCCGCTACGGCACCCGCTGCGATGGCCGGCGGTGGCCGGTCCACGACGGCGTCGCCATCGAAGACCCGGGGTAGACGGGTCCAACCGGTCTGACGCGCCTTGTCGGCGAGTTCCTTGAGCAGAGCCGTGCGTTCATCGCTCGGGATGTGCAACCCCTGGAACAGCTGGTTGCGAGACTCTTCACCGCGCGCCGGGTTGAATAGCCCTTCACCCGTCTTGGACAGCCGAAGCGCTGCGTGGTTGGTCGCTCCCATCAGGATCTCTGCGTCGTACTCGGTGCATGTGAACGCGACGCGCTGCGGGAGCAGCATGAGAGTCGGACGGTCCATGGCCGGCATGCTGGACAGCGTCTGGGACGCAACGACTACGTGGACGCCCGAGAACGGCCCCATCCTGACGATGTTGCTGAACGCGGCGAACGCCTCTTGACCAATCCGATCTGGCTCTTCGAAGAGCTCGTGGAACTCGTCCATGATGAGCACGATCCGCGAAAGACGCTCGCCGGTCGCTGCGCGGAACTCAGTGATGTTGGCGCGCCCCGATCCTTCAGCCTTCATGACTTCCGCGCGTCGTCGGATCTCGGCGTCAAGTGACTTCAGGATCGCGAGAGAGAACTCGCGATCGCTGTGGATGGAAACCATCCGCGCATGTGGAAGGTGCTCGTACGTCTTGAACTCCACTCCGTGCTTCGCGTCGACGAGGTAGAGCTCGAGTTCCTCTGGCGAGTAGAGCATCGCCATCGTCATGATGACGGCGTGGAGTGAAGTGGTCTTACCCGACCGCGGGAGCCCGACCATGATCGCGCCACCTGCGATGTCGGTTGAAGAGAAGTGGAGTGAAGCGACTTGCTGTGCACCGCTTCGACCGAGCGGTGCGACGGCTGATGCCGCTGTTGATGCTCGCCACCAAGTTGCCGGGTCACTACTGAAGTTCGTGTGACTCCCATTGAAGTCCGGCAGGACACCCATACGGGTGCGTTGCAGGACGGGCAACAAGGAGCTCAGCGTCACCGCCGTCGGCCGCTCGTGACCGGCCCTCGCGGTGGCGCCGACGGCAGCGAGGAGTCGGGCGCATCCAGTCTCTGGCTGGCCAGCCTCGTCGAAGACGATTGGCGGCGCTTGGTCCGGGAACAGCCGCAGTCCGACGTGTCCGACGGGGTCGGGGAGGTCGAGCTGCCAGCCGTCCTCGCCCAGGGTGATCCGGTGCATGTCCCGAGCGATTCGATCCGCAGAGACTTCGGATCGGACGCCGGCTGCCGCATCGTCGCTGTAGTGCAGGACCGTGTAGACGCCGCACCGGGGGCCATTCTCTGAGAGGCTGATCAGCTGTCGAGCCGCACGATCTGAGAAGCCGTGTGGGAAGTCGAACACCACGAGGGCGCGGTACGGCTGTGCGACTTCTCCCGCGTGCTCGTTGTACTCGTCGATCGTCTCGAACTGCCCCTTCAGGTACTGCGAGATGACGACCTCGATGTGGTCGGTCAGGCCATCGAGCAGTCGTTCGATGTCGCGCTCTGACGTCCACGTCTTCTCGTCGACGAGGCGCTCGTCGTACTCGGCCAAGTGGCGGAACTCTGCCACCGACTGACCGAGCGCGACGGGGTCGATGACCTTGAGTTGAAGCGATCCAGGCGGGACGGCCGCCAAGAGACGGAGCATGATCGCCTTCAGGAGGCCGAATGCCTCGGGGCGAGCGGCCACGCTCGAGCGAACGGCGATCCCGGTCTTGAGAGGGAACTCGACCAGCGCTGGCACGGCTTCGACGCCGAGCGCCGGCGGCAGGTCACCGATGAGTTCCCCGAGACGGATCAGCCGCTCGACACTTGCGGCTGGCGCTGGTGCATCCCACCTCGGGTCGGACCAGCGCGCCGCCGGCCGGCTGAGCTCACGCTCGACGTCGGCCAAGACCCCTTTGAGTTCCTCCGCCAGGTGAGCCTGACCAGCCTGTTGGCGCTGTTCCTCAGCGGCCAGGACGACGTCGGCCGCACCTGAAGCCGCCTGAATCTCACCTGCGATCAACGACTGCGTGAGCGCTGGAAGGGATCGGTGGATGAGGTCGAGCCGGTCGAGATCGCGCCACAGCGCTGAGTCCACAGTCGGTGCCGACTTGGCGCGCTTCAGAAGGCGCTGCTGCCATGCCTCGTGGGCCTGCCGAAATTCGCGCACGCGGCGCTCAGCAGCCGGTGCGATGCGAGCCCACTCGGCGATGGCTTCGTCAAGCGACGCAGGAGCGTTCCCCGGGTCCTGGTGTACCACCTCGACAGCAGTCGCCAGCTCTGCACGCAGCCGGCCGCCGAGCGATTTGGAGCTGGCAAGGTCGTGAGCCGCCGCGATCGCCTGCTCTGTATGTGCACGCGTCGACCGTTCAGCCGCCGCGACGTCGACCTGGCGCTTCTCGCGCAGCCGAGCCAGTTCGGCTGCGTCCTCCGCGCACACGGCGTTCAGCCGAGACATCAGGTTCACGAGCCGCCGCATAAGCACATCGGCTACTGCGGGTGCCGCTGGCCGGATTGGGTCGGCCATGCGCTAGGACCCGATCGCCGAGAGCCGCTCCCGTTGCCGCGGCGTCAACAACTCGGGCGTCATGCCTACGCCGACGATGCCCATCTGAACCAGTTGGGTGAGCCCGCAGTCGATGGCTCGAGTGCAAGCGTCCGACTCAGCGACGTCACGATCCAGATAGTCCTCGATGAATCGGGCAGCTCCGATGGCTGTCCAGGGGCCGAAGCAGACCGACTCGCGATCAAGAGCCGCGTCCACGAGACGCTCAGCGAAGATCTGGTGATCAACTCCCGTCGCCGCTTCGACTGCGGGCTTCACCACGTTCGGCTCGAAGGAGATGTCGGGCGCTACGACGAGGGGACCGCGATACACGAGCATGCCGAAGTCCCACATCGCCCGGACCGAAGCGTCGATCGGACCGGGTTCGACCCCTGCCGCCGCCGGCACTCGACTGATCTGACGCGCAGCGGCGGTGCTGATCGCGTGGTCAAAGTAGTACTGCCGCGTTGGGCCGAAGTCTGAGTCGAAGACCGGCGGCCCGAAGAATCCGTCGTTCGGGGGAGGGCCGCCCGTCAGCTCGGTGTAGCGCGGTGTGTCGATCGGAGCGAGATGTATCGACAGGTTCGTCACGCGCATGCGATGGATCGCGAGAAGGCCGCCGTCGATAAGGTCACCAACGTCATCCGAATCGGAGAGGAACTCGCGCACGTACTTCCAGGCGCCTACCTTCTCCCACTCGCCTTTCTGGGCGTGCCGTCGCAGCTCGGCGACTACCGCCTGAAAACCGGGTCCGTCTGGCGGATACGACAGAGAGACGAGATCCGAGACGAGCGCGTAGGCATCGAACACTCCGCTCTGCTCGCGCCCGAGGAACTCGAAGCGGCCGAAGTCCGCGAGCGCCTCCGAGGAGATGCGATCAGCAGCTACCGCCTTGCGGTTCCAGAACGGCATCGTGGTCCTAGGCGCGCGCCAACTGAGCGACGGTCTCCTGCTGCTCCCGGTTGAGGATCTGGAACGCGTCCTCTGCAATCTTCAGGCACGCCGCTTTGATCTCAGGAGTTCGTGCGTGCGACCTCCCGCCGGCCGCAAGGAAACGCGAGGTGATGTCAATGACCTGGCGGCTGTTCGTCCGATTCGTGTTGTTGTTCTCGACGTCTTCGGTACTCGAGACGCCGAGCCAGAACAGAAGATCGTCGGCCGCCCAGTCGAGGTCGACTTCGAGCTCGTGCCAAACGAGTTGGAAGAAGATCTCCCCGGGACCCCACCACGTGTCGTTCTGCATGCGGTCGACCGCGTGCGCTCGTGCGCTGGACCGCGCTTCAGCAGCCGCGGCGCGATCACCGCGCAGGATGGCGTCCTTGAACTGCCAGATCTGCCACTGATCCTGGTGGAAACCCCCGCCGCGCTCGGGATGGTTGCGGATCAGCCACTGCAACTCGACGCCGTCCGCCTCGTGCTCCCATGGTTGGTCAAACAGGGGATCCGTCGGGGCGCTGCACTGGCTGCACGGCTTCGGCCATCGACGTACCGGCTCGTGCTCTGACACGCCACAGTCGAAGTTGGTGCACTTCCAACCGTGCGCAGTAGCGCCGGACGGCGGCAGATACCCGTACGAGGTCGCCGGCAGGGGCTTCTGCTTGAAGAAGGCCATGAACGCCGACTAGATGCGACCGCTGCCGGTGTCCGCGACGATCGATCCGTCGCGCTCCTGGAACTTGCCCAGCACATGCTTGACCAAGCTGTTCGTCGTCACACGGCCGCGCATGTTGCCCGCGCTCCGAAGGGACACGAGAGTCCCGCCATTGTCACGGGACAAGCAGCTCATAACGACGGTGCCGTAGAGCTCAGCCATCTTGTACCCCGTGCCGACCTCGAAGTCGGGCTGAACCGACCCGTCCAGCGACGCGAAGGGGTCCTCGTCCCGTGAGGGGGTGAAGTACTGGAACCGGAACGCCTTCAGCTTCAAGGGCCGCTTATCCACTGCCTGCCGGAAGATCGCGCCGCAATCCTGGACGCCGAGTTTCGTTTCGAACTCGGTGTAGTTCGCCTTCAAGTGCATGTCCTCCCCGTCCGCGCGGGTGGCTCCCCGCCGCCATCGCCCTTCGCTGGTCGACTGTACGAATGGAATCAAGGTCCGTCAATATCTTGACGGCTCGTCATGGTCCGCTTACGGTCGCTCTGACGTGTCACCCACAGCCACCAAGAGGCGGGCGGCTCCACCGCCGCGAGAGCCATCGACACTCGGTGAAGCCCTCCGACTGCTTCGCCATCGGGCGTCACTGAGCCGGGATGACCTCGCTGCGATCGCCGAGCTCTCAGCCGGCGCGGTGTCGAACTACGAAAACGATGTGTCCGCACCTTCCGCCACGGCGCTCCGGCGACTCACAAGCGCATTGGCGGCGGCGGCCGAGCAAGATGTCGAGGTTCTCTGGGCGCAGCTGGGCGCAGTGCTCGACAAGACAGGCGAGACAAAGACATGGAGGACTTGAACCGGCCTCGGGTACTCATCGTCGACGACGACAGGACAGTCCGCGGGTTCGTGGCCGTCGGACTCGGTGATGACTGCGTTGTGGACGAAGCCTGCGATGCGGAGACGGCTCTCGAGGCGGCGACGGCGCGTCCGCCCGACCTCGTCTTGCTGGACGTGAGCTTGGGCGGACACAGCGGCCTGGACATCCTCATCGACCTTCGTGAGAAGTTCGAGGTTCCAGTGGTGATGCTCACCGCCGCCTCGGACGAGGCGACAGAGTGGCGGTCGCGTGACCTCGGTGCTGCTGCGTTCGTCGCTAAGCCAGTGGACGCCGATGATCTACGGCGTCTTGTACTTCAGTACCTGCCGTCGACCTGACGGCCAAGTCGAAGGGGGCAACCAATGGCGTGTGCGTGTGAGAAGGAGCGGAAGTCGAAGTGCGCGTGGTGCAAGGAGGCCGAGAAGAACGGCAAGCCGAAGTCCGCGCACAACTGCCAGTGGGGTTCGTGCTCCTAGCCGTATGACTCGGATCTGAGCTGAGAACAGACGCGCTCGCGCGCCTGTTCGACGCTCGACCACGGGAAGAGCTGCGCGAGCCGGTAGCGGAGGCAAGCTGCTCTAGGAGTTGGCCGACATCCTGC
Organism: Actinomycetota bacterium; assembly: GCA_049325515.1. Taxonomy (GTDB): domain Bacteria; phylum Actinomycetota; class Acidimicrobiia; order Acidimicrobiales; family VFJN01; genus VFJN01. The sequence continues at coordinate 645 of JBMOLI010000036.1, read as the reverse complement.
AAGTCCTCGCGCTCGCTACAGCTAGGCGTCGCGTGGGTAGACACACCGAACGTCTCGCCAGCGACAGGTGTAAGGCACGGCGCGAGGTTCGAGCCGAGCCCATCGACGTGACCTCCCGTGACGAGCGAGGGCGAGGACAGCCCCGCGACAAGTGCGTGGCTACCGTTAGCTCGTGGCCGACCAGGACAACGTGGCCGCGATGGCGCAGCGGCTCGCTGATGCGATGGCTGCTGACCTGGAGGAGGCCGTCACAGCGGTCGACGTTCTGGATTGGCTCGCCAGCGCCGGCTTGTCGCTGCGACCCGACGAGGGCGACGCCACAGCTGCGTACTACCTCGTCGCCGCAGAGGACCCTGGGGACTTCGATGCCGGCGAGTGACCGTCGGGTTTCGGAGGCAACATTCGATCCGAGTGCACCGTGACAAGACCGTGACAAGCGACTCGACCCTGGACAGCAGAGAGGCCCTCCCCGAACTCGGAGAGGGCCTCTGACCTGCCGTTTCGTTGGTGGCGGGGGTAGTGATCGAGTTCAGGACATCGTTCGCAGCTGTCGCGAGACATCGTGCACACCTCGAAGCAGGGGGTGTGGATCGTGTCGATGGCGCGGTTGGTGGTGGCTGCTGTGGTGGGCGAGGGCCGCTCGAA
>JBMOLI010000035.1:0-1121 GCA_049325515.1 Actinomycetota bacterium | reverse complement strand
TCACAGCAGTCCACGCTCCGCCATCGAGGTCAGAGAACTGCCGTTGGCTGCGACGATGATGTGGTCGATGACCCGCACGTCGATCAGCGACAGCGCCTGGCGCAGCGCGCTGGTGAGTGCCTCGTCGGCCCGGCTCGGCTCCGTCTGCGACGACGGATGCACGTGGCTGAAGCACACGGCTGCAGCATTGAAGTGCAGCGCGCGCTTGACCACCTCCCGCGGATAGACCGAGGTCTGCGTCAGCGTGCCGGCGAACAGTTCTTCGACTTCGATGACGCGATGGCTCGCGTCGAGGAAGACCACGACGAAGGTCTCGCGCTCCGCTCCGGCGAAGTACACCCGCAGGAAGTCCTTCATGACCGTGGGTGAGTCGATCAGCGAGCGACCCCTGATCGCCTCGGCTGCGATGCGCGTGAGCAGTTCGTGAGCCGCGGCGAGCACGTGCCGCAGTCGCCCGTCGCGCGCGGTGGCGGGCACCGGGAGGTAGGCCACGACGGCGTTGTCGGAGCAGACGAGCGGCTGTGCCGCTTCGCTGGACGGATTCAGCAGGATCGCTTCGAGTTGATCGCGATCCAGGAGGGTGAGATTCATGGTGTGGACCTCTTGATGGAAGAGGGAACACCGGCCCCCCGAGGGCCAGTGATCCCTCGGGGGTTGAATGCGGCTTGGGCCGCGTGCGTGGTCAGACTTCGCGCAGGCGGGCGCCCGTGCCGAAGTCGATGCCGCTGATGCGGTAGTGGGTGTGGTTGTCCAGCGCGCGCACCGTGAGCGAGTGCGGGGACGCGATCGAGACGACCTCGCAGGTTCCGAGGCGGCGCGTGGCCACCAGGTCACCGCGACCCAAGGCGCCTTCGCGCTTGAGCCGGACGAGGCGAATCACACCGGGAGGGATCCAGGGAGCCTCCGCAGGGAGGGCCTGAGTGGATGACATGGTGCTCTCCGTTGGATGAGGGCACCAGCCACCGGGCTGTTGCCCGGTTGGGGTGGATGGCACTGCCCGAAGGCAGCGCACGGATTCTTGTGCGGGTCACGACCGCAAACGCCATCGCTTGCGCGATGGGCACCTCCTCGCGATGAGGACCGGCCGATGGCCGGACAAGGTGCGAACAGTATGGCCATCG
>JBMOLI010000034.1:0-1207 GCA_049325515.1 Actinomycetota bacterium | reverse complement strand
CCTCCCTGCGCTTGGCGCGCATGAAGTCGGCCCCGAGGCGCCGCTCGGCCTCGTACTGGTTATGCGCGTGGCACAGGAGCCTTGTCCCATCGGCGGTCGGCTGGCCACCGAGGGCAACCGGCGTCGAGTGATCGAATTCCAGAAACCCGCGCTCGGTGCAGCGCACGCCGTCGGCACTCACGAACGAGCACTGCTCGCCGTCGCGGGCGTGCACGCTGCGCCGGACCTCGCGGGAGACGTATCGCGGATCCGCATCATCCGCCCGCGGCTTCGCCGCTCGTGGCCGCGACGTCGCCCCGAACTTCTCCCGCTCGAGCGTGATCAGCAAGGCGTCGAGCGCCCGGTCGATCACCTCGGCCAGATCGCCCCGCGGATTGCGATGGCGCAGGAGGGCCTGGGCCCGCTCGAGCTTTTCGTGGGTCTCCTGACTGATGGTGACCTGCAGCCCGAACCGTTCCGGCGCGAGTGGCTTCACCCGCGTGGCGACCGGCGCCGGCGGTCGCCCCAGGGCGGGTGGGATCCGCCCCGGGGCGGATGGATTCGCCTGCTCCGCGCCACCCATAGGATCGAGCGGCACGACGGCCGCCGGAAGATCCGGCTGCGGGGCAAGTGTCGCGACGAGCATCTCGATCTCGACCTTCGTGCGATACGCCGCCGCAGCGACGAGCTCGTCCACGTTCGCGTCCTTGAAGTGGGGCGCGAGCATCACCACCGCGCTCAGATGCAAGCGCCCGTCGGCGACCGCCTCGAAGATCTGCGGCCACTGCCGCGCTACGCGGGCAGCGCGCAGTCGCTTGCTCGCCGCGTCCTCCGAAAGACGCAGCACGCGCACGCAGTACGCGTGCATCGACGAACATGCCGCGGGCCGGTACAGGCCCCGCGCCTCCACCTCGGCAAGATGCGCGAGCATCGCCGCCGTGGTCTGTCGATCGGTCGCGACGAGCGCGGCGAGACCGGCGAGCAGGTTATCGTCGGAAAGATGGTCGAGCGTGAACGCGCGCATGACTCGACATAACACGCACAAATTCGAGGTCGCAGAATGCGCTCAGAACGACGAGGACGCTTCCGAAATCGCGCGACGACCTCGCGACCGTTTTCGTCGCGCCTGCGCGATTCTGTGCGCTCCTCGCGCACGTTTCATCGCGGTCCCCGCTCGTGCAGCTCGCGTGCGCTCAGGATCTGTCAATCGAATTCGTCATTCCTCGAC
>JBMOLI010000033.1:0-1255 GCA_049325515.1 Actinomycetota bacterium | reverse complement strand
ATCAGAGGGCTTCATGTACGGGGGATGGCCTCGGTCACGCCAGTAGTTTCGCGCGAGGGCACTAGGTGACGTCGAGCCTGCGCCGTCCATGGAATGCCCTGGTTCACCGACGTGAGGGTTCGACCCTCGACTGCGAGCCACTATGGAGGCAATCGGCGTCGCGAACAATGCGCCCACGAGCGCCATGCCAACCTTCGTAGACGTGTCGTCCTCCAGCGCTGCAACCACGCCGAGCAGAGCTCCCAGACAAACCACGCCGATGAAACGAGCCCACCGCATGTCACGCACCCCCGACCGCGCTAGCGTACTCCCACCTTGCTGCGAGTGCCAGCACATCTAGCCGCGCCGCCTAGCCGAGTCGTTCCGATCTGCAAGGCTGAGCCGACCGATGGGGGCAACCGCAGTCGGACCAGGAAGGTCGTGCGAAGACACCGGAGGTGCTGAGCCAGCCATGGCGAGTCGATCAACTTGATCGGCGAGGTACTGGAGCGCGCGCCGCCGCTCGTCAGCCATCTCGTGATGGTGATACGCGGCCGTCACCTTGTTTCGCTCGGCATGCGCCAGTAGCAGCTCGACTACCTCGCGGCTGAATCCATGCTCACGAAGCAAGGTCGCTGCCGTGCCTCTGGTCCCATGGGGCGAGAAGTCCGGAACGCCGAAGTCGAGTCGCTTGAAGAAGTGGTTCAGCGTAGCGTCGCCGAGCGGCACCGCGGCACTAAGAACCGACGGGAACACGTAGGCCTGCGGCTCCGAGCCGAATGCCTTCAGCAGCCCGAGGAGTTCGAGTGCCTGTCGGGAAAGGTAGACACGGTGCGGCGCCTTCATCTTCATACGCTCGGCCGGGATGTCCCACTGGGCCCGCTCGAGGTCGAACTCGCGCCACCGGGCTCGCAGCACCTCTGACTTGCGGCACATCGTGTACATGAGCATCCGGGTGGCAGCGATGGTCACGAAGTGCGCGCCTTGTTTAGCCACCGACCGCCAGAAGGCTCCCAGTTCTGGCTCGGTCAGATGCCGGTGGTGCTCAGCAGCAGGCACCTCGATGACGCCTCGCAGTGGCAAGGCCGGGTTGACCTCGACGAGCAACTTCTGGATCGCGTAGTTGTAGATCTGCTGGATGTGTTGCCTGACGCCCTCCGCCGTCTTCGGCGTTCCTCTCAAGTCCTCGATGATCGCGAGCACGTCGGCGGGCCGGACGCCGCCCAGCGGCTTCTCGCCGATCGCTGGCCATACGAAGCGCTCGAGCCGGGACTCG
>JBMOLI010000032.1:0-1256 GCA_049325515.1 Actinomycetota bacterium | reverse complement strand
TGAAGTTGCCCCGGTTCGGTGGACAGGTTGGGACTAACGTTCACGCGGCGAGCGCGTGACGCTTCTCGTACTCCATCGGTGACTTGTAGTCGAGCGCCGAGTGACGACGGCGCGGGTTGTAGAAACCTTCGAGGTAATCGAACACGGCCATGCGCGCCTCGACCTGCGAGCGGAAGCTGCGACGGTCGAGCAGCTCGCACTCGAGCGTGCCGAAGAAGCTCTCGCACATCGCGTTGTCGTACGCGTCGCCGACGGTGCCCATCGAGGGCCGCACGCCGGCTTCCTTGCAGCGGCGGCCGAAGCGAAACGAGGTGTACTGGCAGCCGTGGTCGGAGTGGTGGATCACGTCGCGCGGCTGACGCTGCGTGACGGCCATGTTGAGCGCCTCGAGAACGACGTCGGTGTGCAGGCTCGTCGACATCGCCCATCCGACGACCTTGCGGCTCCAGGCGTCGAGCACGACAGCGAGGTACAGGAAGCCGGCCCACGTCGAGATGTACGTGATGTCGGCGACCCAGAGCTGGTCGGGACCCGATGCGGTGAAGTCACGCTTCACGAGGTCGTCAGAGGGACGGCCGTCCGGATCCCGGACCGTCGTGAACGTCGTCTTCCGCGGCGAGATGCCGACGAGGCCCGCAGCCTTCATCAGCCTCGCGACGCGCTTCTTGCCGACACGTTCGCCGTTCTCGGCAAGCTCGGCGTGGAGGCGCGGCGCGCCGTAGGTCCCGCGCGACTCCTCGTGCGCCGCTTCAAGCTGCGCCGTGAGCACGAGGTCCTTCTTGGCTCTCGTCGACATTGGTCGGTCGACCGAGGCGTAGAAGCCGCTCGTCGAGACACCGAGCAGGCGACACATCATGCGAACACTGTGCATGGCCTGGTGCATCCTCACGAACCGGAACGCTTCGGCGGCGTCCGATTCGATTCCTGGACGGACCAGGCCGCGAATTTTTTTAGTATCTCGCGCTCCTCTCGGAGGGTCTTCACCTCGCGGCGCAGCTGCGCGAGCTCGTCGCGCTCCTCGGTGGTGAGGCCGTCGGCGCGTTTGCCTTCGTCGAGGTCAGCCTGCTTGACCCAGTTCGCGATGGTCTGCGCGGAGGGAGCGAAGTCCTTCGCGAGGCTCGCGGGGGTGCGGCCAGCTCGGACGAGCTCGACCATGCGGCGCCGGAACTCAGGCGGGTACGGGGCGGGTGGTGGTGGCTTCTTCGGCATCGGACACTCCAGTCTTTGGGTGTCCACGAAACCGGGGCAACTTCAGT
>JBMOLI010000031.1:0-1273 GCA_049325515.1 Actinomycetota bacterium | reverse complement strand
TGTGATGTCGCGGGACATCGTGCACAGATGTCCCGCGACATCGTTCACGTTTCGGGCTGAGGTTGGTAGTCCCGGCTGGGGTCGAGGGTGAGCTCGCGGATGAGGTCGCCGGTTTCGGTGAGGACCCGGATGTGGCGGTCGTGTGCGAGCACGAGGACGCGGTCGCCGGCGAGGCGGCGGCCGAGGCCGATGTGGTGGAGGCGACTGTCGAAGCGCAGGGTGATCGTGCCGCTGTCGCTGACTCGGTCTTGGCGAACCCGGTAGTGGCCATCGACGATGGCGACACCGGTCGGGACGGCTTTGGGTCGGGCGTTGAACGCTTCGATCGGGGTGCGTCGTCGGAGGGCCCGGTGGGGTCGGATGGTGTTGTAGTAGGTCCGGAACCGGTCGAGCTGGGCCTGGAGCCCGCGGAGGGTCTTCGCGGGCGGCTGCTTGGCCAGCCATCGTTTCTGGGTCTGGTGGAAGCGCTCGACCTTCCCGCAGGTCTGAGGGTGATACGGGCGTGAGTGCCGGAACAGGACGCCGCGGCCGATGAGCTCGAGCTCGAGAGCGACTCGGCCGCCGCGACGGGGGATACCGGTGAAGATGGCCCCGTTGTCCGAGAGCATCCCCGCCGGGGTTCCCCAGGTGGCGGTGGCCTTGCGGAAGCAGGCGACCACATCGTGGGCTTTGAACGTGACCCGGGTGTCGGAGCCCACGGCGAGGCGGGAGTGGTCATCGAGCTGGTTGAGGATCTCGACGTCGGTGCCATCAGCAAGGGCCCAATGGGTGGTGTCGAGCTGCCAGCGTTCATTGGGCTGGTCCGCTTCGAAGCGGATGTAGCTGCCCTTGGGCCGCTTGTGCGGCTCGGGGGTGATGAACCCCCGGCGGGTCAGGACCCGCCAGATCGTCGACGGTGACGGGGACTGGCCGAGGCGCCGTTCGAGATGGAACGCGATCGTCTGTGCGCCGTTGTCATGGCCGAGCTCGTCGAGCTCCTTGCGCACCGCGACGATCTCGTTCTCCAACGCCTCGGGGGTCCGCTGAGGACTTCGTTTGGGTCGCCGCGACCGCGGGTCAAGGGCAGCTTCGCCCTCGACCAGGAACCGTTGAACGAGGATCTGTACCCACCGTCGGGACACGCCGTAGTCCCGGGCGACCTCGCTCTTCGAGCGGCCCTCGCCCACCACAGCAGCCACCACCAACCGCGCCATCGACACGATCCACACCCCCTGCTTCGAGGTGTGCACGATGTCTCGCGACAGCTGCGAACGATGTCCTGAACTCGATCACT
>JBMOLI010000030.1:63804-103335 GCA_049325515.1 Actinomycetota bacterium | reverse complement strand
CCCCATCCAGGGCCGGGCTTGAGGAACTCGTGGCCGATGCGGCTGTCGTAGCCCATGCCCAGCGCGACGTCCTTGATGTCGGCGCCGACCGCCTCGCAAACCGCCGCGACGGCGTTGATGAAGGAGATCTTCGTGGCGAGGAAGGCGTTGGCGGCGTACTTGATCGTCTCGGCGCTGGCCGGGTCGGTGACGATGATCGGGGCCGTGACGCCGATGTAGAGCGACGACACCCGCACGGCCGCCGCCTGGTCCTCGGCTCCGATCACGATGCGATCCGGATGGAGGAAGTCGTGGATCGCCGAGCCCTCACGGAGGAACTCGGGATTGGAGACGACAGCGATGTCGCTGCGACCGAGAGCGCGCTCGACCACTCGCGTGGACCCCACCGGCACCGTCGACTTGTTTACGACCACCGCCTCGCTCGGCAGCACCGGACCGATCTCGCGCGCTGCATCCTCGATGTAGCTCAGGTCGGCCGAGCCATCGGCGCCCTGCGGGGTGGGCACGCAGAGGTAGGCGAACTCGCAGTCGGCTGCAGCGGTTGCAGCGCCGAGCACGAACGTGAGGCGCCCTCCGTCGATCCCCTCGCGCACGAGGTTGTCGAGCCCAGCTTCGAGGATCGGGACCTCGCCGCGCTGCAGGCGAGCAACCTTGTCCGCGTCGATGTCCGCGCAGACGACGTCGTGGCCGATGTGCGCGAAGCACGCGCCAGTGGTGAGACCGACGTAGCCGGTGCCGATGACGGCGATCTTGCTCATTTCCTCGCTCCAAGGTCGTCGAGCAGGCGCGTGAGGGACTCACGGTAGTGCGGCAGCAGCGGCAGGCCGGTGAGCCGGAGCGCGGCGTTGTCGAGCACGGAGTTGGCGGGGCGAGGAGCGGGCCTGGGTGGATCGAGGTCGGCGGTCGCGATGGGTCGCACCTTGCCGGGATCGTGACCCGCCAGCTCCAGGATGTCGCGCACAAAGCCGTACCACGTGGTGTCGCCCTGGTTCGTGACGTGGTGGACGCCAGCGCGCCGCTCGACCGCAATGCGCCGGATCATCGGAGCCAGGTCGGCGGTGAAGCTCGGACATCCTCGCTGGTCGTCCACGAAGGCGAGCTCGGGCCGATCGAGGAGGCCCAGGACGGTCTTCACCATGTTGGCGCCGTGGGCGCCACAGACCCATGCAGTGCGAACGATCGCCGACCCGGGGGAGTGCGCGGCGACCGCTTGCTCGCCGGCCCACTTGGAGCGGCCGTAGACCGACTGCGGGTTGGGCCGGTCCCACTCCTGATACGGCTCCGGCTTCGTGCCGTCGAAGACGTAGTCGGTCGACACGGCTACCAGATGGGCCCCGCTACGACGGGATGCGTCCGCCACCCACTCGGTGCCCAGCGCGTTCGTGAGGAAGGCGCGCTCCGGGTCGCCCTCGCAGGCGTCGACCGCGGTCCAGGCGCCAGCGTGGATGACAGCATCGGGCTGCGATCCGGTGATGGCTTGGTACACGCTGTCGCGATCCGTGAGGTCGAGGCGACTGCGGTCGCAGGCGATCACCTCGTCACCCGCCTCGGTGCACGAGCGCGCGAGATCGTGCCCGAGCTGGCCCCCGGCGCCCGTGATCAGTACGCGCATCAGCCGGCGGACTTCAGGGGCCGCCACCACCAGTCGTTGTCGCGGTACCAGTCGACGGTCTCGGCCAGCGCCTCGTCGAGGGTGCGCCGCTTCGCCCAACCCAGCGCCGTGATCTTTGAGATGTCGACCGAGTAGCGCCGGTCATGGCCGAGACGGTCCTCCACGTAGTCGACGGAGCTCTCGTCCTTGCCGAGCAAGGCGAGCAGCTTGTCAACGAGGACTCGGTTCGGGGTCTCGTTGCCAGCCCCGATGTTGTAGATCTCGCCGGGCACGCCCTTCTCGAGCACCAGGTGCACGCCGGAGCAGTGGTCGTCGACGTAGAGCCAGTCGCGCTCGTTCAGCCCGTCGCCGTAGAGCGGCACCTTGCCGCCGTCGAGCAGGTTCGTTGTGAACAGCGGGATCGCCTTCTCCGGGTACTGGTACGGGCCGAAGTTGTTGGTGCAGCGAGTGACGGTGACCGGCACGCCGTGGGTGTGGTGGTAGCTGAGGGCGATGAGATCCGACCCCGCCTTCGAGGCGGAGTAGGGAGAGCGCGGCTCCAGCGGATCGGTCTCCTTCGACGAGCCGACCTCGACCGATCCATACACCTCGTCGGTGCCGATGTGGATCACACGGCCGATCTCGAGGCGGCGCGCCGTGTCCATGACGATGTTGGTGCCGAAGCAGTTCGTGTTGACGAAGTCGTCCGACCCGATGATCGATCTGTCGACGTGGCTCTCAGCCGCAAAGTGGACGACCGCGTCGCAGCCGCGCATGGCGTCTTCCAGCGTGGACGGGTCGCAGATGTTGCCCTTCACGAACGAGTAGCGGGGATCGTCGTCGACGTCCTTCAGCGTGGACAGGTTGCCCGCGTAGGTCAGGGCGTCGTAGACGACGACCTCGTCGTCCGTGTTGGCGAGCACGTAGCGCACGTAGTTCGACCCGATGAACCCGGCCCCGCCGGTGACGAGCTGCTTCACCGGTCGACCCCGCGGAGGTCGGCCAAGGGCGGGGCGTTGAGGTCCTTCTCGGACACCTGAGCCCTGTCGGACGTGTCGATCGGCAGCGGCCACTCGATGCCCAGGGCTCGGTCGAGAGGGTTACAGGCCACTCCCGCCATGCCCGGCACCCACTCCTTGTCGAAGCAGTACAGGTACTGCGTCGACCCGGGGGCGGTGGCCTGGAACCCGTTCGCCACCCCACGAGGGACGAGCACCTGCGTGCCCGGTGTGAGCCTCACCGTGACGACGGTGCCGTAGGTGGCGGATTCGACGCGGGTGTCGACGTATGCCCCGAAGGCCTCCCCTGCCACGACGGCAACCAGCTTGTGCATGTCCTCGGCGTGAAGGCCACGAAGGCCGCCCTGCTTCGTCTCCGTCGCGTTGACCTGAAGCCACGGACCGAGCGATGGGAGGCCGGCCTCTCGAAAGGCCGACTCCCGGTAGAACTCGCGCACCGTGCCACGCTCGTCGGTGACCTGCTTCATCGTGATCACGAAGAGGCTGTCGATCGCAGTGGGGCGCGCCTCGAAGTCGACGATGGTCGTGGCCATCAGTCCTGCGCCTCTCCGGCCTCGAACTCGAGGAAGCGCAGCAGGTGCTCGCCGTACCCGCTCTTGGCGAGGTCGCCCCCTTGGTCGGCCGCTTCCGCAAGCGAGCGAAGCTGGTCCGCCGAGATGAAGCCCTCACGACACGCGGCCGTCTCTGGCGAGCCGATGAGGAGCCCCTTGCGACGCTGATGCCCTGCCACCCACTGCTGAGCCTCGAGCAGCGCGTCGAACGTGCCGACGTCGAACCACTCGGTCGAGAACGGCAGCCGCGAGACCTGGAGGCGGCCGTCCTTCAGGAAGCGGTTGTTCACCTCACTGATCTCGAGCTCGCCGCGAGCGCTCGGAGCGGTGGACTTCGCCACCTCGACGACCGTGTTGTCGTAGAAGTAGAGGCCCGGGATCATGTAGCTCGACGGCGGCTCGGACGGCTTCTCATGCACCGCCACCACCTCGCCGGCGGCGTCGAACTCGAGCACGCCATACCTCTCAGGATCAGGCACCCAGAGCCCGAACACGACTGCGCCGGCGGGATCGGTGTAGCGCTGGAGCTGCTCACCGAGACCCACGCCGTAGAAGATGTTGTCGCCCAGGATCAGGGCGACGTCGTCGTCTCCGATGAAGTCCTCGCCGATCAGGAAGGCGCTGGCGATCCCGTTCGGTTCGGGCTGAGGCGCGTAGGAGAACTCGCAACCCCACTGGCTCCCGTCGCCGAGCAAGGTCTCGAACAGCGGCAGCTGCTCGGGCGAGGAGATGATCAGGATCTCGTTGATGCGGGCGTGCAGCAACGTGGAGATCGGGTAGTACACCAGCGGCTTGTCGTAGACGTGCATGAGCTGCTTCGAGGTAGCCCGGCTGGCCGGGCTCAGCCGCGTGGCGCGCCCACCGGCGAGCACTATCCCCTTCATCGGTGTGCCTCGGGCCGCGACAGAGCGACGAGCAGGCTGCGGTGACGGCACATGGCGCCGCCGATTCTGGCACGCGCAGCCGGGAGGCCCAAGGCGGCTCGGCACTGGTCCGCTGCGTCAGCAGCCGGCATCAGGTGGTGGTTCCGGCACGTTCCCGATGATCGACGTCGTGGTGGTCGGACCGGTTGTGGTCGTCGACGACGATGACGTCAGACTCGTCGTGGGGGTGGTGCTCGATGTCGACGGGGCGGGGGAGCCGCGCACACCGCTGAAGTCCGACCCGGTCACCACGACGACGTCAGCCCCGATCGACCCGGTGACCTCCTCCAGGACAGCGCCAGCGGTGAGGTGGCGCGCGACGAGATCCGCGGCCGCAGCCTGGCCTGCGGTGTAGCGCACGGTCGTGCGCTCGAACTGGAAGCTCTCAGCCTCGCCTGTGCCAGCGGCCGTGAAGCCGGCTCCGACCAGTGCCGCGCTGGCTCGCCCGGCTTCGCCCGGCTGGCCCGACCCGTTCAGAACGCGGACTCTCACCCGATCGGGTGTGACGTCGGCGGGGTCGGTGCCACGGAACAGGTCGAGGATCGGTTGGGCTTCGTCGTCGAGCAGGCGCAGCACCGACGCGCCACCGATCGAGTCGCTCTCGACGGGCAGCGCGTAGAGGTCGAGGTCGTCAGGGTCGAATGACCGGAACCGAGTGGCCAGGTCGACGATGTCGTCTCCGACGAGCAGCTCGTCCACCGTGACCGTCTCGAGCGCGGCGTCGACCAGGTTGTCGAGCGTGACCGGGTTGCGCACTCCCCTGTCGACAGCTCTCCTGAGCGAGCGCACGATGAAGTCCTGCTGCCGGCTGATGCGACCGAGGTCGCCCGTCGGGTCGGTGCGCCAGCGCCCGTTGGAGAACTCCTCGTAGGCGCGCGATCGCACGTAGGCGAGCGCTTGGTCCGGGCTGAGCTTCACGCAACCTGACTGCTCGACCTTGAGCCCCGAGCGCCGGTCGCGCGCGGCGTGCTCGAACCACACCTCGACCCCGTCGATCACTGCGACGAGGTTTCGGAAGCCAGCGAAGTCGACCTGCACGTAGTGGTTGATCGGGATGCCGAGGTACTCCTCGATCGTGTCGATCAGATCGCCCGGACCATCCGTCTCGATGGCTGTGTTGATGCGGTTGTTACCACCGCTGGCGAGCGGCACCCACAGGTCGCGTGGCAGCGAGAGCAGCGAAGCCCGCTCTGAGGCCGGGTCGACACGAAGGATCATGATCGTGTCGGAGCGCAGGCCGCCGATGTCTTCGCGCCCGGCGCGGGCCGGGTCGTCGGCCGACAGGTTGGCCGCGCTGTCGACACCAACGAGCAGGAAGTTCTGGGGCCCCACGTCTGAGCCACGCTCTGTCAGCACGGACCCGAGCTCGACCCTCGCCAGCCGGCTGTACTTGGCGTAGGCGTATCCGAGCCCGCCCGCTGTCGCCAACAGGCCGACCGCGATCGCACTGCTCAGCGCGAGGGTCAGCCGCTGACCCCACGTGCGCGGGGCGCGGAGGGAGCGCGGCGCCCGCCTGCCCAACCTCATTGGACGGGCAGGCCGAGCTCGCGGCTGATCACCAGCCGCTGGATCTCGCTCGTGCCCTCACCGATCTCGAGGATCTTCGCGTCGCGGTAGAAGCGAGCGACGGGGGTCTCGTCGATGAAGCCGTATCCGCCGAAGACCTGCGTCGCGATGCGTGTGGCGCTGACGGCTGCCTCCGTGGTGTGGAGCTTGGCCATGGCTGCCGCCTGCTTGTAGGGCCGACCGGTGTCGTGCAGCCAGGCGGCCTGGTAGGTGAGTAGGCGCGCCGTCTCGGCCATCACGGCCAAGTCAGCAACCTGGAAGGCGACGCCCTGGTTGGCTCCGATCGGGCGACCGAAGGCGTTGCGATCCTGCGCGTAGCGGAGGCTGTGGTCGAGGCACGCCTGGATGCACCCGACCGCAAGCGCCGAGATCGCGACGCGGCCTTCGTCGAGGATCTGAAGGAACTGGGCGAAGCCGCGCCCGCGCTCACCGAGGAGGTTGGTTGCCGGCACGCGGCAGTCGGTGAACGTGAGGCCGTGGGTGTCGGACGCGTGCCAGCCCATCTTGCGGTAGGCGGGCTGCACGACGAACCCCGCTGTGCCCGCCGGGACGATCACGGCGCTGATCTCGCCTGGCCCGGTGCGTGCCGTGACCGTGACGAGGGAGGTGATCTCCGTGCCCGAGTTGGTTATGAACGCCTTCTCGCCGTTGACGACCCACTCCCCTGACGCCTCGTCGAGCACCGCCGTGGTGCGAGTGCCACCAGCATCGCTACCGGCCTCGGGCTCGGTGAGACCGAAGCCGCCGAGCGCCCGGCCCGAGCAGAGGTCGGGCAGCCAGGTCTGCTTCTGCTCCTCGGTTCCGAAGTGGTGGATCGGGTTGGCTCCGAGCCCGACGCCCGCTTCGAGCGTGATGGCGATCGAGTGGTCCACCCGAGCCAGCTCCTCGATCGCGATGCACAGCATCGTCAGATCGCCCCCACCGCCGCCGTACTCCTCGGGGAAGGGGATCCCGAACAGACCGAGGGAGCCCATCGCCCGCACTGCGTCCACGGGGAAGTGGTGGTCGCGGTCCCATGCCTCGGCGTGAGGCGCGATCTCAGCCTCCGCGAAGTCGCGGACGACCTTGCGCAGCGCGTCGTGCTCGTCGGTGAACTCGATGTGCACGATCCTGCGGCCTTCCTGGAACGGGTGACGGTGAGTGCCGGGCCTGATCGTACGCTGCGGCCATGCCCGGCCCGACTGCACCCGACCTGCCGCTGGCAGTCGTCGGCGGTCGGCTCGCCACAGAGCTGGTCGACGTCACCTCTGACCTGGAGGCGCTCGACTCGTCCGGCTTCTGGGCGGTCGTGCTCCCCTTCCAAGGCCACCCGATCTGCGCCCGCTTCGCCCGGGTTCGTCCCGCCCGGCCGTGGCCCGGACCGCCGTGGCGCGGACCCCGCCCCGACGAGTGGACGAGCTCGCTGTCCGGCGACGAGTTCCGGTCGGGTGTGACGAAGATCAGAGCGGCGATCGCGGCGGGCGACGTGTACCAGGTGAACCTCACGCGGAGGCTCGCCGCGCCGCTGCCGGCCGGAGCCGACGTCGCTGCTCTAGGCGCGGCGCTCGCCGAGGGCAACCCGGCGCCGTACAGCGCGGTGGTGCGGGTGCCGAGCGTCGACTGCCACGTGGCCTCCGCGTCGCCCGAGCGGTTCCTGTGGCGCGACGGTGACCTCGTCAGCTCTGCCCCGATCAAGGGAACGGCTCCTGACCCGACTGGCCTCACCGAGAAGGACCGGGCGGAGAACATCATGATCGTCGACCTCGTGCGCAACGATCTCGGACGCGTGTGCGAGTTCGGCTCGGTGGAGGTGCCGTCGGTGCTGGCGCTCGAGCACCATCCGGGCCTGGTGCACCTCGTGTCCACGGTGACCGGGAGGCTGCGGCCCAAGATGGGCTGGGCGGACGCCATCGCCGCGACGTTCCCGCCAGGCTCTGTCACCGGCGCCCCGAAGATCGCCGCGCTGGCCCAGATCGAGGCGCTCGAGCCCATGCCCCGCGGCGTGTACTGCGGCGCGGTGGGCTGGGTTGACGCCGACCGCTGCCAGGGCGACCTCAACGTCGCCATCCGCACCTTCTGGTTCGAGCATGGCTTGCTCAACCTCGGGACCGGCGGCGGCATCACGTGGGACAGCGAGCCGGATGACGAGTGGGCCGAGACCGAGCTCAAGGCTCGCCAGCTGCTGCGCATCGCGTCAGGATCGAGCGATGTCTGAGCTGGCATGGGTCGACGGGTCGCTGATCCCCGCCGCCGAGGCGACTGTCTCGATCTTCGATCACGGCCTGACGGTCGGCGACGGCATCTTCGAGACGCTCAAGGCGGTGGACGGCACTCCCTTCGCACTGCGCCGCCACCTCGAGCGCCTGAGGCGTAGCGCCGACGGGCTCGGCCTAGCGGTTCCCGCAACCGACGATGAGCTGCGCGACGCGATCCGGGCCGTGCTCGCCTCGCACAGCCTCGGGCTCGCACGGGTGCGGGTCACGCTGACGGGCGGGCCCGCGCCGCTCGGGTCGGACCGTGGAGGCGCCGGCCCGACGCTGATCATCGCGGCCGGCGCGCTGGCGACGGCAGCACCGTCCACCGCAGTGTGCGTGGTTCCGTGGCCCCGCAACGAGCGCGGCGCGGCGGCCGGGATCAAGACGACCTCCTACGCGGAGAACGTCGTGGCCTTGGCCCATGCCAAGCAGCGCGGCTGCACCGAAGCCATCTTCGCCACCACCACCGGCCTGCTCTGCGAGGGCACCGGTTCGAACGTGTTCGCAGTCATCGGCGGCAGGCTGCTCACGCCACCTCTCGAGTCCGGGTGCCTTGCGGGCGTGACGCGCGACCTCGTGCTCGAGGTGACCGGCGCCGTCGAGGAGGACATCCCGATGGAGGGCTTCCTCTCCGCCGACGAGGTGTTCCTCACGAGCACCGGCCGTGATGTCCAACCGGTGCACAGGGTCGACGACCGCAAGCTCGATGTGCCTGGCCCCCTCACGAAGGCGGCGGCCTCGGCGTTCGCGGATCTGGTCGCCACGACGTCTGACCCCTGAGAGTCAGACGTCGCCATCGAGGAAGCGCGTCAAATCGCCGGGGTGGTCGAGGACGAGGTCGCCGGGCTCCGGCCGCACCCTGGGGTTCCATCCGGCCAGGGCGAAGCGCACGTTGGCGGCTGCCGCACTGACCCGGTCGTGCGATGTGTCACCCACGAACAGCACCTCGTCGGCACGCAGTGCCAGCACCTCGAGGACCGGCCGCAGCTGCTTGGGATGGCCACCGAAGTCCTCGGAGAACATCGCAACCGACGGGGACCAACCCAGCATGTCGAGCTCTCGCAGGCCGGAGTCCTTCGCCTTGTTGGAGCAAACCGCCCAGACATCAAGCGTGGCCAGCATCTCGGCGACACCAGGGAACGGCTGGACGCTCGTGTGGTCGTAGGCGGCCAGGTAGTCAGCGACGGTCACGCCTGCCATCTCGCAGGCCTCGCCGAACGGCAGCCCGAGCGGGATGGTCGCCGGATCGACGCCCAGCAGGGCGAAGGGGGCCTGGAGCGCCGCGTCGGAGTCGACCAGGGTGCCATCGAGGTCGAAGATGGGCAGCTTCGTCACAGTGGGCGCAGGTGGACGACGTCGCCGACCGCAACGTGACGAGGACCAGTGGCCGTCTCGACGACGAGGTGCCCCGCCTCGGTGATGTCGGCCGCCACGCCCTCGATCTCCTCCCGGCCCAGATCGACGCGCACACGGCGCCCCAGGGTGGCCGATCTCGATCGCCACGCGGTCAGCAGCGACCTTCGGTCTCCTTGGAGCAGAAGCGTGTAGTGCGTGTCCAGGTGGCGCAGGATCGACACGAGGAGGTCCTCGCGGTCGAGCGGCGTCGCAGTGATGTGGTTGCAGGCCACTGCGATGTCGGCGAGGTCGTCCGGGAGCTCGTCGGGCCACGCCACGTTGATACCGATCCCGGCGACCACTGCCACCCGCTCGCCTTCCTTGGGAGCGCGGTACCCCGCGTCGGCTGTCGATCCCGCGGGCCAGTCGGCTTCCGCCAAGATTCCGGCAAGCTTGCGATCGTCAGTCGAGCCGTCACCCGGCCAGACGAGGTCGTTGGGCCACTTGAGGCGTGGCACGAACCCGGCGAGCTCCTCGATGGCCTCGGAGCTCGCCACCGCCAGCGCCATCGTCGTCAGGTCCATGACGCGTGCCGGCGGGCGCAGCAGCACAGACATGAGGAGCGACGCCGACGCAGGCGCGCTCCAGGTGCGACCGGCACGGCCTCGACCAGCGATCTGGTGGTCCGCCACGAGCACAACGCCCTCTGGTTCCCCTTGCCTGGCGAGCTCCATGGCGTCGGCGTTGGTCGAGCCGGTCTCGGCGACCCAACGGATGTCCGCGAACCTGGCGCCCGGGCCCGTCGCGAGCGCTGATCTGGCACGTCCACCCGGCACACAAGTAACCATATGGCGTGCTCACCAAGGTCCTCATCGCCAACAGGGGCGAGATCGCTGTCCGCGTGATCCGAGCGTGCAAGGAGATGGGCATCGCGACGGTCGCGGTGTACTCCGAGCTCGATCGCGACGCCCTCCACGTCCGTCTCGCCGACGAGGCCTACGCGCTCGGGGGCCAGACGGCAGCGGAGAGCTACCTCAACACCGAGCGGATCCTCGAGGTGATCGAGCAGTCCGGTGCCGACGGCGTGCATCCGGGCTACGGCTTCTTCTCGGAGAACACCGACTTCGCCCGAGCGATAACCGACCGTGGCGTCACCTTCATCGGCCCCCCGCCGGAGGCCATCGAGGTGATGGGCGACAAGGTCTCCAGTCGCATCGCAGCGCAGGCGGCAGGCGTCTCCGGCGTGCCCGGCACGACGGAGTTCCTGAAGTCCGCCGACGAGGTGATCGCCTTCGGCAACGAGCACGGCTGGCCGGTCGCCATAAAGGCCGCCTACGGCGGCGGCGGCAGGGGCATGCGGGTGGTCCACAACGCCGACGACGCTCCCGCCGCCCTGGAGTCGGCACAGTCCGAAGCGCTGAAGGGCTTCGGACGAGACGAGTGCTACGTCGAGCGCTACCTGACGTGGCCGCGCCACGTGGAGATGCAGGTCATCGGCGACAAGCACGGCAACGTCGTGTGGGTCGGCGAGCGCGACTGCTCGATCCAGCGCCGCCACCAGAAGCTGATCGAGGAGAGCCCGGCCCCGGCGTTCCCCGCAGAGACCCGCCAGGCGATGGGCGAGGCCGCCGTGAAGGTGGCCAAGGCCTGCGGCTACTACAACGCCGGAACCGTCGAGTTCCTCTACCAGGACGGCGAGTTCTGGTTCCTGGAGATGAACACCCGCCTCCAGGTGGAGCACCCCGTCACCGAGCTCGTGTCCGGGATCGACCTCGTGCGCGAGCAGATCCGCGTGGCGTCTGGCGAACCGCTCTCCTTCACCCAGGCCGAGATCGACCTCCGTGGTTGGGCCATCGAGGTACGCATCAACGCCGAAGACCCGGCCGAGGGACGCTTCCTCCCGTCGCCGGGATCGATCACCGAGCTCGTGCCGCCGCAGGGGTTCGGCATCCGCTGGGACGGCGGCTACGCGGCGGGCGACGAGGTCAGCCAGTACTACGACAACCTGGTCGGCAAGCTCATCGTCTGGGGCTCCGACCGGGAGACCGCCATCCGCCGGATGATCCGGGCGCTCGAGGAGATGCGGATCGAGGGAGTGGCCACCACCATCCCGGCCGACCTCGCCATCCTGCGACACGACGACTTCGCCCACGCTGAGCATTCCACCAAGTGGGTCGAGGACAGGCTCGACCTCACGGGTGTGTCCGCCACGCCCAGCCCCGCGGGCGCCGGCTCCGACGAACCCCCGAAGGTTCAGCGCGACGTCGACGTGGAGATCAACGGCAAGCGCTACGCCGTGAAGGTCTGGGTGCCGGACGTGCCGCTCGCCGTCGTCGCCGGCGGCGCCGGATCGGCGGCAGCCGCCGGGCCACGGCCACGCCGCTCATCAGCGTCGGGCGGTGCAGCCGCGGGCGGCAGCGGCAAGGTGGCAGTGCCCATGCAGGGCACGATCGTGAAGGTGCTCGTCGAGGTGGGGCAGGCAGTCGAGGCGGGCCAGCCGGTCTGCGTGCTGGAAGCGATGAAGATGGAGAACAACATCGCCGCCGACAAGGCCGGCACCGTCACCGAGATCAAGGTCGAGCCCGGTCAGTCGGTCGGCGCCGGCGACATCGTCGTCGTCATCGACTAGTCGCAGAGCTGCGCCGCGCGCTCTGGCCGCCCTCGCCGTTGGTGATCCAGTCAAGCCATACACCCTCTGGCTAGCCTGCCTCCCCTCGATGGAAGGACCCGACGCGCAGCCCTCCCACCACCGCTGGGACCGTGCGGTCTGGCTCCTTCCGGCGGCACTGACGGCCTGGGTTGCAATGCCGTTCGTCCGGCTGGACCGCTGGGTCACCGGCTTCGACACCATCGCGTACTCAGGGCCCAACCTCGTCGTGAGCGTGCGAGAGATCCGTCGAGGTCGGGTACCGCAGTGGAACCCGGAGATCTTCGGCGGCGTCACCCACATCGGGAATGCCCAGGCAGCGGTGTTCGAGCCGTTGATGTGGATCACGAGCCGCCTGCCCTTTCATCGGGCGCTCATGACGATCGTCGCGGCCCACCTCGCCATCCTCGCCTTGGGCATGTGGTGCCTGCTGCGGCGCCGGCTCCACCACACGAGAGCTGCCGCGGCACTCGGCACGGTCGCTGTCATCGGGTCGGGCGCGGTGATGAGCCGCAGCATCCAGTTCGAGCAGATCGCAGTGGTGGCATGGGTTCCATGGGTGCTCGTGGGCTGCGACATGGCTCTGGCCCCGGGATCCACCAAGCGCGCCGTCGGCCTGCTCGCCCTCGCGGGCGCCGCCCTGTCGGTCTCGGGGCATCCACAGCAGGTGTACATCGCCCTGCCCCTCACCGTCCTCTGGTGCGTCGGCCGCTTCCTCGACCACGCACCGGGTTGGCGGGGCATCGCGCGACTCCTTGCCGGCGGCGCCCTGATGCTGGGCCTGGCCGGCGCCCAGCTGCTGCCCAGCGCCCTCGCTCTCGACGACTCCGCTGTGGTCGGCCAGCGGGACATCTCCGAAGCCTCGAGCCCGCTCTACAGCGCACAGGCCCGCCGCCTCCCGTCGACCATCCTGGGCGACGTCGCCCAGGAGACCCATCCCTTCACATCCGGGAGCTTCGAGGCGATGGCCTTCGTCGGCGCGGTGACGGGAGCCCTCGTCATCACCGGATTGCTCATCGGGTGGAGGCGCGGCGGCCGCTGGACCCTGGCCGCGATGCTGCTCGCGATGGCCTCGGGCGCCGTGCTGTCACTCGGTCCCCGGACAGCCGTGTACCGCTTCTTGCATCGAACCGCACCGGGCTTCGACCTCGCCCGCGTACCTGGAAGGTGGATGCTCCTGCTCGTGATCGCAGCAGCGATCGTCGCTGCGATGAGCCTGGACCAGGTCTCGCGCGATGGGATCAGGCGGACTCCCTGCCTCGCTGCAGTCGGCATCTTGTGCGTGACCGTGGCCACATCGTGGTTCGGACCGTTCCGGCGCCCGTCGTCAGCGGGCCTGGTCTGGTGGGGCGTCGCGTTCGCTCTCGTGACGCTGGTTCTCCTCGCACGTGCAGCTTGGCCTGCGCGAGCCGGGGCTCTCCCTGTCCTCGTCGTGGTCGCGGCGGCGCTCGAGCTGGGAGTCATGTCGAACCACTCTCTCGCCCGTGGGCTCCAGGCGGGTTCGCCGTTCACCGAGCTCGGCAGTGAGATCACCACGTACCTGCAGACGCAACCGGGACGCACGCTGGCTCTCACGGACGACCGCCTGGGCGAGCCTGACTACCTGGTCCCCGGAATGCGGCCCAACACCAACGCGGCGCTCGGAATCGCCTCACTTGATGGGTATGACGGCGGTACCCAGGTCACCAAGCGATGGGTTCAGGCAGTGGCGGCACTGAGTCCCGGCACGCTGGATCCGGAGCTTCCTCTGAGATCTCAGATGAAGCTCCCGATATCGACGCAGGTGAGTGCGCGGCTCGGGCTCAGATGGCTGCTCGTGGACACCAATGGTCGCCCACTGGACTCAGTGGCTCCAGACTGGGGGCCACCAGCTCGTCGTGACGGGACCATGGTGCTGCTCGAGAACCCGGACTGGGAGGCTGAGGCGACCATCGTTCGTCGATCCACCACTGCGCCGGCTGACCATCCAGCCCCCGTGCTGCGCTCCGCCCCTCCCGGAACAGTCGTGTTGGAGATGGGATCCGCTGCTCTGCCGTCGTGCGCTCTGGCATGCGAGACCACGCGTGCAGCCACCCACCGTGTGAACCCGACCTCGATCGACATCGATCTCCCGAGCGGCACACAAGCGGGGATGCTCACCATCGATGAGCAGGCGTCGGAGGGTTGGTCAGCGCGGGTCGACGGCTCCGCTGTGCCCATCGAGGAGGCCAACGGCATGTACATCGGGGTCCGCGTCCCCGATGGCGCAGAGCGAGTGGAGCTGCGCTACGCAGCACCCGGTTTGCGCAGGGGATTGGTCGTCTCCGGCGCCAGCCTCGTGGTGGCACTGCTGATCCTGCTGGCGCCGGCGACCATCTGGACCAGGATCGCATCGAGGAGGCCCCGATCGGTCTGAGGACCGAATGGGGGCCAAGCGCTGGGCCGACCCCTATGAGAAACGCACTCGCTGGAGAAGGTCGTTCAGCACGGGAATCGTGCGGGACCGCCTGTGGAACGAGCCCAGGACCACGTAGAGGCACAGCGGCCTACCGGCTTCGACGCAGAAGTACTGGGCTCCGCCCTGGCCCGGCAGCGGCCGCTGAAGCGCTTGAGGGCCGAAGTCTGTTGCCCGCAAGCTCCGTGGAAGCCCCACCCGGCTGAACAGTGACGTACCGACGCTGTCAGCATCGAACTCGACCAGGGCCACGAACAGATCGGCGCCGGTCATCTGTTCCACGGCACCACCACCGAAGTCGCCAATACCTCTCGGCAGAGGGAACGAAGCGGCATGGGCGACAACCGGAGGTCGCGCCGGTGCCCCGCCAGGAGCCATCGCCACGCGACTCTGGACGGCCACGGTCTCTCTGCGACGAACGCGACCGTGCCACCCGTGCGGCAGATCGAGCTCGATCCCGTGAGCGACGAGCGCCGCCATCAGGGCTCCTCGAGCCCGATCGTGTCGCGGTCCTGCCAGAGGCTCGGGTGATCAGGACCGATCCCCGCGGCGAGGAGCGCCTCGTCCGTGGCCGCGTCGCGATCGCCGGTAGCTCCTCGGCGCCTGCGGAGGCTGTCTACACGCCTGCGCAGGTCGTGATCGGCGCCCATCCGGCCATCGTCGAGTGCTTGGTGCATGAGATCACGGAGCTGGCTCCACGAAGCCGCCGCTCCCTCGCCCAGGACGAGTCCGGTCGGGTCGACGAGGATGGCGTACGGGGCCACCGGCACGGCGTAGTCGTCCCAGGCAGCGCTCGACAGGACTGTGGCGACCTCGGCTGGGGCCAGGGCCGCTATCGCCGACAGGCTCTCCTGCTCGGGACCCTTGGTCACGGCCACCGGCCTGATCTCTGGGCGCAGCCCCAGCGAGTGCGAGTCTGCCAGCGCATCCCAGAACCCACGGCAGGTGAGACATCCGCTCGACAGGAAGACGAGCAGAGTGGATTGCCTGCCGCCTGACACCGCCACCTTCACGGCGTCGCCTTCGGGATCCACTCCGACGATGTCGGCCGCGAGCGCCTCGGGGCCAGCTCCCCTGGGCAGCACCACGCCCGGACGAACGCCTCCGGGCGTCAGCGTGGACGGGGACGGATTCGCGCCCCGCAGGTCGTGCAGCTCGCGCAGGATCTCGGCATGGCTGCGCAACAAGCCGACCACGAGCAGGCTGAGCAGCAGTACGACCACTGCCAAGCTCACAACGACTGCTGTCATGTCCTGATCACGAATGTACTGATCACGGACGCCACACCAAGGGCTCGTCACCGACTTCGCCGAAGTCGAACGTGGCGGTCGCAACACCGGAGCTGAGGCTGTCGCGCAAGTGCCACGTCGAACCTCGCACCACACCGATCGAGTCGCGGCCGTCACCGTTCCAATCGCCAACCACCGGGATGTCCCCGGAGATGCCGTAGGTGATCGTGATCTCACCCGCTCCCCCCGTGGGCGAGTTGCGCAAGAACCACCGACGGCCATCACGCACCACACCGATCGAGTCGCGGCCGTCGCCGTTCCAGTCGCCGACCACCGGGACATCGCCTGGCACCCCGTACGAGAACGAGGTGTCGGCCGGGCCCGATGACAGGCTGTTGCGCAGGTACCAGTAGCGGCCACCGCGAACCACGCCAGGCAGATCTCTCCCCTCGCCCGTCCAGTCGCCAACGATCGGGATGTCGCCCACCTGCCCGAAGCTGAAGTCGATCTCCGCTGGGCCCGAGGTGTTGGAGTTGCGGAGAAGCCAGCGGTTGCCGCGCACGACACCGGGAGTCTTGACCCCGTCGCCGTTCCAGTCCCCGAAGATCGGTATGTCGGTCGAGAGCCCGTAGCTGAAGACTCGCGCCGGCGCACCCGGAGTTGGCGTGTCGCGCAGACGCCACCACGTACCTCGTCGGGTCGCTATCCCCGAAGCCCGCGCATGGAGGCACGGCCTGTCGTGGAAGCGCGTGTTGTTGTCGGTGAGGACCGTGCGCGTGCACGCTGGATCGAGCTCC
This sequence comes from Actinomycetota bacterium, assembly GCA_049325515.1. Taxonomy (GTDB): domain Bacteria; phylum Actinomycetota; class Acidimicrobiia; order Acidimicrobiales; family VFJN01; genus VFJN01. The sequence continues at coordinate 87,009 of JBMOLI010000030.1, read as the reverse complement.
CACGGGGGTGTGCACGTGACCACGCGGCACACGATCGGGCCGACGCAGGCAACTGCCTGGTTGCACTGCCCGTAGCGGAAGTGCGTGCATCCCGCCTTGCGGTTCGAGCAGTCGCCTCCTGCGCAGCCGCATGGCGTCCCGCTGCACGTACCGGAGCACACACCGGAGCTGCCGCATCCGCAGCCACCGCAGCTCGAGTTGCAGTCGAGGTAATAGCGAGGATTCGAAACGCCGTTGACGTCACAGAACCCCGATCCGTCAGCCTTCCACCAGCCCGCTGTGAGCGAGCCGGGCGGGCAGCGGTTCACACCGGTGAGCGTGCAGCAGAACTCCGTGTAGCCATCGCAGCACGGCGCTGAGCAGTCGCAGCTGGAGCCGCTGCAGTTGCAGATCGCCGCATATGCGCTGATTGGTCGCAGGATGAAGCGACCGGGAACAGTTGCGAGTGCTGAGCCAGCGATCGCGGACCTCATCAGAAACCCACGCCGATCGACGCGGCGCGCCACTAGACGGGCGCTTCGTTCAACAAGGCTGGTGCTCATCGCTCCTCAGGGGCGCGAGTTGGCCATGGTGAGGGTGCGAGGCAGGAGCACATAAGTGGCATAGGCGAGATAGACGCCGATCGTAACAACGCCCACCAGGAGGGCAGCGCGCACCCCACCGCCCATCAAGGCGTCAAGGATTGAACCATCGATGAAGGACGGAGTGGCTGCCGCCACCGCCGCCATCAGGAGGTTCAGGTAGATGTGCGTCCGATGTGGTGGCGTGTCGTCGCGACCGAAGCATCCACACGAGCCGATCATGGTTCCATGCCTCAACGCGGACGCGACGAACGCTGTGAACCCGATGTAGCTCGCAGCCACTGCCCACCACAGCAAGGGCAGGCCGAGGACCACCGCCAGCACCCCGAGACCGAGCTCGACGGCGGAACCGATGCGGACGGCTGCCCCGGAGGACGGCATGCCGAGCGCGCGGAGAGCTCCCACCGCGGAGGTCGGATCGACCAGCTTCTGAGCTCCCGCCAGGCTCAGCAGGGTGGCAGCCAGGAGAGCGGGGCCGGTCATGTTGGACACCGCTCCTACTCCGCGGCCTCGGCGAGAACCTCCGAGAGCGAAGGGTGGACCAGCAAGCTGTCAACGATGTCATCGACAGTGAGTCGGTTCGTGACAGCCACCGCGAGGACTGAGACAAGCTCGGCTGCGTGCCGGCCCACAACCGAACCGCCAAGGACCACTCCCGTTGCCGGATCGCTCACGACCTTCACGAAGCCGCGGCTGTGACTCTCGATGAGAGCCTTCGGCGACACGGAGAAGGGCACCTTTGTGACGCGCACCTTGCGACCCGCAGCAAACGCGTCCGCCTCGGCGAGCCCCACATCTGCTATCTCTGGCACGGTGAAGATCGCCGATGCCGCCTTGTCGTAGTCGAGCGTTCGCATCGTTCTCGACCTCAGGCCCATGACGTGCTCAGCAACGCGACGACCCTGCATCGAAGCGACCGAAGAAAGCGGGAGCTTCCCAGAGAGATCGCCAGCCGCGTAGATGTGCGAGACGTTGCTGCGGCATAGCTCGTCGACCAGGACGTATCCGCTGGCATCGGCCTCTACGCCAGCGGCATCCAGGCCGAGACCCTCGCTGTTGGGAACCGAGCCGATCGCCAGCAACGCATGGCTACCAGGCGCGGCGCGGGCGTCGTCGCAGCGCACCACCACCCCGTCTTGGCTCCGATCGACGCCGATGGCACGGGCTCCCTTCAAGAGATGTACCCCACGCCTCAAGAGCTCGTCCTCGAGCGCGGCGGCCACCTCAGGATCCTTCTGTGGCAGAACCTGATGACGGGAGACGATGAGGGTCACCTCGCTCCCCAGCGATGAGAACATGTGGACGAACTCAACACCCGTGACGCCCGATCCGATGACGACGAGGTGACGGGGCCATGTGGGAGGCGGGTAGGCGTCGCGGGTGGACAGGACGCGGTCGCCGTCGACCTCGGCCCAATCGGGGAGCCGCGGCCTGCTCCCCGTCGCCAGGAGGATCGCGTCGGCCTCTAGCTCCACGATGCCGTCGGCGACCTCGGCGACGACCTCGTGGGGTCCCTTCAAGTGCCCGGCGCCGGACAAGATCGTCACGCCCTGGCTGTCGAGAAGCTGCCTGGTCCCGTGCTCGAGCTTGGCCTCGATTGCCTCGATCCGACGCCGCAGAGCCGCGACATCGACCTCGGCAGTCGGTTCCGTGAGCCCCATCTCAGGAGCACGCCGGACAGCCGCCAGGGCACCACCGGTTGCGATCATCGCCTTGGAGGGGATGCAGTCGCGCAGATGCGCAGCGCCGCCCACGATCTCACGCTCGATCAGGACAACCTCCGCTCCTAGTCGAGCAGCATGGGAGGCGGCGACGTTGCCGGCAGGCCCGCCGCCGATGATCACGAACCGAGGCGCCACCTCGGCGAGGCTATCGGCCTGCCACCAGGCCCATTGCGCGCTCGCGAACCGGCGCGAACTACCGTTCGCGTCCACGATGTCGGACCCGAGCGAACTCATCTGGCACCGGGCGTCGCTGCTGGGCGACATCGTCGTGTGCCATCGATGGCTTCAGACCGCGGGCAGTGCGGACCCGTTGGTGACGCTCGTGGCGTTGGCGGGTGAGCCGTCGCCCGAGCTCCAGCTCTTGGGTCAGCAGCTCGCGGGCCCTGGGATCGAAGTGACCTACGTCCCCACCTTGAGCTCCCCTCCGGATCGCACTGGCTTTGACATCGTCATCCACGTCGGCCTGCCGCCACTTCGACACCTCACGGCGCTCGCACAGCTGCTCGCGCGGGACGGGCTCCTGCTCATCAGCACCCCTCACAGCCAGTCGTCGGTGGATCTCATCGACGAGCTGCATCGCCGCTTCGCATCCGTACGAGAGCTGGCTCAGACACGCGTGATCGGGTCCGCGATCACCGACACCGCACAGGGTCTCGGATACCCCCGGATCAGCTCTTGGACCCCGGGTGGCGGGCCTCCCGCACCTGGAGCGCCCCGTGAGCACTCGTTGATCGTGACTGGAAACCGCTCGCTCGACCTCTACCCGACACACTCCGTGATGCGCCGGGAGAGTCGGTCCGCGCCCCTCGGCCGCTACCGACCCCTGCGCCATCTGCCGGCCCGCGCCGCGAGATATTCCAAGCGGCGAATCCTGAACTTGAAGCCAACGGGTCCGCAGATCATCACGGTTCCAAGCGATCCATCACCCGTGCTCAGCATCGTGATCCCGGTGCATGGCAACTGGCCCATCACCGAGCAGTGCCTCGCCTCGCTCGAAGCCCTCGGGATCACCACACCGACCGAGGTGATCGTCGTCAACGACGCCTCGCCGGATGACACCCTCCGAGCACTCGAGCGCGTGCGCGGCGCCACGGTGATCGACCTGCCGGAGAACGTCGGCTTCCTGCGCGCCAGCAACGCCGGCCTCGAGCGGGCGATGGGAGACCTGGTCCTCTTCCTCAACAACGACACCATCCCGCAAGACGGGTCGCTAGACAGCATGGTGGCCAGGATGCTGTCGGACCCCGCGATCGGCGTGGTCGGAGCCAAGCTCGTGTACCTGGACCGCTCCCTGCAGGAGGCGGGGGGGGTTGTCTGGTCCGACGCGTCGGGCTGGAACGTCGGAAGGAACCAGGACCCGGATGACCCCCGGTACGCGTACCCACGGGACGTCGACTACTGCTCCGGGGCCGCGCTGCTCGTCAGGCGCTCCCTTCTGGATCAGACGGGCGGCTTCGACCCTCGCTACTCCCCCGCCTACTACGAGGACACCGACCTCTGCTTCGAAGCACGGCGTCGAGGCTTGAGGGTGGTCTACGAGCCATCGGCGCGGGTGGTGCACCTCGAAGGGAAAAGCCACGGCACGTCCATCGACTCAGGGATCAAGCGCTACCAGGAGCTGAACCGGTCCAAGTTCGCGGCGAAGTGGCACGCCGAGCTCACGCAGCACCTCCCGCCGGAGCCGGCGAACCTTCGCCTAGCCGTGTCCCGTCTGGCGAGTCGGCGGATCCTCGTGATCGACCACACGGTTCCCACGCACGATCGTGACGGCGGCTCACTCCGAATGCTGCGCCTCCTGCAGATACTGCGGGAGCTCGATTGCTTCGTCTGGTTCTACCCAGCGGATCGGCTCCTGCGTCAGCCCTACACGGCGGATGTCCTGGATCTCGGGGTGGAAGTGGTCGGGCGAAACGAGGATCTGCCTTCGCTCCTTCGTGAGCTCGGATCTGAGCTTGACGCGGCGATCCTCTCTCGACGTGGGATCGCATGGCAGCTGGTCGACACCCTGAGAGACGCCAGCCCGTCCACACCCCTGATATTCGACACGGTCGACCTTCACTTCGTCAGGGAGGAGGCGCAGGCCGAGCTCGGGGCTGACGTGGAGAACGCGGCCAGAGCCCGCCGCGGCCGTGACATGGAGCTCGCGCTCGTCTCGATCGCAGATCAGACCTGGGTCGTATCCACGGAAGAGGAGGCACTGCTTGCCGAGCAGGTGCCGGCAGCTGACATCCGGCTCGTCCCGAACGTGCACGACGCGACTCCGACCGACCCTCCATACGAAGCTCGCCACGGGCTGATATTCGTCGGGAACTTCAACCATCCCCCCAACATCGATGCGCTGACCTGGGCCGTCGAAGAGATCCTCCCGATCGTCCGAGCCAAGCTCCCGGAGGTTCGGCTCCACGTTGTGGGTGACGCGCTACCCATCTCCGTCGAGCGACAGCTCGGTGACGGATGCATCGTTCACGGATGGGTCCACGACCTCAGCGAGATGTACGCCTCCGCCCGCCTGGCGATAGCGCCCCTCCGTTTCGGCGCTGGCATGAAGGGCAAGGTGACCGAAGCCCTGGCGATGGGTGTCCCTGTCGTCACCACGCCGACCGGGAGCGAGGGGATGCCAGATGAGATCAGAGCTCTCGCCATAGAGGGCGTCTCGGCCGAGGAGATCGCCCGACTGACGATCGACGCCTATTCCGACCCCGTCCGGTGGAATGAGATCCACGAATCCGCCCCCGCCGCCGTCGAGGCAGCGTACGGGCGGGGCGCAGTCGAGCAGATGGTGGAGCGAGCCCTGCAAGCCCTGAAGCGCTGAGATGCTGTCGCAGGCGGCCCTGAGACCCGTTCGGTGGCGTCCTGTGGCCGGGTTCGTAGCCCTGCTGCTGGCCACCTCGTTCCTGTACGGGCTGCTCACCGGGACTCCACCGTTCGGCACGGTGGCGCTCTGGGAGGGATGGACGCGCTGCATCGAGGCAGGTCCACTGCCCTGCCGGAACATCGGTCACCCCGTCGGCGTAGACGCGAACGTCGCCTCGACACTGATCTATGGCACGTTCGGCCTGACTCGCCTTGGCATGTCGGTCGCCACGGCGCTGAACCTGCTCGCCATCACAAGCCTTGCCGCCGGCCTCAGCGCGCTCTGGTCCATCGGCCGTCGTGTCGGAGGCAGCCACCTCGCCGGGGCCTTGGCGGGCGCCGTCTACTTCGCGGCTCCTCTCGTGCTCCAGCACGCCGGGTTGTTCCAGCTGTTCATGGGGTTCGCTGTGCTGCCGGTTCCGCTGGCGCTCGTGATGGCGGCGACGTCACGATCGCACCTCAAGCCCCCTGCGAGCACTCGTCGCCTCATGCTCCTCGGGGCGATGCTCCTCGTCGTCGGGCTGCTCCTGGTGTATCTCGATCCGTACCCGTGGGTCGTGGCGATCTTCATCGCTGCCCCACCGCTCGTCGTGGCTGCTGTCGCGGCCATCCGCGCAAGATCGTGGCCAGAGCTGCTCGCGTTCGTCGCACTGCTCGGCGTCCTCGCGGTTCCGGGTGTGGTGTTCCGCGCTGCGGAGGCGGACGCGAGCCTCGAAAGCGAGTCGGCCGCCGACTTCTACAGAGGCATGGGAGTCGACGTGGGTGTTGCAACGATCCCCACCACCGCGTCCACGCTTGGCAAGCTGACGTCGATCGGAGCCGAGCCGTGGAAGGGCACCGACTTCACCGGCGACGGGAGCCAGGTCGCCGCCAGCTACCTCGGAATACCGCTGCTGCTCCTGGCAGCGATCGGTGCGCTCGCAATGGCTCGACGCCGCGAGATGCGACACCTCCTCATCGGCATCGCGCTCGGCGGCGGCGCATGCCTGCTGCTGTCTCTAGGACCGTCCCTCAAGGTCGTCGACCGCGACCCGACTCCAAGAGGGGCGACCATCACGCCGGGCGACTACCTCATGCCGCCCGATGACGCCACGTTGACCTTCCCTTGGAGCCCGATATTCGAGCGTCAGCCCTTCGCCAGCATGCGTGCCACCTATCGATGGCAATCGGGTGCGCGCGTGGCCCTGACGCTTCTGGCCGCCGCTGGCGTCGTCGCAGTCGCCAGACGTCAGCGCCTTCTCGGTTCCTCGTTCGCTCTCCTGCTGCTGCTCGATGTGGCTCCCGATCGCCTCTGGGACCGACGCGCGGAAGCGGAAGCCCACCGGGTCGAGCTCGACCGCTTCGTTGACGACATGGAGGAGTCGTTCGGAGATGAACGGCTTCGACCTGGTGAGCGAGTGCTGTTCCTGCCAGCTGAGAACGACTACCTGGTCCAGTACATCGCGCCTGCGTTTGACGTTCGCACCTACAACATCAGCTTCGACAAGGCGATCGCCCAGATCCGCCCGCAGCAGCCCGCACAGATCGTCCAAGCGATCACCGCCGCAGCCAACTTCGAGCTGAGTCCTGCGCAGCTGTGCGAGCTCTTTCGCGCCGATCTGGTCGACGCCGTGGTGTTCGACGACTTCAGTCTTCGTTGGGACTCGTACAGGTGGCCTCCCGGCGCCGAGGCCAGCGCGTCGAACCGAGCCGACCTCGAGCTGTCTGGCCTGCTGGAGACCCCTGGCCTCGAGATCGATCGCGGTCACCTGTCCGTCGTGGTTCGATCCGAGCCTGGTGGAGCTTGCGCCCCTGTCGAAGGGGCCGCGGGTGGGTAGCGGATGTGAGGCGGCGCCTTGGCGAGCCGTACCTTAGGAACCCGATGACCACCAACGAGCACGACCTCGATGCCTGGCGGACGATGGCGACGAGCGACCTCAAGGGCGCCGACCCGGACAGCCTGGTCTGGGAGACGCCGGAGGGCGTAGCGGTCAAGCCCCTCTACACCGAAGCCGACCTCGAGGGGATCGGGCACATCGGCGGGCTCCCGGGCATCGCTCCCTTCGTTCGTGGCCCACGGGCGACGATGTACGCGGGCAGGCCCTGGACCATCCGGCAGTACGCCGGGTTCTCCACTGCCGAGGAGTCGAACGCCTTCTACCGGAGGAACCTGGCGGCGGGCCAGCAAGGGGTGTCGGTTGCCTTCGACCTTGCCACCCACCGGGGCTACGACTCAGACCACCCGCGAGTCGAGGGCGACGTGGGCAAGGCGGGGGTTGCGATCGACTCGGTGGAGGACATGAAGGTCCTCTTCGACGGCATCCCCCTCGACCAGATGTCCGTGTCGATGACGATGAACGGTGCCGTGCTTCCTGTTCTCGCCTGCTTCGTGGTTGCCGGCGAGGAGCAAGGGGTGAGCCAGGACAAGCTCAGCGGGACGATCCAGAACGACGTCCTCAAGGAGTTCATGGTTCGCAACACCTACATCTACCCGCCCGCGCCGAGCATGCGGATCGTGGCCGACATCATCGAGCACACGTCGAGGCGGATGCCCCGGTTCAACTCGATCTCGATCTCCGGCTACCACATGCAAGAGGCCGGGGCCACGGCAGACCTCGAGCTCGCCTTCACCATCGCGGACGGCCTGGAGTATGTCCGCTACGCGGTAGACCGCGGCCTGGACGTCGACGAGTTCGCCGGACGTCTCAGCTTCTTCTTCGCCATCGGCATGAACCTCTTCATGGAGGTGGCGAAGCTCCGGGCGGCGCGGCTCCTGTGGCACCGCGTGATGGCGGAGTTCAAGCCGAAGAACGCCTCGTCACTGATCCTCAGGACGCATTGCCAGACGAGTGGCGTCTCGCTCACCGAGCAGGACCCCTACAACAACATCGTGCGCACGACCATCGAGGCGCTCGCCGCGGTGCTCGGCGGCACCCAGAGCCTTCACACGAACTCCTTCGACGAGGCCCTGGGCCTCCCGACCGACTTCTCGGCACGCATCGCCCGCAACACCCAGCTCATCCTCCAAGAGGAGACGGGCATACCAGCCGTGGTCGACCCACTCGGTGGCTCCTACTACGTGGAGGCGCTCACCGAAGCACTCGCGGACCGCGCCTGGTCGGTGATCGAGGAAGTCGAGGCACTCGGAGGCATGACGAAGGCAGTCGCGTCAGGCATGCCGAAGCTGCGGATCGAGGAAGCAGCGGCGCGTCGGCAGGCTCGAATCGATCGCGGCGAAGAGGTGATCGTCGGAGTCAACAAGTACCGGTCCGAGCATCCCGACCACGTCGATGTGCTCGACATAGACAACTCCAAGGTGCGCATGGAGCAGGTGGCGCGCCTCGCCCACGTCCGCGCTACCCGCGACCAGGAGGCGTGCGACCGAGCTCTCGGTGCGCTGCGCGAGGGCGCCGCGGGCAGCCAGAACCTGTTGGAGCTGTGCATCGAAGCGGCTCGAGCCCGCGCAACCGTTGGGGAGATGAGCGAAGCCCTGGAGGCTGAGTTCGGCCGCCACAAGGCCGAGATCCGTAGCATCGCGGGCGTGTACGGAGCGGCCTACGAGGGCGACGAGGAGTTCGACGCTATCCGAAGGGACGTCGAGGCCTTCGCGAAGGACGAAGGGCGCCGCCCCCGGATGCTCGTGGCGAAGATGGGTCAAGACGGCCACGATCGTGGAGCCAAGGTCGTCGGGACGGCGTTCGCGGACATTGGCTTCGATGTCGACTTCGGCTCCCTGTTCGAGACCCCAGCGGAGGTCGCACGCGCCGCCATCGAGAACGACGTGCACATCGTCGGAGTGTCGAGCCAAGCGGCTGGACACAAGACGCTCGTCCCTCAGCTGATAGCGGAGCTGAGGTCGGGCGATGCTCAAGACATCCTCGTCGTCTGTGGTGGCGTCATCCCTCCGCAGGACTACGACGCTCTGCGTGCGGCAGGGGTAGCCGCGATCTTCGGCCCGGGCACGAACATCCCCAAGGCAGCCTCCGCGGTGCTGGCTCTCCTGCGCGAGCAACGAGCCTCTTGAGCCGGGTGCGGCCGTGCCGGGCCTGAGCGAGCGCATCCTCGCGGGCGACCGCGCGGCACTCGCTCGGGCAGTCACCCTGGTGGAGTCGACTCGACCAGATCATCGAGCCGAGTCCCGCGAGCTGTTGGAGGCCGTGCTCCCGAGCACGGGGGCCGCCATGCGGATCGGTGTCTCGGGCGCGCCCGGCACCGGCAAGTCGACACTGATCGAGGCGCTCGGTCTCCACGCGATCGAAGCCGGACATCGCGTGGCCGTGCTCGCAATCGACCCTTCGAGCTCTGTGTCGGGCGGATCCATCCTGGGCGACAAGACACGGATGGCCGAGCTCAGTCGCTCGAGTGATGCCTTCATCAGACCGTCCCCCTCCTCTGGCACGCTCGGTGGAGTCGCTCGGCGCACCCGCGAGGCGATGCTCCTGTGCGAGGCGGCCGGATTCGATCTCGTGATCGTGGAGACCGTCGGCGTCGGGCAGTCGGAGGTAGCCGTGGCAGACATGGTCGACCTCTTCCTACTCGTCGCCTCCCCCGCGGGAGGCGACGAGCTGCAGGGGATCAAGCGCGGGATCATGGAGCTCGCCGATGTCATCGCCGTGAACAAGGCGGATTCAGACCTCCTCGCCGCCGCCGAGCGCGCCGCCGCCGAGCTCCGCCACGCTCTCCGCCTCCTACGCCCGAAGAGGGTGGGGTGGGAGGTACAAGTGCTCACCTGCTCCGCTCTCACCGGTGCAGGTGTATCCGAGCTGTGGGGCCACATGAGCTCAGCCCACGACGCACTGCTCGAGTCGGGTGCGACATCGGCGCTGCGATCACGCCAGAGCGTGTCGTGGATGTGGAGCGAGGTGACCGAGACCCTGCTCGATCGACTGCGCACAAGTCCTCAGGTCAGAGATGTTGTCGAAGGTCTCGAAGCGGCCGTGGCCTCTGGCTCGACCTCCGCCACCGCAGCGGCGCACGAGGTGCTGGCTCGGTTCCTCAACGGATGAGCCGCCGTCTCGGGAGGGTGCTCGAGCTCACCTAGCCTGTCGCCATGACCCGCAGCCTCCTATCGCGCATCAGGTCGAGGCTTCAGGGGCAACAGAGCGCGGCTCCGACTCGGGGGGTCTCCGAAGAGCACGACCTGCGAGATGCGCCCGCACCATGGTCGCCGCTCAACACCGAGCAGCCGGGCGGAAGTGCCATGTGCAACATCTGCGGATGGGTGGGGGTAGCCTTCACCGGACCGCAGCACGTCGAGGGAAACCAGTGTCCTCGATGCGGCAGCATCGGAAGAGACCGCTTCCTCCACTGGTGCCTGCGCGCCGGCGGAGGACTACGTGGCGGTGAGCGCGTCCTCGAGAACAGCCCCAGGCTGGGCGCCCCTTACCGGCAGGCGATGGCTCGCTGGTTCGACTACGTGACAAGCGACTTCGACGAGTCCGCCCACAGGGGACAGATGCGCATCGATCTCCAGGCCATCGATCTTCCCGACGCGAGCTTCGACGTCATCCTCAGCGCCCATGTCTTGGAGCATGTGCCCGACACGGACAAGGCGCTGGCCGAGCTACAGCGTGTGATTCGACCGGACGGACGCCTCCTGCTGCAGGTGCCGATCCTCCAGGGAAGCACGGCGCCGCCGACAGCTCCCGAGTTCCATGGCGACAACACGCCGGTCTTCTGGCGCTTCGGATGGGATCTGACGGCGCGCCTGCGAGCCGTTGGCTTCCAGGCTCGCGCGCTGTGCACAGAGTCGTGGCAGCGCGCAGCTCTGGGCTCGGCGATCGAGTGGGGAGGACCGACATCGGGCGAGTTCGACGTCGAGTCGATGCTCGCCGGCGCCGTCCCGGAAGATCTCACGGTTGCAGCGGACGACCGCCAGAGCCGTCTGCTGGGCTTTGAGCCCGGATATCAGTTCGTGACATGGGAGTGCCTGAAGCCTTGACCGAGGGCGGCTGAGAGCCGCTGCCCCCCAGGTAGTGCGATGGCGGGATCTCCAGCTCGAGCTCGATGCGACGGACTCGCTCGAGAGTGCGCTGCGAGACCGTGCGATGGGCGGCGATCAGATCCGCTATCACGCCAAGGGCAAACGCCTGCAGAGCCGCCACCAGGAGGACACCGCCAGCGACGATCGACTGCAGGTGACCCGACCGGTCACCGTTGACGATCCAATCCCATGCGAACGGCGTCCACGCCACTGCACTCATGAGCAAGAGCAACCCCGCAAGCCACGAGAAGACGAGCAGGGGCTCGTATCCGGCGTAGATGCGAAAGATCGCCACCAGGTTGCGTCGCACGTACGCCCACGTGGACCCGAAGAGCCGAGACTCGCGGAGCTTGTCGTTTGTTCGGACGACCACGTGATCCACCGCGACGAAGCTCTTGCCCGCCTGTATCAAGGACTCGAGCGTGTAGGTGAACCTGGATACGACAGTGAGCCCTATGGCGGCGTCACGGTTGTACGCCCGGAATCCGGACGTCGCATCAGGGACCGTCGTCCCCGACGCCTGGCGCACCACCCAGCTCCCGAGCCGTTGGAGGCGCTTCTTGGCGAACGAGAAGTGCTCGACAGCCATCACGTTGCGGTCCCCGATGACCATGTCTGCCTCGCCCGCCAAGATCGGGGCCACCAGCGCGGGGATGTCATCGGCGCAGTACTGGTTGTCCGCGTCGGTGTTGACGATGACGTCTGCGCCGAGCTTCAGGCAAGCATCGAGGCCCGCTTGGAAGGCCTGAGCCAGACCCTTGTTGCTGGTGAGCTTGACGACATGGTCGACCCCGAGGGAGCGGGCGACCTCGATCGTTCGATCCGTCGAGCCGTCGTCGATCACCAGCCACTCCACCTCGTCGAACCCGGCCACCTGGCGGGGCAGCGCGGACAGGGAGATGGGCAGCTGATCCTGCTCGTTCAAGCACGGCATCTGGATGATCAGCTTCATCGGGACCTGCTCAACGAGCTTCAACGTCGTGTAGCCGGTCGAAGATCGCGTCCAGCCTTTGCTCGAACTGGGCCACCGAGAAGAACCTCGCCCGCCCCATTGCCGACGCAGACATCCGCTCCCTCTCGGTTGGATCGATCATCAGCGCCGCGGTGAGATCGACGAGGTCACTGATGGTCTCGAAGTGATAGCCGTCCAGCCCGTGCCGCACCGTCTCGAGCTGACCCGCGAGAGCAACCACCACTGGGACAGCACCGGCGGACATGGCCTCGACGGTAGCGATCCCGAAGTGCTCGAGGCGGTCTGGGTGCCTGCGGGCGTTCTCACCCAGGCCGGAGGCGTGCCAGTAGATGGACGCCCGCGCGTACAGGTCACGAAGCTCATCGCCTCGCGCGTTGACGTGCAGCTCGACCGGATAGCCGGCAGCGGCCTTGCGGACGCGCTCCAGGTAGGGCTCACCATCTCTCGCACACCCGCCAACCAGGTGCAGCGTCCAACCCGTATGACCGCGGTCGCACAAGACGCGGAACGCACGCACGAGCTCCAGCTGCTTCTTCGAGTGACCCTGTTCCGCTGCGAAGAAGCGGCCCACGTTCAGGATGATGGGTTCCTTCGCGCCGGCGGGCTGCAGGGTCACCGGCGGATAGAGCACGTCGCTCTCCTGATCCCAGTAGCGGCGCACCCAGTGGCGTGTGAACTCGGAGTTCGCGACCAGCGAGCCATACGTGGAGACCCAGTCGATCGACTGCCTGGGCATGAGCATCTCGGGCATGGCCGCGGCGAGAAACGACCGTGGCCCACGCCCAACTCGGATCGCCGTGATCGGAGCCCCGAGCACGCGGTGGTCGTCAGAACCCAGGACGTCGGCGGGCACGAACGTCGAGTCGACTCGAAGCGTGACCCGTACCGGGGCCTCCGAGCCGCGGCCACGTGCGGTGAAGCGCACGGTCGTGCCGCGGAGTGCCTCGAGCCTGTTGCGCGGCGCGCAGATCTGCCTCGTCGCCGCCTCGATCCCGTCGACGTCAACGCACAAGGTGTACGACCCTGAGGACATCGGCCGGTGATGCCCGACCACAAGCTCGACTGGCACTGTCGTGCCGGCCCTCAGGGTGAGGCTCAGGGCCGCTTGTTCGGAGGTCCAGGTGGGCCCACGGCGCCCACGCTCGGGCGGATGGAACCCCGAGCCGAGCTCCACGTCGATCACCTCGGTGGGGCGAAGCCAATCGGCTCGATCCAGGACTGCTCGCCGCAAGGGTGAGACGTGACCATCAAGCGGTGTCGGGAAGTGGACGACGTAGATGCTGTTGCGGTGGGCCGCTGGATCCGCACTCATGAAGCTCACGTTGACGAAGCGGTCGTAGTCCGCGCTCGCACCGGTGACGGAACCAGGCGCGTCATCGATCGCCCGGGCCGACACTCCGGTGAGATCCAGCTGAAGTCGCTCGGCGAGCCACTCGACATCGAAGTCTTCGAAGGCGAGAAGGTCGACAGGCCCGGATCTTGCGAGGTGCTGAGCGATCACCCCGCCGTACTTCTCGGCACCTCCGGCGGTCGACCAGTACCGCCCGAAGACGGCCGACCTCATCTGTGGACCGCCCATCCCGTGATCGAGCGATCAGGCACGAGCTGGCGGGCTCGAAGCGATCTGCGGTCCCGAAGCAGCTGGGGATACATCCGAAGGAAGGCCACGAACGACTTCACCCGGGCTACGACGAGACCGAGCGCCGGCCGGTGGCCGCGCAGGACCGGGCGCGCGACGTCCCTCACGGCATATGAGACCGTCGCAGATAGGAACCGAAGAATCGCACGTCGGACCATCGACCGGGGGGCGTTCTTCGCGAGCATCACGAGACGGTTGCGCTCCACATAGTGCTGGAACATCGACGAGCCCTCGACGCTCGTGGCGGCATGTACGTGGCGCATCACGGCGTCGGGTGTGTACCGATAGCGCCAACCACGCGCCCTGCCCCGCCACGCGAGGTCAGTGTCCTCGTAGTACATGAAGAAGCGCTCGTCGAAGAGCCCCACATCTTGCAGGTAGCCAGGCCTGAACAGCACTCCGGCGCCGCACCAGGCGAACACGTCCTGCGGCTCCTCGTACTGTGCGACGTCGCGCTCGAGGAAACCCCGGTCGGCACCCCACCCGCCTGCCACCAGCTCCGATCCGACGTTGTTGATCACGTCATACGGCTGTCCGGCTACCTCGACGTCGTACCAGGCCGGAGCGGTGCCGACATCAGCGCTCGTGGACGCGCCACCCGCGAGGAGCACTGCCTCGACGGCGTGGCGATTCGCAAGCCTGACCGACGCGACTCGTGGGCTGGCTGCGCCCGGCGCCACGGGCAGCCGCACAACCGCTCGGCCGGCGAGCCATCTGAACGCCGGCTCCTCGGAGGTGCCGTGCTCGAGCGCGTGACATCCCGAGGCGAAGCCGGCCTGGGGGAACACGTCGACTCCATCGAGCTCGAGGCCGCTCATGCGGACACCCAAGTCTCGTCCGTCGCCAGGCGCCCGCCATGGCGGTGATGTGATCACCAAGTCGACGAACTGCGTGGCGAAGATGATCTTGGGGCACGCCGCACCGACCTTGGGGTCGAGCTCGAGCTCGAGCACCAGCGCCCGGAGCCAGCCCGGCTCGACGAAGGCGTCGTTGTTGACCAAGCCCACGTAGTCGATCCCGAGAAGATCACGCAGCCCGAGGTTGTTGGCGGGGAATCCGAGGTTCGAGTCGCTCCGGATGACACGAACGGCGGGGAAGTGCTCCTCGATGTCGCGGTCGCTCCCATCTGAGGAGGCATTGTCGACAACGACGAGATCGAGCCGGTCGCGTGGCCAGTCCAGAGACTCGAGGCTCTCGACGCAGCGCAGGACGAGGTCACCGCCGTTGAAGTTCAGCACGACCAATCGGACCGCCGGGCAATGCATGACCCCATCGTGACCGATGCCCGCGGGTCGAGCGAACCGGCCCCCGTGTGCTTGGGAGCCGTCGAGTGGCACCGATAGCCTGCCCGCCCGTGGCCCCCCGCTCCCCTCGCCAGCACTCCTATCCGACGGAGCTGCTGATGAACCTGACTCTGCGGGAGCTTCGAGGCAAGTTCAAGCGATCGACGCTGGGCTGGCTGTGGTCGATCATCAACCCTGCGGCCAACATCGCTGTCTACTCGGTCGTGTTCGGTGTGTTCCTCGACCTTCAGCCTCCGCTGGGTGAGCCATCGGGGCTGCGGGTCTACGCGCTGTTCCTCATGTGTGGCCTGATCCCGTGGACCTTCCTCAGCAGCTCGCTCGGCGGCTCCGTCGCCTCGATCGTTGGCAACGAGGGCTTGGTGAAGAAGGTGTACTTCCCCCGCTGGGTGCTGCCCGCTTCGTCGGTCCTTTCGTGGTTGGCGAGCTACGGCGTCGAGCTGCTGGTGCTCATCCTCATATTGCTCGTGGCCGGAAACATGCTTCTTCCGTGGCTCCCCGTGCTGCTGGTGCTCATCCTGCTGCAGCTGGGGTTCGTGCTGGGGATCGGCATGGTGCTGTCGGCAGGCAACGCCTACTTCCGCGACATACAGCACTTCTTGTCGATATTCCTGAACATCTGGTTCTACGCAACCCCCATCCTCTATCCGCCTGACCTACCGGTGCTGACCGAACCGAGGAAGGCGTTCGGAGTCTCGTTCGCGATACGTGACATCCTCGCCGCCAACCCCATGGCGGCGTTCGTGGATGCCTATCGCGACGTCCTGTACCACCTTCGGATGCCTGGCATCGGCGAGATGGGATACCTAGGAGCGGTTACGGCCGTCACTCTCGTGATCGGCATCATGATCTTCAATCGGCTCGAGGCGAACCTGGCCGAGGAGCTCTGAGGCCGTGAGACCTGCCATATCAGTTGAGGACGTGGCCAAGCGCTTCAAGCTGGTCCACGAACGGAACTCTTCACTCAAGGCGACTGTGTTCAACGGCTTCCGCCGAATCCAGTTCGAGGAGTTCTGGGCCTTGGCCGGAATCGATCTCGAGGTTCCCGAAGGGAGCACCTTCGGGCTAATCGGTCACAACGGATCGGGCAAGAGCACGCTGCTCAAGTGCATGGCTCGGATCTACCGACCCACGCGCGGCCGGATCGAGACCGTCGGCAAGGTGTCGGCCCTCTTGGAGCTCGGCGCTGGCTTCCACCCTGAGCTGTCTGGTCGAGAGAACGTCTTCCTCAACGGGTCGATCCTCGGCCTCTCGAGGCGAGAGGTGTCGAGCCGCTTCGACGAGATCGTGTCGTTTGCGGGCCTCGAGCGATTCATCGACTCGCCCGTCAAGAACTATTCCTCGGGCATGTACGTGCGCCTCGGCTTCGCGGTCGCGATCAACGTCGAGCCCGACATCCTGCTCGTCGACGAGGTTCTCGCTGTGGGCGACGAGAGCTTCCAACAGCGCTGCATGGAGAAGTTCGCCGACCTTCGACGCGATGGTCGCACGGTCGTCGTCGTGAGTCACGGCATGGAGTCGATTCGCAACATCTGTGACCAGGCAGCCTGGCTCGATCACGGCAAGCTCATCGAGACGGGGTCGGCAGGCCACGTGGTGGACGCCTACCTCTCATCGGTACGAGACGAGCGTCGTGAGCGCGAGCAGCTTCACCCGTCAGATCACGGATCTTCCGGCGAGGCCGGCGCCTGGCACGTCGCCGCCGTGAGCCTTCGGGGCGGAGACGCGCAGCCGACCGACATCGTCGAGAGCGGCGACGGCGCTTGCTTCGACGTGACGGTCGAGGCACCTCGCGCGGAGGCGATCACGCTTTCGCTCGGCATCTACCGGTCGGATGGAGTTCATGTGGCCGGACCTGTGCACAAGCTGCGCACTCCCGGTCCTGGGACCTTCACCTTCAGCTACCGAACTCCTCACCTGCCACTGACGCCCGGTGTGTATGACGTCAACGTCGCCCTGATGGACGACCACGAGCAGGTGCACTACGCCAGCCGCGCCAAGGCAGCTCGCTTCGACGTCACCGCCGCTTCCCATGACGACTCCGGCGGGGTGCTGGCTCTCGGAGGCACCTGGATCGATCCCGAGGATCAGGAGATCGGGTAGCGCCCTAGACCCAACGACCAGCGAGGGCGACATCGTCGGCCGCGCCGAACGAGAACGTGCCCATCGCGCTGCCGTTCGGCGTTCGAAGGAGTCGGAACGTGTTGCCCGAGTGAACACCGAGGTCGGTCACTCCGTCAGCGTCCCAGTCACCAGCGATCGGAGAGCCGAGGAACCCTGTTGCGACGGTCAGGTCTGCGTTCCCGCCTGACAGGCTGTTGCGCAGATGGAACGTCCCGTTCCTGTAGATCCCCGGGGTCCAGATGCCGTCGCCGTCCCAGTCGCCGACCACCGGCACATCCGTGGCGAGCCCATACGAGAAGGGCGAGACCTGAGCTTCGCCACTCGAGTTCGAGTTGCGAAGGTACCACCAGGTTCCGCGTCGCAGCCCGACGGTCATCGTGCCGTCACCGTCCCAATCGCCAGCAAGCGGCGCGTCCGCGGCCTGGCCGAAGGTGAACGTGATGTCCGCTGCTCCGCTGGAGCTCGAGTTGCGAAGGAGCCACGTGGAGCCGCGCTTCACACCTGGTGTGTCGATGCCATCGGCGTTCCAGTCTCCGACGACCGGCACATCAGATGACGTTCCATAGCTGAAGGTGACGTCCGCGCCTCCACCCGCAAGGGCATGGCGCAGGTACCAGACGTTGCCGCGCCGCACACCGACTCGCGCCGGGTGGGCCGGGTTCACACCGACCGCAGTCAGGTCGAACCACGCTGACTTGAGCCCCCACTCCTGCCGGAAGCCGTCTCCACTACGGGTCACCGAGCCAAGGCTGAAGTCGAGCCTCATGCCGGTCACGGCCCGGCCATCGACGGCCGACCGAGATGTGACGGTCGCGGCCTGGAGCGTTCCCAGCCCGTAGCGCTCGTTGAGCTGAGATGCTGTGATCGTCGTCGTCCAGCTGTGGTTCGGATTCGTCGGGGTGTCGTCACCGTCGTCGACGACCGAGGGGAACACCCCGCCCGCCGTCCAGCCTCCCGTCGATGAGGAGAACTCGGTTCGCGCGACGGATCCGGTGCCGGTGAGACGCACCGCGCCGGAGGTCGCGGCAACGGCGTTGTTCGTGTTCGTGGCCTCCGAGATCGTGATCGTGCTCGTCCCACCCACGCGATATGCGCGGCCGCCGTACACCTGGCAGCTGATCGTGTCGCACGTCTTGGCGTAGGGATAGCGGTTCTCGCCGAGCGAGTAGGAACGAGCTGCCACGGCCTGTGCCTCGAGGGCACGCTGCCCGCAGTCAGGCGTGCCACCGACGCAGTCGACGTTGCCCCACGAGGCTGGGGACTCCCTGGGCACGACGCCACGCACATACCAGTCGAGGCCGAGAGCATTGACGACTCGAAGATCCGCACCACCCGACCCCGTCGCAATGGCCCGCAGCTCGCCTCTGTAGAAGCGTGAGCTCGTCGCGGTCGCGGTCCACGCGCCCGTGCTGGTCGCGTGGCAGAGCTGGAGCGTGCGATCGAGGGGTTGGTCGTTGCCGTCCAGCAAGACGACGCCACCGCCCTGCGGAGACCGGCCGAGCTCCCACGCAGTACCGCTGACGCGGCCCACGAAGTCGGCCGCGTCACCCGTCCAGTGACCTGCCACCGGTGGGCCCGGCTGAAGTGCCGAGAAGGTGCGCGTTGCCGAACCAGACGAGAGCGAGTCTCGCAGGTACCAGGTCGTGTTGCGGCGCACGCCCACTCCGTCGCCGGCTTGCCCGTCCCAGTTGCCGATCACTGGCGCATCCGTGGAAAGGCCGTAGGTGAACGTCAGATCGGCGCCGCCCGAGGTGTTCGAGTTGCGCAGCATCCACGTCGTGCCGCGCCGGATCCCCACTGTGTCGACGCGATCGCCGTTCCAGTCGCCCACGAGGATCAGATCGGCGGTGGTGCCATAGCTGAATGAGATGTCAGCGGCTCCACCGGAATTGGAGTTGCGAAGGTAGAGGATGTTTCCTCGCCGCACGCCAACGGTGTCGATGCCGTCGCCGTTCCAGTCGCCGACGATGGGCACGTCCGTGGTTCTGCCATAGGAGAAGCTCAGGTCGGCAGAGCCGCCTGAGACCGAGTTGCGAAGCAGGAACCGGCCAGCACGCCACACCCCTGGGCTGTCGACCCCGTCTCCGTTCCAGTCGCCCGTTATGGGCACGTCACCTGCAGCGCCGTAGCTGAAGTTGAAGGTGGTGATGTCCGCAGCCCGGGCCCTCAGCTCGGTGCCGCTCACCGTGCCGGACCGTGCAGTCCATGGACCAGCGCAGGTGTCGGCATCGGACACCCTGAAGCCTCCCGGCGCAGCCTCGATCTTCACCGCTCTGCCGCTCGCAGAAGCGGGCGCCCCGCCCGGGGTGAAGGTGGCGATCCTTCCGGAGTCGACTTGCACTGCAAGCGGCTTCAGATCATGGGACATGATCCGAACAGTCATCTCCTGGTTGGCGTCCACGGTGCCGGCCGTCGTGCCACCGTAGAAGTGATCGAGGATCTGACCCGTCGACCAGCCGTGGTCGATGGCGTAGCCCAGCGAGCCGTACTGACCGAGGCCACGTCGGTGACCCCACCCGTGGCCGGCCACCACGAGATCCCCCGAGGAGGCGGCCACCGCGGGTGCCGCAGGCTCAGCCGAGGCCAATGTGCCCGGCGCCATCATCGTTGCGACCCCGACCGAGATGGCGGCGGCGAGGTTGATGCAAGTCCTCAAGGCGTCCTCGGCATCAGCAGCCACGGGGTCCAGCGGTTCCCTTCGGCACGCCCGACCATGTCGAAGCCACGTCCGGTGGGGTCTCCCGCGATCACTCGCGACGCGGTCCCAGGTACATCTTGAAGCGCGACGGGAGCTGCCGACGAGTGCCCGGACGCAAGGTACCCGACGCCGTCTCGCCAAACCCCGGCGGTGTCACGCCCATCTCCATCCCAGTCGCCGACGAACGCCCCGTCGGCCCAGCGACCGAAGTGGAACGACACCTGCGCGTTGCCGCCGGATGCAGTCTGTCGGAGCAGCCACTCGTTGCCACGCCGAACGCCGATGCCGTCGCGGCCGTCGCCGTCCCAATCTCCGCTGATAGCGAGATCCCCCGCCGTGCCGTAGCGGAACGAGCTGGTCGCGATGCCGTAGGCAAGGCTGTCCGAGGTCAGATACGCCTGTCCGTCCCGGTAGACCCCGATCGTGTCGGTGCCGTTGCCATCCCAGTCACCCACGATGGCCTGATCGGTCGTCCGCCCGAACGTCATCGTCAGCTCCGCATTGCCGCCCGAGGCGCTGAACCTCATCAGGTACTGGTTGCCACGCCGCACCGCCGGGTCGGCCCGACCGTCGCCGTTCCAGTCGCCCCAGAGCACGCTGTCGGACGATGCACCGTATGCGAAGCCCGTGGGTACAGACCATCGCGCGCTCGCTCGGCTACGCACATCCCCTAGCACCGCGTAGGAGTAGTCGCCCGGACACGACGTGCTGCCCACGTCGCGATGACCCGAGATGCGCTTCAGTGGAACGACGGCCCCCTCCGGGTAGCGGGAGCTTCCGGCTCGAGCCGTGTAGCTCGTCGAGCTGGATGGGTCCAAGCCGTGGAGCGTGAACTTCCATGCGATCACGGTTGCCAGAGCGTCGAGCTGTGCGGATGTCGGAGCAACCGCCGGCGGATCGGCGCTCGGATGGTGCTGGCCCAGGAGGGCCACGCCAACGCTGCCGCTGTTGAAGCCCGCGGCATGCCCGCCGATGACCGCGGCATTGGCGGGTCCCGAGCGACCCTGCCAGATCCTCCCGAATCGATCGACGATGAAGTTGTAGGCGATGTCGCACCACCCGCGGGCGCGGTGCGCGTAGTAGATGCCGCGGATCAGATCATCGGTCTCGGCCGACGAGTACGAGTTCGTGGTCACCGTGTGGTGCACGAGCGCTAGCTGGAGCGCAGCCACCCTGGGGCCGGACTCGCAACCCTCGGTTGCGTAGCTCCATCCCGGCGAGCCCCATGCCGCGGTGGACATGATCTGCGGTTGGGTCGGTCCTGAGCTCGTCAGTGCAAAGGCTGCAGTAGGCGTGCTGTACCCGGCGCTGGACGTTCTGAGCGCCTCCACGCGGAGTGCGGAGCCGCTTCCCTGCTCGACCATCACCTCGAGCCGATCGGTGGATGCCCCGGTCCAGATCGGACCGATCAGATCGACAGAGCGGACACCCTCCTCCCCGGTGTCGGGCGCCTCGTCCCTCGAGGCGTGGACGTCAACCCACCTGCTCCACTCGTTGGATCCGTGGCTGCGAAGACGGACACCCAACGGGGGGCCGCTCGCACCGACGAGCGACAGCAGCACGGAGTCCGACCGTGGGATCTTGACGACGGCTGACCAGCCGGGCCCGATCCCCGAGCGCGTCGCTCCGGGCGTGCTGGACGCACCTTCCCTCGCGGGTACGACCACGACATTGCTCTCCACCCCGGCCGTACCGCCCCACGCACGCTGGGGCTCGCGGATCAGGTCCAACACCGGCAGCACGGCGGAGATCAGCGCGACCGATGTGATCATCCACGCGGTGGGTCTGCGGCCTGATGGCACGAGGCGTGCTCCTTCGGTTCTCCTCCGACCCGGCGGCCAGCCTAGTTAGGCGACGCTCGGATGGGGTGTCTCCCCGGTCGATTCGGCGCGCGGCGGTGTCTCATCGCACGCGGCCGACACCTGGACCGCGTTCGGCGGCTTGCTCAAGCCGCGGCGCAATCCGGTCGATCCAGAGACATGGCTGTCGAGGCTCGCGGGTCCCAAAGGCGGTTCGCCCGCTGGGCTGCGCTGCGCGGCGCGGCGGCACTGCTGGTCTGGCTGCCGCTGGTTGCGCTGGCGGAGGCATCCCCTGCGGGCGCCGCTTGTGCGGCGCCGTCGGCCAAGCAGCTCGGCGGAACCCTGCTGGGTGAGGATGGGCGCTACGTCTCTGCCTTGATCGGAGTCGAGCTGTTCGACTCGTCGCTCCGATCCATCGACGCCAACGGCTGCGTCCAGACCGGGGGCACCGGCTACTCCCACCTCGACCGGGTCAACGAGACCGGCGCCAACGGCTGCTGCTTCCTCCTCGACCACAACGGCGCGACATCAGGTTCGTACGAGTCGACATGGGATGCGACGCGGTACAACGGACCGATCCCAGCCAACGCCGCCTTCGCCTGGATCGAGGTCTACCCGGAGTCGAAGACCGAGGGGCCCAACGGCAACTCCCCCAGCTATCGCCGCTACGGCGGGATCATGCGTCGCTTCGTGCCGCTCAGCGGCAACCTCAACCTGCGCCTGCCACTCGGATGCGGCCTGGGAACCGGCGGAGACAACGGCTCAATCGAGGGACGGGTCCTGAGAAATGGGAGCCCGGTCGGCGTCAACCAGGTTCTCGCCTGGTCCCGGGCGCCTGACGGGCCCAGCCCGATCATGGGCTTCGGGGTTCAGCCCGGTCGCGCCGACGGCACGTTCTCGTTCCTGCAAGCCTCCCCCGGCCAGTCGTATGGGCTGCTGCTCGAGACCTCGGCAGGGGCGTTCTGGGTTGAGAACGACTACGGGCCGGGCATCTCGGTCGCCGCCTGTCGGGCCACGCGGCTGAGCATCGACGTTGGGTTCTCGCCGCCACGGGTGAAGCCTCTCGTCGGCAAGGACACCGTGGGGGTGCGACGTGCTGATCAGGTACTGCTAACCAACACCTCCTCAGGGGGAGCTGCTACGGCCCAGTACACCGTCGGCCAAGCGGGAGACAAGGTCGTCGTCGGCGACTGGAACGGCGACGGCATCGACACGGTCGGATTGCGGCGCGGCTCACAGTTCTTGCTCACGGACAGCGTCGACGGCTCGGGCCCGTTCACGACCTTCTCCTACGGACTGGCCGGCGACACACCGGTGGCGGGCGACTGGGATGGCAACGGCACCGACACCATCGGCATCCGCCGCGGCAACTCCTACTACCTGCGCAACACCAACAGCGGCGGCAACGCCCACATCACCTTCGCCTACGGCACAGCAACCGACACGCCCGTCACCGGTGACTGGGACGGCAACGGCACCGACACCCCAGGCATCCGCCGCAGCAACTCCTACTACCTGCGCAACACCAACAGCAGCGGCAACGCCCACATC
>JBMOLI010000030.1:49386-63704 GCA_049325515.1 Actinomycetota bacterium | reverse complement strand
CCAGGCATCCGCCGCAGCAACTCCTACTACCTGCGCAACACCAACAGCAGCGGCAACGCCCACATCGCCTTCGGCTACGGCACAGCAACCGACACGCCCATCGTCGGAGACTGGGACGGCCTCTGAGAGAGGTCGTTCGGGATGGAGGTCGAGAACTACGCTCGTCCGACGGCTGCCGCCACCCGTCACCGGCCCCATGCAGATCCTCTTCTTCGGCACCTTTGACGAGCAAGCTCATCCCAGGGTGAGGGTTCTGCGTGAGGGCTTGGCCGATCGTGGCCTTTCGGTGGCGGTGTGCAACGTCCCTCTGGGGCTGACGACCGAGGCCCGCGTCCAGATGACACGGCGACCGGTGCTGGCCATCTCCTTCCTGGCGCACCTCGCCACCTGCTGGATCCGGCTGCTCTGGGCGGCGCGGGGGCTGCGGCCTGATGTGGTGCTGGTGGGCTATCTGGGCCACTTCGACGTGCACCTGGCGCGGCTGCGGTTCCGCCGAGCCACGATCGTGCTCGACCACATGGTCAGTCTCGGCGACACCGCTCGCGACCGTGAGGTCGGAGTGCGGTCACGCATGGATCGCGTGCTGGACGCAGTCGACCGCAGCGCCATCCGAGCGGCCGACATCCTGGTCGTCGACACGGACGAGCAGCGAGCGGCTCTTCCGGGTCGGCCGCGCCGTACTACTGCCGTAGTAGATGTCGGTGCTCCCAAGGCCTGGAGCTCTGCGCGCTCCGCACATTCGCCATCCGACCACCTGCGCATCGTCTTCTTCGGCTTGTACACGCCTCTGCAAGGCGCGATCGTCATCGGCGAGGCGCTGCGGGCGCTCGGGGACGAACGGCTCACCTGCACGATGATCGGCGATGGTCAGGATCGAGAGGCCGTCGCCGCCGTGGTGGGGAAAGATCCCCGCATCAAGTGGATCGACTGGATGGACGAGACGGAGCTTGCTCCACAGGTCGCGGCCCACGACGTCTGCCTCGGAATATTCGGCGACTCGCCCAAGGCTCTACGTGTGGTTCCGAACAAGGTGTATCAGGGCGCTGCGGCAGGATGTGCGATCGTGACCTCGGATACTCCTCCTCAGCGACGCGCCCTCGGCGACTGCGCGGTGTTCGTGCGACCCGGAGACGCCTCGTCTCTCGCACATGCGCTTCGCTCCCTTGTGACCAACCCAGCAGAGGTCGAGCGATTGCGCACAGCTGCGGCGCGGCACGCGGACCACTGCTTCACCCCCAGCTCGGTTGTGGCACCGTTGCTGGCGCACCTGGGTGCTCCCTGATGTCCCTTCCGGTGCTCACGCCAAACGCCTGGCTGCGATGGGACATCGTTCGCAGGCACCTGCGATCGCTGCCTACAGGTCGTCGGATACTCGAGCTCGGCATGGGGCAGGGTGCAGTGGGTGCACGGCTAGCGGCTCTGGGCGCCTACACCGGCGTCGAGCCAGACAGCGAGTCACAGGCCGTTGCGCGCGCACGTCTTCCCAAGCGGGCTCGAATCCTTCGTGACTCATCGGAGCTCGACCCTTCGGAGAAGTTCGATGTCGTCTGCGCGTTCGAGGTGCTCGAGCACATCGAGGACGACCTCGGTGCAGCACGCGCCTGGGCGGCGCACCTCGAAGCTGGTGGGGACCTGGTGATCTCGGTGCCGGCCCACGCTGAGCGCTTTGCCGCAGCCGACCGACTCGCGGGCCACTTCAGGCGCTATTCACGCGGCGATCTGGCTGATCTGGTCGAAGCAGTCGGACTTGATCTGATCACGATCGATGCCACGGGGTTTCCGTTGGGGTATCTGCTCGAGTACGGACGCAACCAGATCGCCGGCCGACGACAGGATCGGCTCAGCTCCATCGAAGAGCAAACAGCAGCGAGTGGTCGATTCCTGCAGCCGCCGGACGCACTCGCTCCGGTCACCCAGGCCGCGACCTATCCGTTCCGTGTCATCCAACGAGCGACGCGACACACCCAGCTCGGGACGGGTTGGGTCGCGATCGCTCGCCGCACCACGACGACATGATCGACTCGCCGGGCGGCATCTCAGCTCGCCCGAGGGCAGGTACGCGCCAGCTTCTGACGGCAGCCGTGCTGGTGCTCGGCCTCGCGGCCCTCGGGATCACAACCCGGGAAGCGATCCAGGGGTCTCGCGATGTCTCGATGCCGAGCGCCGGTGCCCTCGCCGCCTGCTTCGTCCTCACTCGGGCGGCGCTGTCCTGTACCGCGCAGGCCTGGGTGCGTCTGATCGGCGCGCCGTCGGATCCCTCCCTCGTCAGAGGTGCGTTCTACACATCGCAGCTCACCAAGTACCTCCCGGCTGGCGGTGTGGTCCAAGCGGCGGGACAGATCGCGATGACGGCAACGCGCCACATCTCCGTCGGGAGGGTCTCTCTCGCCTACCTGTCGCTTGCTGCTTCAACGGTCGCCGCTGGCACCGCGCTCGGAACCGCTCTGGCGCTCGTCGGGGATCTCGACCCGGTCATCCGCATAGCGGCAGCCCTGGGCCTCGCAGCACCACTGCTGATGAACCGCAGCGTGCTGGGCGCGGCGCTTCGGCTCGCTCGGCGGATCACGCGGCGGGCGCCAGACCCAGAGCTCCTCCCTGACCAGCGGGCACTCTGGTCGTCACTGGGCTGGAGTGCCGGGAACCTTCTGCTGTACTCCGTCGCGTTCACGATCCTCCTTCGCTCGGTGAGCCCCGGCCTACCCCTCGCCCACGCCACGGTGGCCTACGTCGTCGCCTGGGTGGCTGGATTCCTGGTGCTGCCCCTGCCGTCGGGAGTGGGTGTCCGGGAAGCCATGCTCGTGGCGTTGGTGCCCGGAGTCGCGGCAGGGCCGCTACTAGCCGCCAGCCTTGCCCAGCGGCTGGTCGCCATCGCCGTGGAGGTCACCGCGGCTCTCGGGAACAGGGCCATCCGGATCTACCGCCGGTGATTCCTCAAGAACGCGCCGCCCGCGCCCGATCCAAGGAGGGGCGAGCGCGACCAGGCAGAGGACAACGGTGGAGCAACAGCATGCAGGGACAATCGCGAGCGTCGGTCGTCATCGACGCGTCCATCGCTCCCTTGCGGCAGCAGCCGCGGGACTTGGGTTCGCCCTAGGGGCCGCTCTCGGACCCGTGACGGATGCGGGCGGCGCCGGTCATTCGGACGCCGCCGTGCGACTTGCCACTGCCCCCGTCTCCACCGAGAGCGTGTCCTCGGTCGAGGCAGAGTTCATGCGTCTGCTCAACGAGAGCCGCACCTCCAGCGGCAAGGCTTCGCTGGCCATCAACGCAGACCTGGCGCACACGAGCCGCACCTGGTCCACCTCCATGCAAGGGGCTGGCTCCATCAGCCACGATCCCAACCTGAGCGCGGCCGTCACCCAGGCCGTGCCGAACTGGACGCGCGCAGCGGAGAACGTGGGAGTCGGCTACGACGCCGCGGGGCTGCACCAGGCCTTCTGGAACTCAGCTGGTCACCGGGCGAACATGTTGGGCGACTTCAACCAGGTCGGGGTGGGGGCCACGTACGGGTCCGACGGACGGCTCTGGGTGACGTTCCGCTTCGCGAAGGGCAGCGCGCCGGTCGCCTTCAGCGCGGCCCAGATGACGCCGCGCCCCGACAGGATCGGCGTGCACCGATCCAACGGCCTCTACCTTCGCAAGTACCTCAGCTCGGGACCTGCGCAGCTCACGTTCACCTACGGCACCGCATCCGACAAGGCCGTCATGGGCGATTGGAATGCCGATGGGCTCGCAACCCCCGGTGTGTTTCGCGATGGCTTGTGGCATCTCCGCAACAGCAACTCAGGCGGGGAGGCCGACATCACGCTCAGCTACGGGCAGGCGGGCGATACTCCCGTCGTCGGCGACTGGGATGGAAACGGCACGGACACGATCGGGGTGCGGCGCGGGGAGACCTTCCTTCTCCGCAACAGCAACACGAGCGGGGCGGCCCAGCTCCAGTTCGCCTACGGCCGGCCGGGTGACATCCCCGTGATCGGCGACTGGGATGGAAACGGCACCGACACGATCGGGGTGCGGCGCGGCGGCTCGTTCCTTCTCCGCAACTCGAACAGCGGCGGGAACGCCAACCTGGCGTTCACCTATGGATGGCCGAGTGACACGCCGCTGACTGGCGACTGGGACGGCAACGGGAAGACCACCATCGGTGTACGCCGAGGCAACATCCTCTACTTGAGGAACTACAACTCCAGCGGCTCAGCGAACCGCAGCTTCAGCTACGGCACTGCTAGCGACGTCGCGGTCGTGGGCGGCTGGTAGCTCCAGCTCAGCCGGGTGGCTCCTGGAGCGGGTGAGGCATGCAAAGCTCGTCGAGCTCGGCGACCACGATGCGATCGCGGTTCTCCCAGGTGACCTCGTTGGCTGGGTCTCTGCGCACCTTGTACTCGCGGAACGACTGCTCGAGGCTGTCGTAGGCGAGCAGCCGACCGATCAGCGGGTCGCCTAGCTCGAGCAGGAGCTTGATCGTCTCGATCGCCTGGATCGAGCCGATGATGCCAGGCAGCACGCCGAGCACGCCGGCCTCGGCGCAGCTCGGAGCCATCTCCGCGGGCGGTGGCTCAGGAACCATGTCGCGATAGGTGGGCCCGGTCTTCGGGTCGAAGACGGTGACCATCCCCTCGAATCGGAAGATCGAACCGTGCACGACAGGGATGCCGAGCTTGACCGAGGCATCGTTGACCAAGAAGCGCGTGGGGAAGTTGTCGGTGCCGTCGACGATCGCGTCCCATCCGGGGAGGATGTCCATGACGTTGTCGGCACCCAGGCGCACGTCGTAGGAGACGACGTCGATGTCCGGGTTCAGCAGGGTGAGCGTCTTCTTGGCGGAGTCGACCTTGCGGTCGCCGATGCGCTCCATGTTGTGCAGGATCTGACGCTGGAGGTTCGACTCGTCCACAACGTCCATGTCGATGATCCCCAGCGTGCCGACGCCGGCGGCCGCGAGGTAGAGCGCCGCGGGGGAGCCCAGGCCGCCCGCTCCCAACAGGAGGACGCGTGAGTCGAGCAGCTTCTGCTGGCCCGCCACGTCGACCTCGGGAAGGAGCAGGTGCCGCTGGTAGCGGTTGCGCTGGTCTGAGGTCAGCTTGCGCGGGGCGGCCCACTCACGCCCCTCGTC
Organism: Actinomycetota bacterium; assembly: GCA_049325515.1. Classification (GTDB taxonomy): domain Bacteria; phylum Actinomycetota; class Acidimicrobiia; order Acidimicrobiales; family VFJN01; genus VFJN01. Next base: position 58,588 of record JBMOLI010000030.1, on the reverse strand, counting down.
CTTCCACTTGTTGAACCCACCCGCCATCGATGCGACATCCGTGTAGCCGAGGTCGGTGAGCGTCTTGGCCGCGAAAGCCGATCGCACCCCCGAAGCGCAGTGGATGATGATCGGCGTGCTCTTGTCCGGGATGCGGGCCTCGATGGCGCTCTCCATGGTTCCTCTTGCGATGTGAAGAGCCCCAGGGATGGCGCCCTGCTCGTTCTCCTCGGGCTCACGCACATCGAGGACCACCGTGCCGGGACGCTGGCGCGCCGCGTCGGTCTCGGCCGTGTCGACCTCTCGTATCGCTGCCTTGGTGGCGGCGAGGAGCTCTCTGAAGCTGGGCATCGACGTGTTTCCTTCTGTCTTCTGTGCCGGGGTGAGAGATGCAAAAGCCTACCGGACTGGTCAACAATCCGACCACCCTCGCAATTCCGGTGAGCCGCGCTCAGCTCACCTCGCGCAGGAGCGGGCCGGAGCTCGTGTCCTCGACCACGAAGGCTCGGATCTCGTTCGCTCCGGTACGCAGGAATGGCCCCAGGAAGGAGCTGAATCGCATGCCACCTTCCGTGACCTGGTAGCCGCCGGTCGTCCCAGCAACCACGCCGTTCACGGCGACGATCAGCTCCGGTGGATCTTCGGATGACGTGTGGATGACGCCCGTGAGCAGCTGCGGCGCGGCCCCGCTCGCGGTCGGAAGGCGGGCGAAGTCGTCCTCGTGATCAGGGGACCAGCTCAGATCACTGGGCGCGCCAAGCCTGAGCTCGTCCAGGTTCTGTCCCACAAGCTCGGCGTGCTCGCCAACCGCCGCCAGGCCTACCCAGTCCAGGCCCGGAATCTCGCTCGTGTGACGTCGCACGACCTCGAGCGCTGGCGCAAACGACCGACCGACCAGCGGTTCGATCGACGGCTCGCTGCCGTCGAAGAGCGAATGGCCATCGAACTCCCAATCCGTGTCGATGTCGAGCAGGTCGATCAGGGACGGGAGAAGGTCGATGGACTGCGCCGGCCGGTCGATCACCTCGCCCGCCAGCTGGCCTGGAGCCTTGATGAACATCGGCACTCTCAAGAGCTGCTGCTCGTTTGCGTCGGTCCGTACGCGTCCGAAGTCCGGAGGCAAGACGCTCACGCCGTGGTCGGAGACGACCACGACTGTGGACTGCTCCCATGCCCCGAGGTCCTTCAGGTGTGAGATCAAGCCTCCGATCGCGACGTCAGCGGCACCCACCTGCATCGACTGCAGCTGATACTGCTGACGGGAGCTCCACCCATAGGCGGGATCAGCCGGGTCTTCGACCCGCTTTGCGTAGTCGAACAACCTCGTGCCCCACGGGGTGATGATCCAGGGGAAGTGCGGCAGCTGAACGTGGATGAAGTGGAGCTTTGGCTCCGCTGTCACGGCCAGCGCCCGCTCGGTGAGGATCGCAGCCTGACCGGGAGCCCGCCGCTCCGCCTCTGGAGTCGAGCGCCAGCGAGCGAACGGATCCGCTTCGCCGGTGGAGGTCGACCAGCTCTCGGGGCTTCCCCGCGGCGCCGGCGCCGGCGAACCGAGCTGCTCCCCGAACCCTCCCCACGAGTGGTCGATGTCGGGGAGGCCCGCCCGCAGCCGAGCCGGAAGAACACGGTGGCCGAACACGACGGCTGCGTCCTCCAGAGCCGCCGACAACGGCCTGTGCGGGGCTTCCTCACATATGTCCGCCGGGCAGAGGTCGGTGACGAGCTCGTATCGCTCCACGGGCATCCTGTCGCCCAGAAGGGTGAGCAAGTTGCGGGGATGGTCCTGGTAGGTGGGAAGGTCGTCGGTGCTAGGCATCACACCCGTGAGCAACGCTGGAACCGCTAGGTGAGTCCGGGTGTGCTGCACCGATGCATTCCTAAGCCAGGTACTGCTTGACGCCAGCTCGGCGAAGTTCGGAAACCGCTCCGCGTTTATCGCTCCCTCTGGCGTCAGGATTGTGGTCAACGGGAGCTCGTCGAGGATCACAACGACAACAGGACCCGGCAGCTCGGGCACAGACACCTGGCCTCGATCGCCTCCGTGCGGTGGTCCCAGCAGAAGCTCGCTGGTCGGGCTCATCACGACGAACCCCACCAGAAACAGAACGTTGCCTGCCGCGAGGTACTGGAGCAGCAGGCGACCCGGCCTGAGGGTCGCCAGCCTGATCGCCGCCGCCGCGCCGATCAGAGTCGCCGCCGCGGCCGCGAGCAGCCGGTCAGAACCGATGCCCCGAGCGAGGACGTTGCCGAACAGCGCGCCGAGCATCGCGATCAGCCCCAACAGCACCGCCGAGCCGGCGCGTGGGTGCAGCCATCCGGCAACCACCGACAGGACCGACAGCGCGGTTCCAGGACCCAGGGCGATCAGCAAGGCGAAGAGCAGGATCGTCGTGGTGCTGTAGCGGCCCGCTACGAAGAACTCTGGGTTTCGCCCGAAGAGATCGAGAAGCGGCTGGGTTATGGCGATTCCGGCCAATCCGAACAGCATCGCAACGCGACCCGCGACCGTCGCGCCCGCGGTGTTCGCCATCGCCGGCTGCATGGGTTGGCAACGTACAGCGCCGCTCGCCACTGAACGACATCGCGGCGTCGCCACGGTTACCAGCGGGTGAACGCGACGCGACTACCCTCCCCTTCATGCACGCCTACCTCGATGCCGGAACGGGAAGCATGATCATGGCTGCCTTTGCCGGCGGTGCCGCAGGCATTGGAGTCCTGCTCCGCATGTATGGCCACCGGATGTTGGGATTCGTCTCCAAGAAGCATCGGGCGCAGGCGGAGCAAGCGCAGATCGAGCTGCTCGGCGCGCCGTCCAGCGACGACTGAGCGGGTGGCTCTGGCGGCTGACCCCGGGTCGTTTCGCGACCCGACCTCCAGGGTCTTCATCGACGGCGACGTCGTATGGCGGGGCCTGACAGCGGAGGCGCTCGACGACTACGAGGCCTTCGCGGCCACGCCCACCTACCAGTCCGCCATCGAGTCGGGGAGCCTCGTCGCCACGTCGCTCGCGCCTAGCGGAGAGGCGGCCATCGAAGGCAACTGGGCGGGTGTCCTTCGTCACGAGCGGATCCCCGTTCTCACCTACCCCTACGAGTGGTCGTTCTCGATGCTTCGAGATGCCGCGCGGCTGCAGCTCGAGCTGGCGAGCAAGGCTCTGGCCGAGGGCATCCTCACGAAGGACGCGTCGTCGTACAACGTCCAGTTCGTGGGGGCGTCGCCAGTGTTCATCGACCTCGGCTCGTTCGAGCGCGTGCGCCCCGGTGAACCCTGGGCCGGGTACCGCCAGTTCTGCGAGCTCTTCCTCAACCCGCTGTATCTCCAGGCCGTGGCAGGCATCCCGTTCCAGCCGCTGCTTCGGAGCAACATCTCGGGCATATCGCCGACGGTGACAGCTGCGGCCATCGGGAAGCGCAAGCGTCTCCGCCGCGATCTCCTGACGCACGTACGGCTTCACGCACGAGCCGAAGCGAGGTATGCGGACGCAGACTCGACGAGGGACGTTCGAGCGGAGATGCAGCGCGCCGGCTTCGGGCCGAAGATCATCCAAGCGCAGATGGCCAACCTGGCCAAGGCGGTTGAGCGCACGGAGTGGGACCTGGCTCGGTCGACCTGGTCGCGGTACAGCGACCGGGGTCACTACACCGACAAGGACCTCGACGCCAAGGCAGACTTCGTGCGTCGAGCGACCTCCGACCTCGGCGCTTCGACGGTTCTCGATCTGGGCGCCAACGACGGACGCTTCTCACGTGTGGCCCTCGAAGCTGGCGCTCGTCTCGCGGTCGCAGTGGATGGCGACCACCTCGTGGTCGACCACCTCTACCGTGAGCTGCGCGAGCAGGGTGAGCGGCGCATCCTTCCCCTGGTCATGGATCTCTCGGATCCGTCCCCCGCAACTGGATGGCGGTCGCGCGAGCGGCCGAGCTTCGTCGATCGGATGCGCCCCGACCTCGTGCTCTGCCTGGCCGTGGTGCATCACCTTGCCCTGACGAACACGATCCCGTTCGATGAGATAGTCGCATTCCTGAGCGACTTCGGGGCACCTGTTGTTGTGGAGTTGCCGCACCGCGACGATCCCATGGCGGCCCGTCTGCTTGGACGCAAGCGCGATGGGCTCTTCGATCACTACGACGTTGGGCCGTGGGAGCAAGCGCTTCGGCAGCAGTTCCGCATCGAGGAGCAGGCAACGCTTCCATCCGGGCGCCGAACGCTCTACCGCTGCCACCCCGTGTGAGCGCTGCTCAAGTCTGCAAGTCGATGCCCTCGACCAGGCTTGGCAGCAGCTCGCTGATCGATCCGCGCAGAACCACGTCGGCGAGATCGTCCATCGCTGTCGGTGAGCCGTTGACGATGACGATGCGGGCCCCCGACGCGGCGGCGATCGGCACCACGTCGGCGATCGGGTAGACGCTCAAGGTCGATCCGACTGCCAGCAGCAGATCGCACGACCGCGCCGCTTCGTCCGCTCGACGCAGATCGTCGGGCCGGAGGCTCTGACCGAAGCTGATCGTGGCCGACTTGAGGATCCCGCCGCAAAGCTCGCAGGCGGGGTCTTCCTCGCCCGCCGCGACTCTTTCCAGCGCTCGCTCCATCGGCATCCGATCGCCGCATGAGAGGCAGGTCGCCTCGCGCATCGTGCCGTGGACCTCGACCACGACAGAAGGGCTGGTGCCGGCGGCCTGATGCAGGCCGTCGATGTTCTGTGTGATCAAGCAGTCGAGCCGACCCGAGCGCTCGAGCTCCACCAGTGCCCTGTGACCCGGGTTGGGCTCAGCCGTCCAGGCAGGAGACCGAGTCCGCGTGTGCCATGCCCGCCTCCTGACGTCCGGATCTGAGAGGTAGTGGTCGATGTGCGAGGCCTTCTCAGCGGCCGGGTCCTTGGTCCAGAGCCCGCTCGGCCCCCGGAAGTCCGGGATGCCGCTGTCCGTGCTGATGCCTGCCCCTGTGAGCACCACGATGCGGCTGGCGCGCCGCAGCAGCAGGCGGGCGGCCTCCAAGGGTTGCTCCACGGGAACGACGGTAGCCCTTGACCCGCAGCGTGTTAACACATGAAAATACATGAAACACATTATCCGTCCACCTGAGGACGGGACCGCCTAGGAGGCCACGATGTCAGAGCTGCCCGTCTTCCCAAGCCCGAGCCTGGCGGTCACGCCGTGGCCCGACATCGTCATCGACGAGGTGGGACATGACCCACGATCGCCCTACGTGGAGCAGTTCTGGCTCGGTGTTCTCGGGCCCACGGCCACCTGGCTCATGCGGCGACTTGTGACTCGCCTCGACGAGTCCCCCGCTGGCTTCGAGCTCGATCTAGCGGTCATGGCCGGCGAGCTCGGACTTGGCCACCGTCCTGGCCAGAACTCGCCGTTTCTCCGCTCCATCCAGCGTTGCTGCCACTTCGGCGCGGCGGAGATGACGCACGCGGGCGCGCTCCGGGTGCGTCGCAAGCTGCCGCCGCTCACACGTCTCCAGCTGGAGCGCTTGCCCGAGCCCCTGCGTGCGTCGCACGACGCCTGGCTCGCGGGACACGGGCCGACATCCACGCTCGCGGTCGAGCAGCTCCGCAACCGTGCCCGGCACCTGGCGCTGTCGCTTCTCGAGCTCGGCGAGGACGGGGAGGCGACTGAGCGCCAGCTGCACCGCTGGCGCATCCACCCCGCCATGGCACACGACGCAACCGCCTGGGCCGTCGCCAGGCACCGGGCTGCGCGCTCGGCCGTCGTGAGCGATCCTCCGGGCGCGGCCTGAGGCCATGCACCCTTCGACGCGACCATCTACGCACAATGGACTGAACCTGCACAAAGAGGCACCGAAATGTGACGAGGATTGTCATCGCGACAGGAGCGCGTCGCCGGGCGTCGAACCAGTTCCCTCAGATCGGGCAACACAGTCGCGTACAGAGGAGAGCTTGTGACCGTTCGTCGGGTAGCAGCGAGAGCGTTGGTGGTGGTCAGCATGGTGTGCGCTGTCCTGTCGATGGCCGTGGAGCCAGCGGCCGCAGCGGGCACCATGAGCGTCTCCGACGCCGCCGTGATCGAGGGCGACAGCGGCTCCAGCACCCTCCAGTTCACCGTCACCCTGTCGGTCTCGAACCTGCTTCCGGTCACGGCCGACTACCAGACGTCTGACGGTACGGCCGTGGCAGGAAGCGACTACACGGCCACCTCGGGCACTGTGACCTTCATTCCGGGTGCGACAACCGTTGCGATCAACGTTCCGGTGACACCCGACTCCTTCCCCGAGCCAAACGAGACCCTGACGGTCACGCTGTCGAACCCCTCCTCCGGAACGGGCATCAGCGACGACACCGGGGTTGGCACGATCACCAACGACGACGGCCCGGCGCCCACCTTGAGCGTCAACGACATCACCACGACGGAGACCGACGCTCCCACCTCGGCCAGCTTCATCGTGTCCCTGCCCGCCCCGGCGGCCCAGACCACAACGGTCGGCTACGCGACGTCCGGTGGAACAGCATCGAGCGGAACCGACTTCGGCTCGACCTCCGGCACAGCGACCATCGCTGCCGGACAGTCCTCGACGACGGTGCCGGTCGCCATCGTCGGCGACAACATCGACGAACCGGACGAGACCTTCACGCTGACCTTGTCCAACCCGATGAACGCGACGATCCAGGACGGCAGCGGCTCCGGGACGATCGTCGATGACGACGCCGCTCCCAACCTTCAGAGCGACGCACCCTCTGCCGCGGAGACGAGCGGCTCGACGTCGTTGGTCTTCGCTGTCACGCTCGACAGCCCCTCGGGCCGCACGGTGTCAGTCGACTATGCGACGAGCAACGGCACGGCCACAGCCGGATCCGACTACACGGCCGCCTCGGGCACCCTCATCTTCGCGGCAGGAGATGTGAGCGAGACCGTCACAGTCCCCGTCACAGGCGATGCCGTCAACGAGCCCGACGAGACGGTGATCCTCACCCTCAGCAGCGCCGTCAACGCCGCCATCCCCCAGCCCACGGCGACGGGCACGATCCTGAACGACGACCCGCAACCGCTCCTCTCGGTCGCCGACGTGACCTTCACGGAAGGCAACAGCGGAACCGCAAGCGCCTCGTTGGCGGTGACGCTCTCGGCCGCCAGCGGCCAACCGGTCACCGTGGACATCGCGACGACGGGCGCAGGTACTGCCACCGCTGCAACCGACTACCACGTCACCTCCGAAGGCCTGACCTTCCCGGCCGGCACCACGAGCCGCACCTTCTCGGTTCCGGTCGTCGGCGATGTCCTAGACGAGGACAACGAGACGGTCTCGATCGAGCTGACCAACGCAGTGGGTGCTGGGATCGGCGACGGATCGGCAACCCTGACGATCGCGGACAACGACGCGATGCCGTCCCTGTCGCTCTCCGATGCCAGCGTCATGGAGGGCAACAGCGGGACCGCACCCGTATCGCTCACCCTGACGCTGTCGGCTCCCAGCGGGCGTGACGTGAGCGTCGACGTCTCCGATTCGAGCGGCAGCGCTGTCGCAGGTGCCGATTACGCACCCCAGAGCGGCACCAACATCGACATCCCGGCCGGCTCCACGACGGCCACGGTCGCTGCCTCTGTCTTCGGTGACCTGATCGACGAGGCGAACGAGACCTTCACGCTGAACCTGTCGGGCGCTACGAACGCGGCCATCGGTGACGGCGCGGGCCTGATCACCATCCTCGACGACGACAGCGGCCCCTCGATCAGCATCGGCGACGCATCGGAGCTCGAGGGCACCGGACTGCCGACAACGGACACGATCCTCACGTTCACGGTGACCTTGTCCGCTGCCAGCGAGCAGACCGCGACCGTTGCGTACGCAACGGCCGACTCCACCGCAAGTGCCGGCCTGACCGACGACTACGACGCGGCGTCGGGCACCCTGACCTTCGCGCCCGGCGACACCTCCGAGACGCTGACGGTGAACGTCAACCGAGACAGCCATGCGGAGCCCTCCGAGGCCTTCCTGGTGAACCTGTCGTCGCCGACGAACGCCGTGCTGAGCACCGACGCCACGGGCGTCGGCACGATCCAGAACGATGACGGGCCGCCCCCCAGCGTCTCCGTCGCAGACGTCGTCGTCCCCGAAGCCGCCGGCCTCGCGACCGTGACTGTGACACTCTCGAGCCCAGCGACCCAGGACGTCGCGGTCAACATGGCGAGCTCGAACGGCAGCGCCGTGTCACCCGGTGACTACGAGGCGTTCTCGACGACGGTCACCATCCAGGCAGGGCAGACCTCGCAGACGACGGGCGTGATCATCGCCGATGACTCGATCGACGAACCCAACGAGGTGTTCAACGTCACGCTCAGCAACGCCAGCAACGCTGTCATCAACGACGGGTCAGCAACGGTGACGATCACTGACGATGATGCTGTGCCGTCATTGAGTGTGGCGGATGGGTCGGTCAGTGAGGGTGTGGCTGCTTCGGTGACGGTGTCGTTGTCGAACCCGTCGTCGCAGACGATCGTGGTGCATGCTGCGTCTGCTGACGGGACGGCTTCGGCTGCTGATTATGCAGCCGTGTCGGTTGATGTGACCTTCGATCCGGGGGAGACCTCCAAGCAGGTTGCCCTTGACACGACCGAGGACGTGATCGACGAGCCGGATGAGACGGTGGTGGTCACGCTCAGCGATCCCAGCGCGGGCGCCACCATCGCTGATGGCACGGGTGTCCTCACGATCACTGATGACGATGACGTGCCGACGCTGGGTGTGGCCGATGGGTCGGTCAGTGAGGGTGTGGCTGCCTCGGTGACGGTGTCGTTGTCGAACCCGTCGTCGCAGACGGTCACGGTTCATGCGGCCACCTCGGATGGCACTGCCAGCGCTGCTGACTACACGGCCGTGTCGGTTGATGTGACCTTCGCTGCGGGTGAGACCTCCAAGCAGCTGGCGGTCAGCACTCTCGAGGACGACATCGACGAGCCCGATGAGACCGTCACGGTCACCTTGAGCGACCCCAGCGCGGGCGCCACCATCGCTGATGGCACTGGTGTCCTCACGATCAACGATGACGACGCCACCCCGGCGTTCAGCGTGGCGGACACCGCTGTCGCTGAGGGCGCCAGCGGTGGTGTGACCGTGTCTTTGTCGGGACCGTCTTCGCAGACGGTCACGGTTCATGCGGCCACCTCGGATGGCACTGCCAGCGCTGCTGACTACACGGCCGTGTCGGTTGATGTGACCTTCGCTGCGGGTGAGACCTCCAAGCAGCTGGCGGTCAGCACTC
>JBMOLI010000030.1:0-49286 GCA_049325515.1 Actinomycetota bacterium | reverse complement strand
TCGCAGACGGTCACGGTTCATGCGGCCACCTCGGATGGCACTGCCAGCGCTGCTGACTACACGGCCGTGTCGGTTGATGTGACCTTCGCTGCGGGTGAGACCTCCAAGCAGCTGGCGGTCAGCACTCTCGAGGACGACATCGACGAGCCCGATGAGACCGTCACGGTCACCTTGAGCGACCCCAGCGCGGGCGCCACCATCGCTGATGGCACTGGTGTCCTCACGATCAACGATGACGACGCCACCCCGGCGATCTCGATCGGCAACGCGTCGGTCAGCGAGGGAGACAGTGGCAACACGCCCGCCGCTTTCACGCTGACCTTGTCCGGCCCCAGCTCGCAGTCGGTCACCGTGAAGGCCAGCACCGGGCACTCGAGCACCAACTCGCTCGACCTCACCAGCTTCACCCACACGGTCGTGACGTTCGCGCCCGGCGACACCTCTGAGACCATCAGCGTGCAGGTGACAGGAGACAACGCGCCCGAAGCCAACGAGGCCTTCGTTGTCACACTCGCCGACCCGTCCAACGCCACGATCGCGGATGGCTCCGGGGCCGGCACGATCACCGACGACGACGCCGCAGGCACCTACAACCCCGTGACCCCAGCCCGTGTGCTCGACACCCGCTCTGGGATCGGACGCCCAGGGACCAGCAAGGTGACCGGCGGCCAGACCGTGACCCTGGATGTCACCGGTGTCGGCGGCGTCCCCACCAGCGGTGTGCGCGCTGTCGCCATCAACGTCACCGTCACCGGACCAACCGGCGGCGGGTTCGTATCGGCAACACCCTCCGGGAGCAGCACCACCTCAAACGTCAACTACGCCACTGGCGAAGTCGTCGCCAACCTGGTCATCGTCCCCGTCGCGAACGACGGCAACATCCGGCTCTACACCAGCCGCACGACCCACATCGTTGGTGACGTGTTCGGCTGGTTCTCCAACGACGCCGCAGCGACCCCGGGCTCACACTTCACATCACTCACTCCCACGCGAGTGCTCGACACCCGCAACGGCACCGGCGTCCCCGGCGGCTCCACCGCCAAGCTCGCAGCCGGCACAAACCGAGTCCTCGACATCACCGGCGCTGGCGGAGTCCCCAACAGCGGAGTAGCAGCCGTCATCCTCAACGTCACGGTCACGAAGCCAACGGTCAGCAGCTTCCTATCCGTCACACCAAACGGCGGAACATCCACCTCCAACATCAACTTCGCCGCCGGTGAAACCGTCGCCGGACACGTCATCGTCCCCGTCGACGGATCCGGAGTCATCCGCTACGCAGTCGGCGGAGGAGCCACACACGTCGTCGCCGACGTGTTCGGCTGGTTCGCCACACCAGGCACCCTCACCGGGTCCGTCCTGACAACCGTCACGCCGGCCCGCCTCCTCGACACCCGACCCAACCCCGACGACCGCCTCGGACCCGACGAGTACGGAGTCCTCCAGATCGCCGGCGAGGGGGGCGTACCCGCCGAGGGCGCGGCCGCAGCTGTGCTCAACCTCACGGTGACGCAGCCGACGGCGTCGAGCTACCTGACCGTCAGCCTCAATGGTGAGGACGGCACCTCCAACATCAACTTCGTCAAGAACCAGACCGTCGCCAACCTCGCAGTCGTGCCCATCCACGACTTCTTCGGCGACATCGTCATCTACAACAACGCCGGATACGTCCACATCATCGTCGACGTGTTCGCCTGGTTCTCCACTCCGGCTCCCTGACCGATCCGGCCGGGCCCGCCCTGACGGGCCCGGCCGCCGATTGGACGATCAGGCCTCGGAGCGCTTGGGCTTGCTGAAGCCGCTGACGAGCTCGACGAGGGTGCGCACGCCGAAGCCGGTGCCGCCCTTCACCAGCTCACCGTCGACCTCCGATGAGAAGGCGGGGCCGGCGATGTCGATGTGAGCCCAGGGGATCTCGTCGCCGACGAACTCGCGCAGGAACAGGCCTGCTGCGAGCGCCCCTCCGTAGCGCGTGTCGGTCACGTTCTTGAGGTCGGCGATGTCGCTGTCGAGCTTGCCGCGCAGGTGATCCGGAAGCGGCAGGGGCCAGGTTGGCTCGCCTGCGGCGCCGGCCGCGGATCGCACCTGCTCCAGCCAACCGCGGTGGGTTCCCATCAGGCCCGCCGTGCGATCGCCCAGTGCCACCATGCACGCTCCCGTGAGGGTCGCAAGGTCGACGATGACGTCAGGCGCGGCCTCGGTGGCGAGCGACAGCGCATCGGCCAGGATCAGGCGGCCCTCGGCGTCGGTGTTGAGGACCTCGACGGTCTTGCCATTGCGCATGGTGAGCACATCCCCGACCCGAGTGGCGTCGCCACCGGTCATGTTGTCGGTGATCGGGATGAAGCCGATCAGGCGCACCTTGGCTCCCAAGGCGGCGATGGCGCGGAAGGCACCGAGCACGGCGCCGGCGCCGCCCATGTCGCCCTTCATGCCGATCATCGCGTCGGCGGGCTTGAGTGAGAGTCCCCCGGAGTCGAAGGTGATCCCCTTTCCGACGAGCGCAACGGTGGCCTTGGCGCTCTCTGGCTCGTAGCGCAGCTCGAGGAACCGAGGCTGCTGCTTGGAGCCCCGGCTCACGCCCAGCAGGCCACCGAGCTTCTGCTTGCGGATCTCCTTCTCGTCCCAGATCGTGACCTCGAACCCTGAGGCTTCGCCGACGCGGGCCGCCTGGCTCGCCAGCTTCACCGGGGTGAGCGAGCCACCGGGCTCGTTGACGAGGTCTCGCACCCAGCAGACCGCCTCGGCCACGGCCACTCCCCGATCGAGTGCTGCCTGCACCCGCGCTCCCCCACTGCCGACGACGACCACGCGCTGGAGCGCGGTGGGGGTGTGAGATGACTTGAGGGCCCCGTACTGGTAGCCGCCGAGCACGATGCCCTCGACCACGGCCTGTGCACCGCGGGCGGCCGACGAGCCGTCCGCGAGGTGCCCGAGAAGGTCGACTGCGATGGCCTCCTGCCGCTTCGCCGCTCGAGCGAGAGCGCCGGCCGCGCGGCGCAGCGCGTTCGCGTCGACCTCAGCGGCCTTGCCCAGACCGACCACGAACAACGAGCGGCCGTCCGAACCAGGCATGGCGCGCACGTCGCCCAGCTTGGCCTCGAAGCCCTGTGCTGCAAGGAACGCCCAGTCGAGGCCGTCGCCCTCTTGGCGGTCGGCCACGGCTCCGACGGCGACGGCATCGACTTCGTCGGGGGCGGTGCGGGCGAGCTCGGCAGTCAGCGACAAGGGGGGACCTCCGGAATGGATCAGGCACCTCGCGTCAGCAGGGGCTCGCCCTCGACCCAGCGGGCCAGGGTCCACAGCACTGACGACAGGCGGTTCAGGTAGGGGACAGCGAACGAACCCTCCGCTGCAACTGCCGCGGTGGCTCGCTCGGCACGGCGCACGACTGTACGGGCGAAGTCGAGCAGCGCGGAGGCATGGTCTTGGCCGGGGACGACGAACTCGCGCGGCAGCTCGAATCGGCCGCCCACGTCCTCGAGCACGCGCTCGAGGGCCGTGACCATCTCCTCGGTGACGAGCGATCCACCGGGAATGAGCTTGGAGCGGTTCTCGTCGTCGGTGGCGAGCTCGGCCATGAGAACCCACAGGTCGCGCTCGAGGGCGGTGAGGATCACGTCGAGCTCTGAGCCGCCTGGGGCCTCGGCTCGCGCCAGCCCGATCGCGGCTTGGGCCTCGTCCGCGGTTCCGACCGCATCGAACCGCGGCGACGCCTTCGGCGCTCGGCCTCCATAGAGGAGACCGGTCGTGCCGTCATCCCCCTTACCGGTCCACAGCTGCACCATCGCAGGGACCCTATTCGGTGTGGAGAGCCGAGTAGGGCGGCGTGATCCGTGACGAGATCAGGGCAATCGGCGACGCACCGCTCGGAGCGGAGCCAGCCACCGGTAGCTCCGTGTTGCTCGAACGGCGGCTAGCTCTGCACGAATCGCGGTGGCATCGGCTCGCGCCAACGCCAAGTCCTCTTGCGCCCGTGTGAGCTGCTCGAGCTCCTCGGCTTGCGCCTCGAGATGTCGAAGCGTCTCGTCGAGGGCCTGCTCCGCTGTGATGCGACGCCGCCGCTCGTCGTGCAGCTCGTCGCCCAGCGCCACCACCCGATCGGCGAGCGCGCTCATCTCGGAGTCGCCGTCGTGCACGACTGCGCGAACCACGAACTGATAGGTCTCGGCCTCGTCGTCGGCCAGCGCGGCTGCCAGGACCTCCTTCGTTACCGACCCCTCCTCCACGCCCAGCTCGGTCGCAAAGACGGGCGCGACCACGCGGCGTACATCGATCAACATGAAGCCTGCGTCCCGAACCAGCTCCTTCACCGAGGCGAGGGTGAAGAATCGCAGGTGCGTCCGGTCAAGGAGGCCCTGCGGCCCATACGGGAACCGGCCCTCCAACAGAGCAAGCTTCACGTCTGCATGCGCGATGTTCGGTAGCGACAAGACCACGTAGCCGCCTGGCCCCAACATCGGGCGGCACGCTCGCAGCGTGGCAAGCGGATCCACGAGATGCTCGAGAACGTCGCCGGCGAGAACCACATCGAAGTGCCCGGGCAGTAGCAGGCGCCCGATCGCAGAGGCATCGCTCAGATCGACTACGTGCACCTCGTCGGCCACCTCCGCCGCGAAGGCAGCGGCCGTGGGGTCGACCTCGAGACCGACTACGGAACAGCCTTGCTCGACGAGTGCACGCGTGACGTGGCCAGCAGCGCAACCCAGCTCCAGCACACGCTTGTTGGCGCCTACCAGGTCGAGAGCGATCGCGTGGGTGTTGTTCGGCGCTCTCGGATCGACTTCGACCCAGTAGGGATTCGACGCCGGCTCGGTCATGATCCAGGCAATCTACTCAGCATCCCCTACGACCAACCACGTGAGCAGCGCTTGAGCCAAGCGCGTCACCAAGCGTCGATGTTGGGGCGCTTCTTGCCTGTTCGCGCATCGGGGCGCGGTGCTGCTGCGAAAGCAGTGGAGATCCATCGGCGGGTGTGGGCTGGGTCGATCACGTCGTCGATCTCGAAGTGGGTCGCCGCGTTGATCGCCTTGCCGTGGTCGTACATGCGCTCGACCATCTCTTCGAAGGTGCGCTGGCGCTCAGCGGGGTCGTCGATGGCTTCGAGCTCCTTGCGGTACCCGAGCCGCACAGCACCCTCGAGGCCCATGCCGCCTAGCTCGCCGGAGGGCCACGCCACGCAGAAGAGCGGCGCCTTGAAGCTGCCTCCTGCCATCGCTTGCGCGCCCAGGCCGTAGCCCTTGCGGAGGATCACGGTGCCGAACGGGACAGTGAGGTTGGCGCCCGTCACGAAGAGACGGCTGACGTGTCGCACCAGAGCCGTCGCCTCGGCTTCGGGGCCGACCATGATCCCGGGGGTGTCGCACAGGAAGAGGATCGGCAGGTCGAAGGCATCGCACAGCTGCATGAACCGAGCTGCCTTGTCGGCGCCGTCGGCGTCGATGGCGCCCGCCAAGTGCATCGGGTTGTTGGCGATGATGCCGAGCGGCGCTCCCTCCACCCTCGCGAGAGCCGTGACCATCCCGGGGCCGAAGGCCGCCCGCAGCTCGAGGACCGAACCCACGTCGGCAATGGCGGCAACCGCGGCCCGCACGTCGTAGACGCGCAGGCGGTTCTCGGGGATGACGCTGCGCGCCAGCTCAGGGTCGGGCGCCTCCCAGCCGTCCTGCGGGCCGGCGAAGTAGCCCAGGTACTGCTGCGCGACCTTCACGGCAGCCGCCTCGTCGGGCACCAGCACGTCGACCACCCCGTTGGGCACCTGCACGTCGATCGGACCGATCGCCTCGGGCGGGAACACCCCCAACCCACCGCCCTCGACCATCGCCGGGCCACCCATCCCGATGTTCGACCCCTCAGTGGCGATCACGACGTCGCAGCACCCGAGGATCGCGGCGTTGCCCGCGAAGCAGCGACCGCTCGTGATGCCCACGAGCGGCACCAGCCCGGACAGGCGCCCAAAGAGGTTGAACGCCAGGCAGTCGAGGCCGGACACTCCGATGCCGTCGGTGTCGCCCGGTCGACCGCCGCCGCCCTCGGTGAAGAAGACGACCGGCAAGCGTTGGCGTTCGGCCAGCTCGAAGAGGCGATCCTTCTTGCGGTGGTTCTGCAGGCCCTGGGTGCCAGCGAGCACGGTGTAGTCGTAGGTGATGGCGACGACGGGCCGACCGTCGACGGTGCCCATGCCACCCACCAGCCCATCGGCCGGGGTGCGAGCGATCAGGTCGTCAAGCGGACGGCGCCGACGCTGAGCAGCGATGACCAGCGGCCCGACCTCGACCAGGCTGCCGTCGTCGAGCAGGTCTTCGATGTTCTCCCGCGCGGTGCGCTGCCCGGTGCGGCGGCGGCGCTCGACTGCCTCGGGGCGCGCCGCGTCGAGGCCCACAGCATGGCGAGCCCGCACCTCGGCCAGATCAGCTCGCTCGCCGGCCGCCGGCGCCGCGCTGCTCTCCCCTGCCGGGGCGTCGGCGGCGCTGGTGGCTCCCAAGACAGCCAGAACGTCACCTGCCGACACCAGGTCACCGACCCGCACCCGCACGTCGAGGACCACGCCCGCCACGGGGGCGTCGATGGAGTGCTCCATCTTCATGGACTCGATCACCACGACCTCGCCGCCCGCGGGAACCTCGGCTCCCAGCGCGGCAACGCGGACGATCGTCCCCTGCAGCGGCGAACGGACCTCGCTCATCAGGCTGTGTCTAGTGCGCCGTGAGGCCGGAACAGGTTCCTTCGTCCGCCGGACCCGCCGGTAGCCTTGGCGGACCATGGGTCGCAGCCGGTACCTCGAGCTCATCAACGAGCGGGTCGTCGTGTTCGACGGCGCCTTCGGCACCTACGTGCAGACGCTCGACCTGGGCCCTGACGACTTCGGCGGCGAGAGCTACGAGGGCTGCAACGAGCTGCTCACGGTCACCCGCCCAGATGTCATCGCCGGAATGCACGATGCCTTCTTCCGAGTCGGGGTCGACGTCGTGGAGACAGCCAGCTTCGGGTCCTTCGGCGTCCCCCTCGCCGAGTACGACATCGCCGAGCGCTCACACGAGCTCAACCTGGCGGCGGCCCGCATCGCGCGCGAGGTGGCCGACGGCCACGGGGGCCTGGTCGCCGGCTCCATGGGCCCCGGCACCAAGTTCGCATCGCTGGGACAGATCCGCTTCGCCGAGCTGCGCGATGCATATGAGGTGCAGGCGCTCGGTCTGCTCGAGGGCGGCGTCGACGTGCTCCTGATCGAGACGCAGTTCGACCTGCTCGGCGCCAAGGCAGCGATGATCGGCTGCCGCCGGGCCATGGCCACGGTGGGTCGCCAGGTCCCGCTTCAGGTGCAGGTCACGATCGAGCTCACCGGCACGATGCTGCCGGGCACGGAGATCGGCGCCGCACTGGCCGCGCTCGACGCCATGCGTCCAGATGTGATCGGCATCAACTGCGCGACCGGCCCGGCCGAGATGAGCGAGCACCTCCGCTACCTGGGTCAGCACGCCCGCATGCCGATCGCATGCCTGCCGAACGCGGGCCTGCCGTCGGTCGTCGACGGCAAGATGCACTACGACCTCACGCCTCAGCAGCTCGTCGACTACCAGAGCCGCTTCATCACCGAGTTCGGCGTACGGGTCGTCGGTGGCTGCTGCGGCACGACCGTCGAGCACATCGGCGCGCTCGTGGAGGCGGTCCGCGACCTGGAGCCCGCTGCGCGCACCGTCGAGTGGGAGGACGGCGCCACCTCGATCTACAGCTTCACGCCGTTCGACCAGCAGCTCACCTACCTGTCGATCGGTGAGCGCACCAACGCCAACGGGTCGAAGAAGTTCCGAGAGGCGCTGCTCGACGGCGACTGGGACACGTGCGTCGCGATGGCACGCGAGCAGGAGCGCGAGGGCGCGCACGTGCTCGACGTCTGCGTCGACTACGTCGGCCGTGACGGCAGCGCCGACATGGACGAGATCGCATCCCGGTTCGCCACGCAGGCCACGGTGCCGCTGATGATCGACTCGACCGAGCCCCAGGTGGTGGAGACAGCCCTGCAGTGGATCGGCGGCCGGGCCATCCTCAACTCGGTCAACCTGGAGGATGGCGACGCGCCCGGCACCAGGCTCGACCGCTTCCTCACCCTGGCGCGCGAGTACGGCGCCGCGGTGGTCTGCACCTGCATCGACGAAGAGGGCCAGGCGCGCACGCCGGAGTGGAAGCTGCGGGCGGCCAAGGCCATACACGACCTCGCAGTCGACCGCTACGGCCTCGAGCCGGGCGACCTGTTCTTCGACCCGCTCGCGCTCACGCTCGCGACGGGGATCGAGGAATCGAGGGGCGACGGCATGGCCACCATCGAGGGCATCCGCCTCATCAAGGAGAACCTGCCCGGCGTCCACACCACGCTGGGCCTGTCCAACATCTCCTTCGGCCTCAACGCCGCGGCACGCCACGTCCTCAACTCGGTGTTCCTGCACGAGTGCACCGAGGCGGGACTCGACTCGGCCATCGTCCACGCCGCTCGCATCACGCCGCTCGCCCGCATCCCCGACGACCAGAAGCAGGTCTGCCTCGACCTGATCTACGACCGGCGCCGCTCGGTCGAGCGAGGCGATCCCGACGACTACGACCCGCTGCAGGTGCTCCTCGGGATGTTCGAGGGCGTGACCGCTGCCACCGTCGAGAAAGAAGACCGCTCCGGCTGGCCTGTGGAGCAGCGGCTCTCGACGCGGATCATCGAGGGAGACCGTGACGGCCTGGTCACCGACCTCGACGAGGCCCTGGCGAAGGGCCACACACCTCTTGCCATCATCAACGACGTGCTCCTCGAGGGCATGAAGGTCGTGGGCGACCTCTTCGGCAAGGGCGAGATGCAGCTGCCCTTCGTGCTCCAGTCGGCCGAGACGATGAAGGCCGCAGTGGCCTACCTCGAGCCGATGATGGACAAGGTCGAGGGCGAGTCGACCAAGGGCCGCATCGTGCTCGCCACCGTCAAGGGCGACGTACACGACATCGGCAAGAACCTGGTCGACATCATCCTGACGAACAACGGCTACGAGGTGCACAACCTCGGCATCAAGGTCAACATCGCCGACATGGTCGCCAAGGCCGTCGAGGTGAAGGCCGACGCCATCGGCATGAGCGGCCTGCTCGTGAAGAGCACGCTGATCATGCGCGAGAACCTCGAAGAGCTGAACTCGCGCGGGCTGGCAGACGTTCCTGTGCTGCTCGGTGGTGCCGCACTCACGCGCACCTATGTCGAGCGCGACCTTCGCGAGGTCTACGAGGGCAGGCTCTTCTACGGCAAAGACGCCTTCGAGGGGCTCCACGTCATGGACCGCATCGGTGCCGTGAAGCGTGGCGAGGCACCCGACGATCCCGAGTGGGGCGTTGTGCCCGTCGACTCCACCCTCGAGCTGCGAGGGCGGTTCGTGAAGCCCGGCGCCGAGGCAGAGGCTCCGCCCGACTTGCCACAGCGGTCGCCTGAGGTGGCAACCGACAACGTCGTCTTCCAGCCGCCGTTCCTCGGCACACAGATCGTCAAGGGCATCCCCATCGACGAGATCGCCGGCTTCATCAACGAGACGGCGCTGTTCCGCACGCAGTGGCAGTTCCGCCCGCAGGGCGGCGAGTCGGATGAGGAGTTCAAGGCCCGCATCCGTCCGCAGCTGCGTGAGGAGCTGGCCAAGGCCAAGGCGGCGGGGATCCTCGTGCCGCAGGTGGTCTACGGGTACTTCGCAGCCAACGGTGACGGCGACGAGCTCGTGATCTGGTCAGATGAGTCGCGCAGCAGCGAGCTGGCGAGATTCAAGTACCCACGCCAGACCAAGGCTCCGTTCATGTGCATCGCCGACTTCTTCAGGCCGGCCGATGGCGACGAGGTCGACTACGCCGCCTTCGCCATCGCCACGATGGGTCCGGCGGTCTCCGAGGCCACGGCCAAGCTCTTCGCGGACGATCGCTACCAGGAGTACCTGCTGCTGCACGGGCTCGGGGTGGAGATGGCCGAGGCGCTGGCCGAGCTGTGGCACAAGCGCGTGCGCACCGAGTGGGGCTTCGTCGCCGAGGACGGTCCGGCCCTGGCCGGTCTCTTCCGCCAGCAGTACCGCGGCGGGCGCTACTCGTCCGGCTACCCGGCCTGCCCCGATCTGGAGGACAACACCAAGATCCTCGAGCTGCTCGACGGCGGCCGCATCGGTCTCGTCTGCAACGAGGACACGGGCTACCAGTACCAGCCCGAGCAGACGACGAGCGCCCTCATCTGCCACCACCCGCAGGCCAAGTACTTCGTAGCCCGGTAGCCGTACCCGTACCCTCAGCGACACCATGTTCGCTCTATTGGGCAGTGGGCGAGCACACCTACCTCCTCCGCGAGCGGGGAGGCTCGATCGGTAGGGCCGGCCTGGGGGGGCCGAGGTGACCCGGCGCGCTCGGATACTTCTGGTCGACGGCGACCTCGCCTCGATGGTCGAGGTCTGCGCGGGACTGACCGCCGCCAACCACCTCGTGCGTGAGTGCGGCGAGGGTGAGTCGGTTCACCAGCAGGTGGAAGCGTTCCGGCCCGATCTCGTGATCACTCGTCTTTCGTCGGGTGACGGCGCCACCATCGAGGCTGTGGTCCGCCGCACCCGCGCGTCCTACCGGCCGATGCTCCTCTGCCTGCTGGACGACGGGAGCTCCCAGAGAGCGTCGGCTCTCGAGGCTGGAGCTGACGCGTGCATGGACATGCCGTGCACCAGCGATGAGATCGAGCTGCAGGTTCGAGCACTGCTACGTCGCACACCGTGGCTGGAGCGAACCGTCTACGACGTGGGACGCCTCGTCATCGACCTCTCCGCTCACACAGCTCTCTTCGACGATGAGCCCGTCAGCCTCACGGGCAAGGAGTTCGACATCCTGGCGATGCTCGCTCAGCACGCGGGAGCGGTGCTGTCCAAGCGCGCACTGCTCGAGAGGCTCTGGGGCTACGACGCCTTCGACGAGAACCTCGTCGAGGTGCACATGAGCTCGCTGAGGCGCCGGCTACCGCTCGACGCTCGGCTGATGATCCGCACCGTCCGTGGGGTCGGCTACGTGCTACGCGATGACATCCCTCAAGTGATGCTCGCGTAGTGCCGATGACCTAGGCGCACCGCGAGAAGGGCAAACCCGTCGGGAGGCGGGGACGCAACGCCAGGAACCCAGAACGGGTCGTCCGGCTACCGAACGGTGGGGCCGCAATCCCGCGCGCCTCCCTCGCGGCCACGGACACAGGGAGAGGGCCGTGCATCGAACCACCGCGCTCCGACGAGCGCTCGCGGCGTTGGCCGTCGCCGCTGCCGCCATCATGAGCCTGTCGAGCACCGCCGACGCGGGCGGCAAGCCTCAGAGCAGCTCCTGTCGCAAGACCTGCACGACATCGACAACCACGAGCACCACCACGTCGACGACGAGCACGACGCAGCCACCCGCGACGACGACCACAACAGAGCCGCCACCCAAGGATCCACCCGCCCCGCCGACGGACCCAGCCGACACAGTCATCAGCGACCCGACCGCCGGGGGGATGCTCGACCCGCTGCTGCGCACGCGCCTCATCCAATGGGGTGACGTCACCGGCGTGCTCTACGTCGACTCGTCGACCTTCAGCCCGAGCATCTGGTTCCGACACCACAGCAGCCGGGAGACGTCGATCGTCGATCTGCCATCTGACTCACGCGACGGGTGGGTGTACGCAGCCGCCGCCATGACGAGTGCAACGGACCTGTGGATCGCTGGCGGCAACGGTCCGATCACGCTGCGCCACTACGCACTGGCCGGGTCACCACTCCCAGCGTCCGCGTCGCTCGTCGAGACACGAACCTTCGGCGACTCCGACAGCCGTCCAGGCGACCTCATCGCCTTGGCGGACGGCAGCATCGTCGTCGCCTGGCATCAGCAGGGAGCTACGGGCCCGCAGGGGCAGCACATCGCCTTCCGCTCGGCCAGCGGCACGTGGAGCCAGCTACCAGCGCTCACCTTCATGCCGACCAGCTACTCCGACCAGGTGCTCGCGCAGCATCCGAGCGACGGCTCGATCTGGTTGTTCAGCAACCCCGACATGTGGGGTTCGATCGGGGCCGCTCACCTGTCGCTGAGCGCGGGGGGACTGGCCGTCGATTGGAGCGACAGCTCGTTCATATCCGAGCAAGCCTTCGGGCTCAACGGTCCGGACCCTGAGAACCCCGACCTTGCGGTGGCGTCAGACCCCGTCAGTGGCGCGCTTGCCCTCGCCTACCAGAGCCGCGACCGCAAGTACGTCGGCACCAGTTCGAGCACCCGGATCGTGAGCCGGGTTGCGATCGCTCGCATCCCCGCCACGGGTGGCATGTCCTTCTCGACGGCTCCGGTGTGGGCAGAGCGGGTGGCGGACATCGGTCTCGTCGTCGCCGGCACCACCACCGCCGTGACCTACCGGGAGGTCGACCATGTCACCGGTGGGTTGGCCGGCATCCACCTGGTGCGCCACGACGGCCTGGCGTGGGGATCGCCCATGCCGGTGGCGAACGGATCCGTCACGTCGGTCGCCTATGCCAGCGGCCGCATCGAGGTGGCGGGCCTGGCGGACGACTGGCAGATCCACGTGGTCGCCCCATAGATGGCGACGAGTGCCGGTGGAGCGCCCCAGAGCGCCCCACCGGCATGCCTCAGCGCACGATCACGGCGGCGGGGTTGCGCCCCGCTGGTGGTTCGTGATCGTGACCGTCACGCGGTCCCGCTCGTCGGGGTCGCCGGGGTAGGTCACGGAGCTGTTCGTGGCGTCGGTACCGCTACCGATGCCGACGAGCGTGCTGCTCGCCGACCCGGTGTCGGTGGTCGGCCCGGCCAGGCTCCCCTGGCAGGTGAACGTCCAGGCCTCCCCGACGCCGAGGATCTTGTCGTTGCCCGTGTCACCGCTGACGTACACCACTGGCGAGACGTTGCACAGCGCCGAGCCCGCCTCGAGGCTGATCATGCTCTCCCGTGACGTCGGTGTGGGCGGCGTGAGCGGCGCATCACCGCTGTCGTTCACCTCCACGAACGTGTAGGTGATGACGGCGCTGGCCGTGATGGTCAGCTGGGTCGACGGCGAGATGACCGTGACAGGCACGCTGGCCCGCTCCTCCGAGTCGTAGGCGAAGTTCACGGTCTTGGCGTGGTCCGGGCTGGACCCGGCTAGAGCGACTCCCGACCCGTTGAACTGGATCGTGAAGTCGTCCGACGGAGCCGTCACCGTGCACTGGTAGGTCCAGGTCTCACCTGCGTCAAGCGAGGCCGTCGGCGCGCTGTTGCCCGAGATCGGCGCGCCGAGCTCGTTGTTGCAGTCCGCCGCGACGCCTGCCGTCGTGCTGCTCGCCGTGACGGTGACAGACGTCAGAGCGAGGTACGACGAGTAGGTCGTGCCCGTGCCTGCTGGCACCACGCCGTCGTTCGCCTCCGTGATCGTGTAGGTGACGGTGTCACCCTGCTTCACGATCGTCGGGTCGGCCGAGGCGGACAGCTCCGTGCCAGGCAGGATGGTCACCGCTCGAGCCGTGGCTCTCTCCTGCGCGTCGCAGACGGTGTTCGCCGGCGCCGTGCCGGCTGCGCAGAAGGTCGTGTCGCGGCCCACTGGATCGGTTCCGTGGCCAGTTCCGACGATGTCGATGACAGCTGGGGTCGCCCCCGTCGTGACAGTGCAGCTGAACACCTGGGAAGCCCCTGGCGCGAGCGACACAGAGGCCGGGCTTGTGGTGCAGGCCGAGCTGTCCGTCGTGACGTGCACGTTGGTGAGAGTCACGTTGCCGTCGTTCGTCTCGGTCCAGCTGAAGGTCACCGGATCACCCACCACGGCGATCTCCGGGCTGGCGACGCTCGGGGCTGCCGACAGCGTGGTGGACGGCCGGCAGATCGGGAAGTCGCCGATGACGAAGTCCTTCAGCTGAGCGGTGGGCGACGTGGAGGACCGGGTCTCGGCCAGGAAGCTGGCGAAGCACTGGTCGGCCCCGGGCAGCACCGCACTCATGTTGATCGCTCCCTCGAGGAACGTGAAGTCGGGGTATGCGCCAGGGATGCCCACGTTCGCCTTCGGGTCGTACTGCCACAGGGCGTCGAGGTCATCCTGGTCGGCCCGGTTCTCCGTGGCACACACGAAGGCGTTGTGGCCTGCATCCTGGCAGTCCTTCGGAGCACTGCCACCGGGGAGGGCGGCCTCCGTGAGCCCTGACCCGTTCCAGGTGAAGACGCGGATCGTGTTCACACCCTCGCCTTCGTTGAAGTCGCTCACCACCAGCACATCGCCGACCGTGTGGGTCGCGGTCGCGCCGCCGGG
The DNA here is from genome assembly GCA_049325515.1 of Actinomycetota bacterium. GTDB lineage: Bacteria > Actinomycetota > Acidimicrobiia > Acidimicrobiales > VFJN01 > VFJN01. The sequence continues at coordinate 35,017 of JBMOLI010000030.1, read as the reverse complement.
CGCGACGAACTTGCCGTTGGCGAGCTCAACCGGGCTCTTGAAGAACCAGAAACCCGCCGCGGCGTCTCCATCGTTGGAGAAGCGGTCGGCGTGGAACGCGATCACCAGGTCGTCATCGGTGTCAGCGTCACCGCCCGACTGGTCCGGGACGCGGTACGCGGCGGCCGCCGCGTTGACGATCTCGTTCTTGTCAGGTGCGACATCGGTCCCCGAGTAGGCCCACTGGCTGATGTCGTTGACGTCCTTGGAGCCGCCGCCCTTCCAGTAGGTCGTGTCAGTTGGCGCGTCGGCCCCGTCGAAGATCGGGATGGCGGTCTTGGCGAGCGTCCCGCCCGCGCCAGAGATGAGGGTCTCCCAATCGTCGCCGGTGGCCCCGGATGACTGCGGGTTGCCGTCCAGCTCGAAGGTGTTGGCGAGGGTCGTGGCGGACGAGGGGCTGACGAAGAGCGTCAGCATCCCGGCGAGCACCGCGAACGCGGTCAGCACTCGACCGGTGGCCGAGCTCCGTCCGGCCCGACGCCGGATGGCCTTGCGCATGCGGATCACAGCAGCCTCCTTGTTCTGGTGGTTGAACCAAAGGAGGCCCAGTGCGCCCCCGTCATGGCCCAGGCGCTGGGTTCGCCACTTGCTCCCCGCTGGCCAGGCGACCACATGCAGCCAGCGGATCCTCACATCGCCCGGGTAGGTCATACGACCCACTCCTGAAGGAAGCCTGAAGATCGACCGCGGAATGTGGGCGACAATCTGCCCACTTGGCACGGTCCGTCCTATTCAACGCACGGACAGCGGCCATCAGATTGCTTAGCCAGGGTAGTTAGTTTCGCTAATGAATTGCTAGCCTGGGTGCATGACCCCTGCATCGCGTGCCGCCGTGATCGACGAGGCGGAGATCGCCGCCAGGCTGAGGTTGAGCGCGACGCGCTTGGCGCGACGCCTGCGTCAGGAGGCAGACAGCGGCTTCACGCCGAGCCAGCTCTCGGCCCTCGCCACCATCCACAACAGTGGCCCGATCACGCTGGGTGCGCTGGCGGACCAGGAGCGAGTGGCGCCGCCCTCGATCACCAAGGTGGTTGCAAAGCTGGAAGCGGAAGGCCTCGTCGAGCGCACCCCCGACGCAATCGACGGACGCGTCTGTCATGTGAGCACCACGCGGGCCGGCCGGGCGCTCGTGGAGGAGTCCCGGCGTCGCAAGACCACTTGGCTGGCCGGTCGCCTTCACGAGCTGGGTCCGGACGCCCAGGCGCGCCTGGCGGCCGCGCTCGACGTGCTCGAAGACATCCTTGCCGATGAGGACCGACCATGACGCGCATCAGGCTCGCCGCCTCCGACACCTTCCACTCGCTCGGCATCCGCAACTTCCGCCTCTTCTTCAGCGGGCAGATGGTCTCGCAGATCGGGAACTGGCTGACCCTCATCGCGCAGACGCTCCTCGTGCTGGAGCTGACCGACAGCGGCGTTGCGCTCGGATTGCTAGCGGCGGCCCAGTTCGGCCCCGTGCTCGTGTTCGGTGCGTTCGCGGGGCTGCTGGCAGACCGCTCGGACAAGCGCAAGCTGTTGCTCGCGGTGCAGACCTTCGCGATGGCGCAGTCGTTCGCGCTGGCCGCGCTCGCCTTCATGGACCAGCCACCCGTATGGGCGATCTACGTCATCGCCGGCTTCGGTGGCCTGGCCACGGCGTTCGACAACCCGGCTCGCCGCTCCTTCGTGGCCGAGCTGGTGCCCGAGAGCGACATCACCAACGCAGTGAGCCTCAACAGCGCACTGATGACGGGATCGCGTGTCGTCGGTCCCGCCCTGGGCGGCCTGCTCGTCACCACCGTTGGCTTCGGCTGGGCGTTCGTCGTGGACGGCCTGTCCTACCTCGCTGTGCTGGCCGGCCTCTGGATGATCGACCCCGCCGAGGTGCGCAAGCCCCCGCTCACGCCACGCGGGCGGGGACAGATCCGCGAGGGTCTGCGCTACGCGATGAGCGTTCCCGAGCTGCGTGTGCCGCTCATCATGATGACGGTCATCGGCACGCTCGCCTTCAACTTCCAGACCGTCCTTCCTCTGTTCAGCGTGAGGGACCTCGGTGGCGACGACCTCACCTTCTCGCTGCTGATGTCGGTGGTGAGCGTCGGCTCGCTCATCGGCGCGCTCGCCGCCGCCCGCCGCAAGGAGATCGGCGTGCGCACAGTGAGCCTGGCCGCCTCCGCCTTCGGCCTCAGCATGCTCGTGCTGGCGATCACGCCCAACAAGCCGTCCGCCTTCGCGGTCGGCGCGATGATCGGCCTCACCAGCATCACCTTCATGACGACCTCGACGGCCATCGTGCAGCTGCGGTCCGATCCGATGATGCGCGGCCGCGTGCTGGCCCTGCAGGCGATCGTCTTCCTCGGCAGCACCCCCATCGGCGGTCCGATCATGGGCGCCATCTCGGAGGGCTTCGGCGCCCGCTGGGGCCTGGCCGTGGGTGGCGCGGCCACGATCGGGGCCGGTGCCTATGGAATGCTGACGATCCGTCAGAGCCGCTTGCGCCAGGTGCCCAACGAGGTGATCACCCAAGCCGTCGCCACGGGCGTCACCTCAGCCAGCGCCTAGACGCATCACGACCTCAGGGGCTCCGGACGCCGAGGGGCCGATCAGCGGCAAATACGGTGTCGGGCGTGTCGCACACCGCACCGATCTCGCTGCTCGAGGGCCTCGCCACAACCCGAGCCATTCGCCGCTACACCACCGATCCGATCCCGGAGGATCACCTGGCCACGATCCTCTGGCATGCCACGCGCGCTCCCTCGGGGTCGAACCGCCAGCCCTTCCGGTTCCTCGTCCTGCGAGACGGTGCCCGAGCAACGGAGGCCAAGGCGTTACTCGGCCGCTGCTTCCGCGAGATGTGGGCCTCGAAGCGAGCCGACGACGGCTACACGGCAGGCTCGGGCACCGACGACAGCTCACCGAAGGCACGGATGGCGCGCACCATGCAGCACTTCGTCGACAACATCGAGCAAGCACCGGTCGTGGTGCTCCCCTGCCTCATCCGCTATCGCGCGCCGTATCCCGCCGAGGGCGCCAGCATCTACCCCGCCTGCCAGAACCTGCTCCTCGCGGCTCGCGCACTCGGCTATGGAGGCGTCATGACCGTCTGGCACGCGCCTGTCGAGGGTGAGCTGCGCTCGCTGCTCGGCATCCCGGACGACGTCGCCATCGCCGCCACCATCCCGCTCGGGCGCCCAGTGGGAGGGCACGGACCCGTGCGCCGGCGTCCGCTGAACGAGCTCGTGTACGAGGATGCTTGGGACCGGCCGGCGGCGTGGGCCATCGATCCCGAAGGCACCCGCTTCACGAGCGCCGGCCCACCCGGCGGCCAGCGCTAGAGCGCCGCAAGCGCCTTGCGGACCTTCTGCTCGCTGACGCCACCCTTCGCTCCTACGGGCTGAGCAAAGGTGGCCACGCGCAGCTCTTCGAGCATCGTTCGCACGGAGCCGTCGACGTCACGCGATACGACCGCCGCGTACTCCCGCTCGAGTGGCCTGAGCATCGAGATGCGGGCACGGTCGCGATCCGGGTGTGCAGCCGCCTTCGACAGCCGGTGCTCGATGGCCTTGACGTAGCGCAGGACGTCGGCCAGCCGGTCGGTGCCAGCGGCGATGATCCAGCCGCGGTGCAGCAGCCGGGAGATGTGGCTGTCGACATCGAGCACGGTGTCGTCGAGCGCCTCGGACACCATTGCGGAAAGCCGGCCTTCGACGCGAGTGACGGTGGCGAGCACATCGCCCACCACCTCTGCGGCGCCGATCGCGGTCGCGGGGAAGGCGCTCTTCACCCCTGCGAGCAGGACACCGAACGCCGCCTCATCCCAAACCGGACCGCCCGCCTCCAGCAGCAGATGGTCGACGGCCGCAGCGACGACGTCGCGGTAGACCTCACTCGCCTTGGCTCGGCTCGAGCCACCGATGGCGAGCTTGCTTGCGTTGGAGAGGCTCCGGTCGAGGGTCCGCAGCGGGGCCCCGAGCTGGAGCGTCAGAAGTCGCCGCGTGCCCGCCCACATCTCGGCGCGCTGCTCAGCCTCGCTCGGCAGCACGCGGAGCTCAACCGAGTCTGTTGCGTCGACGAGCGCCGGAAACCCGGTGACCTCGAGCCCGTTGTGCGCCACCTCGACGGAGCGGGGGATCGTGCCGATCGTCCACGATCGAATGCCCCTCACCTCGCCAAGCGGCGCGACCGTCGCGAGCACCTCACGTACTCGAGCTGCAAGCTTCTCCTTTAGCGGCGGGAGATCCTTGCTCCACGCCAGTGGACGGCCTTCGTCGTCGACGGCCCGGTACGTGACGCGAAGGTGCTGAGGAACAGCATCGAGCACATCCGCCGGCCAGGCCACCGCCCTTCCGGTGGCCTCCACGACCGCTCGACCGATCACATCGAGCAGCGGCCCATCCTCGGGGCCGAGCCGATCCAAGATGGCACCGGCGGCGTCACCAGTAGGGCCCAGGGACCGGCGCAGATCCTTCGGAAGCGACCTCAGCAGAGCCATCACGAGCTCGCCCCGGCGCCCAGGAACCTGCCAATCGAGCCTTGCTCGCTCCACCTCGTCGAGCAGCAGCACTGGAACGTCGACCGCGACGCCGTCGAGCTCCGCGCCGGGCTCGAAGACATAGGTGAGAGGCAGATCCGTCTCGCCGACTCGGACCCACTCCGGGAACTCGGCTGGGTCGACCTGCCCGGCGGCCTTGTCGATCAGCATGTCGGCCGTCAGGTCGAAGCGCTCGGGGTCGTGTGCTCGAGCGGCCTTCCACCAGCGGTCGAAGCGGCGGCCCGTCGTGACCTCGGCCGGGATCCGCGCCTCGAAGAACCCCTCGATGACCTCGTCATCCACGAGCAGGTCTTGACGCACCCGGTGCTCGAGGGCCAGCACCTCGACGACGCGCTCGTGGTTCGCCTCCAGGAAGCGGTGCGGAGCGTCCCACTCCTGTCGCACGAGGGCGTGGCGGATGAACATGCGGCGAGCTTCCATCGGGTCGACGCGCTCGAGGCCGATGACGCGTCGCGAAACGATCGGCAACCCGTAGAGCGAGACCCGCTCGTCGACCACCGCTGCCCCGCGCTTCGAATCCCAGCGCGGCTCGCCGTAGCTGCGCGAGACGAGGTGCGCGGCGATGCGCTCCAGCCTCTCGGGGCTCACGGGTGCCACCGTCCTGGCACGCAGACGGTTCGTCTCCACGAGCTCGGCAGCCATGATCCACTTGGGCCGACGTCGGCCGAGTGCTGAGCCGGGCGCGATCACAAACCGCGACTCCCTGGCACCGCGGTACTCGTTCAGCTCCTCGTCCCACATCCCCACGTGCGACAGCAGGCCGGCCAGCAACGAGAGGTGCACCGCGTCGCGGTTGGTCTCCTCGGCGAGCGGTCGCACGTCGAGGCCGATGCCCCGCGCGATCTGGCGCAGCTGGGCGTGCAGGTCCTGCCACTCCCGGATGCGCAGGTGGTGAAGGTGCTCCGCACGGCACATCCGCCTGAACGCGCTCGAGCCGAGCTCACGCTGCTGCTCCCTCAGGTAGCGCCAGAGGCTCAGGTAGGCGAGGAAGTCTGAGTCGGCGATGGCGAACCTGGCGTGGAGCTCGGCGGCATGTTGCTCCTGTCCGCTCGGTCGCTCGCGAGGGTCTTGGATCGACAACGCCGCGGCGATCACGAGCACCTCACCGACGCACCCGTGCTGCTCTGCCTCGAGGATCATGCGCCCGAGCCGAGGATCCACGGGCAGCCTGGCGAGGCGCCTCCCCAACCTGGTGAGGCGCACGTGTCCGCCGTCGCGTGCACGCCGGTCGAGGGCGCCGAGCTCCTCGAGGAGCAGCACGCCGTCGCTGATGCTGCGTGCGTCTGGCGGCTCGATGAACGGGAAGCCAGCGACGTCGCCCAGCCCCAACGACGCCATCTGGAGGATCACCGATGCCAGGCTGGTTCGCAGGATCTCGGGATCCGTGAACTCGGGCCGGCCGTTGAAGTCGTCTTCCGAGTACAGGCGGATGCAGGTGCCCGGCGCGACGCGCCCGCAGCGACCGGCGCGCTGATTGGCAGAGGCTTGTGAGATCGGCTCGATCGGCAACCGCTGCACCTTGGTGCGCCGGTTGTAGCGAGACACACGTGCGGTGCCGGGGTCGACCACACCGACGATGCCCGGCACCGTCAAGGAGGTCTCTGCCACGTTGGTAGCCAGCACGACCCGCCTACCTCGGTGCGGTGCGAACACCCTGTGCTGCTCCGCGGCAGACAGTCGCGCGTAGAGCGGGAGCAGCTCGGTGCCGGGCAGATCGAGCCGGGTCAGCGCCTCGGCTGTGTCGCGGATCTCGCGCTCCCCGGACAGGAACACCAGGATGTCGCCCGGGCCAAGGCCGATCAGCTCGCGGACTGCGTCGCAGATCGCCGTCGTCTGATCGCGCTCGTCGCCCCGCTCCTCACCGAGAGGGCGATACCGCACCTCCACCGGGAAGGACCTACCCGACACCTCCACCACGGGTGCGTCCCAGAAGTGGCGGGAGAAGCGTGCGGTGTCGATCGTGGCCGAGGTGATGATCAGCTTCAGATCCGGCCGCCTCGGCAGCAGCTGGTGCAGGTAGCCGAGGATGAAGTCGATGTTGAGGCTGCGCTCGTGGGCCTCATCGACGATCAGCACCTCGTAGGCGCTCAGCATGCGGTCGCGCTGGATCTCGGCGAGGAGGATCCCGTCGGTCATGACCTTGATGGCGGTGTCCTCGCCCACCCTGTCGTTGAACCGAACCGTGAACCCGACGACGCCCCCGATCTCGACGCCCAGCTCCTCCGCGATCCGCTCGGACACTGCGCGGGCCGCCAGCCGCCGAGGCTGCGTGTGCCCGATCAGGCCGCCCGCCCCGAAGCCGGCCTCGATGCAGATCTTGGGGAGCTGCGTGCTCTTGCCCGAGCCCGTCTCGCCCGCCACGACGAGCACCTGCTGGTCGTTGATAGCATCGAGGATCGCCTGCCGGTGGGCTACCACCGGCAGGTCTGGGTAGGTCGGCACGGGCATGAGCGCGCGGCGACGAGCGAGGGTCGCTTCGTCGGTCACTGGGGATCGATGGGCCCGTTCCTCGCACCGGCGCCGGGGGCCGTCGACCGGCGGCGCCCCGATCGCCTCTGCGCGGCTTCGGCGCGCGACGAGGAGACAGCGGCCTCGGCTCGAAGCTCGAGATAGGCATCGACGCGATCCTGCGTGATCTCGCCGGCGGCGACGGCCAGGGCGATGGCGCAGCCCGGATCGCGGACGTGACCGCAGTCGCTGAAACGGCACTCTTCCGCCAGCTCGTCGATGTCAGCGAAGGTGGCGGCCACTGACTCCTCGTCGCCCGCCAGCCCGACCTCGCGGATCCCGGGCGAGTCGATGATCACTCCCCCACCGGGGAGGTCGTGCATCTGGCGGTTCGTGGTCGTGTGGCGACCCTTCGAGTCGCCGGCTCGGACTGCTCCAACCAGTGCGGCCTCGGCGTCGAGCAGTGCGTTGACGAGGCGCGACTTCCCCGCGCCCGACTCCCCGAGCAGCACCGAGGTGGCGCCGACCAGGCGGCGCCTCAGCGCGTCGATGCCCGCGCCGCTGGCCGAGGAGGTGACGATCAGGTCGAGGCCCGGGTGCTGCTCGCCGACCACGCGCTCGATCTCGCCGGGGTCGTCGATCAGGTCGGCCTTGGTCAGCACGAGGATGGGGTGGGCGCCAGCATCGCGTGCCAGCGCCACGCCGCGCTGAACTCGCCCCGCGACGACACGCCGGTCGAGGCCGCACACCAGCAGCACGAGGTCGATGTTGGCCGCGAGCAGCTGATGGTCGTCGCCACCGGCTGCTCGGCGCCTCAGCAAGGAAGCGCGGTCGAGCAGCGCTACCACCTGCTCGCCGTCCACGGCGAGCCAATCGCCGACGGTCACCGAGTCGACACCGCGACGCAGCTTGATGGTTCGCTCGCCATCGTTGGCGCGGACCTGCACGGCCACACCGTCGTGGCGCACCACGCGCGCTGCCTCCACCGCATCGCCGTGCTGCGCGAGCAGAGCCTCCCAGCGCGGGCCCCAGCCGATGGATGCGAGCGATTCGGTCACGACGGCTCGGACCGTAACGCTGGGGCCCCGACGCGACAACGCCGGGCCCATCGCCGCTCGCTCACGCGACACGATGACGGACCCGGCGGGTTGCTCGGGGACGCCAGGCATCCCCTCACCTTCGTCGCACCCGACTACTTCGCCGGCGTGTACACGCCCTTGTTCAGCTTGGGGGCCTGGCTCGGGGTCATGACCGCGTCCTTGAAGCCCTTCAGCGGCGTGATGCGCGCCTTCTTCGACGCCTTGATCTTGATGGCCTCGCCGGTGGCCGGGTTGCGGCCCATGCGTGCCGCACGCTCGACCTTCGAGAACTTCGCGAAGCCGCTGATGGCGACCGGCTCACCCTTGGACACGACATGGGTCGTGACGTCGGTGAAGCCCTTGAGAACGGCGTCGACGGTCTTGGCGTCAACCTCGGTCTGTGCAGCGATGGCCTTGACCAGGTCGCGTCGGTTCATCTGAGTTGTCCTCCATTGGACGTTGGTTGGTTGGAACGGGAGAGTCTGCCAAGCACGAGTCGGGTTCGCGCGGATCCAGCCTGATGTTGTTGATCTTTTTGCCTCAGGGACTGGCCAGCGGGAGCTCCTGCTCGACTGTCAGGGCCGGCGCGAACAGGTCTCCGTGGTGGGCTACCCGGTCGACCACGTCGTTGGCCTCGAACGAGAGCTGAGAGCCGAGCGCGGCCGCCTCGACCTCCGCCCACGTGACGGGGGTGGACACCGTCGGGCGAGGGCGGGCCCGCAGGGAGTACACGGCGACGGTCGTCTTGTGGCGGCTGTTCTGGCTCCAGTCGATGAAGACCTTGCCCCCCCGCGCCGACTTCGCCATCACCGAGGTCACCCGGTCCGAATGGTGCTTCTCCAGGACCTGGGCCACGGCCAGCGCGAACGACGAGCAGTGCTCATGGGTGTGGGGCGTGTTCAGCGGCACGTAGAGCTGAAGCCCCTTCGAGCCAGACGTCTTCACCAGGCACTCGAGGCCGGCCAGGCGCTCGAGCACACTGCGGATGTCGAGAGCGACCTCGGCACACTCCGGGATGCCCGTGCCGGGACCCGGATCGAGGTCGAAGACGCACATCGTCGGTGCGTCTATGTCGGCGCCTCGCGCCATGGGCGCGTGGAGCTCCAGCGCCGCCAGGTTGGCGGCCCACGCCAGCGCTGCCACCGAGTCGAGAGCGCAGTAGCCGATCGTGCCGTTGCGGTCACCGGGACCGTCGAAGGTGCCTACCCACTCGGGCCGGTGTGACGGGCAGCGCTTCTCGAAGAACGACTTTCCGTCGACCCCGTTGGGGTATCTCCGCAGCGTGAGACCGCGATCGGCGATGTGCGGGAGCATCACTGGCGCGATTCGAACGTAGTAGTCGATCACCTCTGCCTTGGTGAACCCGGCTTCGGGGTACAGCACCTTGTCGAGGTTCGTGATCTTGAGCGTGCGGCCGTCGAGCTCGACCGTGTGCTCGGATCGCTCAGGCGCCGCCACGCGGCCTAAGCGCTCCGACGGCTGGGCTTCTTGACCGGTGCCGCTTCCTCGGCCCCATCGGCCGCAGCGGGAAAGCGCTTGCGAGCTGCCTTGGCCTCCTTGACGCTGGCCTCGAGCGCAGCCATGAGATCGACGACCTTGTCCTCGGTGAGCGTGACCGGCGGAGCCACGACCTCGGTGCGGCCCGAAGCCTTCTGCTCGATGAGGTCGAGCACGCGGTTGCGGTACGTGTCCTCGAAGCGGTCGACGTCGAAGTCGTCCGCAAGTGAAGCGATGAGCTGGCGTGCCATGTCCAGCTCCTTCTTGGTGACCTCCACGTCCTCGAGGCCGGCGATCTCGGCGATCTCGCCGGGATCGTTGATCTCGTCCGCGTAGACCATCGTCGACAGCACAAGCGCACCGTCCTTCGGCCGCACCGCGCAGAGGTACTGCTTGGAGCGCATGACGAAGCGCGCTATGCCGACCTTGCCCGACTCCTCCATCGCCTTCGTGAGCAGCGCGTATGGCTTGAGCGTGGCCTTGTCCGGCGCCACGTAGTAGGCGGAGTCGTAGAACAGCGGGTCGATGTCCGCCAGGTCGACGAACTCCTCGATGTCGATCGTGCGGCTCGCCTCCGGATCGAGCGCGGCGAGCTCGTCGTCCCCGACGGTCACGTAGTCGCCCGATGCCAGCTCGTAGCCCTTCACGATCGCCTCGGACGGGACCTCGCTGCCGTCGGCGGCTGAAACCTTCTTGAGCTTGATCCGAGCGCCACTCCGCGAGTCGAGCTGGTTGAAGTGCACCGTCTTGCGGGAAACGGCGGCGTAGAGCTTTATCGGGATGTTGACCAGCCCGAAGCTGATCGCCCCGCTCCAGATGGCTCTCGGCATACGTGGGAGTATTCCCCAACTCGGCGGCAAAGCAACAGGGGGCAGACGTGACCAGGCACATTCGCGGGGCCACGCTTGCGGTTTCAGGCGCTCTGCTGGTTGCAGCGGCCTGCTCGGGCGGTGGAGGTGGTGCCTCGACCACCACTGCACCGTCGGTGCCCGTGGGGCTCGATGAGATCCAGATCCTCGCTGCCCACAACGCCTACCACCTCCAAGGCGAGCAAGCGCTGCTCGATGCCATCACAGCTGTGCTGCCCGAGCTCACACCCACCATCGAGTACTCCCACCCCACCCTCACTGAGCAGCTCGAGCTGGGTGTCCGCTCGATGGAGCTCGACCTGTTCGAGGATCCCGAGGGCGGCCGATATGCCAGTCCCAAGCCCGTGGCCGCGCTCGGGCTCGAGCCCCTCGGGCCCGCCATGTCCGAGCCCGGCTTCAAGGTGCTACACGTGCAGGAGGTCGACTACCGGTCGACCTGCCCGACCTTCGTGGCTTGCCTCACCGAGCTTCGCGACTGGTCGGACGACAACGGCGACCACGTGCCGATCGTCGTCCAGCTGGAGGTCAAGGACGGCATCATCCCCGATCCGGTCAACCTCGGCTTCGTGCAGCCGGTCCCGGCCAGCGCCGCCACGTTCACCGCGCTGGAGGCCGAGATCCGATCGGTTCTCGAAGCGGAGCGGATCGTGACGCCGGCCGAGGTGCAGGGCGAGCACACCGCACTGGCGGCGGCTGTCGCCGAGCGCGGCTGGCCTGACGTCGACGACCTCCGCGGCCGCTTCGTGTTCGTGCTCGACGACCGCGGGGCCAAGCGCGACATCTACCGCGGCGTGCACCCTGAGGTGCGCGAGCGGTTGATCTTCGTCGATGCGGTGCCACCGGACGACGACGCCGCGTTCACCGTCATCAACGACCCGGTGGCCGAGTGGGCGCGCATCCGCGAGCTCGTCGCCCAAGGCATCCTGGTGCGGACGCGCGCGGACGCGGACACGGTCGAGGCCCGCAGCGGTGACACGACCCGACGCGAGGCGGCTTTCGCCAGCGGTGCTCAGATCGTCAGCACCGACTTCGAGCGCGAGGATCCGCGGTGGCCCGGCTTCGTAGTGACGCTCCCGGGCGGCGGCGAGGCTCGCTGCAACCCCATCAGCGCGCCGCAAGGGTGCGACCTCTGAGGACCCGACGCATCAGCGTCAGATGAGGCGGCGATCCGTCGCCCAGCGGGTGAGCTCGTGCCGGCTCGAGAGCTGGAGCTTGCGCAAGACCGCGGACACGTGGGTCTCGACGGTCTTTATCGACAGGGTGAGCCGGCGCGCGATCTCCTTGTAGGTGTAGCCCCTCGCTATCAACCGCATGACCTCGCGCTCGCGCGGTGTCAGCTGATCCATCTCCGGATCGCGGAGGGAAGGGGGAGCATCTCCGGCGAAGGCGTCGAGGACGAAGCCGGCCAGCCGTGGGGAGAAGACGGCGTCCCCGTCGCGCACCCGAGTGACCGCGGCGGCGAGATCGTCGGCGGAGATCGTCTTGGTGACGTAGCCGCGTGCCCCGGCGCGGATGACGGCGATGACGTCCTCGGCGGCATCGGAGACCGAGAGGGCGAGGAAGACGAGGTCGGGCTGCTCGGCTTTGAGCGTCTCGATCACAGCCTTGCCGCCCCCTCCGGGGAGGTGAACGTCGAGCAGCACCACCTCTGGACTCGTCGCACGGATGCCCTGGACCGCCGACTCGACGTCGGCTGCCTCGCCGACCACCTCGACCCGGTCACCCAGCTCGGCCCTCACGCCCGATCGGAACATCTGGTGGTCGTCGACGAGGAACACACGCGCGGCGGTCACGGCGCGGTCTCCGTGAGAGGCGAGCGCCCGATCTCGAGGGCGACCTCGGTGCCCTCCCCCGGCGTCGAGTGGACCTCGGCCCGACCTCCGTGGCGCGCCATGCGGCCGACGATCGACTCGCGCACTCCCAGCCGGCCTGTCTCCACCGCGTCTACATCGAAGCCGACACCGCGGTCGCGCACGTAGGCATCGACGTGGTCCGGCGCCACTTCGGCGTACACCGACACCTCGCCGGCGCCGCTGTGGCGGGCGGCGTTGACCACGGCCTCGCGCATCGCCGCCACCAGCGCGTCCAGCCGGGGTTCCATCGCACAGTCGCCGACGACCACCAGGTCGACCTCGACGTCGTGGGTCTCCTCGACGTCGGTGACGAGCCTCTCCAGCGCTGAGCTCAAGGTGGCGGCAGCACCCGCGACATCAGGTGCGCGCTCGTCGTAGAGCCAGGCTCGCAGCTCGCGCTCCTGGCGGCGGGCGAGGGTGCGGGCTCTGGCTGGAGCCTCGGCTCGCTGGATCAGCGTCAAGGTCTGGAGCACCGAGTCGTGCAGGTGGGCGGCCATCTCCGAGCGCTCCTCGGAGCGGATGCGCTCACGGCGCTCGACCGAGAGGTCGCGCAGCAACCGCGCGATCAGCGGTCCGAGCAGGAGCGCCACCCCGACACCCGTGGCCAGCACCGCAAGCCCCAGCTGGCCGATCCTCGACAGCACCCCGCCCGAGGCGAACAGCAGGGCGAGCCCCACCACGAGGAGGACCCCGCCACCGACTGCCCTGAGCAGCAGACCCCTCGTGCGATCCGCCTCCTCGGTGCGGGCCCAGACCAGCGAGAACCCCAGCGACGCCAGCGCAGCAGCCCACACCAGAGGGGCCGGCAGCAGCAGCCCGAGGCGTGCGAAGAGCAGCAGAGCGCCCAGCGTGATCAGGCCTACGGCGACGGCACGCTCGGCTGTCGGGGGCAGCTCCTCTTCGTTGTGGGGTCGCGAAGATGCGGTCGGCAGCAGCGCGATGCCGACCACGTAGCCGATGGCCCCGACGCCGTTGGCCAGCGCCAGCACGACTGCGGCCAGGCGAAGGACGGTGGGGTCGACGCCGAGCCCAGCCCCGAGCCCCCCGCAGACGCCGGCTATCACACGGTCGTCAGCGGAGCGCTGAAGTCCGCGCGGGATCCGCAGGGAGCGCTCGAGCGCGTCGTGATGACGTCCGACCATGCCACTCGATGATCGCATGCACGCGCGAGCCCCGGCATCGGGACCGCCACGGACCGACCCTGCTGGCCCCGCTTGGCCGTCAGGGGCATCCCTGATTGCTACTCAGCCTCCACCACCCGATGCTTGGGCCATGGACTCGCCCTCCTCCACAGACCCCTCGGCCGGGCCGCCGCCGCCCCCGACGCCGCCCCCGTTCGGGACGCCGCGCCCCCGGCAGCTGCGGCGGCGGCCCGATGAGGGACCCATCGCGGGCGTGTGCGCGGGCGTGGCGGCCTACTTCAACGTCGACCCGGTCATCGTGCGCATCGCGACGGTCGTGCTGGCACTGAGTGGCCCCGGAGTCGTGGCGTACGTGCTGGCGTGGATCTTCGTCCCCGCCGAGTCGGAGGGCTCGCCGCCCACCCCCTCGTCGCATGACGGCGAGCGACACGATCGCGGTGCGCAGATCTTCGGAATCGTGCTGCTCGCGGTGGCCGTCAGCGTCCTCTGGGGTGACTGGTGGTCGCCCGCGCGCAAGTGGCTGCTCCCGCTCGGGCTCATCGCGCTGGGCACATGGCTGCTCCTGCGCCGCGGTGGCGACGACGTGAGCGACGCGGGGCCGATCTCGGGGCCGATTGCCGCTGGCCCACCTACCTCGGCACCGCCCGTGGCTCCGTGGATGGCAGCGACGAACCCCGCCGGAGCAGCTAGCGGCATCACCCCGGCTGACTTGGACACGGATCGAGCCGGAGACGCCACGCTCGTCTCACCCGAAGGCCAATCCGAGGCAACCCTTCCGCCTCCCCCCTGGGAGCCGGGGCCGGGAGCGTCACCCGTCGGTGATGCTGGCCACCGCAACGGAGCGGCCCGGCGTCGCCGCGGGATGCTGGCGCCGATCATCATGGGCGCACTGCTCGTGTGGAGCGGGATCGCCTGGCTCGCCGACGTCTCCTTGGAGAGCGGCCTTGCCGTCGCGCTGTGCATCCTCGGGATCGGGTTCGTGCTCGGCGCCTTCGTCGGGGGCAGCTGGGCTCTCGTCGTGCCGGCATTCGGCATCGGCGCCGCACTCGTCATCGCGTCGGTGGCGGACATCCCGTTGTCGGGGCCTGTCGGCGAGCGCACCTGGGCCCCCCAGAGGGTCTCGGAGGTGCGCGAGCGCTACGAGCTGAGCGTGGGCGAAGGCACGCTCGACCTGCGGGGCCTCGAGCTCGGGGAGGGTGACCGCCTCGACATCGCCGCGGCCGTCGGGATCGGCCACCTGGTGGTCCTGGTGCCTGAGGGGGTGAGCTATTTCGCCGACTACCGCGTGGCCGCGGGTGAGGTCGACTTCGGCGCCAAGGACTCCGGCGTCGGCGTCGAGACGAGGTCGGGCTTCGAGCAGGAGGACGATGTCGGCCGGATCGAGCTCGACCTCCAGGTCGGCCTCGGTCAGATCGAGCTCCGCAGCAGGCTCCCCGTCGACCGTCCGGACGCGCCTCGCTGATCGTTCAGGCGAGGACGGCGCGGGCGACGAGGTCGGTGCCGAAGGCGGTGAGGATGGCCAGGTACAGGAGGCCGGTCGCTGCCATGACGGCGGAGTACTGCCGCTCCTTCAGCGCCGCTCGAGTTACGCCCACGAGCACGATCGTGCTGATGGCGCAGGCGATCCACATCCAGCCGAGGATGCCGTTGTAGCCATCGTCGATCGAGCCGTTGATCACGCTGACCATGCCGGTGGGCCAGAGAAGCGCGATCACCTCGAGCGGCCACAGAGCGCCGATCCAGCGGATCAGCTCGAGCAGCGGGCCCCGAGGCATGCCGGGCTGCACCAGGTACCAGTGGCCGAGGAGCATGGCATCGGTCACTGCTCCGAGGAAGGCCGCTCCGACGACCGTGCGCGCTACCGAGAGCAGCGCGGGATCTCCGGCCGCCGCACCTGCGGCAACCAGCCCCACCAACCCGATGACAGGAGGGAGCAGGTCGAGCAGCGGCGGAAACTCGGCGTCGTCGCTGTCGACGAGCGTGCGATTGCGCTCGATCCCAGTCATCGCTGCGACGCGGGCGCTGCGCTGCTCGTGCGCCTCCCGGTCACCCGCGACTCCCGCGGTGCGCCGCTGGACCGAGACCACCAGTGCCACCAGTGCCGAGACGGCGACCGCAGCGGCGCTGACGTCGCGCACGGGTGCCGCCTCCCCGTACCGCACGCCCACCACCGCTGCGGCGACAGCGAGCAGGGAGAAGGTGCCCCGCAGCAGCCAGCCGTAGCCAAGGCTCACCTGGCGGCGGCGCGTCGTGACCCACAGGAACATGAGCCCGCCGACCGCCCACTGGAGGAGCACGGTGGCGGCGTCGAGGCGGATCACAGCGCGCCGAGCGTAGGAGCCCGTCGGTCAGAGCGCGAACTCAGGCGTCGACGACTACGAGCGCGTGGTCCGCTCTGTTGAGGCTGTCCGGGCCTTGCTCGCTGGCGACCACGATGTCCTCCAGCCTCATGCCGAAGTGCCCCTCGACGTAGATCCCCGGCTCGATCGAGAAGGCGTGGCCGGGCTCGAGCAGGTCGCCGTTGCCGCCGACGATGTAGGGGTCTTCGTGCTCCTCGATGCCGATGCCGTGCCCGGTTCGGTGGAAGAAGCGCTCGCCCAGGCCCGCGTCCTCGATGACTCGGCGCGCCGCCGCGTCGACTGCCTCGCACGAGGCTCCGACCACGGCCGCGGCGACCGCTGCGCTCTGCGCCGCGGCCAGCACGGCGTAGGCATCGGCCACTTCACCTCGGGGCTCGCCCAGGCTCACGCATCGAGTGATGTCGGAGCAGTAGCCGACGCCGAGGTCGTCTGCCATGGTGCCGCCGAAGTCGCACAGCACCACGTCGCCGTCCTCGATCACGCGCGAGCCGGGCTCGTGGTGGGGGCTGGCCGCGTTGGCACCAGCCGCCACGATCGCGAAGTTCACGCGGTGGTGCCCCTCCGCGATCAAGCGCCGACCGATGTCCTTCGACACCTCGGCCTCTGTGCGGCCGCGCAGCGGGATCTCCCCTCGGTGCAGCTGTGCCGCCACGCGGTCCGCGGCTGCGCCGGCGCGCCTCAGCGCTTCGATCTCGGCCGCGTCCTTGCGCGCTCGGATCGGGCCCATGACCTCGCCTGCTCTCGTCCACTGGGCTCCCGGCAGAGCGCGCTGCAGGCCGATGACGAAGCGCGCCCACGTGCGATCACCGATGGCCAAGCGTCCTCGTGGATCCACGAGCGAGGACACGAGCGCGATCGGATCCTCCGTCTCGCCCCAGGGCGTGATGGTGAAGTGGTCCGGGCGGGGCACCACCCGCGGCGCCTCGAGCCGTGGCACGACCAGCGTGGCATCGCCCTCCCTAGGCAGCACGAGCATCGTGAGGCGTTCGAGCGGCATCGCCTCGTAGCCCGTGAGGTAGGGCAGATCCGGACCGACCGACAACAGCACCGCGTCGACGCCGAGATCTGCCATCCGGGCGCGCACGCGTGCGGATCGCTCGCTGAACATCGCCCGAGGCTACCGACCCGCGCCGCTGGTGACGGGGGAGGCTGCCGCGTCTGCGGCTTGGCGTGCGTGGTAGCTCGAACGCACCAGCGGCCCCGCCTCGACGTGGCCGATCCCCATGGCCTCACCGACCTGCTTGAGCTCGGCGAGCTCCGCCGGCGTCCACCAGCGCGCGACCGGGAGGTGGTTCGAGGTGGGCCGCAGGTACTGGCCGATCGTGACGATGTCGACCCCGACCCCGCGCAGGTCAGCCAGCGCGCCGACCATCTCGTCACGCGTCTCGCCCATGCCGGCTATGAGCGACGACTTCGTCGTGAGCCCCGCGGCCTTGGCTCGGGCAAGCACCGCGAGGGAGCGCGCGTAGCCGGCCGATGGGCGCACCGCTCGCTGCAGGCGGGCGACCGTCTCGAGGTTGTGGTTGAGCACCTCGGGTCGTTCGCCGAAGACGACATCGAGCGCATCAGGGTCGCCCTTGCAGTCCGGGATCAGCACCTCGACCGAGACGCCAGGTGTGCGCGCACGGATCGCTCGGATCACCGCTGCGAACTGGCCGGCGCCACCGTCGGACAGGTCGTCCCGCGCGACCGCGGTCACCACCGCGAACCGCAGGCCCATCTGCGCCACGGCTTCCGCCACACGAGCCGGTTCGGCAGGGTCGGTTGGACCCGGGTGGCGGGTGTCGACGAGGCAGAAGCCGCAGGCCCGCGTGCAGCGCTCGCCGTTGATCATGAAGGTGGCGGTGCCGTCCGACCAGCACTCCGACAGGTTGGGGCAGCCGGCCTCTTCGCAGACGGTTGCGAGATCTAGATCGCGCATGGTGCGTCGCAGCGCGGTGACCTGCGGCGTGAGACGCACGGGTGCTCGCATCCACTCGGGCTTGCGAGCAGCGATCGAGAGGCCGCTGGTGACGCCCGCCTCGGCCAGTCGCACGGAGCGACGGCTGGTCGTGCCAGCGGCGCCGGATCCTGCGTCCGCGGGCGTTCCTGGCCCCTCGCCTCGGCTGAAGGGCGACAGGTCCTCGGGCACCTGTCTCCACGCCACGTCAGCCCGCTCGACCACGCCGCCACCCCATCGGGCAGCCGCCCTCGAAGCGATGGCGTCGACCACATCGCGCATGCCCACACCGAGCCCCTCGGCGCGAAGCGAGGTGACGCCACCGTCGACGATTCCGCAGGGCACGATGTGGTCGAACATCGTCATGTCCGGATCGAGGTTGAGAGCGAAGCCGTGCATCGAGCGGCCGCGGCTCAGCTTCACGCCGACGGCGCAGATCTTGCGTGCCCGGTCGGTCGTCGGCTCGATCCACACACCCGGGAAGCCCGGGCGGCGGCCGGTGCCGGGCAGGCCGAGGTCTGCCAGAGCGTCGATGACGAGCTGCTCGACCGAGCAGACGTAGGCGGCAGTGTCCGCCAGCCCACCGCCACGGCGTCCGGGCACCGTCAGGATCGGGTAGCCGACCAGCTGGCCCGGACCGTGATAGGTGATGTCGCCACCGCGGTCGGTCTGCACGACCTCGGCTCCGACCTCGACCGGGTCGCGCAGGATGTGCCCCAGGTCTCCGCGAACCCCGAGCGTGTACACCGCTGGGTGCTCGAGCAGCAGCAGGTGGTCGTGGTCGCTGTGCAGGAAGAGCCCTCGCTGGAGGGCGTGCGCCTCGCGGTAGGGGACGCGCCCGAGCCAGCGGATGTGCAGCGGGCGGGCGCCGAGGGTCAGCCCCGCCGCTTCACAGCTCAGCGGCCCAGTCACGGGTCTCGATGTGGTCCTTCACCTTGTGGAGGAAGGCCGCCGCGTAGGCCCCGTCGAAGGCGCGGTGGTCCCACGTGAGCGCCAGGTTGCCGACGGAGTGGATGGCGATGCCTTCGCTGCCATCGGGGAGCGAGACGACGACCGGCCGGCGCTTCACCCCGTCGGTGGAGATGATCGCGACCTGAGGCTGGTTGATCACCGGCATGGTGACCAGCGTTCCGAAGGGACCGGGGTTCGTGATCGTGAAGGTGCCATCGGAGATGTCATCCGGGGTGAGCTTCTTGCTGCGCGCCCTGGCGGCGAGGTCGCTGATCTCGCGGGCGATGGCGCGCATGCGCTTGCCGTCCGCATCACGGATGGCCGGCACCATCAGACCGTTGAAGTCGAGGTCGACCGCGATCCCGAGGTTGAGGTAGTTGTGCACCACCAGCGCGTCGTCCGTGAAGGTGGCGTTGACCTGAGGGAACTCCTCGATGGCGTCGACCACCGCGCGCGATATGAACGGGAGGTAGGTGAGGCTGAAGCCCTCCTCGGCCTTCCACGTCTCCCGCTGGGCCCGCCGAACGAGCTCGACGCCCTCGTAGTCCACCTCGATCGCGGCGTAGACGTGCGCCGACGTGTCGAGTGAGCGGCGCATGTGCTCAGCGGTGCGCCTGCGGATGTTGGTGTGCGGGATGACCGTGTCGCGCTCGGTGGAGCGGGCGATCGGGGCGGGGGCCGGCCTGGCAAGGCTGGGGGCTGGGGCCTGGGTCGGCACAGCCGCAGGGGCAGCGGGTGGTGCCGCGGCGGCAGGCGCAGACGCCGGTGCGGCGGAACCTGAGCGAGCTCGCGCGTCGGCGGCGGCGAGCACATCGTTGCGCGTGATCCGACCGCCCACGCCCGTTCCTTGGATGGTGGCTGGGTCGAGCCCGTGCTCTGTGACGAGCCGGCGCACGACGGGCGACAGCAGGCGGTCGAAGCTGCCGCTCGACTGAGCCTGGGCCGGCGCCTCCACCACGGGGGCTGGGGCCGGCGCCGGTGCTTCGGCCGCAACCGGGGCTGGAGCTGGCTCTGCGGTCGCCGCAGGCGCGTCCCCTGGCGCCGCGGCGGGAGCCGAAGCCGGAGCAGCCGCCGGAGCAGCCGCCGCGGCTGGGGCGGCGGCGGGAGGTGCGGGCGCCTCGGCCCCATCAGGGCCGGGGGCGGCGCCGGCGTCGCCGATCACAGCGAGCACCACGCCGACGTCGACCGTCTCGCCCTCAGGCACCTTGATCTCGACGATCGTGCCGCTGAGAGGCGAGGGAACCTCCGAGTCGACCTTGTCGGTCGAGACCTCGAACAGCGGCTCGTCCTCGGCGATCGTGTCGCCGACCTTCTTGAACCACTTCGTGATCGTGCCTTCGGTGACGGTCTCGCCCAGCTGGGGCATCGTGATGTCAGCCATGGAGGGGCCGGCTCCTCTTCGTTCGTGAGGGGTGTGCGGTCACTGGGGTCACTACCCGTGGAGCGGGCGCCCGGTGAGCGAGATCATCGCCTCACCGAGCACCTCGGTGAGCGTGGGGTGGGGCTGGATGAGTGAGGCCATGTCTGCGACCGTGGCCTCCCAGTTGACCGCCAGGTATCCCTGGCCGAGCTGCTCGGTGACCCACGGCCCGACCATGTGCACGCCGAGGATGCGGCCGGCTCGTCCGTCGGCGCCCTTCTCGGCGATGACCTTCACCATGCCCTCGGCCTGGTTGACGATCAGCGCGCGGCCGTTGTGGTTGTAGCGGCTCTTCTGGGTGACGACCTCGATGCCGGCCTCTTCGGCGGCCTCCTGCGACAGCCCGGTGAACGCCGCCTCCGGGCGCGTGTACACGCACCACGGGACCTTGGCGTAGTCGACGGGGGCAGGGTCTTCCCCGAGGATGTCCTGGATCGCGTTGACGCCCTCGATGAAGGCGACATGGGCCAGCGCCGGCGTGGCGATGGCATCGCCCACGGCCCACACCGCCGCTTCGCCGGTGCGGCAGTGCTCGTCGACCTCGATGAACCCGCGCTCGGTGACGATGACCCCCGTGCCGTCGAGCCCCAGGTCACCGGTGTTCGGCTTGCGCCCCACCGACACAACGACGACATCGACGTCGATCACCTCGCCGCTCACCTTCACGGCGGTGCCGGCACCGGTGGGCTCGTGGCCCTCGACGTTGATCCCGGTGCGGATGTCCATGCCGCGCTTCTTGAACGAGCGCTCGATGACCTGGGCGACGTCCTTGTCGAGACCCGGGAGGATCTTCGGAAGCGCTTCGAGGATCGTCACCTGCGTGCCGAGGTCGCTCATCATCGAAGCGAACTCGCACCCAACCACTCCCCCGCCGATGATCGCCGCCCGCTTGGGGATCTCCGGCATCGACAGCACCTCGTCGGAGGTCATCACGACCTTCCCGTCCACGTCGAAGCCCGGCAGCGTACGCGGCGATGAGCCGGGTGCGAGGACGACCGAGTCGCCTGTGAGCTCGACCTCGCCGGAGCTTCCGCCGGACACGGTGACCCGACGGCCCGAGTGGAGTCGACCGTGGCCGTCGAGCACCGTGACCTTGCGGCCCTTGAGCATCGTCCCGAGCCCGCCGACCAGCCCGGAGACGATCGTGTCCTTGCGAGCCAGCGAGACGGACCAGTCGAGCGCCGGCTCGCCCGCGTTGATGCCGTACTCATTCGCCTCGGCCACGTGGATGTAGGCGGCTGCCGTCTCGAGCAGCTCCTTGGCGGGGATGCAGCCCACGTTGAGGCAGGTGCCGCCGAGCTTGTGCTTCTCGATCATGGCGACGTTGAGCCCGGCGCTGGCGCCGTAGAGAGCGGTGGCGTAGCCGCCGGGGCCGCCGCCGATCACGACGACGTCGTAGTGCTCGGCCGTGGGGACCACCTCCCGGTGTTCAGGGCCGCAGAAGGAACTAGTCGGACTCTACCGGTCGACCGGCGCACCCCGTGCGGGGCCTCAGCCGCGCGCGATGAGCAGGAGCTGGAGCGCCGCAGCGCCCAGGATCGCCATGCCGCAGAGCAGCGCTGCGAGGATCAGCCGTCTCGTGCTCACACCAGTCAGGTACCCGCTGTGAGGATCGCTTGCACGTCGGTCTCGCTGTCCGGCGTGACCAGCACGAGGACCTCGTCGCCGGGCAGCAGCACCGTGTCGCCGCGGGGGAAGATCACCCGCTCCTCCCTCAGCACCGCAACGATCGTCGAGTCGCGCGGGAAGTCGAGGTTGACGATCTCCGAGTTGGCCGCCTTGGCATCGGTTGCGAGGGTGACCTCGATGAGGCTGGCGCGGCCGCGCTCGAAGCTGAGGAGGCGCACGAGCGTGCCGACCGACACGGCCTCCTCTACGAGCGAGGTCAGCAGGTGTGGCGTGGACACCGCCACATCGACGCCCCAGTTCTCGTTGAACATCCAGTGGTTCTTCGGGTTGTTGACCCTCGCGATCACGCGCGGCACGGCGAACTCCTGCTTGGCGAGGAGAGAGACCACCAGGTTGTCCTCGTCGTCGCCGGTGACCGCGGCGAGCACGTCGACCCCGTCGAGCGGCACCTTTCGGAGGTTGGCCACCTCGCAGGCGTCGGCCAGCACCCAGCGCACACCCGCCGGCTCACCTGTGGCGGTGGCGCGCGCCACGCGGTCGGCTTCGAGCTCGATGATGGTGACCTCGTGCCCGCCCTTGGTGAGCTCGGAGGAGATGAAGGTGCCGACGTTGCCGCCACCGACGATGACGACCTTCATGAGTGTCCTCCCGCGCCGCCGTCGGCGAGATGGGCGTCGAGATCCTCGATCCGGTCGGCGTGAACGGCCATGTACACGACGTCGCCCTCCTGGGTGACGAGGTCGGGGGCCGGAACCTGTCCCCTGCCCAGTCGCGACAGCGCCGCAACGCGGGCGAGGCCGGGGATGTCGAGGTCGGCGAGGTGGCGGCCCGCCCACGTCGCGGCCACCGCACGTTCGACCAGCACGACGCTGGCTGACGGGTCGGTCCACTCGGTCGAGGGCAGGTCGGGGAGGATCCTGCGCAGGACGCGGTCGGTGGTCCACTGCACCGTCGCGATCGTGGGGATGCCCAGCTTCTCGTAGATCGCGGCGCGCCGTGGGTCGTAGATGCGAGCCACCACACGCTCGAGGCCGAAGACCTCGCGTGCGGTGCGCGCCACCATGATGTTGGAGTTGTCTCCACTGGTGACGGCCGCCAGAGCGCCCGCCTCTTCGATGCCGGCCTCGCGGAGCAGATCGCGGTCGAAGCCGACCCCGAGGATCGTGCGGCCGGAGAACCCCTCCGGCAGGCGCCTGAAGGCCTTCTGAGCCTTGTCCACGACGGCGACCGTGTGGCCGCCGTCCTCCAGGATGCCGGCGAGGCCCGCCCCGACCCGACCGCATCCGACGACGACTACGTGCAACCTGCGCTCCTCACTTGTTGACCGCGGGATCCTACGACCGGCGCCGCGCGGGCCCGCAACCGGCGCGGGCTCTCCCATCGGATCGTGGCGCGGAGGGATCGATCTGTACGGTGGCGCTGGCCGGGCGAGACGCTGCGAAGGAGCCACGGTGCGAGTAGCGATCACGGGTTCGAGCGGGCTCATCGGAACGGCGCTGCGGCGCTCGCTGGAGGCCGACGGTCACAGCGCGGTGCCAGTCGTCCGGAGGGAGGGCGTCCCCGGCGGCATCCGCTGGGACATCGAGCGCGGGCAGATAGACGCAGCCGCGCTGGAGGGCATCGACGCTGTCGTCAACCTCGCCGGGGAGGGCATCGGCGAGAAGCGCTGGACCGACGAGCAGAAGCAGAGGATCCTCCGGAGCCGCGTCGACGGCACGACGCTCCTGTGCTCGGCGCTGTCCGAGCTGGACGAAAAGCCGCGAGCACTCGTCTCCGGCTCCGCCATCGGGATCTACGGCGACCGGGGCGATGAGCAGCTGACCGAGGCCAGCCCACCGGGCAGCGGGTTCCTGTCCGAGGTGGCGATCGCCTGGGAGGCGGCGGCCGACGCCGCCGCCAGCGCCGGCATCCGGGTCGCCAAGGTCCGCACGGGCATCGTGCTGGCCCGCCACGGCGGTGCGCTGGCCAAGATGGCCTCGATCGCGAGGCTCGGGCTGCTCGGCAAGCTCGGGTCGGGGCGCCAGTGGATGAGCTGGATCGCGCTCGACGACGAGGTGCGCGCCATCCGCTTCCTGCTCGACTCGGAGATCAGCGGACCCGTGAACCTGACAGCGCCGGCGCCCGTCACGAACGCCGTGTTCACGAAGGCGCTGGGTCGGGCCTTGCACCGACCGACGGTGCTGCCTGTGCCGGCCTTCGGACCGAAGCTGCTCCTGGGACGCGAGCTGGCGTCCGCCCTTCTCCTCGAGGGCCAGCGCGTGCTGCCCGACGCGCTGCTCGACGCAGGCTTCGAGTTCCGCTACGACGATCTCGAGTCGGCGCTGGCGGCCATCCTCGACCGAAGCGCCTGACCCACGATCACTTCGGCTGCATCCTCACACCGCCGTCGACCCGGATGGTCTCGGCGTTCATATAGCTGTTGGAGAGCAGCTCGCACGCCATCGAGGCGAACTCGTCGGCCGTACCGAGGCGCTTGGGGAACAGGACGTCGCGCTTCAGCTTCTCCTTGAAGCCCTCGGACGCCTCGCCCTGCCCGTAGATGGGCGTGTCGATCAGGCCAGGGGCGATGCAGTTGACCCGGATGCCGGCGGCCGCTAGATCGCGCGCGACGGGCAAGGTCATGCCGACCACGCCTCCCTTGGAGGCCGAGTAGGAGGCCTGGCCGATCTGGCCGTCGAAGGCGGCGACCGAGGCGACCGTCACCACGGCCCCCTTCTCTCCGTCGGCCAGCTCGGGCGTCTGGCTCATCGCCGTCGCCGCCAGGCGGATGCAGTTGAACGTTCCCACCAGGTTGACCTCGATGACCTTCTTGAAGATGTCGAGATCGTGAGCGGACTCGTACTGGCCATCGCGCCCGATAGTGCGGGTGGCCCATCCGATCCCAGCGGCAGTGACGAGTGCCCGCAGCGGGCCGAGCTCCTTGGCCGCCTCCACTGCGGCGACCATCTGCTCGACGTTGGAGACGTCGGCCTGCGCGAACACACCACCCACGTCCTTGGCGACGGCCTCGCCCTTCTCGGGGTTCATGTCGACCACCACGACCTTGGCGCCACGCTGGGCGAGCTGGCGGACGGTGGCCTCACCGAGGCCGGACGCGCCCCCGGTGACGATCGCTGAGATGCCGTTGAGATCCATGGCGGAGCACTCTATTGACCGGGCGGTCAAGGGTCGAACTCGCCGTGGCCACGCCCTGGGTCATCAGCGCCGCTGTCCGCGCGTGGGAGGATCGAGGGATGGCGCCGCGCTTCTCACGGCGGCGAGAGGCCGACGAACCCCCTGAGGCGATCGACGACGAGGGCGAGGACGTCCACCTCGACTCGGCCGAGCACGCCTGGTGGGCCAGCCGCGACATCAACGACGCATGGAGCCCGCACGAGCGTCCCGCACCGCCGCGCAGGCCCGAGCCTGAGCGGGATGTTCTGGCTGAGCATCTCGGCGAGGACTGGCGCTCGGCCTTCGGGTTCGACCCCATCCTCGATGCTCCGCGGCGCGTGCCCCATGAGGCGGACCGGGTGGCTAGTCCCCGGCCCGAGCCGGCGCCACCATCGCCGGCTGCGTCACCGCCGAGGGCGAGGCGCGCGCCGCTCCGGGCGGAGCGACGTGACGAGCCCGTGGACGAGCCCGAGGCGCCCATCGACCCGACCGATCCGTACTCGGTGCTCGGTGTCGAGTCGAGCGCCACCTGGGAGGAGATCGTCGACGCACACCGTCGCCAAGCGCGCCGCCATCACCCCGACCAGCTCTTCGGGCACTCGGCCGCCGAGATCGCCCGGGCGGAGGAGCGCATCCGCGACATCAACGTCGCCTACCAGGAGCTGCGCGTCCGCCGAGGCAAGTAGCAACCAACGTCTGTGAACCCCCACGGCCGCGATGCGGCCATCCGGGTTCACAGAGCTTGGTTGGTCATAGACCTTGCGGGGCGCCGACGCCGGAGCGGCCTTCCTGGCGCATCGCCGCCTCCACCGCCAAGCGGTCGACAAGGTCGTTCATGGCGTCGCCGCCGTGACCCTTGACCCAGCTGAAGGTGACGTCGCCGCGCAGGAGCACCAGCTCGATGAAGGGTTCCCACAGGTCGCGGTTCGCGACGGGCTCGCGCTTGGAGTTCTTCCAGCCCCGCTTGAGCCATCCTTCATGCCAACGGTCCCGGAAGCAGTGCACGACGTAGGTGGAGTCGCTGACCACCTCGAGCGGGCCCTCGAGCGACCGCACGGCCTCGAACGCGGCTGTGATCTCCATGCGCTGGTTGGTCGTGTGAGCCTCGGCTCCAGACGCGAACGGCCCATTAGGAACAGCCCAAGCCCACCCCCCAGGGCCCGGATTGCCGGAGCAAGCGCCGTCGGTGAACGCGCGGATGGGCTCGGAGCTGGAGGAGGTCACGGGGGGATGGTGGCGCGAGTCGGAGGACAAAGCGAGACAATGGGCCCATGATCATCGACGGCTTCGTGCACCAGCTGCCCGACACGGACCCGGCGGAGACGCAGGAGTGGCTCGACTCGCTCGACGCTGTGGTCGACACGCACGGCAAGACGCGAGCCCGGTTCCTGGTGTCGAAGCTGCTAGAGCGCGCCCGCGAGCTCCAGGTGGGCACACCGGCGACGGTGTCCACGCCGTACGTGAACTCGATCCCGCCCGAACAGGAGCCGTTCTTCCCGGGCGACGAGCACATCGAACGGCGCATCCGCGCCTTCATCCGTTGGAACGCGGCGGTCATGGTCGTGAAGGCGAACAAGGCCGCCGACGGGATCGGTGGCCACCTCGCCACGTTCGCCAGCTCCGCCTCGCTCTACGAGGTCGGCTTCAACCACTTCTTCCGCGGCAAGGACGCTGGCCTGGCGGGCGACCACGTCCACATCCAGGGTCACGCGGCGCCGGGCATCTACGCCCGGGCCTTCCTCGAGGGGAGGCTGACCGAGAGCCAGCTCGATCGCTTCCGGCGTGAGGTGGGCGGCGGCGGCCTGTCGTCCTACCCGCACCCGCGCCTCATGCCCGACTTCTGGGAGTACCCCACGGTGTCGATGGGACTGGCGCCGATCTCGTCCATCTACCAAGCCCGCTTCAACAAGTACCTCCACAACCGCAAGCTGGAGGACACGTCCCAGTCGCGCGTGTGGTGCTTCATCGGAGACGGCGAGTGCGACGAGCCCGAGACGCTCGGCTCCATCTCGCTCGCGGCCAGGGAGGGCCTCGACAACCTCACGTGGGTCGTCAACTGCAACCTGCAGCGCCTCGATGGGCCGGTGCGCGGCAACGGCAAGATCATCCAGGAGCTCGAAGCGGTCTTCCGCGGCGCCGGGTGGAACGTCATCAAGGTGGTGTGGGGCGGCAAGTGGGACGAGCTGCTCGCGCGGGATGTCGACGGCGTCCTGCTGAACCAGATGAACGCCACTGTCGACGGTGAGTTCCAGCGCTACGCGGTCGAGTCCGGGGCCTACACCCGGGAGCACTTCTTCGGGCCCGACCCTCGCCTGCGCAAGCTGGTCGAGCACCTGAGCGACGAGGAGATACGGAACCTCCCCCGCGGCGGTCACGACTACCGCAAGCTCTACGCCGCCTACAAGGCCGCCACCGAGCAAGAGGGCGCGCCGACGGTGATCCTCGCCAAGACGATCAAGGGGTGGACGCTCGGCCCGGATGTCGAGGGCCGCAACGCCACCCACCAGATCAAGAAGATGTCGACGGACCAGTTCCGTCTCCTGCGGGAGCGCCTGCACCTCCAGGAGGAAGTGCCCGAGGAAGCCCTGGTGGACGGGGCCGACCCGCCGTACATCTCGCTGGCCGAGGACTCCGAGATCCGCAGGTACATGATCGAGCGACGCCAGGCGCTGGATGGGTCGCTGCCCAGTCGCGTCGTGAGGACCAAGCGGCCCATCACCTTGCCGGATGCGGCCGCCTTCGAGGAGCTGCACGCCGGCTCGGGGAAGCAGGCCGCGTCCACGACCACGTCGTTCACCCGGCTCCTCCGCAACCTCTGCCGCGACCCCAGCTTCGGTCCGCGGGTAGTGCCGATCATCCCGGACGAGGCCCGCACGTTCGGCATGGACGCGCTCTTCAAGGAGTTCAACATCTACGCGTCCAAGGGGCAGCAGTACGAGCCCGTCGACCACGCGCTGCTGCTCTCCTACACGGAGTCGCAGTCAGGCCAGATCCTCGAGGAGGGCATCACCGAGGCGGGGTCGATGGCGAGCTTCATCGCAGCCGGCACTGCGTACGCCACGCAGGGTGTGCCCATGGTGCCGTTCTTCACCTTCTATTCGATGTTCGGGTTCCAACGGGTCGGCGATCTCATCTGGCAAGCCACCGACGCTCGCGCGCGCGGCTTCCTGCTCGGCGCCACCGCGGGGCGCACGACACTGCTCGGCGAAGGGCTCCAGCACCAAGACGGCCACAGCCTGCTGCTGGCCTCGGTCAACCCTGCCATCGAGGCCTACGACCCCGCCTTCGCATACGAGGTGGCCACGATCGTCGAGGACGGGCTGCGTCGCATGCACGGCCAGCAAGAAGACGTCATCTACTACTTGACCCTCTACAACGAGAACCAGCTGATGCCCGCGCGCCCCGATGGGGTAGCGGAGGGCATCATCGAGGGCATCTACCGCTGGGCGCCCGCGCCCGACGGCACAACTACGCCTGCTTCGATCCTCTTCTCGGGCTCGGCCAACCTCGCCGCCCGAGCTGCCCAGACGGAGCTGGCGGTGTACTACGAGGTGGGTGCCGACCTCCACTCGGTCACGAGCTACAAGCGGCTGCGCGAGCAGGCGCTCACGGCCGAGCGCTGGAACAGGCTCCATGCCGACCGTCCTGCACAGGTCCCGCGCATCACCGAGCTGCTAGCCGGCGAGGGCGCGATCGTGGCGGTGACGGACTACATGAAGTCCGTGCCCGACCAGATCGCGCGTTGGGCACCCGAGGGCCGCAGCTTCACGCCACTCGGCACCGACGGGTTCGGTCGCAGCGACACGCGAGAGGCGCTGCGCCGGCACTTCGAGATCGACGCGCCCCACATCGTCGTCGCCACGCTGGCTGCCCTCGCTGCTCGCGGGGACGTCAAGGCGGAAGCAGTGGCCGACGCCATCCGCCGCTACGACCTCGATCCAGAGGCCGTGGATCCGCGCCTCGCCTGACCAGGCGCAGCTGTAGTGCTCTAGCGGCCCCGGGGAGAGCTCTGGCGGGCGATTCGGCATGACGATTCACGCGACGGCCGCCTCGAGCGCGGCCGTCGCGGGAAGTCGTCTGCAGCGGAAATGATGCAGCCGCTGCTAAAATGCATGCATGGCGTCGATCACCGTTCGAGATGTGCCCGACCGAGCGCGCGACGAGCTCGCGTCCCGCGCCGCCCGGACCGGTCGATCCCTCCAGGAGTATCTCCGCAAGGAGCTGATCGACCTCGCGAGCCGTCCCGATCCCGAGGACCTGGCACGGCGCATCGTCGAGCGCAAGCAGAAGACCTCGACGACACTGTCGGCCGCCAAGATCCTGCGGCACCGCGATGCCGGCCGTCGGTGACGATCGTCGTCGACGCATCAGTCGTCGTCGCCGCGCTCGTTGACACCGGGGCGACCGGACAGTGGGCCGAGGCCCTCCTGACGTCGGGCCTCGCGGCGCCGCACCTGCTCCACGTCGAGGTCGCCAACGTCCTGCGTCGCGCGGTGAACGCCAACGACATCACCGACGACGTCGCCTCACTCGCCCACGCCGACCTCGCCGACCTGCGCGTCGAGCTCGTGCCGTACGAGATCGTCGGTGCCCGCGTCTGGGAGCTCCGCACCAACCTCACCGCCTACGACGCTTGGTACGTCGCGGCTGCTGAGCTCCTCGGTGCGCCGTTGGCCACCCTGGACCAACGGCTCGTCGCGGCACCGGGGCCGACCTGCAACTTCCGGACTCCGGGCGACGAGCACCCCTAGCGCGTCCACGGCTGCCCGGTGCTCCAGGGGCTCGTCCGGTGCAGGAATAACAACAGCCTCCGCGGCGCTCGCGTCGATCGAATCCCGTGCGATCATGGCGCCATGCAGGGAGATCTCGCCATCACGGGCGATCCAGACGCCGACCGACTTCTCAACACCGACCCGCTGGCTCTGATGATCGGGATGCTGCTCGATCAGCAGGTGCCGATGGAGTGGGCGTTCGGCGCACCCATCAAGCTGCAGGAGCGCCTCGGCGGGACACTCGACGCGGCGACGATCGCCGCTCTGCCGCTCGAGAAGCTGGAGGTCATGTTCAAGGGCCCACCCGCCCTGCATCGCTATCCGAGCTCCATGGCCAAGCGCACGCAGCAGCTGTGCCAGCACCTCGTCGATGACCATGGTGGCGACGCCGCCGCTGTCTGGAAGGGGGTGCCCACCGGTGCGGATCTGATTCGTCGTCTCAAGGCATTGCCCGGCTTCGGACCCGAGAAGGCCAAGATCTTCACCGCGCTGCTCGCCAAGAGGTTCGGCGTCAAGCCCGCCGGTTGGGAGGAGGCTTCGAGGCCCTTCTCGGACGAGACCTACCGCACGGTTGCTGACATCGACTCCGCCGAATCGCTGGCCGACGTGCGTGCCTTCAAGAAGGCCATGAAGGCGAAGGGCAAGGGCAAGGACGGCTAGACATCCGACCCGCGCGGAGCGGAATCGATCGCGACAACTTGTTAGCGACAAGTTCGGGAGCAGACCCCGGCCGCCGCGATGCCATTGTCGATTGTCGCTCCAAAGCTGCTCCAACGGGTGATCCCTAGACCAGGTCGACGAGGTCGTTGAGGCCCTGGCCAGACGCGGGCACAACGAGCACTCTGTACGAATGGGCGATCCGTCCTTCCACCTCCAGACAATCTGCATCGACTGCGCGGATGCACACGCCATGGCCAAGTTCTACGGGCAGCTCTTGGGGTGGGTACCAACCCTGAGCGAGCCGAACTGGGTGTTGATGCAGAACCCGAGCGGTGGCACCGGCCTCTCGTTTCAGGCCGAGCCCGAGTACCGCGAGCCGACGTGGCCGGAGCGCATCGAGAGCCAGGACAAGATGCTCCATCTCGACATCCGCGTCGACGATCTCGATGCTGCGGTCGCGCACGCCCTGGCAGCGGGCGCTCGTCTTGCCGACCATCAACCGCGGGAACGAGTACGAGTCTTGTTGGATCCTGCCGGCCACCCGTTCTGCCTGTTCCTCGACTGACCGACCCTCAGGTGGATCAAGCGCTGGCGACAACATCGAGCCGACGAGTGGGCGGCCCATCTGACGGGCTCAGGTGCGACCGGAGAAGAGCGCGACGCAGCCGACCACCTCGATCACGGGATCCTGCAGACGCTCGGTGAGCGCGGAGCGGAGACCCTCGAGGTCGTCCTCGGCGTTCGAGAAGATGCCGTGCGCGTTGTTCCTGGCCATCACCTTGCGTGCCAGCCAGTTCCGATCGACCCCGCCGTGCAGCAGCGTCGAACCGAAGACCACACCGCCCGGGTTGACCAGCTTCATCAGGTGGTCGATCGCAACGGACTTTGACCGCATCGATCCGGGGAGGCAGTGCAACAGGTAGCTGAGGCCGACGGAGTCGAACCTGGGGACGTCGACCTCGAGCGGCTCCAGCACGTTGGCCTCGTAGGTCTCAGGCGCGTACCTCGCGATCCGTCGGCTTGCGACGTCGAGGCAGCTGCGGTTCAGGTCCATCAGCGCGACCCGGGGTTGCGGACCGGCGAAGGTGCAGCGGTCCAGGAAGTAGCCGGTTCCGACCCCGACATCGAGGTGGTTCATGGAGACGTGGCGGTCGTAGTGGTCCAGCACCCGCCGTGCTGGGCACCTCCAGGCGACACGCGAGAAGTACCCGAGGATCGCCAGGTCGTAGATGGCCAGGGTTCGCTTCGTGTAGAACGCGTGCCCTGCTGTGACCTCGTCCGGTGTCGGTGCCATCGGCGAACCGTAGGCGCCCGCAGCCACGCTCGTGGCCCGTGGAGCGACAGCGGTACCGTGCGGCATGGCGGTCGCCGGGGAGGACGCTGACCAGGCGCGGGGCGCAGCTCCACCCGTTGCGACACCAGTGTCGATCTCGCAGAGGGTGGAGCAGTCCCGCATCGGGAGAGCCCTCATCAGCATCGGCGTGGTGGTGCTGCTGCTCGCGGAGGTCGGAACGCATCTGCCCAGCTCCGCGCTCGAGCGGGCCGTGCGCGAGCCCTCCGACTTGATCGTGAGGCTCGCCGGCTCGGAGCAGACCTGGGCTGTGTTCGCACCCAACCCGCGCGCGGTGAGCCTTCGCCTCGAGGCGCGGGTCGTCTTCGCCGACGGCTCCACGGTGCGCTGGACGACTCCCGAAGGACCCGCCATCGGTGCGAACCTGCGCTTCTACCGCTGGCGCAAGTGGATCGAGCGAGCCCGCGCGGACGACCACTCGGGCCTGTGGGACCCGACCGCGAGATGGATCGCCTCGCTGTACGAGGACGGACCGTCGCCGGTCGTGCAGGTGGACCTGATCCGGCGCTTCCGCCAGAACGTGGTCTCGGGTGAGCAACCCGAGTGGAAGGCCTTCACCTACTACACGCTGTACCTGAGCGAGCCGGCGCGATGACAGCCCTGACGCGGCGGTGGAACCGCTTCTTCTTCGAGCCCCAGACGACGTCCCCCATGACCCTCGTCCGCATCGGATGGGGTTCGCTGATGGCGATGTGGACGCTGTCCCTGCTCCCGGATGTCGACCCCTTCCTCACCACGGGTGCTCTGCGCTACGAGCGCACACCTCCCGATGGTTCGTGGAACCCGCTCGACTGGACCGACTGGGTCTGGGCGCCACTCCTCGCGTGCCTGCTCCTCCTGGTTGCGTCGGTCGCGACCGCAGTCGGCTACCGCACCCGTCTCAGCGCGGCAGTCGCCGTCGTGTGCCTCATCGCGGTGCAGCGCACGAACACCACGATCTTCAACTCGGGCGACTTGTTCCTCCGCCAGATCGGCATCGCGGTCGCCCTCTCGCCCTGCGGGCTGCTGTGGTCGCTCGACGCAGCCCGAGCGCGGAGGGCCGGAACGGCTGCAGCAGCGCCGTTGCGCGCGCCGTGGGGTCTGCGGCTGCTGCAGCTCCAGGTTGCGGTCGGCTACCTGCTGTCGGCGTGGGCGAAGCTGCGCGGCACCAGCTGGCGCGACGGCACGGCGCTCGGCATGGCGTTGCGCAT
This sequence comes from Actinomycetota bacterium, assembly GCA_049325515.1. Taxonomy (GTDB): domain Bacteria; phylum Actinomycetota; class Acidimicrobiia; order Acidimicrobiales; family VFJN01; genus VFJN01. The sequence goes on along the minus strand of JBMOLI010000030.1, from coordinate 2,134 downwards.
CGAAGACCTCCAGCGGTTCGCCGCCCCCGAGTGGCTCTTCGACCAAGGCGGGCTGCTGACGCTGCTCACGTGGGCCACCCTCGCCTTCGAGTGCTCGTTTCTCTTCCTGGTCTGGAATCGGAGGCTGCGGCCGTGGGTCCTGGGCGCGGGCGTGGCCTTCCACCTGGGGATCGACCTCGCGCTCGACGTGGGGTTCTTCAGCCTGGCCCTGTGGCTCGCCTACCTGGCGTTCCTGTTCCCGGATGCGGCCGACCGCGTCGTAGGCCGCCTCGACCCCGACGGCGTGGGTGCACCTCGCTCAGCTGGTCGTGCTGCTGATGCGGTTCCGCTGGCGATCGAGCCAGCCCAATAGCACGGCGACAGCACGCGGGTCGTGGCGCAGGCGATGGCCAGCACCGCTGATTATCCGCAGCTCTGCGTCGCCATGCGCATCGACCAGCACCCGGGCGTCGAAGACGGGGACGAGGTCGTCCTCGCTGCCGTGCACGACGAGCAGCGGCCTCGGGAACACCTGCGGCGCGGTGGCAACCGCTCGAAGATCGCGCAGCTCGCGTGCCCAGCCCTCGAAGTTCGTCGGGAAGGTCGCCTCCTTGATCATCCCGACCTCTCGTGAGTGCTCGAGAAGGCGCCGGGGATGAGATGCCCAGTCATCGAAGTCGGCGGGGGCTCCGAGGGCCGCGACGCCCTGCACCTCCGGGCGCTCGGCCGCGGCACAGATCGACAGGGCTCCGCCCGTGCCGAACCCCGCGAGCCAGACCCCGCTGACGGAGTCCTCGGCCTCGACATGCGCGACTGCAGCGAGCAGGTCGTCGAGCCACCCACGGAGCGAGAAGCTGCCCTCGGATGCACCGCAGCCCCGGAAGGCGAGCGCCATCGCGAGCCAACCCATCTCCGCCGCGATGCGATCGGCCAGCTCTGGAAGCGCGGAGCTGGCGACAGCCGCAGCGTTGACGTCGCTCGGGTAGCCGTGCGCCAGCACGACCGCCGGGACGCTCGTGACGTCGGCTCGCATGGGCGGCCGCACGAGGTGCGCCGCAAGGAGGTTCCCGTCGGACGGGAAGCGGTGCTCCACGAGAGCGCTGGGCTACTCCGCGCCAGGCGAGACGCAGCAACCGCACCGGCGGTAGCCGCGATTGCGCGCCTCGGACAGCTCGTCCGGCCCGAAGCACAGGAAGGCCTCTGCGCTCATGAGCTCGTCGATGATGGCCGGGTCGGTGCACGAATCGACGTCGTGCACGATCTGCGTGCGCTTGTCGCCGAGCCAGCGGTTGTGCTCGAAGCGAACCGGGCGTTCCATGGCGGGCAACCTACCTCCGGGCGCGAGATGGGGACCGAATCGACTCCCGTCGACCGGCCCCCATCGTCGTACAGCTGGTGATGACCGGAGCACGCTGCCCTGTGGGCCAGCGGGAGGGACCACTCCCCGAACGCTCACTCCGGCGGTGACTGGCGGGTTTTCGCCAGGTGGTCCAGCGGGCCACTAACGGCCAGCCACCTCCAGGGTCCCTTGCGAACAGTCGCTCATGTGTTGGACCACCTCCCTTCTCTGGTGGCAACAGTGAACCACGCCGTCGGGCGCTCGTGGTGGCGCGTTTCGCGGTCAGGCACGGGGCCCAAAGGCCCCGATCTGGTCGAGGTGGCGCAGCAGCGCACGAACGACCTCGGCTGCATCGTCGTCGTCGACCTCGAGCGCGGTCGCGTCCACGGCGCCGAGCGCCACTGCCAGCACCTCGTCGTCAGCGACCACGACGTCGCGGTCGAGCCCGCGGAGCACGTCTTCGCCCGGGAGCGCCCCCAGGCCCTTCGATCGCAGGTGGTCCAGCGCCGCCAGGACCAGCCGGCGGACGTCGTCGTAGGTCACCCGCGCCTGCGCGTCTGGAGACAGGTCCTCCGCCACGAAGTACACGGCCTCGTCGAGGTCGAAGATGGCGGCGGGAGCCTCGTGCCCCAGCCGAAACGCCTCCGACCCCACGAACGCCGCAGCGATCGCGAACACCAGAAGCACCCCAATCGCAAGGAACACCCAAGCCACGAGCTGTCACCCTAGGTGCGCTCCCTTGAGTCGGCCTCTGGGGGAGCACGAGGGGGTCGTCCCCGACCCACTCGTCGGCGCCCGCAGGGCGCCGATCCGCGA
>JBMOLI010000029.1:0-1381 GCA_049325515.1 Actinomycetota bacterium | reverse complement strand
GCGAGGACGACGAAGGCGGCGAGCTGTCTGTCGCCCCGCGCCGTCCGCTGCGCCACCACCGCCGCCTGCGATACCCGCGGATGCTGCAACAACACCGCCTCGATCTCCCCGGGCTCGATCCGATGACCGTGCAGCTTGATCTGCAGATCCTCCCGGCCCAGCAACTCCAACGTCCCGTCCGGCCGATAGCGCGCCAGATCCCCCGTCCGGTACAAACGCTCGCCCGTCTGCGGGTGCAACACGAAACTCGACGCCGTCCGCTCCGCGTCCCGCCAGTAACCCAGCGCCAGACCTTCGCCCGCAATGTACAGGCTCCCGCGAGCCCACACCGGACACGGCTGCCATGCCTCGTTCAGCACGTACATCCGCTGGTTCCTCATCGGACGACCGTACGGAATGCTCGTCCACTCCGGCGACACCTCCTCGATCGGATACAACACCGACCAGATCGCCGCCTCCGTCGCGCCTCCCAGACTCACCACCGAGCAACCCGGCGCCAGACCGCGGATCCCGTCCGGCAGCGTCAGTCCGATCCAGTCTCCGCTCAGCATCGCCAACCGCAGACTCCCGATCCCCGGACCCGCACCGCGCGCCCCCACTCGCCGGCCGTAGTCCACCAACAGCTCCATCAGCGCAGGCACGCTGTTCCAGATCGTCACCCCGTACCCGGCGATCAACGACCACCACTGCGACGGATCCCGCTCACCCTCCGCCGTCGGCAGCACCAGCAACCCACCCGCCGACAGCGTCCCGAACACGTCGTACACCGACAGATCGAAACTCATCGACGACAGACCCAGCACACGGTCCGACGAGGTCACCCCGAACCGCTCGTTCACGTCCTCCACCGTGTTCAGCGCCGCTCGGTGCGTGATCATCACGCCCTTCGGCCGACCGGTCGAACCCGAGGTGTAGATCACGTACGCCAGATCGTCCGGCTGCGCCGACTCGCCCGACGTCTCCGTCCACGCTCCGGCATCCGACCTCACCTCGTCCACGCAGATCGTCCGCAGACCCTCCGGCACGCGCCAGCGCGCCAGCACGCGCGACTGCGTCAGCACCACCGTCGTCTCCGACTCGCGCAGCAACGCTTCCAGCCGATCCGCGGGCCAACGCGCATCCAGCGGCAGATACGCCGCGCCGGACTGCGACACCCCCAGCACCGCAGCCACCTGCTCCCAGCCCTTCTCCATCACCACCGCGACCAGCGCGTTGCGGCGCACGCCCGCCGCCCGCAGTTGCGAAGCCAGGCGACGCGACAGCGCATGCAACTCGCCGTAGCTCAATACCGTCTCGCCGCAGCGCACCGCCTCCGCCGCCGGATCCGACCGCGCTCGCCGCTCGAAACCCGTGTGCAACAATCCCTCGGTGAGCGGCGACG
>JBMOLI010000028.1:0-1407 GCA_049325515.1 Actinomycetota bacterium | reverse complement strand
GGAGGTGGACCCCATTGTTCGGACCGAATTCAGGGTCCGAATCTTTGCGTCCCGAGACAGCGAGTTGAGTTGATCCTTCTTCGTAGTCGTCGTCACCGGCTCGTTCGTTCTGATCGTTGGTGATCTCCTCTGCTGTGGATGAGGCTGTGGACGGAGGGGGTTCGGGGGAGGGCTGACAACTTGTTGATGGCCGATCGAAGTCACGCCGCGCTCCTGACCACGTGCAGGCCTCGGTAGACATCCATCGGGGTCCGGTTGTCCAGCGCCTGATGCGGGCGCCGCACGTTGTAGAACCGGATCCACGCGCCGATCCCCGTGTGCGCCTCGGCGAGCGTCGCATAGTCGTGGAGGTACACGTCCTCGTACTTCAGCGACCGCCAGAGGCGCTCGACAAAGATGTTGTCCGTCGCGCGCCCCTTGCCGTCCATGCTGATGGTTACACCCTCTCGCTTGAGCACCTCGGTGAAATCCGGGCTGGTGAACTGCGCACCCTGGTCGGTGTTGAAGATGTCCGGCCGACCGTGCTTTGCCAGGGCCTCTTCGAGCGCTTCGACGCAGAATTCGACGGTGAGCGAGTTCGACAGTCGCCACGACAGGACTGCACGTGAGTGCCAATCGATGATGGCGACCAGGTAACCCCATCCGTGCTCGAGCGGGATGTACGTGATGTCTGCCGCCCAGACCTGATTCGGCCGAGTTACCTCCACTCCTCGGAGCAGGTACGGGTAGACCGGATGCTCGGGGTGCGGCTTGCTGGTGTGCGGGCCCGGCACGAGGGCCTGCAGCCCCATCACCCGCATCAGCCGCTGCACGCGCTTCCGGTTCACGTCGTGACCGACGAGCCGTAGCTCGTGGAGAACCTTGCGGCTCCCGTAGAAGGGCCACTTGGTGAAGATCCGATCGATCTCCTTCATCAGCGCGATCTCCTCGGCGCTGACCCCGACGGGCAGGTAGTAAAGCGCTGACCGCGCGACGCCGAGCAGGTCGCACTGACGGCGGATCGAGAGCTCGGGATGATCAGGCTGCACGAGCATCCGCTTCTCCTTCAGCGGGAGCGCCGCAGCCCACGTGCCAAAAAATCGCGCTCGACGGTCAGCTCGCCAATCTTCTTGAGCAACTCGTCCCGCACGCGCTCGGATTCATCATCGACGCCGTCGCGCCGGAACGCGTCCGCTGCGCGCGCCAGCAACTGCTTCTTCCACTGGCCTACCAACACCGGGTGCACGCCGTACCGGTGACCGATCTGGGCCAGACTCTCCTGCTCTTGTGCGGCCTCAAGCGCAACGCGCGCCTTGAACGCCGGGTCGTACCGCTTCGAGTTCTTCTTCCCCATGGGACAGCTCCTTCATCATGGAGCTGCCTCGAAACGCAAAGATCGGGGTGGTCCGAAAAACGGGGTCCACTTCA
>JBMOLI010000027.1:0-105858 GCA_049325515.1 Actinomycetota bacterium | reverse complement strand
CACGGACCTCCCCGACGATCGCAACGTCGGGCGCCATTCGGAGGAACCCTCCCACGAGCCTTCTGAGGTCGACCGCGGGCCGATCAGGGCGAGGCGCGCGCGTCTGCATGCTGGCCACGTTGGGGAGAGCGAACGTCTCAGAAGGCCTATGCAGCGTTCGCCGGGGGGCCCAACGAAGGAGATGCACAACATGCAAAACAACCGACAGATCGTCCGACAGGACCTCTACATCCTGGTCGACCGCAGCGGCTCGATGGGCCCGCTGGCACACACGGTGGTGACGGAAATCAATCGCCTGGTCGACACCATCGGGGCGGAGGTCCCCGACACCGACCTCACCCTGGTGCTATTCGACAGCCAGGACCCTTTCGACATCCTGATCGACGGGGTGCCAGTCCATCAGGTCAGGGAGATCACGGCCGAGGACTACCGACCAGGCGGTGGGACCCCGCTCTACGACGCCCTCGACGCCACGATCACCCTGGCCACCCGCCGGGCTCGGGCCAGAGGCCGATTGGAAGGCCGCGGCATCCGCACCGTGATCGGGGTCCTGACCGACGGCGAAGAGAACGCCTCGATCGGGACTACCGCACTCGGTCTGGCCGGGAGGGTCCGGCGCCGTAAGGCAGCGGGCTGGCAACTCCTCTACCTGGGCGTCGGGGACCCTTTCCGAGACGCCGGGCGAATCGGGTTCGACCCGACCGACGTGCAGCCGTGGGAGGCCGACGAACTCGGCACCTGGGCCGCGTTCCAGACCCTCAGCGCCACCGCGCTCGGGCGTCGGCTGCCCGCCCAGCGGCGGCCCCATCCCAGGCCTCACCGGCGCTGAGCGTTACACCCGCCGCGTACAACCGCACCCAAGGAGACAGCATGGCAAGTGTCAGCCACCTCGCCGGTTGCCTTGCGATGGGCGCCGATCTGCCCCCGTCTCCGAGGAACGCCTCACCGCCCAGCCGAGCTAGCGGCAACCCTTCCCTGGGGAGCTAGAGCTCGTCGACGATGTCTTCGGCCTGCTCCGGACAGATCCCGCGCAGCATCTCACCGAGGTCACTCGCGATTCCGCTCGACACCTCCGAGCCCAGCCCCTCGGCCTGCTCGACCAGCGTGCGAACATCACGCGCCGCTCCAGTGAAGTCCTCGTCGGCCTCGGCATCATCGCAAGCCTCGACGACTTCCTCCTCCATGGCGTCGCGAAGGTCCTCGACGAGTTCGTCAATCTCGTCCGGACTGAGCAGGTCCTGTTCCTCAAGCCCTTCTGCGGTGTGGTCGAGTTCGAACAGTTCCGGGTTTGATTTGCGGCGGTCGTCGACCGTCTCTTCGTCATCACCGCCGCCGCAACCACCGAGAACCGCTACGGCCGCGAGCAGAGCGAAGGTCCTGCGCATTTCGTTCCCCTCCCCGCAACGCCCTTTCCGTTGATGGGGCGCATGCAGGCCTTCACAATGACACACCAGTGCTCCGCGGGAACGAGGTTTCGCCTCGCGCGCGAGGCGCCCCGCCGAAGCGGAGCCGGTGCTCAACGGTGAATGCCCTGCAAACACGCCGGTCGATATTCATTGCTACGACTCGGCGTTCGAGCCCGTTAGGCAGCCAGCCCGCGCCCGTTGATCGTGACAATCCCTGAGATCAATGACTGCGTGGCAGCTCGCGTCAGCGCGGTCTGGCGTCGAAACCTGTTCCCGTCCGTCCACTGGTGCCGCTTCTCTTCCCGATTTCGGTTCACCTCGGAACGAGACAACCCAGCCGGCGTGACCAGAACGAGGCTCCCAGCAGCGGCGGCCACCTGTGCCGTCCGCTTGAGGATCCAGCCCCACGGGATCTCAGTCAGCCCGTTGTCATCGCTCACGGTCAGACCGCCTCAGGGTCCGACTGAGACGTCACAGCGAGAACACCAACCGGTCTGTCGATTTCAACACCCCCTAGTGGAGGCGGCGTTGAACCTTGTCGACGACGCAGCCGAGCGAGGGCGGGGGGTTCCCGTAGACCGAGACGTTTGTACTCGCTGTCACGCCGCGACTGACGTTGCGGAGCGACGCGACACGGGTGCCGATCGTGGCTCCGCCGGCAGTGTTGTAGAACCTGACTGTTACGTCGAAGTCGTAGGTCTTGCTGCCCTGGTGTGAGACCGTTACCTGCGCGATGGAGTCATACCTGGTCGTGTAACACATGGTGATCCGGACGTTCTCGTTGGGGTCCTCCTCCGTCGTTGTGGTGGCTATCGTCGTAGGAGGTGCAGTCTGGGGCACTGCTGTCGTCGGTGGTGCTGTCGTCGGTGGTGCTGTCGTCGGTGTGATCGTGGTGGTGGTCGGCTTGGCCGTCGTGGTGGTCTGCTCGTCGTCGGCCTCCGTCGTAGTCCCGCCTGACGCCTTCTCGCCGTCGTCCCCTCCGCACGCCGACGTCATGGCTACGAGAAGAACCAGCGGAACTGCCCACCTGCGAGTCGCGATCATGCTTGCGACGCTAATGGCCGTACCGGCAACGAGGATTGGAAGACTGCCTGGCCTCACGCGCGAGGCGGGCCTTCGGGTCGGAGCCGCTGGTCAGCCCAGCTCTCAGTGAAAACACGGCGGCCTCGCGGGTCGCGGACTCATTGCTTCGACTTCGAGAGCCTCGCGAGCTCTTGGTCGAGCGTCACACTTCTCACCACGTGGCGGATGGTCGAGGCGTACCACTTGCCACCTCTGGCGGTGGCGACGCCCGCTTCGTTGAGCCTTGAAGCCATTGCATTGAGTGAGGTGCCCTTCGCGACCTCTCTGGCGATCCTCTGACGCAAAGCATTGGGAAGCTCGGGTCGTTGGCCTGCTCGCTGACCTCGGAGGCGTCGCTGGGCGTGAGCAGCCTTCACGCGGTCGCCGATGAGTCGTCGCTCGAACTGAGCTGCACTGGCGAGGACGTTCACGACGAACTCTCCGGCCGCTTTCGTGGTGTCTACATCGACGTCGAGCACGACAACTCCATAGCCCTTGCGTTGGGCTCGGTCGAGAAGCTGTGCAAAGTCTCCGACCGAACGGGACAGACGGTCCAACTTGGCAACCACCAGAACATCGGCCTCGCCGTCGTCCAAGCGGTTCAATGCTTTGAGTAGTCCGGGTCGTGCCTTCACGGACTTGCCGCTCACTCCGGCGTCGGTGATGTGGTCGACGACCGTCCAACCTCGGTTGGTGGCAGCCTCGGTCATGGCCTGTGTCTGGTCATCGAGACCGAGGCCGCTCTTGGCCTGCCTGCCGGTAGAAACACGGCTGTATAGGAGGGCCTTGAGGGTCTTCGGCGAGGCGGTCATACGCTAAGTATACAGAGTTGTGACCAACTATGTATAGTCGGCGTACCCACTCCTTGTGTCCAGGCCTCTCAAGACGCCCTCAAGGTAGGCACGCTGGACGTCGGCCGCCTCCAAGCGATCGCTAGCAATCTCCTGGAGGAGCCGTCTGATCGATGCGGCTGCCTCTGCTCGTTGGGCCGTCGTGAGGGGCTTCGTCACGCCGTCCATTCTTGCCCGACCACGAGGGCTAGTGGCTCCACGACGACTGCGAGGAACAGCGAGGTTCCTGTGACCACGCTCGGTCATGGGGCCAGGCGACCCTAGGAAGGTCCGCCGCGCTTTCGTTGCGTTGAGCTCCAATGGGGAGGCCGGTGGCCGACCCACGCCGCATCGAGGTGGCTGATGGTGGCCCAGGCAACGATGGCGGCCCAGCCACCAGCGGTCCAGTCCCAGACCCACGGGAGGTGCCCAAGCATCTAGGAGACACGGTCGCGGAGCGAGCCGAGCTTTGCGCCCAGCGCCCTCTTTACCGCCACATCGATGTGGTACCTCGGCATGACAGCGGCTGTCAGCGCCTCTTCGGCGAGGGACTTGCCGATGTCCTCGACAGTCCACTCGCGGCTGTCCTTCAGCGACTGCACACCGAGCACGGTTTCGATGAGGGACTGCTCGAACCACTCACGGCAGACGTCGACGATGTCACGGCGGGCGCCAGGCACCTCGCTGTAGAACTCGCACCAACGGTCGACCATGTCAGTGAAGCCGCGGAAGTCTCCGTTGATCTGTAGGAGGTTCTGCTCGGGGAGGAACTTCGCGGCGCGATCCTCCAAGAAGCCTTGGGTGCGAGTTCCTTCCTCGACGGAGATCCATGCGACGTCCGGTTCGTTGTTTGAGAAGACCTCCTCGCCGGGCTGTCCTTCGTCAGCAAGGAACAAGGCGTAGATGTCTCCGGCGCGTCCACCAGAACTGCCGCCGGACGACCGCCCGTCCTTGTCCGATCCCGCCGGGTCACTGTCAGAGCGGCCGCCGGGCGATCCACCGTCCAAGATTGCCTTGTCGCCTGTCGGACTGGGGCGGTACCTGGAGAAGCGGAATAGGTGTCGGATCTGCTTGAGGCGCTCTCGGATCGCCTGCTTGTGATCCGAGTTGGTCGCGCCAGCCGTGATCTCCTCCATCAGGAGGGAGATCTCAGGAGGTAGATCGCTTCGGAATTCCGCTGCCCAGTCGGCCCAGGGCATCGGCTCCTGATCAAGGAGCAACTGGGTACGCGCAGTGTTCGCTGTGACCCTGGTGCCGCTCTCGCTGCTTGGCTCGACGTAGATCACGACGCGCTGGTGCCCGAAGATCACACCGAACTGCTGAAGCCGACTGGTAGCGGCTCGTCCGGTCAGCATCTCGTAGAGCTCGTCTCCATAGAGGGCTGCCGTGTGACCAGCCGATGCCAGACGGCCAGAGTTCTGCGACAATGCAGGCTCGTCCTTGAGGATCCACCAGTGCGCCATCGCTCCAGTCAACGGCTTATGACCGCTGGACTGCGCGTGCGCCTCCAGGTATTGCTCCTGACCGTTGATCGTGCGGAGGACATTGCGGTCTGTGTCGGTCCGCGGGTTCTGCCAGCCCTCACGGGCTCGAACAGTGATCCCGTCCGGGAAGCGGAAGTAGCGGGTGTTGAGGTAGCGACCAACCCACATTGAGGGAGAGGCGGCACCCGGAGGTGCCTCCATCGTGTTTTGGTCAGGCTCGTTGCCCAGCAGCACGACTTTGGTCCCATGCTGGTCGAGCGTGGGGTTCTCGCGGGGCTTGACGGTGTCCTCGATGTGGGCCCAATGACCGAAGGAGCCATTCGGACGCTGCTGCTGCCGCAGGCCGTACTCGCCAGTCTCGGGGTCCCGCCACAGATGGATGATGGAACCGACGGCTTCCTTCCAGGACAGGTAGATCAAGCCATGGTGGTTGCGAGTCGCAGCGGCGATCTTCGCCCCGACGCCGAAGTTGCCCTCGTGAGACTGCTCCTGGACGGATGATGAGAGTTGGTTGATGTACTGGACCATCTCATCGCCGGTCATCCCGCAGCCGTCATCAACGACGCAGAGCTTGTAGGCGCCGGTCAGGTCGTAGGTGTCCCAATCGACGTCCCACACAATCTCGCCGGTCCCATCGTTCGATCGCTGGATTGCTTCGATCGAGTTCTGGGTTAGTTCTCGGAGGAACTGAAGGGGGGCGCAGTCTTGGCCCAGCCGGTCGACCATGAATCCCGTGTTGCGCACGGTCATGGCCAGCGTCCGCTCGGACGTGGAGGTATCGCTCATCGGTTGTCCTTCCGGTTGGGGGAGGAAGGTGAGGCGACCTCCCCGATGGAGTGCACCCTCGGTCGAGTCTTCAGGTAGGAGGCGAGCCTGCGACCTTCGGTGCCTGACCGCGATGCGGCCCGAATGATGCCACGACCGTGTGACTGATCGAGGGACCAACCGATGACCGGTGCGTCGTGCTCGGGCCCAACGTGAGGCTCGTTGCCAATTTCATTGCCAGCCTGTTGCCCGTGTTGCGGGGCGTGGGGCGTGCGCCCGGCTCGTCAGCCGTATCCGCCCACCTCACCGACGCCAAGCGGGCGCCACGGACTCACACCCCGAGGCTGCGGCCGATTATCTCCTTCAGCCACCCACTGCTATGTCATCACCGTCAGACGGCCCCGGCCCTACTCGACGAACACCGACAACGGCCGGTTGCACGCCTGAGGGTTCGAAAGGTGGAGCAGGCTCTCCGGACCGAGATGCGAGACCCTAAGCCACGCTGACGGGTAAACGCCGACCTAGCCTGAGACTTGGGTGCTCGACATCACGATCTGGCGGAGAGCTGGGAGGCAGGTTCGATGGTCCTACGACGATGTGTAGCGATCGCACTCATTCTGACCGCCTGTAGTGGTGGCGGCGACGATGACGCCCTCCGACCCGCCGACGAGGTGAACGAGGAGGCGGAGCGGCAAGCCGCCATTGCCGGTGAGATCGGCGAGCCGGCGGACCTCGGTGGCGGGGTGTCGGTGCTCGTTTCGTCAATCGAGTACCACGACGATGTCGAGGACAATGGCACCGACGACGATTACAGGATCGCAGTGCAGGTACGCGCGGAGAACCGCGGCGACGAAGACTCGACCGTGCCAGACGCAAACGTCGGGTGTTCCAACACGGATGAGACGAGCGGCTGGTACGTCGACTCGACCTTCGAGCTCTCAAGCGAACTTCCCCCTGACACGTTCGAGGAGGGCGAGTTGATTCTCGGCGTCCCCGCCGGGTGTCAAGACCCCGTAGTCCGGTTCGAGGCCCTGGGGATTGTGATTGGAGATGACGCACTTCCCGCTGTCGACTACGCCGTTCCACGAGTAGCCCAACATCCGTAGCGCCACAGCGCACACTCGACGAGGGACCCGTTGGTGACGACCCAACCCTCGAAGCAGGGAGCCTCACCACCGCCCTCAAAGCGATGAGGGGACCACCCTCAGGGCAATGATCTGTCGAACTCGACCGACCATCAGGCTGCATCTGCGCTGGTTGAGGCACCGAAGCCCTAGATACGTCGGACTTCGTCGGACCGAAGCACGGCGGACCAGTCGAGGTCATCGACGTCGTCGGTGTCGGGAGTGGCGTCCAACGCAGGAGCGGTGACGCGCGCAGAGCGTCCTCGCGCGGCCCGGTAGCGAGTCCCCGGAGGCCGCCCAAGCTCGCCCGGCCATCGGAGAGGTGGTGGCACGACCTCGACGTGTCCCTGGGCTACCAATCCGTCTAGGACCGCACGCGCGCCTACAGCGGTTTCGACGAAGTTGGACCATCGCATGAGGTCCCGGACGCCGAACTCTCCGGGCGTCTCCCTAACCCGCCGCAGCACGCGCTGGTACACCAGATCGGACACCGGGACGGCAAAGTTGGCCGTCGACTCGGGGACGTCCGCCGCTGAGCGCGGCGGGCTCCAGCCCTGACCGAGGGCCTCCTGGGTGAGCACACGCAAGGCCTGTTTGGTCGCCCGTTCTTCGAGGCGACGCACCGCCTCGCGATGGATCCGACGCCGCCTTGCCGGATCAACGATGCCATGGCGGTCGAGGACCGCGTCGACCGCCGCCGACGATGAAGGGAAGCTGCCGACAGCTGTCACGGGCGGGCCTTCACTGTCGAAGGGCTCTGGTTCCCATTGCCTGGCGCATCGCCTGCTTGGGGACCCGTCACGCGGCCTCGTCAGCGCTGAGGATGATCTTGATCAGTTCGGCATCGGTCGGGACCTCGATCGAGTCGAGCCGATCCATGACTCGCCGGACGACGTTGCCGGCGGTTCCCTTTCGGGCCTTCGACGTCTTGCCAACGATCACGACGAAGAGCGCCGCTGTGTGCTTCGCGTCACCGACCATCACGTACGGACCGTTCCCTACCGCCGCACCGAAGTTCGCTAGGAGCGTGAGCAACACCGCCGCTTGGCTCGCTTCGGTGTGCGGGCCCACCTGCTTGACGAAGTCTCCAATCGGCCCATGGAAGGCACGGTCGTCGAGGGTTGGAGCGCAACGCATAAAGTCGGTGGCACCGTCCCTGAGCCGAATTCTCCTAGGCACGGAGTCGGGAACCCATTCGAGGTGACCCACCTGCACACCGAGGGCGATGGCGTCGTCAACCTCAGACGCCTTGACGTTCCGAGAGAACACCGCCCCGCTGATCTCGGTCTTGGCCATTGACGCGTCGTCGGTCGAGGTGAGGTGCTTCAGGAGTTTGTCGAGGTGCTTGTTCCCCGTCTTGTTCCCGAAGATCAGTTGTGCTGAGGCACGGCAGTAGTTCCACACCGCGATGGCTGGCTGTAGGTGCCAAATCTCGATGACGTCGGATGAGTCCGCCAGGGCGTAGATGAGCGCAAGTCGCAGGACCTGAGGCTCAGCCCGAGCGGTGACCGCTCCCATGGTCCCCGGAGGGTCATCGTGTGCAGCCTCTAGGTACCACTCCTCCCACCGACTGGCTGCCATGGGAGACATCTCGACCGCTCGGATGGTTTCAGCCTGATCGAGTGCGCCTCGGAGCCGATAGGCCGTGTCCTCGACCAACCAGTCGGGAGTATTGCCACCGTGAGGCAGGACGTTGGCCCGCTCGGCGTAGCACCACAGGTTGCGGTTGTAGGAACCGCCGTCAATATCTGCCGAGGAGGTGCACGTACCTAGTTCACCCATGGTGATCTGGCCAAGCATGGAGAGGTGGTAGTCGCTCGCCTTCACCTTCCCGTTCTTCCGACTCTTGGCGATAAGGACCGACCCGTCCCAGGCATCTCGGAGGGTCTGTCCGAGGATGGAACTGTCCCGGCCGCTGATGCGTAGGACCGAGGCATACTCGCTCTCTTCGACCAGTAGGCGTACGTCGGTAGGCGCATCGACGTCGTCCTCATCGCTCGGGTCTCGGATCTCGTCAATGAGCGTCTCGCCCGATGCGAAGCCTCGCATGGTCGGAGGCTTATACGGGTTGCGACGTGGTCTTGGGAGGTCATCCACTTCTACTCACTTGTTCCTTCTCGGGTCTCACACAAAGGCCCAGTGCCATTTGGGTGCTGAGATTGAACCTACCGCATGTTGGGAGGATAGACCCGATAGAAAGGGTGCCTAACGGTTCGTCGACTTCGTAAATTCGTACTTCGTATCTCACCCAGCAGACCCCTACCAGCCCATGCAGACATGGATTCAAATACCCAACTTCAGTATTTAGTTATAGAAAAGCCTTTAGCGAGGTACGCATCTAGGTACGAAGTACGAATCTACGAGTTTCACGAATCTACGAGCTTCCTTGCACTACCGGGCTCGGCAGCCCTCAGCCAGCTACACTGAGGCTCGCCCTCACAGGTGTAGAGCAACCGTCCCAGTCGGTTGGCAACCGCTGTCTTTGTTCTTTCTCCGGCGTTGCCATGCTTCCCCTGTGAGGGCAGCGTCCCTCTGTCCTCGGAGCATGAATCGTGATCAGCCGGCCGGTCGGATCCTCTAGGGAGGGTGCTTCTAACCACAAATAGCCTAACCACAAACGCGGCTCATTTGCTAAAGGCGGAGCACTCAGATAATATCTTAGAACAACCACTACCTGAGCAGAACAGGATAAGTGGTTGAGAGATTTCGTAGCAGAGCGGGCAACACAAGGACTCGGGTCGACCTGTACTGATCCAGAGGTGGTCCGACGAGTTGCGGTGCTGCTCAACGCAGCCAGTCGATCGACACCCGATCCTCGTCGTAGCGGTTGTTCGCCTTCGTCGTCGGAGCGATCGTCACGCGACGAACGACGGCTTCCACGGCGGCGCGCTGTTGACCAAAGATCAGGTCGCCCCAAGTCTCAGCCAGTCCTCGCCCGACCCAATTAGCGGTTTCCTCGACTCGTATTGCCTCGGCAGCCTCAGAGCGAGCGTCGACTAGCCGAGCATCGAGAGCGTCCCGAGCAGTCAGCCATTCTGAGCTGCTGATCTTCCCGGCGGCGAAGATCTCGGCCAACTCGGAGAGCCGGTGCTCTATCTCGGCCACGCGGTCAACAACGGGTGCAGTGTCGAGAGCTGCAGCCGCCGCCAGCGCGGGGGAGTCGAGTACCGCGATCACGTCGGCGATGACGGTGCCCTCAAGGCCCTCGGCAGAGATCCCGCATCGACCGCATCCTCCCCGATCCACGGTGCACGAGTAGCGGCGGTAGCTGTGCCCCTTGCGTTTGACCGGAGTGGCGGTCATCGAGCTGCCACACGCGCCACACGTCACGAGGCCAGACAGCAGGTAGCTACGCGGAGCACCAGCGTTCCGTCGGGCCGGGTCGGTGAGCAACGTCCGGAGTCGGATCGTGTCGGCAGGCTCGATGACGGCGGCCCACTCAGCTGGACCGATGATGGTGCCGTGGTGCTCGCGCTGGCCGCTGATCCGCGCCGACATGAGCAAACGACGGACAGTGGTTGGCGACCACGCCGTTCCGGTGACGGTTTGAACGCCACTCCGCTGCCAATCGAGGGTGATGGAGCGGATGGACTCACCAGCGAGGGCACGGGAGGCGGCGTCACGAATGAGGTCGGCCTCGTCGGAACGGACGGTCACGCGATCGGCCTCATAGCCAAACGGTCGGCGTCCCCCTCCCGAGACCTTGCCCTGGGCGGCCAACTCCTGGTGCTTGCGGCGGAGGCGGCGAGACTTGTCCTCGGATTCCTTTCGCGCCACCGATCCGACGACACGAGCGGTCAGACGCCCCTCTGGCGTTCCCAGGTCATAGTCACCCGCGGTTACCGAGGCGACCGCAACGCCCGTGCGTTCTACGAGCGCGATGAAGTCCTCTAGCTCAAGGGGAGAACGATGGAGACGGTCGGGATGCCACACGACGACCGAGTCATAGACGCCCTCGTCGATGCCCGAGAGAAGCCTCTCGTACCCAGGTCGGCGCTTGCCGGAGAACGCTGAGACGTCGTTGTCCACGAGGACGTCGACCACGTCCCAACCTCGACGCTCGCAGAACTCCCTACAGTCGGACTCCTGGCGCTTGACACCGAGAGCGTTGCCACGATCCTGAGAGATGCGGCAGTAGATTGCCGTACGAGCCACACATAGAGTCTAGCCAACGTTGGCTAGTGGGACGTCTGCCTCGAACACCTCCTCAGCCACCACGACGCGAAGTGAGGGATCGAGCTCCGCAGCGCAGCATGACATGAGAGTTGTCTTGCCTGAGCCGGGGGCACCGGCGACGACGATGGTCATACCCGCTCGCACGCACGCGGCTAGGAACGCAGCGGCCTGAGCCGTCAGCATCCCACCGGCTACGAGCTCGCCGAGGTGGCGGAAGGCAACGCCTGTGAACTTGCGGATGTTCACCATGGTGTGGCCGCCGCTGCTCACGTCACCATGCACGATGTGGAGACGCGAGCCGTTGTCGAGCTGAGCGTCCTGCAAGCCCTCGGCTGGGTCGAGCTTGCGATGCGATGCGGAGGCGTCGTCGAGGATCTTCGTCAGTGTGCGCAGGACGTGGTCATCATCGTGGAAGACTTCGTCGTGGTAGCCGCTCCGCCCAGAGTGCCGCTTGGCGAAGATCTGATCTGGCGCGTTGATCATGATCTCCCAGACGTCGTCGTCATCCAGCAAGGGACCGAGAGGCCCATAGCCGGCGAGGTTGCGGAACGCTCGCTCGGCCACCAGCGCGGGTTCGGCAAGGTCGAATGGTCGAAGGCCACGCCGGTGATCGAGCGACCAGCGCGCGACCTCGTCCGCTATCAGCGCACGGAGCTTCTCGGCGCCCTCATCGCCGCCCATGTCGAGAGAGATGTCCTTGGCCCTCTCTTGCGCGGCCTGCTCGATGACCTCGAGCGGTGAGACGCTGCCCGTCACCCGACGCCCCCCGCCGCGATGTCGCCATCGCCATCCTGTTCGCTCCACGACCCGAGCGTCCCGGGTGCGACGGCGACCGGCTCGGGGACGACCGGCGCGTGCGCAGCGGTGACCTGGCGCTCCACCAGCGCCATCACTGGCGCACATACCGGGGCGATCCATCCATCGGGCAGCCGCGCGCCGTCACGCAGCAGATCGTCGAGGCGACGCCGTTCGGCCAAGTGGATCGGACTCGGCACCTCGAGGTCGGTGCCTCCGGCAGCCAGCAGCTCGCCGAACGCGCGAGCAAGCTCGGCGCGAGCCCGGGGGCTCCTCGGCGATCGGTTGATGACCGGCACGATCCGAGCGCCGGACACCCCGTGGTCGAGGAGGTCGCGCACGACACGCAGCAGCCCGTGCACGCCGTGCATGCCAGGCGATCCGACCGCCACCACGAGGTCGGCCGCCGACGCGACGGTCCGCGCCATGGCATTCCGCTCTTCGACGTCGAGCGACCCAGTGTGTCGCTCACCCTCGAGGTCGTCGTCGGTGTCGGCAACCACCATCCGGAAACCGCGCCGCAGGCTGTCGATCGCCGCCTCGAGCGCGCGTGGGCGGATGGATGTCCAGTCGCGGTGACGTCGCAGCCCGAGGAGCAGGTGATAGCCGCGTCCCTGCACTCGCCAAGTGAGTGCCCTGACCGAGTCGACCGTCGGGGTGCCGCTCCGGTGGGCCTCGATCAGCTCGACCACTCCGGGAACGACGTCGAGCGCGTCGTGAAGCATCGCCTGGTCAGCGTGGAGTGCCAGGTCGGCCAGGCAGACGAGCTCGGCATGGCGCGGGTCAGCGGCGAGCCCTTGCGCGACCGCCATTGCCACAGTCGATCGTCCTGCACCGCCGGGCCCGGTCACCGCGATCAGCCGACCCCGGAAGCCGCCGGCGGATGGCACCGCGGGAGCGACCTCGACGAGGTTGTCGTCGCTCCGCGCCACGGGCGTGGACACCTGGCCGAGCACCTGGAGCAGCTCGCCCTGCCCGAAGTCGGACGGCAGCAGCGCTGAGGCGCCGAGGTCTGCCCACAAGGTGGCGCTGCGCCCGCCATCCACCACGATCACGGCGCAGCCGACCTCCCTCGCCGAGTCGACGAGGTCGCGATCGAGGCCGGCCATGGAGTCGTCGATCAGGAGCGCGGAGTACCCGCGGCCCGACCGCAGCCTGACGCGCACCTCCTCGACCGACATCGTCTTGAGGAACTCGATCGGAAGAGCTGCGGCTGTCGCCCAGCGGGAGACCTCACGGAACCAAGCCGATCGCACCTGGGCCAGGCCGAGAAGGACGTAGCGCTCGGACGGCATGTCAGCGGTCGTCGCCGCCAGTGGGAGCGCCCGCGCTCGAATCGAACTCGAGGGGCTCGGAACCCTGGGCTTGGGCGAACGTAGAGCGCACCACCGTGACCTCGCCGGTCCGGAGCGCATGAACAAGCGAGGCGACGTCGTCACCGGAGGCGACAGCGATCACCACGCTCAGCTCGCGCTCGCTGGTCAGCGATCCGTCGTCGCCGCTGCCGATCTGCACGACCTCTGCTCCACGCACGACGGAAGTGGTCCGCTCGTCGTACGTCACGAACACATCGACCCGGTCGCCCTGCTTCAAACGACCAACCGCGATCTGGTCTCGCGGCAGTGTGATGGCTATCTCGTGAGCGAGTCGCCCCGGCGACTCATCGCTGACCAAACCCCGCTGCAGGATCTCGCTCACCCCGATCGGCCCTAGCGCGATGCGCCCGACCAGGGTCTCGGGCGACTCGAACGCGGTGCGCCGCGTCGCGCTGGGCAGGTCTGCTGCGATCACCCGAAGGTCGTCGGATTCGATCACCTCGCCGGCACGAAGCGGGCGCGCTGCGACGACGACTTGTTGGGTCGGACCCTCGCTTGCGCGCGCATAGGCCAGGAACACCCCGATCGCGGAGAGGGCGATCAGCAGACCTCCGACCGCGGCGCGACCGCCGGGAAGCCCTTGTCGCCGCTCGATGATCCGCTGTGCCTGCGCGTCTGCACGCGCAGGCCTGGTGCCCGCCGCTACCGCCACAGTGCATGGTTCGATGTGGGGCACCGCTTCTCCTCCGCCCCCTTTTTGGGTGACGTCGCTCGCGGATGAAAGCACATGGAACCGCAAGACGTAACTCCAAAGTTGGGTCTAAGGTGGACACATGGCAGCAAGCGAGATCGAGTGGCTCTCCACGCAAGAAGCCGCGAGGCGGCTTGGGATCACGCCCCGCACCCTCTACCGGTTCATCGACCTCGGCGACCTACCCGCTTACCGCCTGGGTCGAGTGATCCGTCTCAAAGCCGATGACATCGACGCCTTCATCGCCGCCTCCCGGATCGAGCCGGGCACGCTCGAGCACCTCTACCCGGACACCAGCGCGAAGAAGTCGTAGCCCGCGGCCGGCGTCAGCCGATGGACACCTCGCCCACGGCGGCGAGGGGCACGTAGGCGGTGGCCGGTCGCTCGGCGTCGGTGCGCACGACGACGACGTCTTGGCCCACACTTCGTAGCTGACCCGAGACGGCGTCGCCCCCGTCGGCTGTGACCAGCAGCACACGCTCACGGTCGGCAGCGAGCTCGGCCAGCACGTCGGCCAGTCGCAGGTCGGTGCCGAGCATGCGATCACCGACGGCAGCCTCGACCGCGGGTGCGGTTCGCACCACCCCGATCGCTCGCACGGCGATCAAGACGTCGCCGCCCGAGGGCAGCCCGAGCGCAACGAAATCGGCGCCGATCACGCGGATCACCCCGTTGTGCCGGCGGCCGCCCCTCGTGTGCACACCGACAGCGGTGCGTCGCTCGGCCAGGTCAGCCAGCACGCCCGACAGCGTGGCCTCCTGCTCGGCCACCTCACGCAGCCAGCGCTCTCTGGAGCGCTGGAGCGCCGCTTGGTCCACTCTCGCCTCGCTCACCCAGCGGTCGAGGCGGGACGTGAAGCTCGGTGAGCGGCCCTCCAGGAGGTGCGCCGGCCCATCGAGGGCAGCTTCCCAAGCCCGGTCGCCGGGCCGCTCCGCCATCAGCGCAGCGTAGGCGCCGGTGGATCGGCGGAGGTTCTCGTGGGCTGGACCACTAACGTTGTGCCGTCGTGTCCAGCACCCAGGTGAAGATCTCCGTTCCCGGCAACCACCTCATGGCCGCCCTGCTGGGCGAGCGGGACGAGGTGCTCCGCGCGATCGAGGGTGCCTTCCCGGATGTGACGATCCACGCGCGCGGCAACGAGATCGCGCTCGATGGTGAGGATGCCGAACGCGTCGCCGCGCTGATCGAAGACCTGGTCGTGCTGGTCGAGCAGGGACACCCGCTCGACGCTGCGACCGTGCGCCGCAGCGTGGCGATGGTTCGGGCCGACGAACGCCCCGCGGTGGTGCTGACAGCAGAGGTGCTGCGCCCGGCGCGCGGCCGTCCGGTGCGACCGAAGTCGAGCGGTCAGAAGCGCTACGTCGACGCCATCCGCGAGAACGTCATCACGTTCGGCGTCGGCCCGGCCGGCACGGGCAAGAGCTGGCTGGCAGTGGCGATGGCGGTGCAAGCCCTCCAGTCCAAGCAGGTCGACAGGATCATCCTCACTCGCCCGGCCGTGGAAGCGGGTGAGCGGCTCGGCTTCCTCCCGGGCGACCTCATGGCGAAGGTCGATCCATACCTGCGACCGCTGTGGGACGCGCTTCACGACATGGTCGGCACTGAAGGCGCGAGCAAGCTGCTCGAGCGCGGAGCGGTCGAGGTGGCTCCTCTCGCGTTCATGCGGGGCCGCACCCTCAACTCGAGCTTCATCATCCTCGACGAGGCGCAGAACACCACGCCCGAGCAGATGAAGATGTTCCTCACGCGCATCGGCTTCGGATCGAAGGCCGTCGTCACCGGTGACACCACACAGGTCGACGTCGGCGGCGGGCGCAGTGGCTTGAGCGGTCTCGAGCGCATCCTCGAGGGGATCGACGGTCTGTCTTGGGTGCATCTCACCAGCAGCGACGTCGTCCGCCACCGCATCGTCCAAGACATCGTGGACGCCTACGAGCGGGCCAACCCCGTCGATCCCACGCGCTGATGCCGACCGATCCCGAGGGCCCCGACAAACCCGACCCCGCCGACCTCCCGGAGGGCTTCGAGGCTGACGACCTGCCGCCGCTGCCGATGATGGGTCGCAAGCGCCGGCCGCCGGTCGAAGGTGAGGTCGAGGTCTTCGGCGTCGACGAGCAGTCCGAGCACCCCGTAGAGCTGGCGCGCTGGGTCGCGCTCGCGAACGACGTCCTGCACGACTCCGGGGTGAGGGGGGAGGCTGAGCTGTCGCTCTTGTTCGTCGAGGAGTCGGTCATGGCCGACCTCAACAAGCGCTTCATGGAGACCGAGGGCTCCACCGACGTGCTGGCCTTTCCCATCGATGACCCGATCGACGGCGGCCGCTGGCCCGACTCCGGCACGACGGGTCCCGACCGCGAACCGCCGGAGGTGTCTGAGCTGCCCATGCTCCTGGGTGACGTCGTCGTCTGCCCGGCGGTAGCGGCCCGCCAAGCTCCCGAGCATGCCGGGAGCTACGACGACGAGCTGGCACTGCTGATCGTTCACGGGGTGCTGCACGTCCTGGGCATGGACCACGCTGTGCCGGAGGAGGCCGCGGTCATGCAGGCTCGCGAGCGCGAGCTGCTCGACCGCTATCACCACCGAAGATGAGATCTTTGACCACCTCCGACTGGCTCCTGGCCACCGCAGTGGTGGTGCTGTTCCTCGTGTCGATCGTCCTGGCGGTGGCGGAGACGGCTCTCACGCGCATGTCCCGGGCCAAGGCACAGGCACTGGCCGAGACGCGCGGCAAGCGCGGGCAGATCCTGCTCTCACTGGTCGAGCACCAGGAGTGGCTGAACCCGACGCTCCTCGTCGTGCTCACGACACAGCTCGTTCAGTCCACCCTGCTCGGCGTGCTGGCCAGCAGGCTCTTCGGCGCCTGGGGCGTCGTCGGCGCAACCACGCTCAACGTCACGCTGTTCTTCGTGGTGGCGGAGGTGGCGCCCAAGACATGGGCCATCCAGCACACCGACCGCGCCGCTCTGGCGTCGGCCCGCCCCATCAAGCTGCTCGCCAACTGGCCACCGCTGCGCCTGCTCTCGCGCGGCCTCATCGGGCTCACCAACGTTCTCCTTCCCGGGAAGGGCCTCAAGCGCGGGCCGTTCATGTCGGAGGAGGAGCTGCTGGCCGTCGCCGACCTGGCCTTGGAGGACAGCGTGATCGAGGTCGAGGAGCGCCGGCTCATCGAGTCGGTCATCGAGCTGGGCGACACGGTGGTTCGAGAGGTGATGGTGCCGCGCACCGACATGGTCACCGTGACCGCCGACTTCCGAGTGGTCGACGCGATGGAGGTCGTGATCCTCAACGGGTACAGCCGGATCCCGGCCTGCGGTCAGGGGATCGACGACGTGGTCGGGATCGTGCACGCCAAGGACCTCATGCGCGCCGAGCGTGACGGGCACGAAGATCGACTCGTGGTGGACCTCGCTCGTCCGGCTAAGTTCGTGCCGGAGACGAAGGGCGTCGCGGACCTGCTGCGCGAGATGCAGGTGGAGCGCTTCCACATGGCGATCGTGATCGACGAGTACGGCGGTACGGCCGGGCTCGTCACCCTCGAGGACATCATCGAGGAGCTGCTGGGCGAGATCGTCGACGAGTTCGACGTCGAAGACCCGATGATCGAGCCGCTGCCGGGCGGCGACGTGCGGGTGAACGCTCGCATGGCGCTCGACGAGGTCAACGACCTGATCCACGCCCAGCTCCCTGAAGGCGACTGGGACACGATCGGCGGCCTGCTGCTGTCCGAGCTCGGACACGTGCCGACCGAGGGCGAGGGCGTCGAGGTGGACGGCTGGCGACTCACCGCGCAGCGAGTGCAAGGACGGCGCATCGGCAGAGTGCGACTGCATCGAATCGAGGCGTTCGACCCCGTCGACCCGGTCGCCGTGCCACGAGACGAGAGCGGATGAAGTCGGGCTTCGTGACCTTCGTCGGTCGCCCGAACGTCGGCAAGTCCACCCTGCTCAACCGCATCCTCGGCA
This sequence comes from Actinomycetota bacterium, assembly GCA_049325515.1. Classification (GTDB taxonomy): domain Bacteria; phylum Actinomycetota; class Acidimicrobiia; order Acidimicrobiales; family VFJN01; genus VFJN01. The sequence goes on along the minus strand of JBMOLI010000027.1, from coordinate 88,187 downwards.
CCAAGGTGGCCATCACGTCCGACAAGCCGCAGACCACTCGCACACGGATCATGGGCGTGCTCACGAAGCCCGACAGCCAGGTCGTGTTCGTGGACACGCCAGGGATCCACAAGCCACGCACGGCACTCGGATCGCGGCTGAACGCCACTGCCCAGGGCACGATCGGTGACGTCGATGTCGTGTGCTTCGTGCTCGACGCCACCCAGCCGTTTGGTCGTGGCGACCAGTGGGTCGCCAACCTCGTGCCGCCCGACGCGGTGTGCGTTGTCAACAAGGCCGACAAGGCCAGCAAGAAGGCGGTGGCCGACCAGCTGGTAGCCGCGGCAGGGCTGTCCCTCAGCGAGTACTTCCCCGTCTCGGCCAAGACCGGCGATGGCGTGTCAGCACTGGTCGACCACCTGATCGAGCGCCTGCCTGTCGGCCCGCAGTACTTCCCGGACGACATGGTCACTGATGTGCCCGAGGCGTTCATGGTGGCCGAGCTCGTTCGCGAGCAGCTGCTGCGCCGCACCCACGACGAGCTGCCTCACTCGATCGCCGCCCGCGTCACCGAGTGGGACTGGCCGCTCGTGCGCTGCGAGATCCTCGTGGAGCGCAACAGCCAGAAGGGGATCGTCATCGGGCACAAGGGCCAGGTGCTGAAGGAGGTCGGCATCGCGGTTCGGGAGCAGCTGCCCGAGGGCACCTACCTCGAGCTGATCGTCAAGGTCGACAAGGACTGGCAGAGCCGCCCGAAGGCGATGGAGCGCCTCGGCTACTGAGGCGCCTGTTCGCGCCTCATGTCACCAGCCTTCGCATCACGACTCGCAGATCCGGGTCCAGCCCGTGCTCGGCCTCCTCCTCGACCAGCGCTCGAAGCTCCTCCGACCAGTCCGCTTCGGGCACTTCGACGAATCCTCGCTTGGCATAGAGCGGAGCGTTGAAGGGCACGTCGCGGAACGTCGTGAGAGTGACTGCACGGTCACCCCGTTCGCGGGCCCAGGCGACCACAGCTTCGATCAGGGCCGTGCCGATGCCGCGGCCACCGAGCTCCGGAAGCACGGACAGCTGCTCCAGGTGCGCCTGCCCGCCCACGATGTCACAGAGCGCGTAGCCGACGAGCTGGCCGTGGTCCTCCTCCGCTACGAGGAGGTGGGCCGCCTGAGCCAGCTCGGCGAGCGTAGGTGGATCGTCCTCAGCGATGTCAGGCATGCCGACGTCGCGAAAGAGCTCACCCGCGCGCACCTCGATCTGTTGGATGGTCGCGAAGTCGCGTGGCTCCGCAGGGCGGATGATGGCGTCAGCCCTCGCAGTTCGAGTCGAAGTAGGCCTCGATGTTGGCGGTCGCCTCCTCGACAGCGGGATCCTCGAAGGCCTCTCCCAGGCTCTCGAGAGCGGCCAGCTTCTCCGGGTCGATCGACGATGGGTCGCTGAAGTCGATATCAGCATCAGCAAGCGCCTCGACGTACGCGGAGAACGCCTCGGCCCAGATCGCGAAGTCAGCGCTGATGTCGTCCGGCAGACGAGCGGCAACCTCCTCGAAGTACTCTGCGGCTGCTTCGATGTCATCGGACGCGGCACCCCCGAGTGAGGCCCCGATCGATCCGGAGGCACCGGCATAAGCGGCGAGGACCTCAGCGCAATCGCTGAGCTCGCCGAGCCCGCCCGTCGTGTCGTCCGTGCTCTCCGCCGACGTGGTGGTCGTCGTCGCCTCGCTGGTCGAGTCGCCATCGTCGCCGCAGGCGACCAGCCCCACGCTCAGCATCGCTGCAAGCGCGAGACCACCCGCTCGTTGCATGCCACCCATGACGCCGCTCCCTTCCGCCGGCCCCGACGACGGAGCGCGTGCGACCGCAAACGTAGCGGCGAGGCGGGCGCCGCCGGGCGATCTATGAGGCGTCTCGGATGGCTTCGAGCGTGCGGCGCGCCTCCAGCGGGTCGCGGGTGCGGCGCATGGGAGGTAGCGATCGCACCACGTCCCAGCGATAGCCGGCGGTAGCAAGGCGCGGGTCGAGGATCGCGACCACACCGTTGTCGGTCGCGGACCGGATCAGACGCCCTGCTCCCTGTGCGAGAAGGGTCGTGGCACGAGGCAGGTCGATGAGGCGGAAGGCGTCGGCGCCCGCACGCTCGCGGCGCGCCTGGAGGAGAGGCTCGTCGGGGCGAGCGAAGGGCAGGCGGTCGATCGCCACCAGGCTCAGGGCGGCCCCGGGGATGTCGACGCCCTGCCAGAAGCCCATGGTCGCGAAGAGGCATGTGGCCTCCTCGCTGGCGAAGCGCTCCAGCAGGCGCGCCTTGGGCAGGTCGCGCTGGCTCAGGATGGGCACGTCGAGTGACAGCTGGAGCGCGGCGGCGGCTTCGTCGAGCACGCGGAAGCTCGTGAAGAGCGCCAGCGTGCGCCCGCCGGCGGCCTCGATGAGCTCACCGAGCTCCTGGACCATCGCATCGAGGTAGTTGGGGCTCCGAGGGTCGGGTAGGTGGGCGGCGCAGTAGAGGAGCGCGTTCGCCTCGTAGTCGAACGGGCTGCCGACATCGAGCTCGACCACGTCTTCCTGCGCCACGCCGAGCCTTCGCGGCAGGTGGGCGGGCAACGTGGCGCTGGTCAGGATGGCGGGGCGCTTGTCCCAGAGGGCCTCGCGTAGGACGGTCGCAACGTCGAGCGGGGCCACTCGTAGCACGGGGTTGGCGTCGGACCCCTCCACCCACACGACGTGGCTCGACGAGGCCTGCTCGACCGCGCCGATGTCTTCGAGCAGTGCCGCTGCGGACTGCTGGAGGCGTAGGGATCGAGAGCGGACGTCCTCCTTGGCGTCGGCCGGGACGGCTCGCGCCGCGGCCAGCACACGCTCGACACGACCGCGGGCCACCGCCAGGGCGCCGCCCAGGTCGTCGGGCAGGGAGCCCTTGAGGCGGAGATCGCGGTGGGGGCGCAGCGCATCGCTGACGAGACGCCCCACGTCGTCGACGCCCGCGGCCAGCTGATCGTCGGCGATCACACCGCGGGTGCGCCTGGCCAGGTCGATGAAGCGGCCAGCGGTGAGGTCGACGCCGCTGGTTGCCGACACGATGTCCTCGAGCTGGTGCGCCTCATCGATCACCACTACGTCGTGCTCCGGCAGGATCACTCCACCGGCCGCGATGTCGAGACCGTAGAGGTGCAGGTTCACGACAACGACGTCGGCCTCGAAGGCCTTCAGGCGCGCTCCCTCCGCGAAGCAGACCGACCCGCTCGGGCAGCGGGCCGCACCTGGGCACTCGCGAGCGCTGACGCTGACAGCCGACCAGGCCGACTCTGACGGCTCGACATCGAGCTCGGCCCGGTCGCCCGTGTCGGTGGTGACAGCCCACCGCGCCAATGCGAGAAGCTCGTCCTTCGGAGCGCGCTCTGCCACGCCGTCGAGGCCGAGCTGCTCTCCGGTCTCGTCCTTCGCCGTCAGCTCGGAGAGGCGCTGCATGCAGAGGTAGTTCGAGCGTCCCTTCAGCACCGACCAGGTGAACGGCTCGTCGAGGTGCTGCTCGAGGAACGGCAGGTCCTTGCCGGCCAGCTGGTCCTGGAGGGCCTTGGTCGCCGTAGCGACGATCGTCTTGCTGCGGGACAGCACGGCAGGCACGAGGTAGGCGAGCGTCTTGCCTGTGCCGGTGCCTGCCTGCACCGCCAGATGCCGCTTCGCCGAGATCGCGACGGCCACAGCTTCGGCCATCTCCACCTGGCCGGCTCGTGCCTCGCCCCCGCCTGGCAGCTCGGCGACAACGGCGCCCAGGACCCCAGCGACGGACATCACAAGGCGGGCGAGGCGTACTCGGCCGCTCGGGCCGCCTGGTCGGACCCATAGCCGGTCGCGGCCAGCATCCACCGGAGCATCGGGCCGATCAGCAGCGCGACGATGACGGTGCCCACGCCGACCTGCCCGCCGATCGCCCAACCGGTCGCCACGCACACCAGCTCGATGCCGGTCCGCACCGATGCCAGCGGGTAGCCCTTGTCGTGAACGGCGAGCATCACGATCTCCGCTGGCCCCGGGCCGATCTCGGCGATGATCACCGCCGTTATCCCGGCCGCGACGAGCAGGAAGCCGATGGCGAACAGGGCCAGGCGGGGCGGCATCGCCTCATGCTCGGGCAGCAGCCGCAGCGCGGCGCCGAGGATGGGCCCGACGAGAAGCACCGCCAACACCGTTCCTGGCCCGGGCTTGCGACCGAGGGCCCAGCCGAGCATTGCGAACGCGAGCGGTAGGAGCATGGCGGCGACACCGATCTCGATCCCCGATGCGCTCGCGATGCCCGTGGTGAGCACGTCGTAGGGAGCGACCCCGATCTCGCCGCGGATCATCATCGCCACCCCACATCCGACCAGCAGGAGACCTACCGCGAGCGTGCCGAGTCGGCGGGCCAGAGGCGATTCGGCGGTGGAGGCCAACATCAGGATCGCGACGCTATCGGCGGCATCCGTGGCGGCCTACGCGCTGACGAGCTCCTGGCCGGCGGCGACCAGGCGCTCGACGTCGTCCATGGCCCCGGCCAGGTCGCCCAGCTCGCGCTCGACGGTGCCCTGAGGCGTGAGGAACAGGAACACGACTCGCACCACAGGCTCACCCGTGGCCCGGCCGACAGCCACCGCATAGGCGGCGCCCTGCAACCGGTAGCCGGCCACGCGGCGGTCTAGCTCGTCGGGATCGGCCGAGGCGGAGGTCTTGTGGTCGACGACGATCAGCCCGTCGGGACCACGGTAGAGGAGGTCGACATAGCCCTCGAGCAGGCGGTCGCCGATGGGCGTGCAGGCGTAGACCTCTCGCCAATGGGGCGCCTGGGCGGCTGCTCGCACGACCGGCGAGGCGAGCGCCGACTCCACAAGCGCACGGACGTCATCGGCCCGGTCGGGCACCGCCTCGGCCTGGCACTGCGCCGCCACGGCGTCGGCGAGGCCCTCACCGGTGGAGAGGTCGACGGTCTGCAGCACGCCGTGCACGGCACGCCCTACCGCAGTGCCATAGCGGCCCTTCAGCCAAGGAGGCAGGTCCAGGTCGCGGGGTCGCTTCTGCAGTCCGGGCTCGACCCCCAGGTCGGGAGCACCCTCATCCGTGAGAGCTGTGGCAGCCACCGCGCCTGGCAGTGAAGCCGCCGCGAGCGCTTGCTCGCGCGCCGTCGACCACTCGCCGAACGGTGGCGGCGCAGCCGGGATGGTGGCTGGATCGACCTGAAGGCGCCCGGCTCGGCCGCTCACGTCGGGCAGGTGGTCGAGCAGCGATCCCATGCCGTCGACCAGCAGCTCGGCGTTGGTGCGGCTGCGCCTCAGCTTCGGTGGTTCCTTGCGGGCGGCTCGGTGCAAGGACACCACGAGGTGATCGCACGCGCGCGTGCACGCCACGTAGAGCAGACGGATGCGCTCGTCGAAGCCCATCTGCTCATCGATGGGCTTCCAGGTCTCGAACTCCTCGGTGATCACCGATCTCCCCAAGCGGTAGCCCACCTGGCCACCGTTGCGCGGGAAGTACACGTCGACCGGGTTGCGGCGGCTCTGTGGACCCGTGGACATGCCCGACACGATCGTGATCGGGAACTCGAGGCCCTTCGCTGCGTGGATCGTCATGATCCGCACGGCGTCGTCGTCGGTCTCGGGCAGCACCGACTCCGTGACGCGTGCACCTTCTGAGGTTTGCTGGTCGACCCAGCGCAGGTAGGACCGCAGGCTGCCGCCCGTGGCCTCGCTCCATGCGCGTGCCTGGTCGATGACGAAGCGCAGGCGTCGCCAGACGTCGCGAGGGCGCCCCTCAGCAAAGCCGAGCTCGAGCGCGCGCCGCTCGCGAGCGATGCGATCGAGCAGCTCGGCGGGTGACTGCCAGTGACGGGCTTCGTGCAGCTCGCGAAGGAAGGCAAGGCCCGTTGACACGGGGCCGTCGGCTGGATCGGGAGCGTCGGGCGTGTTGTAGGACCAGCTGCGCTTCGCCTCGACCTTGTGGCGGAAGAGGTCGTCGTCGCCACAGGCGAGCAGCGGTGTGCGGAGGGCACTCACGATGCGCAGGTGGTCGGTGGGGTCGTCGGCGGCGCGCAGGACCATGAGCAGGTCGCGCACGGCGCGGCTGGCGTAGACGAGAGAGCTGCTCTCAGTGCGGAAGGGGATGCCCGCCTCGTCGAGCGCGTCTTCGAGGAACGGCAGCGAGGTGCGCGCCGGCACGAGGATCGTGATGTCACCGAGCTTCGGATCGCGCCACGTGTCGGTGGCGCGGTCGTGCACCTGCCAGCGTTCCGCCATCGCCACGGTGATGGCATGGGCGACGTCGAGCGCCTCGGCCTCGCGCACGAGGTCGGCCTTGGTGCCCCGCGGGTGCGGATCGGTGCCGACGACGGCAATGGCTGGACCCCCGTGCGCCGCTCCGTCGCCTACGGCACCCCGTTGTGCCTCGAGCTTCGCGTAGCTGGGCTGCGAGGGGACGTCGAGGTCTTCGTCGGGCTCCTCGGCCATCAGCCGAGCAAATGTGGTGTTGACCCAGTGGATGACCGGCTCGACGGTGCGGAAGTTGGCGACGAGCTCGACATGGCCGCCTGCCTGGGCACCGAAGTGGTCCTTGGCGTCGAGAAACGTGCTGATGTCGGCCCGACGGAAGCGGTAGATCGACTGCTTCGGATCGCCGACCACGAAGAGCCGCCCGGGGTCAACATCGACGTCGGCCCAACGGTCGGCCGCGGCGGTCTCAGGATCGGCCGCGGCGATGCGAACCGCCAGCTCGATCTGGATCGGGTCGGTGTCCTGGAACTCGTCGAGCAGCAGGCGCTGGTAGCGGTCGTGCAGGGACCGGCGCACGATGGGACCCTGCACGGGGTGGCGCAGCACCTGGCGGGCCAGCACGAGCAGGTCGTGGAACTCGAGCTGACCGGCGGCCCGGCGGGCGATCGCCGACGTGAGCGTGTGATGGCGCATGGCGCTCCCGAGGTGGCGCGCGCAGGCCTGCAGCACCCCAAGGCGCACCTCTTCAACGGCGGCTTCGGTGGCCTTGATCGCCGCCTGGACGACCGGCTTCATGTCGTTGGCCCAGGACCCCTTGCGGCCCAGGTGCGCGGCAAAGCTGGGGGGACCGTCGACCATCAGCTCGAGCAGGTCGAGGTCGTCGTCGCCAATCTGGCGGAGACGGTCGCCGAAGCTCTCGATGCCCACTATCTGTGTCATCAGGAAGTCGGTGGAGTCGCGGCAGTGCTCCTTGAGGGTGCGGAGCTCTGCAATGGCATCGAAGATCTTCGGCAACGAGCCGGCGACGGCGGGCGGCTCCGGCGCCGTGTGCGGGACGCGATCTTCGACGAGGTCCCATGAGGCGTCGAAGGCGAGCGCCAGCGATCGCAGCTTGACCGGGTCCACGTTGGCGGCGGCGAGCAGGAGGAGCGTGCGTTCGAGTGTCGGGTCGGCCAGCATCTCGTCGAGCGTGCGCGCCCAGCGACCGTCGAAGGCGATGCCGGAGCTGACCTCGTCGAGCACCTCGAGCTTGGGCGGCAGCTGTGCCTCCACCGGGTGCTCGGTGAGGATGCGCTGCGCGAACGAGTGGAGGGTGCCGATGGCCGCTCCGTCGAGCTGGCCGAGGGCGACCCGGCACCGCTCGGCCTCGGCCGGATCTGAGGCCGGGTCAGCGGCGCGCTCTTGCAGCCGCTGGCGTACGCGATCGCGCAGCTCGGCGCCCGCTTTCTCCGTGAAGGTGATGGCTGCCAGGTTGGCGAGCTCGACCGTGCCCGACGCCACCAGCGCCACGACTCGTCCGACGAGCGCAGTGGTCTTGCCGGAGCCGGCGCCCGCCTCGACGAAGAGGGTGGAGTGCAGGTCGGTCTCGATGCGCTGGCGGGCGGCGTCGTCGGGCGGCATCAGCCTGGTCATGCCTGCGCCTCGGCGATCGGCTCGGCGAGCTGCGCGTAGGTGGCCATCGCGGGGTCGTGGCGCTTGCGCTCCCAGTGCTGGCGCGCCTCGACGATGCCGAGGCCGTCGGGATCGCACACGTGGCAGCTCACCCACAGGGCAGTAGAGGTGAACGCGTCGGGGTGGGGCGGGAAGAGGCCCCCCTCGATGCCGTCGACGATCAGTCCGAGCGTGAAGCTCGTGTGAGCCAGCACTTCGTCGGTGACGAGGTAGCCCTTGCGCTTGAACTCGCCCTTGCGCGTGACGAACCAGTACTCGGCGTGCACGGGCGCGCCTGGGTTGCCGTGGTGGGCTCGCCCGGCCAGGCCGTAGACCGGCAGCTGCAGCTTGGTGCCCGCCGCCACCGGATCGTCGTCGATGGCCTTGTAGCTGTCGGAGAGCTTGCCCGTCTTGTAGTCGATGACGTGCAGGGTGCCGTCGGTGCCGAGGTCGAGCCGATCGGCACGTCCCCGCAGCTGCAGAGAACGGCCGTCCGGGAGCGGCACCACCACGGCGGCACCGTCGCCGGCGAAGCCGAAACCGAGCTCGGCCGCGATCGGGCTCGTGCCGTTGGCACCCCGGTGGACGTCGTCGTGGATGAGGAGCTGGTGCAGATCGGCCAGGATCCGGCGGCGGTCGCGCTTCCAGAAGATGGGCCTGCCGGTCAGGCCCTGGGCCTCCCAGTCGTCGCAGTGCTCGGCACCGAGCTCCTCGATCCTGCGATGGTGCGCCGCTGACCAGGGCTCGTGAGGCTTGGGCCGCTCGGCCTCGGGAGAGGCGAGCACCTCGACGATGAAGTCCTCGAGGACCTTGTGGATGAGGCTGCCCTTCTCCAGCGCCGTGATCATCAGCTCGTCTTCGGGGTTCTCGATCGGTGTGGCGCGCAGGATGTCTTGAACGAGGTGGGCGTGGGGACACGCGGCCCACCGCTCGAGCCGTGTGGGGGACGTGATGCTGTCGACCGGTGACGGGACGGCGAGTCCGGCGAGGTTGCCGTCGAAGCGGGTGAACGACGTGCTGCGGCGAGCCGCGATCACCTCGGCGCCGGCGGCCGTGCGCTCGTCGTCCGTAGCGGCGAGCACGCCGCCGGAGGCGAGCAGCGATCTCAGGCGGTGCTCCTGCTCGGTGGTGGGTTCTGGCATGTTTCGCAGGCCCGCGTCGAACGACGCAACGTGATTCAGCCACGGTGCCGTGGCGCCGAGGAGGTCGCCACCCCACCAGCGCTCCTCGTCGTCTGCCAGGACCATCGCGAGGTCGAGCACCCAGCGCGACGGCACGCGCTCGACACTGCGGCGCAGGTCGCCACGGGGGACGCAGAGGAGCTGCCGCCGCCCGCTGGCGAGAGCACCGAGGAGCTGGCGGTGCTGGCGCTCGACGCGGTCGGAGCGCAGGCCCAGCTCGCCACCGCTGCGCGCCCGCTCGCGGTCGGGCAGGAGCGAGTCGTCGCGCACAGCGGCAGGGAAAGAGCCCTCAGCCAGGCCGAGCACGATCACCAGATCGAGGTCGAGCCCGATGCCCATCTCGACCGAGCCGACCAGCACGCCGTCACCGAACCGGCCCACCCGACCCAAGTCGGCCTCCAGCTCGACCGTGAGCGTGCGCGCGAAGACGTCAAGCCCGACAGCACCCTCCACTGCGTCCAGCGCACCAAGACGATCCAGAGCCACCTCGACCCGCTCCGCGGCCTTGCGCTCGGCCTCGGGCCAGCCGTCGCGGCGGGCAGCGCCACCGAGCAGGCGTGCCAACCATCGCTGCGCCCAGGCAGCGTGCTCGCTCCACCGGCGGGGGCCTTCGGTCGCTTCCGCGACGTCGTCGATGAGGTGAAGCACGAACTGGCGCAGCTCGCGGGCGCGTAGGGCGAGCTTGCGCGCGTCGTCAGCCACCCACTCGGGCTCATCGTCGTCCGCCGCGGCCCTTTCGGCCCGGCGATCCTGGTGCTCGGCGAGCCGGGTGAGGTAGGTGTCCCACTGCTGGCGGCCAGCGACGACGGCCGCTTCGCGCGACAGGCGCTCCCACGCGGTGACCGGCGCCCAACGTCCGTCGTGGAGGACGGGCCCAGCGGATAGCCAGGCGAAGACGTCCTGCCGGCGGAACCCGTGCTCGGGCAGAGCCAGCAGCTCGAGCAGTGTGCGTCCTGCCATGCGGGCGGCGAGCGGCACGACGGCTGCGCCGTTGGTGGCGATACCAGCCGCGTGCAGCTGATCGTGAGCAAGGCGGGCGTATGGCTCGGGACTGGCGTGGAGGACCGCGATGCGGTCGAGGCGGGTGCCGGCGCGGGTCGCGGCGACGACGGCGCGAACGGCGGCACGGACCTCCTCGTCCGCGTCGGACGCAGTGATCACGTCGGTGCGATCGGCCGCAACGGGAGATGGGTCTCCCACGCTGGCCGCGTCGCCCGGTGCAGGAGGCTCGACCCCCAGACGCCGCAGCGACTCGAGCACCTCCGAGTCGGCCTCGGGCAGGCCGGTGAGAGCTGCGATCACCGTGGTGTCGATGTGCTCGGCCAGCGCTTGCAGCAGGCGGCCGCTGTGCTGCGACAGCCGCTGCGGTAGGTGCACCACGATGTTGCCCAGCTCGCGCTTGCTCGCCGAGCCCGCCAGCGCTGTGGCGGCCTCGAGCAGGTCTTCCTCGTCGGACCATGTGGCCTCGAGTCGTGAGCGCGCTGCGCGGTGGAGGCGGACGACCTCCGCGGCGCGGTCGCTGGCGGCCGCTAGCGCGTCGAGCGCCGCGGGGGAGAGGTCGCGCAGCTCCCGGTAGGTGGCCACGAGCGCCGACTCGGTAGCGGGGTGCTCCTTCACAGGAGTGAAGAGACCGGCGTCGGTCGCAAGCTCGGCCCGCATCGCAGCAGCGAGCACGGGTGTGGACACCGGCCGCTTGCCCTGTCCCGCGAGGGTGGAAGCGCCCAGAAGCTCAGCCAGTCGGTACGTGGTGACGAACGTGACGGCGGCCAAGCCGACCCCGCTCCCCGCCACCGGCCCGAGCGCGCCGGAGGACAACAACCGCCGCGCCGCTACGCCGACGTGGTTGGACGGCACCACCACGGTGACCGGAGCGAGGGGATCGCCGGCCTTGGCATCAGCGACTGCATGGCGGAGGGCGGCCGCGGCATCGCGCCCGTACCCAGTCCACACCACCCGCAAGGCCATGGCTCAGAGGGTACGCAGCCGCTGTGACAGCTAGAGGTTGCGGCGGAGGAGGGAGTGGACGCGCTCCCAGTGGAGCTCCGATGCTCGGCGGTTGTAGCGCTCGCCGGCGGGAGCGAAGCCGTGGACGGCATCGGTGATGAGGTCGAGGGTGTAGCTCACGCCCGCTGCGTCCATGGCCTCGCGCATGACGGTGATGGTCTCGGGTGGTGCGGTCGGGTCGTTGTCGACCCAGGCGAAGTAGATCTCGGCTCGGACGGAGTCGAGCCCGAGGTGAGGGGAGTCGGGCGTGTCGCGGACGAGCCAGGCCCCGTGTATGGATGCTGCCGCCGTCACGCGATCGGGCATCGCGCGTGCGATCGAGATGGCGAGCCCACCGCTCATGCAGAAGCCCACCGCTCCCACCGCGCCGCGGCGTGCAGCCGGGTCGCGGTCTGCGTGCTCGAGCAGTGCCGCCGCGTCACCGACGACGTTGGTGGGGTTGATCGTGCCCATCAGCTCACCCCGGGCGTGCATGTCCTCGTCACTCTGACCGAACTCCCTGAACGGCCCGCCCCGGTAGAAGAGGTAGGGCAGCAGCACGTAGTAGCCGGCCGTCGCCAGGCGTGAGGCCATGTCCTTCAGGGCGGGCCGGATGCTGGGTGCGTCCATGAGGTAGAGCACCACGGGGTGCGGGCCGTCGTGCTCTGGGTGGAACACGAACGTCGTCATGGTGCCGTCCGCGGTGGCGATGTCGACCTGTCGCTCGATCATGGCGCCGAGTCTGCCAGCGCTCGGCCAGCAGGGCTGGCGTAGCGTGCCGGCCATGACCTCTCTGGACTCGATCGCCCCGGCCTTCGTCGAGATGGCCCACCGGATCGTGTGGTGCGTCGCCGCCACGACCGACGCCGACGGCCTGCCACGAACCCGGGTGCTGCACCCGGTGTGGGAATGGGATGGCGCCTCGCTCAACGGCTGGATCGCGACGTCGCCGTTGTCGCCCAAGGCCGCCGATCTCGCCGCCACACCCCGCATCTCCCTCACCTACTGGGCAGCCGACCACGACACGTGCGGTGCGGACTGCGACGCGGTGTTCGAGACATCGGAAGGCGAGCTCCGGGCGGGATGGGACCGCTTCGCGAACGCCCCTGCCCCAGTCGGATACGACCCCTCGATCATCCCCGGCTGGGACTCTCCGACCTCGCCGGGCTTCGGGATCCTGCGGCTCACGCCGCGCCGCCTGCGCGTGATGCCCGGCTCGGTGCTGCTGGCCGGCGTCGGCGACGTCCTCACCTGGCGCGGATGATCTTGCTCGCCCTCACGCTGGTCTGGGGGCGTGTCCGGATCTGACGAGCGCGCGCGGTGCGCACCGGGCACGATGCAGATCATGAGCGTGCAGGCGGTCGTCACCACGGGCATCTACTGCGTGCCCTCGTGCTCGGCGCGGCCGCTGCCGGGCAACGTCGTGGGCTACGCCACCCCTGCGGCGGCCGAAGCGGCCGGCTTCCGAGCGTGCCTGCGCTGCCGCCCGTACCGGAGTGCGCCGCTCGGTGCGGCCGGCCCTGAGCTGGTGTGCCGGGCGGTGCACCTGGTCGACGAAGGGGCGCTCGATGGTGGCACCGAGGTCGATCTAGCTCGCCGGCTCGGGGTCTCGGCGCGGCACTTGCGCCGCTTGTTCGCCGAGCACGTCGGCACCACGCCGGACCGTCTTGCCCGCAGCCACCGCACGCACTTCGCGCGCCGTCTGCTCGACGACACCGATCTCAGCGTCACCGACATCGCCTGGGCCAGCGGCTTCGGCAGCCTGCGCCAGCTCAACCGCGCTTGCCAGGAGATCTTCCGTGCGTCGCCGACCGAGCTGCGGGCTCGCCGTCGTCGGGGCGACCTCCTCGATGCCGATGGTGGTCTGACGCTGCGTCTGCCGTTCCACGGTCCGCTCGACTGGCCGCTGATGCTCGGCTACTTCGAGCGACGGGCCATCGCCGGTGTGGAGCTCGTCGACGGGGGCTCGTACCGCCGCACGATCCTCGTCGACGGCGACCCGGGTGTGATTGAGCTGAGCCAGGGCGGGCCGGACCACTTGCTGCTGCGCGCCCACCTGCCCCATGTCCGCGGGCTCATACATGTGGTGGAAGGTGCGCGCCAGATCTTCGCCCTCGACCGGGATCCGACTGCCGCCAACACCCACCTCGCGCTCGACCCCGTGCTGTCGCCACTGGTAGCCCGCAGCCCCGGGCTGCGCGTGCCCGGCACGTGGGATGCCTACGAGACGGGCGTGCGGGCGATCGTCGGGCAGCAGGTGAGCGTGGCTGGAGCCAGCACGGTGACGGCGCGGATCGTGCAGCGAGTCGGTTCACCCGTACCCGGTCTCGAGCCCCTTGGTCTGACGCACACCTTTCCCGACCCCGCCACGCTCGCCAGCGCCGACCTCTCTGGCATCGGCATGCCAGGTGCGCGTGCAAGCGCCATCAAGGCGTTCGCGGCAGCGGTGGACAAGGGAGAGGTGCCTCTCGACGGGAGCCTCCCGCTCGACGGCCTGGTGGCCGCCATCTGCTCGGTGCCTGGCCTCGGACCTTGGACGGCGGGCGTGATCGCGTTGCGGATGGGCGAGCCCGACACGTTCCCCGCCGCCGACCTCGGTCTGCGTCGCGCCGCCAACCCCGGCGGGCCCGCGCTCAGCACTGGCGAGCTGCTGGCTCGCGCCGACGCATGGCGGCCCCATCGCGCGGCGGCAGCGCTGCGCCTCTGGCTCGGCGAGTCGGGCGGCTGACCCAGCTCAGGGTGCGGCGGCGATGCCGAGGGTGTCGGCAGCGAGGAACTTCGGAGCACCCTTCTCGTAGAACTGATCCGACTCGATGATCGTGAACCCAGCGTCGGTGAGCAGGTGCGTGATCTCGCGCGTGAGGTGGCATCCTCCGAACAGACGCTTCTGCAGCGGTTCGAGCCGGTGCTGCATGTGCTGCACCTTCGCGTCGGGCGCCAGGCCGTGCTCCACGAAGTGCAGCGTGCCGCCCGGCTTCAGCACCCGACGCACTTCGGCGAGCGCGCCGGCGATGTCGGGGATCGTGCACATCGTCCAGGTGGACAGGGCAGTGTCGCAGCTGTCGTCGGGCAGCGGCAGCGACTGGCCGTCGAGCCCCTTGCGCTCGACCGGCACCCTGGTGGCCGAGAGACGCTTTCTGGCGAGCTTCCAGCCGAGCTCGGCCGGCTCGATGGCCGCCACACCGGTGACGGCCGCGGGGTAGTAGGGCACGTTGTGGCCGGACCCGAAGCCGATCTCGAGGACCTGTCCGTGCAGGCCCGCGCAAGCCCGCTGGCGCAGCGGGCCGATGGCCTTCGTGCCGCACGCCGCGTTGATGATCCGTGGCAGCACCTGCTCGGCATACAACCCCATAGGCCCTACCTCCCGTCAACAGCGAGTATTGCCCACAGGTCCGCCCCGTCGGACCCGAACGAGCCGGTGTGACGATCACGGTGCTGCCCACGGTTGTGTGGGTGACAGGGCGACATGGTTGCGCGGCTAGTTCCAGCCGAACCAGCGGGGGTCGAGGCGTTCTGCGAGGGGTGGGGTGAAGGGGCTGGGCTCGGTGGGGTGGAGGGGCCCGGGCGAGCCGTGGTCGGGTGGTTCGATCGGTCTCCCGCGGGCGTCGAAGAAGCGCAGCGTGCCTGCTTCCGGGTCGCCTTCGATGCGCAGCTCACCGTGGTGCAGCTGGCGGTGGTGCCGTTGGCAAACGCACGTCAGATTGGCCGGCACGGTCAACCCGCCGTGTTCCCAGTGGCGGATGTGGTGGACGTGGAGCCAGCGTGTCTGGTTGCAGAGCGGGTGGGTGCAGCCTTGGTCGCGGCGTTCGATGACGCGGCGCAGGTCGCGGCTGACCGTGCGCTCGGTGGGGTGGATGCCGAGCAGGCGCCCGGCCGCGTAGGTGGCGACGAGCACTTCGGCGTCGCAGGACAGGAAGCGGCTGAGCGTGGCGGGGATGACCGCGCCGCCGTGGAGCTGGCCGGGCCCGAGGCGGCCAGCGACGTCGATGTCGTGGTGGAGCACGACCTTGTTGCGCTCGGCGGGGTGGCCGCTGCGCACGAAGGTGGGGTCGAGCGCTTCGAGGCCTGCGCTGGCCAAGCGCACCAGCGCGTCGGCCCAGGTGACCGATCCGGCGTTGGTGACTTCGGCGTCGGCGGCCAGACCGTTGCGGTCGCGGTACTCAGCGTCACGCGCCGCTCGCATCGCCAGGCTGAACGGACTGTTCTCGTCGGGCGGCAGGCAGAAGTCGCCGCGGCCCCAGCCGGCCTCGTCGCTGTGCAGGCGGGCGGAGCGCTGAGGGCCACCGGCATCGGCCGGGCGCTCGTCCTCACCGGGGGCGGGGAGCTCGGGGCAGGACTTGAGGGCCCGGGTGAGCTGGCTGATCAGCATGTGGGGCGCCCAGCCGGCCACCTCGGCATCGCGCTGGGCAGGCACCCGGCGGGCGATGCGCACCATGGCGTCTTCAGTCAGCTTGCCGGCGGCGAACAGCGCCCAGCAGGCCGGTAGCTCATCGGTGCGGCGGGCGATGCGCACCAGACCAGCGGCCCGACGGTTGGACAGACCGGCCTTCCAGGTGAGCCAGTGCTCCACGCTCTGGATCCCCACACCATGCCAGCCGTTGCTGTCGATCAGTGCACGGATGGTGGCCACCAGCTGCGCGGTGGCCAGGTTGATCGTGCCCATCAGGGCGATCGTGGAGGCTTCGCCCGCCTCCCAGGCGCGCTCCTGCTCGAGCATCGTCACGGCCGCCACCCCGCCAACGGGATGCGACAGGTGACCGCCGCCGCCGGCGACGCGGCCACGGCACGCTGTAGGTGCGGATGCAGCAGCAGGTCGGGCACAGCTCACCTCCGGGACGCACGTCGCAATCGGACTGGCGGGGACCCACAGATCAACCCGGGTCCCGAAGGGGAAGACCCACAGATTACACCCATGTAGTTCCCGCGCAACAGGTCACTTTGCGAAGCCGCCGCCTCGAGTGCGCGGCAGCCAGCTTCACGATCGCGCCGGCACCGAAGCAGGCGGCGCCATCAGCGAGATCGCGCGCATGCCAGCTAGCAGGACAAGGGTGCACGAGACGCCTCCGTCTCGTGCACCCTTGCGGCTCGGTCCTCAGTCGACGCTGGCGAACACGTGGGCTCGTCCGTCGTTGGCAAGGCGGATCTCGAGGAAGCCCTCGCTGCCCTCCAGCGGCTTGATGCCCGACTCCTCGATCGTGGACCACGCCGTAAACGCGTGGGTCACCACGTTGGGCGGCTGCAAGTAGTGGCCGCACACATCGCCGGCACCGCTGATCATCGTGTCAGCGCGCCGATCGCCGCCGTCGACGTGGACGAACGCGATGGCGGTCTCGCACTCGCCGGGCGCGGGCATCGTGTGGTCGTCGGGCTGGATCGTGGCCGTCAAGGTACCGGTGAGAGTGCGGCCGTTGTGGAGGTGGATCTCCGCTGGGCCCTGCACGACCGGGAACCAGCCCGCGTCGTGCGTGGACCACCGGTCCTGTCCGATGAGCAGGAACCGCTGGCTCTTGGTGGCGCCTGCTGGCGCAACCGCGGTGAACGTCACCAGGCCAGCGACCACCGCCGCCAGCCCCCAGCGCCCGAGCGTCGTGCTCGAGCGCTGGAGACGCAGACGACGGTCGCCACCCTCGATCGGAGCGGCGCTCATGCCGCTGTCTCCGCCGTCGCCGCGGCCAGGATCTCGTCGAGCAGCTCCTGGCCCGGAGGCACGATCCGGGGCTCGCCGGCGAGCATCCGCACCCGATCGAATGCGTCGTGGATCGCGGTGCCCTTGAGGATCGGCCCATGGGCGCTTGCCACGGCCTTGGGTCGCAGTGCCTCCACGGTGTCGACGTGGCGGTTGTAGCGGACCGGGTCGAGGAACTGGTGCCATGGCGAGACGAGGCTGTTGAAGAACATGAACGTCTCGTCGTACACGTCCTTCGGCAGGTCCTCGACCCGATGGATCGCGCCCGGCGTTGCCGCCGCGAACGAGTCGACCGCCCACAGCACGCCCGTCTTCTCGTCGTAGAGGCCGCGAGTCGCTGGTCCGTCGAAGATCGGCGGTAGCACGAGGCGCAGGCGACGGTCACCGGCGTCGAAGTGCTCGCCGTGGTCACGCCAGATCATGCGCTCGATGTGGACCGGGCGCTCGAGGGCGAGCCGCTCGGTGCTGAAGAAGTTCATGACGAGAGTGGCCTTGGGCGCAGCCTCGAGCACCTGGTCGAGCGAGCCGGTGTGATCGCCGTCCTCGTGGGACAGGAAGATCCAGCGGATGTCCTCGGGATCGACGAGGCCGTAGACCTGCTCGAGCCAGTGCTCCCGGTGCACGGGAGCACCGGTGTCGACCACGATCGGCTCCTTGCCGAGGATCAACAGCGAGTTCACCGGGATGAAGTCCTCGCCGGCTGGAGCCAGGTTGGGGATCAGATAGGTATCGGGAGCCACCTTGACGGGGCTCGTGACGGGGATGGCTACGTCTTGCATGTCTGCTCCTTGGGGTTTCTCGTGGTGGAGTCGACGATGCGGCGCCAGCGGCCCTCTGGCGATCCCTCGGCTGAGTGGACCAAGTGGCCCAGAACCCCCCACGAAGGGGGGTGCCGAACCGACCTTCGTGGCATACATTTCGTCGCATGGGAGCGAGCGGAACCCTGCCCCGGGTGGTCGACGCCGTGGAGCGGGTGGCGAACCGAGCGGAGGATGCCGACGAGCTGCTGGCGGCAGTGGCCACCGAGGTCCGCAAGGTCGTCCCCTACGACGGCGCCATGTGGTTCGGCATCGACCCGGCCACGCTGCTCGCCGTGGCACCAGCCCGGATGGAGCACCTCCACGACGGCTACTGCGACACGTTCTGGCACATCGAGTTCCACGAGCAGGACGCCAACCTCTTCGGCGACCTGGCCCGAGCGCCGGAGCCGGCCGCTGCCCTGCGAGCGGCCACCGCAGACCGGCCCTTGCGCAGCGCCCGCTACCGCGACTTCCTGCGCCCCCAGGGCTACGACGACGAGCTGCGTGCGGTGTTCCGCACCGGCGACCGCACCTGGGGCGCCACGGCTCTGCTGCGCGACACCGGTCGCGCTCCCTTCGACGCCGACGACGTGGCCGTGCTCACCTCGGTGTCAGCGATCGTGGCCCGCGCGCTGCGCACCCAGGCGGCGTTGACCGAGCACCCGCCGTGGTGCTGCGAGACCCCCGGGCTGCTGCTCTTCGACGGCGCCGGCAGGCTCATGTCATCCAACGGCGCGGCTGCATGCTGGCTCGCCGACATCTACGGCATGGACGCGGACACCGACTGGTTTGCCATGCTGGCCGGCCTGAACAGCCCGGACGTCGAGGCTGCCATCCCCATCTACCCGCTGATCGCGCGGGCCCGTGCCGTTGCAGCGGGGCGCCACACCGGTGAGGCCCGGTTGCGCTTGCGCGACCGGTCGGGTCGCTGGCTCGTCCTCCACGCGTCGGTGCTCGAGAGCGCATCCCGCGAAGGCAACGTGGCGATCGTCGTCGAGCCAGCCAAGAGCGCTGACCTCGCGCCCATCATCATCGAGGCCTACGGGCTCACCCAACGGGAGCGCGACGTCGTCCGAGCCATCGCGCGCGGCTCATCCACACCGGAGATCGCTGCCGAGCTGTTCCTCTCGCAGCACACGGTGCGCGACTACATCAAGGCCGTCTTCGACAAGGTTGGGGTCACGAGCCGCGGAGAGCTCGTCGCCAAGCTCTTCGCGGAGCACTACTCCGATCCGTTCCACGAGACGCTCGTGCACATCGACTGACGGCGTTCAGCCGCTCAGCGTGGGCTGGTGAAGTGCGGTCACCAGCGCGGTCATCGCCTCGCTGAGCGACGGTTCGTCGTCGCATTCGGCGAACGTGTAGCGGTCGGGTCGCACGATGGCGGTGGCGTTGCCCGGGCGGACCACCGAGCGTCCTCCGAGTGCCTCGATGCCGCTCAGGTCGGCGAGCGGGCCGACGGCGGCCCAGCCGGTGCCCAGCATGTCGTCGTCACCCGGCCTCGGTTGTGGGAAGGGACGCCCGACGGCAGGCGCGGAGCCGTGGCACAGGCCGCGCCCCAAGGCGAGTGGCGGAGTTTCCGGGGGCGTTCCGTTCGAGCCCGAGCGGAACCCCTCGTCACGGGCCGCCGCGACAGCGGAGTCGGTGGTCTGGAGGATGCCTCCGAGCGCCACCGCCATGTCGGTGATGGCTCGCACGTGGGGTTCGCGCTCCGGTTGGTAGGTGTCGAGCAGCGCCGCCCCCGCACGATCGTCGAGGATCATCTCGATCTTCCACGCCAGGTTGGTGGCGTCTCGGATCCCCGAGCACATCCCCTGGCCCAGGAAGGGCGGCATCTGATGAGCAGCATCCCCGGCGAGCAGCACACGGCCGCGGCGCCACTCCTTGGCCACGAGTGCGTGGAAGGAGTACACGGCGGCGCGCTCGATCTCGATGTCTCGGCCGACGGTCGCCCAGGGTGCGATCAAGCGGGCGATCGTCTGCGGTTCGAGCAGCTCCTCTGCCGTCTCGCCCATGGACATCAGCTCCCAACGCCGATGGCGATCCACGGACGGGACGAAGGTCGCGGGTCGTGCCGGGTCGCAGATCTGCAGCACGCGGTCAGGCAGGGTGCAAGTTGCGTCATCGCGCAGGACAGCGTCGACCACGAGCCACGGCTGATCGAACCCGGTGTCGTCCAAGCCGATGCCGAGAGCACGGCGCACGAACGAGCGGGCGCCGTCACAACCCACAACGAAGCGCGCCCTCACCTGTTCCTCTGTGCGCGACTCGATGTGCTGTACGCGCAGCGCGACCACGTCTCGGTCGGTCACGTCGAGCGCGACGACCTCGTGGCCGAGGTGCACCTCGACGTTGGAGAAGCGCGCCACGCCCGCTCGTAGCGCGCGCTCGAGACGAGGCTGATGGAACATGTAGCCCGCCTCCCAGCCGTGGTGGCGAGAACGGTCGGCCGACGAGAAGCCGAACAGCACCTCTCCCCGGGCGGTCACGAAGTCCATGCCGAGCACGGGCGTGGTCGACGGGAGCACGGCCTCTGCCAGACCGATGCCCTGGAAGACGCGCATGACCTCGTCGTCGAAGTGGGCAGCGCGAGGGAGGTGGTACACGTCGAGCGCCGGCTCGAAGACGACGACGTCGAGTCCCGCCCGGCCGAGCAGGTTTGCCAGCACCGCGCCGACGGGCCCGTAGCCCACGATGGCGACGTCGTGCGCAACGGCGCCCGTCATCGCCGGCTCACGCGAGCGCGGCCATGTCGGGCGGCGCCAGGAAGTCGTCGGGCACGGGTGGAGCCCACGCGAACAGAGCGCGCTTGTCGGCCACGGACATCCCCGACCAGGCGTCGTCGTCGGTGATGATGTCGAGGTCGGCGTAGTACTCAGCGAAGCTGCCGGCCGGGTCACGCAGGTACCAGAACCAGTTCGACCCGATGTAGTGGCGGCCAAGGCCCCAGAGGTGGCGCTCAGGGTCAGTGGCCACCATGGCATTGCCGCCGCGCCCCACCTCGTCAGCGTCCTCGACCTGCCACGACGTGTGGTGGAGCAGCGGAACGGGCGCAGCCTGCACGAGCAGGTTGTGGTGGTCAGTGGAGCAGCGCATGAAGGCGGCGAGACCGGCGATCTCGTCGCTCACCTTGAAGCCGAGCCCGTCCAGGAACAGGCGGCGGGTCGTCGCAGCGTCGGGCGAGCCGAGGACGACGTGGCCCAGCTTGCGGGGCTGTACCGGACCGTCTCGGTCCACCGCGGGCGCACGCTCGTTGCGGCGTTGGCCAGGCGCTCCGTTCACGGCGTCGGGCAGGCGGGGAGCCGTCTCCACGCGCACGCGCACGCCGGTGGGGGAGTCCTCGGCTGTGAAGCCGCCGCCAGTTCGCTCCGTCGTGAATCCGCAGGCGTTCACCGATGACTCCAGGCGGTCGAGGTCGTCCTCGTCGTCGACGCCGAGCCCGATCTCCTCGAGCATGCGCGAGGCGCCCTGCGTGAGGCGCAGCTGCTCACCGCCTTCGACGGTGGCGAAGCGGCCGGGACCCACCTCGGAGAGCCCGAAGTCGCGGTAGAAGGTCGAGCACGCTGCGATGTCAGGCACCGCGATGGTGAGCGTCGTGAGCCGGTGGAGGCTCACGACGCCACCGGCTCTGCTACGACGGGGTTCTCCAGCGCACCGATGCCGTCGATCTCGATGCGGACCACATCGCCCGGGCGCAGCAGCACCATCGGGCGTCGGGCGATGCCGACACCGGCTGGCGTGCCCGTGGAGATGACGTCGCCCGGTTCGAGGGTCATCGCTGTGGAGAGCGTCTCGATCTGAGTGGCGATGTCGAAGATCATCTCCTTGGTGTTGCCATCCTGCAGCAGCTCGCCGTTGACGGTCGTGCGGATGCCCAGCGCCTGCGGATCGGGCAGGTCGTCCTTCGTCACGATCCACGGGCCCATAGGGCCGTGGGTGTCGAAGGACTTCCCGATCATCATGGTGGGCGCCTTCATCTGCCAGTCGCGCACGGTGACGTCGTTGACGATCGTGTAGCCAGCCACCACCGACAGCGCATCCGCGGCTGGCACGTGGCGGCAGCGCTGGCCGATCACCACGGCCAGCTCGCCTTCGTAGTCCACGAGCTCTGACGCGCGCGGCACCTCGATCGCATCGCCCGGTCCGATCACGCAGGTCGACTGCTTCGTGAAGAACGTAGGGAAGGTCGGAGCTTCCATGCCCGTCTCCTCCAAGTGGTCGCGATAGTTGAGCGCCATCGCCACGAACTTCCCGGGACGTGGCACCGGTGCGAGCAGCCGCACGTCTGTGAGCGGGATCCAGGCCGGTGATCGATCCGTGGCGTTCTGCGCCGCATCCAGCGCGGCGCGTCCTGCGGCAAGGAAGGCGAGCGGCTCGGTGGGCAGATCTGGCGCCGATGCAGCCAGGTCGTTCACCCGGTCGCCCACGACGACGCCGAGGCGTGACGTGGAGCCGTGCTGGAAGTTGGCGAGGAGCATCGTGTGACCTCCGGTCACTCGTGGAAGTGGACGCTGGCGGGGGTGATGCGCAGCACGGTGCGCTGCTGCTGGTCGAGCATCTCGGTGAGCGCGGCGGGGTCGGGGCGCTCGCCGCCGAAGAGAGCAGCGAACACGTCGGCGGTGAGCTCGGCGCGCAAGGGATCGTCGGTGATCGCCTCGGCTGTGCCCGCGATGACCAGGTGCACGCGTCCGTCGGTCACGGTCAGGCTGACCGAGGGTTGGCGCAGCGCGTTGTGCCATTTGGCGGTGTAGGCCTTGGTCGACACGAGGAGGCGACCGTCGTCGTCGACGGCGTAGCCGATCATCGACTGCTGGGGCGATCCGTCGCGCCGGCTCGTGGCCAGCACGGCCCAGACGTGATCCGCGAGGAAGGCGTTCTCCTGCTCGTTCATATGGTCCTCCGCGAAGCGCTCACGAGTCGGGCGACGGCGTGCTCGAGCACCGCCCTCGGGTCGGGATGGGGCTGCACCACCTCGATGAGGCCGGTGACCGTGGCAGCGAGAGCATCGGCATCGAGGGGCTCGCCGGCTGCTTCCGCCGCGGTGCGTGCCAGCCAGCGCTCGCGCTCGCGCAGCACGGCGGCGAGGTCGGGCGCACCAAGTGCGACTGCCTGCAGCTCGCCGCGCAGACGGTGGTTGGCCAAGTGGAACTCGACGTAGCGGTGCAGGCGTTCGATCGGATCGTCGAGCTGGCCCAGCAGGGTGAACAGGCGCTGGTAGGCCCCGCTGGTGACGGCCGTGATCAGCGCGTCCTTGGTGGGGAAGTAGTAGTGGACGTTGGCTGAGGTCATGCCCGCCCGGCGCGCCACGGCGGCCATCGTGGTGCCGTCGAGCCCGGCTACTGCGAACTCGGCGAGGGCAGCCTCGAGGATCTCGGCCTCGCGCTCGGCGCGGGGCACGGTCTGGCGGTTGACGGGCATCGAGCGCCCATCATGGGCATCTCTTAATCAAGAGTCAAGAGATTTCTGAACGGACTCGAGCGGTCGCGGCAGGTCAGCTGGCCCAGCGGTCGACCATGGCGAGGACCGCCAGGAGCACAAGAGCCGTGTCGAGCAGCGCCAAGGGGATGATGCGTGCCTGGGCATCGGTGGCGGTGACGTCGTCACCCGACTCCAGAGCATCGGCGCGCCGGCGTGCGAGGGGAGCGAAGAGCGTCACGCCCATGACTCCGCCGACGATGACGACGGCCACGCCCACCCAGATGAAGCCCGAGCCCCACGACCAGTCCCCGTCGAGCACGAGCAGCACCCCCGTCGCAGCGATGACGCCGCCGGCCACGTTGTAGTAGCGCTCGCCAAGCCAGATCGTCTGGCGAGTCCAGGCGGCAGCCACCGCGGCCGAGCCGCGCGCGAAGCGTGGGCTGAGGACCAGCTGAACGAAGTTGGCCCCGAGCCAGGCAGCGACACCCGCGATGTGTGCCGCGAGGAGCAGGTTCCGTGTCATGGCGGAAGTCTGCCGCAGCCCCGGCTGGCCGGTCAGGGATCGTTGTCACACCCGATTCGTAGGTTGCGGCTCATGGATGCTGAGCGGGCGATCGACGCGGATGACGAGCGAGCTGGATGCCCCGCGAGCAGCGAGCCGCTGCGCGATCGCGTGGCGGCTGTGATGGAGCGCATCGTGGCGGGCGAGCGGTCCGCAGTGTGGGACCTGCACGAGCTTGCGGAGCCGAGCATCTCGCGGATGCTGCGCGGCGAGGCCCGCCGCATCGATGTGCACATCAGCGGCGACGACCTGTTCGACCTCACTCTCGATGCTGCGGTCGATCTCGGAAGGCTCGCTCCGGCGTGGAAGCCCGACGGGGCGCTCCCGTGGGTGTGGGCTCGGCATCGCATCGCCGCGCTGGTGCACGACCACGTGGGAACCTTCGCTCGAGACCTCGACGAGAGCCACCTCGAGATCGAAGCTCGGCCGGCCTTGCCACGGATCGATGACCCGCGTGCCGCGCTGCGATCGCTGGCTCAAAGCCACCCCGCCGCGCGGCGCCTCGACCAGCGCCTGAGCGTGGCCGCCAGCGAGCGAGACGCTGACATCTGGCTCGGGGTGCAGATCGAGAAGGCGGCAGGCAACCGCTCGCCCGCTGTGACGGTGGGGGTCGACCATGGTCTGCGCCCGGAGGCAGTCCGCAAGGTGGTGCAGCGCGTCGGCGAGCGTTTGGCCGACGTCGCCTGAACATGTGGACGGTCCAGATGGGATCCGAGCTGCGGCCGGCGGCACACTTGGCCCCGTGACCGATGTGCTCGACGCTGACGCGCCCTGGGCTCGGCGCGTAGCTGACGGATGGTCGCTGACCATCCGCGTCCAGCCGGGGGCCAGCAGGTCAGGCGTGGTGGGGCCGCACGGAGATGCGCTGCGGATCCGCGTCGCCGGCCCGGCCGTGGACGGCAAGGCGAATGCCGAACTGGTGCGCTTCCTGGCCGATCACCTCGGCCTGCCCCATCGCGATGTCGAGATCACACGCGGCCACACCAGCCGCACGAAGGTCGTGCACATCACCACCTAGGTGCGCCGACGTGCGCAGCTCACCGGAACTCGAGGCCCTCGAAGTCCCCCTTGTTGCGCCAACCGTCGATGTACTGGAAGTAGGCCGTCGCTCCGCCGGGGTAGCCCAGGAACCACTCACGGCCAACCCCGCCCGGCTGTCCCTCGTTGTTGTAGTAGCCGGGCGTGCAGTCGGCCGAACCGATGATCCCGAGGTTGGGCCCACCCAGGAGCAGCTCCATCCAGGCGTCCTCTGCCTCTTGGGTCACCTCGACCTCTCGGTGCCCGCTGTCGATGGCGTGCCTGATCGTGGTGGCAATCGTCTTGCCCGCCTCGACGAAGTTGTGGGGCACGTTCGAGATGAGGTTGGCGCCCTGTGACACCTGCACGATGAACAGGTTGGGAAAGCCGTGGACATGGATGCCGTGCTTCGTTCGCATGCCACCAGCCCAGTGCTCCGAGAGGGTGTGGCCATCGCGGCCCGTGGCGTCGTAGCCCGCGCGCCGCGTGTAGTCAGTGCCCACCTCGAAGCCTGATGCGTAGATGATGCAGTCGACCTCGTACTCCACCCCCGCGACCACGACGGCGCTCTCGGTGATGCGCTCAACGCCCTTGCCGTCGGTGTCGACCAGGTGGGTGTTGGGCTCGTTGTACGCCTGGAGGTACTCGTCGTGGAAGCACGGGCGCTTGCAGAGCTGGCGGTACCAGGCCTTGAGCTTCTGCGCGGTGTCCGGGTCCTTGACGATGGCGTCTACCCGCGCTCGGATCTCGGACATCTTCTCGAAGTCGGAGTCCTCGAAGGCAGCCATCATCCCCTCCGGGGTGAACTCCTCGGGGGGCAGGCTCAGGATCTTCTCGCGCACCCGACGCGCCAGATCGGTCCAGCCATCCATCACGAGGTCTTCCTCGGCCATTCCCCCGGTCTGCATCGCGGTGAAGTTCTCGAGCCAGCGCTGTTGCCAGCCCGGGGTCGCGATCTCAGCGAACCACTCAGGGTCTGTGGGCCGGTTGTCGCGGACGTCGACGGAGGACGGGGTGCGCTGGAAGACGAACAGCTCGCCGCACGAGCGAGCGAGGTGGGGGATGCACTGCACCGCGGTGGCGCCGGTGCCGATGATCGCCACTCGCTTGTCAGCGAGCTTCTCCATGGGTGCGCCGAGCGGATCGCCACCGGTGTACTCGTAGTCCCAACGGCTTGTGTGGAACGAGTGGCCTCGGAACGACTCGATGCCGGGGATGCCTGGGAGCTTGGGCACATGCAGCGGGCCGGTGCCCATTGCGAGGAACTGGGCGGTGAAGGCGTCGCCACGATTCGTGCGGATGACCCAGCACGAGCGGTCGCCATCCCAGGTGAGGTCCTTGACCTCCGTGTGGAAGAGGGCGTTGTCGTACAGCCCGTACTGCTTCCCGATGCGCTGGCAGTGCTCCAAGATCTCGGGCGCGTGCGCGTACTTCTCGGTCGGCATGTGACCGGTCTCTTCGAGCAGGGGCATGTAGACGAAAGACGCCGTATCGCACTGAGCTCCCGGGTAGCGGTTCCAGTACCAGGTGCCCCCGAAGTCGCCGCCCTTCTCGATGATGCGGACATCATCCACGCCCGCCTCCTTGAGGCGCGCGCCTGTGACCAGCCCGGCGAAGCCGCCTCCGATGAAGGCGACGGTGACGTGGTCGGTCTTCGGCTCACGCTCGGCGACAGGGGTGTATGGATCGTCGAGGTAGTGGGCGAGCTGGTCCTTCAGCTGGAGGTACTGCGCGTTGCCATCGGGGCGCAGGCGCTTGGCCCGCTCCTCGGCGTACTTCCGGCGGATGGCTTCCTTGTCGATCGTCGTCATCGGCCTTGAGTCAAGGCGAAACTTGACCGGCCGGTCAAGATCCGCGGTCGACTCAGGTCGACGGGTATCAGGGCTTGCGGCCGAAGAAGGCGGCGAGCTTGTCCGCAGAGCAGGCACCTGCCGGAGCCTCGACTGCCGGGCCGAACGGCATCGGCTCGTCACCGCGGAACTGATCGGGCACCATCATCGACGCCATCTGCAGGATCTGGTCCGCCAGCTCCGGGTCGAGATCGGTGGACTGGCCCGTGGCCTTGGCGAGGTCCCAGCCGTGCGTGAAGGTGTCGCTCGTGGCGAGGCCCATGAACGCGGCGCCGGGGAACTCGCCAAACGGCAGCTTGATGATCTTCTCCTGCGCGCCCGGCGCGTCGAAGGCGGCCACCGCGCGGGCCACGCCCTCGTCGAAGGAGGCGACGATGTCGCCCGCCGTCCAGTCGGTCTCCTCGCCCTCGGGGGCAACGCCCGCCTCGGTGCTGGCCGCGAAGAAGTGGGCGCCTCCGACGATGTGATTGACCAGGTCGCGGACGGCCCACGACTTGCACGGCGTGGGCTTGTCGAAGTCGTCGGCCGTGACGTTCGACAGGACGGCGCGAGTTGATGCAAATGCTCTGGCGAGGTTCTCGGTGACCATGTGCGGCTCCCATCTGGTGGTGACCGCCGGATCGTAAGCCCTTTGGGGAAGGCGCGCTCGCCTGGGCGCCCGCGCCGACGACGGCGATCGGCGCTCGACGTCGGGACACCTTCGGGACCGGCGTCCGATGCGCCCGGGACACGACGAGGCGCACGCTGCCGAAACCGGCACGGGCCGGGCGTGACGATGGAGGACGACATGAACCCGATGATGAGGCCGGCCGTCGCCGTGGCGGTGGCCCTGATGGCGGCAAGCGCGTGCGGCGATGACGACTCGACCGCTGCGACCACCACTACCGCGGTCGAGGAGACCGCTGAGGAGTTCGGCGCTCGTATCGATGCGGAGTGCCCAGGCGAGGAGCCTGGTTTCGACATCTTCCTCGGAGAGCACCCTGAGCCGAGCGCTACGGATTGGGCGGCCTTCTTGCCGGAGCCGCTTGAGATGGTGACGTCGCTCTCGACCTGTATCCGCGAGAGCGATCCTCCAACCGAGCTGAAGGATGGTGTGTTCGCCGTGGCCGACGCGCTCGATGTGGTGGCCGCCGACCTCGAGAAAGCGCTGGAGAGCGCGACGGCTGGCGACCTCACGGAGGCTGAGCGCTGGATCGGTCAGATGCACGACGTCGATCAGCCGAAGGTGGACGAGGCGATCGAAGCAGTCCTCGCGACAGCGGGCGGCTGATCCGGTGGAATCGGGGCCTACGATCGCGGCCATGGGCGGCACTCGGGGGTGGCGCGGCACCGACTCGGTGCTCGTCGCGTGCCTCGCCGTGTCCGTCTCGGCCGCGGTCGTGGCCCTCGCCGCCAAGGCGGGGCTCGCCGAGCGCCCTCCCGATCACAACATCTACGAGTCCTGGCAGCTGGCGCTCGGGGCTCCCTTCGTCGCCATGGGTGCCTACGTGGTGTTCCGGGCGCCCCGCCACGCGATGGGATGGCTCCTCGTCGCAGCCGGGGGCACAGTGTGGGCGACCCCGCTGCTGTCTGCCACGATCGACCGCGGCTGGTTGCATCCGGGATCGCTTGCCCGTGTCATCCTGTTCGCGGGTGGCGGTGGTTGGGTGTGGTCGCGGGGCATCTTCCTCGTGCTGGTGCCTCTCGCCTACCCCACGGGACGGGTGCTGCGCGGGGTGTCGAACCCGCGTCGGATCGCATGGGCGGTGGCGGCCGGGGTCGTGTTCGCCGCGGGGCTCTGCAACGCACTGTCGTTCGCTGCGATCGACTTCCAGACCGGGGCTCCAGCATCGTGGACCGAGCCGTTTCAACGCTGGTTCCCCACACTGTTGGAGACGCTGCTCGTGGTGGCGCTCGTCGCCCAAGTCGACCTCGTAGCGCGGGTGCTTCGGATGTCGGCCGCTGACCGTCGGCGACATGCGCTGTTCGCAGTCGCCATCGTTCTCCTTTCGGCGCCGGGCTTGATCTCATTCGCGCGGTTGGTGGGCTGGCTCGACGGCTTCGATTCGCCGGAGGCGGAGTTCGTGCCGGCGATGCTCTTGCCGCTTGCCCTCGGCTTCGGCGTGCTGCGGCACGGCACCTTGGGGTTCCGTGCGGTGGTGCGCCGTACCGCCTTCTACGCAGGCGTGACGGTGCTGTCCGCGGTGCTCTACTTCGCCGTCGTTGGAGTGTTCGCCGTCGCGCTGCAGGACGGAGTCGGGGTCGGGCCGGTCGTGGCAACGGGGCTGGTGGCGATCTCGCTCCAGCCGGTGCGTGCCGCGGTGCAGCGAGTCGTCGACCGGTGGGTGTTCGGCGATCGTGACGAGCCGTACCGCGCGCTGGCGGGTCTCAACCGCAGGCTCGGAGGCCCCGACACCCACCCGCTGGCGGTGGTCGCTGAGGTCGTTCGCTCGTCCCTGAAGCTGCGGGCCGTCTCGGTCGAGTGGCTCGCAGCGGACGGTGAACGAGTCGTCGGCGCTCACGCTGGCGACCACTCCTCCGGCGATGAGGCGGCGCGCCGACTTCCCGTGCTGTTCGAGGGCCGGCAGGTGGCTGAGCTGGTGGTGCACGATGCCGAGGGCGCATCCTCGCCGAACGCCGCCGAGCTGCGTCTCCTGAACGATCTCGCCGGTGCGGCGGGCGCGGTGGTGCAGGCGGCGCGAACCGCGGAGGACCTGGCTCGGTCGCGGGGCCTGATCGTGCGGGCCCGCGAGGAGGAGCGTCGCCGGCTGCGCCACGATCTGCACGACGGCCTCGGGCCGACGCTGGCCAGCGTGGCGATGGGGCTCGACGCGGCGGCCAACCGGCTGACCAGCGATCCTCAGCTTTCGACGCTGCTCCACGACCTCGATCAGGCTCTGCGCGATGCGATCGCCGACATCCGTCGGCTCGTCGCTGGGCTGCGACCTCCGGCTCTCGATGAGCTGGGGCTGATACCGGCCTTGCGAGAGCAGGCTCTCGACATGACCGCGCGTGCGCGGCGAGCCGATGGGTCCGCAGTGACGATCGACGTCAGCGGTCATCCTGGGCTGCCGACGATGGCGGCGGCCGTGGAGGTGGCCGCCTACCGGATAGCCATCGAGGGGATGACGAACGTGCTGCGCCACGCCGACGCCAGCGAGTGCAAGGTACGACTCTCGCCGGCAGGCGGCGAAGACGATGCGATCGAGGTGATGGTGGAGGACGACGGCCGGGGGATCGCCGATGACTCCACATCCGGAATCGGCCTCGAGTCGATGCGCAACCGAGCCGAAGAGCTCGGTGGACGGGTTCGGATCCGGGCTCGGCCCGAAGGCGGCACGCTGATGGCCGCAGTGCTGCCCCTCCACGGCGCTCCTCCAGACCTGGCCCGCGCATGATCCGCGTGCTGGTGGCCGACGACCACGCGGTGTTCGTGCGCGCCATCACCACGTTGCTGACGAGCGAACCCGACATCGAGGTCGTGGCGGCTGTGGCAACCGGCGACGAGGCGGTGCGCACCGCTCTCGAGGCCCACCCGGATGTCGTGCTGATGGATCTGCACATGCCCGGCACCAACGGGATAGAGGCCACCCGGCTGCTGGCCGAGGCTGCACCCCACGTGCGAGTCCTGGTGCTCACGATGTTCGATGACGACGACTGGGTCTCGGCGGCGCTGCGCGTGGGGGCCCGCGGCTACTTGCTGAAGGGCGCGCGGCAGGAGGACGTGGCCCGGGCGATTCGTGCTGTTCACGCGGGCGACCTCATCATCGGTGAGCCGATCGCGCGCAAGGTGGGGGGCTTGCTGACAGAGACCTCGACGGGTGGTTCGCGGCCTTTCCCCACGCTGACCGACCGGGAGCGCGACGTGCTCGACCAGCTTGCCCGTGGGCTGGACAACGGCGCGATCGCCAGGGCGTTGTTCCTCAGCGAGAAGACCGTCCGCAACTATGTCTCCGGGATATTCGGAAAGCTCGAGCTGAGCAGTCGCTCCGAGGCAATCGTGCGCGCCCGCGAGGCAGGCATGGGTGGCTGACGTCGGCAAGTTGCGACCTACCCCTCTCCGGGTCGCTATGTTGCGGTCATGAGCTTGTGGGGTCCACTTGAAGCACTTATCGGCGAATGGGAAGGCGAAGGCGGTCTCGACAGCGCCTTCTCGCACTCGAAGGGCGAGGTGCTCTCGACGCCCTACCTCGAGCGCCTGACCATGAAGCCGTTCGGTCCGGTCGACAACGGCACGCAGTCGCTCTACGGCCTCGACTACAAGTCGGCGATGTGGCGCGGCGACGAGGAGAACCCGTTCCACACCGAGGTCGGCTACTGGCTGTGGGACGCCGCTGCCGGCGAAGTGCTGCGCGGCTTCGTGGTCCCGCGGGGCATCACTGTGCTCGCCGGGGCCACCGGGGTGGCCGCAGACGCCACGTCGTTCACGCTCACGGCCAAGCTCGGCGACCCCCGCTACGGGATCTCCGAGAACACATATCTGGGGGAGCACGCCAGCTCCACGGCTTACACGGTGACCATCACCGCCAACGCGGACGGAACCTGGAGCTACTCCGAGGAGACCACGCTGCGCATGACCGAGTTCAGCGAGCCCTTCCCCCACACCGACTCCAACACGCTCCGCAAGGCGAGCTGACCAACCCGGCCCCGCTCTCGGGGGGCCTACGGTGTCCGCCATGTCGAAGCCCACTGACCTGGCGAAGGTGTCCTCGGATGTGTCGGTGATCGCCGACATCTGGCGCGCGGAGCGCCCCACGCGCCAGGCGCGAAGGCACCTCGAGAGGTCCGACTTCGACGCTCTGCGCGACGCCGGCCTGCTTCGCCTCGGGGTGCCGAGCGCGTCGGGCGGTGCGTGGGACGGCCCGCAATCGGCGCGTGCACTGTGTGCCGTGTACCGAAACCTGGCGGGCGCGGACGCATCGGTGGCACTCGTCTCGTCGATGCATCCAGCCGTCCTCAGCTACTGGACCCTCGGCCCGGGCGGGGAGAGTGGCGCGTGGAGCGAGCAGCGTCAGGCCGTGTACGACAGCGTGCTCTCCGGCGAGCAGTGGGGCACGATCACGTCGGAGCCCGGAAGCGGGGGCGACATCGCCCGCACGAAGGCGGTGGCCACACCCCTTGACGGAGAGCCCTTCCTGACGGGGGCGCTCTTCGGCGTGTCCGGCGACAAGCACTTCGGTAGTGGCTCGGGCGTCTGTGATCGAATGATCACGACCGCCGTCGCGTCGGGGGAGTCCGGCCCCGCTGTCTTCGTGCTCGACACACGAGACCGGCCGTGGGACGGCACGGCGGGCTTCGAGCTGCTCGCGGAGTGGGACGGCATGGGCATGGCGGCCACCCAGAGCCACGCCATGCGACTCTCCGGCGCGCCTGCCGTGCGCATGGCTTGGGATGGTCCGCTGGAAGCGGTCACGCTCGCCGCAGCGCCCTTCATCTCGACCATCTTCACCGCAGTCGTGCTCGGGGTGCTCGACGAAGCGGTGGGTCTGGCGCGCGGGCAGCTGAGCGGCAAAGTCGACCAGCTGCGACCGTACGAGCAAGTCGAATGGTCAAGAGCCGAGGCAGACCACTGGCTCGCAGTGCAGGCCTACGAGGGTGCGCTGCGAGCGCTCGAGCTGGGCGACGCGCCGACCGCCCTGCACGACGCTCTCCGCGCCAAGCAGTGCGTCGCCGAGCTTGGGGAGCAGGTGTTGCTGCGCCTGACACGGGTGCTCGGCGGCGGCACCTTCAGCCAGCGGTCGCCGTTCGCTCGCTGGTTCGAGGACGTCCGCGCGCTGGGCTTCTTGCGCCCGCCATGGGGCTTGGCGTTCGACTCGCTGTTCCTCACCTCGTTCACCTGACCTCGGGCGGCGGACCAGTAGGTTCGCGTCGTGCTGCCCCCCGACCTCGACCCCGATCGCATTCCGGCGCATGTGGCCTGTGTGATGGATGGGAACGGGCGCTGGGCGACGCGCCGAGGGTTGAAGCGCACCGAGGGTCACGCCGCCGGGGAGGCGGCGCTCTTCGACGCAGTGGAAGGAGCCCTCGAGCTCGGGCTCAGGTGGCTCACCGTATACGCCTTCTCCACCGAGAACTGGCGTAGGCCGGCAGACGAGGTGCGCTACCTGATGGCGTTCAACGAGCGCCTGCTCCTGAGCCGTCGCGACGAGCTCAACGGCAAAGGTGTACGGGTGCGCTTCATCGGGCGAAGAGGCTGGCGAGTCCCGAAGCGGGTGCAGCGCCACATCGACGACACGGAGGCGATGACCGCGCGCAACCGGCGCATGACCCTCACCTTCGCCTTCAACTACGGCGGCCGCGCCGAGATCGTAGATGCGGTCCAGGAGCTGGTGGCTGAGGGGACTCCTGCATCGAAGATCACCGAGAAGGCGATCCGCTCACGGCTTTACGCGCCCGACATGCCCGATCCCGACCTCGTCGTGCGCACATCAGGTGAGCACCGCATCTCGAACTTCCTCCTCTGGGAGATGGCCTACAGCGAGCTGATCTTCACCGAGACCCTGTGGCCCGACTTCCGGCGCGAAGACCTGTTCGAGGCCGTGCGTGAGTACCAGAGGAGGGATCGCCGCTTCGGCGGAGTCGAGCCGCAGCACCCGCCCGAGCAATAGGCTCGAGTCGATGGCCCTCTACCGGGACGAAGGCATCGTCCTGCGCACCCACAAGCTGGGCGAGGCCGATCGGGTGGTCAGCGTGCTGACGCGTCGACACGGCAAGGTTCGGGCCGTCGCCAAGGGCGTGCGCAAGACGAAGAGCCGCTTCGGTGCGCGCCTGGAGCCGCCCACCCACCTCCAGCTCCAGCTCTACGAGGGGCGCGGCGAGCTGCACATCGTCGACCAGGCCGAGACGATCGATCACTTCCGCTCGATTCGCGAAGACCTCGACCGGTTGACGCGTGCCGTGTCGATGCTCGAGGCGGCCGACCAGCTGAGTCTCGAGGGGGAGGGGAACCCGGCGCTGTACCAGATGCTCCTTGGCGCGCTGCGCGCGCTCGCAGGGCACAGCGGCCCGCTGGTGGTGCCCGCCTTCTACTTCAAGGTTCTGGCACTCGAAGGCTTCGGCTCGATGATCGACGCGTGCGTCGAGTGCGGCAGGAGCGAGGATCTCGTGGCCTTCGACGTCGACGCCGGGGGGGTTCGATGCACCGAGCATCGAGCCGGTTCTCCAGTGTCGCCGGCGGCGCTCGCCTTGCTCGGCGACATCCTGGGAGGCCGGCTCGGCTCTGCGCTCAACGCGCAGCCCTCGCCCGCCACGGTCGAGATCGATCATCTGGCCACTCGGGCGATGGAGCACCACTTGGAGCGCCGGCTGAGATCTGTGGCCATACTCGACCACGGCTGAGGCCCGCGCTCAGTCGCCTCAGAGCGTGAGGTCGCCGCACGAGAAGCGCGTGGCACGGCCGAAGAGGTCGTCCCCGATGGAGGTGTTCGTCGTGGTGCTGCCGCGGGGCACCAGCACCGAGCCCTCGAGCGAGTGCTCGGTGGCCGTCACCTCGTACTGGTCTCCTCCCGTGTTGGAGGCGACGTAGGTCGTGATGTGTGCCGTCGGGTCGACGCGGGCGTCACACTCCGCGCCCGATGCGGTGCCCACGCTGCCTCCCACGGGGAGCTCCGCTGGGTCGCCCCCTTCGAAGACGACGCGCTCGAGCGCGCATCCGCGGAACGTGGCGAGTCCGAGGATGGTCGCAGACGCGCCTGCTCCAGTACGTGCCCAGATCTCGTCACGGCCGTCACCGTCGACATCCGCACCCCCCAGAACCGCGACGGTGCTCTCGCCGAAGGTGGCCATGGCGAGGTCGTCTCCGCCGCCGGCGGCCAGTGTGACCTGCAAGTGCCAGTCGCCATCGGACAGGACGTACGCGCGCACGGTGTCCGGAGCTCCGTCGCCATCCACCTCCGCCGTCGCCTCGCTGACCTGGGAGGCCGTCTCCGGCATGCTCACGGGTTCGCACGGTGGTG
Source organism: Actinomycetota bacterium (assembly GCA_049325515.1). GTDB lineage: Bacteria > Actinomycetota > Acidimicrobiia > Acidimicrobiales > VFJN01 > VFJN01. Next base: position 53,904 of record JBMOLI010000027.1, on the reverse strand, counting down.
GCGCTGACGTCGAGGTGTCGTCCGAGGTCGGTGGGGCGATGGTGGTCCCAGGTCTGCTCGTGGTCGTGGAGGTCCTGCCGGCGGACTCGTCCCCGCCGCAGGCCGGGAAGATGCTCGCGATCGCCGCCAGCAGGGGGAGCGTGCGCCGCATCGGGACGGCGCGCTACTGCTCGGGGATCGTCGACCAGGAGCGGGCAGCCTCGTCCCACTGGAGCCATCTGGCCTGCGCGGGATCCCATTGGATGTAGGTGTTGCGCGCCGCATCCCACTGCGGGCCACCGGCCTGCGGAGGAGGTGGCGCCGGCGCACCGCCCACTCCCGGGTCTGCCCACCCCGCCGCGCCAGGATCGGCAGGCGCCTCGCTCGGACCGGCCCAGGGCCCGGTGGTCGAGTAGGGCACTGCGATCGACGGTGCTGCGGTGAGGCCGGGCACTGCGATGGGAGCGCCGGCCGCGCTGCGTCGCACCACGAAGGTCTTGGCGACCATGTCCCCCACGCGCCGGTGCCCTTGCGTGGTCAGAGCGACGATCGGCCCGAGCAGCGGGATGAAGTAGGGGAACGCGTCGACGATCCAGAGGAACCAGCGCACGAACGCCTTGGCGAGCCCGGGCGGACGGCCGTCCTCGCGCACCGCACGGACACCGGTGAGCAGCTTGCCGATCGTGAAGCCAGTGAGCCCCTGGAGGATCACCAGCATCGCCAACGTGCCGCCCCAGTAGTAGATGGTCGCGGTCGGCGAGATCTCCTCAGCGAAGTACACCGCCTCGACCGACTCGACCTCGGTCATGTCTACGCAGAAATTGCCCTCGTCGATCTGACGATCGCAGAACTGCTCGCCGGTCGTGCCAGAGATCGTGAGCGCGTCGACGGTGTGGTACTCAAACTCGGCGGTGACCAGGAGGAATGCAGGGACGAGGATCAGCGCCGCGTCGATCAGGCCGGCCAGAACCCGCCTCCACATGACGGCCGTGGGGTCGGGAGCTTCGTAGGGCGATGCCATCGGGCCGTTCTACCACCGGGTCCTCGGGGCGGTCCGTCTCATCCGGCATCTCGTGATCGTCGCGCCAGTGGCCACCGGTAGCCTTGCGGCCCATGCCCGCCAGTCCGGATCCCTCGCTGTTCGACAAGGTCGTCAACCTCTGCAAGCGGCGCGGGTTCGTGTTCCCGTCGGCGGAGATCTACGGGGGCTTCCGGAGCACCTACGACTACGGCCCGCTCGGCGTGCTCATGCTGCGCAACGTCAAGGAGGCGTGGTGGCGATCGATGGTGCAGCTGCGCCACGACGTGGTGGGCATCGATGCCTCGATCCTGAGCCCGCCAGCGGTGTGGGAGGCATCGGGCCACCTGGCCAACTTCACCGACCCGCTCGTCGACTGCAAGGTGTGCAACGAGCGGTTCCGGCTCGACAAGCTGGAAGACCAGGGCACCTGCCCGAGCTGTGCTGCGAAGGACAGCTTCACCGAGGCGCGCCAGTTCAACTTGATGTTCAAGACCCACGCCGGCCCGGTCGAGGGCGCAGGCCACGAGGTGTACCTCCGACCTGAGACCGCGCAGGGCATGTTCCTCAACTTCAAGAACGTGCTCGAGACGTCGCGCAAGAAGCCACCGTTCGGCATCGCTCAGGTCGGCAAGTCCTTCCGCAACGAGATCACGCCAGGCAACTTCGTCTTCCGAACGCGTGAGTTCGAGCAGATGGAGATGGAGTACTTCGTGCCTCCCGACGAGGCGCAGCGCTGGTACGAGTACTGGTGCAAGCAACGCTTCGATTGGTACGTGGAGCACGGAATGCCCGCTGAGCTGCTCCGCCTTCGACCGCACGAAGCCGACGAGCTGTCGCACTACTCATCGGGCACCTCCGACGTCGAGTTCCTGTTCCCGTGGGGCTGGGACGAGCTCGAGGGCATCGCCAACCGCGGTGACTACGACCTGACGCAACACGCCAAGCACTCGGGTGAGCGCCTCGAGTTCTTCGACCAGGCCAGCAACGCGCACTACGTGCCGCACGTGATAGAGCCGGCCGCGGGCGCCACCCGCACGATGATGGCGTTCCTGATGGCGGCCTACGACGAGGACGAGGTCAACGGTGAGGCGCGCACGGTGCTGCGCCTGCATCCGCGCTTGGCGCCCTACAAGGTCGCGGTTCTGCCGCTGTCCAAGAAGGACACGCTCACACCTGTCGCGCGCGAGGTCTTCGATCTTCTGTCGCCCCACATGATGTGCGACTACGACGAGACCCAGGCCATCGGACGCCGTTATCGGCGACAGGACGAGGTCGGAACACCACTGTGCGTGACAGTCGACTTTGACACTTTGAGTGATCGGCATGTCACGATACGTGAACGCGACTCGACCGAGCAGGTCCGAGTGGCCATAGACGATCTGCTCAGCGAAGTCGGGCAAAGACTGCGCTGAACGCCCGGTTTGGGCCGCTGTGACTGCTCAGACCGCCTACAGATCGCGAGCATCGTTGAGTGCCCTCAGGCAGGCGTCTAGGGTATGCCGCAACGAGGGCTGTTCCCGCCCGCCCAGCCCTCGCCAGCAGCGACCGCCATCCGTCCCTCCCGTGGATGTGGCGGTCGTTGCGCGTCTGCCCGGTGCCTCTGCGACCGAGCCGGCTCGCCCCTAGGCTCGGCGCCCGTGCCCTACGTCTACGCGTTCGACCACAAGCACCGACGACCACCGATGGAGCAGAAGGACCTTCTCGGTGGCAAGGGAGCAAACCTGGCGGAGATGACGTCCGTCCTCGGGCTTCCGGTCCCTCCGGGGTTCACGATCACCACGGATGCGTGCCGCTCCTACCTCGCGGGCGGCTGGCCTGAGGGCCTCGACGGCGAGGTCGCGAAGGCGGTCGCCAAGGTCGAGCGGACCATGGGTAAGCAGCTGGGCAATGCCTCGGATCCCCTGCTCGTCAGCGTGAGGTCAGGTGCCAAGTTCTCGATGCCAGGGATGATGGACACCGTCCTCAACCTCGGCCTCAACGATGAGTCTGTGCTCGGGCTCGCCAGCCAGACGGACGACGACCGCTTCGCCTACGACTCGTACCGGCGCTTCATCGCGATGTACGCGCGCATCGTGCTCGGTGTCGAAGGCGACCAGTTCGAGCATCTGCTCGCCACTGCGCGCGAGTGGGACGGCGTGCTGGACGACTCCCAGATCAGCGCGGAGACGCTGCGACGCCTGTGCCGCCGCTACCAGGACCTCGTCGCGAGCGCCACCGGTGAGCCGTTCCCCCAGGACCCACAGGCGCAGCTGCGCGGCGCCATCGAAGCAGTGTTCGCATCGTGGCACGGGGCACGCGCCGCGGCCTATCGGAGGCGCGAGCACATCTCCGACGATCTGGGTACCGCTGTGAACGTGCAGGCAATGGTGTTCGGAAACCGCGATGACCGCTCGGGGACCGGCGTCGGGTTCACGCGCAACGCGTCCACCGGCAAGCCTGCGCCCTACGGCGACTTCTTGCTCAACGCGCAGGGCGAAGACGTCGTGGCCGGCATCCGGATCACCGACGACCTGGATGCACTGAAGCGCTCGTTCCCCGCGATCCACGCGGAGCTGCTCCGGATCTTCGCCAAGCTCGAGCGCCACTACCGCGACATGTGCGACACAGAGTTCACGATCGAGCAGGGCAAGCTCTGGATGCTCCAGACGCGCGTCGGCAAGCGCACCGGCACCGCGGCGCTGCGCATGGCCGTCGACATGACCCGCCAGAAGGGCTGGAAGATCACCCAGGCCGAAGCGCTTCAGCGCATCACGGCCGACCATCTCTCGCAGGTGCTGCACCCGCAGTTCAAGGGTGGCAGGCGCCAGGTGATCGCAACCGGCCTGGCGGCCTCGCCCGGGGCCGCGGTGGGGCGCGCGTACTTCACGGCAGATGCATGTGTCGATGCGGTGGAGCGAGGCGAGCAGGTCATCCTGGTGCGCAACGAGACCTCGCCCGAGGACGTGCACGGAATGCAGGTGGCGGAGGGCATCCTGACGTCGCACGGCGGGCTCGTCAGCCATGCGGCGGTCGTCGCCCGCGGATGGGGCATACCCGCAGTAGTCGGTGCCGAGGGAGTGTCGATCGAGGGCAGCCAGTTCACGGCGGGTGGCGTGACCGTGCAAGAAGGCGAGGTCATCTCGCTCGACGGCACCAGTGGCGACGTCGTGCTCGGTGAGATGGCATTGGCCGAGGTGGAGCCGCCGGAGGAGTTCCACACCATCCTCGGCTGGGCCGACCGCATACGGCGGGGCAAGCTCGCTGTGCGGGCCAACGCCGACACGGGTGACGACGCGGCCGTCGCGCGCCGCTTCGGGGCGGAAGGCATCGGCCTCTGCCGCACCGAGCACATGTTCCTTGCGGAGGATCGGCTGCCGATCGTGAGGCGGATGATCCTCGCTGACACGAAGGACGAAGAGGCGGCCGCGCTCGAGGAGCTGCGCATAGCGCAGCAGAGCGACTTCGCGGCGATCCTGGAGGCGATGGACGGCCTGCCGGTCACGGTGCGGCTGCTCGACCCACCCCTTCACGAGTTCCTGCCGTCCGTGGAGGAGCTGCGAGTGCAGCGCGCCGAGTCAGGTCTCAGCGCCGAGCAGGCCGACCTGCTGGCCGCCGCCGAGGTCTGGAGCGAGCACAACCCGATGCTCGGTACCCGCGGCGTCCGGCTCGGCGTCGTGAAGCCGGGCCTCTACGCGATGCAGGTGCGCGCCCTTCTCGATGCGGCCAGGGATCGCCTGGCGGCGGGTGGCCAGCCCATCGTCGAGGTGATGATCCCGCTGACAGTCAGCCGTGAGGAGCTCCAGCTGGCGCGAAGCTGGGTGGAGGAGGCACTCGAGGACACACCTGGCGACGGTGCATCGACTCTCGAGCTCACGATCGGCACAATGATCGAGACGCCACGGGCCGCTGTGCAGGCGGGAGCCCTGGCGGAGGTTGCCGACTTCTTCAGCTTCGGCACCAACGATCTCACTCAGATGGTGTTCGGCTTCAGTCGTGATGACGTCGAGGCTCACTTGATGCCTGCCTACCTCGGCGCTGGCCTTCTGCGCGACAACCCCTTCGAGACGGTCGACCAGGCGGGCGTGGGGGAGCTCGTCGCCCTGGCAGCGCAGCGCGGGCGCGCGGCCAACCGCGGCCTGAAGCTCGGCGTCTGCGGTGAGCACGGGGGCGACCCGCGCTCGATCGCCTTCTTCTACGAGACCGGCGTCGACTACGTGTCGTGCTCGCCGTATCGCGTGCCGATTGCCAGGTTGGCTGCCGCACAGGCCATCCTGGGGACCAGCGCATCCAGCTCCCGCTAGCGGCCCGAAGGACCCAATTGCTCGCCACATCGACGCCAATCGCCCTACTTGCCTCCGGCGAGGGCCGACGCGGCAACTTCGCCCAGTTCGACGTCCCGCTCTGGGTCTGGGCGGCCTTTCTCGCAGTCGTCGTCGTGCTCCTCGTCGCTGACCTGCTTCTCGTCCACAAGACGGCTCACGTCATCTCAAGTCGCGAGGCCGCGATCGAGTCCGCCATCTGGATCTCGATCGGTGTCGCCTTCACGTTCGTCGTGTGGGGTGCGTGGGGGGGTCAGGCGGCCGGTGAGTACATCTCGGGCTACCTGATCGAGAAGAGCCTGTCGGTCGACAACGTGTTCGTGTGGGCCGTGATCATGAGCTACTTCGCTGTGCCCCGTGAGTACCAGTTCCGGGTGCTGTTCTGGGGCGTCTTCGGGGCGCTGGTGCTGCGCTTCGTCTTCATCCTCGTCGGCGTGCAGCTCCTGCAGAGCTTCGAGTGGATGCTGTTCGTGTTCGGTGGCTTCCTCATCGTCACCGCAGCTCGATTGCTCCAGCACAAGGACGAGGAGATCCATCCAGAGCACAACCCCGTGCTCAAGTTCGTGCGCCGCCGCGTGCCGTCCACGACCGAGTACCACGGCCAGTCGATGTTCGTGCGCATCGACGGCAAGAAGCTGGCCACCCCGCTCTTCGCTGTGCTCGTCGTCATCGAGACGAGCGACGTCATCTTCGCTGTTGACTCGATCCCGGCGATCCTCGCGGTCAGCGAGCACACGTTCATCGTGTTCAGCTCGAACGCGTTCGCGATCCTTGGCCTGCGGGCTCTCTACTTCCTGCTCGCCGACCTGCGCGACAAGTTCGACTACCTGCAACCGGGGTTGGCCGTGATCCTCGCATTCGTGGGCGTGAAGATGATCGCCTCGCGCTGGTACCACATGCCCACGCCGATCTCGCTCGGCGTCATCGCCCTGGTGCTGACCGTCGCGATCGTCGCATCGATCAAGCTCGACCGGCCCGACCAGCACGGTCCGGACGAAGCGCTCGACGACCACACCGGCGAGGGCCTGCGGCTGCTGGCTGAAGACGAAGCCGCACGCGACTGAGGCGCCTGCGGTCACACGCCCCGGAGCTTCGCGGCGGAGCGGCGCTAGCCCTCGAGCACGAAGCGCGAGTTCTCCCGGAAGAACTGGCTGATGTGGGCTGGCGCCTTCGCCTCCGAGCCCGAGTCGAAGGGTGGCTGTGGGTCGTACTCGATCCCGAGCTGGAGCATCCTGCTCAGGTCGTCCCCGCCGATGCGCGCAGCCAGGGTGAGCGCCATGTCGATCCCTGACGACACGCCCGCTGCCGTGACGACCTTGCCGTCTATCACCACGCGCTCGTCGGTGGGGATCGCGCCATGGGACGCAAGGGCGTCCAGTGCCAGCCAGTAGGTGGTGGCACGCAGGCCATCGAGGATCCCGGCGGCACCCAGCACGAGCGATCCGGTGCAGACCGAAGTGGTCCACGTCGACGTCTCGTGGGCCGCTCTGACCCAGTCGAGGATGGCCTCGTCCTTCTCGGCGTCTGCCTGGCCGGGGCCGCCCGGCACCAAGAGGATGTCTGGGTGGGGGAGATCAGACAGCGCCGCGTCGGCGGTGAGAGCGAGGCGACCCGTGTCGGTGCGCTTCGGGCCCGGCTCCGTTGCCACGAACGTGACGGTCGCATCGGGCAGACGGGACAGCACCTCGTAGGGCCCGACCGCGTCTAGGGCGGTGAGTCGGTCGAAGAGGAGGATGGCGATGTCCATGAGGGCTCCTTGTGTGGTTCGGTTGCTCAGGCAGCGCGGAAGCGTCGCCTGTACTCGGTGGGGCTTGTGCGGACGATGCGGAGGAAGGCGCGGCGCATGGTCTCGGCGGTGCCGAAACCGCAGGCACGGGCTACGGCGTCGACACCATCGTCGCTGTCCTCCAGGAGCCGCCGGGCCGTCTCGACTCGCACCCTCTCCACGTAGCGCGCTGGCGTGATCCCAACCTGGGCTGTGAAACAGCGAGTGAAGTTGCGCTCGCTCATCATGGCGACTCGAGCGAGCGCGGCCACGCTGCAGTCGGATCCCGGTGCGTCTACGACGTATCGCTGCGCCTCGCGCAGGCCGTCGCGCTCCGCCAGCTGCGCGCCGAGCTGCGCGCTGAACTGCGACTGGTTCGCCGGCCTGCGCAGGAACAGCACCAGTCTTCGTGCGATGGCGAGCGCCACATCTCGGCCGAGGTCTTCCTCGACGAGCGCGAGCGCGAGGTCCATCCCGGCCGTCACGCCGGCGGAGGTGAAGACGTTGCCGTCGCGCACAAAGATCGGATCGGGCTCGACCGTCACCCGAGGGAAGGTCTCGGCGAGGAGATCGCAAACACGCCAGTGGGTGGTCGCGCGCTTGCCGTCGAGCAAGCCAGCGGCGGCCAGCAGGAACGCGCCCGAGCATACGGAGGTCACCCGGCGCGCGCCGATCGAGAGGCGCTGCACCTCGGCAACCAGCCCCGTGTCGGCAAAGGCGGCACGCGTGCCGTCTCCCCCGACGACCAGGAGCGTGTCGATGGGGCCATCGACGTCGGACAGGGAGCTGTCGGCGGTGATCCCCAGCCCGCTGGACGTACGCACCTCGCCCGTACGGGTGGCGGCGATCGTGAGCCGGTAGAAGCCGTGGCCGACCTCGTCGTTGGCGTCCGCGAACACCTCGAGAGGGCCGATCAGGTCGAGACCCTGAAGGCCCGGGAAGATGACGAGGACGACGTGGCGGGCTGGCACTGGAACAGGATGCGCGCTCGCGGCATCTGGCGGCAACGCCGAATTCCCCACGTATTCAGCCATCAGGCGTCGTGGCAGGATTGGCGGGATGGCTACGGGGAGGTTCGCACCCAGCCCGACGGGTGACCTCCATCTGGGAAACCTGCGGACTGCGTTGCTGGCCTGGCTCTTCGCTCGCTCGGCGGGCAGCAGGTTCCTCCTGCGGGTGGAGGACCTCGATCCGGTCACCTCCAGGAGCCACCACGCGGCTCGTCAGATCGCCGATCTGGCGGCGCTGGGCCTTGACTGGGACGAACCCCTGGTGCGTCAGTCGGATCGGCGCGACGCACACGAGGCGGCGCTGGCGGCTCTGGTCGAGCGCGGCCTCACCTACACCTGCTTCTGTTCGAGGCGGGAGATCCGGGAGGCCAGCGCAGCGCCCCACGGGCGCGACCTCGGCGTCTACCCGGGCACGTGCCGCGACTTGAGCGACGCCGACCGAGCCGAGCGCGAGGCACATGGACGCCGGGCGGCGTTGCGGCTGCGCGCGGGCGGCACACGAGTGGAGGTGCGCGATCGGCTGGCAGGGCAGGTATCGATGGTGGTGGACGATCTCGTGGTGCGCCGCAACGACGGTGTTCCCGCCTACAACCTCGCGGTTGTCGTCGACGATGCCGCCCAGGGCATCGAGGAAGTGGTGCGCGGTGCCGACCTCCTTCCTACGACTCCCCGCCAAGCGCTCGTTGCGGACGTGCTCGGCCTGCCTCGGCCTGCATGGGCTCACGTGCCGCTCGTGCTGGGGGCGGACGGTGCCCGGTTGGCCAAGCGCCATGGGGCGGTCACCTTGGCGGAGCTGGCCGCGGGTGGCGTCGACCCAGCCGCGGTTCGGAGCCGCCTGGCGGCCAGCCTGGGACTCGCAGCACCGAACGAGACGGTGACGATGAGCCTGCTGCTGCAGCGCTTCGATCCCAGCGCCGTCCCCCGGGAGCCCTGGGTCGTCTGACCTCGCGATCCCGTGTTCCGCCCCGGGATCGTCGTCGGTCCCGCCCGCTACCGTCTCGACTCGTGGGCATCGTCGACGAAGACATCGTGGCCGTGCGATCCGCGACAGACATCGTCGCCGTCATCTCCAAGTACACCCAGCTCCGCCGCTCAGGGCAGCGCTGGGTGGGGTTGTGCCCCTTCCACGGCGAGAAGACACCGTCGTTCAACGTCAACCAGGAGCTCGGCCTGTACCGCTGCTGGGGCTGCCAGGTCCGCGGCGACGCCATCACCTTCGTCCGCGAGATCGAGCACCTCGACTTCGTCGCCGCGGTCGAGCTCCTCGCTGGCTGGGCCGGAATCACGCTGCGCTACTCCGACAAGGACGAGGGCGAGGGTCGCAAGAGGCGCGCTCGGCTGGTCGCGGCCGTGGAGCGAGCGGTCGACTGGTATCACGAGCGACTGCTCTCAGCGCCCGACGCGGCGGCAGCCCGCAAGTACCTGCGCGAGCGTGGCCTGTCCGGTGACGAGGTGCGCACGTTTCGGATCGGCTGGGCGCCCGACGCATGGGATGAGCTCGTCAAGGCGCTCAAGCTCCCCGACGATGTGGTTCGCGACACGGGACTCGGCTACCTCAACCGCAGCGGGCGTCAGACCGATGCATTCCGTGGACGGATCCTGTTCCCGATATTCGACGCCAACGGTGATGCCGTCGGCTTCGGCGGACGGGTGATGCCCGGTGGCGAGGGCCCGAAGTACAAGAACACCCCGGAGACGATCCTGTACCAGAAGTCGAAGCTCCTCTATGCGTTGAACATGTCGAAGGCGCGCATCGTCACCGACGACCGCGCCATCGTCTGCGAGGGCTACACGGATGTCATCGGGTTCGCACGCGCCGGCCTCCCGGCGGCCGTCGCCACGTGCGGCACAGCGCTCACCGAAGAGCATGTTCGCCTGCTGCGCCGCTACGCGCGTCGGCTCGTCCTGGCCTTCGATGCGGATTCAGCCGGGCAGGCCGCGGCCGAGCGCTTCTACCAGTGGGAGCGCGATCACGATCTCGAGGTCAGCGTCGCCGACCTGCCTCCAGGAGTCGACCCTGCGGATCTGGCGGGCTCCGATCCCGCACGGCTGGCGGCAGCCGTGGAGGATGCGGTGCCGTTCCTCCGCTTCCGCATCGACCGCGTGCTGAACGGGGCAGATCTCTCCAGTGTCGAAGGTCGCGCGCGCGCCGCCGAGGCCGCCGTCGACGTGATCCGCGAGCATCCCAGCGGCGGTGTCCGCGACCAGTACCTCATGGAGGTCGCCGGTCGCTGTCGCATCGAGCCAGACACCCTGCGCTCGATGCTCGCCCGCCCTGCACCAGTCGCGCGCGAGCGCCAGGCCGAGCGAGGTGAGCGAAGGGCACCGCCTCTGATCGAGCCGCCCCCCTCCGTCGCCGCGCCCCGTCTCAACGAGGAACGCGACAGCCCCGAGCTGGAGGTGCTGCGCCACGTCGTTCACAACTGGGCCGGCGTCGAGCCCTGGATCCTCTACGAGACGTTGTTCGTCGGCGACCTTCACGCCCGTGCGTTCACCGAGCTGATGGCACACCCGACCGTGCCCGAGGCGATCGCCGCGGCCGATCCCGCGGTCGCCGAGCTGCTGACTCGCCTGGCTACCGAGGAGGTGTCGACGGAGCCGTTCGATGCCGTGGTCCGCATGCTCACCGAGACGACCCGCACGGAGGTGCGGATGCTGCGCGCCCGAGTGGCGGCCGACCCGGAGGACATGGAGCTGCTCCGCGTCCAGCACTGGCTCACACAGACGATCGACCGGCTGCGAGATGACGACACCTCGGGTGACGCTGTGAACGAGTTGGTAGCCTGGCTCGGTTCGAGGGGTGAGGAAGGGGCATGACCGACGCGACGCCGATGCTTCCCGCGTGGGGGATACCGGAGACCGATCTGGCGTTGCTGATCGCCCGGGGCCGCCGCACGGGTGAGCTGACGATGGATCAGGTGGTCGACGTGCTCCGCACGATCGAGTTCACCGCCGACGTCATCGAAGGCATTCGCTCCTCGCTGGCGGCCGCTGGCATCCGGTTGGACGAGTCGATCCCCCCGCTGGATCTTGGCGAGCTCGAGGACGACCTGCCTCATGTCGAGCTGCCATCGGCACCGCTCTCGCCTCCCGAGTCGGTCGAGGCCGAGCTTCACGAAGCACGAGACGCCGCGGCGCATGCGGCGGGTGACTTCGAGGAGGACGGCCCTGAGCTCGGCGGGGTGCGTCCGGCGCGGTCGGCCGCCGCACGCCGGCGCGCGCTGCGCGCGGCGTCCTCGCCGACATCCGACCGGGCCGGCACATCCGACCCCGTGCGCATGTACCTCAAGGAGATCGGTCGTGTTCCACTCCTGAGCGGCGCTGAGGAGGTCGAGTACTCGCGGCGCATCGAGTCCGGCGGCTTCGCCGCGGCCAGGCTGGCCGACCTCTCCGCCGCCGGCCAGATCGACCAGCTCGAGTTCGCGGAGCGCCGCGCCCTGCAACGCACGGTTCGCCGCGGCGAAGACGCACGCGAGGTGATCATCGAGGCGAACCTTCGGCTCGTGGTCTCCATCGCCAAGCGCTACGTGGGTCGAGGCATGCACTTCCTCGACCTCATCCAAGAGGGCAACCTCGGGCTCATGCGAGCGGTCGAGAAGTTCGACTACACGAAGGGCTTCAAGTTCTCGACCTATGCGACGTGGTGGATCCGTCAGGCGATCACGCGAGCCATCGCCGACCAGGCCCGCACGATCCGCATCCCCGTCCACATGGTCGAGTCGATCAACAAGGTTCATCGCGTGCAGCGGCAGATGGTGCAGGAGCTCGAGCGCGAACCCACGGTGGAGGAGCTTGCCGAGCGCGTCGGCCTCACCGAGGACCGTGTGCGCGAGATCCAGCGCATAAGTCTCGACCCACTCTCACTCGACTCTCCGGTGGGGGAGGAGGACGACTCCAACCTGGCCGACTTCATCGAGGACCAGGCCGCCGAAGCGCCGGCCGACGCCGCCGCCAGGCGAATGCTCAATCGCGCGGTAGTCGACGCTCTCGACGAGCTGAGCGATCGTGAGAAGGCTGTGGTGCGGCTGCGGTTCGGTCTCGACGACGGCCAGGCTCGCACCCTCGAGGAGGTCGGCAAGGAGTTCGGCGTCACGCGCGAACGGATCCGCCAGATCGAGTCGAAGACCCTCGCCAAGCTGCGCCACCCCCACCGCAGCCAGAAGCTCCGCGACTACCTAGACGGCGAGTAGGGCCCGACCGGCGGCATGTGGCCGGGGGGCTGGCCGCACCGCTATCGTTCTACGTCCTTCCGGGGTAGCTCAGTTGGCAGAGCGTCTGACTGTTAATCAGAATGTCGCGAGTTCGAGCCTCGCCCCCGGAGCTCACCACGACACCAATGATCGGCGGGGCCAACGGCGAGCTGGCCGGTCGCGATGCCGAGAGTCGTGCAGGGTCGCGGCCCGACGGCCTGTGCGCTTCGGCTCCCGGTTGGCGACCATCGGCCCTAGTGCGGGTGGGTGCCGCGCCAGACACTTGCGATGGTGGCTGTCACGGAGGGTCTCACAGGAACAACGATCACGTTCTGGGGCGCAAGCGAGACCGTCACCGGGTCGCGCTTCCTGGTCGAGGGGCGCGGGCGACGGATCCTCGTGGACTGCGGGCTCTTCCAGGGGGTCAAGCGACTTCGCGAGATGAACTGGAATGCCTTCCCAGTCGCGCCTTCCTCGATCGATGCGGTGATCCTCACGCACGCGCACATCGACCACTCCGGCTACCTGCCTGCCCTGGTGCGTGACGGGTTCACCGGCGACATCTGGTGCACGCCCGCCACAGCTGCCCTGTCGCGGATCATGCTGCTCGACTCCGCCCACCTCCATGAGGAGGATGCCAGGACGTTCAACGCTCGGCACTCGAGCCGACACTCTCCCGCGCTGCCGCTCTACACGACTCAGGACGCAGAGCGTTGCCTGAAGCAGCTTCGGTCGGCTCTTCCACGCGAAGCCTTTTCGCCCGTTCCCGACTTCACGGCGATGTTCACCCCCGTCGGACACATCCTGGGGGCGGCGTCGGTGCACATCGGCGACGGCGCTCGCTCCGTGAGCTTCACGGGGGATGTGGGCAGACCCGACGACCCCATCATGTGGGCGCCCGAGCCCCTTCCGGCGGCCGACCACATCGTGACGGAGTCGACCTACGGCGACCGCCGCCACCCCGACGTGAAGCCCTCGTCGGAGCTGGCGGATGTGGTGAACCGAACCATGGAGCGCGGTGGCACGTTGCTCCTCCCTGTGTTCGCCGTGGGACGAGCTCAGGCGGTGCTCTTCCTGCTCAGCGAGCTCCGCCGCGCAGGACGGATCCCGGACGTGCCGACCTACCTCAACAGCCCGATGGCCGTTGCCTCGACCGAGCTGTTCTTCGAGTTCCCCGGTGAGCACCGGCTCACCGCCGCTCAGTGCGAGCGCATGCGGCGAGGCGTCACCTTCGTCCGAACGGTCGAGGAGTCGATGCAGCTGACCGCGCGCCCTGGTCCAGCGATCGTTCTAGCGGCGAGTGGGATGGCGAGCGGTGGCCGCGTGTTGCACCACCTCGAGGCGCTGGCGCCGAACCCCCGGAACACCATCCTCTTCACCGGGTTCCAGGCCGCCGGCACCCGCGGTGAGGCGATGGTGAATGGCGCTCGCCACATCAAGATCTTCGGTCAGATCGTGCGAGTGGGCGCATCCGTTCAGTCCATGGACAGTCTGTCAGCACACGCCGACGCCGACGAGCTGGTCGACTGGCTTGGGCAAGTGCCGTCGCCACCGTCCAACGTGAGCATCGTGCACGGTGAGCCGGTAGCTGCTGATGTCTTCCGCCGACGCCTCCGCGACGACCTCGGTTGGAGCGGCGGAGTCCGCGGGTTCGGCGAGTCAGTTGTCATCTGACGCTGCGAGGGCCGATAGCGTTCGGCCGGGCCCGTAGCTCAGTGGTCAGAGCAGGGGACTCATAATCCCTCGGTCGCTGGTTCGATCCCAGCCGGGCCCACCCCTCTGACTCAGTGACGCCATCGACGCGTCAGCTGGTGGTCTGTGGTGAACTCCCGTGGTGTCTCGCATCCGCTTCTCGGAAGGTGACCTCACTCGATTCGACGTCGATGGGGTCGCGTTCCGGATCGGCTACCAAGGTGAGTCGACACGCAAGGAGCTTTGCATCGCCAAGCCGCTTGGGCTGATCGAGGCCTATGCGCAGCTTCTCGAGGATGCACGGCCGGCCACGATCTTCGAGCTCGGCATCTCACGCGGGGGGAGCACCGCCCTGCTGGCCTTGCTGGCCGAGCCACGGAAGCTCGTTGCCTGCGAGCTCAGCGCCGAGCGGGTCGGAGCTCTCGATTGGTTCATCCGGGAACGCGGCCTCGAGGAGCGCGTAAGAGCGGTCTATGGGGTCGATCAGGCCGACAAGGAGCGCCTCGGACAGATCGTGGAGGAGGAGTTCGACGCGCCTCTCGACCTTGTGATCGACGACGCATCTCACCTTCTCGACGAGACGATCGCGTCGTTCGAGGTCCTGTTCCCGCGCCTGCGTCCAGGAGGTCTGTACGTGGTGGAGGACTGGCCCCTTCACAACTCCTACGCCCACGCCGTGTCGCTTCGAGCCGCTGAGGAGGAGGCTGGAGGGCAGGTGCGTGAACGGCCGTGGCTCGACGACCTTGGCCAGATGCTCGGAGTCGATCAGCCGGGGTGGGAGCGTCCGTTGAGCAGGTTCGTCTTGCAGCTCGTGCTCGCTCGCTCGATCTCCGGCCGAGCGGTCGCTGACCTCGCGATCGACGGTGAGCGGGTCGTGATCCGGCGCGGGCCGATGGCGATCGACCCCGACGGGTTCCGGGTGACCGACATCTACGCCGACCACTTCGGCCTGCTCCGGTAGTGGCAGGGCTACCGGGCCGAGTGCTCCGACGCAGCCGGCCAACAGGGTGCCTGTCGTGACGGACGATCGCGATCCGATCGCGGCTGGGTACGACACCTTCTACGAGATGTGGGGCCAGAGCCCGACCCTGAGACGGATCTGGCACGAGCACGTGACGGGCTCCGACTATCCCGACGCGTTCGCCCACATCAGCTTCCTGCCGCTAGCACAGCTGCGCCTTCTCGGGGATGCGCTGCAGGTTTCCGACGGCCATGTCGTTCTCGACATCGCATGTGGTGCCGGGGGCCCGGGCCTGTGGGTGACGCATGAGCACGGGAGTCGGCTGATCGGCATCGACATCTCCTCAGTAGCCGTGAGGAAGGCGTCCGAGCGCTCGCGCGCCCTCGGGCTCGGCGCTCGCACGGAGTTCGCGCTGGGCACCTTCGCCAACACCGGTCTTGCCTCGGAGTCCGTCGACGGCGTCATGACCGTTGATGCGCTCCAGTACGCGCCGAGCAAGGCCGCAGCGGTGGCCGAGGTGGCGCGGGTGCTGCGACCCGGCAGACGGTTCGTGATGGTTGCGTTCGAGCTCGACGCCGCAAGGATCGCTGGGCTTCCGGTGTGGACCGACCCGATCGGCGACTACCGGCCGCTTCTCGAGAGCGAGGGGTTCGACGTGCTCGCGTACGAGACCGTTCCCGGATGGAGAGGTTCCGTGCGAGATGCCTACCGGTCGGTCCTGGCGGAACGCGAGGCGTTGCGGTCCGAGATGGGCGAGGCGGCCGCCGAAGCGATCGCGCTGGAGGCCTCGATCACACTCGACTTGGATCCTTACGCCGGGCACGTGATGGCCACGGCGGTCCGTCGCTGATACGGGCATGGGGCGGGGCTAGCGCCTGGGCCCATGCCCGATGAAGAGGTGCTACGAACTACCGGCCGGCACGACCACCGACGAGGCCGTCGCAGAACGAGGCCACCTCTTCGGCGGTTGCGGTGCCGTCACCATCGCCAGCCTGATCGGCTGCCTCCTCGAGTGCCACGAATGGGCCGGCCTTGCGCTTGTGCTCCTGCCCGTTAGGGGAGCCGTTGTAGTAAGCCGTGCAAAGCCCATGGTTGTTGTGGCCGTTCGGGCCAGGCTCTGCTTGTGCGAAACCGACAGCACCCGCGCTCAGCACCAGTGCTGCGGCAAACACGGCGGCGAGTCGCGCCTTGAGGTGTCCTCCGAGTCGCATGCTCCGAATCCTCCTGGGATCTTTGGGCCCCTTGGTCTGCAAGAGTCCAATTCGCCCTTTCGCGGTGAGTCCCCTGTTCAGGACGACGCACCGGGTGACGGCGGCTCGGTTGCGCTCCCCCTCTGAGACGAAGGGCCAGCCATGCCGCGCTGCTGATCGGCTCGCCCCATCGTGGGTCATGCAGTCGAGGACGCGCTCCGCTCGTGGGAGCCGACCTCCTTCCAGCGCTCGACCACATCCGGCTCCGGGTTGAAGTCGTACCTCGTGTGGTCACGTGACAGCGCCACGAGAGATGCCGAGGTGGAGGCGTATGTGCGGCCTTCGATCTCACGGCGCACGATCAGCGCACGCGGATCGGCGGGATCGAGGCCGTCGCCGTCTAGGAGCGTGATCCAGCCAGCCCAGGCCGCCCCGCTCAGCGCGCCTCGCCCGAGCGGTGGCGTTGGTGTGGCCGCGAGCAGCGGCTCGAAGTGGGGGACGAGGGGGTCCGCCTCCGTGTCGATTCCGAGGTTGACAAGGATGTGATCGCCGGGCGGGAGTCGATTGTGGGCGAACGTCTCACCGTCCCAGCTCCAGACATCCACCCGGTCGAGGCGGGCCGTCAACAGGTGGAAGCCGTCGTAGTCGACTGATCCCTCGGGCGTCGGCCGCCAATCGGATGCCAGCGCCTCGAGCGCAAGGGTGCCGCGGGTGGGCCGCGTCGTGCCCGACGGCGGGGGAGGGCGTCGTAACCCGTTCAGAAGCGCCGCGACCCCCGGGTTGCCCGGCGTCGGATCGACGGCGAGCCACGTGCCGCCCGCAAGCCGGTCACGCCCCCCAATCAGATCTGCCCATGCGCCGTCCCAGTGGCGCCCCGGAGGGTCCCAGGGACGATCGGCGAACTCGTCGCGGATGGCGCCGAGCAGGAGCGGCCAACGGTCGCCGGGCGCGAACCTCAGCAGGACCGTGCACACACCGAAAGCCTAACGACGTGCACGCTTGCCGACGGGCGCCGCGCTCAGGGCAGCCCGATCGCGGCCGCCCACAGATCCGTCAGGAGGTCGGTGGTCGCGCCCACATCCGGCTCGGGTCCTGAGCGCTGCACGAAGACCTGGAAGCAGTACCGGTCGACCATCGCAGTCAGCGCTCGTGCGGTCTCCGACGGATCGAGGTCGCACCGCACGATGCCATGCCGAGCAGCGCGCCTGAGCTCCGCCTCGAAGCCTGCGACATAGAGGTCGGTGAGCGAGCGGCGTAGGTCGGCCAGCGCTGGCTCCACGTGGCTCACCTCTTCCCACACGGCTTGGAAGTCGGCGTTTGCTGCGTAGCCAGCGACGAAGGCCCGCACGATGCTGCGGAGCCCCTCGCGCCCCTCGTTGGCGTCCCAGCGGCGGATGTCAGCGAGAGCGAGCAGCACACCCTCGCCGACGAGGGCTGCGAGCACATCGCTGCGGTCGCGGAAGTACTGGTAGAAGGTGCCGGCGCCGACCTCCGCCCGCTCGGTGATCGTGGTCACCGA
The DNA here is from genome assembly GCA_049325515.1 of Actinomycetota bacterium. Lineage (GTDB taxonomy): Bacteria > Actinomycetota > Acidimicrobiia > Acidimicrobiales > VFJN01 > VFJN01. The sequence goes on along the minus strand of JBMOLI010000027.1, from coordinate 36,279 downwards.
CGACGACTGATAGCCGCGCTCAGCGAACACATCCCGCGCTGCATGGAGTATCCGCGCCCGGGTGCGAGCGCCCTTGGCTCCCAAGGGGTGCTCTTCGCCTCCCTCTCTGCGCACGAGACCGGAGGCCACAGCCTCCACAGCCGCTCGGACCGCGCGCACGGCAGGATCCTCGATGGTCTGCTCCCCAGCTCCCACTCGGCCGACGGTACTGCCGGGATGCTGCGCGCAAAAGACCTGACGTCGATCTCAGGTTTGTGAAGGAGAACCGGACAGACATGGCGAAAGCAGCAGCAGGCGTGACGCCACGACGGGGGGACGAGCTTTGCCCGACGAAGGCCAGACTTCTGCGAGCGAGAGACTTCGCCCTTGGCGCGGTCATCTGGTCGCGGTCACGGTCCTGGTCCTCGCCGCTTCGATCGCTGCTGCAGCCGGAGTGACGCCGGTCGGCGAGGGCCTCACGGCTGCCTCCACAGGTCGCAGCCGGATTGCATCCAGCGACAGCCTGACCGGGGATGCCAAGGGCGCCGCCACAGACGCAGCGGATGCCCTGGCCGGCTCGAGCGAAGATCCCGCGTCCGCTTCCGGGGCTCGCAGCGGCGTTCCGGCACCGCCGCCGGGAGGCAGCGAGAAGATCTACGACCAGGGGGTGTCGGACACCGAGATCAAGATCGGTGGATCGACCTTCACGTCCGGGCCAGCGGCCGTGTATGGCGAGCAGATCGCTGTGGGCTTCACAGCGGGCGTGCAGTACATAAACGACCACGGCGGGGTGAACGGCAGGCGCATCTCGCTGAAGCTGTACGACGACGGTGCCGACCCGGCGAAGCAGCTCGCCAACACCAAGCGGCTGCTGGAGGTCGACAAGGTCTTCGCCCTGTCCATGGTGTACGCGGCGAGCGTGGGCCCCTACGTGGCGCAGAACAAGGTGCCCGTGTACCACTTGGGTCAGTTCGACGATGAGTTCACGAACCCGTACTGGTTCCCGGTCGGCGGCCCCCAGCGGCTGGCGAGCTACCACCTGTCGAACTTCGGGGCGAAGACCCTCGGGGTGAAGTCGGTCGCTGTCTTCTATCTCGACGCCGGTTCCAACAACTTCTCGCGAGCGTACGCGGAGGACGTCGCGACCGACTGGGAGGCCTACGGGGTGGACGTGCCGGTGCTGGCGCCATTCGCTGTCGACCAGACCTCCTGCTCTGACGCCATCGGCAAGGCGCGCGACGCCGGCGTCGACTTCATCCAGTTCGAGATCGATGCGGGCAAGGTCATCAACTGCGGGGTCGAAGCCCAGATCCAGGGCTACAAGCCGCCTAAGGGTTGGGGTGGATATCTCATCGGGGTGCCGGTGATCCACGAGGCGCTCGGCGACTTCAGCGAGGGCATGTATGCCTTCGACGCCTTCGGGGCGCTCTACGACAACCCGGACTACAAGGCGTACGTCGAGCGCGTGTCATCGAAGACCGAGTCGTACTCATCGGTCACGATGAGCTACTTCGTCTCTGCGCTTCTCATGCGCGACTCGTTGGCACAGCTTGGCGACAACATCACGCGCGAACGGCTCCACCAGGTGCTGAACGGCTTCACCGACTGGCGCCCGGGCCTCTCCGACGATCCCAACCAACCGATCTGGACCTGGTCACCGTCCTGCCACGTCGCCCTCAAGGGCGGCTACGTGATCCAGATCCAGAAGCACGACGGCAAGCTGCGCTGGACCCAGATCACTCCGCAGCTGCAGGTCACGCCAGTGCCCCCCGGGCAGTCGCCTCCGGCCCGCTTCAGCGGCTGCAAGATCTTCGACCGCTGATGGCCCGCCCGACACGACGAAGCAGAGCGAAGGCGGAGAACGGCGTCGCGCTTGATGCTCCCATGTCGACAACGGAGTACCTGGCATCGAAGAGGACAGCGGGCGCGATCACCCAGGTCGTGATCTTCCTCGTGGTTGCGGGGCTAGCGATCTCTCGGTCGCGCAACGGAGCGCTGCCGCCCAGCGCGCTCGTCCTCATCGTCCTGGGGGCCGCGCTGGCGGCGACGCTCGTCGGCTGGCCGATCGCGCTCTATGAGGGTGCCGCTGACCGCTTGAGCGGTCGCGTCAGGCGCGTCGGTGATTCCCGCTCGGGCGCCGTCACCGAGGTCGAGGACCCGTTCCACCAGCGTCGAATCTGGGGCATCGCATCTGCTTGGGGCTTGCTCGCCGCCGCGTGGGCGGGCTGCGGGGCGGTGCTGCTCGCCGCCGTGCTCGGACACGCCTCGGCACCCTTCGTCGTGACCGCCGCAGCCCTGATCCTGCTGGCCGGGGCCGTGGCGGTGGCTGTCGATGCGGCCGGCCGAGCGGCAGGCATACGGGCAGCGGAGGGGTTCCTCGTCGCCCGTCCGCTGCCGGTTGACAGCCGCACACGTGGCTGGCGCGACATCGCTCTCCCGATCGGGCTGAGCCAGCTGGCCGTGAACGCAGGGTTCGCGTGGGTGCTGTTCGCAGGCCACGCGCTGTGTGACCCCGCGGCTGCGCCGCTTGCCGAGGGCGAGGTGCTGGCAGACGCGCTCCTGGTCGTGAGCATCCTCACCGCGATCTTTGGGGCCGTCGCGACTCGCTGGGGGCAGCTCGATGCGTCGGTGGGTCGCGTGGTCGTCGCGCCGGAGGCGGCTCGCGGCGTCTCCGCCAAGGCCCCCATCGGGGGGCAAGCGCTCATCTACATCGTGTTCGCCGGGCTGGTGCTGGCGCGAGGTGCGGGTCTGCTGCTCCCGCAGGAGCCGTCGGTAGCGCGGGTGATGCTCGTGCGGGGCATCTTCGCCGGAGTCCTCGCATTCGTCGTGGCTGGCCTGGGCTACGCCCGCGGCGCAGTCAACGGCGCAGCCGGAGCGACCGAGCTGGCGCCGCTCGACGCGGCCCGCCCGGTGCTGCCCCCGCCCCCGCCGCGCAGGCCGCTGCTGCGCAGGGTGCCGCTTGCAGGCGCTGGAGCAGCCGGGCTCATAGCGGTCATCGGCGCCGCTGTCGTACTGCCCGCAGGTCAAGACGCGAGCGGCGCGGACACACTCGACGGCTTCGGTCTGAGCGCGGAGGCCGAAGCGTTCCCGATGCGCGTGGAGTACGACATCCCTCTGCCAGTCGGCACGGGCACGGTGGCACACACGGTGGGCGAGATCCGCCGGGCGTCGGGATCCGAGAACGCCAAGGGCCTGGCCGGGGCTCCGAGCCACCTCGACGCGGTGGTCGGCGGCACCTACGCCGATCCCGACAAGAGCCGGAAGGGCGACGAGAGCCGCCCGCCGCAGACCGAGTGCTTCTACCCGGGTGCACTTCTCGACACCTCGTTCTACTTCCCGACGGACAACCGCCCCGAGACGGCGGACGCTCCGACGGCCGGATACGCCATTGCTCGCTGTGGGGCCGGACCCGAAGCAGAGCTGCATGCGCGATCGGGAGAGGCGGGTGGAGACCGCACCGCCCTGGACGCCCTCGGCGCGATCGGCACGGTTGGTTCGGTGAAGAGCGACACCCACCTCCGCACCGTGAAGGGCGCGCTGATCGCAACGACGAGCGCTCGGGGCCAGGACATGGAGATCTTCGACGGTCTTCTCACGGTCGCGGCGGTCGAGGTGGAGAGCTCCTCGTCCATCACAGGCGAACCGGGCAAGGGCGTCAGCTCGGCCTCGGTCTCGGTGAACGGGATCGACGCGGGCGGTGTCCGCTTCTCGGTTCGCGACGGCGACATCGTCGTCGACGACGCCGTCGTCCCGGCGACGAGCGCGGCCGGGCGCCAGGTCCTCGACGCGGCAGCCGACGCGCTCAGCGCCTTCGACTGCGACCTGGCCGTCCTGGATGACCCCGCTTCCTATCCGCAGGGCTTCCTGTTCCAACGACCGCCGCCCACACTGGGGGTCAGCGACGACGGGAGGGCTGCGTCGTCGATGACGGGGGGCCTCCTGCTCACCTGCGATCCACCGCAGGAGATCACGGGACTCACCGACCTCAACCCGCAGCGCGTCCAGATGTTGTTCGGGTTCGCCTTCAGCTCCACCACGGCCAGCGAGGACATAGGTGGGTTCGGCATCGGAGACCTGGTGCCCCCGACCCCCTCCGACGCTCCTGGCGGCGTCACAGCGGGTGTCCAGGCGCCGGTCTTCGCGCCGCCAGCGCCGAGCCCGCAGCTCGAGCCGAAGTCCGCTCTGCCACGCCTCGGTGACTCCAAGCCCGAGCCGCTCGTCACCGCTCCCATCGCGTGCGCGGCAACCCTTCGCGCTGACGACTGGATCGCGTCCGACACCTGGCCGTGGGTGCTCGCGCTGATCGGGTGGTCGGCGCTCACCCACCTAGGCCTTCGCCGCCTTCGGCGCGAGACGGGTGAGCTCGTGTGACCGACTTCCTGGGCACTCTTCCGGGCGGGCTCGTGACCGGAGCCGTCTATGCCCTGCTCGCGATGGGTCTCGTGTTCATCTACAAGGCGACGCGCGTCCCCAACTTCGCCTACGGAGCCATGGCCACGCTCGTGGCCTTCTTCCACTACGACCTCGTGGCCGGCCGTCGCGTCGAGGTCCATCTAGACGTGTTGGCGCTCCACATCGACATCGAGCGCGACGTGCAGCTCGGGTTCTGGGCTGCAATTCCCATCAGCCTCGCGTTCGCGGGCCTCCTCGGCTTGCTGATCGAGCGATTCGTGATCCGACCCTTCGCAGACGCCGCGATGGTTACGAACATCATCGTCACGCTCGGGCTGGCTCTGCTGCTGTCGGCTGTGACGCAGCAGCTCTACGGCGCCGACCAGCTGATCGTCCCCAACGACCGCGCCATCTTCCCGCGAGAGGCCGCCTTCTCGATCGGCGGTGTGAACCTCTCCTACGAGCGCCTCGGCGTGCTCATGCTCCTCGTCGTGCTCGCGGGTGCCGTCTATGGGTTCTTCCGCTTCACCAGCACGGGCCTTGCCATCCGAGCCGCTGCCACTGATCGCGACGTCGCTTCGCTGCTCGGCGTGTCGGCGCGCAGGCTCGCGGTCATCTCATGGCTCAGTGGGTCGATGGTGGCGGGCATCGCGGGCATCGCGCTGGCGAGCCTCGTCATCGCCAGCGACCCCAACCTGCTCCTGCTCCTGACCATCAAGGGGTTCGCCGCCGCCATCGTCGGAGGGATGGTGTCGTTTCCAATCGCGGTCGGGGCCGGGTTCGGCATCGGGTTGGGCGAGGAGTGGGTGCGCCACTACCTCGTCGACATCAACCGGGAGCTCTTCCAGGGAGCACCTGAAGTGCTCACCCTTGGCGCGGTGATCGTGGTCCTTGCGGCGCGGCCACGCTGGATCTTCCGTGGCATCCGTGACGACGAGGACACCGGCGTCGTGGGGCGCACCGGTGCATCCGAGTCAGCGCTGGCCAGGGCCATCGATCCTGTGGAGGCATACCGGCTGCTGCGCGCTGCGATCCCGACGGGACCCCGTGTGCAGAACCTGGCGCGGCTGGCGCGCCGTGTCGGCCCGCCGGCAGTCGTGGCACTCGCACTCGGATACCCGCTTCTCCCCGTTCCGGCCTTCTACACGCTTCCCGTGAACCTCAGCCTTGCCTTCGCCCTGGTGATACTCAGCTTCGTCGTCCTCGTCGGCTGGCTCGGTCAGGTCTCGCTCGCCCAGGGGGCCTTCGTCGCCGTGGGCGGCGCCGGTGCGGCAATCGGGGCCAACGTGCTGCACCTGCCCTTCCCGCTCCCGATCGTCACCGGCGTCCTCCTCTCCCTGCCCGTCTCCGCTCTCATCGGGCTGCCTGCGCTCAGGCTGCGCGGCTTGCACCTCGCCGTTGCCACCCTGGCGTTCGGACTCGCGGCAGAGCGAGCGATCGTGCCACGGTTCATAACCGCAACTCGTGTGGCGCCGCCCTCGTGGCTCGCGACCGACACTCGTCTCTACTACCTGTTCCTCGGGCTGACGGCCGCAGCGTTCGTCTTCGTGGTTCGCATCCACCGCACGCGCGTGGGCCGCTCGTTCCTGGCCATCCGCGACAGCGAGACGGTCGCCGCCGCCTATGGCATCCGCCCAGTGCGGGTGAAGCTCACCGGGTTCGCGGTTGCGGGGGCACTCGCGGCCCTGGCCGGCACGCTCCTCACGTATCAGCTAGGCGGTGTCGGAACGCAGTACGCCGGCGTCTTCTTCTCGATCGGCTGGCTGGCGAACGCCGTGGTGGCCGGCATCGCGTCGATAGCCGGCCCGTTCATCGGAGCGTTCATGTTCGGCCTCTACCCGGAGATCTCAAAGGGCTCGGTCGAGGCGACGTCGATCTCGTTCTGGCCGCAGATCCTCTCGAGTGCGCTGTTGATCTTGATCATGGCGGTGAACCCCGGCGGGCTGGCGTCGATGTCTCGCTTCGTTCGGAGCCGGGCCAGCGCCTACGAGGAGCAGGACGAGGAGCAGCCCGACCTGACCGCGGTGCTCCAGGAAGCAGAGCTCGAGGAGGTGACACGGTGAGCGTGCCCATCCTGTCGATCCGAGACGTGCGCCTGTCCTTCGGAGGGGTCCATGCGCTCGCCGGAGTCAGCTTCGACGTCGTCGAAGGCGGCATCACGGGGATCATCGGCCCGAACGGTGCCGGCAAGACCACCCTGTTCGACTGCATCTCTGGGTTTCGAGCGCCTGACAGCGGTCAGATCATCCTGCGGACCGACGGTGAGATCGACCTGGCAGGCCGTCCGGCCTACGAGAGAGCCGGTCTCGGCGTGGGACGAACCTTCCAGAACGCCAGGCTGTTCAGATCCGTGCCGATCAGGGAGATCCTCCGCACCGTCCAGCACGATCGGATGGCGCGGTCGGGCTTCTTCCGCTCCGTTCTTGGTTTCACCGGCGCCCGGCTCGACGAAGCCGAGGCAGCTGAGCGAGCGGATGAGGCTCTCGAGCTCGTTGGGCTCAGCGGCCACGCCGACAAGCCGCCTTCGGAGCTCTCGACGGGGATGCTGCGCCTCTGCGAGCTGGCCGCGGTGGCCGCCATCCGCCCGCGGTTGCTCCTGCTCGATGAGCCTGCGTCGGGCATCGCGCAGAAGGAGACCGAAGCGCTTGGACCGCTGTTGCGGCGCCTCGCACAGCACCTCGGCGCGACCGTGCTCGTCATCGAGCACGACATGCCGCTCGTCATGAGCATCTCGGACACGATCGTCGCGATGGCCTCCGGTGCGGTGATCACCGTCGGCCCGCCCCAAGACGTGCGCAACCATCCTGAGGTGCTCCGCAGCTACCTGGGGGCGACGGCGTGACCGAAGACAGCCCGGGGACACCGCTCCTCGACGTCGACGGCATCGACGTCCACTACGGGCGCGTGCAGATCCTGTTCGACGTGTCGCTGTCGATCGCGCAGGGCGAGTTCGTCGCCATCCTCGGCACGAACGGTGCTGGCAAGTCGACCGTGCTCAAGGCCATCTCGCACCTGTCGCCGGTATCGGCCGGCAGCATCACCTTCGATGGTCGGGACATCACCCACATGCCCGCGGACGAGATCGTGGCCCTCGGGTTGGCCCACGTGCCGGGCGGTCGGGGTTCGCTACCGGATCTCACCGTTGAGGAGAACCTGCGGTTGGGCGGCCACCTCCTGCGCCACGACAGTGCAGCGCGCGAGGCGGGGATCGCTCGCGCGGTTGAGCTGTTCCCGTGGATGGGCGAGCGTCGCAAGCAGCTGGCCGGCACTCTCTCGGGTGGCGAGCAGCAGATGCTGGCGATCGCGCGAGCGCTCGTGACGGAGCCATCGCTGCTGATGGTTGACGAGCTGTCGCTCGGCCTCGCTCCGATCATCGTGGAAGAGCTGATGGGCCTCCTCCAGGATCTGAACCGCGGTGGGATCACCGTCGTCGTGGTCGAGCAGCACGCCACACTCGCGATGCAGCACGCGGAGCGGGTGCTGTTCATGGAGAAGGGTGAGGTGCGCTTCTCCGGCGGCGGCTCGGAGCTTGCGGCCAGGACCGACCTGCTGCGCAGCGTCTACCTCGGCGGCTGAAGCAAGCCAGAGGTGCGGCTAGGGAAGGTCCTCGCCGAGCCAGGCGGGTGCCCGGTCGAGCAGGTGGTGGCTCACGTCCGCGCAGCGGTCGAGCACGTCACAGAGCTGCTCCTGCCCACTGAACACGCGGGCGAGCGACACCTCTACGTGGGCGACGATCGACAGGCTCCGCTCCGACGGGTCGGTGGCTGACGGGTAGGAGTCGATCGCTGACGCCTCGAGCGGCAGCTCGGCACCTCCGACGCCGGCGAGCTCGGTGGCGAGCAGGAGCAGGTCTGGGCCGTAGGGGAGGGGCGGCAGCGACCAGGTGAACAGCAGCGGGAAGTGGAAGCTGTCGGATGGATCCTCATCGTCCGGCAGCGATATCACGAGATCCTCGAAGGACAGCAGTGTGCGCGGGTCGACCTCGAGCGAGAGGTGCAGGTCGACAGGGCCTCCACAGGCCTCCTCCGGGTGCAGATCGACCTCCCACGCCTGCCTCAGCGAGTAGGTCTCGACGAAGTGGCGCTCGTCGTGCACGTGGAACCCGTGATCGACGGCATGGTCCTTGAGGTCCGCCACGAACCCGGCGATGTCGATCGCTGCCACGGGCACAGCCTGCCACGGCGCCGCAGCATTGCCGATACCGGGTCGCGTCGACCTGGCCGGTGCGCCGCTACGGTCGAGGCGGTGCGAGACGACCTGCTGCTCGAGGTGCTGCACGATGCTGCGACCGCGGTGCGGGTCGCCCTCGACGGCTTGCTCGACTGGGGGGATGCCGGCACTCGTTCGGGTCAGTACCTGAGCGACCTCGCCGCCGACGCGGCCGCTCTGAGCGTGCTCCATCGGGCGGGGCTCGGCGCGATGAGCGAGGAGTCGGGCCTTCACGACGCCGATCGGGCGATCGTCGTCGTGCTCGATCCGGTCGACGGCAGCACCAATGCGTCACGCGGGCTTCCCTGGTTCGCCACGAGCCTGTGCGCGGTTGACGCCGACGGAGCCCGCGCCGCTGTCGTGGTCGACCAGGCGAGCGGTTCTCGCTTCGAGGCGACACGGGGCGGTGGTGCAAGGGTCGATGGCGATCCGCTGAGCCCGACCAGCGCGGTCGATGTGGGCAGCGCCATCGTGGGGCTGTCCGGGTTCCCGCCTCGGTACCTCGGGTGGAAGCAGTTCCGGGCGCTGGGTGCGCAGGCGCTCGACCTCTGCGCGGTTGCCGGGGGCAGGCTCGACGCCTATGTGGACTGCAGCATCGGGGCGCACGGTGCCTGGGACTACCTGGGCGGGATGCTGATCTGCGAGGAGGCGGGTGCCCACGTGGCTGATGCGTGGGACCGGCCGCTCGTCACGGTCGACCATCGCGCTCGGCGCACCCCGATCGCCGCCGCGACCCCCGATCTGCTGGCGACGCTGCTCGGCGAGCGTCGTCGCTTCGTCGAGCACCCGCTCTGGGCAGCGGAGGAAGACATCGTTCAGGCTGGAGTGCGGGAGTCGTGATCCGTCGGATCCACCTCTTCGCCCTGCGCGTCTACCGGCGCCTACCCGTGCGCGCTCGCCGCCGCGTCGTTCGCACGATCGCGCCGGCGTTCACCGTCGGCGCGATGTGCTTCATCGAGAGAGACGACGGCCAGCTTCTCTTGGTGCGCCAGTCATATCGCCGCCGGTGGGGCGTTCCAGGCGGTCTGCTCAAGCGGGGGGAGGATCCAGCAGCCGCGGCGCGTCGTGAGGTGCTCGAGGAGGTCGGGGTCGACATCGTGCTCTCCGGGGAGCCGGCTGTCGCCGTGGACGCCGAGGCGCGCCGGGTCGACATCGTCTTCCGGGCCCGGCTGGCACCCGGCCAAGCCGCAGACCTCGCCCGCCCATGCTCGCCCGAGATCGTGAAGGCCGGCTGGTTCCCGGCCGATGACCTGCCCGAGCTCCAGCACGAGACAAGTGGGGCGCTGGTGGCGCTCGCCCGTTCCTCGCTCAGTCCTCAGGCCGTGCCGCTGCCCAGCAGCGAGGCCGGTTGAACCCAGCTGAGGCGGTCAGCCCCCCAGCGAGGCCACGAGTCGTCGGTGCCGAGCCGAACATGGATGGCGCAGCTTCGTGAGCGCCTTGGCCTCGATCTGGCGGATGCGCTCACGGGTGACGTTGAACATCTGACCGACCTCGTCGAGCGTGAGCGGCTGGGCGCCTTGCAGCCCGAACCGCAGCTCGAGGATCTCGCGCTCGCGCGGGTTGAGGTAGTCGAGCAGGCGCTGCAGGTCGGAGCGAGCGAGCGACAGGGCTGCCGCCTCGAAGGGCGCCTCGGCGTTGTCATCGGCGAGCAGATCGCCGAGCTCCGCGTCGTCCTCGCCGATCGACGTGGACAGCGAGATCAGGTCGGGCGCGGCTCTGAGAGCGGCCTTGACCCGCTCCTCGGGCAGGCCCGTCTCGGCGGCCAGCTCGGCTGCCGTGGGCTCGCGCCCGAGCGTCTTCAGCATGGTCGCGGACGTCTTCGCGAGCACCGCCATCGTGTCGACGAGATGTGACGGGAGGCGGATGGTGCGGCCCTTGTCGGCGATGCCGCGACCGATCGCCTGACGGATCCACCACGTCGCATAGGTGGAGAACTTGAAGCCCTTGCGATGGTCGAACTTCTCGACCGCTCTCATCAGGCCGAGGTTGCCCTCCTGGATCAGGTCGAGGAGAGCCATGCCCGTGCCCTGGTAGCGCTTGGCGATCGACACGACCAAGCGGAGGTTCGACTGGATGAAGGTGCGCCGCGCCGCCTCGGCTGCCTTGAGGTCGCGCTCGAGGGCACGTCGTCGACTGCTCGAGAGCTCGGCGGCGGCCAGCTCGACCTCGGCGCTGCGGCCCAGCTCGATCGCCTTGGCCAGCTCGACTTCTTGCTCCGCGGTCAGCAGGGGGTATGACCCGAGCTCGCTCAGGTATCGGCGAGTCAGATCGACCGTGCTCTCGCCTTCGGTGGAACGGTTGCGACCTGGCACCCGGGTCCTCCATCAGCGGCACCCCGGCGGGATCCCGATCGACAGTCGAAGGTAGCGGCAGCCGCGCGGCAGATCGGGGATGGTCAGCGCCATTCAAGATCTCCGTCCGCCAGGCCGATACAGCGCCAGAGGAGTCCCACCAGCCCCGATGCACGAGGTGTCGTGGGCCTCGATGCGGTGGGTGGTGCACTCGTGACGACGGATCCACGGCCCGATACCCGACCCGGCAGGCTGCACCAGCGCCTCACGGTCGCGAGGGCAGGGGATCCCGAGCGAGAGGCACTGAGATCGGCCGTCGTCGCAACCATCGTCGGCGTGCAGGAGCTGGCCGAGGCCGCCGCAGGGCTGGCCGTCGAGCGGTCCGCTCAACGCGACGCTGTCCGGGCGCGCCTCGACGCCGAGACCGCCCGCGTGTCGCACGACTTCGACGCGGCGATGGCACGTCTGGAGCGCCTCAAGGCGTCCGAGAAGGACTTCATGGAGGGTGCGGCTTGGGCTGAGCGGGTCGCAGCAGAGCTACCCGGGCATCTCGCCGCCGTGGCCGAGGCCGGTGCGACCCTCGAGGCACGCCAGCTCGACCAGCGAGCAGCCCGCGCCAGCCTCGACCGCGTGCTCGAGCAGCGCTCGGCCGCCAGCGCTGCGATGGAGGACGCGGATCGCGAGCTCGGAGATCTGGCCGGCACCAGCCTGGACGAGAGCGGGCTGCGACGCGAGCTCGAGTCAGCGGGTCAGGCAACTCGCGAGGCGCACGAAGCACACACGGCTGCCGTCGCTCGAGTGCAGGAGCTGATGGCCGAGCGCGACCAGCTCGACCGGAGGTGCGCCGACCTGCGTGAGGTGCTGGCCTCCTGCGATGCCGGCGAGCTGCACGCCGACGTGGACTTCGACCGGGTGCAGGCGGCGTTCGAGGCTTGGGCCACCGCTGCGGAGGACTCTGGCTCTGACGCCTACGCGCAGGCTCTGGCCGATGCCTTCGGCGACCTGCACGCTGACATGGTCGAGCTCGAGGGTCGACTGCCGCATCGACCCGACCCAGCAGAGATGCGCCTAGCGCAGGAGCAGGTCGAGAGGACCGGCGCGGCGCTGGAGCACTTCGCCACAGCTTCGGCTCAGCCTCCGATCTCGTCCGCCGAGCGAGCAGAGCTGGACGCCGCACACCGCGCCGTCGAGGAGGCGGAGGAGCGGGCCGACCGGAAGGTCGGCCGCGGCAGTGCACAGAAGCGACTCGAACGCGCGCGCGCCGACGAGGCCGCGTTGCTGGACCGTCTGGGCTTCACGAGCTATCTCGAGGTGGTGCTCGGAGGTGGCAAGCGCACAGCGTCCTCGCCCGAGCGCCTGGCGGCTGAGCGCGACTACATCGAGGCCAAGGCGGTCCGGGACGCTCTCCTGCGAGCGCAGCGCAGCTCACCCGAGCTGGAGCACCTGCAGTCAGAAGAGCGACGCCTGCGCTCTCACGCCGTCGAGCGGCTTGGCGTCGATCCAGGCACGGCGCCGATCGAGCTCCTGCGGGCTCACCCAGACGTGCCGCCGGAGGTCGTGCACGATCTGCGCGATGCCTTGGCAAGCGTCGGTGTCTCGCCTGTCGGCGTGAGCCTGCCTGAGTCCGCGGCTGCGTGGCTGCAGGACCAGGCCTCGCTGGCCGACGCGCAGCGCCAGAGCCGTGCCTCCGCCAACGACGTCGCCGCCGAGCTCGATGACGTGAGCCAGCGGCTCGCCGAGGTCGCCACTCAGCTGGCCGGCGCCAGGCTCGCCGAGGAGCGCGCAGCCGGGCAGCTGGAGTCGGCCAGCCGCTCCGTCGGAGCGGTGGAAGCAGAGCTCACCGTTCGAGCGGGGGAGGACGACACGAGACTGAAGCGGTTCGTCGCGGCCGAGCAGCTGCGCACGCAGGTCGAGGCGCTGGCCCAGACGCTCGCGAGAGCCGAGCAGGAAGCTCGGGCGATGTTTGTTCGCGCGACCGACGCCGCGGCCGCAGCCGAAGTCGGCTTCGACCGCGCTCAATCAGCTGTCGACGCAATCGCTCGGAAGGCCCGGAAGCTGGCCGAGGAGCTGCCGCGGGACCAGCGCCCGACCGGTGAGCCTCTCGCGACGCTGCTGGAGCTGGCCGCGCGCCTGCGGGCTCACGCCGCCCACTTCCGGCCGACGATCGAGGAGGCCACCGACGTGGTGGCGCTCACCAAGGTGCGCGTGGATGAGGCCGGCGCGGTGGCGCAGGCCGCCGGAACCGGTGCCGACGGTCCACGCGCGGAAGACCTGCGCGATGGTGCGACGACGCTGCTGGAGCGGGCGTCGGGTCTGATCGTGTTGGATGAGCCCTTCGGGGGCTTGGACATCTCCCTGCGCGACGACCTTCTGGAGGTAGTCCGCAACGCCAGCTCAGGCCGGCAGATCGTGTTCCTGACCGCCGATCCAGACGTGCTCGGGTGGGCCATCGGCCTCCCTGCCGACGTCGCTTCCGTGATGTCCGCAGATTCCGTCCTCAACCTCTGTCGCAATGAGGCCGAAATGAACGGAACCCGACCGGAGGATCAGTCGGACCCGCATCCCAACACCGCGAGCCCGGCCCACATGTGGGCTGGACGACGCTGATCACAGGGAGATCGCCGTGCTGCGCGCCACCCACATCCGCACCAAGCTCGCCGTGGCTCTGGCCGTGCCCCTGGCCGGTCTCGTCGCGGTGGCCGGGTTCGAGGTCGTCTCGGCGGTCCAAGACGTCGGGTCCGTGCGCTCGCAGACAGAGCTGGCCACAGCGTCGCTCGGCCCCGGCAGCCTGATCACGCGCCTGCAGGACGAGCGCAACCGCTCGGCCATCGACCTCATGGGGTTGCGAGAGGCCGCGGGCCCGCCGGTCGGGAGCGAGGAGGAGGCGCGCTCGCTGGTCGACGATGCTGCCGCCGAGCTGCGCGGCGAGCTCGACGGCCGTGGCGCGGCTGTCGCGAGCGCTTTCGCGCCCGCATGGGAAGCACTGGCAGGCCTGGAGCAGATCCGTGCGGACATCGACGCGCGCGGCGGGTCTGGCGCCGCCAACAGCGACTTCGCAGACGGCATCTTCACGCGGTACACGGCGGTCATCGAGTCGTTCTTCGATGCGACCTCGGCCGTGGCGCTATCGGTGGACGACTCGACGCTGCGAAATGGCGTCGAGATCGTCGATGCAGCAGCGCGGCAGAGCGAGGTGCAGGCGCGAATCCTGCGGCGTGTGGTGATCGCCGGCGCGAATCGCACCACGGCATCGAGAACGGCGACCCAGGAGGTCGCAGCGCTGCGCGACCGAGGTTTGACGCTCGATGACCAGATCAAGGCGAACGCGATCGGTCCGTTCGCGGGACTGGCCGACGCCACCTTTGGCGAAGCTGCTGTGGCCGACTTCAACGGCGAGGTCGACGCGTTCCTCGCGGGCGAGACGGTCGCCGTGCCCAAGATGCTGGCTGCGGTCAGCGGCGAGCAAGACTCTGGCTACCTAGGGCTTCGCTCGAGCGCGGCGGGCGCCCTCACGGCGGAGGCCGATCGCATCGAGGGAGCAGCCGTCGAGCGGGAGCGGCTGTTCGTTGCCATCGCTCTCGGGATGCTGGTGCTCGCAGGACTCGTGACCTGGCTTGCGAGCCGGTCCATCACGCGACCGCTCGCGTCGCTCAAGGCGCAGGCGGAGGACATGGCGGGCACCCACCTGCCAGCGGCCGTACGTCAGATCCTGGATGCCCCGGCGGGTGAGGACGTCGTCATCCCAGAGGTCACACCCATCGCGGTCAGGAGCCGGGACGAGGTGGCGGAGGTCGCGGCCGCCCTCAGCGCTGTGCAGACGAGCGCACTCGATCTGGCAGTCGAGCAAGCGGTGCTTCGGCGCAACATCGCCGACTCGTACATCAACCTGGGCCGCCGCAACCAGAACCTGCTCAGCCGCCAGATCGACTTCATCACCGAGCTCGAGCGCAACGAGTCCGACCCCGACGCTCTCGAGGGACTGTTCCGGCTCGATCACCTGGCGACGCGCATGCGGCGCAATGCCGAGTCGCTCCTCGTCCTCGCCGGCATCGAGCCTCCGCGGCAGTGGGCGGCTCCCGTCAAGCTCTCTGACGTCGTGCGCGCCGCGCTGGGCGAGGTCGAGGACTACCAGCGCGTCGTGGTGCAGCATCTCGAGCCCGCGTCCATCACGGGCGCCGTTGCCTCTGACGTGGCCCACATCACAGCCGAGCTGATCGAGAACGCCCTCTCCTTCTCACCGCCGGACCAGCCCGTGGAGGTGAAGGGTCGCCTCACGGTCAGCGGGTACACGCTTGCGATCAGCGACAACGGCTTCGGCATCGCGCCCGACGACCTCGAACGCGCCAACCGGCGGCTGGCGGGGGCCGAGTCGTTCACCGTTGCACCATCGCGGTACCTGGGTCACTACGTCGCAGGTCACCTGGCCAGCCGACTTGGCATAGCTGTGGACCTGCAGCCAGGCGCGGCTGGAGGGATCACGGCCCGCGTTGACGTTCCGATGGGGCTGCTCGCCAACGAGGAGACGGACCCGCGGCTCGCCAACCTCCGCACGACCGAAGCGGAACCGGTTCAGCCGGCCTCACCGCCCGCGCCCGCGGCTCATGCCGTCGCGGCGCAGCCCATACCGACGCCATCACAGACCTTGGAGGCGCCCGCGGCCAGCGCACCGCCGGCAGCCGATGCTGTGCAGGACCTGCCCGCCGTGTCCGCCGTGGCCGAGGCAGGCGCCCTCCCTTCGTCGGAATCGTTCACGGCCGGTGGCCTTCCCAGACGTGGCGATCGCCGCGCGCGCTCGACCGAGGTCGACGGTCCCACTTCACCGTCGGCGGACGAGGGGCTGACCCCGGAGGCCGTCGAAGCGACTGGCGAAGTGCCGAGCGCCGGCTCCGAGATCGCCGCCCCACTCCCACCCGTTCGGGACATGTCAGCGGCAGCACCTCTGAGCGATCCGCGCGGCACGGACGCGAGCCTCCACGCGGCGGAGGAGCCGAGCGACGAGCGGCCGCCCAAGCCTGCGGCGCATCTTGCTCGCGAGCAGAGCCCGCCGGCAGAGCGTGGCTTCGGTGGTCTCGCCATGGCTCGCCCGCAGGGGCCATCGCTGTACACCGTGGCCGCTCAGCGGGCTCGCGACGAGAAAGGTGGTGGCGCAGCACCGGCCACCACGGCCACCGGCCTCACGCGTCGGGTGCCCGGCGCGCAGCGACCTGGCACGTCGTTCGGCGGCCTGCGCCCCGCCGAGGTGGAGCCCATGCACACGACCCCCAGCCCAACGCCTGAGCCCACCCGCTCATCGCCCGATGACGTGTACTCGTTCCTGTCGAGCTTCCAGTCCGGTGTCGAGCGAGGTCTCGCCGACGCTCACTCCCACGTCGATCACCAGGAGGACGACCGATGAGCACCATGACGATGAGCGAGCGAGCCCGCAGCTTCAACTGGCTCCTCAACGGCTTCGTGGAGAAGACAGCCGGAGTGAGCGACGCGGTCGCCGTGTCGTCAGACGGCCTGCTCATGGCCATGTCGAGCTCGCTCGACCGCGCATCCGCGGAGCAGCTCTCGGCGATCATCTCAGGCATGGTGAGCCTCGGGAACGGCACCTCAGGGGTGTTCGGCTTCGAGGGGCTGGAGCAGGTCATCGTCGCTATGCGGCGGGGCTACCTGTTCGTGTCTGCGATCTCTGACGGAAGCTGCCTCGGTGTGGTGGCAGGCAAGGGTTGCGACATCGGCCTGGTCGGCTACCAGACGACCCTCCTCGTCGAGCGCGCCGGATCGTCGCTGACGCCTGACCTCGTAGCCGAGCTGAAGCAGGAGATGCTCGCCTCGTGACGGATCAGGTCGCGACCGGCGGGGGCCACGACTTCGTGCGGCCCTTCATCATGACGGGTGGACGCACCCGCGCCGAGCGTCGCGACCTGCGCGTCGAGACGATGCTGACGGCCACGGTCGACATCCTTCCGATGGGCCTTCACTCGGAGCAGGAGCAGGTGCTTCGGCTCTGCGTCGAGCCGCAGTCGGTCGCGGAGGTCTCCGCCAAGCTGGGCCTGGTGCTCGGAGTCGTCTCCGTGATCGCAGGGGACCTGATCGCCAAGGACCTGCTCGAGGTCCACCACACCGACCCGGTCGAGATCGAGCTCGACATGCTCACGAAGATGATCGAGCGCGTGAGGACGATCTGACAGTGATCACCCCTGGGAGGCCCACCGTGTTCGCAGTCGAGGAGCGCAGCAGCACCCGCATCGTGCCTGTGAAGTTCGTGATCTCCGGCGGCTTCGGCGTGGGCAAGACCACCTTCGTAGGTGCCATCTCGGAGATCGAGCCGTTGCGCACCGAAGCCGCGATGACCTCGGTGTCCTCCGGCGTGGATGACCTCACGCACATCGCGGCCAAGACCACGACGACGGTCGCCATGGACTTCGGGCGCATCACCGTCGACGAGGCGCTCGTGATGTACCTGTTCGGCACCCCCGGCCAGGACCGCTTCGGCTTCATGTGGGACGACATCTGCATCGGTGCTCTCGGCGCTGTCGTGCTGGTCGACACCCGCCGCATCGATCAGTGCTTCCCCGCCGTCGACTACTTCGAGGCCAAGGGCATCCCGTTCGTCGTCGGCGTCAACATCTTCGACGGCGCCCCTCGCTATGCCATCGACGAGATCCGAGATGCGCTGGGGGTGGGCACGCACGTGCCGTTGATCGAGTGCGATGCCCGCACCCGAGAGTCGGTGAAGGTCGCCCTCATCACCCTGCTGGAGAGCCTGGTAGCCCAGGCTCGAGCGCGAGAAGGCGTCGCCTAGCCCACCGCCGGTAGCCTCACGTGCTTCCGGGCGCGTAGCTCAGCTGGCTAGAGCGCTGCCCTTACAAGGCAGATGTCGGGGGTTCGAGTCCCTCCGCGCCCACCCAGGTCACGAGCCCGTTCGCTGGTGACGGCCCGATTCCATCCCGCGACCATCCCGCGCTCCGCTACCGACGCAACGGAAGGTCAGCTTCGCGTTCGCAGGATCGACAGATACGAGCCGCCGGCCTCGCGGCCATCCCACCCGGCCTTGATGTGCTCCGTCAGCGCTGGGATGTCGTTGCTGACCGTGCTCGGCCATAGGTTCGGGTCGTACTCGGCCACACGCAGCAAGTTGTCGACATCGAAGATCTGACCGGTGCCCTTCGCCCGGACCAGCACGACCGGCTTGTCCTCGGCCATCCGCATGCCCAGTTCGAAGAGCACGTTCGGGTTGTGCTCGGTCAAGTCTGCGAGGACGAGGTCTGCATCGAGGAGGTCGTTCACGATGGTCGACTGGATCACGTCGCTGCCCTGTCTGATCGCGGTCTTGACCTCGAATCCGGCAGCGGTGGCCGCCGGTGTGAGCAGCTGCTGGAGCACCTCGGCGAAGAAGCCAGGCGGGTGACTCTCGTGCCGCTCGACGAACGGCATGATCACGAAGCAAACATGGACGTCGCCGTCTCCTGTCGGCCTCGCGACGGTCACGGTGTCGGCTCCGTCGCCACCGACACCTGATCGAATGCCGGCCCCAGCACCGGAGGCGGCCAACGGGTCGAACGTCGCGCCGATCTGCAGGTAGCGACAGTTGGCGGCGAAGAGCTCAATGAACTCGTCGTGGTAGGCGGGGTCGACTCCGAACTGGGTCTGGAGAGTGTTGGCGAGGTACTCCTTCTCGGGAAGCTTGCTACCCCCGAAGTGCTTCAAGACCTGCTGGAACACCTCGATGCGAAGAAATCCTTCAAGCCTGGCCGCGTACTCTGCGTCAGGACCTGACGGGTACACAGCCTTCCGGCCGAGGTCTGTGAGACTTATCTCCGCAGCGTCACGAGTGCCGAGGGTGAAGCCGTAGTCACGCGAAGCCGCTGTGAGATAGAAGAACTTGTTATTGGTGCGGGCGACGCCGAGTGCCTTGGCCACCTCTTCGGTGGCCCACGGATTGCCCCCGTTCTTGTCCTTCAAGGCGGCCGGGATGGCGAGAGCCTCCTCGACAGTTCGCCGTGGAAAGGATCTGCTCGGCGGCATCGCAGTCTCCAACCTCATCTGACAGGGTTCCGGTCAAGGGTAGCAACGACGGGTTCGAGTCCCCCCCGGAGTAGCCAGGATGAAGGGCACGCTTGGGGCGCCTGACACTTCACCCTTCGACACGACGTTCGGGAATGTGCCTTGGCTGCTACTCCGCTACTCCGTCTCGGCTCCTCGAACACCCGGGCCCTCGCCGGCTACAGGCGGTCGTGCTCTGTTCGCCGACTTGTGGTCCATGTCATCGAAGTCCGGCATGAATGCTGCGCCCAGCACCTCCGCCGCCTCACGGTCGAGTCGAGCGACGGACTGCGCGTAGAGCTCGAGTGTGAGGCGGCTGCTGGAGTGGCCGAGGCGGGTCTGGGCGGTCTTGACGTCGACGCCGGCAGCGACGAGGCCGGTGGCGTTCGCACGGCGGAGATCGTGGAAGGTGAGACCGTCGAGGCCGGTTGACATGATGGCCGGCTCCCAGACCCGGTGGTACCAGTTCCCGTAATGGAGCGGCCCGCCGTCGGGAGCGGTGAACAGGAGCGCTGCATCGCTCACGAGCTCATGCTCCTTGACGTGGGCCTCCAGCAGATCCGCGAGGGCGGGTGGCATCGCCAGCGTCCGCCGGCCAGCGTCTGACTTCGGGGCGCCGAGGAAGATCCGGCCGCCCTCGCCCCGGGTCACCTGCTCGGCGACGACGAGCACCCGGTCGTCGAGGTCGACGCGACCGAGCCGGAGCCCCGCCACCTCGCCCCATCGCAGCCCGAGGACGGCAGCGAGGTACGCCATCGGGCCGTATGCCCCCATCGCCTTGTCCAGCCGGGCCAGCTCATCAGCGTCGACGACGTGGACGTGCCGCCGGCTGTCACTTGGGAGCTTCACCTTCCGGCACGGCGAGCGGGCGATGAACTCGTGCTCGACGGCGTAGTTGAAGATCGCTGCCAGAGTCCGGTAGTCGCGGGCGACGCTCGACGGCTTCCGCTCGCCCACCCAATGTTTCACCAGGGCCTGGACCTCGGCCGGTGTGACCTGACCGATGGGTCGGTTGCCGAGCGGAGGTAAGAGGTGGATTCGGAGTGTCACGTCGTCACGGGCGAGGGTCGACGGCCGCTTCGACGGGTTCGAGTCGAGCCATTCCGCGGCCACGTCGGCGAACGGCGTTGACGCAGAACGTGGATCGATCCACCCGCCCCGCTGCATCGTCGTCCGCTGCTCGGCCTCGAACAGCCGGGCGTCCCGCTCGGTCCGGAACGTGCGGGACGCCTCCCGCCCATCGGGCCCTCGCAGGCGGACGTCGTAGCGCACGCCCTTCTTCGTGTCTCGCCGGCGGATGCTCATCACCGCTCCTGGCTGCTGGTCGATGCAGTTCAGGCAGCGGGAGGCTGCGAGTCACCCCGTGGGGATGGCCGCAACTCTACGACCCCGATCCCGTCGATCCAGACCGGTTCATCCGCCTGCCGGGCCCGCAGTCGGGCCGCGAACGAGTGCACCGAGTCGACTGGGATCAGCGCCCGGCACCCGATGTGCACCAGCTCGAGCTCGCCTTGTCCGACGAGCTCGTAGACCTTCGTCCGTCCGATGCCGAGCATCCGCCCGGCGGTGAGCACCGGCACGAGCAGACTCGGCGGCTCGCCGTCCTGCTCTCGCCGATCGAGGGTGCGCTGGTTGTCCGAGTTGGTTCGTCATGCGGCGGACGATGCACTACGACTCTCAGCGGATCGCTCAGCGTCTCGCTGATCGGGCGCGCTGAGACTGTCTCAGCGTCGCGCTGAGCCCGTGGTGGGGCAGCTCAGGGCATGTGCTCCGCCACGACCGCTCGGAGTTCCCGATCGGGGCTGACGTGGCTCTTGAAGAGTGGACCGCAAGGAACCTGCGCCAGCCACAGAGCCAGCTCTATGAGCTCGATGTCGTCGACGTGCCTGAGCTGATCGTCGGCCAGGTGCTTGAACTCGTTCATGACGCCGAGGAGGCTGCGGCTGGCGGTCTTGTCCAAGCGGTGGTCCGCCATGGCCGCCACCTCCGCCTCGGCGAACCGCGGATCGAGCCCGTAGTCGCGGAGAACCTCCGGCAGGCCCAGCACGAACCGCTCGACGACGGTCGAGGCCGGCGCCATCGGCAACAGCACGGGGAGCAGCGTCCGCTCATTGACGAACAACGCCACCTGCGGTTTCCAGAACCAGACGGTGGCGTACCAGTTCCCCAGCACGGTCGTCGATCCACGCCCGTCCGTTGCGTCGACCCTCCCCGCTCGATCCAGGAACCTCTCCGTCCCTCGAACCACGAACATCGCCGCGGTCCTCCTCGCGCTGCGTCGGCTGCCCAACAGCCCAGATCAGTACACAGACTTGCCATTATCGCTATGCGACAACGGCGGACTGCTGCGGACGATGGTCAGGCCTGGTCGGTGAAGGTGACTCGCTCGCGGAGCCACGCAGCGAACCAGGCCTCGTCGACCTCGTGCGCGGCGACGGTGAGCATCGCCTGCTCGGACTCGTCGACGTCAGGTGGGTCCGGCTCCCATCGGCCACCGTTGAGGTCGACGAAGACGACGAGGCAGGCCCATGCGGCCCGCTTGTTGCCGTCGGGGAGCGGATGGTTCCACGCCAGCCGGCACGTAAGCACCGCCGCCTTGTCGTGCAGATCCGGGTAGAAGTCTTCGTCGCCGAAGCCGGCGGCGGGCGCATGCAGCGCTGAGTCGGCGAGGTCGATCCGCGACGCGTTCGACAGCACCGAGGCGTCGATGCCGGTGACCTGCTCCGCCAGCCAGAGGAACTCGGCGAGGGTGATGTACCTCGTCACCGAGCGAGGCGCTCGAGCAGCTCCTTGTCGCGCTCGAGCAGCTTCTTCGCCCGAGCGGTGAAGTCCTTGTCGTTGCGCACCCGCTCCACCTCGGTCGTCAGCGCGTCGACGATCAGCGCGTTGACGCTCGTCCCGCGCACACGGGCCACGGCCTCCGCCTCGTCAGCGAGCTCCTCGGGCAGCCGCACGGTCGTCTGCTTCGATGTCATGACAGCACGATATCACGACACCGAGACCTGCGCTGCACGGTTCCGCGTCAGGCATGGGTGGCGGCCAGAGCAGCAGCGGTGGCTGGCGTCAGACGCTCGATCGTCTCATCAGTCTCCAGGGCCGGCGTTCCGGCTGCAGCCATCAGGACAGCGTGTGCTCGCTGGCCGGTCCGTTGGAGCTGCCACGCGACCACAGCTGCCGCCCAGGAGAGGTCACGCCAGTCGACTCGGTCAGCCGAGACCAGCGCGAGGGCATGGGAGCCCACCTCTGCCCACTCGAGGTCGTCTCCGCGCAACGAGCGGACCACCGCTCGGCGGGCGAATGCGAGGAGCGTGTAGCAGTCGTCCATCGTCAAGCGAGCACGGAGGTCGGCAGCGACGAGGTGATGCCATCCTTCGAGTCGCGCGCGGATTTCCTCATCCGTCGTGCTCGACCTGAAGCGCACCAGGTCGAAATCGCCCGTCCATCGGTCGTACGCGAGATCAGCGAGCGGCGACTCGACCTTCGGATTGGCAGCCTGGTGAGCTCGTTCGACGTCCTGGGCGAGCGCCATCTCGCGGCCAAGCACCACAGGATCGCGATCCTCCGATCCGCTCTGGTCGACCATGGATCGAGTCTTCCATCCCGCGTTCATCCCGCGTCCGCTCCCGTACGGGCGAGTACCAAGCCGTCCAGTCAGAAGCGTGACCTGCAAGAACGTCCTCGCGGCGGTGAGGGCAGTCGGAACGACTGCTCTTACAAGGCAGATGTCGGGGGTTCGAGTCCCTCCGCGCCCACTCCGTCGTGCCGAGTCATCGGCCGAGCTCGACCTAGGGTCGTTCCACGATGCTTGACTCGTTCGCGCTTGGCGCTCGTCATGGGCTGGACGCGGACCACGTCGCCGCCATCTCCGAGCTGGCCGCGGGAGAGCGCGGTGGGATCCGGGGCCTTGTTGCTGGAGCGCGCTACGCGCTGGGGCACTCGGCGGTGGTGCTGGTGATCGGATTCGCCGGCGGGCACGCCGGGATCGAGGTGCCCAGGTGGCTGATCGGCCTGACGCTGATCGGCCTGGGGGTGTGGTCGGCCGTGAGGCTTCGGGTCGCTGGCCACGTTCACGAGCACGCCCACGCGACAGCGGAGGGCGTGATCCGCCACTCCCATCGCCATCACCACGCAATCGGGGTCGGCGTGCTGCACGGGCTCGGTGGTGCGCCGAGCGGGGTCTTCGCGGGCAGCCGCGGCGGGGTCGGGCTGGCCGCATTCGTGGTCGGGCTGCTGATCGTGAACGGCGCTCTCGGTGTCCTCGCCGGCGCTACCACGAAGCTCAGCCTGCTGGCCTGGCTGGGCATCGCTGGCGGCACCACCTACGGCGCCCTGCTCGTGGCCAGCGCCTGATCTGGTTTCGCCCGCTCGTCGGCGGTGAGCTCAGCGGTTGGCGATGAGGTCGACCACGACCTGGGCGAGCTGCGGGCCACGGTCCTCCTGCAGGAAGTGGCCGCCGCCTTTGATGGTGGTGTGAGGCTGGCCCTGCGTGCCCTTGATCCGTTCGATCAGATGCCGCTCGTTGCCCTTCGTTATCGGATCCATGTCGCTGAAGGCGCAGACGAAGGGGCGCTCGAACTGGCTCAGCACCTCCCACGCGGCCCGGTTGGCGGGCGCCTCCGGGTCGTCCGGTGAGGTCGGCACGAGGAGCGGGAACTGCCTGGCGCCCTCCTTGTAGGTCTCGTCGGGGAACGGAGCGTCGTAGGCGGCGAGGACCTCGGGCGCCAAGTCGGTGGTGCAACCGCCGTTGACGATGGCACCGACCGGGAACTGCGGCGTCTCCTGCGAGAACTTCTGCCAGGCGAGGAAGGCCTCGCCCGGCCTTCCGTCGCCGGTCGGCAGGAACGTGTTCGCCGCGACCACTGACGCGAAGCGATCCGGGTGCGCAGCGACGAGACGCAGGCCGAGCAGGCCGCCCCAGTCCTGGCACACGAGGGTGATGTCGCGCAGGTCGAGCCCGTCGATGACGTGGGAGGCGAGCCAGGCGACGTGGCGTGCGTAGGTGTAGTCGGTGCGCTTGGCGGGCTTGTCGGAGCGACCGAAGCCGACAAGATCGGGAGCCACTGCGCGCAGGCCAGCATCGACCAGCACCGGGATCATGTGTCGGTAGAGGTAGCTCCACGAGGGCTCGCCGTGGAGCAGCAGCACGACGGGCGCCGACGGGTCGCCCTCGTCGATGTGGTGAACGCGAAGCGTGCCGCCGTCACCATCGGGGATGTCGAGGTAGTGCGGCTCGAAGGCGTAGCCGGGTAGATCGGTGAAGCGGTCGTCGGGCGTGCGCAGCGCGTCCATGGCGGGTCCCCTCGCAGAAGAAGTGGCAGGCCGTGTGACCTTAGTGCGTCAGCCGGCCAGGCCGATCGGGCATGCCACTCCTGTGCCGCCGATCCCGCAGTAGCCGTTGGGGTTCTTGGAGAGGTACTGCTGGTGGTAGCCCTCGGCGTAGAAGAACGGCGCTTCGGCGGCGGGGCGGATCTCCGTGGTGATCTCGCCGTACCCCGCTTCGCTGAGGCGAGCCTGGTAGGCCTCCCGGCTGGCTTCGGCGGCGGCCTGCTGCTCGGCGTCGGCCGTGTAGATGGCAGACCGGTACTGCGTGCCGTGGTCGTTGCCCTGGCGCATCCCCTGCGTGGGGTCGTGGTTCTCCCAGAACGTGGTGAGCAGCCTCTCGTAGGAGATCTTGGTCGGGTCGTAGGCGACCAGCACCACCTCCGTGTGGCCCGTGCGTCCGCTGCAGGTCTCCTCGTAGGTGGGGTTGGGTGTGTGCCCTCCCGCGTAGCCGACCGCGGTGGAGAACACGCCATCGAGCTCCCAGAACTTGCGCTCCGCGCCCCAGAAGCAGCCCATGCCGAAGACGGCAGTGCGGATGCCCTCGGGGAAGTCGGGCCCGAGCGTGGCTCCGTTCACGTGATGGGTGGCTGGGATGGGCATCGGATCAGCGCGGCCGGGCAGCGCCTCACTTGGATCGACCATGTGGCTCTTGTTGCGTCCGAACATCTGGACCCTCCGCTTGCGGACTGTGGTTGCGCCGATCAGGGGGACGGCGGTCAGAGGGCCAGGGTAGGACCGAGTGCGGCCCTCGCGGACCGGGCGCTCGTCAGTTCACCGACTCGCAAGCCACTCGCGCGCCGCCAGAGCACCGTGGTCGCCCTTGTAGGCCGCCAGCTGGGGCGACCACGCCTCTATCGCTGCGGCCATGCGTCGCGCCACATCCCGTCGTTGGGCCAGGACGACCAGCGGAACCTGCTGTGTGCGGATCGTGAACAAGACCGAGTCGGGCGTGCTGAGGCGGCGGAGCGTCTGGCGCTCGCTGCGCAGCCACAGCCCTCGGGGCGGGTCGACCGCCACTGGAGGCGTCGGGTCGGGGAGGAAGTAGGTCGGGTCGTCGTGGATGCTCCAGTTGCGGCGCCACACCGGTCGATCGACGGCGAGGCGGCTGATGAAGCGGTCGACCTTCTTCGCCAGCTCGTCGGCGTAGTGGGCGACGGGGGAGTGCACCGCGGCCAACGGTTGACCGAGCTTGTCTCGGAGCCGCCAGTAGGACGGAAAGCACAGCGACGCCGCGTCGAGGTGAGGCGCGCCGTCGCGGATCACGAGCAGGCAGAGGTCTTCCTGGACGAGCCGTCCGGCCGCGTCGAGTGGGTGGAGCGACCGGTCTCCGCTGCGGTGCCCGATCGCTGCCTCCACCAGCGCGAGCACCTCCCGCGAGGCCTGGTGCGCGACAGGGGCCGGCAGGGCAGCGAACACCTCGTCGTGACGCTCGGTCAGCAGGCTCGCCTTGAGCGCCAAGTCCCGCTCGCGGTCGTCGTCAGGCAACAGCCAGGCCGAAGCCTCGAGGCCGCGGGTCCCCATGCTCAGCCACGGTGGGCCCGCTTCCGCGGGCAGCTCGTCGAGCCAGTCCGGAGCCTGGGGTGCCCGGCTCACGTCATCCACCTTGCGGAACGTACCCCGCTGCCGACGCCCAGGAGCTGTCGTAGGCGCTGCGTACTCTGGCCGGGTGCCAGCTCCCGGTCCGCTCGAGCTCGGCCGCGCCGTCATCGTCGGTGCGGGTGAAGGCCCCCCTGCGCAGTGGGCGGGCGTGCCGCGCCTCGTCATCGACGAATCGGTCCTGGCCACCCCCGCCGACGCAGTCAGTCGTCTGCATGAAGCCTGGTCACGACGTGAGCCGGTTGTGATCGAGCTGGCGGTCGACCCAGCCCAGTTCCGTTCGCCCGCGAGCTTCGCCGACGAGCCATGGCGCCTCGGGCCGATGCTCGAGACGTGGCCCGATCGGCTCCACTTCCTGGTCTGGTCCAACAGCTACGACGCGCGAGGTGACGGCGAACCGATCTGGTGGTGGGCTCGAAAGGCAGCGCGGCTCGGTGCCGTACCCTCGGCTGAGGTCGACGTCGTCCTGCCCGATGGCACGCCCGCCTGGATCGACGGTGGCCCTCGCTCCCCGCTGCACGTCCCACTCGAGGGCGCTGCGGTCGTGCACTGGGAGACCGTCGACCTCGGATCCCTCACGCCTCAGCCGCCGCCAGAGTCGCCCCAGGCGCAGCTGGCCCCAGACCAGCTCGAGGCCGTAGAGCACGGCTCGGGTCCCGCCTGCATCATCGCCCCGGCCGGGTCCGGCAAGACCCGGGTGCTGACCGAGCGCTACCGCCACCTGTTGGTCCACCGCGGCTACGAGCGCCGGGCCGCGCTCGCTCTCGCATACAACAAGAAGGCGCAGGAGGAGATGACCGAGCGTCTCGACGGCGTCGGCGCCCGTGTCCAGACCATCAACGCCTGGGGCTACTCGCTGCTCGGGCGAGCGCTGGGGAGCCGTCCCGAGCTGATAGACGAGCGCGAGGTCCGCTCGATCCTCGAGCGGCTCGTCCCGTCCAAGCAGCGGCGCGTCAACACTGACCCGATCGCCCCCTACCTCGAGGGCCTGTCGCTCATCCGTCTCGGTCTGCGAGATCCGCGCGCCGTCGAGGACAGCCTCGATGACGTCGCCGGTCTGGCCGCCGCCTTCGAGCCCTACCGGGCTGAGCTGCGCCGGCGCGGCGTGATCGACTTCGACGAGCAGGTCTTCGGCGCGGTCGAGGCGCTCCTCCGCGATGGCGACCTGCGGCGCAACGTGCAGGCAGATCACCGTCACCTGCTCGTCGACGAGCTGCAAGACCTGACCCCGGCCCACGTGCTGCTCGTGCGCTTGGCGGCGGGCCCAGCCGCCGACGTGTTCGCAGTCGGCGACGACGACCAATCGATCTATGGCCACGCGGGAGCGGATCCGCGCTTCCTCATCGACTACCCGCGGTACTTCTCCGGCGCCGACCAGCACGCCCTCGAGGTCAACTACCGCTGCCCGGCTGCCGTCACGCAGGCGGCTTCGACGTTGCTCTCCTACAACGACGTGCGCGTGGAGAAGCACGTGCGAGCGGCGTCGGACGTCGAGCGTGATCCCGCCGCGCTCGCGGTGCACATGCATGCCGCCGACAAGGGGGCGCGCACGCTCGTCGAGGCAGTCACCCGATGGCTGCAGGAAGGCGACCTCGCTCCGCGCGAGGTCGCGGTGCTGTCGCGCGTGCAGTCGCTGCTGCTCGCGCCGCACGTCGCACTGACCGAGGCGGGCGTGCCGGTGGATTCGATCCTCGACGAGGGCGTCCTCAACAGGCTCGGCGTGCGGGCTGCGCTCGCCTACCTCCGCATAGCCGTCGACCCTGACAACGTGTCCGGTGCCGACCTGAGTGAGGTCCATCGCCGTCCCAGCCGCGGGCTGCCGCAGTGGGCTTCGAAGTGGCTCGACAGGTGCCGTTCGGTCGGCGACGTCCGCCGTGCAGCGGCCCGCATCGACGACCCGCGCGTCGGCGCCAAGCTCGACGAGCTGGCGGCCGATCTCGACCGGCTCGTTGGCCTCGCCGCCAGGGGTGCCTCGACGCGCGACCTTCTCCTCGCGGTGAGGGACGACATCGGTCTCGGCTCCGCCATGACCCTGCTCGACAGCTCCGGCGGCGCCAGCAGCTCCCACCTCGACGATCTGGAGGCACTGCTCCAGGTGGCCGACCTGCACCCTCACGCGGCGTCGTTCGAGGCTTGGCTGCGCCGGGCCTTCCACCGCGAGCGAGCCGACGGGGGCGTCACGCTCTCAACCATCCACCGGGTGAAGGGTCGGGAGTGGAGTGGGGTGGCCTTGTTCGGGGTCACCGACGGCCTCATGCCACACCGGCTTGCCACCGACGTCGAGGAGGAGCGGCGGGTGCTCCACGTCGGCATCACCCGAGGCCGCCGCAGCGTGGTCGTCCTGGGCGACCGCGGCCGTCCGTCGCCGTTCCTCGCGCAGATGGATGGCAGCGCGCCTCGTGACTCCACTCCAGCGATCGCCGCTCGCAGGGCCGCACGTTCACAGGAGCCCCCTCGACCGGCGGTCGCCACCGAGGCCTCTGCCTCGGCGAGTGCCGCGCTGCGCGCTTGGAGGTCCGCCCGCAGCAAGACCGACCAGGTCCCGGCCTACGTGGTGCTGAGCGACAAGCACCTGGAGGGCATCGCCGCGCTGGCGCCCACCAGCATGGCCGGCCTGCGCGAGTGCCCCGGCATCGGCCCCTCGAAGCTCGAGTCCTATGGAGAAGAGATCCTCGAGGTCCTGAGCGGTCTCTCAGAGTGTGGCGCCGCGCCCGGAGCGTGAGAGCGGTGTGAAGTTCATCACTGCGCAATCTCGCTCGTGCACCAGCCCCGTAGGCTGTTCCGAACATCTGTTGGCACGCTCACTTGCCGAGGGGGGTTGCGATGGCCGAGCTCGATCGCACCGTGTGGACCGCTCCGGTCCGCAACTTGGGTTGGGTTGCGGCCCGCTACGGACTGCGATAGTCCGCACATGCTCGACGAGCGCCCGCCCCTGACACGACGCGACGTCGTCGAGCACCTGCGTCTCGCGGATGCCACACCCTCGCCCGGCCCCGCGAGGGTCGGCCTCGAGCACGAGAGCCACAGCTACTCGCTCGCCGACCCAACCCGTCATCTCCACCCCGACGAGGTGCTCGAGGCAGTCAGCGCGGCGGGTCCGTTCGAGTGCGGCAGCACCGTAACCGTCGAGCCCGGCGGCCAGGTCGAGCTCGTGACCGTGCCCTCCGACCCGTGGTGGCACTCGCTCGACGCGCTCCGGATCGATGGTGCCCACATGCGCGACGCCCTGGCCGTTGCAGGCATCGGGGTGATCAGCGCCGGCACCGACCCCTTCCGGGCGCCAGCCCGCACGCTCGCGAAGCCGCGCTACGACGCTATGGAGGCCTACTTCGAGGAGTGGGCTCCCGCCGGTCGGCTGATGATGAGCGGCTGCGCATCGATCCAGGTGAACATCGACAACGGTGACGCCGCGACGATGGCTCGTCGCTGGCATCTGGCCCACGCCATTGGTCCGGCGCTCGGTGCCGCCTTCGCCTGCTCGCCGTCGAAGTCGAACCGCTCGGAGCGGCTGGCGGCGTGGGGAGCCATCGACCCGACGCGCACCAAGCCAGCACTCGTCAGCGGCGACCTGGCCGACGACTGGGCCGCCTACGTGCTCGATGCTCGCGTCATGCTCCTCCACGAGCCCGATGGTGGCTGCACAGCGGTTCGCACACCGACCACCTTTGGTGAGTGGGTCGAGTCGGGAATCGACGGACGGCGTCCGACGACCGCCGACCTCGAGTACCACTGCACGACCCTCTTCCCGCCGGTGCGCCCGCGCGGCTGGCTGGAGCTTCGCTGGCTCGACTCTCTGCCGTCTGGCCTGGCCGAGACGGCAGTCGCTGCGATCGTGGCGGTGCTCGTCGACGAGGACGCTGGCGACCGCGCCGCTCACGCTTGCCGAGGTTCGGAGGCGCTGTGGGCGGAGTCAGCCGGGCTTGGCCCGGCTCACCCGGAGATCGCGGCCGCCGCAACCACCGTCCTGGCGCTCGCTGCCGAGGCGATCGATCGGAGCGGGGCGCCCGGCTCGCTCGCCGAGAGCGTCTCCGACGCTGGCGCTCGTTGGCCCGCACGTGCGCGCTGCCCTGCGGATGACCTCGAGGACCGCCTGCTGCGGGGCGCTGGAGTCCAAGAGCTGCTCGACCCTCCCATGGAGGTGCTGCGGTGGAGCTGATCGACACGCTCGTCGAGCTCCTCGACGAAGCCCGTGCCCGCACGGTGTCCATCACCGAGCCGTACGACGATTCCGTGCTGCGCCGCCAGCACGACCCGATCATGTCCCCGATGGTCTGGGACATGGCCCACGTGGCCAACTACGAGGACCTGTGGCTCGTGCGAGCGGTCGGGGGTGGACCCGTCCGCGACGACCTCGACGATCTGTACGACGCCTTCAAGCAGCCTCGCAGCGTGCGCGAGGCCCTACCGCTGCTGTCACCTGCCGAGGCCCGCTCCTACGGCGACGAGGTACGTGAGCGTGCGCTGGAGATCCTGCGCCTCGCAGACGTCAGCGCCGAGTCGCCTGACCCGCTGCTTCGTCACGGCTTCGTGCACCACATGGTCGTGCAGCACGAGCACCAGCATGCGGAGACCCTCATGGCCGCGGTCCAGCTCCTGCCGATCGAGGAGGGCCACCGCCGCGATGCGCCCGCGCCGCCCGCGGGAGCGAAGCCGGCGTCCGCCGAGGTCATGGTGCCCGCGGGCACGTTCGAGATGGGCAGCGACCACCCGTGGGCCTATGACAACGAGCGAGCGCGTCACGAGATCGACCTGCCCGCGTTCTGGATCGACGTCACGCCGGTCACCAACGCCGCCTACATGCAGTTCGTGGAGGAGGGCGGCTACGACGACGAGCGGTGGTGGCGGCCAGAGGGATGGGCCTGGCGCAAGGAGGCCGCTCTGACGGCGCCCCAGTTCTGGTTGCGCGACGGCGCCGGTTGGCTGCGCGCCCGCTTCGGTCACATCGAACCGCTCCCATCAGACGAGCCCGTGCAGCACGTCTGCTGGCACGAAGCGGACGCGTTCGCACGCTGGGCAGGCAAGCGGCTGCCGACCGAGGCCGAGTGGGAGCGAGCGGCTCGAGGCGCCGTCCCCGACCCGAACCGGGCCAACCTCGGCCAGTGGCACCTCGGACCGGCGCCGGTGGGCGCTTACCCTCAGGGCGTCAGCGAGGTTGGCTGTCACCAGATGCTCGGCGATGTGTGGGAGTGGACCTCCACGGACTTCGGGCCGTATCCGGGCTTCACCGCGTTCCCATACGACGAGTACTCAGCCGTCTTCCATGGGGACAAGTACAAGGTGCTCCGAGGTGGATCCTGGGCCACGCATCCCGCCGCTTGCCGCGCGACGTTCCGCAACTGGGACCTCCCGATCCGGCGACAGATCTTCGCCGGCTTCCGCTGCGCCAGGGATGCGGCCTGATGTGTCGCCATCTTGCGTATCTCGGGCCTGCCCGATCGATCTCCTCTCTGCTCTACGAGCCATCGCGCTCGCTCGAGACGCAGAGCTGGAAGCCGCTCCATCAGCGTGAGGGCGCCATGAACGCGGACGGCTGGGGTGTCGGCTGGTGGGACCTGGACATCCGCGACGAGCCGGCTCGCTATCGCACGGCCGCACCGATGTGGACCGACACGTCGTTCCGCTCCGTCGCCGACGTCGTGGCGGCATCCGCGATCGTCGCCGCGGTGCGGAGCGCCACCCCACCGTCGCCGATCGTCGACACGGGCAACGCTCCCTTCAGCTCCGGGCCGTGGCTGTTCTCGCTCAACGGATTCGTCCGCGGATTCCGGGGCGAGGTGGGTGAGGAGCTTCGACGGGCCGTCTCGCATGAGCGTGCCGTCGGGATCGAGGGCTCTACCGACACAGAGGTGCTCTTCGCTCTCGTTCTCGACGAGCTCGATGGCGGATCCACTCCGGCCGCGGCGCTGTCGGCGGTGACGGCTCGTGTGCTGGCGCGCACCGAGGGAAAGCTCAACCTGCTGCTCGCCGACGGCCACGGCGCCGTCGCGTCCACGTGTGGCAACTCGCTCTTCACCTTGACCGACGCGGGTCTTGCTGCGGGTGGGGTGCTGATCGCATCCGAGCCGCTCGACGATCACTCCGGCTGGCAGGCCGTGCCTGACTGCTCCATCGTCGAGGCGACGATCAACGGCGTGCACGTGGGCCGACTCGACACCGAGGCTTGCTCGCGGTGACGGCTCCGGAGCGCCTCGGTGAGCGCTGCACGATCGTCGCTCATCTCGAGCCAGGCGATCTCTCACGCTCCCTGCGCCACGACGCAGCCGTCGGCCTCACCGCCGCACCGAAGCACCTGCCCCCCAAGTGGTTCTACGACGAACGTGGCTCGCAGCTGTTCGATGAGATCACCCGTCTGGAGGAGTACTACCCGACTCGACGCGAGACCGAGATACTGCAGCGCGAAGCGGCGCACATCGCCGATCTGACCGGTGCGCGCACCCTGCTCGAGCTGGGCTCAGGCACATCGACAAAGACCAAGCTCCTGCTCGACGCGCTCGCCGCGGGCCGGACTCTCACCCACATCGTGCCGGTCGACGTGTGCGAGCCGATCCTGCGTGAGGCGGGCCCCGACCTGGCTTCCCGCTACCCGGGGGTGCAGGTCGACGCCGTCGTGGGTGACTTCGAGCGGCACCTCGGTCGGCTCTCCCTCGGCGACGCCACGCTCGTGGCGTTTCTCGGCGGCACCATCGGCAACCTTGCACCGCCCGAGCGCTCCAAGTTCCTGGGTGAGCTGGCCGACCAGATGGAGGCAGGCGACTGGCTCCTCCTCGGGACCGACCTCGTGAAGGAGCCCACGCGCCTGGTCGCTGCCTACGACGACTCCCGAGGGGTGACCGCCGAGTTCAACCGCAACGTGCTGCACGTGCTCAACCGGGAGCTCGAAGGGGACCTTGCACCCGAGCGCTTCGAGCACGTCGTCCGCTGGGACCCCGACGAGCAATGGATCGAGATGCACCTTCGTTCGGACCGCGATCAGCAAGCGCGGCTGGCGGCGCTGGGTCTGGAGGTCGAGTTCGCAGAGGGCGAGATGCTCCACACCGAGATCAGCGCCAAGTTCACACCTGCGCGGATCCAGCGCGAGCTGCGCGACGCCGGGCTCGAACCCGTCGAGCTGCTCACCGACGCCGCTGGTGACTTCGCCGTGTCGCTCGCCGCCAAGCCCTGACGCCTCCAGGCGTAGCCTGGGCAGATGTCTGAGTACACGACGCCGCTTCGCGACATGCAGTTCGCGCTCGACCACCTGGCCGACCTGGCCGGGGTGATCTCACTACCAGGGTTCGAGCACGTCGATCGCGAGTCCGTGCTCAGCATCCTGGAGGAGAGCGCCCGCTTCATGGAAGACCTGGTGGCACCGCTCAACAGGGTGGGCGACCTCCAGGGGAGCGTTCGCAACGGCGACGGCAGCGTCACGACACCCGATGGCTTCGCTGCTGCTTACAGGGCCTACGTCGAGGCCGGGTGGGGAGCCGTGTCGTTCCCGCCGGAGTACGGCGGTGGTGGGTTCCCGTGGCTCATGAGCATCGCCATGCAGGAGATCCTCACCTCCGCCAACATGGCCTTCTCGATGTGCCCGCTGCTGAACCAGGGTGCCATCGACATGCTCCTGCACCACGCCTCTGAGGAGCATCGCGAGACCTACCTGCCGAAGATGGTCACCGGCGAGTGGACCGGCACCATGAACCTCACTGAGCCGCAGGCCGGCTCCGACGTGGGCGCCCTCACCACACGTGCGGTGCCACAGCCGGACGGCTCGTACCGCATCACCGGCACGAAGATCTTCATCAGCTACGGCGAGCACGACATGTCGGACAACATCATCCATCTCGTGCTCGCACGCACCCCGTCCGCTCCGCCCGGCACCAAGGGGATCAGCTGCTTCATCGTCCCCAAGTACCTCCTGCGCGAAGACGGCACCCCCGGTGAGCGCAACGACGTCACCTGTGTGTCGATCGAGCACAAGATGGGCATCAAGGCGAGCCCGACCTGTGTGCTGTCCTACGGCGAGAAGGGCGAGGGTGCCGTCGGATTCCTCATCGGTGAGGAGAACGCCGGCATGCGCTACATGTTCACGATGATGAACAACGCTCGCCTGTCTGTGGGGCTCGAGGGGCTGGCGCTCAGCGAGCGAGCGTTCCAGATGGCGGTCAGCTATGCGAAGGAGCGCAAGCAGGGTCGGGCGCCTGGCGCGCCGGCGGGCGAGCAGAGCGCGATCGTCGATCATCCAGACGTCCGCCGGATGCTCCTCACCATGCGCGCCTCGATCGAGGCTCTGCGCGGCGTCGTCTACCTGAACGCGGCCGCCATCGACCACGCCTCACACGGAGCTGATGAGGCAGCGCGTGAAGCCGGCGCCGAGCTGGCAGACCTGCTCACACCCGTATCGAAGGGGTGGGGCACCGATCTCGGTGTCGATATCACCAGCCTCGCCATCCAGGTGTTCGGTGGGATGGGCTACATCGAGGAGACGGGCGTGGCCCAGCACTATCGCGACGCTCGCATCGCGCCGATCTACGAGGGCACCAACGGCATCCAGGCCATGGATCTCGTGGGCCGCAAGCTCCCGATGCGCGCTGGGGGAGCAGTCAACGACTACCTGGCACGCATCGAGGCGCTCGACGCCGACCTGCTCGCCGGGGGTGAACCGCTGGCCTCGGTGCGGCAGGCCTTGGCTGACGGCGTAGCCGCCCTTCGCCGCGCCACCGACTGGCTGCTCGAGAACGGCATGGCAAACCCGCTGGACGCGCTGGCGGGCGCCACTCCGTACCTACGGCTGTTCAGCGTGGTGACCGGCGGATGGATGATGGCGAGGCAAGCACTGGCCGCCGCCAAGCTGGCCGACAGCGATGCCTTCTATGCAGAGAAGCTGCTTACCGCGCGCTTCTACTGCGTGCAGATCCTCCCGCAGTCGGCCGGCCTCGTCCACGCCGTCACAGCGACGAACCGCGACCTCGCCGCCGCCAGCTTCTAGCGCAGCGTCAGCTGCCGGATCGGGGCCGCCGCTTCCTGGGCCGCTCCTTGTCGTTGGCCAGAGCGTCGATGTAGCTGCGGCGCTGCACCACCCGCGCGAGGCGGTGGTACGGGTGCATCGGCGACAGCCCCGTCACGTCCACGGTCGGGGGAAAGGCCAGGAGGTCGCGCACGTCGTAGGCGATGGAGTAGATGCGCATCCGGTCGAAGGGTCGGGGGAAGGCGAAGAGCCCGGGGTAGGCCTCGGCCAGCCAGTCAGGCACCTGGACGTAGTCCTCGGGGCGGGTCCGCTCCTCGTGGACGGCGCCGACGTGGAGCTGCGGGTAGGCACAGCACCGCAGCACGATGTCGAGGTCGAGATCGGCTGGGCCAGGCCTGGCCCACTCGACGTCGAGCAGGGCGGTCACCTCTCCCTCGTGCCAGAGCACGTTCTCGAAGGTCACGTCGCCGTGCACCAGAGTCGTGGCCGTGAACGGGTCGAGCGCATCGCCCACACGAAGGACCAGATCGAGGGCCTCCTGGATCAGGAGTGGGTCGACGAAGTCGAGCCGCGCCGAGCGCTCGAGTGCCTCGACGATGTGGCTGGTCGGATCGGCCTCACCCACCTCGAGCAGCTGGGGGGCGCCCTCCACCCGGGGTAGACCTGCGGGCGCGGGGGTGGAGTGCAGCGCAGCCAGGCGCGCAGCCAGCTGCTGGATGGCGTGCTGGCGCTCGGGCTGCGAGAGGTCGGGCCAGCAGTGCGCCAGCGGACTTCCGGGCACCCGCTGGGCCACCAGCCAGTCCTCGCCGGGCCTTCCACCACGAGCGATGATCCTTGGGTAGCCGACGGCGTCGGGGAGGGCGCGAGCGAGCATCGCCTCTCGCGCCAGGCGATTGTCGTGGCTGCGGTTGACCCGGACGACGTGAGACGGTGTGAGCCAGACCTCGTTCGTGACGCTGCTGGCCCGCTCCAGGGGAGCGCTTGGATCGAGACCAGCGGCGCGCAGGGCGGTGCGCGCCCGCAGCTCCGCCAGTGCCGTCCTCTCCTGCCCGTTGCTCATCGCCGTCTACTCCGAACAGCCCGCGCGGGCTCAGCGAAACCTACTTCGCAGGGTCGCGCGAGCCGGGGAGCGCGTACGGCCGCTGTGGAGCGGCGGGCTGGGAGTCGGAGGTACCGCGAGCCGGTCAGGCTCGGTCCCACACCATGTCGAGCCCACCGTCGCCCCGGAGCAGCTCGATCGGATCGCGCTTGTCGATGTGTCCGATGAGCCCGAAGTACACGCTGTAGCCGCAGAGCTGCTGAAGCCGCTTGTCGAACCCGGCGGCGATCTCGCGCGGGATGCCGAGCTGCTGGTTCTCCTGCTGGCGGATGTAGCCCGCGCAGTAGTTCATGGCGACTGCGATGCCAGCAGGTCACTCCTGTTCTTCTTGATCCAATCGAACAGCTCGTCGTCGTCCATGTAGAAGCACGCGGGGTCTACGCCGAGGACCGCGGCGAGCTTCGGAACGTCGCGGT
>JBMOLI010000026.1:0-1451 GCA_049325515.1 Actinomycetota bacterium | reverse complement strand
TGCGTCGCACCTGCGCCTCGAACAACCCGTGCACCAGCGCCGGACCCGCGTACGCACGCGCCGTCGCGTTGAACCCCGTCAGCAACCGCTCGCGCTCCGGCGGCGACAACAGGCTCAACGAGGACACGGGCCGCTGCGGGGCCTCGACGATCTGCCGCAACAGGGCCTCGTAGGCCGTCGCCCACCGCGCGACCGTGTCGGTCTCGAAGAGGTCGCGGGCGTAGTTCATCGTGCCGAGGATGCGATCGCCCCACTCGACCAGACCCAGCGAGAGATCGAACTGCGCGCCGTTCTGCGGGACCAGCCCGGTGGCGGCATCCTGGGCTTCGCTGCGGGGCATGTTCTGCAGGACGATCATCGCCTGGAACACGGGATGGTGGTTGAGGCTGCGCACCGGCCGCAGCGCTTCGACGATGCGGTCGAAGGGAATCTCCTGGTGGTCGTACGCTTCCAGGATCATCTGCCGGGCCTGCTGCAGGAGCCCCTCGACGGTGAGGCGCTCGTCGACGCGCAGGGGCAGCGGCAGGGTGTTGACGAACAGACCGATCAGTCCCTCCAGCTCGGTGCGCTGGCGGTTGGCCATGGGCGTGCCGACGACCACGGTGTCCTGGCCGCAGAGTCTGGCGAGGAGGATGGCGAAGCCGGTGTAGAGGAGCATGAACAGGGTCATGCCCTGGTCGGCGGCGAGGGTCTTGAGGCGTTGGGTCAACGCCGGTTCGAGGACCAGATCGAGGCCGCCGCCGCGGTAGCTGCGGGTGGGGGGACGAGGATGATCGAGGGGCAGCTGCAGCAGGGGCGGTGCGTCGGCGAGTCGGGCGGCCCAGGCGCGGGCCTGGGCATCGCGTTCGGGGGCCTGCAGCCAGCGATGCTGCCAGCGTGCGTAGTCGGCGTACTGGATGGGCAGGTTCGGCAGGTTCGGTGGGCGGCCTTCGCGGCGAGCGGCGTAGAGCGCTTCCAGTTCGCGAGCGAAGAGCAGCAGCGACCAGCCGTCGGAGACGATGTGGTGGAGCTTGAAGAAGAGGGAGTGGGTATCGGGTCCGAGCAGGACGAGGCGGACGCGCAGGAGCGGTCCGCGGGCGAGATCGAAGCGGGCGTCGACTTCCTCTGCGGTGATGCGGGCGAGGGCGTCGCGGCGTGCGGTGTCGTCGAGGGGCCGCAGATCGTCGACGGGAAGGGGGATGTCGCCGGGTGGCGTGCAGGCGGCCATGGCCTGTCCGTCGGCGGCGGAGAAGACGGTGCGTAGGGCCTCGTGACGGAGGAGGAGGTCGTGGAGTGCGTGGAGAAGGGCGTGCTGGTCGACGGGATCGCGCAGGGCGAGGACGCCCATGAGCTGATAGGCGATGGTGGAGTCGGGTTCGAGCTGATCGAGGAACCACAGCCGCTGCTGGGCGAGGGAGGCGGGCTCGGGGCCTGTCGTCGGTCGGCGCTCGATCGTTGTCGGCTCCGTGCCG
>JBMOLI010000025.1:0-107306 GCA_049325515.1 Actinomycetota bacterium | reverse complement strand
CCGGTGAACGGCCAGATCGCTAGAAAGCCAACCGAACCGGCAGCAGGGCAATATCGAGACCGCCCACCAGGCCCTCGAACGCTACGAACGAGCCGGTAGCGCCTGCACGAGATCCTCTATCAGGGCAATGTGTCGCGGTGCAGACAGATGTTCCGTCCGTGTGGCCGCTCACACACGCGGTTGCCGCGACGAACGTGGCCGCATGTGTCCTGCTCGCCGTGACAGACGACTCAGCCGCGTCCCTGGTCACTGGCGTCGTCTGGATCACGCTGTGGATCGCAGTGCCGATCGTCCTCCTGAGCACCATCCTTGGAGCCCTCGGTCACTGGTACAGGCTTCCGTACGTGTTCGTGACGGTTGCAGCCCCACTGCTCTCCTGGGTGACGTGGGGATTGATGGTCGCCAGCGAGGGTGTGGAGGAGGAGTTGACAGCCTTGCTGTTGCTCGGTGCTCAGGGATTGGCGATTGCGCTGGTCCTGCGAGCGCCTCAGTCAGAACAGGCATGACTGCCGGTCTGCCGCGGCTTCGAGCAGAGTGTTCGGCGTGGGTGCCGATGAGGACCGGGCAGTGATTGCAGCCGTGGGCGACCTCGATGCCCTCGATCGGGCCCTGTCCGCGGGCGGCAGCCCCGACGTTCGCGGAACCGACGGACGAACTGCACTCGAAGTGGCGATCGAGTGCGACGACGTTTCGTCACTACGTCGATTGATCGAGGCCGGGGCCAACGTCAACGCGGCCATGGCCAACGGTTGGACCCCGCTCCACATGGCCGTGGACTTCGAGGGTGACTGCAACGTGCAGAACGAGCTACCCATGGTTCTTCGCCACGTTAAGCCGCTGCTCGATGCCGGGGCGGACCCCGAGGCCGTGTTCACGAGTGGCCAAGAGTCACAGACACCGCTCGACATGGCCGTCTACTACGAACACACGCTGGCGGTTGAGGCCATGAGGCGGGCGCTGGGGCGCGGTGGCGGGGCGCGGGCATAGCTGCCGAACATCGACACGGCGGCGGGCTCAGCGGGCAGACTGTCCCTCATGGGCGCGTGGGGCGAAGGTCCGTTCGACAACGACGACGCCGGCGACTGGGCCTACGAGTTCGACGATGTCGATGAGGCGACCGGACTGCAGATCCTCGCCGAGGCGCTAGATCTTGGCGGGTCCGACGAGTACATCGAGGCCCCGGAGGGCACGACCGCAGTCGCATCGGCCGCAGTCGTGTCGTGGCTTCACGACCCGGGAGCGATTCCCGACTCGCCATACGGCGAGGCTGCAATAGCGTGGGTCCGCAGGGCGAACCCGAAACCGAACGCGTCGCTCGTTGAGGCGGCTCTTGTTGCACTCGATCGTGTGCGATCCGACCGGTCGGAGCTGGCGGAACTCTGGGCCGAGAGCGAGGACGTGGCCTGGCGAGAGTCGCTCGCTCAGATCGAGACACGCCTCCGAACTCGCGGTTGAGCCGCGGAGCCAGGCAATCGAGCGGGGTTGCATACCTGCCGGAATGCAACGCGAGCCCTGGGCAGCGCGGGCAGAGTGGGTCGCGTGTTTGCGCCCCTCACCGGCCTCACCGGCCTCACGCTGCTCTTCGGCCTTGGGGGGTCGCTGCGATCTTCTGGTTCTGGCGCGATATGGACTCCCGAGGTCGTCCCACCTCGCTGCGCGCGCTGACCCTGGCCCTGGCGGTCTTTCCGATTCCGGTGTGGCTCCTGCTCTACATCTATGACCTCAGGAAGCATCCACCGGATCCGGCACTTTCACTCCGCGAACGGCTCACTGCGCCCTTCACCTCGACCACCCCGTCGTAGCGCCCACCCGTGCCGCTGTGACCGGCACTGAATAGGGTCTCGACGTGGTGGATCTTGCACACGCGTACGCGGAGACGAAGGGCGCGTTCCTCGCTGCCGCAGGCCCACCTGAGTCACCGAACTGGTCGGCTGCTGTCGCTGCAACCCCTGCGTGGACGGTGCTCGACGTGTGCCGGCACGTCACGGGGCTGGCTGCGGATGCCGCCGTCGGAAGGCTTCCCGATGACCTGAACCTTCTCGAGCAGTTCCGCGACCCTGAGGTCGTGCGGGCACGCGACGAGTTCGCCGATGGACAAGTAGCTCGACGGCAAGACCAGGGACCTGCGGACACGATTGCCGAGTGGAGCGATGCCGAACCTGGCGTTCTCCAGTCGCTGAGCCCCGGCGCCGCCCGTCCGCTGCCGTTTGGCTTCGACGTGGTTCTCGTGACGGATCTGTGTGTCCACTGCGACGACGTCGCCCTCGCCCTCGGCCACGATCCTCCCGGTAGGTCCTCGGCGGCGGGGAAAGTGGCGCTGGCCGGCTACTGCTTCGGTCTCGCCTACCGGCTCGAAGCACTCGACCTGCCGGCCCTGATCCTTCGCTACGACGGCAAGGAACGCCGTCTCGGCGACAACGCGGTCGGAGCCTCCGTGAGCGCCGACCGATGGGAGCTTCTTCGCGTGGTGGCCGGACGGCGCAGCCGATCACAGATCCTCGCCCTTGACTGGAGCGGCGATCCCCAGCCCTACCTGCAGCTGCTGCCTGCCTACGGCGAGCGCGAGGCGCCACTCAACGAATAGAGGCACACCTGCCGATCACGACCGCCGTAACGCCGGCGGTGGACCTCGCCGACGTGGGCGTCGCGCTCGGCGGATCGCCCGGACCCGTGCCCGAGTGGCCGGTGGTCAGCTACCCGGGAGCGCCTGCATGCACCGGCACGAGCTGAGCGGGTGTCAGCGCGGCAACAACGGCTCGGCCTGCAGGACTGGTCAGGTCTGGCGGTTGCGCTCCATCAGCCAGACGATGAGGGCGGCGCCGAGGACCGCCAGGATGAGGCCGCCACTGCCGAACAGGACGCGGCCGATCATGCCGCCGATGAGCGATCCGCCGATGCCCACGAGGATCGTCATGGGGATGGTCATCGGGTTGGGTCCGGGGATCACGAGGCGGCCGAGCGCACCGACGATCAGGCCGGACAGGACGAGGGCGATCAGGTACACGAGCATCTGCCGAGTCTCCCAGGTCCAGCCCGGCAGTCTGGGCCACGCCAGGCAACCGGGTTCGGTCCGCCGCGACGGCGCCCCTACGATGGCCCGCCTATGGCATCGCTGTCGCGTGACGAGGTGGCCCATGTGGCGAAGCTGGCGAGGCTGCAGCTGACCGAGGAGCAGCTCGACACCTTCACCCCCCAGCTTGCGGCGATCCTCGACCACGCGGCCGACGTGGAGGCACTCGAGCTCGACGCCGTGCCGCCCACGGCGCATCCCTACCCGCTGGTGAACGTTTGGCGGCCCGACGTGGCCCGCGATGCGGGGATCAGAGATGCGGTGCTCGATCAGGCGCCGGAGGCAGAGGACCTCATGTTCCGCGTGCCGCCGGTGCTCGGCGAAGCCCCATGACGGCGCTGGAGATCGCCGCTGCACTGCGCGCCGGGGAGCGCAGCGCCCGCTCTGTCGTCGAGGAGCACCTGGCGAAGATCGATGAGCGCGACGAAGAGCTACATGCCTTCAACCTGGTGATGTCCGCCGAGGCACTCGCGCGAGCCGACGAGATCGACGCGCGGATCGCGGCCGGTGAGGACCCCGGACCCCTGGCGGGAGTGCCGATCGCGCTGAAGGACAACCTCTGCACGACCGGCATACCGACGACCTGCTCGTCGAAGATCCTGGACGGGTGGAAGCCGCCGTACGACGCGACCGTCGTGGAGCGCCTCCGCGCGGCGGGCGCGATCGCCATCGGCAAGACCAACCTCGACGAGTTCGCGATGGGCTCCTCGACGGAGAACTCAGCCTTCGGGCCCACCCGCAACCCGCATGACCCGACGAAGGTCCCGGGTGGCTCCTCCGGTGGCAGCGCGGTGGCGGTTGCGGCCGGGTTCGCCCCGCTCGCGCTCGGCTCGGACACCGGCGGCTCGATCCGCCAGCCCGCCGCGCTGTGCGGTGTCGTCGGCATGAAGCCCACCTACGGACGCGTGTCGCGCTACGGCCTGGTGGCCTTCGCGTCGAGCCTCGACCAGATCGGGCCCTTCGCGGCGGACGTCGCCGACGCGGCGGCGCTCTACGACACGATCGCCGGCCATGACCCGGCCGACTCGACCTCGATCCCGGAACCACTCGCGGCCGTGAGCCCCCACCTCGGCGACGGCGTGCAGGGCCTGAGGGTGGGCGTCGTCAAGGAGCTGCTGGGCATCGAAGGGATCGCACCCGACGTCGCAGCCCGCGCCCAAGCCGCCGCCGAGGCGCTCGAGGCTGCCGGAGCCAAGGTGGAGGAGGTGTCGGTGCCCGCCGTCATCTACGGGCTGTCGGCCTACTACCTGATCGCCCCCGCCGAGGCGTCGAGCAACCTGGCCCGCTACGACGGCGTGCGCTACGGCCTCCGCGTCGACGCTCCGACCACTGGCGAGATGTACGACCGCACCCGCACCGCCGGCTTCGGCCCCGAGGTGATGCGGCGCATCATGCTCGGCACCTACGCGCTCTCGGCCGGCTACTACGACGCCTTCTACGGCAAGGCGCAGAAGGTCCGCACGCTCATCATCCGCGACTTCGAGGCCGCCTACGAGCGCTGCGACGTGCTCCTGTCGCCCACCTCTCCCACGACCGCGTTCGAGATCGGCGCCAAGGCCGACCCGCTCGCCATGTACCTCAACGACGTGTGCACGATCCCGTCGAACCTGGCCGGTCACCCGGCCATCTCGGTGCCGTTCGGCCTGGGTGACGACGGTCTGCCGGTTGGGGTGCAGGTGATGGCGAACGCGCTCGACGAGGTCACCATGTTCCGCGTGGCGGCAGCGCTCGAAGGAGCGATGTCGTGAGCGCCACGCTGCCGGACGGGTGGGCGATGGTCATCGGGCTGGAGGTGCACTGCGAGCTGCACACCGCCACCAAGCTGTTCTGCGCCTGTGCCAACAGGTTCGGCGACGAGCCGAACTCCAACACGTGCCCGACCTGCCTGGGCCTGCCGGGCTCGCTGCCGGTGCTCAACGAGAAGGCCGTCGAGCTGGCGATGCGTCTCGGCCGTGCGCTGGCGTGCGACGTGAAGCGGTCGGTGTTCGCCCGGAAGAACTACTTCTATCCAGACCAGCCGAAGGACTACCAGGTCTCCCAATACGACCTGCCGACCAACGAGCACGGTCACCTCGACCTGCCGTCGGGCCTGCGAGTGGGCATCACGCGGGCTCACATCGAAGAGGACACCGGCAAGCTCAACCACGTGGGCGGTGGTGGC
Source organism: Actinomycetota bacterium (assembly GCA_049325515.1). Lineage (GTDB taxonomy): Bacteria > Actinomycetota > Acidimicrobiia > Acidimicrobiales > VFJN01 > VFJN01. The sequence goes on along the minus strand of JBMOLI010000025.1, from coordinate 102,075 downwards.
CGCATCCACGACGCCGGGCACAGCCTGGTCGACTACAACCGCTCTGGCGTGCCGCTCGTCGAGATCGTGTCTGAGGCCGACATGCGCACCAGTGAGCAAGCACGCGAATACGTCGACGAGCTTCGTTCGATCCTGCTGGCGACCGGTGTGTCCGACGCCAAGATGGAGGAGGGCTCGATGCGCGTCGATGCCAACGTCTCCGTCCACCGCGTGGGCGAGCCCTGGGGCACGCGCTGCGAGATCAAGAACCTCAACTCGCTGAGGTCCCTCGGTCGCGCCATCGACTTCGAGGCCGCAAGGCAGGTCGCCCTCCTCGAGGCCGGTGAGCGCGTGCACCAGCAGACCCGTCACTGGGACGAGGCGACCGGGGAGACCGGCCTGCTCCGCTCGAAGGAGGACGCGGACGACTACCGCTACTTCCCGGAGCCCGACCTCGTGCCGCTCGAACCGACCGACGAGGACATCCGGCGAATCGACGCGGCCCTGCCCGCGCTTCCGGCGGCGCGGCGCGCAACGCTCGCTACCGCGGCGGGCGTCGAGCACACCGACGGCGCCGTCGCCATCGCCGTGGGCCGGGGCCTCGACGGTCTGGCGCTGGCCGCGATCCACGCCGGAGGCGACGCGGCCCGGGTGCTCACGCACGTCGAGCACAACCTCGCCGTCGATGGCGCTGAGGCGCTGTCACCGTCGCACCTGGCCGAGCTGGTCCGGATGGAAACAGCCGGCGAGCTCACCGCCACCCAGGCCAAGAGCGTTCTGGTCGAGATGGTGGCAACCGACCAGGATCCGGCGACGATCGCGAAGGCGAAGGGCTTCGAGGCACTTGGAGCCGGGGCCTTGGAGGCGATCGTCGACGAGGTGATCGCCTCCCACCCGAACGAGTGGGAGCAGTTCCGCACCGGCGACGACAAGGCGCGCGGCAAGCTCACCGGGTTCTTCATGGGCAAGGTCATGCAGGCGTCGAAGGGCCAGGCCGACGGCAAGACCGCCACAGCGGTGCTGCGGTCACGAGCTGGCCTGGGCTGATCCGGCCAGTCCACGAGGGTCCAGCCAGCACGCCGCTCGCCCCCGCGCCATACTGCACCCACCTACGGGGGCAGGAGGCGGGCATGGCCGACGACGTGGTGGCGAGCGCTCGCGAGCGCGGCGGGACGAAGCTGGTGTCTCTGGCGCTGCTCAGCATCGTGGCAGCGGTGGGAGTGGGCTGGGGTGTCATCAAGGTGGTCGAGGCGGTCGAGCCCACCGAGGACTGCGGCTCCTACGGCTACGGCGGCTACGGATGCGAGACGCCGTTCGGCATCACCGTCGTGCCATCGACTGATCTCGTCGACCGCCAGACGGTGACGGTCACCGGCTCGGGCTTCCTGCCCGACACCTTCTTCGGTGCGGCCCAATGCGACCCGTCGGTTGGTCCCGATGCGGGCGTCGACGCGTGCGACCTCAGCACCGCACGCACCAGCTACACGGACGGCGAAGGCAACGTCGAGCTGCAGATGCCGGTGCGGCGGATCATCATCGTCCAGGGCAACGAGGTCGACTGCGCCTTGAGCCCGTGCACGCTCGGCGCCGCCACGCTCGAGGGCAGCACCACGCCGATCCAAGCCACGAGCGTGCCCATCAGCTTCGACCCGGACGTCCCGGCGGTGCCGCGGCTGGAGGTCGACCTGACCGTCGAGCACGTCACGGTGTCGTCCCTGTCGGGGACGATCTCCTGCAACCGCGAGGCAGAGGCGTGGGCGGATGCCTTCCTGTCGCAGGAGAAGGGCGGCCACTTCGCCAGCGCCTACGGCTTCAGCGAGCAGATCCCCTGCGACACGACGCCGAGCGAGTGGACCATCCCGCTACAGAGCGGCTCCGGCGTGCTGACCGGTGGGCCCGCCACATACGAGCTCTTCGCATCGGCGCACGACGGGTTCGAGTCGGCTTCCGCCAACGTCGCGGGTGAGACCCGCCTCGCAGGTGGCGCCATCCGCACCGTTGATTCTGAGCAACCGGGTGAGACGGTCCGAGTGGAGATTCTGGGCGTGTCTCGTGACGGCTCAGGTCTCTCAGCAGACCTCCGGGTCACGTGCGATCGACCGACTCAGGAGGGGTATGCCTCGGTCGAGGTGTCGCAGCGAGCCGGGCTCGACCGGATCCGGGGCTTCGGCAGTGTTGAGCTCGGCGCCTGCGACGGCGTCGAGGAGGTCTCGGTTCCAGTCTGGGCATATGACGGCGCCTTCGTCGGAGGGCCCGCCCAGGTGCGCGCCTACGCGGACGTCTTCGACTTCGGACCGGATGGCGAGTTCTACGACTTCGCCAGTGCGATCACGGGTGTGAGGCTGAGTGGGGCTCGTCCCACGCTGCAGAGTCCAGAACCGAACCCCGACTCACGCATCGTGATCACGGGGGCCAACACGTCGAGCCTGACAGGCACGGTCACGTGCGAGGAGCCCGCACAGGTCGAGCTGTGGGGCGTCGTCCAGCAGCTCCGTGGACGGTCCTTCGTCGAAGGGTTCGGGTCTGACTTCATCGAGTGCGACGGCGAGACGCCGTTCACGCTCACCTTCTTCGAGGGCGACCTGAGCAGTGGCGCGGCGATCGCCACCGTCTACGCCTCGGCGTACCGTGAGGACGGAGAGGACTTCCAGTACCTCTGGGATGACTACCAGGCAGCCGAGCTCCGAATCCGACGCTGACATCGCTCAAGGGGAGGGGTCAGCGCGGCCCGTCCGGGTTCTGGCGCGCAGGGTTCACGCGCTCTGCGCCATCGCCCTGGCTGTGGCCGCCGCGGTGTGGGCGGTGGTCGGCTCCGCCTCACTGCTGCCGGAGCTCAGCGCCAACTCCGACGAGGGCATCTACCTCCTGCAGGCCGATGCACTGAAGTCGGGACTGCTCGCACCGGCGGCACCGGCGGATGACCCCGGCGCCTACAGGCCGTGGTTCTCCGTCGTGCGAGACGGGAGCTACGTGCTGAAGTACGCGCCGGTCCACGCGTCGGTGATCGCCGCCTTCGACGCCGTCACGACGTCACCGCGCGCAGCGCTCGGGGCCATCGCCGCCGCGCAGGTGCTGCTCGTCATCACCCTGGCGCGAGAGATGGGTGCATCGCGGCGCGCAGCTCTGATTGCCGGTGCCCTGTTCGCTACGGCTCCACTCGTGCTGCAGCTGGATCTGACCTTCCTCTCCTACGGCACCAGCCTTTCGCTGCTGCTGGCGGCGTCCGCGGCGGCGTTGCGCGCCCGGCGGACGCGGGCTCGAGCGCCGGCGCTGGTCGCCGGGTTCTGCTGGGGGTTCGCTGCATTCGCACGGCCGTATGACGCCGCGCTGTTCGGTCTCGCGCTGACGGCGGCGCTGGCTTGGCCGCGCCTCCGTGCGGGATCGAGGCCCGAGCCTCGTCGTCGCCTGGTGCGCCTCGCCGGCCTGGCGTGCCTCGGGGCTCTCGTTCCGCTCGCCGCGCTGCTTGCGTTCAACCAGGCGATGACGGGCGACGCGCTGAGGCTGCCCTTCCATCTGCTGGAGCGCCGCGACGCCCCCGGCCTCGGACTCCGGCGAGCGCTCCCGTCCGACACCTTCCTCGACTACGACCTGGGCAAGGCGCTCTCCTCGTTGGGGCGCAACCTGCTGCTTGTGAGCGTGTGGAGCGCCGGCGGTCTGCTCGGCTGCGGGCTTGCCGCAGCGACGCTTGTGAGACGCCGGCTGCGACACGCAGCGCTGTCCCTGGCGATCCTCGCCGTCTGGCCCGTCGGCTACGCGCTGTTCTGGGGCTCCTACGTCGCAGCCTTCCTGTGGGACGGGGCGCTGTTCCTCGGGCCCTTCTACTACCTGCCGATGGTGGCGGCTCTCGCCATACCAGCGGGCGTGGCCCTCGATGACCTGTGGCACTGGCGACCCCCTCTGGCCGCGGTGGCGGCCGTTGGATCAGCGGCCCTCGTCGTCGCGCTCGTGGCCCCCCGGCTCGCCGAGCAGCACGAACGGAGCGAGCAGCGCTCTGAGGTCGCCGACGCTGTCGCAGACGAGGTCGAGTCGCCCGCACTCGTCTTCATCCCGCCGCTCTACGGGCCCTTCCTCCAGAACCCACTCTCCTTCCTTCGCAACAGCGCCGAGATCGGAGGGCCCGTCGTGTATGCGCTCGACCGCGGCGATGCCGCCAACGACAAGGTGAGAGCCGCGCATCCGACAAGGCGCGCGTATCGGTTGGTCCTCGTCAACGGTTGGAGCGACCAACCGGGCTTCGAGCCCATCGTGACGATCAACGAGATGGGAGCCTCTGGCGCCCGCCAGTAGCCTGCGCGGCATGACGAGCCAAGACGGTGAGGTTCCGGTCGACATCAAGCCGCGCAGCCGCGAGGTCACCGACGGTCCGAGCCGGGCGCCGGCGAGGGCGATGCTGCGGGCCATCGGCATGACCGAGGACGACTGGGACAAGCCGCAGGTGGCGGTGGCGTCCTCGTGGAACGAGGTCACGCCCTGCAACATGCCCCTCGATCGGCTGGCCAAGCGGTCGAAGGTCGGCGTGCGCGACGCGGGTGGCTTCCCGATCGAGTTCACGACCATCGCGGTGTCCGACGGCATCTCGATGGGCCACGAAGGCATGCGCGCATCGCTCGTCTCGCGCGAGGTGATCGCCGACTCGGTGGAGACCGTCATGCACGCCGAGCGCTTCGATGCGCTCGTCACCTTCGCCGGCTGCGACAAGAGCCTGCCCGGCATGCTCATGGCGGCGGCCCGCCTCAACCTCCCATCGGTGTTCCTCTACGCCGGCTCGATCCTGCCGGGGTCGCACAAGGGCCAGGCCACCGACATCGTCTCCGTGTTCGAGGCGGTGGGCGCCCACGCTGCGGGCACGATCGACGACGCCGAGCTGCTCGCCATCGAGCGAGGTGCCTGCCCGAGCGAAGGCGCCTGCGCCGGGATGTTCACCGCCAACACGATGGCTTCGGTGGCCGAGGCGCTCGGCATGTCGCTTCCCGGCTCGGCCTCCCCGCCTGCTCCTGACAGCCGTCGCGACGACTTCGCATACGAGTCGGGTCGCGCCGTCGTGCGGCTGCTCGAGCTCGGCATCCGGCCCCGCCAGATCATGACCAAGGAGGCCTTCGAGAACGCCATCGCCGTCGTGATGGCGCTCGGCGGCTCCACCAACGCCGTGCTCCACCTGCTCGCGATCGCGGCAGAGGCGCGCGTCGACCTTGCGCTCGACGACTTCAACCGCATCGCCGCCAAGGTGCCGCACATCGCCGACACCAAGCCGCACGGTGCGTACCACATGGTCGACATCGATCGGATCGGCGGCATACCCGTCGTCCTGCGCCATCTCCTCGACGCCGGCCTGCTGCACGGCGACTGCCTCACCGTCACCGGCAAGACGATGGCCGAGAACCTGGCCGATCTCGACCCGCCGGCGCCGGACGGCAAGGTGATCCACCCGCTGTCCGACCCGATCCACGCGGTGGGGGGGATCGCCGTCCTCAAGGGCTCGCTCGCACCGAACGGCGCCGTCGTCAAGGTCGCGGGCATCGACCACCTGCGCTTCGAGGGACGGGCCCGCGTCTTCGACGGTGAAGATGCCGCCATGTCCGCGGTGCTGGGAGAGCAGATCGAGCCTGGCGATGTCGTCGTCATCCGCTATGAGGGCCCCAAGGGTGGCCCGGGCATGCGCGAGATGCTCGCCATCACGGGCGCCATGAAGGGGGTCGGTCGCGGTGCCGACGCCGCCCTCATCACCGACGGCCGCTTCTCGGGCGGCACCCATGGCTTCTGCATCGGTCACGTGGCGCCCGAGGCCGTCGACGGTGGCCCCATCGCGTTCGTGGAGGAGGGCGATCGCATCGTGATCGACGTCGTCCAGCACACGATCGACCTGATGGTCGACGACGCCACGCTCGCGAAGCGCCGAGCCAGCTGGAAGATCCCCGAGCCGCGCTACACGAGCGGCGTCCTCGCCAAGTACGCCCGCCTCGCGTCCGGCGCCGAGCGCGGCGCCATCACGGAAGCCTGACCCCCACAAGCCGTTCTCGGGCGATTTGTCGGGCCAGGAGACGGAGAGATAGCCCGAGAACGCAGATGGGATCGGCTTGCCCTGCGGCGGGTGGGCGGGGGTACACTGCCCGCCGTGGCACGTCCGACCAGCCTGGTACTCATCTAGCGCACTCGCGACCACCTCGCGCGTGCGCTCCTACGACCTCCCAGCCGGGAGGTCGTCGTCGTTTTGCGGGAAGGGAACCTCAGGGCAATGCAGCTCACCGGATCACAAGCACTCATCAAGGCGCTCGAGATGGAGGGCGTCGACACCATCTTCGGGCTGCCGGGCGGATGCATCCTGCCCGTGTACGACCCGCTGCTCGACAGCCCGATCCGCCACATCCTCGTGCGACACGAGCAGGGCGCCGGGCACATGGCCGAGGGCTACGCCCATGTGACGGGTCGCCCCGGGGTCGCCATGGTCACGTCGGGTCCGGCCGCGACGAACATCGTCACCCCGCTGTGCGACGCCTACATGGACTCGATCCCCATGGTCGTCATCACCGGCCAAGTGCCCGTCGCCGCGATCGGCACCGACGCGTTTCAGGAGTGCGACACGATCGGCATCACGCGATCGGTCACCAAGCACAACGAGCTCGTGACCTCCGCGCAGGACATCCCTCGCGCCGTGCGGGAGGCGTTCCACATCGCCACCACGGGGCGACCCGGCCCGGTCCTCCTCGACATCCCCAAGGACATCGTCGACGCCAAGAACCCGAACTCGCTCATGGAGTGGGAGTGGCCCGACGATGCGTCGGTGCTGGAGGGCCTGCCTGGCTACCGGCCCACCACCAAGGGCGACCCACGCAAGATCCGCGAGGCGGCGGAGCTGATCCTCGCCGCCAAGAAGCCGGTGATCTACGCGGGTGGCGGGATCCTCAAGGCGCGTGCAGCTGAGACGCTGCGTGAGCTGGCCGAGCTGTGCGACATCCACGTCGTCACCACGCTCATGGCGCGTGGCTCGTTCCCTGATGACCACCCGCTGTGCCTCGGGATGCCGGGAATGCACGGCAACTACACGGCGGTCACCGCGATGCAGCGCTCTGATCTGCTGATCGCGCTCGGCAGTCGCTTCGACGATCGGGTCACGGGCCGCATCCCCGACTTCGCCCCTGAGGCGAAGGTCATCCACGTCGACATCGACCCGGCCGAGCTCGGCAAGGTGCGTCGCCCCGACGTGCCGATCGTCGGTGATTGCCGCCTCGTCATCGAGGAGCTGGTGTCCGTCATCAAGCAGCTCGTCGCCGATGGCAGCACTCAGGCCGACACGACGGTCTGGAAGCAGACGCTCTCGGGCTGGCGAGAGAAGCACCCGCTGGCCTACAAGCAGTCCGAGCCAGGCGACGCGCTCAAGCCTCAGTTCGTGCTCGAGCAGCTGCGCGACAACACACCCGACGACTGCATCGTGGCCTCGGGTGTCGGCCAGCACCAGATGTGGACCTCGCAGTACTGGAAGTTCAACCACCCCTACACGTTCGTGAACTCAGGCGGGCTCGGCACGATGGGCTTCGCCGTGCCGGCCGCTATCGGCGCCAAGGTGGGGCGGCCCGATGCGATGGTGTGGGCCGTCGATGGCGACGGCTGCTTCCAGATGACCGCGCAGGAGCTCGTCACAGCGGCCGCCGAGCGCATCCCCGTCAAGATCGCGATCCTGAACAACGCCTACCTGGGCATGGTGCGTCAGTGGCAGGAGATGTTCTACGAGGAGCGCTACTCCGAGGTGTACCTCTCGCCTGACCTGCCTGATTACAAGCTCTGGGCCGAGGCCATGGGGTGCGTCGGCATGCGTGTCGACTCGCCGGAAGAGGTCGAGTCAGCGATACAGAAGGCCAACGAGATCGACGACCGGCCTGTCGTCATCGACTTCCGCACGGACTCGTCTGAGAAGGTCTTCCCGATGGTGCCGGCCGGCCGCAGCAACGACGAGATCATCACGGATCCAGCGCTCGGAGAGGACTTCGTCCAATGACCCCCGACGAAGAGCAGTTGACGCACCACATCCTGTCGGTGCTCGTGGAGAACAAGGCCGGCGTGCTGGCCCGTGTGTCCGGGCTGTTCGCTCGCCGCGGCTTCAACATCATCAGCTTGGCTGTAGCGCCGACCGAGGACGAGCGGTTGAGCCGCATCACCATCGCAGTCGATGCGGCGTCCGCTCCGCTGGAGCAGGTCACCAAGCAGCTGTTCAAGCTGGTGAACGTCGTCGAGATCACCGAGCTCGACCCCCGGAACTCCGTCGAGCGAGAGCTGCTGCTGGTCACCGTGGAGGCGCCGCCCGACGCCCGTAGCCAGGTGCTCGAGCTGGTCGACGGCGCGGCCGGGCGCATCCTGGCAGAGGGCGACGACCAGCTCACCTTGTCCCTCGACGGGCACCCGGACAAACTCGACGCGTTTGAAGAGCAGCTGCGGCCCTTCGGCATCGTGGAGCTGCAGCGGACGGGCCGAGTCGCCCTCCCGAAGATCGATCACACCCCGAACCGGCTCAGCCCGGCCCGAGCATCCTGAGGAACCCCGATGGCAAACGTGTACTACGAGAAGGACGCGGACAGCACGCTCATCGCTGGTCGCAAGGTCGCGGTGATCGGCTATGGCTCGCAGGGCCATGCCCATGCCCTCAACCTCAAGGAGTCGGGCGTCGACGTGAGGGTCGGCCTGCGCGAGGGCTCGTCGTCGGTGGCGAAGGCCGAGGCGGCTGGGTTGCGCGTGCTGTCGGTGGCCGACGCCAGCGCCGAGGCCGACCTGATCATGCTCTTGGGCCCCGACACGGAGCACAAGGCGATCTTCAACGAGCACATCGCGCCGCACCTCTCCTCGGGCGATGCTCTCTTCGTGGGCCACGGCTTCAGCGTGCGCTTCGACCAGGTCGTCCCGCCGTCGGATGTGGACGTTGCGCTCGTCGCACCCAAGGGCCCTGGCCACCTGGTGCGGCGCACCTACACCGAGGGCGGGGGAGTGCCCTGCCTCATCGCGGTCGCGCAGGACGCGTCCGGCAAGGCGCGCGACCTGGCGCTGTCCTACGCCAACGCCATCGGCGGAGCGCGCGCAGGCGTGCTCGAGACCACCTTCGAGGAGGAGACCGAGACTGATCTCTTCGGCGAGCAGGTCGTGCTGTGCGGCGGCCTCACTGCTCTCGTGCAGGCCGGCTTCGAGACGCTCGTCGATGCCGGCTATCAACCGGAGTCCGCCTACTTCGAGTGCCTCCACGAGCTGAAGCTGATCGTCGACCTGATGTACGAGCAGGGCATCGCCGGCATGCGCTATTCGATCTCCGACACTGCGGAGTACGGCGACCTGACGCGTGGCCCGCGCATCATCAACGCGGCCGTGAAGGCCGAGATGCGCAAGATCCTGGACGAGATCCAAGACGGCCGCTTCGCCGCTGAGTGGGTGGCGGAGAGCGAAGGCGGCCGCGCCAACTACAAGGCGCTGCAGGCCAAGGGCAAGGAGCACCAGATCGAGAAGGTGGGCGAGGAGCTCCGCGCCATGATGCCGTGGATCTCCCAGGGCAAGCAGCGCGTGCAGGACGTCAGCGGGGGGTAGTCCCGGCGGGCAGCCGGTCCCGGTCGAGCCGGCTCAGATCGCTCCGATCACAGCACCGCAGGCAGGGCACGTGAGCAGCGTGACCTCGTCGAGCGACGAGCCCATCGCGGGCACGACGATGGCTGCGACGCTGGTGACGGTGTTGCCACATCCTGGGCACGTGGGCGACGGGAGGGCGACGGCGTGCCGCCGCTCATCGTCACGCGGCGCCGCTGTCGGGCGAGCCCCGAGAGCAGCGCGCAGGTGCTCGAGGTCTGCACCGAGGCCGCGCAGCACCTGGCCGGCCGTGCCCTCGACGTCGAGCACGGCCAGCAGCAGATGCTCGCTCCCCACGACATCGGACTGCTGGTCTCGCGCAAACCGCGGGGCGCGGCGAACTGCGCGGGCGCATCGAGGCGTCGAGCTCGGATCACCGCCACCTCCGGTCACGGGGCCGACGGCCTCGACGACCTTTCGGCGAGCGGCCTCGAGAGTGGCTCCGGCCTCCCGCAGCGCGCCCGAGGACTGGCCGTCTTCGCTTGCGAGCAGTCCCAGCAGCAAGTGCTCCGTGCCAACCCGGTCGTGTCCCAGTGAGCGCGCCTCTTGCTCGGCCAGCTCCAGGGCGCGGCGCGCGCCGGCGCTGAAGCCGCGCAAGTCGTCCTGACGGGTGCCCTCAGCACTCACGCTGCACATGCTTGCCGGTTCCCCGGAGAGGTGCTGGGACCTTCCTCCTCGCGTCGGGTTTGCTAGCGGCTATCTCGGATATCTAATATCCATGATATGCGGATGAGCGAGGGGGTCGAGTGGGTGCTCCACTGCTGCACGGTCCTCGCCACGCTCCCCGCCGAGGACACGCTTCCAGCGGCAAAGCTCGCTGAGCTCCACGACGTTGCGCCGGCCTATCTCGCGAAGCACCTGCAGGCGACCACGGCGGCCGGGATCACAGAGTCGGTCCCTGGGCCTCGCGGCGGGTACCGGCTCGCCCGGCCGCCTGGCGAGATCACGCTGCTCGACATCGTCCTCGCGGTCGATGGCGGTGCCAGCGCGTTCCGCTGCACCGAGATCCGCCAGCAGGGCCCGGTCGCTGGCCCGCCCAGCAGCTACCGGCGACCGTGCGGCATCGCACTGGCCATGCGCCGCGCCGAGGATGCGTGGCGGCGCGAGCTAGCCAGCACGACGATCGGCGACCTCGTCTTGGAGCTCCTCTCGACGGTCCCGCCGTCGCTCCTGAAGGCGGGCGCCGAGTGGGTGCAACAGGTCCAGATCACGAGGAGGGCAAGAGCATGAGGGTCTTCGTCGCGGGGGGTACTGGTGTCGTCGGCACCCGGGCGGTGCCGGCGCTGGTAGCGGTGGGTCACGAGGTCACCGCATTGGCACGCAGCGACGAGAAGGCCGCTCTGGCCCGATCCATGGGCGCCACTCCTGTCGCACTCGACCTGTTCGACGCGGATGCGGTCAAGGCAGCGGTCCACGACCACGCGGCCGTCGTGAACCTGGCCACGAGCATCCCGCCCATGACCAAGGCGGCGCGGCCCAAGGCATGGGACATGAACGAGCGCCTTCGCCGGGAGGCGTCGAACATCCTCGTCGACGCTGCCCTCGCGTCGGGTGCCACCCACTTCGTGCAGGAGTCGATCTGCTTCCCCTATCTCGACCAGGGCGACCGCTGGATCGACGAGGAGTGCCCGGTCGATCACGTGGGAGCCTTCGCCGGTGCGGCCCACGCCGAGGCGGCGGCCGCCCGCTTCGCTGAAGGCGGCGGCCGAGGCGTGGTGCTGCGGTTCGCACAGTTCCACGGGCCCGGCAGCAGCCACGTCGAGACGTTCAACGCGCTGGCCCGGAAGCGCATCAACCCCTTCGTCGGTGCCCCCGACGCCTACACCTCGTTCATCCACGCCGACGATGCCGGCAGCGCCGTTGCCGCGGCGCTGACCGTACCCAGGGGCGTCTACAACGTGGCCGACGACGAGCCGCTCACACGCGCCGAGGCGGGTCGGGCCGTGGCCGAGGCGCTCGGCGTCAAGCCGCCAAAGGCCATCCCAGCTCCGCTGCGGGCCGCCATGCCCAGCTCGGGGAGGCTCCTCATGAAGTCGCTTCGCATCTCCAACCGCAAGCTAAAGCAGGCGAGCAGCTGGACGCCCAGCCATCCGTCGATCAGAGGGTCGTGGGCGCCGTGACCCTGCTCCGACGCGTTGCGGTCGCGGTCATAGCCGGTGGCAGCGCTGTGGTGGGGGTTTGGGCGCAGGTCTTCCCGCGCTCGTTCTACGACGACTTCCCGGGGGCGGGGCGGGTGTGGGTGTCCGTCGACGGGCCGTTCAACGAGCACCTGGTCCGCGACGTCGGGGGCCTAAACCTGGCCCTGGCGCTCGTCGCGGTCACGGCGCTGCTGACCGGCAGCGTGCTCCTAGCCCGCGTCACAGGTGCCGCGGCGCTCATCTATGGCGGGCCGCACCTCGTCTACCACGCGGCCCACCTCGATGCCTTCGACACCGGGGACAAGGCGGCGCTCATCGGCTCCCTCGGGCTCGCGGCCGCGGCGGCCGTTGTGGCCTTGGTCGCTCCGGCCCCTACATCGTCTCCGCGAAGCTGACCTCGCCCTCACCGCGCAGCACGTTCTTCAGGAGCTTTCCACTGGCGTTGCGCGGCAGCTTGACAGCGGTGATCTCCACGTAGGCGGGCACCTTGAAGGCGGCCAGCCCCTCGGCCACCCAGGCGCGCACCTCGGCTTCGGTGAGCTCGGCGCCGTCCTCCATCTGGACGACCGCCTTGACCTCCTCGCCGAGCTCGGCGTGGGGCACACCGATCACTGCGGCATCGGCGATGCTGGGGTGTGACACGAGGCGCTGCTCGATCTCGACGCAGTAGATGTTCTCGCCGCCGCGGATGATCATGTCCTTCTTGCGGTCGGTGATGTACACGAACCCGTCCTCGTCGACGTGGCCCAGGTCGCCGGTGTGCAGCCAGCCCTCTGGGTCGATGGCCTCGGCGGTCGCCTCTGGCTTGTTCCAGTAGCCAGCCATCAGGATCGGCCCTGCGATGCAGACCTCCCCGGTCTCGCCGGTGGCGACCTCCTGGCCGGCGACGTCGACGATCTTGACGTGCACGGTCGGCACAGGAGGGCCGACCGAGGTGGGTCGCTCGATGGCGTCCTGGCCGGAGATGACGGTGGCGACCGACGAGGTCTCGGTGAGGCCATAGGCGTTGGACGTACTGGAGACGTTCGGGAAGGTGTCGCGGATCATCCGCTGCAGCTCGTCGGCTGACGGGGATCCGCCGAAGGCGACGCTGCGCACGGAGGTGGTGTCGTAGGAGTGGCGATCGGGGTGCTCGCAGACGCGCCAGACCATCGTGGGAACCGTCGCCCAGACCGTGACCGCGTGTTCCTGGATCAGCTGGAGCGCCGTCTCCGGCGTGAACCGACCCTCCGGCATCACGAGCTTGAGGCCGGCGAGGAGCCCGACCACCAGGGTCGAGTGGCAGCCCGACACGTGGAACAGGGGAGAGGTGAAGAGCGAGACGTTCTGGCCCGCGCCCGCGTCGGGCAGTGCGCCGCCACCGCTCATCGAACCGGCGACGGCGTTGTACATCGTGTTCTGGAGGTTGGCGATCATGCTGCGGTGCGTCGAGATGGCACCCTTGGGCCGGCCGGTCGTGCCCGACGTGTAGAAGATGACGGCCGGGTCGTCCTCGGCGATCTCCTCGTCCACGAAGTCGTCGGTGGGTGAGCCAGTCAGCGCCGAGAACTCGTTCACGCGGGGGTCGCCGGCAAGGCCGACGTCGGCAGCCGTGCAGTCGATGAGGAACACGTGCTCGAGATCGGGCGCCGCGTCGAGAGAGGGGGCGATGCGCTCGAAGCGCTTGCGGTCAGCGACGAGCACCTTGGCGCCGGAGTCCTGCAAGCCGTACTCGATCTCGTCGGTGGTCCACCACCCGTTGAGGCCGACGAGGATGGCACCCTGCGACACGGTCGCCCAGAAGCTGAGGCACCACTCCGGGTTGTTCTGCGACAGCACCGCCACTCGGTCACCCTTGGCCAACGCGAACCGCTCACGCAGCGCGTGGGCAACGGAGTTGGCGGTGCGGACAAAGGTGGCGAAGCCATAGGTGCGGTCGCCGTAGACGATGAACGGCTGGTCGTCGCCACGCATGAGGCCGACCTCGGCCACCGAGCGAAGCGACGGCATCCGGTTGGCGTAGACCTCCATCTGGCGCCCGAGCACCTCGGCCGTCGTGATCTCGAACATCCCGCCCGGCCCTGTGAGCTGGGCACGGACCTCGGCCGCTGTGGGCATCTCTTCTCCTGGTGTTGGGCTCTGGGCTGTCGGTCTTCGGCGAGCGATCGCCGGTCAACCGGTCTAGCCGTCTCGGAACTCGGGAGTGACCGCCTCGATGATGGCGTCCATGCTCTCGGCACGCCTGGCCCCCGTGCCGAGCACGAAGTCGGGCACGATCACCTCGTCCAAGCCGATCGACTGCCACTCGGCCACCGCATCGACGAAGTCGTCGGGCGAGCCGGCGATCATGGCGCGACCACCGGTGCGGTCGATCGCCGCGTCGGCGGCGGACCTGTCCTCGGTCAGCATCACGAGAGCTTGCGCCGAGCGCTTGACCGACTCAGGGTCGCGCCCGATCGCCTCGCATCTCCTGTCGAGCACCGCAGCGCGCTCGGCGACGGCGTCGGCCAGGCCCCACATGTTCCACTCGTCGGCGTGCCGAGCCACGACCCCGAGCATGCGGTCGCCTTTGCCGCCGACGAGCAGCGGCAGGGGAGTCTGGACGGGCTTCGGCTCCGACACGGCGTCGGTCAGCTGGTAGTGCGCGCCGCCGAAGGTGGTGCGCTCCTCGCGCAGCAAGCCCTTCAGCACGAGCAGGGCCTCCTCGAGCCGCTGGACGCGCGCGCCGGGCGGTGGAAGCTCGATCCCGTACTGCTGGTGCTCGTTCTCCTGCCAACCCGCTCCGATGCCGAGGAGGAGACGCCCGCCGCTCACGTGGTCGACGGTGGCGGCCCAGCTGGCCAGGACCGCGGGGTGCCGGTAGGTGTTGCCGAGAACCAGCGAACCCAGCCGCAGACGCTCGGTCGCTGCAGCGAGGGCGGCCAGCGCGGCGGTGGCCTCGAGGTTCGGCGTGGTGTCTGGGCCCCATTCACCACCGCTGCCCATGAAGTGGTCGGCGACGTAGATGCCGTCCCAGCCCGTGGCCTCGGCATGGCGTGCGACGTCGAGCACGCCGGTCCAAGGTTGGGACAGCGTCGTCCAGATCGAGAAGCGCATGGGTCGACGCTAGCGAGGTGCCGAGAACGCGAAACTCAGCCCGCGCAGCTGAGGCAACGGGTGTCGTGCGTGTGCCCGTCCTGCTCGTGGGGTGGGTGGTTCTGCTCGTCGGTCGTGGTGACGGGGTTGGCTCGGCTGGGCGGTCCGCTGGGCCACTCACCAAGGCGGTAGCGGCGACCGCCATCAGCCCGGACGATCATCCCGGCGGCAGTCTCGGATCGCTCGTCCGGGCCGACGAGCGACGGGTCGTACCAGATCTCGGACCAGTCCTTGATCTCGGTCGGGTACTGGCGGCTGACGAAGACCAAAGGGGAGGCGGGCTTGCCTCCGGTGGGCGGGTAGGCGTAGGTGCCGGCCGCGAACGTCTCGTTGTTGAGGTTGGGGCCCGCCATGTGGATTCCGCGGAAGAGGGTCTGCACGGAGGCGCGGTAGATGTTGATCAGCACGCCTTCGTCGCCCTTTTGCATTCCGGGCATGGCGTGGTGGAACTCGCGGTAGCCCGCGGACACCTCGACCCGGCCCCAGGTGACCCAGAGCGGCGAGATGCCGAAGGCGTGACGCCACTGCTCCTGGTCGTAGAAGCGGGCGATGGTGGTGGTGTCGGACAAGCCCGTGCCGACGATGAACCACTCGGGGAAGTAGGCCTGCTTGGTGGCCTCGCGCGTGATGAGGATCGGTTGGATCGGGTCGACGACGGGCACGATCGTCGTGCAGCCCTCGTCCTTGAACTTGGCGATCTTGTTGGTGATGTCGTTCTGGTTGCTACCGGGGTCGTAGAGGTACGAGAGGGTGATCTTGAATGAGAGACCGCGCTTGCCCCACTCACGCACGAAGATGTTCTTGGCGCGCTCGCCCTCCGGGTCGACCTTCGTGCCCACGCCCGTCAAGTAGAAGAGGCAGTAGACCCGCGGGAGTGCGCTGAGCTCTGGGCCCGCGAAGGCGGCCCGGTCGCGGCGTAGCTTCTTGGCGGCGTACTCCGCCGAGCTCATGGCGTACTCGTTGATGGTGGGAAGCGAGCTGATGATCGTGGCGGGGAGCTCGTTGTAGAACTCGCTCGACAGCGAGGTCGTGCAGATGCAGATCACGCCGCGTTGCGCCAGCTCACGAGCGAGGACCGTGGGGATCGGGGCCAAGGCGTTGCCCGTGAAGACGGCAAAGGCCTTCTTCTCGGTGGCGATCTTGACGGCATCGGCGATCATCGCTTGGTCGTTCTCGGAGTCGCCGCTGGCCTCCATCTCCTCGAACACGATCTCGCGCCCGTAGGTCTGGTAGTGCTGGTTGCTGTACTTGAACAGTGCCTGGTAGGCCCGCTTCACCTTGGCGGGATCGTCATTCAGGCGGGCACCGGTGAGCGCCTGGCGGGTAGCAGGGTCTTCCTGGCCGAGCCAGCTGATGACGAGCACCTTCTCGCGGGTCACGCCCCGCGCGGTCGCGCCGCCGTTGTCGGTCCCCGTCCACTCGACGCACGGAGGCATGTAGCCGGCGATGCCCTTCTGGCGACCGTTCGGCCCGCAGTCGGGGCCCGTCCCGAACTTGACTGTGCCTGGAACCAACGGCCCACCCGTGCCGCCGGAGCCCCCACCGTCGGTGCCGCCGCTGCCGCCGGAGTCGCCGCCACTCGTGCCGATCGAGCCTCCTCCGGTCGTGCTGCCCCCGGCGGCCAGGTCTGACCCGTCGGACCCCACGTCGTCAAAGGACCCCGTGCTGCCGTCGAACCCCCCGGTGCTACCGGCGCCGGCGTCGAGCCCGCTGCGCTGCTCGGCATTGCCAGGCAGGATCGCGATCAGCAGCGCCAGTGCGAACACAACGCCGAGTGAAACCCCGTATCTGTCCAGAACGTCTTGAAAGTCACGTTTACCCCCCAGGCAGGGGCGAGCGTATACGCTCATTTGTCCCAGTTGTAACGCAGTGACTGGGAGGGGCTGGGGGAATGGATAGCGACGAGACCAGACTTGCCGTGCTCGCGGCCGGCGGAGCGCTCGCCTTTTGCGTGCTCGTCTTCATCCTCTTCCCAGCACCGCCGGCGATCCTGTTCCTGGGAGCGGTGACGGGATCGCTCTCCGCACTCGTGGCGATGGGCATCGTTCTCGTCTACCGGGCCAACCGGATCGTGAACTTCGCGCAAGGGTCCCTCGGTGCGGTGGCCGCTGTGCTGGCCGCATCTCTGATCGTCAGCCAGGGCTGGAACTTCTGGGTCGCCGCGGCGGTTGGCCTGCTCGCAGCAGCAGCGATCGGGGCTCTGGTCGAGGTGGCGTTCATCCGCCGCTTCACCAAGTCGCCGCGCCTGGTCCTGACCGTGGCCACGATCGGCATTGCTCAGCTCTGCGACGCGTTCGCACTGGTGCTGCCGCGGTTCTTCGACATGAAGGACATCCCCCAGCCAGAGCCCATCGAGTTCACCTTCGAGTGGCACCCCGTCGTGTTCAACGGCGGGCACCTCCTGATCATCGGCGTCGTACCGATGGTGGTGGTCGCGCTAGCGCTGTTCTTCAGACGTTCGCGAGTCGGCATCGCAGTGCGAGCCGCATCGGAGTCGTCGGATCGCGCCGCTCTCCTGGGCATCCCGGTCAAGCGCATCAACACGCTCGTGTGGATCGTCGCGGCCTCGCTCGCCGGGCTGGCAACCCTGCTGCGATTGCCCATACAAGGCGTGCCGATCGGTTCCGTCCTGGGGCCCGTCCTCCTGTTCCGAGCACTTGCTGCAGCGGTCATCGGACGCATGGAGAACCTGCCGGTCACCTTCGGGGCCGCGGTGATCCTCGGGATCGTTCAGCAAGCAGTCCTGTTCGAGACGAACAACTCGTTTGTCTCCGATGCGGTGCTTTTCGGGGCCATCATCGTCGCGTTGCTCGTCCAGAAGGGCGGGGTGGAGCGGGCGCGGCTGACCGGCGTGTCGAGCTGGGCTGCTCTCAAG
This sequence comes from Actinomycetota bacterium, assembly GCA_049325515.1. Lineage (GTDB taxonomy): Bacteria > Actinomycetota > Acidimicrobiia > Acidimicrobiales > VFJN01 > VFJN01. Next base: position 84,375 of record JBMOLI010000025.1, on the reverse strand, counting down.
GAGGTGCGGCCCATCCCGCGCGAGCTGCGCCCCCTGCGGGAGGTCCGCTACACGGTGATCGGGCTCACGACCGTGGTCGCGCTCGCCTTGATCGTGGTTCCGCTGGGCTGGACGCCCAGCCGGGTCAACCTGTTCGCGGTTGGCGTCATCTCCGCGATCATCATGTGCTCGCTGCTGATCATCACCGGGTTCGCTGGACAGATCTCCCTCGGGCACCTGGCGATAGTCGGATTCAGTGCCGCAGTCGCCGGCTCGATGGCACAGGACGGCAAGGAGTTCTTCTCGACGATCCTCGTGGCAGGCCTCGTCGGGTCGGCGGTCGCCTTCGCCATAGGCGTGCCTGCGCTGAGGATCTCCGGTCCCTTCTTCGCTGTGACATCGCTCGGGTTCGCCGTAGCAACTGGCACGTTCTTCCTCAACGCCGAGTACTTCCCCGGACTCGTCCCCGAACCCAACGTCCGCATCTTGCGACCCGTGATCTTCAACAAGTTCGATCTCGAATCGGAGTACGCCTACTACTACTTCGTGCTGTTCGTGTTCGTCGTGGCCTCGGCGATGGTCTGGAGGATCCGCACATCTCGCACTGGCCGGGCGATCGTTGCCAATCGAGACAACACGAGGGCTGCCCAGGCCTACGGCATCAGCTCGGCGAAGGCGCAGCTGAGCGCGTTCGCGCTGTCGGGCTTCATAGCTGGCATCGCCGGTGGGCTGTACGTGTACCACCAGCATCGGCTGCCAGACACCCTGCTCCAAGCCGAGTCGAGCATGCTGCTGCTTGCGATCGCCATCGTCGGAGGTCTCGGCTCGCTGCCGGGTGCGATGATCGGCGCGGCCTACCTCACGTTCCTGAACTTCTCGGCGTTCACCGCCCGGCCGGAGTCGCAGCTGCTCGCCTCGGGGGTCGGCGTGCTGCTCATCTTGATGTTCTTGCCGTCGGGGCTCGGTGGTCTCTTCTACAACATGCGGGATCGCCTGCTCCGCGCGCTGGCCCGCGCCCGTGGTGTCGTGGTGCCGAGCCTCCTGGCTGATGTGCGTGTGCTCGACGAGGAGAGCGATCTCGTGCAGGACGTCGAACGGGAGTCGCAGGTGTCCCGGCCGAGTGCCGACCCCTTGTTGCTCGTGCGCGATCTGGACGTGTCGTATGGCCGCACGCAGGTGCTCTTCGGTGTCGACTTCCACGTCGAGCGCGGCGAGATCGTGGCGCTGCTGGGCACAAACGGCGCAGGCAAGTCGACGCTCCTCTCGGCCATCGCAGGGCTCGCTGAGGCAGGTCGCGGTGAGGTCGTGTTCGACGGGAAGGACATCACGGGCGACCAGCCCACGGAGACCGTTAGCAAGGGAGTCGTCTTCATGCCGGGCGGCAAGGGCGTGTTCCCGACGCTGACCGTCGGTGAGAACCTGCACCTGGCCACCTGGCTCTTCACAGGCCGGAGCGGCCTCGTGCTGCAGAAGCTGCCCGCCGGCCTGAGAGGCCCCCTCGCACGGCTCGCCGCACCTCTCACACGGCTCCTCCGCAGGGCGAGCGCCGGCGCCAGCTCCCTCTCCGACAGCGTCCGCCGCCTGCTCCGTCTCGCGCCTCGGGCGGGCGCATCCTCGCGGGTCGCGCCCGACCCCGTCTACGCGGCGCAGGTGACCGAGCAGGTGCTCGAGATGTTCCCGATCCTGCGCGAGCGCCTCGATCAGAAGGCGGGCAACCTCTCCGGAGGCGAGCAGCAGATGCTCACGCTGGCGCAGGCCTTCATACTGCGTCCGAAGCTGCTGATGATCGACGAGCTGAGCCTCGGGCTCGCCCCAGTCATCGTCGAGCAGCTGCTCGGCATCGTGCGCGAGATCCACCGCAAGGGAACCACCATCGTGCTGGTCGAGCAGTCGGTCAACGTGGCGATCACGCTGGCGGATCGGGCTGTGTTCCTCGAGAAGGGCGAGGTTCGCTTCGACGGTCCGACCGCTGACCTGCTCGAACGGCCCGAGATCCTTCGAGCGGTCTTCCTCGAAGGCGCCTCAAAGGCCACGGGTCAGGGCGGTGAGCCGAGTCGCAACGGCGCCACAAGGGCGGCCTACGAGCCGGTGTGCGAGCACTGCGGGCGGGAGCATCCGGTCGCGCTCCATGTCGACGGTCTGTCGGTGAACTTCGGCGGCGTGCAGGCCGTGCGCGACGTGAGCTTCTCGATCCGCGAAGGCCAGATCCTCGGGATCATCGGTCCCAACGGTGCCGGCAAGACGACTGTGCTCGACCTCATCTCGGGCTTCATCACCGCCAGCACAGGCCGCGTCGTCGTCAACGGTGCCGACGTGACCGATCTGCCACCCGATGCTCGGGCCGCGCTCGGGTTGGGCCGCTCCTTCCAGGACGCTCGCTTGTTCTCGTCGATGACCGTTCGCCAGACCATCGCGACCGCGCTGGAGCGCCACATCGAGGTCCGCGATCCCTTCGCCGCCATGCTCCTCTCGCCGGCGGTAGCCGCGTCCGAGAAGGCGGTCGACGAGGAGGTCACGCGCCTCATCGACCTGATGCGGCTCGGCGCCTATGCAGACAAGTTCGTGGGAGAGCTCTCCACCGGCACCCGCCGCATCGTCGACCTTGCATGCACGCTCGCGCATGGCCCGTCGGTCTTGCTCCTCGACGAGCCGTCCTCGGGCATCGCGCAGCGTGAGACGGAGGCACTGGGCCCGGTGCTGATCGACATCCGCGACCAGACCGGTGCGGCGATGGTGGTGATCGAGCACGACATGCCGCTCATCTGCGGCATCTCCGATGAGCTGTTGGCCCTCGAGCTCGGCGCGGTCGTCGCGCAGGGCACGCCCGACGCCGTCATCCACGACCCGCGTGTCATCGAGGGCTACCTGGGCGGCGACCAGGCGGTGATCCACCGCTCCGGCAGCGAGCCGACGGTTCCGACCAACGGCTCGAGGCCACGACGCCGCGCTCCCCTCAAGGCGTCGGCCCGATGAGCCGCAGTTCACGAACCCGAGTCGCACTCGGTGGGGTCGCGGTGCTGGTCGCAGCTCTGGTCGCGCCCTGGGGTGTCGGTGCTCAAGAGGGCGTCGACGCATCCGTTCTCGAGGTCGGCTGGTGGTCGTCGCGGCTCACCGCCGTCGCCCAGCCGGAACAGGGCTTCGAGATCGCCGCGGGCCCCCAGGGAGACGCACAGAGCATCGCCGCCATCCGGCTGTCGGTTGCAGCCACCCAGGTCGACAGCCTCCAGGTCCACCTGACCGAGGCGAGCGGTGGATCGATCGGCTCGGAGTTCGGCACCATCCGTGTCTGCACCACGACGGATCCCTGGTCCGCGGCCAACCCGGGCGCATTCGAGGAGGCTCCGACGCCTGATTGCACCACCACCGCCACCCTCACCCGCACGCTGGAAGGCGCCTGGCTCGGAGACATCACCGCTCTCGTCCCCAACGGCGGCGAGGTGTCGCTGATGCTCGTCCCCTTCTACCAGCCGCCGGTCCCCGTCGGGCCCGGCATGATCGTCCCGATCGGCTCGGGCGACTTCACCGCAACGGGCACCAGCACAGCTCCCACGACCGGGTCGACCGAGACCACCGACACGACAAGCGGTGGAGGCTTCGATCCGATCGACGGTGGCTTTGGCGGTTCCTTTGGAGGCTCCTTCGGCGTGCCGGAGATCAGCGGCGACACCGACTTCGGCACGACCACCACGGCCGCTCCCGCCACATCCGGCACCACGGTCCCAGAGGACGACTTCGCGCTCGATCCGATCACCAGCGGAGGCGAGGACTCGGCTCCCTGGATCCGGCTGGTGCTGCTCGTGCCGTTGTGCGCCGGCTTCGGCATGGGCCTCGTGCGCGCCCGCCGGCTGCTCGTCGATCGCGGCCTGCTGCCGGCCGCCTGAGCGGGCGCGGTCAGGCCGCCGAGCGTGCCGCGGGAGTCAGGCGAGGGCCTCGACCACGTGGTCGATGCAGGCGGTGAGGGCGACGACGTCGTCCGGATCGATTGCTGGGAACAGCGCCACCCGCAGCTGGTTGCGGCCCAGCTTCCGGTAGCTCTCCGTGTCGACGATGCCGTTGGCGCGCAACACGCGGGACACGATGTTGGCGTCGGCAACGGCCGCATCGAGATCGATGGTCGCGACCACGTGGCTGCGCTCGGCCGGGTCCTTGACGAACGGGGTGGCGTACTTCGAGCCCTCCGCCCAGCCGTAGATCGCCTCGGCCGAGCGATCGCAGCGTGACGCCGCCCACTCGAGGCCGCCGTTCTGGTTGATCCAGTCGACCTGTTGGTTGGCCAGGAAGATGGTGGCGAGCGCCGGCGTGTTGTAGGTCTGGTCCTTGCGGCTGTTGTCGAGAGCGATGGCGAGGTCGAGCGAGGCCGGCACCCAGCGACCCGACCCGGAGATGCGCTCGATCCGCTCGACGGCGGCTGGCGACACCGCCGCCAGCCACAGCCCGCCGTCGCTGGCCAAGCACTTCTGAGGAGCGAAGTAGTACACGTCGACCTCGGCCGGATCGAAGCGCAGCCCGCCGGCGGCGGAGGTGGCGTCGACGAGCACCAGACCGTCAGCGCCGGCTGGGCGCTCGAGCGGCATGGCCACACCGGTCGAGGTCTCGTTGTGGGTGAGGCAGTAGGTGTCGACCTCCGGGTCGGCGACCGGCATCGGATGGGTGCCGGGCTCGGCGAAGAGGTTGGAGGGCTCCTGCAGGTGGGGCGCCGCGGCGGCTGCGTCCGCGAACTTGGAGGAGAACTCGCCGAAGCGCAGGTGCTGGCTGCGCTGGTCGATCAGTCCGAACGTGGCGGCATCCCAGAAGGAGGTCGTGCCCCCGTTGCCGAGCATCACCTCGTAGCCGTCGGGCAGCGCGAACAGCTCGGCCAGCCCGTTGCGCAGCGCGCCGACCTCGAACTGCACACGAGCCTGGCGGTGGGAGGTGCCCAAGTAGGGGCCGCCGCGCGCGGCGTCCGCTGAGTCGACCAGGGCCTGCACCGCCTCCGGCCGCACCTTGGACGGCCCACACCCGAAGCGCCCGTCGGCGGGCAGAAGGTGGGCGGGGATGGTGATCTCGGGAGTGCTCGGGGTGGTCACCGTGCCATGATCGCGAACCGATCGAGCAAGGAGCGAGACCGTTGGCCACCCCCCGCACCGACGCACGCGTTTCGCGCCGCATCGCGGCCATCGCCGAGTCCGCCACCTTGGCGGTGGACGCCAAGGCCAAGGCGCTCAAGGCGGCTGGCGAGCCCGTCATCGGCTTCGGGGCGGGCGAGCCCGACTTCGCCACACCACCCGCCATCGTGGAGGCCGCGGTCGAAGCGTGCCGCGACCCGCGCAACCACAAGTACACACCGGCCGGCGGGCTGCCGGAGCTGAAGGACGCCATCGTCGCCAAGACCGCTCGTGACTCGGGCTACGCGGTGACGGCGAGCCAGGTGCTCGTCACCAACGGCGGCAAGCACGCCGTCTACAACACCTTCGCCGCCCTGCTCGACCCGGGCGACGAGGTGCTGCTGCCCGCCCCCTACTGGACCACCTACCCGGAGCCGATAGCGCTGGCCGGTGGCGTGGCAGTCGTGCTCCCCACGGACGAGACAACCGGCTTCAGGGTCACCATCGAGCAGCTCGAAGCGGCCCTCACGCCGCGCACGAAGGTGCTGATGTTCGTGTCTCCGTCCAACCCCACGGGGGCCGTGTACCCGCCGAGCGAGGTGGAGGCGATCGGTCGCTGGGCGGTCGAGCGGGGAATCTGGGTGGTCACCGATGAGATCTATGAGCACCTCACCTACGGCGATCACCGCTTCGCGTCGATGCCGACGCTCGTGCCTGAGCTGGCCGATCGCTGCGTGGTGCTGAACGGTGTCGCCAAGACCTACGCCATGACCGGTTGGCGCGTCGGCTGGATGGTCGGCCCGACCGACGTCATCAAGGCGGCCACGAACCTCCAGTCGCATGCCACCTCCAACGTCGCCAACGTCAGTCAGCGCGCCGCCGTCGCGGCGCTCACCGGCGACCTGTCGGCTGTGGCCGAGATGCGAGCGGCGTTCGAGCGCCGCGGGCGCACGATGCACAAGCTGCTCACCGGCATCGAGGGCGTCAGCGCGCTCGAGCCGCAGGGGGCCTTCTACAGCTTCCCCAACCTGTCCGCCTACCTCGGTCGGTCGATCCGGGGGCAGCGGCCCTCGACCACCATCGAGCTGTGCGAGGTGCTGCTCGACGAGGCCAAGGTCGCGATCGTGCCGGGTGAAGCCTTCGCAGCACCGGGCTACGCGCGCCTCAGCTACGCGCTCGGCGACGACGACCTCGGAGAGGGCTGCCAGCGCATCGCCGACCTCCTCGCCGAGGCCGAGTGAAGGCGCTGCCCTACGGCTCGTGGCCCACGCCGATCACGAGCGAGCTCGTCGTGCGCTCGGCCCACCTGCCCAACCGGCTCCAGGTCGACGGTGGCGCGCTCTGGTGGTCCGAGAGCCGTCCCGAGGAGGCGGGACGCATCGCGGTCATGCGGCGCATGGCGGGCGGCGATGTCACCGAGATGCTCGCAGCCCCATCCAGCGCACGCACCAGCGTGCACGAGTACGGCGGGGGCGCCTGGTGGGTGGCCGACGACGTCCTGTGGTTCTCCGACTGGGCCACCCAGAGGCTGCACCGGCTGACTCCTGGAGGTGCTCCCGTCGCGCTCACGCCGGAGCCCGAGGTGCCGAGGGGGCTGCGCTACGCGGACGGCGCGCTGAGCCCCGACGGCTCCACGCTGCTGTGCGTGCAGGAGCGTCATCACGCGGACGGCAGCGAGGCGAGCAACACGATCGTGTCGCTCCAAGCACACGAACCCTCCGTCCCAGTGGTCGTGGTGGAAGGGCCCGACTTCGTGTCCGACCCGCGGTGGCGCGCCGATGGCGCTGCCTTCTGCTGGCTGGAGTGGGATCAACCCGACATGCCATGGGACGCGACTCGCCTGGTCGTCGACGAAGGCGGCAAGCGCACGGTTGTCGCGGGCGGTGACCGCCGCGAGTCGATCTGCCAGCCGACCTGGGCCCCTGACGGGTCGCTGTGGTTCAGCACAGATCGCACTGGGTTCTGGAGCCTGCACCGCTGGTCGCCATCGGCGGGGATCGAGTCGATGGTCGATCTCGAGCGAGACATCGGCTTTCCGCAGTGGGTCTTCGGGCAGACGTGCTTCACGTTCCTGGAGGGCGGCCGGGTCGTGTTCGTCCGGACCGACCGCGGACTTCAGCGTCTCGCCGTCTGGGAGCCTGACTTCGGCCGAGTCACGGACCTCGAGGTTCCGTACTCATCGATAGACGACCTCCGAGCCTCGGGCGATGACGGGATCGTCTTCATCGGAGCGAGCCCCACGAGCGAGCCACACGTCGTAGCCGTGACCATCGACGGCACGGCCGCCGGGCCGCCCGAGATCGTCGTGCCTCCCCGCGATCTCGGCTTGAGCGCGGCTTGGTTCCCCGAGCCGGAGCCGATCGAGTTCCCCACCGCCGATGGCGCCGTGGCGCACGGTCTGCTCTACCCGCCGACCAGCCCTGACGTCACCGGGCCTCCGACCGACAGGCCGCCTCTTCTCGTCCTCATCCACGGAGGGCCCACCTCCGCCGCGCGCCCCCTGCTGTCTGTGGCCCGCGCCTACTGGACGAGCCGCGGGTTCGCCGTGGTCGACGTCAACTACCGAGGCTCGACGGGCTTCGGCCGCGCCTATCGAGAGCTGCTGCGCGGCCAATGGGGTGTGGCCGATGTCGAGGACTGCGCGGCGGTGTGCCGGTTCCTCGTCGACCGCGGCGACGTCGACCCCGCACGCCTGTGCATCCGCGGTGGTTCAGCCGGCGGCTTCACAACGCTGGCAGCGCTGGCCTTCACCGACGTCTTCGCGGCCGGCGCCAGCCACTACGGGGTCGCCGACCTGGCCGTGCTGGCGCAGGAGACGCACAAGTTCGAGAGCCGCTACCTCGACAGCCTGGTAGGCCCATGGCCCGAGGCTCGTGCGGTCTACGAGGCGCGGTCGCCCATCTTCCACGCCGACCACATCCGCAGCCCGCTCGCCGTGTTCCAGGGACTCGACGACCCGGTCGTGCCGCCCAACCAGGCGCAGATGATCGTCGACGCCGTTCGTTCCAACGGGGTCGAGGTCGAGTACGTCACCTTCGAGGGAGAGCAGCACGGCTTCCGCCGGGCCGAGAACATCCGTGCCGCGCTCGACGGCGAGCTGCACTTCTACGAGCGCGTGCTAGGTCTGTGAACCGCTGCGGCCGCCATGCGGCCGCCAGGGTTCACAGACGTTGATTGGTCACGCGGCCGATCACCAGGGGCGGTGGCGAGACAGGGTCGGGGGACACCGCGATCGCGTCGGAGAGAGCCTCTAGGGCGGACGGGAGCCGCGCGGGGTCGTCGACGTGCAGCTCGAGCAGCGGATCGCCCTTGCGGACCTGATCGCCGACCGTCGCATGCCAGGTGACACCCGCGACGGCAGAGACGGTGTCCTCCTTGCTGTAGCGGCCTGCACCCAGCCTCCACGCGGCCACGCCGACAGACCGGGCGTCGAGCCGGCTGAGAGCCCCACTGGCAGGTGCGGTGACGACTTCGATCTCCTTGGCGCGGGGGAGAGGCGCCGCCGGGTCTCCACCTTGCGCGCGCACCAGCGCGTTCCACGAGTCCATCGCGCGGCCATCGGCGAGCACCGCGGACGGATCGACGTCGTCCATCCCCACAAGAGCGAGCATCTCGCGCGCCAGCGCGAGGGTCAGCTCGACGACGTCGCTCGGGCCGCCACCGGCGAGCACTTCGACTGCCTCGGTCACTTCCAATGCGTTGCCAGCTGAGCGGCCGAGCGGCACGTCCATCTGCGTCAACAGAGCTGTGGTGCGGACCCCATTGGCGGCCCCTATTCCGACCATGGTCTCAGCCAGCTCGTGAGCTTGGCCCTCATCCTTCATGAAGGCCCCGCTTCCGACCTTCACATCGAGCACCAGCGCGCCAGTGCCCTCGGCGATCTTCTTCGACATGATCGAGCTGGCGATCAGCGGGATCGATTCGACAGTGCCGGTGACGTCGCGCAGCGCGTAGAGCTTGCGGTCGGCGGGAGCGAGGTCGGGCCCTGCAGCGTTGATGACAGCTCCGCTGCTGCCGAGGATGTCCATCACCTCGGCTGACGAGAGCGTCGAGCGCCAGCCCGGGATGGACTCCATCTTGTCCAGCGTGCCGCCTGAGTGGCCGAGCCCGCGGCCGGCGGCCTGCGGTACGGCAGCGCCGCACGCTGCGATCAGCGGGCAGACGATCAAGGAGATCTTGTCGCCCACGCCGCCCGTCGAGTGCTTGTCGACGGTGGGCTTGCCGAGTGACGAGAGGTCTGCGCGCGTGCCGGTGGCGATCATCTGAGCTGTCCAGCGCGCCAGCTCGGCGGCGTCGAGGCCGCGGAAGACGATCGCCATCAGCAGGGCCGCAGCCTGCTCGTCCCCGACGTCGCCGGCCGTGTAGGACCGGATGAACCAATCGATCTGCTCGTCGGTGAGGCGGCCGCCGTCGCGCTTGGTGAGGATCAGGTCGATGGCGTTCATCAGGCCTCCGGGCGGAGGTGAGCCGGCCCGAAGGCATCGGGCAGCAGCTCGCCCAGGGGCCGTTCGTTGAACAGCAGCTGCGGACCGCCGTGCTCGTGCAGCAGCTGGCGGCAGCGTCCGCACGGGACGAGCGGTCGTCCAGCGCCGTCCACGCACGCGACGGCGATCAGCCGGCCGCCTCCCGTCGCATGCAGAGCGGACACGAGACCGCACTCGGCGCACAGGGTGAGGCCGTAGGACGCGTTCTCGACGTTGCACGCGGTGAGAACCCGCCCGTCGTCGACGAGGGCGGCGGCGCCGACCGGATAGGTCGAATAGGGCACATATGCCCGCTCGCACGCTTCGACGGCGCTGGCCCGCAGCGAGGGCCAGTCGACCGCAGCGTCCATCACGGAGCCGAACGATACCGGGTAGCGTGCCGCGATCGGCCGCCTCCACGGCGGGTCACGCAATGAGGAGGACGAATGATCAATCGACGTTGGCTACGGCTTCTTGCGGTAGCGCTCGGAGTTGTGATGCTCGCTGCCGCGTGCGGCGATGACGACGACGACGGCACCACCGCCACCACCGCGGGCAACGGCGCGTCAGACCTTCGCATCGGTCTCGTCTACGACATCGGCGGCCGCGGCGACCAGAGCTTCAACGACGCAGCCTTCGCAGGTCTCTCGCAGGCTCAGGATGAGCTCGGCGTCGAGATCCAAGACCTCGAGCCCAGCGCAGGCGGCGAGGACCGTGAAGAGCTGCTCCGCACTCTGGCCGAGGACGAATACGACATGATCATCGGTGTCGGCTTCGCTTTTGCGGAGGCCATGGGTGCGGTCGCCGCTGACTTCCCCGACACCACCTTTGCGATCGTCGACGACGCCAGCGTGGAGGCACCGAACCTCACGTCCCTCGTCTTCGCCGAAGAGCAAGGCTCGTTCCTCGTCGGTGCGGCCGCCGCTCTCACGAGCACGACCGGCAAGCTCGGCTTCATCGGTGGCGTCGAGGTCGACCTCATCAAGAAGTTCGAGGCCGGCTTCGTGGCAGGCGCGGCCGAGGTAGATCCCGACGCGACGGTGGACGTCAAGTACATCAGCCAGCCGCCCGACTTCTCCGGGTTCAACGATCCCGCCAAGGGCAAGGAGATCGCTCTCGGCCAGTACGCCGGCGGCGCCGACGTGATCTACCACGCGGCCGGCGGCTCGGGCGGCGGCCTCTTCGAAGCGGCTCTCGAGACCGGAGACGTGTGGGCGATCGGCGTCGACTCGGATCAGTACCTCACGGCCGAGCCGGCCGTTCAGGGCACGATCCTGACATCGATGCTGAAGCGGGTCGATGTCGCTGTGTTCGAGGCGATCAAGGCGTTCACCGAGGGCTCGCTCGAGGCCGGTGTCCAGGTGTTCGACCTGGCCAACGACGGAATCGGCTACGCCACCTCCGGGGACTTCCTGAGCGAGGACATCATCAACCAGCTCGACGAGCTCAAGACCAAGATCGTCGACGGCGAGATCGAGGTGCCCACGGCACCCTGACCCATCTGTGGGTGGGTCCGGAGGCTGCGGCCCCCGGACCCACCAGCATCTTCGAGCAGGGGGTCGAGCGATCGCTGCTGCAGTAGAGCTTCGGGGGATCACCAAGCGGTTCCCCGGCGTCGTCGCCAACCGCGACATCAACCTCAGCGTCGCCGAGGGCGAGATCCATGCCGTCGTGGGCGAGAACGGCGCCGGCAAGTCCACGCTGATGAAGGTCCTGTACGGGATGCTCCGACCCGACGAGGGGTCGATCAGCGTCGGTGGGGACGCGGTGGTCTTCAAGTCGCCCACCGACGCGATCGCCGCTGGCATCGGCATGGTGCACCAGCACTTCATGCTGGCCGACAACCTCACCGTCCTCGAGAACGTCGTGCTCGGTGCCGAGCCACGCAAGGGGCTGCGCCTCGACTTCGAAGCCGCCCGCGCCCGCATCCGCGAGCTGGGGTCGCGCTACGGGCTCTCGGTCGACCCCGACGCACGGGTGGAAGCGCTCGGCGTGGGCGATCGTCAGCGCGTCGAGATCCTCAAGGTCCTCTATCGGGGGGCTCGGGTGCTGATTCTCGACGAGCCGACAGCGGTGCTCGTTCCCAGCGAGGTCGACCTGCTGTTCGCCAACCTCGCGGAGCTGAAGCGCGAGGGCGTGACGATCATCTTCATCTCGCACAAGCTCGACGAGGTGCTGAAGGTCGCCGACTCGATCACGGTGATCAGATCCGGCACGACGATCACGACCGTGTCTCCTGCCGAGGTGACAGCGCGTGACCTGGCCGAGCTCATGGTCGGGTCCGAGCTGCCAACGCCGGAGACGAGGGAATCGACCATCACTGATGACGTGATGCTCGAGGTCGAGGGGCTCAGCGTGACCTCGGCGGATGGCAGAGCCATCCTCACCGACATCTCATTCCGCATCAGGGCGGGTGAGATCCTCGGGATCGCAGGCGTCGAGGGGAACGGCCAGCGGGAGCTGATCGAGGCTCTGCTGGGCCTGCAGCCGATCACCTCGGGCCGCATCGCACTCGCCGGAGAGGACATCACGACGTGGACCACGCGCCGCCGTCGCGAAGGGGGCCTCGGCTACATCCCGCAGGATCGCCAGCGCCATGGGCTGCTGCTCAGCGCGCCGCTGTGGGAGAACGCCGCGCTCGGTCACCAGACACAGGCACCGTTCTCCTCGGGTCCGTGGGTCGATCGCAAGGGCTCGAGGTCGAGGACCGATGCGATCGTGTCCCACTACGACGTGCGCACTCCCGGCATCGACGTGCCCGCGATGGCGCTGTCCGGCGGCAACCAGCAGAAGCTCATCGTTGGGAGGGAGATGGAGGCCGACCCAAGGGTGCTTGTGGCGGCCCACCCGACCCGCGGTGTCGACGTGGGCGCCCAGGCGGCGATCTGGGATCACCTGCGCGACGCCCGCGCCAAGGGTCTTGGCACGCTGCTCGTGTCCGCCGACCTCGAGGAGCTGATCGGTCTCTCGGACACCCTCGTCGTCATCTATCGCGGCAGGCTCGTGGCTGAGCTGCGGCCGGAGGACGTCACACCCGAGGTGTTGGGGTCGTACATGACGGGAGCGACAGTCGCGGAGGGAGCTGCGTGAGCCTGCGACGAGTCGGTCTCGCGGTTGCTGCGCCGGCGCTCGCGATCGGCATTGCGCTCACGGTGTCGTCGCTCGTGCTGCTGGCCTCGGGTGACGACCCGCTCGCCATCTACTCGTCGATGTGGTCGTTCGGCACCCAGATGAACTCCATCATCTCGATGGTCAACCGAGCCGTCCCGTACTACCTGGCCGGGCTCGCGGTTGCCGTCGGCTTCAAGATGAACATGTTCAACATCGGCGTGGAGGGCCAGTACTACCTGGCCGGCATCCTCGCGGCTGTCGTTGGTGCCTGGCTCGATCTTCCCGGCCCGCTGCACGTTCTGTGCATCTGCCTGGTCGCCATGGCGGTGGGAGCCGCCTGGGCCGGGATCGCCGGAGTGTTGAAGGCGACGCGCGGCGTGAACGAGGTGATCTCGACGATCATGCTCAACAACATCGTCCTGCTCGGCTTCGGCGCATGGCTGCTGAGCAGGTTCCGTGAGGCAGACACGGGTGGCAGCCTCCAGATCGCGACGGAGCGGATCCCGGCATCTGGGCTCATGCCCAACCTCAACGGCTGGCTCGAGGCGATCGGCCTCGACGTACCGCAGGGCAGCAGGCTGACGGGGTTCGTGCTGGTCGCAGCGCTGGTGGGCGTGGTCTTCTACGTGGTGCTGGAGCGCACCCGCTTCGGCTTCGACCTGCGCGCCTCCGGTCACAACAGCTGGGCCGCCATGTCCTCCGGCGTCGACGCCAACGGGATGGTCGTCAAGGCGATGTTGCTGTCGGGCGCATTCGCCGGTCTCGTCGGTATGAGCTACCTGCTCGGAGACTTCGGGCGCTTCACCGGCGACTTCCCGACCGGGCTTGGCTTCACCGGGATCGCGGTCGCGCTGCTCGGTCGCAACCACCCCGTCGGCATCGCGCTGGGCGCCCTGCTGTGGGGCTTCCTGGAGCGTTCGGCTCAGAGGCTCGACCTCGAGGGCGTGCCCAAGGAGATCGTTGTGATCATGCAGGGCACGATCGTCCTGTCCGTGGTCGTGGCCTACGAGATCGTGCGGCGCATCAAGGAAGCACAGCTTCAGCGCGAGGTGTCCTCTCAGGTGGACGACGAGCGGGTCGCTGATGTGGCTGCAGCGGGGGCTCCGTCGTGACTGCTGCATCCGCCGCGCCGGCCACGCACGCCGCGGCCCCCGGTGCGGCGCGGCGGCCTGCCGTCTGGCGCTGGCTCGCCTATGGGGCCCTCGGCTTCGCCTTGCTATCCCTCATCGCGGACCTGACCGACAGCGCAGGGCTCACGGGATCGGGCACGTTCGGCGCGGCGTTGCGGCTGGGCCTTCCGATAGGCCTGGCAGGGCTCGGCGGTCTCTGGGCTGAGCGGGCAGGCGTCGTGAACATCGGCCTAGAGGGGATGTTGATCCTCGGCACGTGGTTCGGTGCCTACGGCGGGGTCGAGCTGGGTCCGTGGTGGGGTGTCACGCTCGGGATCGCGGGCGGCGCGCTCGGTGGCCTGCTCCACGCGCTGGCCACAGTTCGCTTCGGCGTCGACCACATCGTGTCGGGCGTGGCGATCAACCTGCTCGGTGGCGGTGTCGCTCGCTACCTCAACATCATCGTGTTCGACGACCGCACGGGGGCCACGCAGTCGCCGCGGGTGAGCGGGTCGGTCGGGCAGCTCGACGTGCCCTTCGTGGCCGGTGGTGATCTGTTCGGTTGGAGGAGCCCCGATCTGTTTGCGTGGCTCGACCGCCAGGACTGGTTCATCCTCTCCGACTTCGGCGCCGCGCTGCACGGCCTCACCTCGGGCATCTCATGGGTCGTGGTGCTCGGAATCGCGCTGTTCCCCGCCACGTGGTGGGTGCTCTGGCGCACACCCTTCGGGCTGAGGCTCCGCTCAGTCGGCGAGGACCCAGTCGCCGCCGAGTCGCTCGGCGTCAACGTGTACCGGATGAAGACGATCGCCGTGACGATGTCGGGCGCTCTGGCCGGCCTCGGTGGCGCGGTGCTCGTCCTCGTGTTCGCGAGCATCTACCGCGAGGGACAGACGGCGGGTCGAGGCTTCATCGGCCTCGCCGCGATGATCTTCGGCAACTGGTACCCGGGTGGCCTCGCGCTCGGCGCGGGTCTGTTCGGCTTCACCGACGCCCTCCAGCTTCGAGACGAGTCGGCGGTCCACTCGATGCTGCTCTTCGTGGCGGTCCTCCTCGGCGCACTCGGACTGCGCGCCCTGCTGAAGCGGCGACTCGTGGCCGCGGCGGCCATCCTTGGCTGCGCGGCAGCGGTGGGGGCGTGGTGGGCCCTGACAGATGAGTTCCCCAGCCAGTTCGTGCCGTTCACGCCCCACGTCACCACCCTGCTGGTGCTGGCGTTCGCCTCTCAACGTCTGCGCATGCCGGCGGCTGACGGCCAGGTCTACCGGCGCGGCCAAGGTCGTTGACCGGGCTGACCCCCGATCAGCTCGCCCGCTGGGAGGACGACGGCTTCCTCGTCCTGGAGGGCTTCGTCGACCCCGCCGCGTGCGACGAGCTGATGAGCCGCGCGTCCGAGCTCGTCGCGGAGGTCGACCGGGACGTCGTCTCAGTCTTCTCCACTCACGAGCAGGAGCGCACCTCGGACGAGTGGTTCCTCGGATCAGGTGACAAGGTCCGAGCCTTCTTCGAGGCCGATGCCTTCGATGCGGGGGGCGCGCTGAGAGGGCCGATCGAGACGTCGATCAACAAGCTGGGCCACGCCATGCACGACCTCGATGCGACCTTCGACCGCTTCAGCCGCGCGCCAGCTCTGGCGCAGGTGGCCCACGGCGTCGGGTTGGACGACCCGCTGCTGCTCCAGTCGATGTACATCTTCAAGTCTCCGCACATCGGCGGCGAGGTCAGCTGCCATCAGGACGCCACGTTCCTGTACACGGAGCCGATCAGCGTGGTCGGCTTCTGGTTCGCCCTGCAGGACGCGACCGTCGAGAACGGGTGCCTGTGGGCGCAGCCGGGAGGGCATCGCGGTCCTCTTCGACAGCGCTTCGTGCGCCTTGGCGGCGATCGTGAGGGCACGGCCTTCGAGCAGCTCGACGCCACCCCACTACCGGAGCCGGGCGGGCCCGAGCTGGTGCCGCTCGAGGCCCCGGTGGGCACGTTGGTCGTGCTGCACGGCCTGCTGCCGCACTGGTCTGGGGCCAACGCGTCGGACCTGAGCCGTCACGCCTACTCCGTTCACTGCATCGAGAGCTCGGCCAGATACCCGACCGACAACTGGCTGCGACGCGGCGACCACCTGCCGCTGCGAGGCTTCTGACCACTCGGGCCCGAGCGACCCCAGAGTCGATCTGCGGGGATCGTGCCTCCAGGGTGTTTGGTTGGCGGTCGCGGACTGGCGGGCGTCAGACTCGGCGCCATGGCTCGCATCCTGGTCACGGAGAAGATCGCAGACGGCGGTCTCGATCGCCTCCGCGCAGCGGGGCACGAGGTGGACGTGAGGCTCGACCTCACGCCCGAGGGCCTGCTCGAGGCAGTCGTCGGGGCCCAGGCGCTCATCATCCGCTCCGCCACCACCGTGACCGCCGACGTGATCGCTGCCGGGCGCGACCTCGTCGTGGTGGGTCGAGCCGGAATCGGGCTCGACAACGTCGACACCGACGCGGCCACCGAGCAGGGCGTGATGGTCGTCAACGCACCGCAGTCGAACATCCTCACCACGGCCGAGCACACGATGGCGATGCTGCTCGCGCAAGCGCGCAACATCCCGCAGGCGCATGCCGCCCTCGTCGCAGGCCGCTGGGAGCGCTCGAAGTGGGAGGGCGTGGAGCTGGCGGACAAGACGCTCGGCATCGTCGGCCTCGGCCGCATCGGCAAGCTCGTCGCCCAGAGAGCACTCGCCTTCGGGATGAAGGTGGTGGCGCACGATCCGTTCGTGGCGCCCGAGCGCGCCAGGCAGCTGAACGTCGACATGCTCTCCCTGGACGACCTCTTCGCCACCTCCGACTTCGTGACCCTCCACGTCGTGAAGACGCCTGAGACGCTCGGCATGGTCGGCAAGGAGCTGCTCGCGAAGGCCAAGCCCGGCCTGCGGATCGTCAACGTCTCGCGCGGCGGGGTCATCGACGAGGACGCCCTGGCCGAGGCCATTCGCGAGGGGCGCATCGGCGGCGCCGCCCTCGACGTGTTCGCCAGCGAGCCGACGACGGCGTCGCCCCTCTTCGAGCTGCCTCAGGTGGTGGTCACCCCGCACCTCGGGGCCAGCACCGCCGAGGCGCAGGACAAGGCGGGGGACACCATCGCCGAGCAGGTGGGCCTGGCACTTGCCGGCGAGTTCGTGCCGTTTGCCGTCAACGTGAGCGCGGCCGAGGCCTCGAGCACCGTGCGCCCGTTCCTGCCCCTGGCCGAGCGGCTGGGCCAGCTCTACGCCGGGCTGGCCGCGTCCGTGCCCGACGTGCTGGAGGTCGGCTACGAGGGCCAGCTGGCCGACTCCGACACCCGCATCCTCACGCTGTCGGTCCTGAAGGGCGTCTTCGGACGTGTCAGCGAGGAGCCTGTCAGCTACGTCAACGCACCGCGGCTCGCTGCCGAGCGTGGCATCGAGGTGCGCGAGTCATCGAGCTCGACCTCCCACGACTTCGTCAACCTCGTGACGATCCGCGGTGCCGGCCACGCCATCGGCGGCACCCTCGTCGGTCTTCGGGGGGTGGCTCGGATCGTCATGGTCGACGACCACTCAGTGGACGTGCCGCCCGCCAACAACATGCTCGTCGTGCGCAACGACGACGTGCCCGGCATGATCTCGGCCGTCACCGGCGTGCTCGGCGCGGCCGGGGTGAACATCGACGACATGCACCTCGGTCGCTCTGCCGAAGGTGCCGCCGCCCTCATGATCTTGGCGACCGATCAGCCCGTTCCCGAGGACGTGCAAGCGGCGATTCGCGCGCTCGACGGCGTCGTTTCAGTCGTCGCGCTCTAGCGCTTGGCGGGACGCAGGTCGTCCGACTCGGCGGCCGCGGCATCGCGATAGCAGCGGTCGGGCTTGGTGCGGGCGTAGTTGAGCATGCCCGGCAGGTGGAAGATCTTGGAGGCGAGCTTGGCCTTCACGGGGTGCGACGTGGGGCAGACGTCGCCGGTCGGCACCACCCAAGCCGCAACGGCGGCCTTCTTGCGCGGTGCCGCCTGCGCGCCCTTGGTGGCGCGCTTGGAGGTGGCGGCCTTCTTCGCCGTCGACTTCTTGGCGACGGGCTTGACGGTGGCCGCGCTGCCGCTGGCCGCTTGCTTTGCAGACTTCTTGGCCGACTTCGTCGCCTTCTTCGCGGACCTCGCCGCCTTCTTGGCTGGCTCGTTGGACCTCTTGGCCGCTGTCGTCGCCGGGGCTTCCGTGGCCGCGGGTGCGGCCTGCGCCGGCTCGGCCGTCGGTGCCGACTCGATCGGCGGGGCTGGGGCCGGCGATGGATCTGCTGACGGCGCAGGAACCTCCACCACTGCTCGAGCCGAGGCCTGTGGCTCTGCACCAGCGTCGGCCCGCTCGAGCCGGGGCGCCGCCACAGGTGCCGCCTGGGGCACCAGCGGGGGCCAGGGGTCGGTGCCGGCCGGCGTCTGGTCAGCCATGGAGTCGGGGCGTGCCCCGAGCATCTTGGCGAGCGCGAACGCAAGCCCTCCCAGCAGCCCCAGCGTCAGCCCGATGCGGAACGAGCGTCGGATCACGGCTCTCACCGTACTTCGACCTTGACGAGCCGTCAGTCACGGCGGGACAATTGCCGGACCATGCGGCAGACCTTCGCCTCCGACCTCCTCCTGCTTATGTAGGCGAGCGCCCCCACTCGGCGCTCGCCCCGACGACCTCCTGCCGATGGCAGGGGGTTTTTTGTTGCCCTGACTCAGCCACAGCAGCACCCAGCAGCCAGCCCGAACACCCACAGCAAGCATCCTGAGAGGAACACCCAGATGGCCCCGGAACCCGTGACACCGAAGCGCATGCCCTTCGAGAAGTACCGGCCGTTCCTCCCGCTCGAGCTGCCGGATCGCACGTGGCCCGATCAGCGGATCACCAAGGCGCCGCTGTGGTGCTCGGTCGACCTGCGCGACGGCAACCAAGCGCTCATCGACCCGATGGACCCGGCTCGCAAGCGACGGATGTTCGACACCGTGGTGCAGATGGGGTTCAAGGAGATCGAGGTCGGCTTCCCGTCGGCGAGCCAGCCCGACTTCGACTTCATCCGCCAGCTGATCGAGGAAGACCTCGTCCCCGACGACGTCACCATCCAGGTGCTGACCCAGTGCCGGCCCGAGCTCATCGAGCGCACCTATGAGTGCCTCAGGGGCGCACGCGACGCCATCGTCCACTTCTACAACTCCACGTCTGTGTTGCAGCGGCGCGTCGTCTTCGGTCTGGAGAAGGACGGGATCACCCAGATCGCGGTCGACGCCGCCAAGCTCTGCAAGAAGCTGGAGCCCACGCTCGTCGGCACCAACGTGCGCTACGAGTACAGCCCCGAGAGCTTCACGGGCACGGAGATCGACTACGCCATCGAGATCTGCGCTGCAGTGTCCGACGTGATCGAACCCGACACTGATCGGAAGCTGGTGCTGAACCTGCCGGCCACGGTGGAGATGTACACGCCCAACATCTACGGCGACGTGATCGAGTACTTCCACCGCAACGTGCCGAACCGCGATCGGATCTGCCTGTCACTGCACCCTCACAACGACCGTGGCACGGCAGTCGCCGCGGCCGAGTTCGGGGTGATGGCCGGGGCCGACCGCGTCGAGGGCACGCTGTTCGGCAACGGCGAGCGCACCGGCAACGTCGACGTCATCAACCTGGCGATGAACCTCTTCGCGCAGGGGGTCGACCCCGAGCTCGACATCAGTGACATCGACGCGCTGCGACGTGTTGCCGAGTACTGCAACCGCCTGCCGGTCCACCCCCGCCACCCCTACGTAGGCGACCTCGTGTACACGTCGTTCTCGGGCAGCCATCAGGACGCCATCAAGAAGGGCTTCGAGGCACTCGGATATGGCGACTACGAGGAGTGGGGTGTGCCCTACCTGCCGATCGACCCGAAGCACGTCGGCCGCACCTATGAAGCCGTCGTGCGCGTCAACAGCCAGAGCGGCAAGGGCGGCGTCGCCTATGTGATGAAGGCCGAGCACGGCATGGACCTCCCGCGCAGGCTCCAGATCGAGTTCTCGCGCACGATCCAGACCATCACCGAGGACAGCGGAACGGAGATACCCGCCGCCGAGATGTGGCTTGCCTTCGAGGACACCTACCTCTCGCCCGATGCACCCGTGCAGCTCCTGGCCCACGAGACGACGACGGGGGAGAAGGGCTCGACGGTCGTGGCGCAGCTGACCGTGGACGGAGAGCACCGCACGGTGTCCGGCTCCGGCACCGGGCCCCTCGCGGCCTTCGTGGCGGCCCTGCAGGCCGACCTCGGCATCGACCTCGAGGTCGTCGACTACAGCGAGCACGCCGTGTCGTCCGGCACCGATGCCCAGGCGGCCGCCTACGTCGAGACGCAGTCCACCGACGGAGAGGTGCGCTGGGGTGTCGGCCTGCACGAGAGCATCCTGACTGCCTCACTCAAGGCAGTCGTCAGCGCCGTCAACCGCCATCGCGACCACGTCCGCCTGGTGGAGAGACACGAGGGCTGACCCAGCCGGCGGTACGGTCATGCGATGCGCCCCCAGATCCGCTTCATCGCTCTGGCCACCTCCATCGTCCTGCTGCTCGCGGCGTGCGCCAGCAAGGGCGGGTTGAGCGACGAGGAGCAGGCATTCGCAGATGCGTACGCCCGCAGCCTCGCCGACGACGAGGATGGCTTCGGGGTCGAGCAAGCCGACGCCGAGTGCATGGCTGAAGCAATGATGGCCGAGCTCGGCACGGAGCCTTTCGACGACGCCGAGGTCACGCCCGAGGACGTCGAGGATGCCGGCGAGGACAACAACCCTGGCTCGCTGCTGGGCGAGGGCGTGGTCAGCGAGCGCCAGGCCGGCGCCATCCTCGACGACTGGGAAGGCTGCGTCGACCTGCCCGCGGCGCTGGCGGAATCGGCTGCCAGCGACTTCGACCTCTCCGGCGACGAGGTGGACTGCCTGGCGGACGGCTTCGAGGAGGGGGACTTCATCCGGAGCTTCCTGATCTCCTCCTTCACGACAGACGACGACACTCCAGATGACGAGACGATCGGCGAGCTGATCGAGCTGGTCGACTCGTGCGGTGGGGATGATGGCGTCTCGCCGTTGGTCGGGGAGATCGCAGCCGGGATGATGGAGGACAGCAACCTCACCGAGGAAGAGGCCACCTGCCTCGCTCAGGCTCTCCTCGACGACATCGGCGCCGGACGTCTGGCCGAGCTCGGAGCCAGCGGTGACTTCAGCGGAGCGTCGAACGAGGAGCAGCAGGAGATCGCCGAAGCGATAATCGCTGCCGCTGGGGCGTGCGACGTTCCGATCTCATCGTTCGGCGGCTGACCACCTGTGACATCGCGGCGACGAGCCGCGCTCGTCGCCTGCGCGGTCGGCGGCCTCGTCGTCGCCGGTCTGGCCGCCTGGTGGCTGGCCAGCTCGGGAGACGACGGATCGGCGCCAGCCGACACGTCAGCCGCTGACGCCGCTGAGGCGACGACGACGACCACTGCTCTCGTGGGACAACCAGGCTCGCCCGGCCTCGGCGATCCGTACTTCCCCGGCCTTGGCAATGGCGGGTACGACGTCCAGCACTACACCTTGGCCCTCACATGGCAGCCCGACGCCGGTTCGATCGCGGGATCCACCACGATCGAGGCGACCGCCACACAGGATCTGAGTCGGTTCAACCTCGATCTGGTGGGGCTCGAGGTGTCGTCGGTCGTCGTCGACGGTTCTGCGGCCGCGACGGCGCGCTCCGGTCGTGAGCTCGAGGTAGCCCCACGGACAGCGATCCCTAGCGGCGCCTCGTTCACGGTGACGGTGGCCTACTCCGGCGTGCCGACACCGGTGAGCGAGGGAACGGAGCTCTTCGACGTCGGCTGGCAGACCGATGGTCGCGAGGCCTATGTCGTCTCTGAGCCCTCCGGCGCGGCGACCTTCTTTCCGGCCAACGATCATCCGAGCGACAAGGCCACCTACAGGTTCGAGATCACAGCTCCGGCGGATCAAGTGGTAGCGGCGAGCGGGGTGCTGACGGCGCAGCGAGACGAGCCGGACGGCACGAAGGTCTGGACCTACGAGGCTCGCGATCCGATGGCCAGCTACCTGGCGCAGCTGGCAATCGGCGACTTCGTGCTCGTGGACCGCGAGCCCTTCGGCAACGTCCGGATCCGCCACGCACTCCACCGCTCGTTCTCCGACAGCGCAGCGGATGTCGCTTCCCGCACAGCGGAGATGATCGACGTGCTGGACGACGTCTTCGGACCGTTCCCCTTTGAGGTGTACGGCGTGGTCGCGGTCGACGAGCCGCTCGGCTTCGCGCTGGAGACGCAGACGCTCACGATCATCGGCTCCGACATCGCCCGCGCCGGAAGGCGAGCCGACCGGGTCATGGTGCACGAGCTGGCGCACCAGTGGGTCGGCAACACGGTGAGTCCAGCGACGTGGAAGGACATCTGGCTCAACGAGGGCTTCGCCACCTACTCCGAGTGGCTCTGGGCCGAGCGCACGGGTGGGGTCAGCGCCGCCGCCTCGGCTCGCGACGCCGCCGGCATCCGGGCCGACCTCGACATCCCGCCCGGCGACCCAGGGTCGGGCGAGCTGTTCGAGACCTCGGTCTACGTGCGAGGAGCGATGACCCTCCAAGCGCTGCGCGAGGCGATCGGCGATGACGCCTTCTTCACCGTGCTCCGGCAGTGGGTCGATGAGAATCGGGACGCATCGGCGGCGACAGCGGACTTCATCGCGCTGGCCGAGCGGGTCAGCGGTCAGCAGCTCGACGACCTGTTCCTCGCCTGGCTGTACGGGCCATCGCTGCCACGGCTAGCACCGAGGTCGTGATCAGGCAGTGGGCAGCCAGGACGGGCGCTCGGCCTCGAAGGCGGTGATGGCGGACTCCGTGCGCAGAGTGATGCCGATGTCGTCGAGGCCTTCGAGGAAGCGCTCTCGGGTGGAGTCGTCCAGGGGGAAGCCGACCTCGAGCCCGAGAGCAGGCGCCGCCAGGGTGCGGCGGTCGACGTCGATCACCAGCTCGAGCGTCGGGTCAGCCTCGACGGCAGCTAGCAGCTGCTCGCCCACCTCCTTGCTCACCTGGACCGGGACCAGGCCGTTCTTCGTGCAGTTGTTGCGGAAGATGTCGGCGAAGCGCGGGCTGACGACGGCCTTGAAGCCGTAGTCCATGATCGCCCACACGGCGTGCTCGCGGCTCGAGCCCGTCCCGAAGTTGGGGCCGCCGATGAGGATCGTCGCTCCGGCGAAGCGCTCGTCGTTGAGCACGAAGCTCCGGTCGTCCCGCCACGACGAGAAGAGGCCCTTCCCGAAGCCGGTGCGCTCGACGCGCTTCAGCCACTCGGCCGGGATGATCTGGTCGGTGTCGACATCGGAGCGGTCGAGCGGCACCGCGGTGCCCTGGACGATGTGAACGGGTTCCATGGCGATTCCTCTTGTTGAGATGGTGAACAGGCCGGAGGCGATCCGGCTGCGCCGGTCGCCGGGAGGCACCTGCGGAGGCAGGAGCGCAGCGACGCCCGGAGCAGGCGTGGACTCAGCTCAAGTCCTCCGGCAGGGCGAAGTGCCCAGCGATGGCGGTTGCGGCAGCGACCGCGGGCGACACGAGGTGCGTGCGCCCCCCGCGGCCTTGGCGGCCCTCGAAGTTGCGGTTGCTCGTGGAAGCCGACCGCTCTCCGGGCGCCAGCTTGTCCGGGTTCATGGCGAGGCACATCGAGCACCCCGGTTCTCGCCAGTCGAAGCCCGCCGACGTGAACACCCGGTCGAGCCCCTCGGCCTCGGCCTGGCGCTTCACGGCGAACGAACCGGGCACGACGAGCGTGCGAACACCGTCCTTCACCTTGCGACCGGCTGCAACCGCCGCCGCCGCGCGCAGGTCCTCGATCCGAGAGTTGGTGCAGGACCCGATGAAGACCGTGTCGACCTTGACCTCGCGCACCGGCGTGCCCCCTGTCAGGCCCATGTACTCGAGCGCTCGCGACGCGCTCTCACGCTCGTTGGGATCTGCGAAGTCGTCGGGTGAGGGGATCCGCCCGGACAGTGGCACGACCTGCGCGGGATTGGTGCCCCAGGACACATGCGGAAGGATCGCCGCCGCGTCGAGCTGCACCTCTTTGTCGAAGCAGGCATCCGCGTCGGTCGGCAGGCTGCGCCAGTCGTCCAGCGCCCGCTCCCAATCGGCGCCCTTCGGCGCGTGGGCTCGGCCCTCGAGGTAGGCGAACGTGGTGTCGTCGGGCGCGATGAGCCCAGCCTTGGCGCCGGCTTCGATCGACATGTTGCAGATCGTCATGCGCCCCTCCATCGACAGAGCCGCGATCGTGTCCCCCCGGTACTCGATCACCGATCCGATGCCGCCGCCCGTGCCGATGCGGCCGATGATTGCGAGGATCACGTCCTTGGCCGTGGCCCCCTCGGGAAGCGCGCCGGTGACCGTGACCGCCATCGTGCCGGGCCGCTGCTGGGGGAGGGTCTGGGTGGCGAGCACGTGCTCGACCTCGCTCGTGCCGATCCCGAAGGCGAGCGCACCGAAGGCACCGTGCGTGGAGGTGTGGCTGTCGCCGCACACGATCGTCATGCCAGGCAGCGTGCGACCCTGCTCGGGGCCGATGACGTGGACGATGCCCTGGTTCGGGTCGCCCATGCCGTAGTGGGTGATGCCGAACTCGGCGGTGTTGGCCGCCAGCACCTCGAGCTGCTTGGCCGAGATCGGGTCGGCCACGGGCTTGTCGATGTCTTCGGTGGGGACGTTGTGGTCGGCCGTGGCCACGGTGAGGTCGGGCCTGCGCACGCGGCGGCCGGCCAGGCGGATGCCGTCGAAGGCCTGCGGGCTGGTGACCTCGTGCACGAGGTGCAGGTCGATGTAGAGCAGGTCGGGCTCGCCGGGCGCGCTGCGCACCAGGTGCCGGTCCCAGACCTTCTCGGAGAGCGTCTTGCCCATTGGGGGTCCTCGATCGTGCTTGTGTCTCAATATATGAGACTGTAGTCTCGTCCTGTGGACAGCATAAGCGGCGTGGGCGTGCTGGACAAGGCGATGGCAGTCATGGCGGCCGCTGAAGGCGCACCGAGGTCGCTGGCCGAGCTCGTCGCCTCGACCGGCTTGAGCCGGCCGACCGCTCACCGCCTGGCGGTCGCTCTTGAAGCGCACGGGCTCCTGCGCCGGGACGAGGACGGTCGCTTCTGTCTCGGCCTGCGCCTCATCGGCCTGGGTCACGAGGCGGCCGCGTCGGTGCCGCTGTGGGCCGCCGCCCGACCAGCGCTCGCTTGGTTGCACGAGCACACGGGGGAAAGCGTTCAGCTCTTCGTGCGCGACGGAGACGAGCGGGTGTGCGTCGAGTCCATCGAGTCGGCGCGCGAGCTGCGCACGATCGTCCCAGTCGGTGCCCGTCTCCCTCTCGCGCTGGGCAGCGCCGGCAAGGTCCTGCGCGGCGCGCCAGGCCAGTGGGCACAGAGCGTGGGGGAGCGCGAAGAGGGCGTCGCCAGCGTCTCCGCGCCTGTACGTGACGCCAGCGGTCGCGTAGCGGCCGCCGTGTCCGTTAGCGGACCGATCCAGCGACTCTCATCGAAGCCCGGCACCAAGTTCGGCGACGCCGTCGCAGAAGCAGCCCGTCGAGTGGAGCAGACCGCCGCCACCCTGGCCTGACCGGCCCTGGCGCCCACGCCCACGCCCAATATGGTTGGGGCATGAGCCTCGACTGGGAACAGGTCGTGGTCGACGCCCGCGATCCCGTTGCGCTCGGGCGCTGGTGGCAGCGTGCACTGGGTTGGGTTGTCACGAACGACGATCCCGAGGAGTTCGAGATCCGAGCCTCGCCAGACCGCCTTCCGGGCCTTCTGTTCGTTCGCGTTCCCGAGTCGAAGTCGATCAAGAACCGACTGCACCTCGACTTCCGCCCGGATGACCGAGACGCAGAGGCCGATCGGCTGGTAGCGCTCGGTGCAACGCGGGTCGACATCGGGCAGGGTGAGCAGTCCTGGGTCGTGTTGGCCGATCCGGAGGGCAACGAGTTCTGCGTGCTCCGAGGCGGTCGAGCGTCGCCGTAAGGGCGACTCCTCGAATGAGGGGACCACCCGAGTAGGCGGGAATTCCGGTTACGTTGCGCGCATGGCGAAGCTGCAGTTCGATCAGGTGAACATCGTGGTGTCCGACGTGATCGGCGCCGCAGGGTTCCTCCGCGCGCTGGGCGCGGAGGTTCCAGAGCTCCCCGACGAGTGGGCAGAGTGGGCGCCGCATCACATCGGGTTCCCCGCGGTCGCGGACGGGTTCGATGCCGACCTCGACAGCTCAGCCTTCGCGTCCCACTGGGGCGGGCTGTCCGAAGGCTTCACGGGCGTCGTGGTCAACCTGAAGGCGGAAGATCGTGACGCGGTCGACGCCGTGTTTGAGCAGGCGGTCGCGCTCGGAGCCGAGGTCCTGCGAGACCCCTATGACGCCTTCTTCGGCGCGCGCTACGCCGTGGTGCGGGGCCCCGGCCCACTCATCGTCGGGATCATGAGCCCGATCGACCAGGGGCGGCGCAGCGACTCACCGAGCGTTTCCGACTTCGGCTAGCGCCGTGGTCGGGGGAGACTGGCACCATGCGCTTCGCCTTCAAGACCTCACCGCAGTCCACGACATGGGACGACATGCTCTCCGTCTGGAAGGCGGCGGACGAGATCGAGGTGTTCGAGTCGGGATGGACCTTCGACCACTTTGAGCCGATCTTCAGCGACAGGAGCGGTCCGTGCCTCGAGGGCTGGCTCACCCTGACCGCCCTGGCGCAGGCAACGAGCCGTCTCCGTGTGGGGGTGTTGGTCACCGGCGTGCCGTACCGTCACCCAGCGGTCCTCGCGAACATGGCCGCAACGCTCGACCAGATCTCGCATGGCCGGCTTGAGCTCGGCCTTGGCGCGGGATGGAACACCGACGAGGCGAACGCCTACGGGATCGATCTGCTCGGCATCAAGGAGCGAATGGACCGCTTCGATGAGGCATGCGACGTCATCGTCGCCCTGCTGACGCAGGAGCGCTCGACCTACGCCGGCACCTACTACACCCTTGATGAGGCGTTCTGTGAGCCGAAGGCCGTGCAGCGACCGCACCCGCCGATCTGCATCGGAGGGAGCGGCGAGAAGCGCACGCTGCGCACGGCGGCCCGGATCGCACAGCACTGGAACTACGTCGGCGGCCCCGTGGCCGAGTACCTGCGGCTCAAGGGCGTGCTGGCCGAGCACTGCGCCTCCTTTGGGCGCGATCCCGGCGAGATCATGACGTCGGCCCACCTCCGTCTGGATCCCAACGATCCGAAGGCCCTCGCCGGTGAGGCCGAGGCGTTCGCCGAGGCCGGCTTGGACCTCGGCATCGTCTACCTCCCGCCCCCGCACTCCCCGGCGGTGCTGGAGGCTGCCGCCGAGGTCATCGCGGCGATCTAGGCCAAGCCCGGTTGATCGCCTGCGGCAGGTGAGGACCCGATCGTGCCTCGCGCTGAGCGCGCTCAGGCGTCGAGCAGCCGGGCGAGCGTCTTCGGGGCGACCTTGCGGTAGCTGTCGGTGACGATGGCGCGCACCTCGTCCCAGTCGACGTCACGATCGAGGCGAACACCGAGCCAACCGGATGGCCCCACGTAGGGAGGCCGGAAGAAGCGGTCGGGCTCGAGGGCGACCATCTCCTCCTGCACGCCGGGGAAGGCGGGGCACCAGATGCCGACGATCCCGTCGCCATGGTGGTCGTCGACGAAGGTCGCGAGCGTTCGCTTCTCGCGGATGAACCACGTGGGCGAACCGTGCGAGAGGCGCTCGCTCACCTCAGGGAACGACAGGCAGATGTCGCGGACCCTCTTGAGCACGCGGTCGTGCTCACGCTGGCTGACCATCGCTCCAGTCCCGCTTGCTGATCCGGTAGAGCACGTGGCGCCGGACGGGGCTGCCGGCGGGCAGGCTCGGATGGTCGAAGTCGTCATTCGGATCATGCTCCATGCCGATCTTCTCCATCACTCGGCGGCTCTTCGCGTTGCCCACCGTGGTGAAGCTGACGATCTCGTCCAGCGCCAGGTCTTCGAAGGCGAAGCGCAGCGCGGCGGTAGCACCCTCGGGTGCGTAGCCGTGTCCCCATGCTGTTCGAGCCAGCCGCCAGCCGACCTCGACGCACGGGGTGAAGTGGGCTTGGAAGCGGGGGAGGTTCAGACCGATGAAGCCGATGAACTCGGCCACGCGCGGCACCTCGGCGGCCCACAGCCCCCAACCACGCTCCTCGAAGGTCGCGACGATCTGGTCGACGTGGGCATCGCTCTCCTCGCGGCTGAGCACCGCCGGGAAGTGCTCCATCACGACGGGATCGGCGTTGAGCGCGGCGTAGGGCGCTCGATCCGACTCGCGCCAAGCGCGCAGCAGCAGCCGCTCCGTCCTCAGCTCCACCCAACCAACCTAGGTCTGTGAACCCCGATGGCCGGTATGCGGACGTGGCGGTTCACAGACGTTGGTTGGTTGACCCATAGAGATACGAGGTATAGGGTGACGAGGTATGAGAGCAGACATGCTGAAGGGGCACCTCGACCTCCTGCTGCTGGCAATCATCGAGGACGGCCCGAGCCATGGCTATGCCGTCATCGAGGAGCTGCGCAGGCGCACCGACGGGGCACTCGACCTTCCTGAGGGGACCATCTACCCAGCACTGCACCGACTCGAACGTGCAGGCCTGCTGGTGAGCGGGTGGACGGAGGTGAACGGTCGCCGCCGTCGCAGCTACTCGCTCACGCCCAGCGGCAAGACGGCGTCCAAGGTGAAGCGCCGCGAGTGGACGGCGTTCGCTCTCACGGTGCAACGAGTGGTGGGAGCGCCGCCGTGGCCGACGATGGCCTGATCGAGGCCTACCTCCGCGAGCTGCGCTTCAGCGTGGCCACGTTGCCCGACGCCGACGACATCGTCGCCGAGGCCCTAGACCACCTTCTGGAGGCGCTAGAGCGCCACGACCGCGACAGTCGGAGTCGCGCCGAGATCGAGGCCGAGGTGATCGCCCGCTTCGGGTCCGCCGCCCTCGTCTCCCGCGTTTGCATGTCAGAAGCCAAGCGAGGAGCAGCCGTGCCAACCACCAGAACTCGTCA
Organism: Actinomycetota bacterium; assembly: GCA_049325515.1. Classification (GTDB taxonomy): domain Bacteria; phylum Actinomycetota; class Acidimicrobiia; order Acidimicrobiales; family VFJN01; genus VFJN01. The sequence goes on along the minus strand of JBMOLI010000025.1, from coordinate 55,591 downwards.
TGCGGGGCTAGCGGCCGTGGTCGCCCCCGTGCTGCTCGTCATCGGGCAGTCGGGCAACCTCGCCATCGAGGAAGGCGCCGGCCATGGAGTGGCCGTGTTCGCGCTGACGCTGTCGTTCCCCGCCCTGGCCTACGGGCTGTGGGGGCTGCGTGCTCGCCATGGGGGCCTGGGCCGTCTGGGCAAGGCAGCTCTCGTGCTGGCCCTGGCGTCACCCGTCCTGTCGATGGCCGCGAGCTACGCCGCGATCTTCGCCCTGGCACTCCTGCTCAGCGTCGCCATGACCGTGTTCGCCGTGGAGATGCTGCGGGCCTCCGTGCTGCCGGTTGCGCCGCTCACGCTGTTCGCCGCCGGCCCCTTGGGCGTGCTCGTCCTCGGGGCCGTCGCGCTCGGCATCACCATGGCCGGGGGCGACGCCGGCGAGCTGCCCATCGAGCTGGTCGCTTCACCCGTGGCGATCGCGTCGGTGGGCTTTGCCTGGCTCGGGTGGCACCTGTGGCGAGAGCCCGCCGTCGACCATCCCACGCAGGGTCACCGCGCCCTCGCCGGATAGCCCAACCAACCAACCAACCAACCAACGTCTGTGAACCCTGGCGGCCGGTATGCGGACGTGGGGGTTCACAGACGTTGGTTGGTGTCAGCCGATGCTGACGACCTCGACGGTGAGCTCGATGCCGGTGGGCGAGGTGAAGGAGACCTTGTCACCCGGCTTGGCACCGGCCAGCGCCTCGCCCAGGGGTGAGCGAGGGCTGATGATCTCGTGCTCGACGCCGCGCTCCTCGACCGAGCCGTAGAAGTAGAACGCCGGGTCGTCGTCGCCCTCGTACCGCAGCTCGACGATCGAGCCGGGCTCGACGGCCTCCCCGTCGGTGCCCTCGACGATCACCGCGTTCTCGATCATCGCGGCCAGCTGGCGGATGCGAGCCTCCATCTGGCCCTGATGGTCTTTGGCGGCATGGTAGTCGCCGTTCTCCTTCAGATCGCCCAGCTCCCGCGCCGCCTCGATCTTGCGGGCGATGTCGACCCGACCGACGGTGGTGAGCTCGTCGTGCTCCGCCTTGAGCCGGTCGTATGCCTTTTGGGATAGGTGGTGCGTCTGCGCCATAGCGGACCAAGGATAGGGGGTGGATGCGGAAGCGCACCCAAGGCCGCCGAGCGCAGCGACGCCCGGAGCCTGCAACCAGTCAGTTGACCTGGCGGTCTCGGCCCTCCCAGAACGGCGCCCGCAGCTTGAACTTCTGCAGCTTGCCGGTGGCGGTGCGGGCCAGCTCGTCGCGGAACTCGACCGAGGTGGGGCACTTGTAGCCAGCGAGGCGCTCTTTGCACCAGGCCCGCAGCTCGTCCTCGGTGGCGCTGGTGCCGGGAGCCAGCACCACGAGCGCCTTGACGGTCTCGCCCCACTTCTCGTCGGGCACACCGATGACCGCCACCTCGGCCACAGCCGGGTGGGAGAAGAGCGCGTCCTCCACCTCGATCGAGCTGACGTTCTCGCCGCCCGAGATGATGACGTCCTTCTTGCGGTCGCTGATCGTCAGGTAGCCGCCTTGGTCGATGTCACCGCCATCGCCCGTGTGGAACCACCCACCTTCCAGTGCCTCGGCCGACGCGTCGGGCTGGTCCCAGTAGCTCTTGAGGATGTGGTTGCCCCGGGCGAGCACCTCGCCCTGCGCGCTCACGCTCAAGTCGATGCCGACAGCGGGAACCCCCGCCCGGGAGAGCTTGGCGGCCCGGTCGGCAGGGGAGAGGTCGTCCCACTCCGCACGCGTGCGGTTGATCGTGAGCAGTGGGGCCGTCTCGGTGAGGCCGTAGATCTGGATCATCTCCCAACCGAGCTCGGTCTCTATGCGCTCGATGGTGCGAGTGGGCGGCGGCGCTCCCGCCACGACGATGCGGGTGCGCCCGTTGCCGGGGATCGGGCCGTCCCAGGTGGCCGCAGCCTCGAGGACCATGGCCACGACGGCCGGCGCCCCGCACAGCAGGGTGACGCCGTGCTCGTCGATGCGCCGGAGGATCTCCGCACCGTCGACCTTGCGGAGCACGACCTGCGGCACGCCCATCGCGGTGAGCGCGTAGGGCATCCCCCAGCCGTTGCAGTGGAACATCGGGAGCGTGTGGAGATATGTGTCACGGTCGCTCACGCCGGCGTGCCACCCGAAGATCGCGGCGTTCGTCCAGAGGTTGCGGTGCGTCATCTCCACGCCCTTGGGGCGCGCCGTGGTGCCGCTCGTGTAGTTGATGGTGGCGGTGGCGTCCTCGTCCTGGTCGAGCCAGGGCTCCGGCTCTCGCCCTTCGAGGAACACCTCACCGTCCGTCGCCACGCCCATCACCACCCGGTGCTTCACGTCGATGTGGGCGACAGAGTCGGCCAGCTCCTCGTCGACGAGCAGCATCGACGCGCCGGAGTGCCCCACGATGTACTCGATCTCGGCGGGCGACAGGCGGAAGTTGATCGGAACGAGCACGCGTCCGAAGCCGCTGACACCGAAGAACGAGGTGAGCAGCCGACCGCTGTTCTGAGACAGGACGGCGACGCGCTCGCCGCGGCCGATGCCGCGCTCGTCCAGCCCAGCCGCCTGCGCGCGGGCGAGCTCGCGCACGCGCCGGTACGTCACGTTGCCGAGACCGCCGCCGGGCGGATCCGGTTCGTCGATCGTGCCGATGCGGTCGCCGTACACGAGTGCGGCGCGGTCGAGGTGCCCACCGATGGTCAGTGGAGTGCGCATGCGTTCCCCCTGCTCAGAAACCTGCCGAGGAAGGTAGTGCCTTGACTCGCAGCCGGTGACAGGGCGACACTTCCCGGGATGTCGCACACCGCCCAGGCCGTAGTCATCATCGTGTAGCGCACGCTCCACAGCGTGCGCTGCCTTCGACCGTCCACCTAGGTGGGCGGTTTTTCCGTTCTAGAGCAGGGAGAAGTCGTGGGTCACAAGGTCGGTGTCATCGGAGGCGACGGGATCGGTCCCGAGGTGATCGCGGAGGCGCTCAAGGTCGTGCGCGCAGCGGGCGTCGAGCTCGACACGGTCGACTACGACCTCGGCGGAGCGCGCTACCTGCGAGACGGCACGATCCTGCCCGACGCCGTGCTGGACGAGTGGCGCGGGCTCGACGCGCTGCTGCTCGGCGCGGTCGGCACGCCGGGCGTGCCACCCGGCGTGATCGAGCGAGGGCTCCTGCTGAAGATGCGCTTCGAGCTCGACCTCTACATCAACCAGCGGCCCTTCCTGCTCACCGAGCGCGGCATCGACATGGTGGTGATCCGAGAGAACACCGAGGGGCCCTACGCCGGCGAAGGCGGCGCGCTCCGCAAGGGCACACCGCACGAGGTGGCCACCCAAGGCTCCGTCAACACGCGCATGGGCGTGGAGCGCTGCGTGCGCTACGCCTTCGAGCTGGCGGCGGCGCGCGAGCGCAAGCACCTCACGCTCGTGCACAAGACCAACGTGCTCACGTTCGCCGGCGACCTCTGGGAGCGCACGTTCAACGAGGTCGCAAGTGAGCACCCCGATGTCGCCACCGCCTACAACCACGTCGACGCGGCGTGCATCTACTTCGTGCAGTCGCCCGAGCAGTACGACGTCGTCGTCACCGACAACCTCTTCGGCGACATCCTCACCGACCTCGCCGGAGCGGTATCCGGCGGGATCGGCTTCGCCAGCTCCGGCAACCTCAACCCCGCCCGCACGGGTCCGTCCATGTTCGAGCCGGTGCACGGCTCGGCGCCCGACATAGCGGGCACGGGCAGGGCCAACCCCGTAGCGGCGATCCTGTCGGCGGCCCTCATGCTCGACCACCTGGGCGAAGGTGCTGCTGCCGCCCGGGTGCGCAAGGCCTGCGCCGACACGGGCACGCTCACCGGTTCCACATCCGAGATCGGCGACACCGTCGCCTCCAGGCTCTAGACACGTCTCACGACGAGACTCCTGAAGACCTCCCGCACGAACTCCCCACACGAAATTCACAGACAAGGACAGGCAGATGCCCATCACCCCCACCGACAAGATCTGGATGAACGGCGAGCTCGTGCCGTGGGACGACGCACGCATCCACGTGCTTACGCACACCCTCCACTACGGCATGGGAGTGTTCGAGGGGATCCGCGCCTACGAGACCGACCACGGCCCCGGCATCTTCCGGCTCACCGACCACATCGAGCGGCTCTTCCGATCGGCGCAGATCCTCGGCATGGAGCTCCCCTACTCGGTCGCGGATCTGGTGCAGGCCTGCAAGGACACCGTGGCAGCCTCAGGCCTGCCCGGCTGCTACGTGCGACCGATCGCCTACTACGGCTACGGCGAAATGGGGCTCAACACGCTTCCGTGCTCCGTCGACGTGTCGATCGCTTGTTGGCCGTGGGGCGCCTACCTCGGTGACGACGCGCTCACCAAGGGCGTGCGCATGAAGATCAGCAGCTGGACCCGTCACGACCACAACACGATGCCGCCTGCCGCCAAGACCACCGGCAACTACGTCAACTCGTCTCTGGCCAAGGTGGAGGCGCTCAAGGCGGGCTACGACGAGGCTCTCATGCTCAACCCGCAGGGTCTGGTCAGCGAGTGCACCGGTGAGAACATCTTCGTGGCGCGCGGCGGGCGGCTCATCACTCCGCCCCTCTCCGCCGGCGCGCTCGAGGGCATCACGCAAGACACCGTCATGCACATGGCGCGCGACATGGACATCGAGGTCGTCTTCGGCGACGTCACCCGCAGCGACCTCTACGTCGCCGACGAGATGTTCGTCGTCGGCACGGCCGCTGAGGTCTCCGCCGTGAGCTCGGTCGACGATCGCGAGATCCCCTGCCCGGGTGAGATGACGCTCGCCATCGGCAAGGAGTACGCCAAGGTCGTCCGCGGCCAGGTCGACCGCTACAAGGACTGGGTGGAGCTGTGTTCTTGATCGAGCTCGGCGCGGAGCGCCTCGCTCGAGCTTCGTCGGTGCGGCCCTGGCGGGCCGCGCTGAGGGCTGGCTGCTCCGGGCACGGCGGAGCCGGCCCTTCGCGGGCGGGGGGCTCCGGCGGAGCCTCTGCCCCCCGCACCCCCCGCCCGACCTCGCGCGTCCCCCCCGCACCCCCCGCCAGCAACCCGGGGCCGTCACATGGCTGATCCAGTACTGCCGTCCTCGATCGAGATCTTTGACACCACTTTGCGGGATGGGGCGCAGTTCGAGGGGATCTCGCTCACGGTCGAGGACAAGCTGAAGGTCGCCGAGCAGCTCGACTGGTTGGGGGTCGCCTGGATCGAAGGCGGCTACCCGCAGGCCAACCCCAAGGACGAGGAGTTCTTCCGGCGCGCCGTCAACGACCTGCACCTCGAGACCGCCACGCTCGTGGCGTTCGGGTCGACGCGACGGCCCGCGGGCAAGGTCGACATCGACCCCACGCTGCAGGCGCTCGTGGCGGCGGGCACCTCCACCGTCTGCATCGTCGGCAAGAGCTCTGCCTTCCACGTCACCGAGGCGCTCGGCACCACGCTCGACGAGGGCATCGCCATGGTGGGGGAGTCGGTCCGCTTCCTGAAGTCGGCCGGGCTGCGGGTGTTCTTCGATGCCGAGCACTTCTTCGACGGCTACAAGGCAGACCCTGAGTTCACGCTGCGAGTCCTCGAGGCGGCCGCCACCAACGGCGCCGACTGCGTGGTGCTCTGCGACACCAACGGCGGCTCGCTCCCGCACGAGGTGCAGCGCATCTCGGCAGAGGTGTCCGCCTACCTCGGCAGCGACCAGCAGCTCGGCATCCACACGCAGAACGACAGCGGTTGCGCTGTCGCCAACTCGATCGCAGCAGTGCTGGGCGGGGCGACGCAGCTCCAGGGCACCGTCAACGGCTACGGCGAGCGCACCGGCAACGCCAACCTGATGACGTGCATCCCCAACCTCGAGCTCAAGCTCGGTGTGCGCTGCCTGCCTGAGGGCCGCCTCGAGCGCCTCACCGCGGTGAGCCGTCACGTGGCGGAGCTCGTCAACCTGCCGCCTCACGCCGCCGACCCCTACGTCGGTCAGTCCGCCTTCGCGCACAAGGGCGGCCTCCACACCTCAGCGCTCGGCAAAGCCGGCGGCGCCACCTACGAGCACATCGAGCCCGAGCTGGTCGGCAACGGCACGCGGGTGCTGGTGTCCGACCTCGGCGGTCGAGCGGGCATGTCGATGAAGGCGAAGGAGCTTGGCGTCGACCTCGACGACCGCGCCGCCGCCAAGCTGTCCGACGACCTAAAGGTGCTCGAAGCGCAGGGCTTCGTGTTCGAGGCCGCCGACGCCAGCCTCGAGCTGCTCATGCGGGCAGCCGCTGGGTGGGAGCAGGACTTCTTCCGGGTCGAGGGCTACCGGGTCACGACCTACCACCGCGCGCCTGTCGCCGGCGCCGCCTCCAACGGTGCGGCCATCGACACCGAGGCGACCGTGAAGGTCTGGGTCGGCGACGAGCGGCTCATAGCGGTCGGGGAGGGCAACGGTCCGGTCAACGCGCTCGACCAGGCGCTGCGGCGCCTGCTCGTCAGCGCCTACCCGCACCTGGCGCACATCCACCTCACCGACTACCGCGTGCGCATCCTTGACGGGGTGGCCGACACCGACGCCGTGGTCCGCGTCCTAATCGACTCCACCGACGGCGAACGAGCGTGGACCACGATCGGCGTGTCGACCAACATCATCGAGGCGTCATGGCAGGCGCTCACCGACGCCCTCGTGTGGGGTCTCGTCCACATGGACCGCTAGGTTTCGGCCTGTGGCTGCGCCTGAGTACGTCCCTGTCGACAAGAGCCGCCCGCTGCGAGCGTACGAGTCACCTCCGCGGCGGCCGGATCCCTGGCTGGCCCAGAGGCCTGGTGAGCTCCACGACGGTCAGCCCCATGGCGAGCGGCTCGGCAACCAAGGGCCCGACCAGGGCTACGTGCTGCGGCTGGCTCGCAGGTTCGCGGGCCAGCTCACGCTCACGCCCGGTGAGCACGAGCGCGACGCTCTCGCGGGAGCCGTGGCGGTCGCCCTCAAGCGCGCCTCGCTCTTCGGTCGGGCTCCGATCGTGCACGACCTCACGGTGGCGCTGACGATCTGGGGCTTCATGGGTGAGGCGCCCTCTGAGCTGGTGGCCCTGCGCAAGCCGCTGTTCGAGGAGGTGTGGCACCCGCACCACTACGCCGAGCAGCGCCGCATCGCCGACCTCGTGCCCGACGATGTGCTGCGGATGACGCCGCAGGACGTCGCCAGCGCTCAGCGCCTCGACTGGCGGCGCCTGCTGGCACCCGTGTCGGTGCCCGCCGAGCACTGATCGTCCCCGATCCCGTCAGGGCTCCGCGGCGGGCGGCCGGTACCCTCGGACGGTGACCTCCGCGACCCCTCGTGTGCGCTTCGCGCCGTCTCCCACCGGCTATCTGCACGTGGGAGGGGCCCGCACGGTGCTCTTCAACTGGCTCTTCGCGCGCCAGACCGGCGGAGAGTTCCTGCTGCGCATCGAGGACACCGACACCGAGCGCAACCGGCCGGAGCTCACACAGAACATCCTCGACATGCTCGAGTGGCTCGGCCTCACCTGGGACGGCGAGCCGGTGCACCAGAGCGACCGCCTCGGTCTCTACACGGAGGCCGCCGACAGACTGATCGCCGCGGGTCGCGCCTACTGGTGCGACTGCACCGCCGAGCAGGTGCAGGCTCGCGCCAAGGAGCGTGGTGGCCCTCCCGGCTACGACGGGTTCTGCCGGCTGCGCCAGCTCGACCGCTCGCCCACGACGGCGCTGAGGTTCGTCACGCCCGACGGGGGCGCCACGGCGTTCGATGACATCGTCCGTGGCCGCGTCAGCGTGGAGAACAAGACGCTGGAGGACTTCGTGCTGCTGCGTTCTAGCGGCACGCCGACGTTCCTCCTGGCGAACATCATCGACGATGCCGACATGGGCATCACGCACGTGGTCCGCGGCGAAGAGCACGTCAACGGCACCCCCAAGTACCTGTGCCTCGCCGACGCTCTCGAGCTCGACTATCGCCCCTTGTTCGCGCACCTGCCGGTGCTCGTGAACGAGCAGCGCAAAAAGCTGTCGAAGCGGCGCGACTCCGTCTCGGTGCAGGAGTTCAAGGATCAGGGCTACCTGGCCACGGCAATGGTCAACTACCTGGCGCTGCTCGGCTGGGGGCCGAGCGACGGCATCGAGGTGCGCCCGCTGGCAGAGATCCAGGAGCTGTTCCGGCTCGAGGATGTGAACTCCGCTCCCGCCTTCTTCGATGTGAAGAAGCTCCAGCACGTCAACGCCGAGCACATCCGCGCGCTGCCCACCGAGTCGTTCGTCGACGTCGCCCGCCCGTTCCTCACGCGTGGCGCCTCGGCTCTGGCCGTGCTCGAGCCGATCGCGCCTCTCGTCCAGGAGCGCGTGCGGCTGCTGACCGAGGTCGAGCCGATGATCGCGTTCCTGCTCGACGAGCCGATCCAGATCGACGAGGAGTCGTGGACCAAGGCGATGGTGAAGGGCAAGGCGGCGCCTGAGATGCTCGACGGCGCGATCAGCCGCCTGGAGGCTCTCGAGTCATGGGCGGCTGACAGCATCCGCTCTGCAATCGAGGAGGCGGCGATCGCTGTCGGCCTGGTGAACGACGAGGGCCAGGCCCAGCTCAGCAAGGCTCAGGGTCCGATCCGCGTGGCCACGACCGGGCGCACGGTCGGTCCGCCGCTGTTCGAGTCGCTCGAAGCCCTCGGGCGAGACCGCACGATCGCGCGCCTGCGCGCAGCACGCGGGCGTCTCTGACGTGATCGCGGACGGGGGGACAGCGGATCCCTTGGTGCGTCGCAGGCGTCACCGATTGATCCTGCTGAGGGGTGTGATCGTCGTGCTGGTGGTCGTCCTCACCTACTTCGGTCTGACCTTCGTGCAGGTGTATCGGGCGAGCAACCACGACGGCGCCCGTGCGGCCGACGCCATCATCGTGCTCGGCGCCGCGCAGTACGACGGTGTGCCGTCGCCCGTGCTGCAGGACCGCCTCGACCACGCGCTGGCTCTGTACGACCTCGAGCTGGCGCACACGATCGTCGTCACCGGTGGCCGCCAAGAGGGCGACCGCTTCACTGAAGCGACCACCGGCTACAACTACCTCCGCGCGCACGGAGTGCCCGATGAGGCTCTCCTCAAGGAGATAGGCGGCACCAACACGTACGAATCGCTGGCCGCCTCCGCACGCTTCCTGCGCGAGCGCGATCTCACAGACGTGGTGCTCGTCACCGATGGGTACCACGCCTTTCGGGTGGGGGAGATAGCCCAAGATCTCGGTCTCGACGCGACCGTGTCGCCCACCGAGACCCGCTTGGGGCAGGCCGCTGAGCTGCGCCAGATCACCCGAGAGGCCGTCGCCGTCTCCCTCGGCCGGATCATCGGCTGGAACCGCCTGCTACGCCTCGACGCCGCAGTCAACGACTGAGGTGGCGGCACCTTCGGGTGTGCGGCTGCGCAGGGCGGTTCGGTATGGTTGCGGCCCGCCCATTCGGGGGTGGTGTAATCGGTAACACAGCTGGTTCTGGTCCAGTCGTTGGGGGTTCGAGTCCTCCCCCCCGAGCTCTCTCCCACGATCTGTGAACACTGATGGCCGCATGCCGCGCGTGGGGGTTCACAGACCTCGCAGGGCTGCGATCGCTCTAGGCGCGTGGACCAGGTCGAAGCGAGGGTTGATCTCCAGCGCGTCACGCAGGTGCTGCGCTCCCTCGTCGGTGTCGCCTACGGCGAGCTCGATCATGCCGGCGTGGTAGAGCAGCGTCGCGTCGCGGGTGCCCTGAGCGAGCGCACCGTCGACGTACCGAGCGGCCTGCTCGTATTGACCGTTGCGGTAGTGGGCCCAGGCGAGCGTGTCGTAGGCGCCGACGTCCTTGCGCGTAGCGAAGTCGGCCTTGGCCAGATCGAGGGCGGTCGCCGGTTCGAACTCGGCGAAGAACGAGGCAAGGTGGCGTCGCTCCGCAGGGAAGGCAGAGATCTGCTCGCGACCGAGGCGAAGTCCCTCGGCGACCTGCGCCTCGGCGGCTCGGTCGCGGCCGAGTGCCCGGTAGATCTTGGCCAGCTCGCCATGCAGATCCGCCGCCGGGCCGCGTTCGATCAGCTGCTCATAGGTGGCCGCCGCAGCGTCGAGGCGGCCGAGCGACACGAGCACGTGGGCCTTGGCCTCGAGCGAGGCCAGGTGGGTCGGGTCGATCGACAGGCCGGCGTCGAGCACTTCGAGCGCCTGGTCGGCGCGCCCTGCCTGATGCAAGAAGTGGCCGAGCTGGAAGCGGTAGAACGCGGCCTCGGAGGCGCGCAGGTCGAGGTCGCTCGCGGCGAGCAGCGCGCCAGCGCTGAGGTTGATCGCATCATCGATGCGGCCCTCGACCGCCGCGCGCTTGGCTAGCCGGCTGTCCACGCCGGCACCCTCGGGAAGCTCGAGGACGAGCGCTTCGAGCTGGCGGCTGGCGAGCTCGTAGTTGCCGAGCTCGAAGTTGGCGTCGGCGATGGCGACCTGCGCTGCCTGCGACCCGGGCTTGCGCTCCAGCACGCTCGTCGCCAGCTCGATGGCCCCGGCGAAGTCGTGGTTGGCAGCACGCACGGACCCGAGTGCGAGCAGCGTTGCTTCGTCGATCGGGTTCAGGGCGAGGGACTCTCGGAGCACCTGCTCAGCCTCGTCATAGAGGGTGAGAGAGCCCGTCTCCTTTGCCAGGGCCACGATCGTCGTCGCGAGGCGGGTGCGGCTGGCGTAGTCGGCGGGTCGTTCGTCGACCCGCGCCCTCCAGAAGTCGACGGCGTCCTCGACGGGCATGATCCCGACGTCGACGAACGGCGCTTCGATCGCGGCGGCGACAGGGCCGGGCTCAGCGGTCGGTGCGCCAGAGAGCGCACCGACCGCTGAGATGAGGGCAGCCGCCGCGAGCAGGCCGTAGGGGATCTTGGACAGCAGCGAGCGCGGGAGGCGCGGCCGCCTGTGGGGAACGGTGATCGCTGCCATCGGATCTCCTGGCCTGCTGTGGCGGTCGGCTCAGTGAGCCGGTGCCAGGTACGGGAAGGTCGACGGGAGGGCGACGTCGTTGGCGGGGACGCAGTCGCTCGTCAAGACGGCCGACCCACCGAAGAAGCCTCCGGTCACCAGACCCAGCTCGGCGTCGATCACGTCGTCTGCCGGCTGGCGCCCGTTCAAGAAGCCTGCTGCTGAGGCCGTGTCCACCGTCAGGATGTCAGGCAGCAGGACAGAGGTGATCGCCTCTGCCTGGTCCTGCGTGTAGGGCGTGCCGTCCAGCCCGCTCAGCACCAACAGGTCTTCGACGAAGATGTCAGCGAAGGCGGCATGCATGCCAGCCGGAGCGGTGACGTTGAAGGTGTCCTTCAGGTCGTCTGGCGTGAACACCGTGTTGATGGCGGGACGACCCATCTGGTCGACCAGCGCACCGCGGTGCCAGGTGCGAGCCCACACACCGATGCTCGAGCTGGAGGCCGTGAGCCACTCGCTCGGGACCTCGAGGACGATGGCGCTGACGTTCGTGCCGGCGAAGAAGTCGACCGCGTCCGCGTCGCAGAACGTGCGGCTGCCGCCGGCGCCCTTGACCTGGTCGCGGAAGGCCTGCAGGTCGAAGAAGAACGGGTCGTCGGCGACGCCGGCCCACGCCGCGCCACCACCGCGCAGCTCGATCTCGGTGCCGGTGGCGCCGTTGCCGACGGCGACGTTGCCTCGCTTCACCTGGACGCGCTGCGAGCCGCCCGCCGGGTTCGAGAACTGCACCGACAGGGTGACGTCCTCGTGCGCGTCGCCGTCGTTGTCCACGGCGAACTCGTAGGTGCCCTTCGGATCGAACGTCGTGCCGCTCACAACTCCGGCGAGCGGGTTCACGTTCATGATCAGGACTGTGTTCTCTGGGTTCTCTTTGGACTGGAAGGCGTACACATCGGTGATGTCGGTCCTTCCGTCCTTCTTGACGACCGGGGCGTCGAGGTGGTCCGCGGCGCCTGATGGGAGTGCTGCGACGGCGAGCGAGCCCGCGAGCGCGAGCCCGGCGACTGCTCCTAGTGCCTTCTTGATCATCGGTCCCTCCAAGGGTGGTTGTGCATCCACCCCTCTTCGGAGCCGAGCCCCCGCGCGGATCGCATTCGCGGACCGATGTCTGTGAGCCCCCACGCGCGCCACTCGGGCGTGGGGGCTCACAGGCCTTGTGCGCGCTCCTGCGGGACGGGCAGCAGGTGGGGGACGTGCACGCAGGAGTCGCAGTCGTGCGCGAAGGGGCCCGTTTCACCCGACTCGCCGCCCGAGGTGACCTGCGTGACGAGCAGCGCCTCGAAGTCGCGCCTCGGCTCGGGGTGCGAGAAGAGGTATCCCTGGCCCAGGTCGCACCCGCGGTTGCGCAGAGCGCAGGCCTGGTCGATGACCTCGATCCCTTCACCGAGCACGATCAAGCCCAGCGCGCGCCCGAGCCCGCAGATCGCCTCGACCACCGAAGCGTCGTCGGCTTCGACGGCCACGCCGTCGACGAAGCTGCGGTCGATCTTCAGCACGTCCACTGGCAGCCGCCGCAGGTAGGCCAGCGACGAGTAGCCAGTTCCGAAGTCGTCGACCGCGATGCTCACACCGAGCGCCTTGAGCTGCATCAGCTGGCTCATGGCGACGTCGACGTCTCGCATCAGGTCGGACTCGGTGATCTCGAGCGTGAGGACGTCGGGTGGCACGGCTGCTTCACGCAGCGCACGCTCCACCTCTCCGACGAAGGCCGGGCGGCTGAGCTGGCGAGCCGCCACGTTGACGCTGATGGAGAAGTCGGGCTGGCCCGACAGGTCGCGCCAAGCCCCGGCGCGCAGCAGAGCCTCACGCAGGATCCAGCGGCCGAGCGGGACTATCAGACCCGTCTGCTCGGCGATGGGGATGAACTCCGACGGCGGCACGACGCCGCGCTCGGGGTGGGTCCAGCGGGCCAGCGCCTCGGCTCCGACGACGCGGCCAGACAACAGGTCCACGACTGGCTGGTAGGCGACGCAGAGGCCGCCCTCCTCCAGCGCCTTGCGCAGGTCGGTCTCCAACTCCATGCGGCGCATCGCCGACTCGTGCACCGCTGCCTCGAACATCTTGGAGGAGCCCGGTCCGATCTCCTTGGCGCGGTGGACGGCGGCGTCAGCGTCGCGGAGGAGCACGTGCGGGTCCGATGTGCCACCCTCGGCGACCACGACCCCGACGCAGGCCCTCGTGAACACGGTCGTGGCGTCCAGCTCGAATGGCATTTCGAGGCAACGGTGGAAGCGGTCGACAGTCCGATCGACCTCAACAGCTCGGACGCCCTCCAGCACGACCACGAAGTTGTCCGCACCCAGGCGGCCGACGCAGTCGGAGTCTCGGGCGTGCTCCTGAAGCCGGGCACCGACAGCGCAGAGGAGACGGTCGCCAACCTCGTGGCCGAAGCTGTCGTTGACCGTCTTGAACCCGTCGAGGTTGAACAGCAGAACGGCCGTGCGCTCGTCGTCGCGGGCGCCACGCGCCAGCGAGTGCGAGATGCGGTCAGCCAGGAGCGCTCGGTTCGGCAGACCGGTCAGGCGATCGTGCGCCAGGTCGTGTGCGAGCCTCCGCCCGAGCGAGCGGCTCTCCATGACGGTCGTGGTCTGACGAGCCAGAGCCAAGACCAGGATCAGACCCATGAGCCACTGTGTGACTCGGGCTTGTCCGTCCGAGGTGGACTGCGTGAGGGAGAGGCCAACGACGATGACTGCCAGCACCAGTGGTGCGACGACCGCTGCCACGCCGGTGCCCTCCTGCGGGCTGGCGGCGGCGCGCCGATGGGGGAGGCTCCGCGTCTGATCGAGCGATGCCATTGCGGCCATGGCGAGGCAGAGGAAGCCTGCGAACCAGCCGACGTCGGTCAGGCCGCCGGTGACGTAGTCGCCTGTGGCGGTCAGATGCGCGAACGCGGCATCCGATGTCGCCAGCGCGCTGAAGCTGAGCAGGAGCAAGATGCCTGAAGCCCGCGGCAGTCGTCGTGTCCGCGCGGTCGTGAGCACCAGCACCGAGACCAGGGCGACGTCAGCGACCGGGTAGGCGAGCGTCGTGATGAAGGCAGTCGTCTCGATGTCGCTCGAGTCGATGATCGCCCGGACCACTGTGAGCCAGGCGGCCAGCACCAGCATCAACACGACCAGCACTGCATCGATGACTGCGCGAAGCCGTCCTGTCAGCCCAACTTGGGGCAAACGGAAGCCCAGGAGAGCCACCATGGCCAGGACTGGGGCCGCCAGGAAGCCGGCATCCGCAAGGGATGGGGTGGGGGTGTCCGTGCCGAGGACGACCTCGAAGTAGGCCCAGACGGCCTGCCCAACGGCCCAGGACACAGCGCTGAGCGACATGAAGGTCCACGCCCGTCGGGTTCCATCGGATGCGTTGCGGCCAGCGGCCCACGCCGCTGCTGCGGCAGCCGTCGGCGCCAGCAGCTGCAGCCCGTTGCTGACGAGCTGCGTCTGCGCTGGTGCGAGCGGCTCAAACAACACGAATGCGACGAAGCCGGTCGTCAGCACTAGAGCGACCGCCATCGCCGAGAGAAACCTCGGGGAGAGGTTGCTCTGCACGTTTGGCCGGTCGGTGAACCACCGAGCCAGGGGAGGGGTCATGTCGCAAGCGTGCGCTCATCGGGGATCGCGCTTGAACCTGCGGCCGCATGGTCTTGTCGTCACGCAAATGCAGTATCCGTGCGCGATCCTTGGGGTGTGACGATCGGGCCGAGCATCAGTGTCCTGATCGTCGATGACCACACGATGTTCGCTGAGGGTCTCTCTCGCTCCCTGTCGGCCAGCTCCGACATCGAGGTCGTCGGTTGCGCTGCGACGGGGCGCGAGGCCGAGGAGCGCTGCCGTGAGGCCGCTCCCGACGTCGTGCTCATGGACTTCGGGCTGCCCGATCAGGATGGCGCCCGCACGACCCGTGCGGTCCGCGCTGAAGCGCCAGACATCAAGGTCGTGATGCTCACATCGCTGGTGGACGACTCGGTCGTGCTGTCGGCGATCGATGCCGGGTGTTCGGGCTACGTCACCAAGGACAAATCGGTCAGCGAGCTCGTTGATGCGATCAGGGCAGCACACGCGGGCGAGGCGCTGATCGCACCAGCCATGCTGGTCCGCCTGCTCCCACGCCTGCGCCGCAGCTACCAGGGCCTAGGTAGCGACCTGACGGCCAGGGAGCGCGAGGTTCTCAGCCTGCTGGCAGAGGGCTTGCCCAACAAGGACATCGCCGAGCGCTTGGTCGTGTCGCTGAACACGGTCCGCACCCACGTGCAGAACGTGCTGTCCAAGCTACAAGCGCACTCGAAGCTGGAGGCGGTGGCGGTGGCAGCGCGTGAGGCGATCATCGATCTGCGATGAGCACCCTCCCGCCCACTCTGCCCGAAGAGGCCGAGCGGATGGAGGCCCTGCGTCGCTACGAGGTGCTCGACACGGCGGCCGACCCTGAGTTCGACCACATCGCCGAGCTGGCTTCGATCGTCTGCCAGACACCGATCGCCCTCATCACACTCGTGGACGAGCGCCGTCAGTGGTTCAAGGCTCGAGTGGGTCTCGACATCGAGTCGACAGCTCGTGACGCTGCGTTCTGCGCCCATGCCATCGCGACCGACGACCTGATGGTGGTGCCGGACGCGATGCAGGACAGTCGCTTCGCCACGAACCCACTGGTGCTCGGCGACCCCAAGATCCGCTTCTACGCAGGCGCGCCCATCGTCACCCCGGACGGCTATCGCATCGGAACCGTCTGCGCCATCGACCGCGAGCCACGTGAGCTGTCGCCCACGCAGCAGGCCGCGCTGGGCGTCCTCGCCAAGATGGCCGTGGATCACCTCGAGGCGAGGTTGAGCGACCGTGAGCGGCTGCGACGCGAGACCGCTGAGCGCGCACGAGCTGGCGTGGCGGTGCTC
This sequence comes from Actinomycetota bacterium, assembly GCA_049325515.1. Classification (GTDB taxonomy): domain Bacteria; phylum Actinomycetota; class Acidimicrobiia; order Acidimicrobiales; family VFJN01; genus VFJN01. Next base: position 39,741 of record JBMOLI010000025.1, on the reverse strand, counting down.
GACGCCGGCGGTCGCATCCTCCTCGTGAACGACTCGTTCAAGCGGATGCTCCACCGCAACGAGGCCGACCTGGCGGGCAAGGATCTCGTCTCCTTCGTCGAGTCCGATCCGTTCGGCCTGTGGGAGCACCTCCGTGACCTGATCGACACCCGCACCTCAGACGACATGATCGAGGTGACCCTGGGCCGGCCGGACGGCACGACGATCGATGTCGAGATGAGCGCCGTCCCGCTCGACCCGGGCGGACACGGTGCTCTCGAGCTGACGCTCACGGACGCAACACGAAGGGTCCGGCTCGAGCGAGTGGCGCGTGACACCTCCGCGCTGTTGCAGGACCTGATCGACCAGGCGCCGGCCGCCGTCTTCATCAAGGACGCGGGCGGGCGCTACGTGCTCGTCAACCGTGCATTCGAGCAGGGCGCCGGGCTGACGCGGCAGCAGCTCGTCGGCAGCAGGGATGTGGATGTGCTCCCGTCCGTCTCCGTGGAGCAGATCCGTGCCAACGACCGCGCTGTGATCCAGACAGGCGAGGTGCGCGACTTCGAGGAGCTCGTCTCCCGCGATGGAGGCATGCGCACGTTCCGCTCGATTCGGTTCCCGCTGCGCTGGGCGGGCCAGACGATGGTGGGCTGCATCTCCCTGGATGTGACCGACTCAAGGGATGCCCAGCGAGCCCTCGTGGTCAGCCAGAGGCGATTTGAAGCGATAGCGGACGCGGTGGACATGCACATCTGGCTGGCCGAGCCCGATCTGAGCCGTGTGCTCTACACGAACCGCGCATACGAGACGATCTATGGAGAACCCGCCGAGCGGCTGCTCGCAGATCCGCGGTCGTTCCTTGAGCGGGTGCATCCTGAGGATCGCTCGGTGGTGCTCGAGGCGGCGACTGGATTGCCCAGGCTTGACGAGCACGAGTTCCGCATCGTTCGACCCGATGGCGTTCAGAGGATGCTGCGTGCCAGAGCCTTTCCGGTCCGCGACCCGGGCGGCCAGGTTGTCGCAATCGCGGGCGTCGCTCAGGACGTGACCAGTTCGAGGCTCGAGCGTGACCAAGTCGACGCTCTGGCACGGCGGTTCGAGGATGTGATCGAGAACATGTCCGACGCCTTCGTCGCGCTGGACAGGGAGTGGCGCTACACCTATGTGAACCGCCGCGCCGGAGAGATGTTCGGTCGAGAGCCAGCGGATCTCGTCGGAAGGCACATCTGGACTGAGTTCCCAGATGGCGTCGGGCAGCCGTTCTACGACGTCTACATGCGCGTGATGTCGGAGCGCGTCCCCATGACCTTCGAGGACTACTACGCGCCTTGGGACAGGTGGTTCGAGAACCGCGTGGCCCCGACGGATGAAGGGATCTCGATCTTCTTCCAGGAGATCACCGAGCGCAAGCGCCTGATCGGGCAGCTCGAGGAGCAGGCGGCTCACTTCGACATCGCCAACGTGCTGGTGCGGTCGCCGACGGACAATCGGATCCTGTACTGGAACGAGGGTGCACAGCGCCTGTACGGCTTCACCAAGGAGGAGGCTCTCGGCCAGCTGGCGCACGAGCTTCTCCGCACGAGGGCTCCCATGTCCTTCGAGGATCTGATGGCTCACCTGGAGGTGGAGGGCTCCTGGGAGGGCACGGTCACGAGGACGCGCAAGGACGGCAAGCGGCTCAACATCGCGCTCCGCTCGGTGCTCCAACGCGACAGCGCCGGGCGAGCCGCCGCCATCGTGGAGGTCGCGACCGACATCTCCAATCTCGTCTCCACAGAACGAGAGCGCGATGACCTGCGGGCTCGCCTGACCCAGGCCGACCGGCTGGACTCACTCGGTCAGCTCGCTGGCGGTGTCGCGCACGACTTCAACAACCTGCTCGGGGTCATCCTCAGCAACCTCGGCTTCGCGTTGGAGGCCACCCCGCCCGAGTCTCCGGCGCGTGCTGATGTCGAGGAGGCGCTCAGGGCTGCCGAGCGCGCTACTGGCCTGACGCACCAGCTGCTCGTGTTCGCGCGCCACGGCCAGTCCGAGATCGGCCCGGTCGATCTCAACGCGGTCATCAACGACATGACCACGATGCTCCGTCGGCTGATCGGTGAGCACGTCGAGGTGCGGCCCGACCTCGATCCCGATCTGCCATTCGTCGAAGCGGACCGGACGCAGATCGAGCAGGCGATCGTGAACCTCATCGTGAACGCCGGCGATGCGATGCCCGACGGTGGGGTCGTGACGATCAGCACCCGCTCCGAGATCAGCGGGTCTCGCGACGGCCGGGATGTCGTGCTGGATGTCGCCGACACCGGTGCGGGCATGACAGCAGACGTGCTAGAGCACGCGCTCGACCCGTTCTTCACGACCAAGGCACCGGGGCGTGGCACGGGCCTCGGCCTGGCCACCGTGTACGGCGCGGTCACGCAGGCCGGCGGCGGCTTCGAGATCCACTCGGAGCCCGGATCCGGCACTGCCGTGACGCTTCGACTCCCTGCATCGGAGCGGTCGCTGATCGCGCCGGAGGTCCTCAGCGACGTTGCGAGCGGTCCTTCCACCGGGGGCACGATCCTCGTCGTCGACGACGAGCCCAGCCTTCGTCGGGTCGCTCGCCGCATCCTCGAGCGCTCGGGCTACCAGGTGCTGGATGCAGCGGGCGTTGCCGAGGCGATTGAGGTCGCCAAGGAGGCGCGAGGGGCCGTGTCGCTGGCGCTGATCGACCTGCGCCTGCCCGACGGGTCTGGGGCCGACCTGGCAGCCCGCATCACCGGGCGCTGGCCGCGCACGCGAGTCGTGTTCGTCTCCGGCTACTCGGGCGAAGTCGACACAGGCGACCTCCGCGGCGAGCTCGTGGCCAAGCCGTATCGCAGCGAAGACCTGCTTGCCGCCATCGAGCGAGCACTGGGCCGCCGCCGCGGCGACTAGCGAGTCACCGACCTGAGCGCTCCGAACCCAACGTGCTCGGCCGGCGCGCTCGGGGCTAACGTCTCTGGACCTACTAGCCCCCATCGTCTAGTGGCCTAGGACACCACCCTCTCAAGGTGGCGGCACGGGTTCGAATCCCGTTGGGGGTGCTCGTGCATCGTCGGTCGGTGCGACATCTCGGCCGGCGGTCCCGACAGCCCGGACGATTCGGGCCCGATGGCCGGGTCGGCGCGGAGGAGGCGCCGGTCGAGCGCCTGCAACGAGCTGGTTCGGACGGCGACCGGCACGTCCTCGTTGCTGATGGTGGGGTCGGCACCTCCTTCAGCTGCATCGTCCTGGGTGCCGCCGTGGCGGAGTGTCGTGATCGCCTTCATGCTGGCTCGAGCTCGGTGTCGAGGGCCGGGACGGCGCGGTTGCCCGATTCAATCGAGAGGCGCGGGACAAGTCGGTCGAGCCAGCGCGGCATCCACCAGTTTCGGTCGCCGAGCAGAGCCATCGTCGCCGGCACGAGGACCATCCGGACGAGGGTGGCGTCGAGGAGCACCGCGAGGCCGAGTCCCAACCCGAACAGCTTGATCTCGCGGATCTCCTCGAACACGAACGACCCGAAGACCACGACCATGATGGCGGCGGCGGCGGTTATGACCCGGGCGGTCGAAGCCAGACCGTCGGCCACCGAGGTCGATGCACTGCCCGTGCGGTCGTACTCCTCACGGATGCGGGAGAGCATGAACACCTCGTAGTCCATCGACAGCCCGAACACGATGGCGAACAGCATGAGGGGGATGAATGGGTTGATCGGCCCTGCCTCGATGCCAAGGAGCCCGTCGCCCCATCCCCACTGGAAGACGACCACGACCACCCCGTAGGTGGCGGCGATCGAGAGCATGTTCATGACAACGGCCTTGAGCGGTACGAGCACCGAGCGGAACACCATCAGGAGCACAAGGAACGACATGCCGAGGACGGCGGCGAAGAACACGGGCATCCGGTCGCTGAGGTAGTCGGTGACGTCGATGTTGGTGGCTGCGGTTCCGGTGACGCGGACGTCGAGCCCGGCCGCGGCAGCGGCGGGCACGGCGTCGTCGCGCAGGGTGCGGACGAGCTCGGTCGTGGCCTCGTCCTGGGGAGCCGAGGTCGGGACGAGGGTCATCACGTACGCGTTCGGGTCGGACGGGTCGTCGGCGACCGGCGGGGTGACGGCGGCGACACCCGGGGTGTTGGCGAGGGTTGCGTGCAGTTCGTCGATGGCGCCTGCGTCGGCGCCGGGGGCCGTGGTGGCGGTGATGACGAAGGGGCCGTTGAAGCCCTCGCCGAAGCCCTCGGCCAGCAGGTCGTAGGCCTGGTGGGTGTCGGAGCCCTCGGGAAAGTTGCCTTCGTCGGCCCAACCCAGGTGGAGGCCAAGGAGCGGCGCGGCCATGACGACGAGGGTGACCGCAGCCGCGGCGCCCCACAGCAGCGGCCGGCGCTGGATGGTCCGGCTCCATCGGTGCGACAGCGTCGCTTCGACCGGCTTGGCAGCTCGGTGGGGCACCTCGTCGCGCAGCTTGGGGACCCAGTGGCTCACCAACAGTGTGGCGATGGTCGCCACCGTGCCCCCGACGGCGAGCGCGGTGAAGCCGATGCCGACCCCGAGGATGGCGACGGCCGCGGCGCCGGCGGCGAGCAGGCCACGCCAGCGGGTGACCTCGAGCCGTGGACCGGCCATGGCGAGCAGGGCCGGCAGCAGCGTCATCGACGTGAACATCGTGGCGAGCACGGTGGCCGAGACTCCGAGTCCCATGCCCGACAGCATCCCGATACCGACCAGCAGCAGACCGAGCATCGAGACGACGACTGTGGCACCGGCGAAGACGACTGCCCGCCCGGCGGTGCTCATGGCAGCCACCAGGGCGCCCCTCGGCGAGTGCCCGGCGTGGACCGCTTCGCGGGCCCGGGTGACGATGAAGAGCGCGTAGTCGATGCCGACGCCGAGGCCGACCATCATCCCGAGCAGCATCGTGTCCTCCGGGACGGTAGCCACCCGGGTGAGCAGGACGATGAGGCCGAGGCCGATGCTGACGCCGCCGAGCGCGACGGCGATGGGCAGACCCATGGCCAGCACCGACCCGAAGGCAGCGATGAGCACGACGACGGCGAAGGCGATGCCGATCAGCTCGGTCTGGGGAGGCTCGACCGATGCCAGGTACTGGCCGCCGGCCAGGACCTCGAGTCCCTCGATCGACGGGGCCTCCTCGGCGATGAGCCTGCCGATCCGGCCGGACTCTGTGTCGTCGACGTCGGCCGACAGGTTCACTGGGGCGAACCCCAGCCGGCCGGCCAGCGGCCCGGTCGAGGCGATCTGGCCGGCGCCCGGGGCTGAGTAAGGCGAGACGACGGTCGCACCCGGTGCTCTCGGCCTCCCGGCTTCGTCGGGGAAGCCGGCATCGACGGTGGCGAAGAGGCGCTCCATGGCGGCGACGATCACGGGGTCGTCGACGTCCTGGTCGGCACGGAAAACGATCATGCCTGACTGGCCGCCGGCGCCGAGCTCGGGAAAGTGCTCCTCGAGCACGGCGAACCCGGCGGCGCTGTCGGAGCCGGGCACCATTGACCCACTTCCGAACGCAGGACCGACCGCACCGGCGGCCGCGAGGACGCTGACGAGGACCGCGACCCAGAGCCCGACGGTTGCTCGCCGGTGGTCGAAGCACCAGCCGCCGAGACGCCCGAGCAGCGAATCGCTCACCGGCGGCGGGGCGCCACCGCGCCGATCGGCGACAGGGGGTGGCGTGGCGGGACGGCGGTCGAGCAGCGACGTAGGCATGGCTCGCATCCTCGGGATCTGCGGCCGGGCGCACATCGGAAGTCCGGCTACTTCCGCACCGGCTGATTGGCCGGATCGCGGATCGTCCTTTCGGCCGATCCGCCCCGCCGCCCGAGCCTCGTACGCTTGCCCCGTGGTGTTCGACAACAGCCGTCCCTACTGGGCGGAACCGCGGGCGGCCGACCCGCCTGGGCCGGCGCAGCGCGACTGGGTGCTCGTGGCGGTCCTGGTCGTGGTGGCGACGGCCGAGACGTTCGTCCGCGACGATCTGGCGTGGAGCGGCGCGTCGCTGGCGGCGACCATCGGCGCAGCGTTCCTGTTGCCCTGGCGACGGGTCCACCCGCTGCTGGTGGTCGCCCTCGCGTTCGGGACGATGAGCGCGGTCGAGAGCGCATCGCTCGTCCAGGACGTCGAGTGGGAGGGGCTCAACACGACGGCCTTCATGCTCATGCTGCCCTATGCGCTCACGCGGTGGGCCTCCGGACGAGAGGTCGGTGCCGGTCTCCTCGTCATGTCGGTCCCGCTGGTCCTGACCGCGGTCGCCAGCGACCCGATCGGCGACACCGTCGGTGGTGCCGCCGTGCTCCTGCTCGGCTGTGCGATCGGCTTCGCCGTCCGCTATGCCGGCGAGCTGCGAGCCGAGGAGATCGCCGGGCTGCGATCGCGTGAACGAGTGGAGCTGGCTCGCGAGCTGCACGACACGGTCGCCCACCACGTCTCCGCGACCGCCGTGCGGGCCCAGGCCGGTCGGGTCGTGGCTGCCACCCGACCCGAGGCCGCGGCCGATGCGCTGTGGGTGATCGAGGAGGAGGCGACCCGAGCCCTCGAGGAGATGCGATCGATGGTCGTAACACTGCGCGGGAGCGATGGGGCCGACCTGCGGCCGCAGCAGGGTGTCCGCGACCTTCGTCGCCTCGAGGGGGACGACGGGGGCGGGGGCCCTCGCGTGGTGGTGACGATCGAGGTCGATGACCTCCGCCCCTCGGTCGACGCCGCCTGCTTCCGCCTCGCGCAGGAAGCGGTCACCAACGCCTTGCGCCACGCTCGCCAGGCGTCGCAGGTCCAGGTGCGAGTTGACGGCGACGACGACCATGTGCGGCTCACGGTCGTCGACGACGGGCGGGGCGGTGTGGCACCGACCGCTTCGGCGCCGGGCTTCGGGCTGCTGGGAATGGCCGAGCGGGCCAAGCTGCTCGGCGGCACGTTCGACGCCGGCCCCCGCCCCGGTGGCGGCTGGACCGTGGCAGCCACCTTTCCTCGCCGAGCGGCGACGACATGACCATTCGGGTGCTGATCGCAGACGATCAGGGCATCGTGCGCACCGGCCTGCGCATGATCCTCGACGCCCAGCCCGACATCGAGGTTGTAGGTGAGGCGGTCGATGGGCGCGAGGCACTCGAGCTCGCTCGCAGGCTGCGACCCGATGTGTGCCTCTTCGACATCCGTATGCCCGAGCTCGACGGCATCGAGCTCACCCGCCGACTGGCCGGCCCCGACGCGGCCGACCCGCTAGCCATCGTCGTCATCACGACCTTCGACCTCGACGAGTACGTGCACGGGGCACTCAAGGCGGGCGCCCGTGGGTTCCTGCTGAAGGATGCCGGCCCCGAGCTGCTCGCTCAGGCCGTGCGCTCGGCGGCCAGCGGTGACGCCCTCGTCGCTCCGAGCGTGACTGCCCGGCTCCTTTCGACGTTCTCGGATCTCGGAGCGTCGTCGAGCGAGCCGGCCGCCCAGCCGCTCGCCCCGCTCACCGAGCGCGAGGAGGAGGTGTTGGTGACCGTCGCCCGCGGCCGCACCAACGCCGAGATCGCTGATGAGCTCTGCATCAGCCTCGGCACCGTGAAGTCGCACCTCGCCAGCCTCATGAGCAAGCTCGGGGCTCGCAATCGAGTCGAGCTAGCCATGTGGGCCTACGAGACCGACCGCATGCCGGCGTGAGACCCCGACTGCCTCGCACCGCCCGGCTCAGCCGTACCGCGCCACGAGCGCGCCGCCGATCGAGGCGAGGTGGTCGCGCACACCCGCCGGGCCGGTGACCTCGAGCCATTCGATGAGCCCCGCAAGCTCGCCTGCGAGGGCGTACTCGTTGTGGCCGCGGATCACGATCTCGATCCAGCCCTCCGGCGTGGAACCACCAACCTCGAGGCGGCCTCCGAGGATCGTCCGCAGCAGGCCGATCCCATCGGGCGTGCACACGGCCTGGATCTCGAGCGGTGTGCGCTTTCGGTCGACCTCGTCGGCGATCTCGCGCCAGCTCTGGGCAAGGTCGAACCCCTCGGGTCGTTCGGCAAGAGCGTGGGTCAGCTCCACCGACGAGACGCGATCGATCCGGAACGTCCGTCGTCCGGCGTCAGTGTCGGCGACCAGGTACCACGTCGGACCCTTGGCGACGAGGCCCAGCGGATGGACGGTCCGTTCGGTCTCGGAGGCCTTGCGGTCGACGTAGCCGAGCCGCACCTGAACGCCGCGGATGACCGCCTCTTGGAGCTCGTCGAGGAACTGGGGTGGTCGGTGGTCGACCTTGCTCGATCCCCAGTGCCGTGGGTCTACGACCACTGATGTCGCGGCCGCCTCGGCCTGTTCTCGGAAGGGTTCGGGCAAGGCGCGCAAGAGCTTGCGAAGCGCGGCCTTCACGGCCGGCGTTGCGACCGAGGCCGGTCCCGCGACCAGGAACAGGGCCCGAGCTTCGCTCGAGGTCAGCCCCGACAGGTCTGTGCGCGCGCCGCCCAAGAGGCGCCACCCGCCTCCTCGGCCCGGCACTGAGTACACGGGCACCCCGGCCATGGCCAGCGCGTCGAGGTCGCGGCGAGCGGTGCGCTCCGACACCTCCAGCTCCGTGGCCACCTCCGCCGCTGTCACCTGCTCGCGCTGTTGCAGCAGCAGGAGGATGGCGACCAGACGGTCAGCTCGCATCCGACGACACTCCCACATCAAACCGGTCATGACCTGACCGGTTTGAGCCTGCACGATGTCAGCATGACCACATCGACCAGCCCCACCGCCCACCACGTGATCGACCCCAGGCCAATCCTCGACCGTGCCATCGCCGTCGGCGGGGCGGTGATCGCCGGCGTCCGCCCCGACCAGCTCACCGCCCCGACGCCGTGCCCCGAGATGGACGTGCGAGCGATGCTCCGCCACCTCGTCGGGGTACTCGACCGGATCGCCGCGCTCGGCCATGACGAGGATCCGTTCTCGGTGACCGAGGCCGACGCGCCCGACGACGGCTGGTCAGACGCATGGGCGACATCGGGCAGGCGCGCCGCCGATGCGTGGTGCGACGATGCTGTGCTCGAACGATCCATGGCACTGCCGTGGATCCAGGGGAGCGGCGCAGAGGTGCTGACGTCCTACTTCTCCGAGCTGACCGTCCACACGTGGGACCTCGCGAGGGCCACCGGTCAGCAGCCCCACTGGGACGATACGGTCGTCACCGCGGCACTCGAGGCGCGTCAGATCCTGCCAGCGGAGAACCGCAGAGCGCTCTTCGAGGAGATCTCGGCCGCCATGGGCCTCGACGGGGTCGCCATTCCCTTCGCTGAGGCCGTGCCCGTCCCCGTCGACGCCCCCGCCATCGACCGCCTCGTCGCCTGGAACGGCCGGGATCCCCGCCGCTGAAGCTGACGCCGCACGGCAAGACCATTCCTTGCGGGCCGGAGCCAGCGCGGGCCTCAGCAGGCTGGCAGCACAGCGCCCGGCACCCGGTCGTGACTCCGGAACCAGGGGACGGTGTTCCCTGCTCACATCGTCGCGGCTGGCGGGTTCGTGGTCGCCGGGGTCCGCAGGAGGAGCGCAGCCGCGGTGGCGGTGACCGCCAGGCCGACCGTGGCGGTCCAGTGGCCGCCGTTTTCGAGCAGGTGGACGCCTTCACCGGTTTGTGCGTGGGTGACGACGTCCCAGCCAAGCCCGGCCAGCTGCGCACCGAGGCCGGCGGCCGCAAGGCGGCCGGCAAGCATCCGTCGCCGGGCGGCGGCACCCATGGCGAGGGCGGCGCCTCCCCCGAGCGCGAGGAGCAATCCGACAGCGGCGCCCGCGCCGCCGCGGCCGTGGGTGTGCCCGGCGCGGTCGGCCGCGAGATCAGCTGAGGTGGCCCCAGCGTGGTGGTCGGTGCCGCCCACCTCGTCGTGCTGGGAGGTTGGGGCCGCTGCACCTACGGTGTCGAAGCGCAAGCTCTTGGACAGCGGCGAGTGGTGACCAGCGGTTTGGTCGCTGGGCCCGGCGGGCCCGGTCGCTGTCGAGGCCGGCCTGCTTGTGTGAGCGTTGGCGCTCTGGTGGGCGAGGTCGTTGTTGTCATTGTGCGGCCCTGGTTGGGTAGCGGCCGCCACCGCGGACGGTCTGATGAGCCCGCCGAGCGCGGCGTGCGTGACCGCTTCGAGGGCGTCGGTCTTGTGGGCCTCGCCGCCGTTGGCGTTGGCGATCTTCACCTGCAGGTTCTTGTAGCTGAAGTGGCTCTCGTAGGCCTGGTTCCAGTCGGGTTGGGGCCGGTTGTAGCCCTGGCGCAGAACGATGAGGGTGTCGCGTGAGTTGGAGTCGAACTCATAGGGGATGTCGACGACGTGGGTCCAGCCTTCGGCTGCACGGGCGTCGAGCCCCTCGATCGGGCTGGTCACCTCGTTGTCGGGGTCGGCGTCGCCTTCGCCGCTGTCGCCGTAGATGTGAAACACGCCGGTGAGGCCGGGTCGGTCGACGGCGGCCTCGAGGGCGGTCTTGACTTGTTCGAAGAGCTCGGCGGCGTAGCGGTGGTAGGCGTCGGCTCCGCAGTCGTAGTCCCCGCACATCGTCCTGGACAGCCCGTGGCCGGAGAGGTGGATAGCAACTGGCGCCTCGGGTGGGAGCACGGCCAGCTCGGCTTTCACCTTGTCGACGATGGCGGCGACGTAGTGGTCGGTGGTGCCCAGCGGTTGGGCGTAGCGGACCGCCGTGTCGGCGACGCCGAGGGTCTCGAGGTGCTCGGCGATCTGGTGGCGTAGGTGATGGGTTTGCATGATGTCGCTGAACCCGACGCCGTGGTACACGACCACGAGAGTGTCGATCCGTTCCCTGTTGACGAGGGCGTCGAGGGCTTCGCGGATGCCCTGGCGGCCGCCGCCGAGGCGCGGGTCGATCCCGTAGCCGACGCGCACTGCGAGGTCGTCTCCGTAGGCCGCTCGGAGTCGCTCTATCACGGCCTGCTTCTTGATGAGCTTCTCGTCGTAGTTCGGTGACCGGCCACCCATGCGCTGCCATTCGTGCCAGGCCGACAGGCCGACGTGTTCGAAGATGTCGGGCTCGCGGAAGCCCGGTCCCCCAGGTAGGACGTAGTGGGCGGGCAGCGAGTCCGAGGCGGGCACGAACGCGGCGGGCCCGTCATGGGGACGCAGCCAGGCGTCGATCAGGCGGGGCGAGTCGCTGGGTTCCGTGCAGGCCGGGCAGTCGGCGTCGTAGAGGATCGTGCCGGTCTCCAGCGCGGTGAGCCACGCCGGGATGATCCCCATGGCGATCAGGTGCTGGAAGAACTCGCGGAAGCTCTCATAGGTCCACTGGTTGTACTCGGGGGGTTCGCCGTGGTCGGCGAGCAGCACACCAACCCGGCCGCCAACGCCCGGCGGCTCGGGTCCGGCGTGGCCGCCGTGATCGCCGTCGGCTCGGGCGACCGGCGCCATCGCCAGGCCCGCCGCCAGCACAACGAGAACGCCCGAAGCCAAGACCCGACGGGCGCGCCTGGACGCCAACACCTCAGCGCACCTCAACGGTCGCATGGTCTCTCCTTCGCATCACTTTGCGAGCATTGTTAGGGCGACCTAATGTCGTCGGATGCAGTTAGGCACACCTAACGCCCGGAATGCAAGCCGCGATTCGTTCGACGAGCTGGACCGCCGCTGCGGCGCCGATGCGCGCTGCGGGAACTGTCTCCCGTCGCTGGTCGCGCTCCTTGCCGAAGTCGCCACTAGCCCCGGACAGAGCGGCCCGTTCCTCGGCGGCCTGAGCCTCTCGTGCGGCAGGGCCTGAGCCGACATGACCGTCCTCGCCCCCGACCACCGGCCATCTACCTCACCCCTGTTCAGCGCCGAGCTGGCCGGACACGGATCACGGGTCGCGCTCGTGAGCACCGCGGGGGCGATCACCTACGCCGAGCTCGACAACCGGGTGCGTGCCGTTTGCGCCCGCCTGGGTGACGAGCGCCGTCTGGTCCTGATCGGTGCTGGCAACGCCGTCGACCCGCTCGTCGCATACCTGGCCGCGCTGCGCGGCGGGCATGCGGTCCTGCTGGCCCCGGGCGCCAACGACACGACCCTGCGCGCGCTGACCAGCGCCTACGACCCCGATGTGATGATCACCGCGGGGACCGGCTGGTCTATCGACGAGCGTCGACCCGGTTCGGCGCATCGGCTTCATCCCGACCTGGCGCTGTTGCTGTCAACGTCGGGCTCTACGGGGTCGCCAAAGCTCGTCCGACTGTCCCACTGGAACCTTCAGGCCAACGCAGAGGCCATCGCCGAATACCTCGCCCTCACGCCGCAAGATCGCGCCATGACCACGCTGCCGATGCAGTACTGCTACGGCGTGTCGGTCATCAACAGCCACCTCCACATAGGAGCCGGGATCGTCCTCACTGAGCTGTCCGTGGTCGACCGCTGCTTCTGGGACCTGTTCGAGACGGCGGGAGCGACCAGCTTCGCCGGTGTGCCTCACACGTTCGACCTGCTCGATCGCGTCGGATTCGAGTCGATGTCACTGCCGACCTTGCGCTACCTCACCCAGGCGGGTGGGCGGCTCCATCCCGACACGGTTCGCCGCTACGCCAGCCTCGGAGAGCAGGACGGCTGGCAGCTGTTCGTGATGTACGGCCAGACCGAGGCCACCGCCCGCATGGCCTACCTCCCGCCCGCGCTCGCCTCATCGCATCCCGCGTCGATCGGCGTCCCGATCCCTGGTGGGACCTTCACCATCGAGGCACCAGACCAAGACGGTGTCGGCGAGCTCGTCTACCGGGGGCCCAACGTCATGCTCGGCTACGCCGAGCACCCCAGCGACCTCGCGCTGGGTGCCAGCGTGGATGCGTTGCGCACCGGGGACCTCGCCCGCCTGACCGGCGAGGGCCTCTACGAGCTCGTCGGCCGGCACAGCCGCTTCGTCAAGCTCTACGGCCTGCGCATCGACCTCGACCAGGTCGAACGAGTCCTAGCCGAGTACGGCATCACCAGCATGTGCACGGGCGACGACTGCAGGCTCGTCGTGGCCGTGTCCACCAGCACCCACCGGCCCACCATCGCGCAGCTGATCAGCGACCACCTCGGCGTCCCCCGTGCGACCGTCGTCGTGGTCGGCTTCGATGAGCTGCCACGGCTGAGCAACGGCAAACCCGACTACGCCACCGTCCACCAGCAGGCCACCGACGGCGCCCCCACATCCGACGTGCTGCCGTGCTCGGTGGAGCTGAACGGCGATCACCGAGCAGCGGTGCGCGCCGCGTTCGTCGATGTCCTCGGCCTGGACCCCTCCGAGTCTGACTCCTTCGTCAGCCTCGGCGGCGACTCGCTGTCCTATGTCGAGATGTCCATCCGCCTCGAGGAGCTCCTCGGGTTCCTGCCCCGCGACTGGCACCGCACATCCGTCGGCGGGCTCGCTCCCGCACCTGTCCGCCGCCCCGGCCTGGCCCACACCGAGACGAGCGTCGTGCTGCGCGCCCTGGCCATCGTGCTCGTCGTCGGTACCCACACCGGCCTCTGGCACCTGCCCGGTGGTGCCCACACGCTCCTCGGTGTCTCCGGCTACAACTTCGCCCGCTTCCAGCTGCGAGCGCCCACCATGATGGCCAGCATCGCCCGCATCGCGCTCCCGGCCATCTGCTGGATCGCTATCGCCGCCGCCGCCACCGAAGACTTCGCCTGGCCCCACGCCCTCCTTCTCAACGGCCAGCTCGGCGCGCCCGGTGCCCGCTGGGGCTACTGGTACATCGAAGCGACCGTGCAGATCCTGCTCTGCCTGGCGCTGCTCTTCGCCATGCCGGCCGTCCGGCGTCTCGAACAGCACCGGCCGTTCCCATTCGCCCTGGCGGTCCTAGCCGCCGGGCTCGCGGTCCGCTTCGACCTGCTCGGGCTCGCCAGCTCCTCCCACCGAACCTCACGCCCACAGGACGTCTTCTGGCTCTTCGCGCTCGGCTGGCTGGCGGCCCAGGCCACCACCACGCCCCAGCGGCTGGTCGTATCAGCGCTCGCCGCCGCCTCCCTGGCCGGCTTCTTCGGCGACACCCATCGAGAGATCCTCGTGACTTCCGCCCTGCTCCTCGTCGTCTGGGCCCCCACGCTTCCCCTGCCGCGCCGAGCCACCCCCATCATCGGCACCGTTGCCGGCGCGTCGCTCTACATCTACCTGAGTCACTGGCAGATCTACCCGCCACTGCTCCGCCACGGCCCGACCATCGCCACCATCACCTCAATCCTCCTCGGCATCGCCATCTGGCTCCTCGCCCGACGACTCACCACCGTCGCAGAGGACACACTCGCCCGAACCAGAAGGCACCATCGGATATCACGCCAGCGCAGAACCACCGACCTGGCCCACGCGAAGGCAAGACATCGAACACCGGCGGTGCCGACCGTGTGCTCGCCCCGGCAGGGTCACACGCACGGCAACTCTGACGCCCCATCGGTGCCCAGCGGCTCCTCCGCCGCGGGGAGGTCGAGTGATGCCTAGGCGGAACCGGTCTGCGCAATACGGCTCTCCACGGCGATAGGCGAGCAAACAGGCATTGCGGGGCATTGGGCCCACGGCCTTCAGATCCCAGGGGGATGCGGCCGATGACGCGAGCGTGATCTCCTCCAGGGCGTTCGAGGGAGACGTGACGGGCACGGCGGCGTCGTTGGACGGCGACGCTCTGCACGCCGTGCTCGCCGGTCTGCCCGACCCGGTGCTCGTGGTCGACGGCGCCTGCACGGTGCTCTGGGCCAATCGAGCAGCGGAGACCTTCTTCGGTCGCTCGGCCGACTCCGCCAGGGGGGTGTCCGGGCTCGAGCTGGTGCACCCAGACGATCTCGAGTTTGCGCTGCTGTCCATGCTGAGCGTGCAGGACAAGGAGATCGGCATGCCGATCGAGGTGCGCCTGCTGAGCGCGGACGGCTGGCGGCTGGTGGAGCTGGTCGGAGCCCCGCTAGCCGTGGCGCAAGGTGTGCAGATCGTGCTGTCGATCCGCGACCTGACGGCGCGTCGCGCGTTCGAGGTGGCCAACGACGACGTCGCCAAGTTCAGGTCGCTCGTTCACAACGCTGCAACGCTGATGCTTCTCGTGTCCGCCGATGGAGCTGTGGAGGCTGCCTCCGGCGCTCTCGCGAGGTTGCTCGGACAGGATCCAGGCGTGGTGGTGGGGCGTCCGCTGGCCGACCTCGTTCCGGCCGAAGACCGGGAGCGCCTCGAGTCGGCGCTCTCCGAAGCGGCACGCGGCGCGCAGGGTGCGGGTGAGGCCCCAAAGGTCGAGATCGGGCTCCAGCGGCTCTCAGGCGGCACCCCCGTTCCGTTCGAGCTGACGATCGTCAACCTGCTCGAGGATCCGACCGTCGGCGGCCTTGTGATCTCAGGCCACGACATCAGCGCTCGGAAGGAGATCGAGGCCGAGCTGCTGTCGACCCTGTCGCTGCTGAGCGCCACCCTCGACTCGACCGACGACGGGATCCTCGTCGTCGACCGGGATGGCGCGATCACGAGCTTCAACCGCAAGTTCGCCGAGCTGTGGCGGATTCCCGAGGAGCTGCTGGCCGCGAAGGACGATGCCGCAGCCATCGCGTTCGTGATCGAGCAGGTGGCCGACCCTGAGGTCTTCCTCGCGAAGATCGCGGAGCTGTACGCGAGGCCGGAGGCGGAGAGCCGCGACGTGGTGCACTTCCTCGACGGGCGCGTGTTCGACCGCTACTCGCAGCCCCAGTACGTCGACGGCGAGATCGTCGGCCGGGTCTGGAGCTTCAGCGACGTGACCGAGCGCAAGCGCCTCGAGGCCGAGCTGGCGCACCAGGCGCTGCACGACTCGCTGACCGGTCTCGCCAACCAGAGCCTCTTCAGGGATCGAGTCGAGCATGCGCTGGCGAGGCGGGAGCACCGAGTCGGCGGCATCGCCGTCCTGTTCCTCGACCTCGACAACTTCAAGACGGTGAACGACAGCCTCGGTCACTCGGCGGGCGATCTGCTCCTCATCGGTGTGACCAAGCGGCTCGAGCAGTGCCTGCGAGCCGCGGACACGGCAGCTCGTCTCGGTGGTGACGAGTTCGCCGTCCTCCTGGAGGATGCCGGGAGCGAGCAGGACGTCATAGATGTGGCGGAACGGCTCCAGGCAGCCTTCAAGCGCACCTTCACGATCGACGGCACCGAGGTGTCGGCCAGCGTCAGCATCGGCATCGCCTTCGCTGCGCCCGGAACCAGCTGTGACCAGCTGCTGCGCAACGCGGATCTGGCGATGTACACGGCCAAGCGGCGCGGCAAGGGACGCTTCGAGGCGTACGAGGAGGAGATGCACGCGACCGCCGTCGAGCGCCTCCAGGTCGAGGCCGAGCTGCGCAGAGCCATCGAGCGCGACGAGCTGTCCCTCGAGTACCAGCCGATCGTGGAGCTCGTGAGCGGACGCATGATCGGTGTCGAGGCACTGGCGCGCTGGCGCCACCCTGTTCGCGGCAGAGTCGGTCCCGACGTCTTCATACCGCTCGCCGAGGAGACCGGCCTCATGGAGGACATCGGGCACATGGTGCTGACCCGCGCCTGCTCCGACCTTGTCCACTGGCAGGAGTCAGGCGCGGCCTCGCCTTCGTTCTCTGTCTCCGTCAACCTGGCGCCACAGCAGCTCATCGGTCGCACCCTTCTCGCAGATGTCGAGGCCGCCCTCGCGGCGCACCCCATCGAGCCGTCCTGCCTCGTGCTCGAGATCACCGAGGGCGCTCTCATGCTCGACACCGACGCAGCCATCGCGAACCTCCAGAGCCTGCGCGCGCTGGGCGTGCGCATCGCCGTGGACGACTTCGGGACCGGCTACTCGTCGCTCGCCTACCTCCAGCGCTTCCCCATCGACATCCTGAAGATCGACAAGTCCTTCGTCGACGGCATCGACGGTGGCCCGGAGAAGTCAGCCCTTCCGCACGCCATCATCGGCCTGGCCCAGACGCTGCACATCACGCCCATCGCGGAGGGCGTCGAGCGGGAGAGCCAGCGGCTGAGGCTGCGGTCGCTCGGCTGCGAGCTGGCGCAGGGCTACTACTTCTCCGTGCCCATCTCGGCCACAGCTGTCGCCGCGCTCCTCGACGGCCGGTAGAGCCCGATCGGGTCGCACAGGCGCCAAGGCTCGATCGGCTGGCGCACCAGACCCTCCACGCGGCACGCTTCCCGCTATGTCCGGCTGGGTGGAGCGCGACGCGGCCGTCGTGTGGCATGGCTTCACGCAGATGTCCTGCTATGCGGAGAACCAGCCTGTCATCGTCGAGAGCGCCGATGGCCACGAGGTCATCGACGTCGAGGGCAACCGCTACCTGGACGCCATCTCGTCGTTGTGGGTGACGACGCTGGGTCACCGTGTTCCCGAGCTCGATGAAGCGATCCGTGGCCAGCTCGATCGTGTCGCCCATGCCACGATGCTCGGCAACGGGAGCCGCATCGTCGTAGAGCTGGCCGAAGCTCTTGCACGGGTCGTGCCTGTGCAGGATCCTCACTTCCTGTTTGCGTCGGATGGCGCGGCCGCGGTGGAGCAGGCCCTGAAGATCGCCTTTCAGCACTGGGTGAACCTCGGTGTGGAGGGCCGCACCCGCTACCTCGCGCTGGGCGGCGCGTACCACGGCGACACCGTCGGCTCGCTCTCGCTCGGAGCAGGTGGCTTCGGGACGGATCTCTTCGACCCTCTGCGCTTTCCGGTGGTCCGCGGCGCCGGCTACGAGACGGCCGGATGGCTCGACGAGGCGCTTGAGCTGCTCGATCGCCATGCCGCCGAGCTGGCCGCCGTCGTCATCGAACCGCTCGTGCAAGGTGCGGCCGGCATCGAGGTGGCCGAGCCGGCGGATGTCGCGGCTCTGGCGGCCGCCTGCCGGAGAGAGGGCGTGCTGCTCATCTGCGACGAGGTGGCTACCGGCTTCGGTCGCACTGGCTCTCTCTTCGCCAGCGAGCAGTGCGGGATCCGGCCCGATCTGTTGTGCCTCGGCAAGGGGATCACCGGCGGCTACCTGCCGATGTCGGCGACCGTTGCGGCGGGGCATGTGTTCGAGTCGTTCCTCGGCCCCGACCCTAGCGACCGCACCCTCTACCACGGCCACTCCTACGGAGGGAACGCGCTGGCGGCCGCGGTGGCGCTGCGTCACCTGGAGCTGCTGTCGGAGAGGGATGTGCTCGCCAACGTGCGAGGTCGCGCAGCCGAGATGGCGGCGCTGCTAGCCGAACGGCTCCCGTCGCTTCCGGCCAAAACCGCCGTCCGCCAGCGCGGCCTGATGTGCGGGGTCGAGCTGATCCCGCCGGCTGAGGGACTGCGCTGGGGAAGGCTCGTGTGCGCGGCCGCGGTTCGCCGAGGCGTGCTGCTCCGGCCGCTGGGTGACGTCGTCGTGATCATGCCGCCGCTGACCATCTCCACCGGGGAGATCGAGCGCATCGTCGATGCCCTGTGCGCGGCAGTGATCGAGGTGTGCGGGTGAAGCGCTTGCGGGTTGCTGGCGCCCGGTCCTACGTCGGAGGCATCGAGCCGTCCTGGGCAGACCGCGTGGAAGAGCGCAACGCAGAGACCAAGAGCGCCGGCCGCTGGCGTGCGATCCGCGACTTCGACTCGCTCGGTCCCAGCGGCACGCTGAGCTCCGGCGACAGGCGCGGAGCGGAGGCGCAGCCGGTCGTGTCCTTCGCCTCGAACGACTACCTGGGGCTGACGGCGCACCGAGACGTGGCGGCTGCCGCGCACCAGGCGATCGATCGTTGGGGCACTGGCTCCGGAGCGTCCCGGCTGGTCACGGGCGCTCGCCCGGTGCACTCCGAGCTCGAGCGCGAGCTGGCGGACTGGAAGGGCGCGGACGCGGCGCTTCTGTTCCCGACGGGGTTCGCCGCCAACCTGGGCGTCATCAGCACCCTGGCTGGTAGCGGCACGACGGTGTTCTCCGACGAGCTCAACCACGCTTCGATCATCGACGGATGCCGGTTGGGTCGCGCACAGGTCAAGGTGTATCGACACCGCGACGTCGAGGAGCTGGACGGCATGCTGGCCGCGACCAGCGGTCCCTCCATGGTCGTCACGGACACTGTGTTCTCGATGGACGGCGATGAGGCTCCCGTGCTCGCACTCGCAGAGGTGTGCGCCGCCCACGGAGCTCTCCTGGTCCTCGACGACGCGCATGCGGTGATGAGCGAGACCGAGGGCGAGCTGCCCTGTGACATCGTGCGAGTGGGCACTCTGTCCAAGACGCTGGGCAGCCTCGGCGGCTTCGTGGCCGGGGATCGCCCGACCATCGACCTGCTCGTCAACGAGGCTCGACCCTTCATATTCACGACGGCGCCGTCACCCGCCGACACTGCGGCCGCGCTGGCGGCCCTCCGTGTGCTGCGATCGAGCGAGGGCGAGGCCCTGGTCGGGCGACTGCGGTCGCACGTCGAGCGCGTGGCCCCGGGGAACCCGTCTCCCATCGTGCCGATCCTCATCGGCGAAGAGGCGGCCGCGGTCGCCGCATCCGCAAGCCTGCTCGACCGAGGCATCTTCGTCCCGGCCATCCGTCCCCCCACCGTGGCACCGGGAACATCGCGGCTGAGGGTGGCACTCTCGGCAGCGCACACCGACTACGACGTCGATCGGCTGCTGGCCGGCCTGCGAGGCATCCATGCCTCGCCCTGAGCGTCTCGTCCTGATCACTGGCACCGGCACCGAGGTCGGCAAGACCTGGGTCGCCGTGCAGCTGGCACGGCTCCTTCGCTCCAACGGCATGACCGTCGCCGCTCGCAAGCCGGCTCAATCGTTCGCAGAAGGCGACGCGGTCACCGACGCCTCGCTGCTGGCGGACGCGACATCGGTCCGCGTCGAGGACGTGTGCCCACCCCACCGCTGGTATCCCGTCCCGCTCGCCCCACCGATGGCTGCCGACGCACTCGGCAGGCCGCGCATCGCGCTCGACGACCTCGTTGCGGAGATCGACTGGCCGCCGGGCACCGAGGTCGGCCTGGTGGAGAGCGCGGGCGGTCTCCGCTCGCCCATCGCCCACGACGGCGACTCGCTCGACCTGGCGTCCCGACTCGGCCCGGACCTGGTCCTGCTCGTCGCCGATCCGGCGCTCGGTGTCGTCTCGAACGTCCGGCTGGCAGCGGGCGTGCTGGCCGGCCACACCTTGATCGTGCTGCTCAACCACTTCGACGGCAACGACGAGGTGCATGCACGCAGCCTCGACTGGCTTCGCTCGGTGGATGGCCTGAACGTCCTGACCGAGGTGGCTGAGGTGGCCGCCGCATGCTCCGCGATGGCACCCGCGCATCCCGCAACCCGAGCCCGATGACCCGGAGGATTCCGTGACCGAACTGCGCCATGCTTCCGAGCTGCTCCGCGAGAGGGGAGTGCGCCATGACTGGTCGGTCGAGGAGGCCGCCGGTCTGCTCGCTGCCCCGTTCTCGGACCTGCTGGATCGAGCGCACACCGCCCACCGAAGCTGGTGGGAGCCCAACGTGGTCGAAGGCGCGATGCTCCTGTCGATCAAGACCGGTGCGTGTCCTGAGGACTGCGCCTACTGCCCGCAGTCGGCGCAGTGGTCAACCGGCCTCCAGGCCCAGCCATTGATGGACGCCGACGAGATCGAGGCGAGCGCCCGCAAGGCCAAGGACGCCGGTGCCACACGGTTCTGCCTTGGTGCGGCTTGGCGTTCGCCGACGGACAGCCAAGTCAGCAAGGTGGCCGAGGCGGTGGAGCGCGTGTCGGCGTTGGGGATGGAGACCTGCGTGACCCTCGGCATGCTCACGGCGAGCCAGGCGGTGACTCTCGCGGACGCCGGCCTCGACTACTACAACCACAACCTCGACACCTCGCCCGAGTTCTACGGCACGATCATCACGACCCGCACCTACGACGACCGCTTGGACACGCTCGCCAACGTGCGGGCGACCAACGTGAAGCTGTGCTGCGGGGGAATCATTGGCATGGGGGAGTCGCGGCGCGACCGAGCGGGGTTGCTGGTGCAGCTGGCCACGCTCGACCCGCACCCCGAGAGCGTGCCCATCAACATGCTGATACAGGTGCCGGGCACCCCGCTTGCGGGCACCCCGAAGCTGGATGGCATCGAGCTCGTGAGGACGATCGCGGCGGCTCGGGTCATGATGCCCGACTCGGTCGTGCGGCTCTCGGCCGGTCGCAGCGACATGACCGACGAGCTTCAGGCGCTGTGCCTCCACGCCGGCGCCAACAGCATCTTCCTGGGCGACCGCCTGCTGACGACAGCCAACCCGGGCGAGGACCACGATCGGGCGCTGCTGGATCGTCTCGGAGTGCAGTTGGCGGATCAGCCGCTCGAGCCGATCCGCCAGCCCGGTCAGCCAGATGTGTCGTCGTCGGGTGACTCGTTGTCATCGTCGATGACCACGAGCTCGTAGGCCTCGTCGAGCCGCACATCCACGGTCGTTCCGTCGGGCTTGGTCACCTCGACCTCCCAGGTGGCCCCTGCCTCGTTGTCGCGCTCCACCGCGTTGGCCGTGCCACCGCCGGTGAGCTCGAGCGCGGCGGCCGTGGCTGCGTCGGCTTCGGGCCCTGTGACGTGGCCCTCGCCGTCGTCGTCACCGATCCCCCCGACGGCATTCGCGATTCCCGCGCCGCCGAGTGCTGCGCCCAGCGCGGCGGCTCCAACGATGATCTTGCGGGTCCTGTGCATGGATCCCTCCCTGCTTGTCGGCTGCGTAGATCTCTCGACCTGCCTCGCATCGTCAACCACGGGTGCTGAAGCGGCGCTGAACGCTCAGACCACGTCGATGGCGGGCAGGCGCATCTCGAAGCGGGCGCCTCCACCCGGCGCGGCAAGGCACTGCGCCTCACCGGAGTGATCGGCGACCACCTGAGCCACGATGGCGAGACCCAGCCCGGAGCCGCCCCTGCCGCGCGTGCGTGCGTCGTCGAGGCGGGTGAAGCGCTCGAAGATCCGCTCCCGATCGCCTGGCGTCACGCCGGGCCCGTCGTCGTCGACGCGCAGCACCGCCGTCGAGCCCTCGATGCCGACTGACACGGCCACGCGGGTCGATGCGTGCCGAGCTGCGTTGTCCACCAGGTTGCGCACGGCCCGCGCCAGGTGGGCTGGGTCGCCCGCCACCCGTGCGGCGCGCACCTCCGTGGTGTCGACGCTCGGGCCGCCGCCGGAGCGCAGACGCTTGGCTTCGGCCAGCGCGATGTCATCGAGGTCGACGGGCTGGCGCCGGCCGGCGCCAGCGCCCTCGTCTCCGCGGGCCAGCAGCAGGAGGTCCTCCACGATCTGCTGCATGCGGAGATCCTCCTGAAGGACGCCCTCGGCGGTGACTGACAGCTCGGCGCTGTCGCGATGCGCCAGTGCTACCTCGAGCTGGTGCCGGATGCTCGCAATCGGGCTGCGGAGCTCGTGCGAAGCGTCGGACACGAACTGGCGCTGACGATCGCGTGCGCGCTGCAGTCGCTCGAGCATCGCGTTCATCGTGCGCGCCAGCTGCCCGATCTCGTCCTCCCTCTCGGGCTCAGGCACCCGTCGGTCGAGCTCAGCGTCGGTTATCGAGCGCACCTCGGCGCTGATCGCCGCAACCGGACGCAGCGCTCTGCCGACCACGACCCAGGTGGTAAGTGAGACCAGGAGCAAGAGGACCGGAAGGCCGACCGCCAGCGCACGCGCAACGCTCGCGACCGTCTCGCCCGTCGGTTCCAGCCCGCGAGCGACGAGCACTGTGACGGGTCCATCGGAGGTGTCGGCCGTCTTGGCAACGACGAGGTAGGAGTCCTCGGGGCTGATCGAGAGCCCGCGCACCCGCGTCGAGCCGCCGTCGGCCAGATCGGCTACGGCCGGCTCCCCACTCATGTTGGCGGAGGCCACCAGGACGCGGCCTGAGGCGTCGACGACCTGCACAGCCGATATGTCGTCGTCCGGCGGGTCTTCGACGGACAGGTCCTCTGGGGAGAGACCAGAGCCGATGAGCGCGGCGACGTCGTCTGCCCGAAGGCGAGCGGACGTCTCGACGTTGTCCTCGAGCGACTCCTTGAGCACCGCCAGCAGGCCGAGGCCGCCGACGAGGAGCGCCATCCCCACCACGACCGACGCCGCGACCGTGGTGCGCACGCGCATCGTGCGCCACGAGTGCGAGCGGCCACCGCTAGCAGCCAAGGGTCACCCTCCGTCCGGCGCTAGTCGGTAGCCGGCGCCACGCACCGTCTCGATGGCTGTCCGCTGGAAGGGCTCGTCGAGCTTGCGTCGCAGGTGCCTCACATAGACCTCCACGATGTTCACGTCACCGTCGAAGTCGTCGTCCCACACGTGATCCAGGATCTCGCGCTTGGACCTGACCTGGCCCACGTGCCGCAGGAGGTACTCGAGCACCGACGCTTCGCGCGGTGTGAGCGTCACCTCGACGTCGCCGCGCCAGCATCGCCGGCTCGCTGGGTCGAGGCGAAGGTCTCCGCTGGAGAGAACTGCTGGCCGCTCGCGCGCGCCCCGTCGCATGAGAGCTCGCAGTCTGGCGACGAGCACCACATGCGAGAAGGGCTTGGTCAGGTAGTCGTCGGCGCCCGTGTCGAGGGCTTCGCTCTCGTCGAGCTCGCCATCCTTGGCGGTGAGCATGAGGATGGGCGTCCAGTTCTCCTCCTCGCGGAGGGTGGCGCAGATCCGGTAGCCGTTGATGCCCGGCAGCATGATGTCGAGGACCAGCGCGTCATACGAGTGCTCGCGGGCCATCCACAGGCCATCGGTTCCGTCGAGCGCCACGTCCACCGCGAAGCCGTCGGCGGCCAGCCCGCGGGCGAGCGAGCGGGCCAGCCGCTCCTCGTCCTCCACCACGAGCACCCGCATCGACACCTCCCGGGCCGCAGAGCATGGCGCAGCAGACCTGAAGGATGGCTGAAACGTCGTCGCCGTGTCGCCCTGCCCGGTGCGCTCGGGCTGCTCCCGTGGGAAGATGGCGCTGGCGGGCACCACCGAGGGGGATCGGATGGCGACGTACCTGGTGACCGGCGCAACGGGGTTCCTCGGCGGACAGCTCGTCGAGCGGCTGCTCCCCGACCCGTCAGCGGAGGTGCACGCTCTCGTGCGCGAGGGCTCGCGGAGCCGGCTCGCGGCCAGATCGAGGCGCTGGGGCGCCGGCGAGCGGCTGAAGGTCATCGTGGGAGACCTGCGCATGCCGCGTCTCGGGATGTCCGACGAGGTGCTCACCTCGCTCGAGGGGAGCGTCGACCACCTCGTGCACCTGGCGGCGCTCTACGACATGACCGCCGATGCCGCAGCCAACGAGGCGGTCAACGTGACTGGCACCCATAAGGTGGTCGAGGTCGCCAACCGAGTCCGCGCTGGCTGTCTCCACCACGTGTCCTCCGTCGCCGTCGCGGGCGACTACGCCGGCACCTTCGACGAGGACATGTTCGACGAGGGTCAGCCGCTGTCGTCGCCCTACCACCGCACGAAGTTCGAGGCTGAGAGGATCGTCCGCAGCGAGGCATCGGTGCCCTGGCGCATCTACCGGCCGTCGATCGTCGTCGGGCACTCCCGCACCGGCGAGATCGACAAGGTGGACGGGCCCTACTACCTGTTCGAGACAATTCGGCGGCTCGCCAACCTCCCGTCGGCGCTCCGGATCGTCGCGCCGGGCCTGGGCGACACCAACCTCGTGCCGGTCGACTACGTCGTCGAAGCGATGCAGCACCTCATGCACGCGCCCGATCTCGATGGCCGCGTCTTCCACCTGGCGAACCCGTCGCCACAGCCGGTCACGAGCGTGTTCAACGCCTTCGCCAAGGCGGCCGGTGCGCCGCGCGTCGTCCCGGTGCTCCCGCGAGCAGCGCTGGGTCCGACTGCGCTGGTCGGCGGGCTGCTGTCCAAGGTGCCCGGCGTCGACCTGACCCGACAGATCGTGCTCGACCAGCTGGGCATCCCCTCCGAGGTGCTTCCGCACGTCGCCTTCCACGCCGAGTTCGACACTCGTCAGACGCAGGAGGCGCTATCGGGCACCGGCATCGAGGTGCCGCATCTGCGCGCCTATGCGCCTGCGTTGTGGAAGTACTGGTACGAGAACCTGTACCGCGACCGCGCTCGTGTCACCCGCCACGGGCGGCCGCTGGCGGGTCGCCGGGTCGTCATCACGGGCGCGTCGTCGGGGATCGGCGAGGCCACCGCGCTGGAGGTGGCCGCCGCAGGGGGAGTGCCCATCCTCGTCGCCCGCCGCACCGAGGCGCTCGAGTCCGTGAAGGCCGAGGTCGAGCGGCGTGGGGGCCAGGCGTGGGTGTACCCGTGCGACATCACGGATGCCGAGTCTGTCGACCTGCTCGTCAAGAACCTCCTGGCGGACCACGACGGCATCGACATGCTCGTCAACAACGCGGGCCGCTCGATCCGCCGTTCAGTGCAGCTGAGCTACGACCGCTTCCACGACTTCGAGCGCACGATGGCGATCAACTACTTCGGAGCCGTTCGACTGATCCTCGGGCTGCTCCCACACATGACGGCCCGCAGGTTCGGTCACATCGTCAACATCTCCTCGATCGGCGTGCAGGCCAACCCTCCGCGCTTCTCGGCATACGTGGCCTCGAAGGCTGCGCTCGACGCCTTCAGCCGGATCGTCGCCACGGAGACCTACGGCGACGGCGTCACGTTCACGACCATCCACATGCCGCTCGTGCGCACGCCGATGATCAGTCCGACCAAGCTCTACGACGCCTTCCCCTCGATCAGTCCGGAGGAAGCGGCCAAGCTGGTGATGGACGGGCTGATCGACCGACCCAAGGAGATCAACACGAGGCTGGGCACGGCCGGGGAGGTCGCGTACGCGCTGGCGCCCCAGGTCGTGGACCAGCTGCTCCACGTGGCGTACCGGGTGTTCCCCGACTCGGCCGCCGCCCGCGGCACGTCTAGTGACGACGGCTCAGATGCGCCGCAACCGCCTGCGACCACGCGCACGGCGGACGCGCTGGTGAGGTTGCTACCCGGCGTGCACTGGTAGCGGCAGTCCTGAGCGGGCGGAGGCCCGGCGATCAGCTCGTCATGCCCCCAAGGCCGACCAGACCGCGTGCGAGCTCGATCTCACCCATGTGACGGAGCCCGTGCTGGTAGATCCAGCACTCGATGGCGTCGAGCACGGTGATGCCGTCGTCGCCAGCGACGCGCGCGCTGTACGTGTTGGCGACCACGGGCGGCAGAGGCCGCGGCACGATGACGCGATCGAGCTCGGCTGGGTCAAGCGTCGCGAGCCATGACTCCGTGCGGTGGAACACGGCGCGCTGGTACTCGCCGAAGGCCTCGTAGTCGCCGATCCGCTGGTGGATCATCTCGGCGACCGTGCGCTCCTTGCCGTGGTCGTTGATCGCCATCTTCACCCGGTCTTGCCACTCGTCGTTCCAGACGACCGGCTCACCGCTGATCACGGCGCCGGACACGTCCTGCATGTTCGTGTAGTGGAAGAGGCAGAAGGCGATGGGGAGCACGCCCTCACGCTCGAAGTGGTTCACGTGGCTGAGGTCCATCGTGGCGAGCGCATCCTCGTAGAGGGAGTGCATGGCCCGCATCCGGCGCCTCAACGAGTCCAGCAGGAGGTTCGACATGGACCTCAACGTAGGTATTGTCAGATCGCGTGTCAATAGATAGCATCGCCGCGGTGCGAGCGAGCGAGCGGCGCCAGCGGATCGTCAACGTCAGTGCCGACACCGCCTGGCAGGTGGTGGGGAGACCGGAGCTGCTGCACCTGTGGTTCCCGGGCATCGTGGACTGCAAGGTCGAGGGCACGACCCGCACGATCACCACCGGGATCGGCCTCGCCTTGGCCGAGGACATCCTCACGAACGACCCCGTCCAGCGCCGGTTCCAGTACCGGATCGCCGGTGGTCTCTTCAAGGAGCACCTCGCCTCGATCGACGTCATCGCGCTCACCCCTACGAGCTGTGTCATCACCTACGCGAGCGACGCCGATCCAGCAACGATGGCCATAGTCCTGGGAGGCGCGACCGCCGGAGCGCTCGACGAGCTGGCACAACAGCTCGAGAGCGGAGCCGGTCCCGCGATCGACGCACTGAACGGCGGGGTCACCGTGTCACCGCAACCACTCGCAACGGAGGCCACCACCTGATGGGCCGCAAGATCCTCTTCGTCACCACGGACCAGCAGCGCTACGACACGCTGGGCTGCAACGGCGGGATCATCAGCCGCACACCCGTGGTCGACCGACTGGCTGCCGAGGGCGTCCGCTACGAGCGTGCCGTACCACAGTCGGTCGTCTGCATGCCCTCCCGGTCGACGATGCTCACAGGGCAGCATCCGAGCACGCACGGCGTCTGGATGAACGGCGTAGCGCTGCCCGTCGAGGCGCCGAGCGTGGCGGAGGAGCTGCACCGGGCCGGATATCGCACGGCTCTGATCGGCAAGCCGCACTTCGAGCCCTTCCTCGACCCTTTCGGCCGCTTTCTCGAGAACGGTCTGGCGCGGGCTGGCACGCCCACGGTCGAGTCGCGTTGGCATGACGGCACGATGGGCCCCCACCGCGGCTTCGACCACTTGGAGTTCGCGACCCACACCCCCGTCGGCTCCATGCACTACGCGCGATGGATGATGCAGGAGCACCCCGAAGCGGTCGGTGGGTTCTACCCGGTGCTCGACGCCGAGCTCGAGGTGAACGCCGAGGGCGGCGGCGCCACGGGCGCGCCACAGGTGAAGGACAACCCTGTGCAGAGGGAGTGGTACCACACCGACTGGGTGGCCGATCGCACGATCGCCTGGCTCGAAGGGCTCGAGCAGGACGATGACTGGTTCGCGTGGATGAGCTTCCCCGACCCGCATCACCCGTGGGACCCGCCGATGTCCGAGCTCGACCGGATCGACTGGCGCGAAGTGCCGCTACCAGGTGGCTATCCCGAGACAGCCGCTGAACGGGAGCGCATCCTCGACGGCAAGCCACGCCACTGGCGCAGCTGGTATGACGGCACCCTCGTGTCCAACTACGAGGCGCCCACCCACTGGGTGCCTGCCGAGCTCACCGCTGACCAGCTGCGCGAGGTGACCGCGCGCAACGCCATCGAGGTCGAGCTCATTGACGAAGCTCTGGGTCGGGTGCTGGCTGCCGTGGACTCACGAGGGTGGTCCGACGACCTCGACGTCGTCTTCACCACCGACCACGGCGAGCTCGGCGGCGACTTCGGCCTGATGTTCAAGGGGCCGTACCACGTCGACGGCCTGATGAGGTTGCCGCTCGTGTGGCGCCCGGCACCCAGCGCTGGAGTCGCGTCGTCGACCGTGCGCGCACCCGTCGGTCTTGTCGACCTGGCGCCCACGTTCTGCCACATCGCGTCTGTCCCCACGCAACAGTGGATGGAGGGCAAGGCTCTGCCCGTCGATGACTCCGACGCTGCGTCGCGCGGGTTCGAGGGCGTGCTGACGGAGTGGGACAGCGAGCTGCTCGGCATCGCTGTGCACCTCCGCACGATCACCCGCGATGGCTGGGTCTGCACGACCTACGCGCCTGGCACCGAGCACGACGGCAGCGAGGGCGAGCTCTACGACCTGACGGCGGATCCGCTCCAACAGGTGAACTTGTGGGATGACCCCTCTGCTCGTGCGATGCGCTCCGATCTGGTCGATGACCTGCGTGCGAGCCTCAAGCCTGCGCGGGAACCTCGCCTGCCTGTCGAAGCCCCGGTGTGACCAGCGGCGCGGGCGGTGTCGTGACCGGCGGCCTGTGGCCCAGCCCCTGGCCGGCCGAGGACGGTGGGCCGAGACGGCTCCAGGTCGCTGCCCGGCCTACAAAGGGCCTCGACCTCGCCGCCGGCGCGACCTTGCAGGTGACCCACCGAGATGCACCGGGCACGACGATGGTCGTGCTGCGTGACCCCGGCGAGGTCTACGTGCTGCGGCATGGCTTCGGCGACGACGCGCCCGCCTGGGTCGAGCAGGTCGATCCCTTCAACCTCGATGTCGTGCGTCGCTCGCCTGACCTGGCGGGTGGCCCGATGTGGCCCGGCGGCCTCGCCGCTCACGCCGACGGGACGCTGCACGTGGTGTTCGGCAACCACGCCCACCGGCTTGGCGCGGACACCACGGTGATCGCCTCGACAGAGCTTCCGAGGCGTCGCCCGTACAACAGCTTCGTCACGCTCCTCGATGGACATCTCGTGACCAAGGACTTCGCTGGACAGCGCCCCGGCGACCCAGATGCTCGGCGCGCGCCGGCGCAGCTGCTTGTTCTCGATCCGGAGTCCCTGGCGGTCGTGTCCGCGCTCGACCTGCCTGAGCCCTCCATCGCGCGGCTGTCGGCCGACGGCGACGACATCTACATCGTGGGGGACACGAGCCTGTTGCGAGCTCGCTGGGACGGAGCCGCTCTCGCGCTCGACGAGACGTTCGTCGCGCCGTACCGCACCCTCGCAGGGCAGACCTACGGCTGGGATGCGGTCATAGCGATGGGAGCAGCGTGGTTCCTCGACGACGGCGAGGGCACCCACCGCTACGCCGGCACCTTCCGCGGCCAGGGCATCTCGACCGAACCGTTGCACATCGTTCGCGTCGATCTCACCTCGGGAGGGGTCAGCCTGACGGAGGTCTGCGGCCTTCCCGGTGGCCTCATCGCCAACCCGCCGTTGGTCGACCCCGGCCGGCGCATCGTCGTCGGCTACGACAGTGGCAACGGGGTGATGGCTGCCTTCGACATCGCGCCCGATGGCGCGCTGGCTGCGCGCTGGACGCGCCAGCAGGACCACGCCAGCCACCTGCTGCTATTCGCGGAGGCGGGGCAGGTGGTCAGCTGCGACCACGATCGTGAGCGCATGGCCGACCAAGTCGTCCTTCTCGACATCGAGACCGGCACGGAGCTTGCCCGCGCCGACACGGGCAGTCCGCTCCAGGCCGTGGTGTTCCCGTCGGTGGGTTGGAACGACGACGTCTACATCTGCTCGATGTCCACACTCTCCCGGGTGAGCGTCGCCAAAGGTCACTAGGTTCGAGCTCATGCTCCCCACCGCACCCTTCGGTAGCACCGGTCACCAGAGCACGCGCCTGATCTTCGGTGCGGCCGCTCTGAGCCGCATGCGCCAGGAGCGCGCCGACGAGGTGCTCGAGGCCGTGCACGACGCAGGCGTGAACCACATCGACACAGCGGCCAGCTATGGCGACTCGGAGCTGCGCCTAGCGCCTTGGCTGCAGCGGCACCGGCACGGCGTCTTCCTGGCCACCAAGACGGGCCAGCGCGGCGGCAGGGAAGCGCGCACCGAGCTGGAGCGCTCGCTCGCCCGTCTCGAGGTCGATCATGTCGACCTCGTGCAGCTGCACAACCTGGTCGAGCCCGATGAGTGGGAGGTGGCTCACGCTCCCGGCGGCGCCGCCGAGGCGATGCTTCGCGCGCAGGACGAGGGCCTCGTGCGCCACATCGGGGTCACTGGTCATGGCACTCGCATCGCGCGCATGCACCTCAAGAGCCTAGAGCGGTTCCCGTACGCGTCGGTGCTGCTGCCCTTCAGCTACGTGGCACTGCAGGACGACGACTA
Organism: Actinomycetota bacterium; assembly: GCA_049325515.1. Lineage (GTDB taxonomy): Bacteria > Actinomycetota > Acidimicrobiia > Acidimicrobiales > VFJN01 > VFJN01. The sequence goes on along the minus strand of JBMOLI010000025.1, from coordinate 9,415 downwards.
CCGGTCGGATGTCGAGCAGCTGTTGGCGGTGTGCGACGAACGTCGGGTGGCGGTGCAGACGATCAAGGCCATCGGCCGACGCCGCTGGCCCGCCGACTACGAGGGGCCGCGCTACAGCTGGTATGAGCCGGTGACCGATCCCGAGGTGATCACCCGCGCTGTTCGCTGGGTGCTGAGCCACGAGAACCTCTTCCTCAACACGTCGAGCGACGCCCGCCTCCTTCCGCACGCCCTCGCGGCAGCCGAGTCAGTTGCACCGCCCCCTTCGGAAGAGGACCTCCGTGCTGACGTCCTGACCCACGGCATCGAGGCGCTCTTCGACGGGGCTGAGCTGGAGCGCATCTGACACCAGCGCGTCCAGACCGCTAGCCCGACATTTGCTCCAGAAGGGGCCAGATGGCTCATGGTCGGCAGGGAGCCGTCAGCCGATGATCTGGCTAGAGCCCATCGATTGGGGGGTGAGGACGCTTGGGGCGAATTCGACATCTCGACACTGCGGCGGGTCAGGCCGCCGTGCTCTTCACGGCCGCTGGCGCTCTGGGGTTGCTGAGCGAGCTCGTCCCCAACTCCGGTCAGGCCGGAGGCCTGCGCGTGCTGAACATCGCCTGCATCGGACTCGGCCTCCTGATCGGCCTGCTGCCGTGGGAGCGGTGGGACAACCGAGCCACGCTGGCCCTCGTGCCAGGAGCGTTCGCGCTGGTTGTGACCGGTCGCTGGTTCGACCCGACGAACCTCGGCTCGCTCTACGCGCTCTGGTTCGTGGTCATCTTCGGATGGATCGGCAGCTGGCATCCGTCGCGAACGTCGGTGATGATCGCTCCGTTTGCGGCAGCGGTCTACGTGATCCCCTTCCTGCCCGGCAGCCCAGCCGAGTCGCGCGAGTCGCTCGCGACCGTCGTGATCGCGATACCCATCGCGGTGGTGCTGGCCGAGGTCCTCGCCGCCAAGACCGATGCCATGCGAAGCGCTCAGAGCTCACTCGAGGCCTCCGCCGCGCTGCTCGAGCGCGCCAACCTCACCGACGATCTCACAGGCGTCGGCAACCGCCGGCGGGCCAACGATCTGCTCGATGCCATGGCACCCGGCGACGCACTCGTGCTGCTCGACCTGGATCACTTCAAGGTGGTCAACGACACACGTGGACATGCTGAGGGCGATCGCGTGCTGATGGAGCTCGGCGCCTACCTTCTCGAGTCAGTGCGCGACGCCGACTGCGTCGCCCGGTTCGGCGGGGAGGAGTTCCTGATCCTCTTGCGTGGCGCCGGTGGGGAGTCGGGCGTCATCGTGGAGCGGCTGCTTGCCGGTTGGCGTGAAGCTGGCTCCGGTGTGTCGCTAAGTGCTGGAGCAGCCGTCCACGTCGCCGGTTGCACCCCGGCCGCCACTCTGAAGCGAGCGGATGCTCTGCTCTACCAAGCGAAGGCCGACGGACGCGACCGGGTGGTGACGGAGAGCCGAGTCCTCCCCAGCGCGATCTCTGCCTGACAGACCAGCGTCAGATCAGGTCGGGGTCGGAGACGACCTCCACGAGGGCGGGACCACGGTGCGCCAGCGCTGTCGCCAACGCATCATCGAGCTCGTCGGCACGCTCGACCCTGATCCCGAGCGCACCGCACAGGCGGGCGTAGGCGGCGAAGTCGGGGTTGTGCAGCGACGTCTGCCATACGTCGAGCTGTGCTGCGCGCTGCTCCTTGCTGATCTTGCCGAGCGACGCGTTGTTGATCAGGACGTGCGTGATCGGCATCCCGTACTTCACGGCCGTCGTGAGCTCGCCCATGTACTGCCCGAAGCCGCCGTCGCCGGTGACAGCGACGATCGAGCGTTCTGGGGCGGCCGCCCAGGCACCCATAGCTGCCGGGAACCCGAAGCCGATCGAGCCGAGGTAGCCGGACATGAGGATCGAGTGCTGGCGGCACTCGAAGTAGCGCCCGAAGGAGTAGGCGTGGTTCCCCACGTCGACAGCGATCACCGCATCGTGTGGCACCTGACGGCTCATCGCGGCGAACACGGATGCGGCGTTGACACCGCGTCCATTGTCATCGGCCAGGCGTCGCTCCTTCTCGGCCCGCCAGATCGCCCAGCGCGCGGCAACGTCAGGTCGCTGATCCACCCGCGCTGGCCTGTCCGGGAGCCCCGCCCGGAGCAGCCGTGCGGTGACCCCGACGTGCCCGAGCACCGGCACCGTCACGGGGTGGAAGCGACCGAGCGCCATCGGATCGAAGTCGACCTGCACGATCGGCTTGTAGCTGGCGATGCCCGTGTGGTTGGAGAAGCTCGCCCCGAACACGAGCAGCAGGTCGGACTCGTTCATCATCCAGCTCGCCACCGGAGTGCCGCTGCGTCCGAGCACGCCACAGCCGAGTGGGTGATCATCGGGGACCAGGCCCTTCGCCTTGAAGGTGGTGAGCACTGGCGCGTCGAGGGCGTCTGCCAGGCTGAGCACCTCGTCGACCTCGAAGCGGGCACCGTGGCCGAGGACGATGACCGGCCTCCGGGCTCCGGCGATCAGATCTTGCGTCGCGCTTAGTGCCGCGGCTGGTGGGCTCACCTCCAGGTCGGGCACCCGTCCGGCGGGGCCCGAGGCCTGCTCGTCGGGTGCGGGCCTGATCTGAACCTCATCGGGGAGCACGAGGTGGGCGACCTGACGCTCCAGGACGGCGTGCTTGAGAGCAAGCGTGGTCAGCTCGGCATGGTCGGACTCGGGCAGCACGGTCTTCGAGTAGGCGGCCACGTCGGCGAAGGCTGCGGTGAGGTCGACGTCCTGGAAGGCACCTCGACCGAGCACCGACGAGGGCACCTGACCAGAGATGGCGAGCACAGGAGCACGGTCTGCCCGCGCGTCGTAGAGGCCGGTGAGCAGGTTGGTGGAGCCCGGACCTGCGATCGCGAAGCAGGCCGCGGGGCGGCCCGTGAGCTTCCCGTAGGCCGAAGCGGCAAATGACGCCGCTCCCTCGTGGCGGATGCCGATGAACGTCAGATTGCCGAGCAACTCTTGGCGCCGAAGCGCGTCCGCGAAGCCCAGGTTCGAGTGGCCCACCATCCCGAAGACGTGTGTGATGCCCCACGCCACCATCGTCTCCACCATCACGTCCGCGACGGTGCGGATCGCCGGCGCCGGAGGCTGCACGGCGACGTACACGCCGTCGGCGCGAACCTCGACCGGCGCGCAGCCAGGCGCGTCGGTGAAGCCGGGGGGTGGCGATCCAGTCGTGGGGTTGTAGTCGTATCCGTGCCACGGGCAGCGCAGCCAGCCGTTCTCGATCGAGCCCTCGCCAAGGGGTCCGCCCTGATGCGGGCATCGGTTGTCGAGGGCGGCGTACTCGCCGTTCCAATGGGTCAGCGCGAAGGACCGGTGGCCGGCGACAACGGTCTTCACGCGCCCATCGGGCAGCTCGTCAGGATCGGCCACCTTGTGCCACGTCGCGCCCAAGACGTCGTCTGCCATGAGCTCATCCCCCTGTTCCGAGCCGGGCTTGCGGGAAGGCCCGGCGGTCGTGTGCTCAACTCTCGCGCATGCTCAAGGCGCTTCCCCGGAGCTACGACTCCACGAGACGGGACCTCCACGCCGTAGCGGAGCACGTGCTCGCAGCGGCGCTACACGCCGAGACCGGGCGGATCGGGCTCAGGGCCAGCGCGGGCGGCTTTGCGACGCCACCGATCCGCGCCGGCTCCGCCGAGCGTGAGCTGCGGGTGGAGGGGATTGACCTCGTGGTGGTCGACGGTCGAGTCGAGCGTCGGGCCCCGCTGCGCACGATCGCCGCTGCGGCGGAGATGGTCGGGATCGAACCCGGTGGACCCTCTGACGTATACGAGCTGTCCACGCCGCTCGAGCCCGACCGGCCGCTCGAGCTGGACTCATCCGCTGCCGCCATCCTGCACGGCTGGTTCGCGCTGACGAGCTCCGCCCTGGAGGTGTTCTGCCGAAGTCGAGCGAGCGACGGCCCTTCTGTCGCACAGCTCTGGCCGGAGCACTTCGACCTCGCGGTCACGATCAATCAGGTGAACTACGGCGGCTCGCCGGGCGACCAGGAGCACGCCGGGCCCTACATCTATGTCGGGCCGTGGGCCCAGGAGCGCGGGCCGGACGAGTTCTGGAACGAGCCCTTCGGCGCCAGCGCCGGGTGGGATCAGGTCACGTCTCCTGAGAGCGCTCTCGAGTTCTTCGAGCGAGGCCGGCTGTTGGCGCCCTAGGCGACTCTCGCTCAGCCGAGCCGGCGCCAGTGCTCCGTGAGGATCTGGGCGCAGCGCTCCGGCTGCTCGAGCATCCAGAAGTGGCCGGCCTCTGGGAGCTCGACGAGGTCGGCGCCGGTGCGGGCCGCCAGCCTGGTGGCGCGATCGTGGCTGCGGAAGGGATCTTGCATGGACGAGATCACCAGCCCGGCACCTCGGATGCGATCGATGCCAGGGCCCCACTCGGTGCCGATGTCGACGGCCGATCGGTAGAGGGTGAGGATGGCTGCGCCCATCGTTGCATCCAGGTGGCTCGCCATCTCGGTCGCGTGAGCCTCAGGAACGCCGACAGCGGTGAGCAGGGCTGCTCGCTCGGCCGTGCTGGCTGCCAGCATCCCGTCTATCAAGGCCTCGCCCTCGCCCGGCGTCTGCCACACGCGTGCCGTGTCGTGCCAACGGAAGTCATCGCCGAGGTCGCCCATGTCGGTTGCCCACGACCGCACGTTCGCCGGCTGGTCCGCCAGCACGCGCAGCGCGAGCAGCGCGCCCCAGTCGTGCACCACGAGATCGACTTGCTCGAACGCTGTGAGCTCCTCGGCCAACCAGGTCGCATACCGGTGCATGGTGGCGTCGAAGCCAGCCGGCAGGTCACAGCCGAACCCGGGCATCTGGAGGAGCGCGACGTCATCCCGCTCGAGATGCTCGACCAGCGGCACCCACACCGCGGGTGTCTCGGGCACACCATGGACGAAGACAGCGGTCATGGCGGGGAACCTTAGGACCCGAGCAGGGTCAGCTCGGATCTCGACGGTGAGCCTGGCATCCTTGCGCCCGTGGCAGACCCTGATGACCGGACCTCTCAGCTCCTCGCAGCAACCGCGCTGCTCGAGGAGATATCGGCTGACCGCTCGATCCTTGACTGCCTCCCGACAGATGCGCGGATCCGGCTCATCAATGCGGCGGGCAACGTCTTCGCACCCGACGTCGAGGCTCGCCGTCGGCAGACGAAGGCTCGGCGACGGCAGGACAAGACCGAGAAGGTGCAGCGCGACGAAGCGGTGCTCGCAACGACCGGCATCCGGCGCCTACGAGCCAGACCCGTCTACGTCACACCGAACGTCTTTGCACCAGATGGCTTCGAGCTCGGCTGCGCCGGCGGTGAGCAGGAGGCAGCTGCCAGTCCCGGCGGCTCAGCTGCCGAGCGTCACTGCTACGTGTGCAAGGAGCACTACACGCAGGTCCACCACTTCTACGACCAGCTGTGCCCGCCCTGCGCCGAGCTGAACCACCTGAAGCGAACGGAGTCAGCCGACCTCTCGGGGCGAGTCGCGCTGCTGACAGGTGGCCGCGTGAAGATCGGCTACCAGGCCGGCATCAAGCTGTTGCGTGCAGGTGCGGAGCTGATCGTCACGACCCGCTTCCCACGCGACTCGGCGCTGCGGTACGCGGCCGAGCCAGACTTCGGTGAGTGGGCTGATCGGCTGCAGATCTACGGTCTCGACCTGCGCCACACCCCCAGCGTCGAGTCGTTCTGTCGCCATCTGCTCGAGAGCTGCCACCGGCTCGACTTCATCATCAACAACGCGTGTCAGACCGTGCGCCGCCCGCCGGCGTTCTACCGGCACATGCTCGGCGTGGAGGCGGGCGCGCTCGACCTGCTCGCGCCGCGTGCACTTGCTCTGCTCGGTGGGGTCGACGGGCTCCGGACACCGGAGCTGGTGTCGGCTGACGGTGCTGCGAACGGCGCCGACGATGGCACCCACAGAGGCGTCCGACCGGGGTTCGTCAGCGGTGTCGCCTCCTCAGTCGAGCTCTCCCAAGCGCGCCTACTGCCCGAGGACGAGTGCGAGCCCGCGCAGAGCTTCCCGGAAGCGCGCCTGGATCAGGACCTGCAGCAGGTCGACCTGCGGGAGAAGAACTCGTGGAGGTTGATGCTGGCAGACGTGTCGACGGTTGAGCTGCTCGAGACGCAGCTGGTGAACGCCATCGCCCCGTTCGTGCTCAACGCGCGACTCAAGCCACTGATGCTCGCCACGCCTGAGCGCGACAAGCACATCGTGAACGTCTCCGCCGTCGAGGGGCAGTTCTATCGCCGCTTCAAGACGACCCGGCACCCCCACACCAACATGGCCAAGGCGGCGCTCAACATGATGACGAGGACGTCGGCTGCGGACTACCACGCCGACGGCATCCACATGAACAGCGTCGACACCGGATGGGTGAACGACGAAGATCCCGTCCACCTCGCCGAGCAGAAGCGCGCAGAGCACCGCTTCCATCCCCCGCTCGACATAGTCGACGGTGCCGCTCGCATCGTCGATCCGATCATCACCGGCTTCAACACTGGCGAGCACGTGTGGGGCCAGTTCCTCAAGGACTTCAACCCGACGGACTGGTGACGGGATCGTCGCTACCGTCCATGGGATGACCCAGCTCAGCGAGAAGGCCCAGCGCTTCTACGACCTGCATCGCAGAGGTGCCCCGCTCCTGCTGCCCAACCCGTGGGATGCCGGCTCGGCAAGGCTGCTCGCATCCCTCGGGTTCGACGCGCTGGCCACCACGAGCAGCGGCCACGCCATGAGCCTCGGGCGCCTCGATGGAAACGTGAGCTCGGGGGAGGCGCTGGCTCACGCGGCAGCCATCGTGTCAGCCACCGACCTGCCCGTGTCCGCCGACCTCGAGAACGGCTTCGCTGACGACCCGGCCGGCGTCGCCGCGACCGTGCGACGGGCGAGGGAGACCGGGTTGGCCGGATGTTCGATCGAGGACTCCACCCAGCTCTCCGACGACCCGATCTACGACTACGACCTGGCGGTCGAGCGGGTCTCCGCCGCGGCAGAGGCCGCCCACGCCGGCCGCGACGCGCTAGTCCTGACCGCGCGAGCCGAGAACCACCTGCATGGCAGGTCCGACCTGGCGGACACGATCAGGCGCCTTCAGGCCTACGAATCAGTGGGTGCTGACGTGCTCTACGCACCAGGGCTGGTCTCGCTGCCTGACATCCGCTCAGTCGTCGAGTCGGTGAGCGCTCCAGTGAACGTGCTCCTCATGCCAGGCGGGCCAACGCTGGCGGAGCTGGCGGCGGCGGGTGTGCGGCGCATCTCTGTGGGAGGTGCCTTCGCCTACGTCGCCCTCGGGGCTCTGGCGGCGGCGGGGCGCGAGCTCTTGGATGGAGGCGCCCTCACGTTCTGGGAGGGGGTCAAGGCAGGGCGCTCAGCCGCGCGGTCCGCCTTCAACGCGGGCTAGGGGCGACGAAGGCGCGCCTCGCCATTCGCGCGCCTGCCGAAGGTCTGTTGCGCAGATTTGCAGCACAGCGTCACCTATCCGCGAACCTTGATGGCATGCCGATCACACCGCCCCGCTACGAGGGGCGCGTTGCTGTGCAGGATGGTCGCTTCCTGGGCATCGCCGAGTTCGGCCCGCCGTGGTCCGAGCAGGCCATCGTGTGGTTCCACGGCACCCCGGGCGCCCGGCGACAGATCCCGGAGGAAGCTCGCCGCATCGCGGACGAGCGCAAGGTCCGCATCATCGGCATGGACCGACCCGGTGTGGGGCTGTCGACCCCCCACCTGTACCACCGGCTGATCGACTTCACGGTCGATCTCGAGATCGCTCTCGACCGGCTCGGGCTCGAGCGCTGCGCGATGGTCGGGCTCTCGGGCGGAGCTCCTTACGCGCTCGCTGCCGCGTTCGCCTTCCCTGACCGCGTTCCACGGGTCGGGATCCTCGGCGGAGTGGTTCCGAGTGGCGGCGAGGAGGGCACCGGTGGGGGGCTGGTCAGCGTGGCCACGCGCTTCAAGCCGCTGCTGCCACTGCTGATCGAGCCGCTCGGCTCCGTTCTCACCACCTTCGTGCGAGTGGCTCGACCGATCGCGTCTCCCGCGCTTGACCTCTACGCAAAGTTCGCCCCGCCGGGCGACCAGGAGGTGCTCGCTCGTCCTGATGTGAAGGAGATGTTCCTCGACGACCTGCTCAACAGCGGTCGCCACGGCATGCGGGCGGCGGCCTTCGACGCCATCCTGTTCACGCGCTACTGGGGATTCGATGTGCGTGAGCTGCGTGTGCCCGTGACGTGGTGGCAGGGCGATCAGGACAACATCGTGCCTCTGGCCCACGCCGAGCACATCGTGCCGCTGATCCCTGGTGCCGAGCTGCGCGTCCGGCCTGGCGACGGGCACCTCGGCGGTCTCGGGATCGCAGAAGAGGTCTGCGACACAGTGCTCGCCTGGTAGGTCCGCGAGCACTGGTAGGCGCGCGAAAGAGGCAGCCGCCTCTCGGTGGCTGCCTCTCTCGTGATCGGCGTCGGGACCTGGGGCCGATCAGCTGGGGAACGGCTAGCTGGTCTTGACGACCTTGTGGTGGTGGCGCATCCCGAAGAGCACCAGCACCAGCATCACGCCGGCTGCGGCGAAGGCTGCGATCGCTGCGTACCCAGCGATCCGTCCCACGGTGTCCCATGCGTAGGCCGTGAGCAGCAGGCCGCGGAGCGTCTCGCCCTTGAAGAGGGTGTTGCGCTGGCCGCTGATCGCATCGGCCTCGCCCTGCAGCTCGGCGATCCTCGCCTCGCTTGCGCCCTCGGCCTTGGCGGCATCGACGGCTGCCTTGGCCTCACGCTCGGGTGTGCCGAGGTCGGCGTAGGTGGCCCCATCAGCGATGCCCTGGAGGTGGCCGTTGATGAAGCTGGCGTAGGCCTCGGCCTCGGGACCGGTGTTCACCTTCTCGCCGGCGTACTTCAGGAGGTCTGTGCGACCTTCCTCCTCGAGAGCCGCCGCCGGGGGGAACGTGATGTTCTGGGACGACAGCTCGTCGTCCACGTAGTCGTTGGCGAAGTCGCTGCCCCAGGTGAGCAACGAGGCTGCGACGACGAAGGCCACCGTGACCACAGCGCCGACTGCGATGAGCACGCTGTCGATCGTGCGCCGCTTCAGTGCGACGACAGGTTCTGTCGCCTTGTTCGAACGAGCGGCAGATGCTGTCGCCTCGTTGTGCGTGAGTGTTGTCATGGTCCGACTCCTTGAGTTGCGATTGTTTGTGTGCTCTCAAGGTACGGACGCGCCAGCACTCCCCGCAGGGGCCAAAGGTCCCAAGGAGGGGTTACCTTCGCGAGGTCTGTGAACCGCTGCGGCCGGCGGTCTCAATCGGTCATCGCAATGAGCTCGTCGAGTTTCTCGGCTGGTTTCTTCCAGCCAAGTGTTTCGCGTGGGCGGTCATTGAGGGACGCGGCGACGGCGTCGAGCTCATCCTGCGT
>JBMOLI010000024.1:0-1488 GCA_049325515.1 Actinomycetota bacterium | reverse complement strand
TCTCTCGACTGATCACAAGTCGAGGCCCTTCGCAGCGCACCAGCCTGCGGCAAACGTGACGAATTTCTCCATCCCTCGTTGGAGCACCTGCCAGCCAGCGGGTCCGTTGTTCTTGATGTGCCCTCCAAGGCCTGCGATGCACCACAGCGCATCCTGAACCGTTGGGTTCTTCGGCAGCGGCCGGTGGCTGATATGTGCGAGCGCGGCAAGCTCCTGTTTGTGGAAGACGAGCGTGGCGGGCGACGTGGGATCGGTGCGGGCAAGTGTTCGAAGCGCCAGCAGCTCGACGGCGATCGGCAGAGAGAGAGCAAGCATCGTGGTCAAGGCGTCGAGTGATTCGAGCCTCCGCTCTTGCACGACACATCCGGTCTTGAGGGCTTTGTTGAGCTCCTCGATCTGCCAGCGGCATCGGTAGTAGTCGACGACGGCCTCGAGCTGCTCCTGGGTATCGAGCGGTTCGGTCGTGTAGAGAAGCCAGTCAACGGCATCTTGGCCCGCTGGCGCCTCCCGCTCGAACACATGGAGGACATTCACGTCGATCGTCGCCGGCAAGTCCTTGCCGGCGATACGGGGGCGCTGAAACGTCGCGCGAGTCTGCGAGAAGCACAGACGCGCGACACGGCTCTCGCGCGGCGGATGGGTGCGCCGCGGACCAGGCGATGATGCGCCCAGTCGTTTCGAGAGCGGCACTTCCCGCTCGAACACCACGTCAGCTCCGTCGACGAGGTCGCGGATTGGAACCAACGCGCCGTCATGGAGCGTGTTGCGGTTGTTGCGCGCGCGAAAAATGAAGCGCCGCTTCTCGGCGAGACACGTCGCCATCAACGCGTAGGAGTCACTCTCGCGATCGGCGATGTGGATGATTGCGGTATTCGTTCCTGCCAGCCGCGTCTCGGTGAGGTCGATTCCTCGGTGCCACCGCAGGAATTCCTTGTCGACCTTCTTCGCCGTGACGTGGCTCGGCGCCTTGCGGCCCTTCCCGCGTCGACGGGGCGGTTTGTCGCGCGGCAGCACCTCCGCGTGCGTCAGACCGAGCGGTCGACGCCACTCGCGAGTGTCGACCAGCAACGTCATATGGAGGGGGAATCCCGGTTTCCCGGTATTGAGGTACCCAACCTCCTCGGGATCGGCGTGACGGAACGTGCACATCGTCGTGTCATGGATTGCGAGAACCACCTGGGAGCCTCGCGCTCGCTCGGCTGTTCCCGCCGCGTACGCGTCGAACAAGCGTTCGAACGAGACGCACTCGTTGTTGAACAGCCGATAGGCGCCCTCGAGTTCGGCATCGGTCACCATGGCATCGGGCAACGACGCATCTGGTTTCGTCGCGAGGCGCTCAACGACGGCCTGTGCTCGAGCGACTCGCCTCGGATCCCCCAGATCCGCGCGGCCAAGATCCTCCATCACTCGACCGATTGCATCGCCGTCAAGACGCTCACGCATAACCCGTTGGATCACGCCCCCCTGACGTTTCTCGTCGAGAATCGC
>JBMOLI010000023.1:0-1493 GCA_049325515.1 Actinomycetota bacterium | reverse complement strand
AGTAGTGCCCCGTAGAGTGGTGTAACGATCCCGGCCAGTAAACGTCAGCGTGGCCACCGGGATCTTCCTTCGAGGAAACTCTCACATCCCACTCGAAAGGCGTCACACCGATGACCACTCCCTCTATTGTCGACCCTGCCACCGTCCTCACCAACGCGCTGGGCGACGCATCACCGGATCTGATGCGCACCCTGCTGCAAACCATGATCAACACCCTCCTCTCAGCCGAAGCAGATGCGATCTGCGGCGCCGAGTACGGGAAGCCCTCTGCTGACCGAGTGAATTCCCGCAACGGATACCGCACCCGTGAACTCGATACGCGTGTCGGAACCATAGACGTCGCGATCCCGAAGCTCCGCTCCGGCACGTACTTCCCCGAGTGGCTCCTCGAACGTCGCAAACGCTCAGAAGCGGCGATGATCACCGTCGTCGCTGACGCCTACCTCGCTGGCGTCTCAACGAGGCGGATGGACAAACTCGTGAAGACCCTTGGCATCCATTCCCTGTCGAAGTCGCAGGTCTCCCGAATGGCCGCCGATATGGACGAGCATGTGCGTGAGTTTCGCACGAGGCCGTTAGGTGAGGCCGGCCCGTTCACGTTCGTCGCGTGCGACGCACTCACGATGAAAGTGCGTGAGGGCGGGCGGGTGATCAACACCATGGTGCTCGTCGCGACCGGGGTGAACGCTGACGGGCATCGGGAAGTCCTGGGCATGCAAGTGGCGACCGCGGAGACCACGATGGCGTGGAACGGGTTCTTCGCAGACCTTGTCGCGCGCGGCCTCACCGGGGTGAAACTCATCACCTCTGACGCGCACGCTGGCCTCGTTGAAGCGATGCGCGCGAACTTCCCTGGGACGTCGTGGCAACGGTGTCGCACGCACTACGCTGCGAACCTGATGTCAGTGACCCCGAAGAGCATGTGGCCGGCGGTGAAAGCGATGCTGCATTCCGTGTACGACCAACCCGACCAGAAAAGTGTTGAGGCCCAATTCGACCGGCTCCTGGACTACGTCGAGGACAAACTCCCCGAAGTGCACGACCACCTCGATGCTGCCCGGGCTGACATTCTCGCGTTCACCACGTTCCCGAAAGATGTGTGGCAGCAGATCTGGTCGAATAACCCGAACGAGCGCCTGAACCGTGAGATCCGCCGCAGGACCGATGTGGTGGGGATCTTCCCGAACCGGGCCGCGATCACCCGCCTCGTCGGGGCCGTTCTTGCGGAGCAGTCTGACGAATGGGCCGAGGGTCGTCGTTACCTCGGTCTTGACGTTCTCGCGAGGTGCCGCCTCACGCTCGTGGGTACCGACACTATCGGCCAGCACCATGAGCTCCCCGAGCTCGGGGCCGCAGCATGAGCGCCCCCACTCCTGGGCTGTACTCCGACACCGTGAGTGAGCTCGTCGCGAGCATCTGCAATCACAACGAAAACTAGCCCCCACATCCTTGAAGGATCACGAAACGGTTACACCACTCCACGGGACTTGACC
>JBMOLI010000022.1:0-108895 GCA_049325515.1 Actinomycetota bacterium | reverse complement strand
CGTCCGGGTTCACAGACGTCGTGGGTGACCTTCTAGGCTCTGCCCCCGTGCCCCAACGCCTGCTCGCCCTCGTCTTCGCCGCGCTCACCCTGGCTGTCACTGCGGGTTGCGCCGACGACGTCTCGCCCGCGGCCCGCATCGGAGACCTGAAGATCAGCAACGAGGCCTTCCTCGACGAGATGGCGGAGTGGGCCGGCAATCGTGCGGCTGTCGACGAGCAAGTCCTGCAGGATTCGAGCCCTGGCACGTACCCGCTCGAGCTCACCCGCCAGCTATTGCAGCAGCGAATCGACTTCGAGCTGCACAACCTCGAGTTCGAGAGACTGGGGCTGGCGCTCGACGAGGAGATGCGAGATCGGGCGCTGACCATCGTCTTCGGAGATCCGTCTGCCGCCGAGGAGCCGCTCAGCGAGTTCTCCGACGACTTCGCCCAGCGCTACACCGACGACGTCGCCCGCCAGATCGCCGTGACCGACGAGCTGGGCGACGAAGGGTACGGCGAGTGGCGGGAGCAGGCCTACGCCGAGACCGACATCGAGGTGAGCCCGCGCTACGGCACCTGGGATCGCGAGACCGGTCAGATAGTCCCGCCCGCCGGCCCTTCGGAGTCCCCCGAGGCTTCCGAGCCATCCGCCCCCGGATCCTGAGCCGAGGTCATTGGTCCCGTCGGCGCGCTCTCGAGGCGATGGGTCCCGCATGTGGGACCGATGACCTCGAGACCGGCTGAGCGGGACCCATTGCCTCGAGTCACGGTCGTGGGGCTCGGGCCGGCGGGGCCCGACCTGCTGACCGCTGGGACGATGGCGGCGATCGAGCGCTGTCCTCGCAGGTTCCTGCGCACGAGGCGGCATCCGGCCGCCGACGCAGTGACGGAATCCACCGACTTCGACCACCTCTACGACTCTGCGGATTCCTTTGATGAGGTCTACGCCGCCATAGTCGAAGAGCTGGTTGCGGCCGCACGGGCTGTTGGCGCGGGTGATGTCCTATACGCGGTGCCCGGCTCGCCAGCGGTGGCCGAGCGCACGGTCGAGCTGCTGCTCGCCGACCCCCGCGTGGAGGTCGAGGTGCTGCCTGCGCTGTCGTTCCTCGACCTGGCGTGGGCGCGGCTCGGCGTCGACCCGGTCGCGCTCGGGGCCCGCCTGATCGACGGGCGACGCTTCGAGGTGGAGGCGGCGGGGGAGCGTGGCCCGCTGCTCGTCGGCCAGTGCGACCAGCGGCATGTGCTGTCCGACATCAAGCTCTGTCTCGACGACGGGCCGGAGGTGGTCGTCCTGCAACGCCTCGGCCTGCCAGACGAGTCGCTGCGCACCGTCGAATGGCACGACCTCGACCGTGCTGTCGAGCCCGACCACCTCACCTCGCTCTGGATCCCGCACCTCGCTGAGCCCGTCGCCACCGAGCTCGCACGCTTCCACTCGCTCGTCCGCCGTCTGCGTGCCGAGTGCCCGTGGGACCGCGAGCAGACCCACGCCAGCCTCACCCGCCACCTCCTGGAGGAGACGTATGAGGTGCTCGAGGCCATCGACCACATCGACGAGGCGGCCGGGACCGGGTTCGAACACCTCGAGGAGGAGCTCGGCGACCTGCTCTTCCAGGTGGTGTTCCACTCGGTGCTCGCCGCCGAGGAAGGCCAGTTCACGCTGGCCGACGTCGCCGCGGGCATCCACGACAAGCTGCGCGACCGCCACCCGCACGTCTTCGACCCAGGCCACGGTCCGACCGACACCACGAGGCTCGCCAGTGAGTGGGAGCGCCGCAAGGTGGAGGAGAAGGGGCGTGAGAGCGTGATGGACGGCATCCCGCTGGCGCTGCCCGCCCTCGCCTACGCAGCCAAGGTCCAGAAGAAGGCGGCATCGCAGGGCGTCGACTGGCGCACGCTCCCCGGCATCGAGCCGGGCTCGCTCGAGGCACGGCTGCTCGAGCTGGTCGACGAGGCCCGCCGAGCCGACCTCGACCCAGAGTCGACGCTGCGCAGCGCCACCAACCGCTTGCGGGACTCGTACCGCCGCAGTCTGTGAACACGCACGCTCGCAATGCGGTCGTGGGGGTTCACAGACGTTGTACCATCCGCCACACCCGCCACAGGAGCAACACCTGCAACGGGCACCACAGGGAGATTCAGTGGAATGAGTGACATCGAGCACGTCGAGGGCAGGGAGGTGCTCGACTCGCGCGGCAACCCGACCGTGGAGGTCGAGGTGTTCCTGGCGTCGGGCGCCACGGGCCGGGCGATCGTGCCGTCGGGCGCATCAACGGGCCAGTTCGAGGCGGTCGAGCTGCGTGACGGCGGCGACCGCTACGGCGGCAAGGGCGTCTCGACAGCCGTTGGCCACATCAACGGCACCATCCGCGACGCGCTGGAGGGGTTCGAGGCGCTCGACCAGCGCGGGGTCGACCTCTTCCTGCTCGACCTCGACGGCTCGCCCAACAAGGCCAACCTCGGCGCCAACGCGCTGCTCGGCGTGAGCCTCGCGGTCGCCCACGCTGCCGCCGAGGAGACGGGCACGCCGCTGTGGCGCTATGTCGGCGGCACCAACGCGCACGTCCTGCCGGTGCCGATGATGAACGTCCTCAACGGCGGCGCCCACGCTGACAACAACGTGGACTTCCAAGAGTTCATGATCATGCCGGTCGGGGCAGTCAGCTTCTCCGAGGCGCTGCGCTGGGGCGTCGAGACCTACCACGTGCTCAAGCGGCTGCTGCACGAAGCCGGGCTGTCCACTGCCGTTGGCGACGAGGGCGGCTTCGCGCCCGACCTCCCGTCCAACGAGGAAGCCTGCCGCTGGCTCGTGCGCGCCATCGAGACGGCGGGCTACGCGCCAGGCGAGCAGATCGCCATCGCGCTCGACCCCGCGTCGACCGAGTTCTTCGCCGACGGCACCTACGTGCTGGCGGGCGAGTCGCGCACCCTCACGCCCGCAGAGATGGTCGACGAGTACGCACGCCTCTGCGGCGCCTACCCGATCGTGTCGATCGAGGACGGCATGGCGGAGGAGGACTGGGACGGCTGGCGCCAGCTCACCGATCGCCTCTCCGACAGCGTGCAGCTCGTCGGCGACGACCTCTTCGTGACGAACGTCGAGCGGCTCGAGCGCGGGATCGCGGCGGGCGTCGCCAACTCGATCCTGGTGAAGGTCAACCAGATCGGCACGCTGACCGAGACGCTCGAGACAGTCGGGCTCGCGACGCGCTCGTCCTACTCGGCCGTGATGTCGCACCGCTCAGGCGAGACCGAAGACGTCACGATCGCCGACCTGGCCGTCGCAACGAACTGCGGCCAGATCAAGACCGGCGCTCCCGCGCGCTCAGACCGCGTCGCCAAGTACAACCAGCTGCTGCGCATCGAGTCGGAGCTCGGTGAGGGCGCGGCGTTCGTGGGCGCAGCAGCGCTGTCCCGAGGCGGTGGCGCGTAGGGATGAGCCGAGACCGCCGCGAGCCCCCTGCCGAGACCGATGTCGCCCCGGCCACCGGTGGGCTGAGGCGGCTGGGGCGGGTGCTCGGGATCGCCGGCGGCGGGGTGGCGGTGCTGGGGGCGCTGGCGATCGGCGTGTTCCCGACGCAGACCTTCCTCGACCAGCGCTCGGCGACCGAGGAGGCCCAGCAGCGTCTGTCTGTGCTGCGGGCTCAGAACGAGTCGTTCGAGGAGCGGCTCGAGCGGCTCGGGTCCGACGAGGAGATCGAGCGGCTGGCGCGAGAGCAGTACAACCTGGCCTTCCCTGGCGAGGAGGCGTACGCGGTGCTCCCGGCGCCGCTGCCGCCGCTCACGCTGCCGGAGATCTGGCCCTTCGGCCCGATCCTCCCCGCACCCACGCCCTGATCGTGCGGCGATGGGTCGCGGCGCCGATAGCGTGCGCCGAGTCGTAGGAACGAGAGCCGCGCGGGGGGTTGGTGTGCGATGAGCATCTTCGGCAACCGGGTACCTCGGGTCGAGGACCCGAAGCTGCTCACCGATGGCGGCACCTACGTGTCCGACCTGCGCCTGCCCGAGCTGGACGGTGCGGGCTACGTCACCTATGTCCGCTCGACGATGGCCCATGCGCGCCTCACCTCGGTCGACGTGGAAGAGGCGCGTGAAGCTCCCGGCGTGCTCGGCGTCTTCACGGCAGCTGATGTCGATCTGGCGCCGCTTCCGCCGGGCACCCCGATGTTCAACGCGGCTATGACGCGCCCGCTGCTCGCCGACGGCGTCGTGCGCTTCGTGGGCGAGCCGATCGCCGCCATCGTGACTGAGCGACCTGAGCAGGGCGTCGACGCGGCCGAGCTGATCTGGCCGGACTACGACCCGCTCCCCGCTGTGGTCGATCCGGTGGAGGCTCGGCGCGACGAGGTGATCGTGCACGAAGCCGCAGGCACCAACGTGATCGTCGACCTCGCGTTCGGCCGCACCGACGACCTCTTCGACGGCTGCGAGGTGGTGGTCACGCAGGAGGTCGTCAACCAGCGCGTGGCTGCCGTCCCGCTCGAGTCGAGAGCCGCTGCGGCTGCTTGGGTGGACGGGCGCCTCGTGCAGTGGTCGAGCACGCAGCACGCCCATGGAGTTCGCGACAAGCTGGCCGAGGTCTACGGCCTCGACCACGCGTCCGTCCGAGTCATCGCTCCCGATGTCGGCGGCGGCTTCGGGGCAAAGATCGGCAGCTACGCCGAGGAGCTGCTCCTGGGCTGGCTTGCGCGCCAGGTCGGCCGCCCGGTGCGTTGGACCGAGACGCGCAGCGAGAACATGGTCGGCCTGGGCCACGGCCGCGGCCAGCGCCAGACGATCGAGATCGGCGGTCGGCGCGACGGCACGGTCGAGGCCTACCGCCTCACCATCCTCCAGGACGGCGGGGCCTACGCGGAGATGGGCTCGATCCTGCCGTACCTCACGCGGATGATGGCGCCGGGCACCTACGACATCCCCAAGGTCGAGGTGAACGCCACCTCCGTGACGACCAACACGACCAGCACGGTCGCTTACCGAGGGGCGGGACGGCCGGAGGCGACGGCTGCCATCGAGCGCGCCATGGATCTGTTCGCGCTTGAGGTCGGGCTCGACCCGGCCGAGGTGAGGCGCACGAACATCATCCCGGCCGACGCATTCCCGTGGACCACCAGCACCGGCGCAACCTACGACGTGGGTGACTACGAGGGCGCGCTCGACCTCGCCCTGGAGCAGGCCGGCTACGACGACCTGCGCGCCGAGCAGGCCAGGCGGCGCGCAGCGGGTGAGGCAGTGCAGCTCGGCATCGGCGTGTCGCTGTACGTCGAGGTGACGGCAGGACCGACCGCCGGCTCCGAGCACGCCAAGGTCGTGATCGAGGCCGACGGCTCCGCCACGATCTACACGGGCAGCTCTCCCCACGGGCAGGGGCACCACACAGCTTTCGCCACGCTCGCCAGCGCCGCGCTGGGCATCCCGATCGACCGCATCCGCTTCGTCCACGGCGACACGGATCTCGTCGAGAAGGGCGAGGGCACGATGGGATCCCGCTCGCTCCAGCTCGGTGGATCGGCCGTGCATGAAGCGTCGGTCGCCGTGGTCGAGCGGGCACGGCAGCTCGCGGCCGACGCACTCGAGGCCAACCCGGACGACATCGAGCTCGACAAGGCGACGGGTCACTTCCGCGTCGCTGGCACGCCCTCGATCTCGCGCAGCTGGGCCGAGCTCGCCGGGCAGGCCCTCGAGGAGGGCGACCCGCTGGCAGCCATCACCGACTTCCAGGCCTCGCAGCCGACCTTCCCCTTCGGAGCGCACGTCGCGGTGGTCGACGTCGACACCGAGACCGGCCGCGTCGTGCTGCGTCGCCACGTCGCCGTCGATGACGCGGGGCGGATCCTCAACCCGCTGCTCGCTGACGGGCAGCGCCACGGCGGCATCGCGCAGGGCGCCGCGCAGGCGCTGCTGGAGGAGGTCCTCTACGACGCGGACGGCAACCCCGTCACCTCGAACCTGGCCGACTATGCGGCCATCTCAGCGGCCGAGCTGCCGTCCTTCGAGCTCGTGACGATGGAGACGCCGACCAGCGTGAACCCGCTCGGTGCCAAGGGAATCGGAGAGTCCGGCACGATCGGGTCGACGCCCGCGGTGCAGTCTGCCGTGTGCGATGCGCTGGCCCACCTCGGCGTGCGGCACGTCGACATGCCCACCACCCCCGAGCGGGTCTGGCGCGCCATCGAGGAGGCCCGCGCCCGAGCGGCGGAGGAGGTCAGCGCGTGACGAACCCGATCGAGGCCGAGGGCCTGGTCCGCCACTTCGGTGACATCGTGGCGGTCGACGGGGTCGACCTCGTCGTCGAGCAAGGGCAGATCTTCGGCTTCCTCGGCCCGAACGGTGCCGGCAAGTCCACCATCGTCCGGATGCTGACGACGCTGCTGGCACCCACGGCAGGGGTGGCTCGCGTAGCCGGCTACGACGTCGTCGAGCAGGCTGGCTCGGTGCGCCGCTCGATCGGCGTGGCGCTCCAGGATGCTGCGATCGACCCGCTCATGACGGGGCGCGAGCTGCTGCGCCTCCAGGCCGTGCTCCACGGCATCGGCAGGACGGAGGCAGACAAGCGCGGCGACGTCCTGCTCGAGCGTGTGGGGCTCACGGCTGCCGGCGATCGCCGCGTGGGCACGTACTCCGGGGGCATGCGGCGGCGACTCGACCTGGCGCTGGCGCTCGTCCACGAACCCACCGTCCTGTTCCTCGACGAACCGACGACGGGCCTCGACCCGATGAGCCGCTTGGCGCTGTGGGACGAGGTCCGGCGCCTCAACTCCGAGGGCACCACGGTCTTCCTCACCACGCAGTACCTCGAGGAGGCCGACGAGCTGGCGGGGCGCGTCGCGATCATCGACCTCGGTCGGATCGTGCGCGAGGGCCCTCCGAAGCAGCTGAAGGAGGCCGTCGGCGCGCACACCCTCGTAGTCACCGTGGCGTCCGAGCAGCACGGCCTCGCCACGCAGGTGCTGAGCAGCTTCGGCGGGGCCCGTCCTGGGAAGGCAGGCGCGCTGGCCATCGGCCTGGCAGGCGGGCCCACCGCCATGTCGGGTGTGCTGCGCGCGCTCGAGGACGCCGGCGTGGTGGTGGAGCACGTCGAGCTCGATGCGCCGAGCCTCGACGACGTCTTCGCCGACGCGACCGGTCGACGGCTCGAAGGCGCCGAGGCGGGAGAGCCAGCTGTGGAGGAGCCCGCGTGACAGCTGCGCTGATCGACCCGCACGAGGTGCGGATCGGCACGCGCCAAGCCGTGGAGCAGGCACGGGCCCTCGCACGACGCTCGGTGGTCGGCACGTTGCGGCAACCGCAGGTGTGGATGCCCGGCCTCCTCTTCCCGATGTTCATCGCGGCCGTCAACACATCGACCATGGGCCGTGCCACCGGCATCCCGGGCTTCCCCGAGGTCGACTCGCTGCTCGACTTCCTGCTGCCTGCCTCCATCACCCAGTCCGTCCTCTTCGGGGGCTTGTCGGCCGGTAGCGACACGGCCACCGACATCCAGACGGGCTTCTTCGACCGCCTTCTTGCCTCGCCGGTCTCACGCACGTCGATCCTCGTGGGCCGGCTGGCGGGAGCGTCGGTGACCGGGGCTCTCCAAGCGGTCGTGTTCATCGTCGTGTACGGCGTGTTCGGTGTCAGCGTGGCGGGTGGCCCGGCCGCGATCGCCATCCTCGTCGCCTACGCGATGGTGCTCGCGCTGGTGATCGGCGGATTCGCAGCCATGCTGGCCCTGCGGACCGGTTCGGCCGAGGCCGTGCAGAACGTGTTCCCCCTCACCTTCATCGGTCTGTTCATCTCGTCCGCGTTCTTCCCCACCGAGATGATGTCCGGCATCTATCGCTCGATCGCCACGCGCAACCCGGTCACATGGATGGTCGATGGAATGCGCCACCAGGTGATCAGCGGCCTCGACTGGTCCGAGGCCGTGCGTTCCCTGGCCGTCACCTCGGCCCTGGCGGCGGCGTCGATCGCCGGCGCCAACATGGCCCTTCGAGCGCGGCTGAGGAGCTCGTCGTGACGGCGGTAGCTGGCGCGATCGGTGGCGCCGAGGCGCGCAGCACGTCCTGGGTGCCCGTGGCGCTCGCGTTGGCACACCGAAGCATCATCGGCATCCTGCGCATCCCGGCGGCGGTCGTCCCGCTGGTGGCGATGCCGGTCTTCTTCGTGATCGCCTTCTCCGGCTCGTTCACCTCGCTGACACGACTGCCGCAGTTCCCCACCGACAACATCCTCAGCTGGATGGTTCCGTTCGCCATCGTGCAGGGCTCGGCCTTCGCCGGCTTCGGCACGGGGTTCTCGACTGTGCGTGACATCGAGACGGGGTTCTACGACCGGTTGCTGCTCGCTCCCGGCTCGCGGCTTGCTCTGCTCGTCGGGCCGATCCTCGCCGGGATCGTCCGCTGCACGATCACCGTGACGATCGTGCTCGCGTTCGGCCTGGCCCTAGGCGCCGACTTCCCTGGAGGCCTCGCCGGGATCGCAGTGCTGTGGCTCGCAGCGATCGGGGTGGCCACGATCGCCACGGGCTGGGCCCTCGGGCTCGTCTACCGCGTGCCCAACCAGCGCGCCGGACCCATGCTCCAGATCGGCATCTTCTTCACGACGTTCCTGTCGACTGGCAACGTGCCGCTCGCGGCGCAGACCGGCTGGGTCAAGCACATCGCCCAGATCAACCCGCTCACCAACGTGCTCGAGCTGGCACGGCAGGGCTTCCTCGGCCACGTCACCTGGCGTCACACCTGGCCCGGCCTAGTGGCGATGGCGGCATCGCTCGTCGTGCTCTGGACCTTTGCCGCGAGGGGTCTCAGACGCCTCATCCGGTAGGGCTCCACAGATCTCGCGGAGGTGGTACGAAGGGGTCTCGCGAAAACGGAAGCAGGGGGTGTGGCTCGATGCAGATCTCTGTCACGGTCAACGGGTCCGTCCACACGAGCGACGTCGAGCCGAGACGGCTCCTCGTCCACCACATCCGCGACGACATCGGGCTGACCGGCACCAACGTCGGCTGCGACACGTCGAGCTGCGGAGCCTGCACCGTGCTGGTGGACGGCGAGTCGGTGAAGTCGTGCACGATGCTCGCGGTGCAGGCCGACGGTTGTGAGATCACGACGATCGAGGGCCTCGCCGACGGCGCTGCCATGCACCCTGTGCAGGAGGCATTTCGCGAGCACCACGGGCTGCAGTGCGGCTACTGCACGCCCGGAATGGTGATGGCGGCGGTGTCGCTCCTCGCGGAGCAACCCGATCCGTCCGAAGCTGACGTGCGCGAAGGCCTCGAGGGCAACCTGTGTCGCTGCACCGGCTACCACAACATCGTGAAGGCGGTGCTGGCTGCTGCGAGCGCTGGAGCGAACCGATGACCGCCGTCGTCGGCACCCGTATGGTGCGCAAGGAGGATCCCGAGCTCCTCACGGGTGAGGGCCGCTTCGTGGACGACCTCGTCGTGCCCGGCGCCGTATGGCTGGGCATGGTGCGAAGCCCCTTCGCTCACGCGCGGATCACGAACATCGACGCCAGCGAGGCGTTGTCCCTCCCCGGTGTGGAGGCGGTGCTCACCGGCGTCGACCTTCGCGACGCGTGGGTTGCCCCGATGCCCTGCGCCTGGCCTGTCACAGCTGACATGAAGAGCCCTGAGCACTTCCCCGTCGCCGTCGACAAAGCCTGCTACGTCGGCGACATCGTTGCGGTGGTCGTTGCGAGCAGCCGCTACGCCGCGGCGGACGCCGTCGGCGCGGTGGTGGTCGACTACGAGCCGCTCGAGGCGGTGGTCGACCTCGATGATGCTCTGTCCGACGGCGTCGTCATCCACGAGTCCCTCGGCACCAACCGCTCGTACACGTGGGAGCTGATCCCCGACGCTGCCGCGGTCGACGCCGCCTTCGAGGCGGCCGCGGTCACGGTGAAGGAGCGGTACGTCCAGCAGCGCCTGATCCCCGCCGCCATGGAACCGCGCGGGGTCGTGGTCGTGCCACAGCCCCACGGCGGCGAGGTGACCGTGTGGTCGGCCACCCAGATACCGCACATCCTCAAGATCATGATGGCGGCCACCACTGGGGTGCCGGAGCACAAGCTGCGCGTGATCGCACCGTCGGTCGGAGGCGGCTTCGGTTCGAAGCTCGACGTGTACGCGGAGGAGCTGATCGCTCTCGCCGTTGCGCGGCAACGGCGCGCGCCGGCGCGCTGGACCGAGAGCCGCAGTGAGAACGCACACGCCACCATCCAAGGTCGCGGTCAGATCCAGGACATCGAGCTGGCCGCCGATGCCGACGGCAAGGTCACGGCGGTTCGGGTGCACCTGCTCGCCGACATGGGTGCCTACCTGCAACTGGTGACGCCCGGCATCCCACTGCTGGGCGCCTTCCTGTACCACGGCGTCTACGACATCCCCGTCTACTCGTTCACGTGCACGTCGGTGTTCACCAACAAGACGCCGACCGACGCCTACCGCGGAGCGGGCCGTCCCGAAGCCACCTACGCGATCGAGCGGGCGATGGACGCGTTGGCCCGCCAGCTCGGCGTGGGTCCTGACGAGATCCGCCGTCGCAACTTCATCGCCACCGACGCCTTCCCATACAGCAGCGCGGCCGGGCTCGTCTTCGACAGCGGCGACTACGCGCCGAACCTCACCAAGGCGCTGGCGCTGGCTCGGTGGGACGAGCGCAAGGCCGAGCAGGCCAGGCGGCGCGCCGAGCGAAGCAGCGTCGAGCTCGGCGTCGGCCTGTCCACCTACGTGGAGATGTGTGGCCTGGCACCGAGCCGGGTCCTCGCGTCGCTGAGCTACGGCGCCGGGGGCTGGGAAGCGGCGCAGGTGAGGGTGCTGCCCACCGGAACCGTGCAGGTGGTCACGGGTGCCACACCCCACGGCCAGGGCCACGAGACAACGTGGTCGATGCTCGTCGCCGACAAGCTCGGCGTCAGCACCGACGACGTCGAGGTGCTCCACAGCGACACCGCCATCTCGCCCACCGGCATGGACACCTATGGGTCGCGCTCACTGGCTGTCGGTGGCACCGCCATCGTGATGGCGGCCGAAAAGGTGATCGACAAGGCCCGCACGCTGGCGGCCCATCAGCTGGAGGTGGCGGAAGAGGACCTCACCTTCGCCGATGGCATGTTCCGCGTTGCCGGCAGCCCCGACAAGGAGGTGGCGATCCAGGCGCTGGCGTTCGCGGCCTTCACCGCCCATGACCTGCCCGACGGGATGGAGCCGAACCTCAACGGGTCGGTCACCTGGGACCCGCCCAACTTCGTGTTCCCGTTCGGCACGCACATAGCCGTGGTCGAGGTCGACACGGAGACAGGCAAGGTCGACCTGGTCGACTACATCGCGGTCGACGACTGCGGCAACCAGGTGAACCCGCTGATCGTGGAGGGTCAGGTGCACGGCGGCATCGTGCAGGGCGTGGCGCAGGCGCTGTTCGAGGAGGCCGTCTACGACGCCGAGGGCACGCTCAAGAACCCGACCTTCATGGACTATCTGGTGCCTTCGGCGGCCGAGCTGCCCAGCTTCACCCTCGATCACACCACCACACCGAGCCCCACCAACCCGATGGGCGCCAAGGGGATCGGGGAAGCGGGCACCATCGCCAGCACCCCCGCCGTGATGAACGCCATCGCCGACGCCCTCGCACCGAGGGGCATCACCGACATCGAGATGCCGGCCACGCCGGAACGCGTCTGGCAGGCGATCCAATCCAGCAAGGGGGGTGCGTCATGATCCCGAGCGCGTTCGACTACGTGCGAGCCGAGTCCGTCGATGGTGCCATCGCGGCCTTGGCGGAGCACGGCGACGAGGCCAAGCTCCTCGCCGGGGGCCACTCGCTGCTGCCGCTGATGAAGCTGCGGTTGGCGGCACCGTCGGTGCTGGTCGACATCGGGCGTCTGTCGGATCTCTCCTACGTGCGTGATGCGGGCGACCACATCGCGATCGGTGGGCTGACGCGCCACCGCGATCTGGAGACGAGCGAGCTGCTCGCCGAGCAGGCCCCCATCCTGCGTCACGCCGCCGGTCAGGTCGGCGACCCCCAGGTGCGGCACCGCGGCACGATCGGCGGGTCGATCGCGCACGGCGATCCGGCCTCCGACCTGCCAGCTGTGCTGTTGGCGCTGAGTGCCACGCTCGTGGCACGCGGTCCAGGCGGCGACCGCACGATCGAGGTCGACGACTTCTTCACCGGCTTCCTGGAGACCGCGCTCGAGCCGACCGAGGTGCTCACCGAGATCAGGGTCCCGAAGGTGGGCGGCGCTGGCTGGTCCTTCCAGAAGTTCAACCGGCGCGCCCAGGACTGGGCCATCGTCGGCGTGGCCCTCGTGAGCAACGGTTCCCCCGGGATCGGCTTGGTCAACATGGCGTCCCGGCCCGTGCGAGCCGCAGCAGCCGAGGCGGCGCTCGGATCGGGTGCGTCCCCTGCTGACGTCGCGTCGGTCGCCGACGAGGGCGCGGAGCCCTCCGCCGACCTCAACGCCAGCGCCGAGTTCCGCCGCCACCTGGCGCGCGTCCTCGTCCGCCGCGCGGTGGAGGAGTCGACCAACCGAGGTCTGTGAACCACCACGTCCGCATGGCGGCCGCCGGGGTTCACAGACGTTGTTTGGTGGATAGCCTCGGCTGATGAGCCGGTCAGGTGAAGGGGCAGCCGAACGGGACGGCGCCCTCGATGTCGCTGCGGTGGAGAGCGCCTTCGCGGCGCATGGCTACCTGGCCGACGAGGGGCTCGCCACGGCGGTCTTCCTCGCCCTGAGGCTGCAGCGGCCTCTGCTGCTCGAAGGCGAGGCCGGGGTCGGCAAGACCGAGGTCGCCAAGACGCTCGCTCGCTGGACCGGCGGCGAGCTGATCCGGATCCAGTGCTACGAGGGCCTCGATGCCGCTCAGACCGTGTACGAGTGGGATCACGCGCGCCAGCTCCTGCACCTGCGTGCGGCGGAGGCTGTGGGGGCGGCGTCGAGCAGCAGCACGGAGGTGCTGGAGGGCGAGCTCTACACGGAGCGCTTCCTCGTCCGCCGACCCCTCCTGCAGGCGATCGCCTCGACGAACGGATCCGGTCCGCCGGTCCTGCTCATCGACGAGCTCGACAGGGCGGACGACGAGTTCGAAGCATTCCTCCTCGAGGTCCTCGCCGAGTGGTCGATCACGGTGCCCGAGCTAGGCACCTTCCACGCCGAGGTGCCACCGATCGTCGTCATCACCTCGAACCGCACCCGCGACCTGCACGACGCCCTCAAGCGGCGCTGCCTCTACCACTGGGTCGAGCACCCAGACTTCGACCGCGAGGTCGCGATCGTCCGTCTGAGAGCCCCCGATGTGCCCGAGCGCCTCGCCCGCCAGGTGGCGGCGGCCGTCGAGGGTCTGCGGGCGGAGGGTCTCTACAAGCCTCCGGGCGTGGCCGAGACGATCGACTGGGCCGAGGCGCTCACCGCGCTGGGTCGCTCCACGCTCGACGAGGCGACCGTCAGCGCAACCCTCGGCACAGTCCTCAAGTACCGCGAGGACCAGCAGCGCGTGCGCGGCAAGGGCGTGGCCGCGCTCGTCCAAGCCGCGGTGCTCAGGGGCATGTGATGGCCGCACCCATCGAAGCAGTCGCCGTCGCGATGGCCCGCAGCCTCCGCGCGCTTGGCGTCGCCGCACCGCCCGACTCCACCGTCGCCTACGCGGCCGCGCTCGCCGAGGTCGGCATCCTGCGGCGGGCGGGCGCCTACTGGGCTGGTCGAGCCACGCTGATCCACCGGCCCGAGGACGTGACCGCCTACGACAAGGTGTTCGCAGCCATCTTCGATCGCAT
This sequence comes from Actinomycetota bacterium, assembly GCA_049325515.1. Classification (GTDB taxonomy): domain Bacteria; phylum Actinomycetota; class Acidimicrobiia; order Acidimicrobiales; family VFJN01; genus VFJN01. The sequence continues at coordinate 95,158 of JBMOLI010000022.1, read as the reverse complement.
CGAGGCCGGCGACGAGGTGCTCGACGAGCGCGGCTCGGAGCAGATCACGCTGCTCGTCGACGGCGACGACGAGGCTGCTGCCGGCAGCGATTCGTCCGAGGTCTCGGGCTCGGTGCTGACGCTTCGGTGGAGCGATCGGGAGGTGCTGCGCGACAAGGACTTCGCCGTGTGCACCGTGGCCGAGCTCGACGAGGCGCACCGCCTCATGGCCGACCTGCGCGTGGCGGGGGCGAAGCGACGGTCACGGCGCATGCGTGCGACGCGGCGGAGCCGCGGCGCCATCGACCTGCGTGGCACCGCCCGGAGGTCGCTGCGCACTGGCGGTGAGGCGCTGCGAACCGTGCATCGCGCGCCGGGTGAACGGCTGCGCCGCGTGGTGCTGCTGTGTGACGTGTCGGGGTCGATGGAGGCCTACGCGCGAGAGCTCGTTCGCTTCGCGCACACCGCCGTCGCAGGTCGCACCCAGGTGGAGGTCTTCACGCTCGGCACCCGCTGCACGCGCATCACTCGCGAGCTGAGCAGCCGCGATCCCGACGCAGCGATGCGGGCCGCGGCGTCCGCCGTTGCCGACTGGTCAGGTGGCACGAGGCTCGGCGAGGGGTTGCGCACCTTCAACGACACTTGGGGCACGCGTGGGATGGCGCGGGGTGCGACGGTCGTCATCCTCTCCGACGGCTGGGACCGCGGCGACCCCCGAGTGCTGGGCGAGCAGGTCGAGCGATTGCATCGCGTGGCCCACCGGCTCATCTGGGTGAACCCGCTCAAGGTCACGCCGGGCTTCGCGCCCGTGGCACGCGGCATGGCCGCTGCGCTGCCTCACGTCGACGAGCTGGTCGAGGGCCATTCGCTGCGCTCGCTCGAGCGCCTGGCCGAGGTGATGCGCGCATGAAGGAGCTGCTGCGCGACCTCGATCGATGGCGGGCGGAGGGCAAGCGCGTGGCGTTGGCGCGCGTCGTCGACATCGAAGGGTCGGGACCTCGTCTGCCGGGCGCCGCCATGGCGGTGAACGAGGACGGCGACGTCATCGGGTCGGTGTCGGGCGGCTGCGTCGAGGGAGCCGTCGTCACCGAAGCGCTCGACGTGCTCGCCAAGGGCGAGCGGCGGATCGTCAGCTTCGGCTACAGCGACGACGACGCCTTCGCGGTCGGCCTCACCTGCGGCGGCACAGTGCACCTCTTCCTAGAGCCGCTGGACTGGTAGCCCGATGCCTGCAGTCACGTACGAGACCTTGCGCGACGCCATCCGTGCGCACCGCCCTGCCGTCCTCGTCACGGTCGTCGAGGGCCCGGGCACCGGAGACAAGCTGCTGCTGGTTCAAGACGACGACTCGCGGATCGAGACCTCGGGCTCGCTCGCAGACCCTGACCTCGATCGGGTCGTGCGTCGCGATGCCGAGGCAGCGCTGGCAGGCGGCACGACCTCGGTGCGTCGCTATGGCGCGCACGGCGAGGCCAACGAGGACGCCGTCATGGTCTTCTTCGAGTCGTACGCGCCATCGCCGCGACTCGTCATCTTCGGTGCCGTCGACTTCACGGCCGCGCTGGTGCGCGTCGCCAAGGTGCTCGGCTACCACGTGACGGTCTGCGACGCCCGAGAGGTGTTCGCCACTCGTGCCCGCTTCCCGCTCGCCGACGAGGTCGTCGTCGACTGGCCGCACCGCCTCCTCGAGCGAGTGGGCTCGTCGCTCGGTCCGCGCGACGCAGTCTGCGTGCTCACGCACGACGTGAAGTTCGATGTACCAGCCATCGTCTCCGCGCTGCGAACCAAGGTCGGCTACCTGGGGGCCATGGGATCGCGCCGCACCACCGAGCAGCGCGCCGAGCGCCTGCGCGCCGAGGGAGTGACCGACGACGAGATGGCTCGCCTCATGGCGCCGATCGGTCTCGACCTCGGAGCTCGCACGCCCGAGGAGACGGCCGTGGCCATCTGCGCGGAGATCATCGCTCAGCGAACGGGAGCGGCGGCCCCGAGCTTGCGCTCGGCTGACGGCCCCATCCACCGCTGACGCATGTCGATCGCAGCGGTCATCCTGGCGGCAGGCGGCGGCTCGCGCTTCTCCGGCTCGGGCGGGTCGGGGCCGAAGCAGCTGGCGCAGGTCGGTGGTGAAGCGATGGTCGACCGCGCTCTTGCGGCAGCCGCCGAGGCGGGGTTCGACGAGGTCGTGCTGGTGGACGGTGCCGTCGACCTGAGCGATCGGGCCGGATCTCGAGGAGCGACCGTGCTGCACAACCCCTCATGGCAAGACGGGATCGCGTCGTCGTTGCGGGTCGCGCTGTCTCACGCTGAGCTCGAGCGGCACGACGCCGTCGTCGTCGGGCTCGCAGACCAGCCTGGCGTGGGAGCGGCCGCCTGGCGCGCGGTGGCCGATGCACCTGACGCGCCGCCCATCGCCGTCGCCACCTACGCCGGACGACGGGCCAACCCGGTGCGCCTGCACTCTTCGGTCTGGGAGCTGCTGCCGGTGACAGGCGATGAGGGTGCGCGGGCGCTCATGCGCGGACGGCCCGACCTGGTGCGCGAGGTACCGTGCATCGGCGAGCCCTGGGACGTCGACACGGTGGAGGATCTCGAACGATGGAGCTGACCAACGAGTTCCGGGTGGCGCTGCCGGTGGAGCGGGCCTGGGCGGTGCTCACCGACGTCGAGCGCATCGCGCCGTGCATGCCGGGCGCGCAGCTCCAGGAGATCGAGGGCGACGAGTACCGCGGGGTCGTGAAGATCAAGGTCGGGCCCATCACAGCCCAGTACAAGGGCCAGGCCACCTTCCTCGAGCAGGACGAGACCCGCCACGTGGCGGTGCTGCGGGCTGAGGGCCGCGAGACCCGCGGCCAGGGCAACGCCAGCGCCACCATCACCGCCACGCTCGCCCCCGAGGGAGACGGCACTGCCGTGTCGGTGGTCACCGACCTGACGGTCACCGGGCGAGTGGCGCAGTTCGGCCGTGGCGTGCTGGCCGACGTCAGCGCCAAGCTTCTCGACCAGTTCGTCGACTGCCTCGAGAAGACCGTCCTCGCAGACGATCGGGCACCGGCGTCGGCCCCGCGTGAGGGGGCGCTGGATCAGCCGCAGCCCGCCGAGCCCGTCGAGCCCGCCGCTGAGACGCCCGCACCGGAGACGCCCGCACCGGTGGCGGCGAAGCGTGCGCCTGCGAAGCGACCTGCCACCAAGCGAGCCGAACCGCTGCGCGCTGCCGGCACCGGCTCGACGGCGCCCGACGCCGACCCGTCGCCCGCAGCGGCGCAGCCTGCCGAGCCAGAGGCGCCCGCCCCTGCCGCCACTGCCTCCCCGGCGCCTGTCATCCAGCCGGAGCCGACCCCCGCCACTCCGGCTCAGCCTGTAGCCCAACCCGCCACCGCCCCGTCGGGCGTGCGGCGGGTCGATCATCCCCCGGCTCAGCCGGTCGACCTGATCAGTGCCGCCGGCAGCCCTGTCGCCAAGCGCGTCGGTCCAGTCCTGGCGGTCATCGCGGTGCTCTGGTTGCTGAAGAGGCTGTTCGGCCGCCGACGGAAGTAGTGGCGTCTCAGGCGGACCGGGAGGTCGTCGAGGAGCTCCTCGGCCGGCCGGTGCAGGGCGACTTCGAGGTCGTCGTGCGCCACAAGGACGGAAGCCCGGTCGTGCTCAGGAACGCTCCGTTCCTCGACGACGGCACGCCGATGCCCACGCTGTACTGGCTCGTCGGAGAGCCCGAGCGCACTCTCATCTCGCGCCTCGAGGCCGCGGGCGGCGTGCGCAAGGCGCAGCGGGAGATCGATCCGGACGAGCTGGAGCAGGCTCACCTGCGCTATGCGGCCGAGCGAGACGCGGCCATCCCACCCGGCTACACGGGCCATCGCCCCGCCGGTGGCGTCGGCGGCACCCGCTTTGGCGTCAAGTGCCTGCACGCCCACTACGCCTGGTACCTGGCTGGCGGCGACGATCCCGTCGGCCGATGGATCACCAAGCAAGGTCTGTGAACCACCACGTCCGCCATGCGGACGCTGGGGTTCACAGACGTCGCGTCAACCGTGGTTGGCGAGGACTTCCTGCCAGCGCGCGGGGGAGACGTTGGCTGGAGACGTGGTGGCGACGAAGTCGCTGAGCAGTCGATCGATCAGCTCGGGCCGCTCGATGGGCAGGAAGTGCCCGGCGTTCTCGACGATCTCGAGGCGGCTGCCGGGGATCAGCTCGTGCGCGATGTGCGCGTGGCTCACGGGGATGACGGCGTCGTGGTCGCCCCACACGACCATCGTGGGGATCTCGTGCGCCAGGTAGAGGCGATCGCGGGCGCTGACGCGCTGACCTGCGACGTCGATCACGGCGCGGATCGTGTGGATGAAGGCTCGCTGAGCGCGCACGTCGGTGAGCCTGCTCCAGGCTGCCCAGACCTCGGTGAGGAACGGGTCTGCCCGCAGACCGAGGCGGCCGAACACGCCCCCGACCCGCGCCACGATCGAGTGGAGCTGCGGTGCCAGCACCGCGGGGAGCACGTACTCCGAACCTGGCACGCTGAGGGCACGCAGCAGAGGGTTGACCTCCTTGCCGAGGCCACCGCTGCACACGAGCACGAGCCGCTCGGCCATCTGCGGGAACTGGTAGGCGAACTGCATGGCGATGCCGCCGCCGAGGCTGTGGCCGACCACGGTGGCGCGGTCGTGGCCGAGCACGCCCAGCAGGTCGCGGACGCCGGAGGCATACGCGCCGAGGCTGTAGTCGCCTCGGGGCTTGGCTGACTCGCCATGGCCCAGCAGATCGGGTGCGATGACGGTGAAGCGCTCGGCGAGCAGCGGCATGGAAGGCACCCACGTGCCCGAGCTGCCCGCAATCCCGTGGATCATCACCAGCAGGGGACCGGATCCGGCCTGGCGGTAGGCGACGTCGTGGCCGTGCACCTTGGTCCAGCGGGTGATCGCTGCCTGCCGGACGAGCTCGGAGTGCGTCGCCCCGAGCCCCGGCAGCGGCAGCACCGTCGCCGATTCGGATCCCTCGTCTCGGCCCTGCTTGGCCTTGCGTGCCGTCGCCATGCTTCGCACTGCTCCTCGTCTAGGGGATTTGATCGAGTCCTGTGCGACATCGATGCTGGCAGCGGCGACGGAGCCATACCAATCGGCCGCAAGTCTCAACCCCGGTTCGTCGAGCCCGACTGCGCAGTCCGTCGAGTCCGCCCGATTCCGCCGAGTTCTTGTACTCGGAGTGCCCGGGGCCCGGGGCCGCCCTATCTACTGACCTGCCACCTCGTGCTGGTCTCGGGCTGGTAGCTGCAGTACCGGCCGGTGACGAGGCTGCGATCGAGGTGCCGCGCCAGCTCTACGTCTGTGACGGCGATGGCCTTGATCGCGGTGGTTATGCGCATGCCCACCGCCTTGCGGGCGCGCTCGGCGGGGTCGCCGACGGTTCGGGGGCGGTTTCCGAGCCCGTAGGCCCGCGTGATCTCGGCGACGACGACATCGCGCTCGTGCTCGAGCTGTGCGACACGGCCGTCGTCGGCCATCGAGGTCGCCTCGTCGAGGTCGTCCTCGAGCTCCTCGAGGCGCTGCTTGTAGGCGCGCCGTGCCGTGTCGTCGAGCATCGGTCCGGTGCCGCCTGTGTCGAGTGCTGACCCGCTGGGGTCCATCAGGTCGAGAGCGTGGATCTCATGGCCGGGTCGTTCGAGCAGCCGGGCGATGTCGAGGATGCCCTTGGAATGACGGACGGTGGTGGCGGTGCCTTGCCACTGGACGTGCCAGACCGGCCCATCTCGGGTCAGCTCGCCGAGAGCAGCCGCGGTGTTCTTTGGTGGGCGTGGCGGGCGTGGTGTCAGCGAGCGCCGGAGGGCTTCTGTTGTTGCGGCGAGGTGTTCGGCTCCGGCGGACTCATGGGCCCGCGCAGCAGCGTCCAACCACTCCTGTGCTTGTTGACGTCGGTCGAGGGCGATGCTCAGGCGGCCGAGCTGGTGGGAGATGGCGCCGTAGCATGCCGCTCCGACGCCGTCGACCGCCCACAGATCAGCGTGTGGGACGAGCGCGTCGTAGATGGCCTCGACGGCATCGAGCTCTGCCACGGCCGCGGCGACCTCGCCGAGGTTCCACAGCGCTTCGACCCACTCCGAGTCGCGCGGGACCGACTCGATCCCTGCGGTCATGCGCCGCTGGAGCAGTCGCCGGGCCTGAGCATCGCGGCCCGTGAGCAGGAGGTGAACCGCTCGCATGCTGTCGGCCGCCGGATATCCGGCGTACTCGCCCAGGATGCGCTCCACGTCCGGGTCGAGAGCCGCGGTGGAGCCTGATGAGCGGTCGATGGCAAATCGCAGCGAGAAGGCGAGGACATCGGCGTTGGCGCTCCCGGCGGATCGGCCGAGCGCCTCGGCGGCGTCGCACTGGTCCGCGGCGCTCGGCCGGTCGCCGTCCATGAGCGCCCGCATCCCATGCCAGATCGGCACGATCCAGGAGTACAGAGGGAGGCGGAGGTGGTCGCTGGTCCGGGCATAGGCGGCGATCTCGTCGTCAACGCGGCCGATCTCGCCGTGCTCGAGGAGCGCGAGAAGCCGGTGCCGCCTCGCCACGAGCACAGTCACCGGGTCGCCGTGTCGCTGGGCGAGCTCGACCATGCGAGTGGTGGCGGCCAGTCGGTCATCCACGTGGTCGGGTCCAGACAGGATGTCGCAGCGGGCAGCGAGAGCGGCGACTTCCCCGGCGCTGTCGCCGACTCGCCCGGCCATGGCGGCCGCATCATCAGCAAGCGCCGAGCGACGTTCGATGGTGAGGGAGGTATCGACGAGGGCAGTGCGGGCGAGGGTGGCCGAGCGCAAGGAGCTGTCGTCATCCCCGAGCAGCGAGAGCGCGTCGCGCAGTCGCGGGACCTGTTGGTGGTCACGGACGTCTACCTCGTAGCCTCCGACGCCAGATCCTGCCGCCAGCACCGCCCGGGCGAGCGCTTCGCCGCTGCGCTCGATGGCTGCGCGGAGGGCGGCCGTGGCCAGTGTCTCGCGGCCTTGGTCGAGGCGACCGGCGAGGACTTGCGCTTCGCCGAGCTCCGTGAGCGTGTCGAGGCTGTCGTCGCCGAGGTCCTGAGCCCATTGGTAGAGGGTGGCGGAGTGGTCGTACGCGAGCTGGACGGCTGAGCTGCGGGCGGCTTCGCTCGCGAGGCGCGCCGCTCGCAGGCGGCCGCCGCCCGGGACCCGGGCCCAGTGGGCTGCCGCCTGGGCTGCCAGCGCAGCGCGTGCGTCGAGGGGCATCCGCTCGAGGCGCGCCTCGATGGCGGTCGCGGTCCGTTGGTGGAGGTCGGCGCGCCGGCCGGCCGGTTGGGTCTCGAGCAGCGTCTCACGGATCAGTGCGTGGGCGAACCGATAGCCGTCGTCGTCCAGGACGACGAGCCGAGCCTCGAGCGTCTCACCAAGCCCGTCGGCAACCTGGGCAACGGGCATGTCGGTCAGTCCGGCGAGCAGGTCGAGGTCGAAGTCGTCGGCCACCGACGCCGCGGCCACCACCGTGTAGGAACCGGCACTCAGGCGGGCCACCCGCCTGGTGATGACCTGGCGAACCCGCTCTGGCACGACGATGGTTGTCGAACCGTCTTGCGCGGCGAGCAGCCGGGCGCACTCCTTGACGAACAATGGATTGCCGCCGGTCCGGGCGTGCAGCTCGTCGATCATTGCGGTGGGAGGGTCGTACGCGAGGAGGCTGCGAACCAAGCTCGAGATCGCGTGTTGGTCGAGCCCGGCGAGGGGGAGGCGCACGACGTCGGCGGGCAGCGCTCCCAACCACTCCATCAGCGGTGAAGCCATGTCCACTGCCTCGTCGCGCACGCCGAACGCGAGAGCGATGCGCAACCCGGCTGTGGCAGCGGCAAGGAACGACCCGAGCGCGAGGGAGGACTCGTCGGCCCACTGCAGGTCATCGAGCGCGACGAACACGGGACGTTCGTCGCTCGCTTGTTCCAGTCGGTCCGCCGCGGCGGCGAACAACGCCGGCCGCCCGGCGACGTCTGGCCGCGACAGCTGCTCGTCTGACCCCCCGAGCCTCCGAAGCACGCGGGGCCACGGCCAGTACGGCGGAGACTCGCTCGCCGAGCACCGCCCGATCGCCACCGCGAAGCCACGGTCGTCCGCTCGGCGCGCCGCGGCGTCGAGCAAGGCGGTCTTGCCGACACCCGCCTCACCCGTGACGACGACGATCGACGCGTTACCACCAGCCACGGAGTCGAGCAGCGCATCGATCTGCGCCAGCTCACGCGTCCTCCCCACCAGGCCTTCGTCCACCAGGCCTTCGTCCACCAACGGCATGGTCACCGATCGTAGGAGTCATGGCGATGCCATGGCCGGTGTGGCGCCTAGAGGGTGACAGCACACTTCAAGCACCGGAGGTCAAACCATGAGGACCCGCAGCGCGATCCGCCTGGCGGCAGCAGCGGTGAGCACCATCGCAGCGTCGCTGGTCGCCACGACCACCGAGGCTGGCGCTTCACCGCAGCACCCGTCTCCCACCGCGAGCTGCGTCGCCACCGTCACGGTCGCCGAGACCCTCATCGCGCCGGGATTCGTTGGCGACGAGGTGAAGGGCATCGTCCAGCTGGGCGTCGGCACGCTGCCGTCGCTAGTCCGCTCGCTCGCCGACGCCCACCTCGGCGACCTAGACGGCTGCGCCGCGCTGGTCGGCGAGTGACCTCACGATCCAACCGATCACGAACAAGGAGAACATCACCATGCCCAAGGCATCAAAGGCCACCGCTTCAGAGACCGTCGAGGTGCCCGGCTACGAGGGCCATCTCGAGGACTTCGACGGCGGCTACACCGTCGCCTTCGAGCGCTACACCGAAGACGCCGATCTCGCCCCCGTCTTCGCCGGGCTTCCCGACGACCGCTGCCAGTGCGAGCACTGGGGCTACGTCTTGAGCGGCAGCGTCATCTTCCGCACCGCGGCCGGCGAGGAGACGTTCAACACCGGCGACGCCTACTACGTGGCGCCAGGCCACACGCCCGTGCTCACCCAGGGCACCGAGGTCGTCGAGTTCAGCCCAACCATCGAGCTGCGACGGACCCTCGAGGTCGTCACCAAGAACATGGAGGCCGACGGCGCCTAGAAGGAGCCCGTCCTCTCCTTGCCGCCCTCGACGACATCATCGCCTCGAAGCGTGCCGCCGACCGACCCAGGATCGAGCCGCTCTCCCGTACCTCGAGGCCCTGGCCGACGAGATCGCCCGAGGCAGATGAGGCGAGCTACTCGATGCGGAGGCCGCTGATCGCCCTCGAGATGACGAGCTGCTGGATCTGCTCGGTGCCTTCGAAGATGTCCATGATCTTGGCGTCTCGGTGGAAGCGCTCGACCGGGTACTCACGGACGTAGCCGTAGCCGCCGAGGATCTGGATGGCCCGCTCGGTCACCCAGGTGGCCGTTCGCCCCGCCTTGAGCTTGCACATCGAGCCCTCGGCGTTGGTGTAGCCACCGTTGTTGGCGAGCCAGGCGGCCCGCCAGACCAGCAGGCGGGAGGCGTCGATCTCGGTGGCCATGTCGGCCAGCATGAAGGCGATCGCCTGGTTCATGATGATCGGCTTGCCGAAGGCCTGGCGCTCCTTGGCGTAGTCGCGTGCGTACTCGTAGGCGGCTCGAGCGATGCCCACGGCCATGGCGGCGACGGCCGGCCTCGTCGACTCGAAGGTCGACATGGCAGGCTGCTTCTCGCCGGTGCGCATGCCCTCGCGCGCCTTGGCCAGCTTGGCGTCGAGCCGCTCCTTGCCGCCCAGGAGGCACGAGCCGGGCACGCGGACGTCGTCGAGCACGACCTCAGCCGTGTGCGAGGCGCGGATGCCGTGCTTCTTGTACTTCTGGCCCTGCGACAATCCGGGGGTGCCGGGCGGGACGATGAAGCTGGCCTGACCCCGGCCCTTCAGCTCAGGCTCGACGGTGGCGACGACGACGTGGACGTTGGCGATCCCGCCGTTGGTGATCCACGCCTTGGTGCCGTTGATCACCCACTCGTCCTTGGCCTCGTCGTAGACGGCCTTGGTGCGCAGCGAGCTCACGTCGGATCCGGCGTCGGGCTCCGACACGCAGTAGGCGCCCAGCTTCACGTCGTCGGCGTCGCCGTAGCACTGCGGCACCCACTCGAAGACCTGCTCGGGCGTGCCCGTGCCGGCGATGCCAGCGGCGGCGAGGCCGGAGCCGAAGATCGACAGCGCGATCCCGGCGTCGCCCCAGAACAGCTCCTCCATCACCACCGGGAGCGTGAGCCCCGTCGGGTCGCCCATGGCCTGCGCCATGAAGTCGAAGCCGTACAGCCCGATCTTGGCGGCCTCCTGGATGATCGGCCAGGGAGTCTCCTCCCGCTCGTCCCACTCCTCGCCGGCCGGGCGGATGACGGAGTCGGCGAAGTCGTGGACCCAGCTCTGGAGCTGCTTCTGGTCGTCGTTGAGCTGGAGCGAGAACTCGGCCATTCAGGCACCTCACGGTTGTGCGGGAGACGTGCGCCCCTCGGCGCACCTCTAAGTTACCGTCCGGTAACAACAGAGACGCTACACGCCACCCGCCGGCAGCGGACAACTCCGAGGGAGGGCGCCCGGCAAGTGCCGCTAGGCCCTTCCGAGCAAAGCAGGAGAAGGCCACCACAAGGTCGAATTGGCCCACATGGGGGCGGATCAGGACGTCAGGCTGCTACAGGATCGTGTGCTCGCCGACCGGGCGCGCCAAGGGAGTCGGCCGGCCTTCGAAGAGCTCTACCGGCGCCATGCCGCGCCCGCCTGGCGCCTGGCGCACGCCATCGCAGCCGGCACCCAGGCCGCCGACGCCGCCGTTGCGAGCGCCTTCGCGAGCACGCTGGCCTCGAGCCCCGCAGACCTCGGCCAAGCCGGCCACCGCATCCGGGTGGCGCTCCTCAGCGCCACGCGCCGAGCAGCCAATGAAGCCGCCCCACTCGCGCCAGCAGCGGCTCCGGAGGGCCCTTCCGGTGACGCCGCTCGCGTGCGTGCCGCGTTCGACGCGCTACCGGAGCGCTGGCGCAGCGCCTTGTGGCTCGTCGACGTAGAGGGCTGGCCTGTCCTCGACGCCACCCGGGTCGTCGGCTTGGAGCCGGGCGACAACGATCAAGGATCGCTCGTCGAGCGCGCCCGGCTCGGGCTGCGCGAAGAGGTGCTCCAGGCTGGTCTTGGAGCCGCGCCGGCCATCTGCCGCCGCACAGCCGGTCACCTGTCCGGCTACGCCAGCGGGTGCCTGTCGCCGCGCGACGAGCGCCGGGTGCGCGGACACCTCGACGACTGTCCAGAGTGCCGCCAGCGCCTAGCGGGGCTCGACGATCTGGTGGTGGTGCTCCGCAGCACCGTCGCGGCGCCGGCGGCCTCTCTTGCCGCTGTCGCTGCCGAGCGGTGGTCCTCGTCGCTCGTGCGCCGCACCGGGCCGCTCCACCTCGCCCTGCCCGGGGGTGAGCCGATCCCGGTGTGGGCCCAGCGGGCTCTGGCCGGAACGGCCGCCGCTGTCATAGCGCTCGGCATCACCGGCGCAACCCTCCTCAGCGGTCGTGGCGGCCGCGCCAAGCCCGACTTGACCCACCCGCTCTCCGGTGAGGGTGAGAGCGCCAGCGCTGGTCCCGTCGGCTATCTGCCGCCCATCTCTCTCGACGGTTCTGGCTTCCCGACCCTTTCGCTCGGCACCACCTCCGGTGCCGCTTCATCGGCGCTGCCGGCTGAGATTGCCCGCTCGGCCGGCGCGCCGTCCTCCTCGACGGCGCCCACCTCCCCAGCCGGCGACGCCCTGCCTCGTACCGGCGGCACCAGTACCCCGTCGACCGACCCCACCGCGCCCGAGCCGCCCAGCTCACCGCCGGCCTCCGACTCGGATGACCCAGTCACCGTGGGTGTCGACGGCGTCGCCGAGGTCACCGCTGGTGGGTCGTGCATCGGGGCCGAGGTGCTGGGCGAGTCGATCGGCTGCGAGCCATCCGCCAGCGGTGATCCCGCCAGCGACGGTCCGTCCGACTCGCCGCTCGGTCTCTGAACCCCCCGATCGGCGAGGTCGCCCCTCCGCGGCGGCGCACGGCCAGCACCGCGGCACCGGTAGGTTGCGGGCGATGTCGATCCTGGCCGCCATCGATTGCGGAACGAACTCAACCCGCCTGCTGATCAGCGAGGGCAAGGGGCGCACTCGGCGAGCGCTCGACCGCCAAGCCACGATCACGAGGCTCGGCGCAGGAGTCGACGCAACGGGTCGGCTCGACCCGGCCGCGATCGACCGCACCATCGCGGTGCTGCGCAGCTACAAGGAGGCGATCGACGCGCACGGCGCCTCCGCCATCCGCATGACGGCCACGTCGGCGGCGCGTGATGCGAGCAACGCCGATGCCTTCTTCGACGCCGCCGAAGCCGCCATCGGGGTGCGGCCTGAGCTGATCAGCGGCGAGGAGGAGGGCGAGCTGAGCTTCAGCGGGGCCACCGCGGAGCTCGACCCCGCCGACGGTCCGTTCCTCGTCGTCGACATCGGAGGTGGATCGACGGAGCTGATCGTCGGCACGAACCACCTGGAGGCAGTGCGATCGATCGACGTGGGCTGCGTGCGCCTGAGCGAGAAGCACCTCGCATCCGATCCGCCGGCGCCGGAGGAGCTCTCCAACGCGATCGGCGAGGCGATCAGCGAGATCGACGACGTCCTTCGCGAGATCCCGCTGGTGCACGCGGCACGCACGGTCGTCGGGTTGGCTGGCACCGTGACCACCGTCGCTGCGGTCGAGATGGGCCTGAGCGAGTGGGATCGGGATGCCATCCACCACTTCCGCCTCACGCGCGCGGCAGCCGAGGACGTGTTCCGCACCCTCGCCACCGAAGCCCTGGACGATCGCGTGTTCAACCCGGGGCTCGAAGCCGCGCGGGCCGATGTGATCGTCGGGGGCTGCTGCGTGCTGGTGGCGCTCTTCCGCACTCTCGGCATCGACGAGATGCTCGTGTCCGAGGCAGACATCCTCGACGGGCTCGTGTTCAGCTTGGCGGAGTCGGTCGACGTCTGATCGGCGTAGGGTCACCGATCGTGGTGGGGAGCGAAGGCGAGTCACGAGGCGGGAGCGCTGCATGAGCGGTGCATGGCGCCCACCGATCGACGCGTGGTCGACGACGAACGTCGGTCGATTCGGAGCGCTCCATGGCATCAGCGGGCTGGCCGAGCTGCACGCGCGCTCGGTCGAGGACCCGGCCTGGTTCTGGGATGCGGTCGTCGACTTCTTGGGCATCCCGTTCAGCACGCCGTACGGCACGGTGCTGGACGACAGCCGCGGCATCCCGTGGACGACGTGGTTCGACGGCGGGCGCACCAACCTGGCCGACGCCTGCTGCGATCGCTGGGCGGCGGCCACACCCGACGCCGAGGCCCTCACATGGGAGGGCGAGGCCGGTGACCGCCGGTCGTGGAGCTACCGCGAGATGCGGGCCGAAGCGGACGGCCTGGCGCACCTCCTGGCCGAGCGCGGCGTCGGCGCGGGCGACGCCGTCGGCATCTACCTTCCGATGCTGCCGGAGACGATCGCGGCGGTGCTCGCTGTCGCCAAGCTGGGAGCGGTGTTCGTGCCCGTCTTCTCCGGCTACGGCGCCGAGGCCGTGCGCGTGCGCCTCGACGATGCGGACGCCGTTGCACTCGTCACCGCAGATGCCTTCCCGCGGCGCGCCAAGTCGGTTCCGATGCTCGAGACGGCGCTCGCCGCAGTCGACGGTCTGTCGAGCCTGCGCACGATCGTGCTGGTGCCGCGGATGGGCGCAGCCGCGTCGCACGACGAGCGCATCCAGCCATGGCCGCAACCGGCGACCGAGCCGTTCCCCACCGCGCAGGTCGACAGCGAGCACACCCTCTTCCTCGCCTACACCTCGGGCACCACGGGCCGGCCCAAAGGAGTCGTGCACGTGCACGGTGGATGGACCGTGAAGGTCGCCGAGGAGGGTGCCTTCCAGACGGACATCAAGCCTGGGGACCGGGTGTTCTGGTTGACCGACCTCGGCTGGATCATGGGACCGTGGCTCCTCACCGCCGGCCTGGCCAACGGTGCCACGCTGGTCCTGTACGACGGCGCGCCTGACCATCCCGGCCCGGGTCGTCTGTGGGAGGTGCTGGCGCGCCAACGGGCCACGCACTGCGGCATCAGCCCCACACTCGTGCGGGCGCTGATGGCTCACGGCACAGAGCCGGTCGTCGCGCACGACCTGTCGGGGCTGCGGATCCTCGCCTCGACCGGCGAGCCGTGGAACGAGGAGCCGTGGCACTGGTACTCCGACCACGTGGGCGGCGGCCGCTGCCCGGTCATCAACCTCTCCGGCGGCACCGAGGTCGGCGCCTGCTTCCTGTCGCCCCACCCCGTTCAGCCCATCAGCCCGATGTCGCTGGGCGGCCCGAGCCTCGGCATGGCCGTCGACGTCTACGACGATCGCGGCCGCCCACTGCGCGGAGCCGTCGGTGAGCTGGTCTGCACCAAGCCGTGGCCGGGCATGACGCGCGGCATCTACCGAGATCCCGATCGCTACCTGGCCACCTACTGGTCCCGCTGGCCGGACGTCTGGGTGCACGGTGACTGGGCCTCCGTGCGGCTGACCGACGAGGGCCAGCTCGAGTGGTTCCTGCACGGTCGCAGCGACGACACGATCAAGGTGGCCGGCAAGCGCCTCGGTCCCGCCGAGGTCGAGAGCGCCCTCGTCTCCCATCCGAGCGTGGTGGAGGCAGCCGCGGTCGGGCTGCCGGACGAGCGCAAGGGCGAGCAGCTTTGGGCGTTCGCGGTGCTGGCCGAAGGTGCTGCACCCGCCGAGGATCTGCGGAACGAGCTCACCGATCTGGTGGCAGACAAGCTCGGCAAGAGCTTCCGACCGGCCGGCATCCGCTTCGTGCGAACGCTCCCCAAGACTCGCAGCGCCAAGGTGGTGCGCCGCGTCGTGCGCGCCGTCGCGGCAGGGACAGATCCCGGTGACCTTTCCTCGCTCGAGGACTCATCCGCCGTGACGGCGATACGAGAGGCGGTCTGACCGTGACGACGATGCTGATCGGCCGCCGCGTGCTGCTGCGCCCGCTCACGGTCGACGACTTCGCCGCCTGGCGCGAGGTGCGCCGCCGCAACGCCGACTGGCTCCTCAAGTGGGAGCCGATGCGCACGGCGGGGGCCCCTGACCCGACGGAGAGCCGCGACGCCTTCGCGGTGCGCTGCGGTGCGCGCCAGCGGGAGCGCCAGCTCGGCACCGGCTACGGCTACGGGATCTTCGTCGACGGCAGCTTCGCCGGGGAGATCAACCTGTCGATCGTGCAGCGGGGGCCCTTCCAGAGCGCCTACGTCGGCTATTGGATCGATGAAGCGCAGGCCGGCAAGGGGCACGTGCCCGAGGCTCTGGTGTGCCTGTGCCGCGCCGCCTTCGAGGACCTGCACCTGCACCGCGTGCAGATCTCGATCATCCCCCGCAACACGGCGAGCCGGCGCGTGGTGGAGAAGCTCGACATCAGAGACGAGGGCGTCGCCCAGCGCTACCTCGAGATCAACGGCACCTGGGAGGACCACATCCGCTACGCCATCACCGTGGAGGAGTGGGAGCAGCGGCGTGAACAGCTGCTGCGGGACTGGATCGAGTGACTGCTACTTCGATGTGATCCTGGCTTGGAGCGCCGCGACCCGCTCCTTGAAGGCGGGCTGCTCCAGCGACCACACCTGCGGCACGAGCTCGCGGTCGACGGCGGCCTCGTGGGAATCGATGCCGGCCATGTCGGCGATCGTGGCCTTCGTGCGGGCGACCAGCTCCCTCGGCGCCCCTGCCGCGTGCGAGGCGAGACGCTGCGCCTCAGCGAGCAGCTCGTCGTCGGCCACGCAGCGCCAGACCAGCCCGACCCGCTCCGCCTCGGGGCCATCGAGGATCTCGCCGAAGAGAACCGTCGCGGCCACCGCCTGCGGCCCGGCGATGCGCCTGAACATCCACGTGTGCCCGCCGCCTGGGTGCAGGCCCAGCTGCAGGAAGCGGGTGTCGAAGCGGGCGCGGGCGCCGGCCAGGCGGACGTCGCACACGAGAGCGAGGTTCATGCCGGCACCGACCGCAGCGCCGTTCACCGCGGCCAACGTGGGGAGAGGGGAGCGGCCGATGCGCAGGAAGCCCTCGTAGATCGACCTGAGCCCCGTCTCCGGGCTGCGATCGGCCGACGATGACAGGTGCGACAGGTCGGCGCCGGCACAGAACGCCGGGGGCTCCCCGGTCACGACCACGGCGCCTACGGCCGGGTCGGCCTCGAGGTGGTCGAAGATGTCCACGATCTCGGTGACCATGGGCAGGGTCAGGGCGTTCCGGCGGTCTGGGTCGGCCAGCGTGACGGTGGCCACGCCCCCTGAGATGTCAGTGCGGACGAGCGGCATGGGCGAAGTCTGGCACCTCTCCCGGACCTCGCAACAAGCCGCTGTGTGTGTCGATGACGTGACTTCGAGAGGCCGGATTGTTACAGTTCCGTGTCAGCCCCGAGGCTTCGGTGGCGGTGTGACCTTGTGGTACGAGTGGGGCTTGTTGTTTGTGTGGCTCCGGGGGACCATGTGGTCACTGAGAGCCGTAATCCCCCAACCCACGGTGAGGTTTGTGCGCTTCCCCCTCGTATCCCGTCCACCGATCAAGGCGCTAGCCGCGCTGCTGGCGGCGGCCGCCGTCCTGTCGCCGGGCGGGGTCATGGCGCAGCGCACCGACACCAGCGCGTCGGAGGAGCGCGAGAGGGTGCGGGCTCAGCAAGCGCAGCTGGCCGTCCAGGTCGACGCGCTGCAGGCCACCGACGCCGAGGTCGAGGCGGCCCTCGACGCGCTGCAGGCCAACGTGGCCGGTCAAGAGGCATTGCTCGCCGAGGCCAACCGGGCCGCGGCCGAGGCCGAGGAGGCCTTCGCCCAGGCGACCGCCGCGGTGAAGGCGAAGACGGCCGAGATCAAGGACCTGCGCGAGCAGATCCGCGAGTTCGCGGTGCAGGCCTTCGTGCACCCGCCAGCCGACGATGCTCTGGCTGCGCTCGACACCGAAGATCCCAGCGAGGCGGCTCAGAAGCGTGCCCTTCTCGATCTTCGCAACACCAACGATGCCGACCTGCTCGATCGCCTGAGCGCGGCCGAGGAGGACCTCGAGGTCCAGCGTGAGCTCGCCGAGGCGGCCTCGAAGCGCGCGGAGGCGAAGCGAGCGGAGGCAGCCGATCGGCTGGGCGAGCTCACCGCCGCGCGCGACCAGCAGGCCGCCTACGCGGCGGAGGTCAACGCTCGCCTCGCTCGTGCACTGGGCGAGGCCGCCTTCCTCGAGCAGCTCGACTCAGAGCTGTCCGCCAAGATCGCGGCCGAGCAGGCCGAGCTGGCTCGCAAGGCGGCGGCCGCCGGAGGTCGATCACGCGGCGGTGGCGGTGGCTCCACGTTCAACGGCGACCTGTCCACCGTCTCCTGTCCCGCCACCGGGGGGTCGATCACCGTGGCCTCGTCAATCGCGGACGAGACCCAGGCGCTCTTGAACGCCGCCCCGAGCTCTCTCGCTCTCTGCGGATGGGGGTGGCGCAGCTCACAGCGCCAGCAGGAGCTGTGGGACGAGCACGACTGCGACAACGGCTGCACCGTGCCCACCGCGCCACCCGGTTCGTCGATGCACGAGCAGGGGCTGGCGATCGACTTCACCTCCAGCGGCCGGGCCATACCGTCGCAGAGCCACCCCGCCTTCAAGTGGCTCGATGCCAACGCTGGCGGCTACGGCTTCTACAACCTCCCGTCCGAGCCCTGGCACTGGTCGACCAACGGCAACTAGAGCGTTCCCGCGCTGGGTGCGCGGTGGCGGTCAGTCGTCGTGGATGACCGCGGGGCTGTGCCGGAAGAACTGCTCCACGTCGCGCTCGTACTGGTAGGCGGTGGCGCTGGCGCCGACCATCCGGCGGATGCGCAGCGACTCCACGAAGTCGGCGACGGCTCCCGCTGACGTGTACCGGTAATCGAAGCCGGCCTGCTTCAGTCGGCGGTTGTCGACGCCGCGGCCGTAGCGCAGCAGTGCGAGCAGCTCCTCGGGCAGGTCGATGACGCGAAGGCGTGCCAGAGGGCTGGAGAGCAGGTTCATCCCGAGCGGTGGAAGCGGGAACGTGCGCTTGCCGCAGATCTTCGCCACCTCGCTCCAGGGGATGAGCCCGTCGCCCGCGACGTTGTAGACACCCTGCAGCTGCGTCTCGAGCGCGAAGAGGATGGCGCGCACGACGTCGCTCTCGTGGACGAACTGCAGGCGCGGGTCGTAGCCGAAGATGCTCGGCACCACCGGCAGCTCGAGAGCCTTCGCGAGCGGGGTGGTGATGTCGGGCCCCAGCACGTTGGAGAAGCGCAGCACGGCCACAGAGACGTGCGGGTTGTCGATGGCGAAGTCGCGCACGTAGCCCTCCACCGCCAGCAGGCTGCGCTCCACGACGCTCTTGGGCGGCGCGGCGCGGCGAGACTCCTCGGAGAACCAGGTGGGGTCCCGAGGATCAGCGCCGTAGACCAGCGTTGAGGACTTGACGACGACGTCGCGCACGGTCGAGTCGGGCGCGGACGCGGCGGCAAACAGGTTCATCGTGCCGATCACGTTGATCTCGTGGATCGAGCGCGAGCGCATCATCGTCGAGTCGACCACCAGGAACGTGTGGACGATCGTGTCGATGCGCGCCGCCTTCACGATCCTGGCGAGGATGGAGTAGCTCTCGTCGCTGCGCACGTACTCGGTGCGCTCGAGCTGCACCTCGGGCTCGAAGCGATCGAGGCCGACGATCACGTCGACTTCAGGGTCGGCCTCGAGCGCTTGCGCGACGCGGCCTCCCCAGAACGTGCCGAGCCCCGTGATCAGAACGCGCTTACCCATCAGCGCGTGCCAGCCAGGCCGGAGGCGAGCCGGCTCCGCCGGTCGCCGGGAGGCACGTGCGGAGGCAGGAGGGAAGCGACGCCCGGAGCACGCGTGATCATCAGCCGAACCAGACCGAGGTGCGGGCCTTGAGCATGTCGAAGAGCGCCTCTTGGATCGTCTGCCGGATGGCCTCCGACTCGTCCATGATCCGACTGCGCGAGTAGCGGGGCTGGTCGGGCTCGACGTCGAAGTGCACAGGGTCGAGCACCCGGATCTTGATCTTGGATGGCAGCGTGAGCGCAGCGCCGAGGGGCCCCAGTGCTGCGAACGCGAACATGTTCGCCGTCACCGGCACGTAGGGCACGCCGAGGAGCTTGGCGAGCTGCGGGCTCTTCCAGAGGATCGGCATCGCCTCCTCGGAGCCCACGACTGCAAGCGGGATCACCGGGACCCCGGCCCGCATCGCGATCTGCACGAAGCCGCCGCGCCCGAATCGACGGAGCTGGTAGCGCTCGCTGTAGGTCTTGCCCGTGCCCTTCGTGCCCTCCGGGAACACGAGAGCGAGCTGGTCCTGCTCGCGCAGCAAGCGGTACGCGTTGTCGGGGTGAGCCAGCACGCCGCCGACGCGCGACCACATCGTGCCGACGACGGGCAGGCGCTTGAACATCTCGTCGGCCAGCCCATACACGGGGCGACCGAGCTCGGTCTCGATCCCGTGCATGATCGCAGGCGCATCGGCCGGGATCGCGCCGGCGTGGTTGGCGACGAGCAGCGCGCCGCCGGTCGGCGGGATCTTGTCGAGGCCCTCCCACTCGACTCGATGCCAGGACCGATACAGCGGGTCATACAGGCGGCGCGCGATCTCGCGCATGTGCTCGGAACGTCCCCACTCGTCGACATCTGAGTGGCGCGGGTCGTCGAGCGGCTCGCACTCGTCCTCACGCGGCAGCACCGGCACGAGTGCCACCGAGTGGGAGACGTCCTCGCGGATGTCGACCCTCGCCGGGCGAGCCTCGGTGATCTTGGTGGCCTTCTTCGTCACGTTGACCGACATCGCACCCGTGCTCCCAAGGGCGCCGTTGGCGGCGGGGCGCTTTGTCCCCTTGGTCGGCTTCGCGGACGCCATCGGCCCGATGCTAGTGCCCTGGCCTCACCAGCCGTCCTGGTCGTCGCGATCCTCCATCCAGCGCCTGCCGACCACGCAGTCGAGGCGACGCGGACACCACCTGCACGGGGTGCCGGGCCGCAGCACGGGCTCCTTCCCTTCGAAGCGAAGGGCCACCGCGGCCTCCACTCCGTGGACCACTCGCTCGAGCGCGGCCTCGAGCAAGGGCTCGGTCACGGTCTCGTCCTGGAGCCGGCCGCCGTCGAGGTAGTAGCTGGCGAGGAGCCGGGGAGGCACGCCGAGGCGGAGCGTCTCGATGAGGGCGTAGAAGCGCAGGTCATCGCGGTGGCTGGGCGAGAAGCTGCCGGTCTTGAGGTCGATGAGGACCTTGCCGGCCCGGTTGCCCTCGGGTCTGCCGATCGTCAGGTCGACCTTCCCGGAGAGCACGATCCTGTCGTCGCACAGGTCGGTGCGGAGCCGGCTCTCCGGCACGGGTCGCCAGCGCGCCTCCAGTGGTGGGAAGCACTCGAGGAACATGGCCACCCGCTCGACCGCCTCGCCGTGCAGCTCCGCTCGCTCGCCCTCGCCGAGCGCCCCGAGGAAGTCGGCCAGCCCGTCGCCTCCGGCGATGAGGCGTGCGATCGCCTCGTCGACCAGGTGACCTGGAGCCGGGTCGCCGCGCCAGCTGACCGACAGCTCGATGGCCTTGTGGGACACGGTGCCGCGCGCGTTGGCGGTGTTCCACTCGAAGTCCTCCGCATCGCGGGCGAGGAACAGCCCCTCGCAGCCGTGCACGGTGGACAGCAGGTGCTTGCTCACCCAGAGCACCTCAGCCTTCGGCAACCGGTCGACCATCGGTGCCAGGCGCTCCTGAAGAGCCTGGCGCAGCTCGGCCCGCAGTCGCGGGTCGAAGGCCGGGCGTTCCTGCGGGCGGGCGCCGAGAGCTTCCAGCACCTCGGCCTGGGCCGGGTTCAGCCGAGAGGGAAGGGGTGGCGCACCGGTCGTCTCCTCGCCCTCTTGGGCCGGTTCGCTGCCGGCGGTGTCGTCCTCAGCGGTCGGCCCGGCGATCTCGTCCTCCACGTGGCCGAGCGTAGGTGCCAGCGCCCGCGCTGCCGGGCGGTGGTTGTCACACCCCGCGAGTTGACTGTGACCGTGGTGCAGTCCTCGTCCCTCCGCTTCGCTCAGGCCGTGCAGAGCCTCGTGGTCGCCGCCCGCTCGTTGGGCCTGGCGGTGCCCGGCTTCCGCAGCCCGCCCCGGCTCGTCGGGGTGCAGCGGTCGATCAAGCGCTGGCCGGGAGGCGCCACGATCGCTGTCGTCGTGCGCGATCGGCCCTGGCCGGCGGTGCAGGCGGATCTCATCGAGGGTGTGATCGTTGCCAACGAGCTGGTGAGTCCCGCCTCCGATCGAGCTCGCGCCGACCTGTGGCGAGCGCTCGAGAGCGATCCCGTGTCGGTCGTGCGAGTGGAGGCCGCCTGACACAGGTACGGTCGAGGCGATGCGGTCCTGGCGTCTGCTGGCATCGTCGCTGGCCATCAACGAGATCGACGTCGAGGTCGCTTATGCCGACGTCTTCGTGGTGCTGCGTGATGGCGACGATCACCCGGGTCCGAACGACTGGGAGGCCACAGTCCGCACGTCCGAGCGCCACCACCTGCCCCCGGGCACCTACGAGCTGCGGGCCGCCACCGACGACGACATCGTGCTGTGCGGACACGCCATGCTGCGCTTCAGCGACGGCCATCAGCACCTCTTCCGCGGCGACGGCGAGCTCGGCGGCGTGGTCGACGCCTTAGCCTGACCGCACACCCGCCCGGGTGGCGCAACTGGTGGACGCGGAGGGCTTAAACCCCTCTGTCGCTACGGCGATGTGTGGGTTCGACTCCCACCCCGGGCACGAACTGCCTGTGCACTTCGCCGCGTTTCAGCGCGGCCGCCGACGGGTAGGGCCGAGCCATCCCGACCCACTGGAGGCCCAGCTCATGGACGTGACGCGAATGCTCGAGACCGACCACCGCATGGTGGAGGGGCTGTTCGCACAGATTCTGGAGGCCAAGGGCGATGAGCGTGCCGCCCTCGTCCAAGAGCTGGCCACGGCGCTCGAGGGACACATGGAGCTCGAGGAGACGGTCGTCTACCCGCAGATGGGCTCAGTGACCGGGCCCGAGTCTGTCGAGGAAGGCGAGACGGAGCACGAGCTGGCTCGCAAGACGCTCGCGGAGATGGTGGCGCTGGCCCCGGAGCAGCCCGGCTTTGAGGCTGCGCTCGAGGCGGTGAAGGCCGGGATCGAGCACCACGTCGAGGAGGAGGAGAGCACCCTCTTCCCGCAGATGCGCAGCGAGGGCGCCGATGCGATCGAGGCCATGACCCAACCGTTCCTGTCGAAGCGCGCCGAGCTGGGCATGAAGGTCAACCCAGTCGCGCTAGCAGTGGGAGCCACCAAGGAGCAGCTCGTCGAGGAGGCCGCCGGCGTCGACATCGTGGGAGCCGCGTCGATGAACAAGGACGAGCTGGCCGAGGCACTGGCCGACGCCGGATGACTCGGAGACCAGACCGATGAGCGGCGGGGCCTGGGCCATGGCGTTCGTCATGGTGACGACGGTCGGCGCCCTCACCTTCCTGCTCTTCTCGATGGCGCGGAGCATCCGGGACGAGCGCACCGATGGGCGGAGCGTGTGGCGCGAGTTCGGACTGTCGGTGGCGCTGCTCGCCCTCTTCCTGGTGTCCTGGGGTGCGCACGGCATCAGCGAGTGGCAGGTCTTCACCGACGAGCAGCACTCCCACGGCGAGTCGCCGGAGGTCGGAGACTTCATGAGCGAGCTCGCCAAGTCAACGTTGGAGAACTGGCAGTCGGAGTTCCTCCAGCTCTTCGCCTTCGTGACCCTGGCGGCGTTGTACATCCACAAGGGCAGCGCCGAGTCCAAGGACGGGGAGGAGAAGATCGAAGCCTCGCTGCGTCGCATCGAAGAGCAGCTGGGCACCCTCCCCACCGAGCCGGCGCGCAAGGGCACTGACTGGGCCTTGCCCGAGACCCCCCTCGAAGCCGCGGAGCCCACAACCTGAGTGACGGCTCCGCGCGTCAGATTGTCTCAATCGTGCAACGCACGCGGCGTGCGCTCGCGAGTCGCGCGTCGGCGGTCAGCAGGCTGACCCCCATCAGCTCCGCGAGCGAGACGTACGCGGCGTCGTAGACCGTGAGGTTGTGGCGGAGCTCCCAGCACCGGTCGACGAGCGGTCCATGGGGGCTGCGCTCGAGTCGGAGGGAGGCGAGGTCTGTGAGCGCCAGCTCTGCGCGCCGCACGTCGAGGTGTCCGGCGGCGAGCAGGCGGCGCCAAGCGGACAGCACTTCCAGGTCGATCAGCTGGGGAGCGAGGAGACGCTCACCGCGCAGCCGCGTCCGAACCCGGTCGCCGTCGGGTCCGTCATCGGCAAGTCCGGTGACGAGGACGCTTGCATCGACGACGATCACCGTGCGTCGCGGTCGGCCCGGACGGCCTTGGCAGCCGCCTTCAGCGGGACGTGCCCGCCCGCGCGCCCGCCGGCCCGATCAAGCACCTCGTCAAGCGTCGGCGTGCTGGCCTCCTGCTCGAGTCGAGCGAGCAGGTACTCCTGAAGCGACATCCCGGCAGCGGCCGCGCGGCGGCGCAACGTGGCGTGAACGTCCTCGGGCACGTCCTTCACCTGGATGCTCGGCATGAAGTGCAGCCTAGCGCCAGGATGGTGCTTCAGCATGCATTATGGCGCCAGCGTCCGGAGTCCTGGCTGCCCGCGGCGCACGACAGCTGTGGCGAGACCTGGGTCTCGGGCGATCTCGGGCGATTTGTAGGGCGCCTTGCCACAGGGATCGCCCGAGTTCGTCGCCAAGGCGGGCAAGCGGAACTCGCTGGCCGCGCGCGGCGCGGCGGTGCAAGCGTCCTCGGGTGCCCGAGGATCACTTCGGCGAGGAAGTCGCCGCCCGATACGACGAGCTCTCCGGCTCGATGTTCGACCCCTCAGTGCTGGGGCCAACTGTCGACCTGCTCGCCGAGCTGGCAGGCGACGGAGCTGCCCTCGAGCTCGCGGTCGGCACCGGCCGGGTCGCCCTGGCGCTGGCGGATCGGGGTGTGCCGGTCTCCGGCATCGAGCTGTCGACGGCGATGGCCCAGCGTCTGCTGGAAAAGGACGTAGATCGCCGCATCGAGCTGACCATCGGTGACATGACCACCACTCGCGTGGCGGGCTCCTTCAGCCTGGTCTACCTCGTGTTCAACACGATCGGGAACCTCACCACTCAGGACCAGCAGGTGGCCTGCTTCGCCAACGCGGCCGTGCACCTCGAGGCGGGCGGGTGCTTCCTGATCGAGGTCGTCGTGCCCGATCTCCGTCGGCTCCCCCCGGGTGAGGACGCCAGGGTGTTCTCCCACGCACCTGGCTACGTCGGCTACGACCGCTACACCGACCTAGTGGCCCAGCAAGCCACCTCGCACCACTTCTACGCCACCCGATCGGGTGTGCGCGAGATGACAACGCCGTTCCGCTACGTGTGGCCCTCCGAGCTCGACCTCATGGCGCGCCTAGCGGGCATGACGCTGCGCGACCGATGGGCCGGTTGGGACCGATCGCCGTTCACGGGCGACAGCACCTCCCACATCTCGGTCTGGGAGAAGGTCAGCTAGAGAGATGCCCTGGGTCGCGGACCATCAGGACTCGGCCCGGTGCACCTGTCCTTCGCTCGAACGCACGATGAACCTTCTCTTCCCGAGTCGTGAACCCGAAGCGCTCGTACAGGCGCCGCGCTGGATTGTCACTTCGGGTCGAGAGGGAGATGGGTCGAGCTCCCGCAGAGTCGATGACATGCGTGCGTGGGTCAGGGTCGGCCAGCGAAGGTGGCCAGGAGATCGACCGCCTCGGCGGGGCCGCTGGCGAGCGCTCTGATCTCATCGCGCGCGTGCGCCCTCGTGAGGATGTCGGCCGCTTGCTGTGCATCGCCAAGCGTGACCGGGCCCAATGCCCACAAGCCATCTGGCTCTGCGGGCACGCTCGGCTCGACCCCGGCAGCGGCGGCAGCCACCTCAACGCCCACGTGGAGGAACGGCTCGCCGGCGAGTGAGGGGAGGCCCACAGCTCGACGGATCTGGGAGTGGTGGACCCACCTCTCCACATATTCGCGAGCCATCGCCTGCCAGAACGGCGAGCTGTGCCCGCTCGCTCCGAAGAAGCCGACGGGCTCGCCGGGCGCAGTCGGATCGACCCGTCCGTAGTACGCAGCGGTCCACTCGCCTGTGAGCCGCAGGAGCTCGATCACCAGGTCGGTGCTCAAGAAGCGCGCCGCCGCGACCCAGCGATCGTTGAACGTGTCGAGGAGCGTGCGGAAGTCTGCGCCCGGGAGCTCGGCGGCTACCTGCAGCAGGCCGTTCTCGGCTTCGTCGCGCTGGCGACTCAGGAGGCTCAGGTCGTCACCCAGCACATGGGTTGCTATCCCCTTGACGGAGTACGTGGGGCATTCCGTGGGCAGCGCCCACTGGTCGGAGCCCAGACAATCGAGCAGCTGCACCAGCGCTGCCCGCTCGGGCCGCAGCGCGTCGAGCACCAGTGAGATCGAGTCGCCGTCCAGCATGTGCCATTCCTAGTCCGATTCCTTCCCTCCGCGAACCCTGGGCTCGGGCGGGCAGTCGACGTGGGCCGGATGTGTCCAAGGGCCCTACCGAGTGGCTCCCAGCGGGCGCACGCTGAAGCCAGCGATGAGGAGGTGTCGCATGGTTGGATTGCTGAAGCGTGAACCGAAGGAGCTTGACGAGCTCCACACTTTCGATCGGTTCGATCAGATGTTCGATGACTGGATGAAGGTGTTCCCGCTCCGTCGCATGAGGATGTTCGACCGCGACTGGATGCCGGCAGAGGTCATCCGGGTGGACGAGTTCCACGAGGATGGAGCTCTCGTCGTCAAGGCCGAGCTCCCTGGCATCGACCCCGACAAGGACGTCGAGGTCACCGTCGTCGACGGGATGCTGCACATCGAAGCTGAGCGTCGCGAAGAGGAGCACGTCGAGAAGAAGGGCTACCTGCGCCACGAGCTGCGCTGCGGGTCCTTCACCCGGACGCTGCCGTTGCCGGAGGGCGTCTCGGAGGATGACGTGAAGGCGGAGTACAAGGACGGCATCCTCGAGATCAGGGTGCCGGCTCCCGAGCCGGCTCCTCCCACCAAGGTCCCGATCGCGAAGAGCTGACGGCTCGCGCGTCGTGCAGCGCTCGCCTGCGCCCCAGCCCAGGCGTAGGCCGCGCCCGGGATCGTCGGGTCTCCGGCGAGCGCATGCACGGAGGCGCCACTCACTTCGGGTCGTGACGGTCGCGGGCGTCGACATTCGAGTCCACGCCACCTTCCTTCTCTTGGTCTTGCTCGTGGCCATCGGCTCGGCCGGGCCCGAGGGACCCGGTGTGGTGTCGGGGCTGCTGTGGCTGGCGGCCCTCTTCTGCTGTGTCGTGATCCATGAGCTGGCGCACAGCCTGGTTGCGCGCCGCAACGGGGTGCCGGGCATCGAGATCGAGCTGCTGCCCATCGGCGGCATTTCGAGGATCGCAGGTCCGCCCGAGGATCCACGCGTCGAGCTGCGGATCGCGATCGCTGGGCCCATCACCAGTGTCGTCTTGGGTGTGGCCTTCGCCGCGGTAGCGGTGCTCGCAGGTGCCTCGATCTGGCCACCCACTCTCTACGGGGGACGCTTCCCGGTGAGGCTGGCGTGGGTCAACCTTCTTCTTGCTGGGTTCAACATGGTGCCAGCGCTCCCGCTTGACGGTGGTCGCGTGCTTCGGGCCGTTCTCGAACGGCGAAGCGATAGAGCGAGGGCCACCCGCGCAGCCGCCCGTGCGGGGCGCCTCCTCGCGAGCATGATGATCGCCGCTGGCTTCCTCTGGAACCTCTGGCTGCTCGTGATCGGGCTGTTCGTGTACTTCGGCTGCGCGGCTGAAGAGGCAGCAGCGACGATGCATGAGCGGGTGAAGAACCTGCGTGTTCGCAACGTGATGATCCAGGAGCCGGTCTGCGTGACGACCCACATGGCTGTGACCCGTGCCGTCGAGCTCCTCAGGCGAACCGCCCAGCGTGAGCTCCCCGTCGTGACAGCCGAGGGTGCGTACCTGGGCCTGGTCACGGCACGCGCACTCCTCGACGCCGACCGCGACGAGACAGTCGGTGACGTGATGGAGGTGGCAGCACCGACCGTGCGCCAGGAGGACCTCGTGGAGGCGACCGGCCTGCTCGGTGGCGACCTGGAGGCGGCTGCGGTGCTCAGCGGTGGGCGCGTGGTCGGCCTCGTCCGTGCCTCTGATGTCGTGGCCGTAGCTCAGCGGTTGCTCCAGCAAGCTCCCGGCGCGCACTGAGGGCTCGTCGAGCACGGTCGCCCGCACACACCTCCTCGCGTCACATCGGGCTGTGATCGCCGATCGGCGGCATCTTGTGCGAGTCCTCGGGGCACGGATGCTCCTCCAGGTGGTCGAGGAGAGACGCCAGGCTGGCCTCAGCGACGCACACCACCGAGTCGGCGGCTCCGTAGTACATGTGCAGGGTGTCCCCGTCGTCGCGGAGCACCCACCCACAGGGGAACACCACATCTGGCACGTCGCCCCCGCGCTCGTAGGTCTCGTGCGGACCGAAGACCCACTCGTTGCCCCGTGCCAGAACCTTTGACGGATCGTCGCGGTCGAGCAGGGCGAGCCCGAGCCGGTAGATCGACCCAGACGCAGTGAGGCGTACGCCGTGGTAGCAGATGAGCCAGCCCTTCTTCGTCAGGAGCGGGGGCGGGCCTAGTCCCACCTTGTTGGCGTCCCACCAGCCGCCGCGCCGAGCGGACAGCAGCACGCGGGAGTCGCCCCAGTGACGCAGATCGGGGCTGAACGAGATCCAAATGTGCGCGCCGAGCCCGACCATGGAGGGGGCTGGTCGGTGGATCAGGGCCCAACGCCCCCCGAATGTGGTGGGAAACAGGGCGGCGTCCTTGTCTTCCGGTGACATGAGGACGCCCTTGCGCTCCCAGTGGACGAAGTCGCGCGTGGTGGCGAGGAGAACCAGCGGACCGGCCGCCGAGTAGCCGACGTACACGACGAAGTACTCGTCGCCCACCTGGGTGATGCGCGGGTCTTCTACACCCCAGAGCTCCTCGAACGTGGACTCGAGGGGATGCAGACCGCGGGTGGGGTCGATCTCCCAGTTGGTCAGGCCGTCGACGCTGGTGGCGGTGACGAGCGACGACAGCCCGGTGCGGTGCTCGACTCGGAGCAGCAGCAGCGTGCGGCCCCCGATCGTCGTGACGCCAGGGTTGAACACGGCGTTGACGACCTTCGGGAAGTCCTTGGGGCCGAGAATCGGGTTGTTCGGGAAGCGGCGGAACATCTCCCGCGGGTCGGCACTGTTGCTCATCGGCATCCACCACCGGCTGGGTTCAGGCGTGGTCTCATCGTGACGATATTGACGTGGACCGTCACCCCGTAGCCTCGAGGATGCCCGTGACCACACCAGCGGAGGCCGTTACCAGCCAGCCTGTTCGCAGGCTGCGCGACCGCCCGATCGTCGAGGCGCACTCCGTGCCCGGCTACGGCCCGCTCTTCAACGCAGGTGTGCTCCACCACGCCGGCGCATTCCACCTGTTCGTTCGGGCGGTGCGAGAGGGCTACCGACCGGGCGACGGCAGCGGCCCGCGGTTCGTCGACTACGTGTCGGACATCGTCGTGTTCACATCGCCGGATGGTCATGACTACGAGTTCGCCTACGTGCTCGCCGCGGCTGGGACGGCCACCCTCGAGTGCGTCGAGGACCCTCGCGTGCAATGGGTCGTCCAGGACGACCTCGCCCACCTCGTCATGACGTACACGCACCTGCCCATCAGCGGCGAGGGCCCGTGGCGCATAGGCGCGCACCGGCTGCACTGGACGGGGCAGCGCTTCGAGCTCGACGAAGCGAGTGGCCGACTCCTCGGTCCCGACGCGGTGCCGAACAAGGACGCAGTGGTCTTCACGCTCGACGATGGGCGGGTGGCGATGATCCACCGGGTGCACCCCGACATGCAGCTGGCCATCTTCGACGACCTCGAGCACC
This sequence comes from Actinomycetota bacterium, assembly GCA_049325515.1. Classification (GTDB taxonomy): domain Bacteria; phylum Actinomycetota; class Acidimicrobiia; order Acidimicrobiales; family VFJN01; genus VFJN01. The sequence goes on along the minus strand of JBMOLI010000022.1, from coordinate 66,244 downwards.
TCTGGAACGCTCCGCAGGACTACTGGGACGCCCACATGGCCGAGCTCGACGCGCACGCTCTGCTCACGCCGTCGCCCGGAGCGCTCGGGATCGGAGCCGGAGCACCGCCGGTGCGCACGGAAGCCGGGTTCCTGCTCTTCTTCCATGAGCGTCGATCGGACGGTTCGTACACGATGAACGTGGCACTGCTCGATCTCGCGAGCGGTCGCTTGCTCAGCCGGTTGCCATGCCCGGTGCTCGAACCGGAGCTCGATTGGGAGCGATGTGGCGACGTCGAGGACGTCGTGTTCGTGCAGGGCGCCCACCGGGATGGTGACGAGGTCTACCTCACCTATGGTGCTGCGGACCGCTGCGTGGGAGCGGCCGTCGCTTCGGTGCCTCACCTGCTCGACCTGCTGGCTGCTGCTGCCGACGAGCGCGCCGCCTGAGATCCTTGGGCCATCGACGCCACCTTTGCCATCGTGGCGGCGAACGCCAGTGCTGACTCGGCCCCTTGGTTCTCGTTGACCCCGGCCGGCTCGAGCCCGTCGAAGCCGCCGCCGCTGGCGGGATCGAACATCGCGACCCCAACGTCGTTGGCGCCGAGGAACCAGCCCGCAGCGCGCTCCGAGGCGTCTGCCCAGCGGACGTCGCCCGTGATCATGAAGGCCCTCGCGCAGGCGTCGGTCATCGCCGATGCTTCGATGGGCTGCTGGTCGAACGCCGGCTTGGGATCGTGTGGCCCGCGTCCACCGACCGGCGTGAAGCTGAAGTGATCGGCGAGAGACTCCTCGGCCACCAGCCAGTCGAGCAACGAGAGCGCATCAACGACTGCCGCATCATGACCCGTTGCTGCGGCCACGGCCATGGCGGCCTCCGGTAGGAGCGCGTTCGCGTAGGTGAGCCGCTCCGCGGGCCAGCGCCAAGCCGAGTCGGGTGCCGATGCGGGCAGGGCGTCTGCGGCGCGGCGGACAAGCTGTCGGGCCGAACGGTGCACGTCGGTGCCCGCGAGGAGCTCCAGAGCGCCGAGGGAGGCATAGGCCATCGCTCGTGGGTGCGGTGAGCTGAAGTCGGCAGCCGCCTCGAAGAGGGCGAGGGCGCCCGAGCGGACATCATCCCAAGGCGCATGTGCGGCCGCGGTGCCGAGACCGAGCAGCGCTCGGCCTCCGGCATCGTCGCTCGGAGGATCGGGCGTCCACCTGCCGTGACGACCGAGCCTGAGCCTGAAGCGACCTGCGCCCAGGTGGGCTCTCTCGAGGAACGCGAGCGCGACGCGCGCGATCTTGGGAGCCTCAGGGTCGGATGAGAGGGTCGTGGCCAAGGCCAGGGCCCGCCCCGCGTCGTCCGTGCAGTACTCGAGCTCTCGGCGCGGATCTTCGAAGAGGGCATGCTCGACGATCCCGATGTCATCGGTGAGGCGGGCCACGTGGCGGAGCGACGGCTCCGGCCACTCTCTCATGCCACTGCTCGAGCACCGATGACGCGGCTGATCAGCGACCGGTACTGCTCGCCGACGTTGGGCCAGAGGAGCGGCTGGGCAGCGACTCGTGCAGCCGATGCCATCTGTGGGGCGAGCCCGGGCTCATGGAGGACCCGCTCCAACGCTTCCGCCATGCCCTCGACGTCGCCATGCCTGACGAGGATCCCAGCGCCGTCGGCGAGCAGCTCCTCCGCGTGGGGAAACCGGGTAGCAACGACCGGCTTCCCGGAGGCGACCGCCTCCACGAGCACACCCGAGCTCACTTGGTCGACCGAGTCGTAGGGAAGAAGGACCGCGTCCGCGGTTCGTACGAGCGTGCGCAGCGATGACCAGTCTCGGTAGCGGTCGTCGAAGTGGATCATGTGAGGGATCCCGAGCGCCTGTGCTCTGCCCTGGAGGGCCTCTCGGTAGCTCTCACCGTGGAGAGCGAGCACCTTTGGATGGGTCTGACCCGCGACGATGTAAGAGGTGGCGCGCCTCCGCTCCGCGAGGCGTGCCATCGCCGCGATCCCGTGCTCGATTCCCTTGCCGGGGCTCAGCAGACCCCAGGTGAGCACCGAAGGCGACGGCATGTCGTCCAGCTTCGGTCCGGAGAAGTTCGGGGCCGCGCCGTGAGGAACGACCAAGATCTGCTCAGGGTCGGCGCCGTGCACGGCAAGGATGCGAAGGCGCGCGGCCTCGCTCTGCACGACGACGAGCGAAGCCGCATCGATGAGGTGCTCGAGCACGTGCCGCTGGTGTGTGCTCGGCTCCAGCAGCGCCGTGTGGAGAACCGCGACGAGAGGCACGCTCAGTCCACTCACGAGGTCCAGGACCTCGTCACCGTCTTCGCCACCGAACAGCCCGTACTCGTGCTGGAGCAAGACCGCGTCGAACTGTTCGAGGCGGCGCTGTGCATGCAGCAGAGACTGTCGATCGCCGGCGACCCAGTGAGCGATGACGTCACCGGAGTCCTCGGGCACGTCCTCGTCGACCACACGCACCACGTTGGCGGTCCAGGTGGTCCCCGAACCTGCGATGGCTCCGCGCAAGTTGCTCGTGAATGTGGCAAGACCACACGCCGTCGGGGGATAGGTGCCCACCAGAGCTACAGCGGTCGTCTCCCGCTCCTGTTCCCAATCAGAGGCTCGGTCAAGCTCCCGAAGGTCGACCACCGCTCGCACATCAGTCATCGCGCCACCAACCCTCGGGGTCTGCGCCCCCGGTGAGGTGAGGCAAGGAGCGTCGGGCATGCACAGCCCGGCAGGTCATCCGCCGCTCACGTGGCATCAGTCCCATCGATCCTCCTTGCGGTGGCCCGCTCTGCGCCCAGTTTGTGGGGCATCCGCCCTGGCCGCCAGGGCCCTTGGTCCACAGAAGCGGCTGACGCACCCGAAGATTTGACCTTCGCCCCTATCGGGCCGAGAGCCGGCGGCCGGACACTCGAGACATGACCGTCAGGGCGCCCGAGCGGTCTGGTGGTCGGCGAGTCCTCCAGGCCGTGAACTCGTCGCGGCAAGGCCCGCGAACGCTGCTCGCGCGCCATGCCGGCGACGTCGTGCGCGTCCTTGGTGGCACCGCAGGTCTCTCCGTCACGCTGCTCGCCATCGAGCGCGATCGGCTCACGCTCTTCGAGCGGGACCTGTTCCGACTCGTGAACGACCTCCCCGATTGGCTCTCGCCAGCGCTGGTCGTGACCATGCAGGCAGGCAACGCGCTGGCCGGGCCGATGCTTGCCATGGCCGCGCTGCTGTTGGGGCGCGTCGGGGGACTGCGACGCCCGCGGCGCGCGGCCCTCGATCTCGCTGTAGCGGGCTTGGCCGCCTGGTTCGCTGCGAAGCTCGTCAAGGCCTTGGTGCAGCGGCCCCGCCCGGCCGGGTTGATCGAGGAGGTCTTCAGGCGCGGTTCGGTGGACGGGATGGGGTTCGTGTCTGGGCACACCGCCGTGGCGACCGCCCTCGTCACCGCCGCTGGGCCCTACCTACCGCGCCGCTGGCGTCGGGCGGCGTGGGCGCTCCCTTGGATCGTCGGCGTCGCTCGCGTCTACGAGGGCGCGCATCTCCCACTCGACATCGTCGGGGGCGTGGCGGTCGGATGGGTGGTGGGCGCAGCCCTACACCTCGTCCTGGGGGCGCCGCACAGGATCCCAGGACTCGACGAGGCCGGCGAGGTGCTCCGATTGGCCGGATGGGAGACGACCTCGGTCACGCGTGCACCAGGGGAGCCACGAGGCTCATTCCCGTTCGTGGCGGAGGTGGCTGGCGGGGAATCCGTCTTCGTGAAGCTGCTCGACCCAGAGCCGCGGGACCGCGACTGGATCTTCAGGGCGGCACGCTTCCTCGCGTTCCGCGACGTGCGGGACGAGGCAGCCATCGCAGACGCCTCCGCCCAGGCCGATCGCGAAGGCGCGATGACGCTGCTCGCCCGGTCCAATGGCGCGCGCGTGCCAGGGGTGCGGGCGATAGAGCGGCGAGGCGAGCACGTCTGGATCGTTGAGGACAACGTGCAGGGCCGCGATCTCGCCCACCATCGAGACGATGAGGTGAGCGACGATCTGTTGCGCGACGTATGGAGCCAAGTGGCGATCCTCCGCAAGGCGCGGCTCGCTCACCGCGACCTGGTCGCATCGAACCTTGTGGTGGACGCTGACGGGCATGTCTGGCTCGTCGACTTCGCGCAGGCGCAGAGCTCGGCGCGGGGGCACGCCCTTTCCAACGACGTAGCGGAGCTTCTCGTCACGACCGGACTGGCAGTCGGTGCGCTTCGTGCGGTGAGCGCCGCGGCCGATGTGCTGGGACCAGCCGTCGTGGCGTCCTCGCTCTCCGAGCTCCAACCGCTCGCTCTGACCGCCGAGAACCGCGGACATCTGCGAGACCATCGAGCGCTTCTCGACAAGATCCGACGGGAGGTCGCTTCCGTCGGCGGCATCACCCTTGCACCGCCAGAGCATCCGGGCGAACCGGGTGCCAGGCGCACTCTCGTCGCATCGGCGGTTGGGCTCGCAGCTGGCGTGCTGCTCTTGGCTCTGGCCGGTCCATCGGACGTTGGTGGCGAGCTGTCCGACGCTTCTCTGCGATGGCTCGGTCTCGCCGCGCTGGCTGCGGCGCTGGGCCTGGTGCAGCACGCCGTTGGCGTCCTGGCGGCTGTGGACCACAGGCTGGGTCTGGGGCGCACCGTGCTCATGCAGCTGGCTGCTTCGGGGGCGGGGCCGGGCGCCGCGAAGGGGGCGACCTCGAAGGCCGTCGTCGCTCATCTCGAGCGCACCGGTGTGTCCGAAGACGAGGGGTCTCGAGCCGTAGATCGGCTGCGGCGCGCCGCTCTCGTGTCATGTGGCCTGCTGCTGCTCGTTTCATCCGCCGGCGCCTGGGAGGAGCGGTCGGCTGTCGACCTGCCCGCGCATGGCGTCGAGCTGGCCGCGCTCGCCGTCGGCGTCTCGGCGGCGCTGCTCCTGCTGGCGCGGGGGCAAGGAGACCGTGCTGCTGGTGGCGATGGGCTGTCAGAACCCCTTCGCACCCCCAGCCGAGCGATGCTCGTCGCATCGTCACTGACGGGTACCGCGATGGGTGCGCTCTGCACAGTGGCTGCGGTGGCGGCCTTCGGCGCCGGCCCGAGCGTCGCAGCGGTCGCCGCCGCTCACCTAGCAGTGGTCGCGGTCGCGTCCCTCTTCCCGGTGGACGGCGCCCCGGGTCTGGCGGAGGTGGCTCTGGTCGCGCTCCTCTCGGCCATCGGGGTGCCGTTCGCTGCGGCCGTAGCGGCGGCCCTCGTGTCCAGGCTCCTTGTGTTCTGGGGTCCGGTCCTCGTCGGCCGGGTCCTCGCTCGACCGCTGCGACGTCGGATGGCGATCTGAATGGCGGCCACGACGGCATCGAATGCTGGGGACGAGCGGACACGTGACCTCGCGCCACGCGATGATCCGGTTGGTCCCCGCGCGCGCCAGCGCACGTGGCAGACGTTCCTCGTTGCGGGGCTGGTGGTTGCCGTCTACGGCGCCGTCCTGCCGCGCATCGCCTCGTATGGAGAGGTGTGGCAGCGGGTTGGGGGCATCCGTACCCGTGGCGCCGCCCTGCTGGTGGCAGCGGCACTCTGGAACCTCGTCACATACTGGTTCCTGCTCATGGCGGCGTTGCCGGGCCTGAGCCTTCGCGAGGCAGCCATCTCCAACCAGGCATCGACGGCGGTGTCGAACGTGGTGCCCGGCGGTGGCGCTTGGGGTGTGGGTGTCACCTGGACGATGTATCGCCAGTGGGGCTTCAGCCGCGAGGCCTCGGCACGGGCGCTGCTCCTCACCTCCGTCTGGAACAACTTCGTGAAGCTGGGGACGCCACTGGTGGCCTTCGGGCTCTCCGGTCTGATCGGCGGAGATGGCGACGCTCCTCGTGCGCTGGGCTTGGTCTCGCTGTCGGTCCTGACGGTCTCGCTCGCCCTGCTGATCGGGTCGTTGCGGTCGCGAGCAGTAGCTCGGCGGCTCGGGTCAGCGCTCGGGCAGGTCGCGTCAGCAATTCGACGGCCCTTCGGACGCGAGCCTGTGCTCGACTGGGCCGAACGCGGCGAGCGGATGAGGATCGACGCCGCTGCGCTCGTCGGCCGGAGGTGGGGCGTTCTCACGCTCGCCGCGATCGTCAGCCATCTGGCACTGTTCCTGGTGCTGCTGACGTCGGTCCGCCAGATCGGCATACCCGCCGCGGATGTGACGTGGCTGGAGACGCTCACTGCGTTCGCGCTGGTGCGAGTGGCGCTGCTGATCCCGGTGACCCCTGGTGGAGCAGGGCTGGCGGAGCTCGGCCTGGCCGGCGCCCTCGTGGCAGCCGGAGGGCAGCACCCCGAGGTCGTGGCGGCCGTGCTGCTGTTCCGAGCCCTCACCTGGCTCTTGCCGATCCTCCTCGGAGGTCTGGCCTATCTGCTCTGGCTGTGGGAGGTCCCCTCCAGCCGCCGACGGGCATGCAGCGATGGCGCCTGACCTGCACGTCCGAGTTCCTCACATCGCCGTCCCTCGGCTGGCCCGGCGCAGACGTCCCTCCGGCGAGCCACCGCCTTTGCCTCGGCCGATCTACCGCAGCGGTCGGGTGTACGTGGCGCTGGCGACCATGACGGTCCTCGCACTCGCTTGGGCGTTGGACGACGCCAACGTGTCAGCGGCGGTTACGCGTGGGGACCTCGCCGTTCTGCGTGTCGTCGAACGGATACGCACCCCGGCACTGACCGAGATCCAGGAAGGGCTGGGCGTCCTCGCATCACCGTGGATCTGGCGGCTCATGCGCTGGATCACGCTGGTGTCGCTCGTTGCTCTGCGCCGGTGGCGTCACCTGGCGGTGTACAGCGGCCTGCTGTTGTCGGTGACGGCCCTCACCCAGGCGCTGCTCGCCCTCTCCGGCAGGATGCGCCCCGCTGGCATAGAGGTGCTCGCGAGCTGGGACGGCTACTCCTTCCCGTCGCGGCCCGTGGTGGCCCTGGGCTTGTCGATGGTCGGCGCCATGTACACCCTGGTGCCGCGGGGCCGCCTTCGCAACAGGGCCAAGCTGGTGGCTGGAGGGATCATGGCCCTGCTGGTGATGAGCCGCATCTACCTCGCAGTGGATCACCCAACCGATGTGGCAGTGAGCCTGGTCATCGGGATGGCCATCCCGGTCGTGGCGTTCCGCTATCTCACGCCGGACAGCCTGTTCCCGCTGCGCTCCCCGCGGGCGCCGCGTGTCGCGGATCTGGGTGACGAGCGCATCGACGCCATCCGGCAAGCGCTCGCCGGTGACCTGGGTTGGGAGCTGTGCGACGTTGTCGTGCTCCGGCCGATCGGATCATCGGGGTCCACCCCGCTGCGACTCACAGTGCGCCGCACAGGCGGAGAGGACGAGGTGGAGGTGTTCGGCAAGCTGTACGCCCAGCAGCACCTGCGTGCAGACCGCTGGTACAAGCTGGCCCGAGCGATCCTCTATGGACGCCTCGAGGACGAGCAGTCGTTCTCCAGTGTCAGACGTCTCGTCGAGCACGAAGACCACGTGCTCAGGGTCGCGGCGGAGGCCGGGGTGCCCGTTCCTGAGACGTTCGGCTATGTGACGCTGACCCCGGAGCGCGAGTACCTGCTCCTGACCGAGCTCGTGCCCGACGCGGCCCAGCTCGGGCCGGACGTGGTGACGGACCAGGTCATCAGAGAGGCCCTGATCGCAGTACGGCGCATGTGGAGCCAAGGGATCGCGCACCGCGACATCAAGCCGGCCAACGTGGTCGTGTCCCGGGGCCACGTGTGGATCGTCGATCTGGGATTCGGAGAGCTTCGCCCCAGCGCCTGGCGAGAGGCGGTTGATCTGGCCACGATGATGCTCAGCCTCGCTCTCTACTCCTCACCCGAGCGGGTCTTCGCGGCGGCGCGAGCGATCTTCGAACCGGACGAGATCGGGGAGGCCGTCGCCGCTGCGCGCTCGGTCACGATCCCCTCCCAGCTGCGTTCGTGCCTGCGGTCGGATCCCCGGGATCTCCGAGCAAGGTTCGGCCAGCTGGCGCCGGCGCATGCGCCCATCGCCATCCAGCGGTGGAGCCTGCGCCGGCTTCTGCTGGCGAGTGCGGTCGTGTCGACCGTGGGGATCGGGCTGCTGCTGCTCGTCTACAACGTCACGACGGTCGGTCTGCTGTGAGGAGGTTCCTGTGCACTGTGCTGTTGCTCGGTTGGGCCTCTGCCTGCACGGTCAGGGGGGTCGTGATCGCTCCCTGGTGTGAGCCCAACCAGCGGCTCGCCATCGTGGCTCAATCGGTTCCGACGGCGGTCGCAGTGCCGTGCATCGCTCAGATGCCGGCGGGGTGGAGCGCCGGTGGGGTGGAGGTCGAGACCGGTCGCACCCGGTTCTGGCTCAACTCAGACCGCGCTGGCGATCACGCGGTCGAGATCCAGCTGGCCGCCACCTGTGACATCGACGGAGCGACCGCCACGGCGCGGGAGCTGGACTGGGTCCAGCGATACGAGCGCTCCGACCAGAAGGCAGGAAGGCTTCACCTCACCGTCCTCGAGGTCTTCGACGGTGGGTGCATCTCCACCTCGCTCGATCTGCCGGTCGGTTCGGCGGACATGCTCGCCGCCGAAGCTCTCGATGCGGCGTCTCTCTACCCGAGGGAGGACCTGCGTGCAGAGATGCTGGAGCGATCAGGGGTCGACATTGGGCCCGCACAGCCGTAGGGCTTGCGAGAGCCGGCGCGGCGCGGAGATCGCCACCGTGCTGCTGGCCCTCATGGTGCTGGCAGCGACTGCTGTGCCGGTGAGCTCCGAACATGTCACTGGCCCGGAGGCTGCGGCCTTCCGGGCCGTCAACGACCTGCCCGACGTGCCGTTCGCCTTGGTGTGGATCGCCATGCAGGCAGGCAACGTCGGCGCCACCCTGGTCGCCGCCTTCGCTGCCCTGCGGTTGCGGCGGCGATGCCTCGCTACCTCCCTCGCGGTCGCCGGGCTTGCGGCCTGGCTGCTCGCGAAGGTGGTGAAGGCATTCGTCGAGCGTGAGCGTCCGGCTGAGCTCGTCGATGATGCTGTCCTCCGCCACGCAGAGACTGGCGGCCTCGGCTGGGTCTCCGGCCACGCGGCGGTCACCGCGGCGCTGCTGACGGTGGCATGGCCGGTCCTGTCGCCGCGTTGGCGCCGCCTCTTGCTCGTGGTCGCTGTCCTGATGAACGCCTCGAGGGTGTACGTGGGCAACCACCTGCCCCTGGACATGGTCGGCGGCTCGGCGCTGGGCGTGGCCGTCGGGGCGATGGTCGTGCTGGTTGGTCGGCTCATCGAGTGCCGCGCAGGGGGTCAGGCGCTCCCGCGCGGATGAGGGCGTCTACGCCACTTGTCGAGAGCGTCCACGGCTAGCACCGCGCCCGCGGCCATGAGCGCGACCGCCCACCCGGCGAGTGGGGGACCGGCGTGGCCCAGCTCGACGGAGATCGGTGCCCAGAACAGCACTGTGAGAGAGAACACGAGCTCGATGCCTGCCGCTGGGATCAGGAGCCGATTCGTGGTCCAGCCGAGCGACCCGGGCCAGCGGGTGGAGCTGCGGCATGCGAAGGCGTTCGCCGTCTGCGCGATGACCACGGTCATGAAGGCAGCACCCGACGCGGCCGCGAGGTGGTGACCTGCGGGAAAGGAATCACCCGGCCGCCAGCCGCTCGCGCCCAGCGCGACCAGGAAGGCCGTCATCGTGGCCACCGCGACAGTCGGGCCCAAGAGCCCGAAGGCCCGCCGGAGCACGGTGCCGTTGAGGAGCCTGCCCGACACTGGCGGTCGCTCCAGTACGTGCTGTGCCGGTGGCTCGGCCCCGAGGGCGACGGCGGACAGCGTGTCGGTGCCGATGTCGAGGGCGAGGATCTGCATCACTCCGAGAGCCAGAGGGAACCGGCCACCCGAGAGCGCCCACACGACGAAGGGCGTGAGCTCCGCCACGTTGTCGGTCAGGTGGTAAGTGAGGAAGCGACGCACGTTGAGGAATGTCGTTCGGCCCTGCTCGATCCCAGCGACGATCGAAGCGAAGTTGTCGTCGAGGAGCACCAGATCCGCTGCCTCTCGGGCGACGTCGGTGCCCGATCTGCCCATCGCGATCCCGATGTCCGCCTCGTGGAGGGCAGGGCCGTCGTTCACCCCGTCACCCGTCATGGCCACGACATGCCCACGGGTTCGCAGGGCCCGGGCGATCCGCAGCTTGTCCTCAGGCGAGACGCGTGCGACTACGACGCCATCACGGTCGAGGAGTGCGCCTAGCACCGCGTCGTCGTCCGGGAGCTCCGGCCCCGTCAGGACGAGACCGTCTGCGGCGCGCATGCCCACCTCGGTGGCGATGGCCGTCGCAGTCGCCGGGTGGTCGCCGGTGATCATCGCGATCCTTATCCCGGCCCGACGGCAAGCGTCGATCGCCTCCCGAGCGTCGTGTCTCGGAGGATCCTCCAGTGCGAGCAGTCCAAGGAGGTGGAGGTTGACCTCCGCTGCCGTGGAATCCGTGGGTGGCTCGTCGCCGGCAAGACGGCCGGCGACCGCCAGGACGCGCAGGCCCCGGCTCGTGAAGGCTTCCACGGCGGATGCGGCCCCGTCGTCCGGATCGCACACCGGCAGGACTGCCTCCGGAGCACCCTTCACCAGGACCTGACGGTCGACCATCACCGACATTCGGCGCCGCCTGGGGTCGAAGGGGAACCGGGCCTGCGTCTGGACCTGTGCGCGGTCGCGCGGAGTGTCGATGCCGAGGCGCCGGGCGAAGACGTCGAGCGCCACCTCCATGGGGTCGCCATGAGCTTGCCATGCTCCATCGCTCTCGAAGACGTAGCCAGCCGAACAGCGAACCGCTGCCAGCGCCAGTCGTTCGATCTCGCCCAGCGCCTCGGGATCGGAGAGGACCACGGAGGCAGTCGGGTCGTAACCAGGCTCGCTCGTGACCGCACCGCCGCCCGGCGTCCACGCCTGCACCACGGTCATCTGGTTGCGGGTCAGCGTGCCGGTCTTGTCGGTGCAGATGAAGGTGGTCGATCCGAGTGTCTCCACAGCGTCGAGGTGACGGACCAGCACTTGACGCTTGGCCATCTGCTCGGCGCCCCAAGCAAGCGAGAGGGTGACCGTTGGCAGGAGCGCTTCCGGGACCAGCGCGACCGTCACGCCGATGGCGAAGACGAACCCGTCAGACGCCGGGTTGCCGATCAGCAAGGAAAGCAGGAAGAAGAGACCCCCCACGCCCAGCGCTAGGGCGGCCACGGTCCTGACCACCCGGTGGAGCTCCCGAGTGAGCGGGCTGGTTGGTCCGGCCGTCGCGGTCGTGAGCCGGGCGATGTTGGCGAGACGGGTGGATCCGCCGCTGGCTGTCACGACTGCGTCGGCTTCACCCTCGACCACGAACGTGCCGGCGAGCAGCTCGCCCCCCTTCTCCACCGATGTGGGCACGCTCTCGCCGGTCAACAGCGACGTGTCTATGAGCAGGCCGTTAGCTGTGACTGCTAGAGCGTCCGCCGGGATCCGATCGCCCGCCTCAACAGCGAGCACGTCACCGAGGACGACCTCGCTCGCGTCGATGTCCACTCGCCGTCCGTCCCGGCGCACGGTGATCTGTCTGGGCAGGAGGGCGCGGAGCCGTTCCGCCGCCTGATCCGCTCGACTCTCCTGTACGAATGCGAAGACCGCGTTCAGGAAGATGACGATGAATATCGCGACTCCCAGCTGGGGGAGGTCCGCGAGAAAGGCCAGCCCGCCTGCCACCCAGAGCATGACCGCGAAGAAGTGCAGCAGCTGATCGGCGAAGCGACGGATGGCGGACGGCCTTCGGGGCGGGGGAAGCTGGTTCGGTCCGTCGCGCTTGAGTCGCTCGTGCGCTTCGACCGAGGACAGGCCGTCCGCAGCCACGCCGAGCGCTTCACGCATGAACGCATCGTTGGCCACGGGCAGCTTGGTCGGGTAGGGGCCGAAGTCACCTTCGGGCGCACGGACGGGGCTCCTCGCGGGCGGGTGTGATGGCCAGCGCTCGGGGCGGCGGGCCCAAGGACCCTGGTCAACCGATTGACTACCTACGACGATGTGAACGAGACGAGAGCAGATGAGGTGGTGTGCCTGGAGACGGACCATGCGCACGTCTGAGGTGGACGTGCTCGGCGAGGGCTGCCGCCTAGACGCCACCCTCTCGGTTCCCTCCGATGCAGCGGGACTGGTTCTCTTCGCACACGGCAGCGGAAGCAGTCGCTTCAGTCCCCGCAACCGATTCGTGGCGGAGGTGCTGAACCGAGCAGGCATCGCCACGCTCCTGCTCGACCTCCTCACAGAGGTCGAGTCTCAGGACCGTCGCAACGTCTTCGACGTCGGTCTTCTGGCCCATCGTCTGGCTCTTGCCACGGCCTGGTGCCGCACTCAAGGCCTGCCGTCGCAGGTCGGGTACTTCGGGGCGAGCACGGGCGCTGCCGCCGCCCTGCTCGCTGCAGCCCAGCCTCGAGCTGGTGTCGCCGCGGTGGTCTCGCGAGGAGGTCGCCCAGACTTGGCGTCGAGTCGGCTCGCCGAGGTGGCTGCGCCCACCTTGCTGATCGTCGGTGGGAACGATCGCGAGGTCCTCGAGCTCAACCGCCGCGCGGCGACTCTGCTCACAGGCTGTGAGCATCGAGTGGTGGTGGTGCCTGGAGCCACGCACCTCTTCGAGGAACCAGGGACCTTGGAAGTGGTTGCCGACCTCGCCGCTGATTGGTTCGCCACGCACCTCCAGCGCGCTGGGACGCACAAGCCCCGACGCTCATCTGCTTGAGCGGCAGGTCCGCTCTAGTGCCTGCCGAGGTCGTCGTCGCGAGGGACCTCCGTCCTCAGCTTCTCGCAGGGACGGCGCTGTCGTGATGCCCGAAGAGCAGTTCGGCCGTCACTGGTCGGGCGATGTCGGCCATGTCGGCGGCAAGATCGACGAGGAGGTCATCGATCGTGATCATCCCTACGAAGCGCTTGCCTCGAACGACTGCCAACCGGCGCACCGCGTGGGTGCGGAAGAGGGCGAAGGCGTCATGCAGGTCGGCATCGGCGGAGATGGTCACCACGGGTGACGACATCACGCCGTCCACTCTGGCATTGCTGGAGAGGTCGCGGGCGAGCCCGCGCCGCACGAGGTCACGGTCCGTCACGATGCCAAGCAGCTCCTCGTTCTCGACGACTGCGAGCGAGCCCACCCCGGCCGAACCCATCAGGACCGCCGCCTCGCGAATGGTCTGCTCGGGGCGCAGGCCCACTCCGGACCGGCGAACAGCATCGATGGTTAGCATGGCGCCCTCCTCAGGTCTTGGTGCCCGGGACTGAACCCGAGTGTTCGAAGTGCTGGACGATGGCGTCCGAGCCGGGGAAGAAGAGCGACTCGTGGCCTGAGTCACCCCATCGGACCACGTAAGGAGCACTCCCGTCGCGGCCTCGGACCTCGATCACCTCACAATCGCGGTCAGGCTCACCGATGCGGTGGCCCCTGATGACGATTCGATCTCCGACCTCTGCGCGCATGAGATCCTCCCTCCAACGACTGGATCGATCGTGCGCGCGATGGCTGGTCCGAGGTAGGGCCGAAGGTCCCGTGCAACCGAATGCGGGAGCGCGGGCGCATCACCCTCTGCGACGACTGGCCGGCTGATCGGTGACCTTCGACCCTTCCCCCCGACGGTCCTCCGTTCTGACACTGGAGACATCAGACGGAGGAGACGTCGATGGAGCACAACCACGAAGTACTTCAGGAGCTGCGCGAGCCCACCAGCTCGCTCCGCCGCGCCATTCCCGAGGCATGGGCCGGCTTCGTGTCACTGCATGGGGCCGCCATGGCCGAGGGCGAGGTCCCGGCCAGACTCAAGGAGGCCGTCGCCCTCGCCATCGCAGTGGTGAAGCGCTGCGACGGTTGCATCGCGTACCACGCCAAGGCGGCTGCTCGCGCGGGAGCGTCACATGCCGAGGTAGCAGAGGTTCTGGGAGTGGCGCTCCTCATGGACGGCGGGACGGCCTCCGTGTACGCGCCGCGGGCCTGGGCGGCGTTCAGGGAGTTCGAGGCCAGCGCGACTTCGATCGCAGTCGCGGGGTCGTGATTCGAGGACCAGTCGCCACGTCACTGGCCAAGGAGGCTCCAAGACGGGGAGATCGCGCCGTCGGATCTGAGGGGCAGACAAGCCGTGAACATCTCGCTCACAAGACCTGAGGAGGCAACCATGGGTGAGCTAAGGGGCAAGGTAGCGATCGTGACCGGCGGGAGCGCCGGCATAGGCCGGGCAACCGCACTGGCGCTGGCAGGCGAGGGGGCGTCCGTCGTCGTCGCTGATGTCGATGTCGTGCATGGGCCTGAGGTGGTGCGCGAGATCGACCACAAAGGGGGTCGGGCCCTCTTCGTCGAGACGGACGTGGCTGATGACGCGCAGGTCGCCTCGATGGTCGCTCGCGTCGTGGCCGAGCTCGGCGGCCTCGACATCGCGTTCAACAACGCCGGCATCGAAGGCACGCCTGCAACCACCCATGAGTGCAGCCCGGAGAACTGGGACAGGACGCTCGCCGTGAACCTGACAGGGGTCTGGTTCTGCATGCGTCATGAGATCCCTGTGATGCTCGAGCGTGGGGGCGGGTCGATCATCAACTGTGCCTCCGTGGCGGGACTGGTTGGCTTCCCCTCCATCGCCGCCTACACGGCGTCGAAGCACGGCGTCGTCGGGCTGACCAAGACGGCTGCACTGGAGTACGCCGAGCAAGGGATCCGGGTGAACGCCGTGTGCCCAGGTGTGATCGACACGGCCATGGTCGAGCGCTTCACCGGCCACCAACCGGAGATGGAGGCGCAGCTGGTGGCCAGCGAACCGATCGGGCGGATGGGCCACCCTGAGGAGATCGCCGACGCAGTGCTGTGGCTCGCTTCCGGCCGCTCGAGCTTCGTCACGGGCCAGGCGATCGCGGTAGACGGCGGCTTCGTTGCCCGATAGCGCTCCGCCGGCAGCAGCGCGTCCCCACGACTGAACCCCTCGCGGGTCTGCTTGTAGCCTCGCTGCGGCCTGGGGGGTCCGGCGAGGGAGGCACGATGAGGCGAGCGTGGCGGGTGCTTGTTGTCCTGGGCGCACCGGCTGTCTCTGTCGCCGTGGCGACCCCGCCCGCCATGGCGGCGTGCCACTTCTTCAACATCTCGGTCGCCCCTGCCTCCGTAGCCGAGGGGGGCGTGGTGACCGTCACTGTCTTTCGCGACGGGGAGGTCCTGCCCTCCGCGGTGGATGTGACGAGCATCGACGAGACCGCTACCGCCGGCGCGGACTATCAGGCGGTAGCGCGCAACGTTGACTTCGTCGCAGGGACGCAGCAGACGTTCGACGTGTCCATCACCAACGACCCCACACCTGAGGCAGCCGAGACCTTCCGGCTGCACCTCAGCAACCCGACCGGTTGCAGCGGAGGTCTCGCGGTCGGGCCCGACGCCACGGTGACGATCGCGGCGAACGATGCGGTGCCCAGCACCACTACGTCGACGACCGCGGCGACCACGTCCACTGCCTCGTCAGCGTCTACGTCGACCACCGCGCCGGCGCCCTCGACGTCGACCACGCAGCACGACACGAACGAGAGCCGGCGGGGCGCTGTGCCCGGCGAGACGACCTCGACGGAAGCGTCGACCACATCCTCCGCCGAGCCGGGTGACGACGAGAGCACCAGCACATCCGGAGAGGACGGGGAGCAGGCGACCGCCGACCTGGCGGATGAGCGAGGGGGTGGCGGCGGGCGCGGCCCAGCGCTTGCCGTGCTGGTGGTCGCCGTCGCCGCGCTTGGCGGTGGCGGCTTGATCCTGGCTCGGCGCCGCGCTGGCGCAACCAGCGATTCGCCCGACCTCTGACGTCGCCGCAGGGCAGCGGGGCCGCGGGCCAAGGCTGGTGCTACGAGCGGGCGATGACCTCTTCGCCGTACTGGGCGAAGGCCGTGCGCTGGCCCTCCGGGTCATAGGCGAGCGGCGGAACGATCACCCGCGACACGCCGAGGTCGGCCAGTGCCTTCACCTCATCCAGCGCCTTGCTGCCCAGCGCCCCTCGCCCGCCGGCCGAGACCTCGATGGCGTCAGGATCGCGGCCGTGCTCCACCGCGGTGGCGCGCATCACACCGATCAGCTCGGCCAGGTCCTCATGACTGCCCCTACCCGGGAAGAACCCGTCACCGAGCCGCCCGGCGCGCCGCGCCGCTGCCTTGCTGTGGCCGCCGACGACGATAGGAACGGAGCCCTGTGTCGGGCGCGGGCGCGAGATGGCACCCGTGAAGGACGAGTGCGACCCGGCGTGATCGGCGGCATCTTGGGTCCACAGCGCGCGCAGCGCCGCGATGTGGTCGTCGGTGCGAGCGCCGCGGTCAGCGAAGGGGATCCCGAGCGCTTCGAACTCCTCCTCCAGCCAGCCGACCCCGATCCCGAGCTCGACACGCCCGCCGGAGAGCCGATCGAGCGTGGCGACCTCCTTGGCGAGGACGATCGGGTTGCGCTGCGGCAGGATCAAGATCCCGGTGCCCAGCCGGATCGTGGAGGTCGACGCTGCGACGTAGGTGAGCCAGATGAGCGGGTCGGGGATGTCGGAGTCCTCCGGGCCGGGCATCTTGCCGGTGGGGCTGTACGGGTAGGGCGACTTGTAGCCCGCCGGGACGATCGTGTGCTCGACGGTCCAGAGCGACTCGAAGCCGCCCGCCTCGGCCGCTTGCGCCAGCGCCACGGCGCCCTCGGCGAAGGCCATCGGCCCCACGTTGGCGAACGCAACCCCGAACTTCATCGCCACAGATCCCTCCAGCACCGGTCGGAAGCGCCGAACCTACCGCGGTGTGACTGCTGACAGCGCCGGGGCTCTACAGCCGTGGGGGCGGGCCCGTGCGGGTGCGCGCGAAGCGTCCGAGCCCGCCGACCTCTGGTGCGGGCTGCAGGGTGCTCTCGTGCACGGCTGCGGACCCGGCCGCCGAGGCGAAGCGCCCGAGCTTGCGGGGGAGCGGCGGGGCCTGCTGGCCGAACCACCAGCTGCCGGCCGCTCCGAGCACGAGCACGAGGGCGCCGAACGCGCGCGCGCCGTCTGACTTAAGGGCGCGGATGGGCTGAACTGCCGGTGCGGGCGTCCTCGCCTGGATCACCGGAGCCGTGGCGGTCAGCCCCTGGTCAGCCTCCGGAAGCGCCGGGCTGACGGGCGACACGGCAAACGTGCCGGTCCCCACAGGCGGGGCGAAGGTGCCCGTCTCGGAGAAGGTGCCGGAAGAGCCAGACCCGTTGGAGAAGCTCCCGCCGCTGGAGAACGTGGGAGGCGGGGTGGAGCCGCCGGTGGTCTGGATCGAGGCTGTCGTGGGCTGCTCGAACGTGAGCGAGAAGACGGAGCCGTTGGCGCCGGCGGGCAGCGCTGGGTCGGTGCCGGCAACCAGGATCACGTTGACGTCGTTGTTGAACTGGAGCGCACCGACGGGGAAGGTCCACGTCGCTCCATCGGGCGAGCGCTGGCCCTGCACCGAGACCGAGCAGTCGGGCTTTGGCTTGCTGTCCCACACCTGCGCGTCGCCCCCTGACCAGGAGGACCCGGTCTGGCAGGCCAGCACGACGGCTGTCTCCCCACCTTGGTCACCGTCGGCAGCGACCGTGAGCGTGAGGACGGGGTTGGTCTGGCCTTGGCTGAGCGTGGCTCGGATCGCAGCGAGCGCCGTGGCACCGTCGGGTGCACCTTGCACCAAGAGCTGCCCCGGTTCCACGTTGGGGGGTGCGGCCGGGACTGCGCCGAGCTGCCCCTGCTTGGCACGCCACCACCATCCGGCATCGTCGATGGACGTGGCGGGCGCGGCCAGTGCTGGCAGCCCGATTGCGACCAGCGCGCCGAGCGCTGCGACCGAGCCGCACAGCAGCCGTCCCACGCGGCGAGCGCTCATCCGCCCCTCCGCGAGGCCACCAGCGGGGCACGACGCCGCCCTGCCGGCTTGGCGGGCACCTCGGCTGGATCGACTGACGTGACCGGCTCTGTCTGCTTCGAGCGGCCGGAGCGGTTGATGACGGAGAGATCGCCTCCCAGGTACGAGGACACGACCTGCGGGTCGGACGTGACCTCCTCTGGGGTGCCCTCGACGATCGGGTGCCCGAGCTCGAGCGCGATCATGCGATCGGAAACCGAGGTGATGAGCGGCATGTCGTGCTCGATCACGAGGAGCGCGCATCCGGTCTCGGCTTGGATCTGCTCCAGCAGCGGGCCGAGTGCTTCGGTCTCCGCTTGGGCGATGCCCGAGCTCGGCTCGTCGAGCAGCAGCACCCGCGGGTCGTGCGCGATGCACATGGCGAGGTCGACGATGCGCCGCGAGCCCGTCGACAGCTCTCGCACGAACTTGTCCCGGAAGGCCCCGAGGTTCATCAGCGCTACGAGGTCGTCCACGGTCCAGGCGACGTCCTCTTCGAGGCGGACCACGCCTGGCAGCGCCAAGGCGGAAGCGACGTGGTCTCGCACTTCGAGGTGACGCTCGAGACCGATGGCGATGTTCTCGGCAACCGTGAGCGAGGGCACCAGCCTGGCGTCCTGGAAGGAGCGCCCGAGACCGAGCCATGCGCGGTCGTGCGGAGGCGCCTCCGTGATGTCATGACCGTCGAAGATGATGCGGCCGGCCTCGGGGATGAGGAAGCCCGAGATGATGTCGAAGATCGTGGTCTTGCCGGCACCGTTGGGCCCGATGAGCCCCAGGATCTCGCCGTGGTGCAGGACGAAGCTCGTGTCGTCGACTGCGCGGATGCCGCCGAAGCGCTTGGTGACATCGCGCAGCTCGAGGATCGGCACCTGCTCCTGCGGTGTCTCGCGGCGTGGTCGAGCAGCTGTCTTTGCTGCCCCGGTCGCCTTGGCCGTGCCTTGGAGGAAGACGGAGCGCACGATGTCGTCGCGCTCGAGGAGGTCGGCTGCTGATCCCTCGAAGCGCACCTCGCCCTTCTCGAGGAAGTAGGCGCGGTCTGCGACCGTCAGCGCGATGTTGATCGACTGCTCGACGAGGATGATCGAGGTGCCCGTCGCCTGGATGCGGCGGACGATCCCGAGCAGCTGCTCCACGATCGTGGGAGCGAGGCCGAGCGACAGCTCGTCGATCATCAGCAGCTTGGGCTTGGCGATGAAGGCCATGCCGAGAGCGAGCATCTGCTGCTCGCCACCGGAGAGGTTGCCAGCGAGCTGGTCGATCCGTTCGCGCAAGCGCGGGAACAGATCGAGGACCTCTTCGTTCGCCTGCCGTAGGTAGTCAGGGTCGTCGCGGTAGAGCCAACCGGCAGCGCGCAGGTGCTCTGCCACCGTGAGGGTGGGGAAGACCGCCTTGCCGCCCGGCACCTGCACGATGCCCGCCTTGGCGGTGCCGACGCCATCGGTATGGGTGACGTCGCCGCCGTCGAAGAAGATGGCTCCTCCGATCGGGTCGACGATGCCGCTGATCGCCTTGAGGAGCGTCGACTTGCCGGCGCCGTTCGTGCCGAGCAGCGCTACGCACTCACCGGGATACACGTCGAGATCGACGCCGAACAGCACCTGCACCTGGTCGTAGGCGACCTCGACGTCCTTGCAGGTGAGCAGCGCGCCCTCGGTGCCACTGTCGCGCTCGGTGCGGATGCCCGCCTCCATCATCAGCGTCTTGAAGGCCTGCTCGGCGTCGCGGCGCACGAACTTCTTGGCGCTGCGGTAGATCAGACCCGATGCGACGAGCAGCACCGACAGGATGTTGATGGCGTAGCGGTAGCCCTGGTTCTCGCCGATCCCTCCGACGATGATCGCCCCGGTGATGCCGCCCAGGCCGATGAAGAACACGAAGTAGCCGAGCGCCTGTGACCGCAGCCGCGGCGGGGCGATCGCGACCAGGAGCGGCAGGGCGAAGCTGTTGAAGGCACCGAACAGGCCGACCACGAACACGAATGCGATCGACACGCCGATCCACGGGGCCGAAGCGAGCCCCACCAGCGCGATGCCCGAGTAGATGAGGAGGCGTCCTGCGAACTCAGCGAGCTGTGGGGCCTCACCCTGCATGAGCAGCTCCGTCGACTTGCGGTAGCCCCAGATGAAGGCGAAGACCTGGCCAGCCGAGTAGAGCATCGTGATTGCCGCACGAGCGGTGATGCTGTCGACGTTGTAGACGTTCTCGAAGAAGAAGTTGAAGAACGTGGCGATCGGCACGACGCTGGCGCCGATCAGCGCACCCGCCCACCATGCGCGCTTCAGGGTCGGGATCGCCTTCAAGCGGCGATAGCCCTCGCTGATGGGGATCCGAGTGGCGTGCTCCTCGGCGGACTGCGCCAGGCTCATGTCCAGCGAGGCGCCGCGCACGGGTTCCTTGAGGCGGGACAGGAACATCACCGCCACGACGGTGGGGACGGCGAGCAGCATGAAGCCGATGCGCCAGCCGAAGATGTCGGCCAGCACGCCGCCCAGCAGCACGAACAGCCCGCCGATCGGGTTGGCCATGCGGTGGACGCTGAAGATCTTCCCGTGCTGAACGGGCTCGTAGTAGTCGGCGAGCAGACCCACGTGGACCGGCTCGTTCATCAAGCGCCCGAGACCGGCGCCGAACCGCGCGAGCACGAGCAGACCGATGGCGCCGATGAACCCGGAGATGCCCGTGAACACACCCATGGCCCCCCAGGCCAGGGCGGCCAGACCCGCCATCTTCACGCGGTTGTAGCGGTCGGCCAGCACGCCGACGGGCACTGCCAGCATGATGACGATGGCTCCGGTGATGCCGGCGATGGACGTGATCGCCTGCTCGCTGGTGCCGAAGGTGTCGCGGATGTTCGGCGCTACGACGCCGAAGGTCACCTGGTCGAGCTCGTCGACCATGTTGAGCGCGAAGAGCACGACCAGTGGGAGCGCGCTGGCGCCTCCCGTGGCGGCCATGAGCCTGCGGTTGCGTGACTCCTCGCTCACGAGTCGCCTCCCTTCCTACGTGGGGCGGCCGATCGGCCCGAGCCGCTTCGCGATCCGTTGCTCGACGCAGCGCTGGAACTCTTGCGCGACGCGTTGCGCGACGCTTTGCCCGTCCCGTTGGCCGGCGTCGTGCTGCCGTCTCGCCCGTTCGGAGGGCTGTGCTCCAGCTCCGCCAGCCTGCTCTCGAGCTCGGCGACCCTGGCCATCAGCACGGTGGGATCGTCGGGCGCGGCCACCGGGGTGAGGGTGGCGGGTGCTCCGATGGCCTGGGCGGGCTCGTCCGTGACGAGGGAGTCAGCCACCAGGCTGGGCACGTGGATGTCGTGGTTGGCGGCCACCTTGCGGAGGAAGCTGTCGCGGGCCCGGTAGAAGCCCTCGGCCAGGCCGCCGGGCAGGAAGAGCAGCAAGACGAGCAGCCCCAGCCCGCTGGAGAGCAGGTCGATGTTGTCGATCTCGCGCAGTCCCGGCAGCAGTGGGATGCCGAGCACGTAGACCGCGCCGATGATCGCTCCCGCCAGCGACCCGGCCCCGCCGATGATCGTCATCGTGAAGATCAGGATCGAGGTGCGAGGGGCGTAGGTCTGCGAGTCGACGGTGCGCTGCTGATAGGCGAACAGGGCACCGGCCACCGCCGCGATGAAGCCGGACATGGCGAACGCGGCCAGCCGGGTGCGTGCGAGGTTGACGCCGAACGCCTGCATCACCTTGCCGTTGTCGCGCACGCCGATGAACACGCGCCCGGAGCGGTTCCGCCTGAGCGACCTGGCGAGCGCCATCGCCAGCCCGAGGAAGACGAGCGTGAGGTAGTAGTACTTGGCGTCCGCCTTGACCGTGAGGAACCCGATCTTCGAGTCGACGTCCACGTCGAAGGTGCCGTAGAGGATCGGCCGCTCGACGAAGGCGTTGTTCTTGGGCAGCAGGGCGCCGAAGTAGCGCTCGCTGAGGAAGAAGTTCTCCACGGTGAAGGCGAAGGCGAGCGTGGTGACGGCCAGGAACAGCCCCTGGATGCGCAGCGCAGGAAGGCCCACACAGATCGCGACCGCGGCGCCGACGA
Source organism: Actinomycetota bacterium (assembly GCA_049325515.1). Taxonomy (GTDB): domain Bacteria; phylum Actinomycetota; class Acidimicrobiia; order Acidimicrobiales; family VFJN01; genus VFJN01. The sequence goes on along the minus strand of JBMOLI010000022.1, from coordinate 44,411 downwards.
TGCCGGCTACGAAGAGCGTGGCGAAGAAGTCCCAGTGGTGGTTGGCCGCCAGACCGCCGGCGACCATGGCGCCGATGCCGGAGATGGCCCACTGCCCGAGCGAGATCTGCCCGGCCCAGCCCGTGAGGATCACGAGCGAGACGCCGACCATCGCGTAGCAGACCATCTGGGTTGCCAGGCCCGTGCGCACGTCGCCGAGGAGGTAGGGAGCCGACAGGATCAGCAGGCCGGCGGCGGAGAGCACCACGGCCTTGGCTCGCACGACCTCGGGCAGGTTGCGCAGCTCGGTGGGCGTGGGTCGGATCTCCTTGACGGCCTGCCAGGTCGAGGTGCCCGCATCGAAGGCCCGCGCGGCCAGGCCCTTCTGGAGGAGCAGGGCGGCGAGTATGACCACGGTCATGGCGGCGTAGGCCAGCGAGGGGCTGTTCGTGCTGAACACGGCCGAGCGGTCGACACACCCGATGAACATGCCCGCGAGGAGCGCTGTCGGCAGGCTGTCCATCCGCGCGATCACGGCTGTTGCCAGCCCGAGCAGCAGGATCGTCTCGCCGGTGAAGCCGCTGAGCGGGATGCCCACCAGCGGTGCGCGCAGGAACACTCCTACGGCTGACATCAGCGTGGCGATGATCCACACGACCGTGGACACGCGCTTCACAGGGATGCCGAGCAGCGAGGCACGCTCACCGTTCTCGGCCGACGCCCGCACCGCTATGCCCATGTCGGTGAAGCGGAAGAACGCTCCCAGGGCCACGACGATCGAGGCGACGACGAGCATCGTCACGATGTGGTTGCCGTTGAACTTCTGGATCCCGACCGTGAAGGTGAAGTCGTCGAATGGCGTGGGGAACTCTGTGCGGGCCGTGTCGAGCAGGTCATCCGAGAGGCCAAGCTTGACGAGGAACTCGGCGACCAGCAGCACGAAGCCGATGCCGATGGTCGCGACGGTGAGGATCAGCCGCGGCGCGTTGCTGAGGCGGCGCACCGGGCCGACCTCGACCAAGGCCCCGAGCATGATCGCCAAGCCGATGACGATCGGGATGACCAGGTAGTAGTTCCACCCCTTCAGCGCGATCAGCAGCAGGCCGGTCACCGCGGGCACCGCCCCGAGCTGCGCCTGCGCGAAGTTGATGATCCGGTTGGCCCGGTAGACCAGGATGAGGCCCATCCCCACGAGCGCATAGAGGCAGCCGATCACCGCGCCCCCGAGGAAGATCTCGCGTGGAAGCGGGTAGGGCCCGAAGCCACGCTCGATCAGCGCGATCTCGATCAACGGCACGTCGATCTGACCGAACACGATCTGTAGCAGGCCCTCGACGAGCAGCACGTAAGCCGCGACGACCTTCAGGATCGGGCCCACGTAGGGGATCTCGAAGGCTCGTCTCACCCGACCTGTGACAGCGCCGATGACGTCCGCGAAACCGCCTTTGAGCTTCGTCGTCGGCGACGGGCCGCGCGGCGCCGGAGGCGCGTCGCCCGCCTCGGGTGCCGGCGCGATCAGGGTGTCGGTCACTTCGACTTGACGGGGATCGTCAGGCCGCTGCGCCACTCGCCGATCTCGTAGCGGCGTGACCCGTCGAGCGCTTGGTAGGAGCCTGGTCTGCCGTCGATCGTCGAGACCCGGTTGGCGTCCCAGTACACCTCTCGAGCATCCGAGAGTGCGGTGTAGTCACCGGGCCCGAACTTCACGAGAACCGTGCCGGGCCGGTCGCCGCCATAGGGCTGCAGGTTCAGGATGGCCTGCTCGATCGTGAGCGGGTTCAGGTTCGGACCGGCGTGGTGGATGATCGAGGCCATGAGCAGGTAGTAGGCCGTGGGCAGGCCGCAGCTGTTGCAGGGCCGGCCGTTGTTGCCGTTCACGTCGCGCCACACGCGCGACTGGTCCTGCTCGCTGAACTCGATCGGCTCCTGCAGGTGGCTCGGCCCGAAGGCGTGGTCCCACTGCGCCGGGTCGTACAGGCGACCGAGCAGGTCGTAGTCGAGCAGGCCAGTGCCCGACATCAGGTGCTCAGGGAAGTAGCCCTGCTTCGTGAGGTAGGAGGTGAAGAAGACCGGCGCGATCGGGTCGCACAGGCAGATCGCCGTGGTGACCTTCTCGGTGATCATCTTGTTGACCGTGGCCTCGGTCTGCTCGTTGGCCCGCTCGATGTTCGACTCGTAGGTGATGATGAGCGGCTTCTTCCCGCCGTCGCAGCCGGCGATGATGTCCCGCAGGGTCTGCGCGGTCCTCACGTTGGCATCGATCTCGGGCGTGACGATCACGACCTTGCGCGGTGTGTTGCGGCCCCCGATGGTCGGGTGGATCTGCACGCCGGCATGGTCGGCAGGCTTGCCGGCCATCTTCTTGCAGTAGTACTCGCCCACGAGCTGCACCGAGCGGGTGCCGTCCATGAAGACGTCGTAGCGGTAGGGCCGGCGTTGCGTGAAGTAGCTCTCGTCGAAGTGCCAGCCGCCGATGCTGGGGATCCCGGCGCGGGCCCACTCGTCGAACACCTCCGCGTAGAGCGGCGTGCCCCACACCACAAGCGCCGGCTTCATCTTGATCACCTCGCGCGCAGCCTCCTTGCAGCTCTCCGGCTGGGGTGGGGAGGTGGGGCAGTTGCCCGTGTAGCGGATGACGTTGAGCTTGCGGCCGTAGAGCTCGTAGCGCTTGTGCACGAAGCGGTAGAGCGCGTCGTACATCGCAGCAAGCTCCTCTTCAGTCGCAGCCAGACCCTGCGGAGCGAGCACGGCGTCGACGGCAGCGTTCGGAGTGGCGGCGAAGATGACGACCTTGATCTCCTTGTCGGTCACGCCCTGGTAGGTAGCGCCGCCGTTGTCGCCGGTGAACTTGGGAACGCAGCGCGGGTTGTTGAGCAGGACGTCGAACTGGCGGTCGCCCTTGCAGTGGCTGGTATCGCCCGCCGCAGCGGAGCCGCCGGTGCCGCCTGTGCCGGATCCGCCGGAACCCGAGACTGGGGCGCCGGTGGCGGGATCGATGGCCTCCCCCGTCGCCGGGTCGATCACCGCACCTGTCGTCGGGTCGATGAGGGCACCCGTCTCCGGATCCACCACCCCCTGTTGGCCCGAGCCGACCGGGCCCAGCGCGGCGCTCACCGCCGAGCGGTCGGGCGCCTTCGACGGCGCCGCGACGATGAAGAGAGCCTGCAACGTGGCAATGGCGAGAAACGGCCCATAGAGCCGAATTGCTGACTTGCGCATGTGAGTGACCCCCCGGCCGCTGTCTCGAACCTCGCGAAATGCCCCGGATGAGACATTCGTCACGCGGGGTGCAGGTTCCTGCCGCGCCTGACGGTCGCGTCAGGTATGGGTCAGGTTGATGCTCAGGTCTGCAAGGGCAGCAGCGCTTCGGCCACCTCGGCCAGGTGCTGGCTCCAGCTCTCGGGCTCGGCGAGGGGGATCACGACGAACTTCGATCCGCCGACCTCGACGTGGCGCTCGATCATCGCCCGGAGACCATCCAAGCCAGCCGCGATCACGTGGCGTGGATCGACGCCCGGGCGCCGCTTGGCGATCGCATCGATGACGATCTCGGGGATGGGTCCGTCGCTGTACGGGATCAGCGCGCCGAAGTGCTCCGGGTCGATCTGGCGCCCGGCTGTCTCAGCGTGGTCCTGGATCGCAACGATGCCGGCCTTCACGTCGTCCGGCGTGCAGAACGACGGAAGCCAGCCGTCTCCCAATCGCCCGCAGCGCTTGAGCTCGGAAGGCGCGATCCCACCCAGCCAGATGTCGAGCGGCTGTTGCAGGGGGAGAGGTCTCACCGTCGCACCGGTGTAGTGGTGGAACGGCCCATCGTGGTCGACCACCTCACCGGCCCAGAAGCGCCTGAGCAGCGGAAGCGCCTCGTCGAAGCGCGACGCGCGCTCGCCGCGCTCCACGCCGAAAGCCTGATGCTCGCCAGGATCCACTGCGCCGAGGCCGAACGCCGGCAGCAGGCGACCGCCCGAGAGGCGATCCAGCGTGGCGAGCTCCTTCGCGAGCAGCATCGGGTTGCGGCCTGGCAGCACGAGCACCGAGAAGCCGAACTTGATGCGCTCGGTGAGCCCTGCGGCTACACCAAGCGCCACGATCGGATCGGGGCAGTCGCCGGTCACCCGCTCCGACAGCCATAGCGAGTCGAAGCGCAGGCGCTCGAGCGCCCTCACGAGATCGGCAAAGCGCTCGGGATCGCTCGACGCCCGCGTGCCCAACCCGTAGCCGATGCGCACCTTCATCGAGGCAGCCTGCCACGCCCGGCCGGTCGGGCGACCCGATCCCCCGTAGGTGACCAGGTCGATAGGTTCTCGCGATGACCACGATCGATCTCGTCTCTCCGTTCCGCCTCGACGGCCGAGTCGCAGTCGTCACTGGCGCATCCAGTGGCCTTGGCGACCGCTTCGCACGTGTGCTCCACGCGGCCGGCGCGACGGTGGTCGCCTCGGCCAGGCGCACGGATCGATTGGAGGCGCTCGCCGCTGAGCTGGGCGAGCGCATCGTCCCGATGACATGCGACGTCTCGGTCGACGAGGACTGCGAGCGTCTGATCGGAGACTCGATCGCGATCGACGGTCACCTCGACGTGTTGGTCAACAACGCGGGCATTGGCGGTCCCATGCCCGCCGAGCACGAGCCGATCGGCGACTTCCGCAGCGTCGTCGACGTCAACCTCAATGCTCTGTTCCTCCTGAGCCAGCTGGCCGGCCGCCACATGATCGAGCGGCGCAGCGGCTCTATCGTCAACCTGGCCTCCGTGCTCGGTCTCGTCGCGTCGACCCCGATCAAGCAGGCGTCCTACTGCGCCACCAAGGGAGCCGTCGTGAACCTGACGCGCGAGCTGGGCGCGCAGTGGGCGCGGAAGGGCATCCGTGTGAACGCTCTGGCCCCGGGCTGGTTCCCCTCCGAGATGACCCAGCCGATGTTCGACGACCAAGGTGCCGTCGACTTCATGACGCGGAACTGCCCGATGGGTCGCGCTGGGGAGCTGCACGAGCTCGACTCCGCGCTCCTGTTCCTGGCCAGCGACGCCAGCAGCTACATGACCGGCCAGACCCTCACGATCGACGGTGGCTGGGTGGCTCGCTGAAGGCCAGCTCCATCGACTTCACAGGTCCGGCGGCGGGATCCGTTCGTCTACAGCCGCGGTCGGCTTCGCCGCGAGGGCGGCAAGGCCGGCGAACACGAGGAGCATGCCCGCCACCGCCGTCGCGGTGAGCCGCTCGTCGAGCACCACGACGCCCAGGGTGGCTGCGGTGAGCGGTTCCGCCAGCGACAGCGTCGTCGCGGTGGCGACTGCCACGCCGGCGATGCCGCGGCCGAAGAGCATGTAGGAAGCCGCCAAGCTCACCACCCCCAGCCACGCGACCATCAGCAGGCCCTCGCCAGTGACGAGTGGGCCGACGCCAGCCGCCAGGCCGAGTGGGAGCAGCGCCAGCGCCGAGAGCGCGAACACCCAGGTCATGACCAGATCGGGGTCGTGGTCATCCGTGAGCGCCTTCGACCAGAGCGCGAACGCGGCGTAGCTCAACCCCGCACCCAGCGCCAGGACGATCCCGAGCGGATCGACCGACTCACCGTCGCCGACGTCGGTCGTCGCCAGGAGCGATGCCCCGAGAAGTGCGAGCACGGTCGCGACCGCCCAACGACGTCCCGGCCGCTCGCCCCGTCCGAACCAGCCGAGCAGGCCTCCCCACACGGGACCCGAGCCGACACCGACGACCGTCCCGATCGCCACCCCGGCCAGGCGCACGCCGCCGAAGAAGCACAGCTGGTAAGAGGCTGTCGCCGTGGCCGCCAGCGCGAGCGGCCGGCGTGCCATCTCCCCGGCCCCCGCGAGGAGCCGACCCCGGACGGCGGCGATGGCCACCAGCACGGCCGCCCCGACCACGCCCCGGCCGGCGCCGACGGCGATGGTGCTGGCCCCGTCCGGTCCGAGGGCCTGGGCCGTCCCGGTCGTCCCCCAGAGCACCGCCGCCCCGACGACGAACATCCGCGCCCGTTGCTCGGAACCCGCTCGGGCCGTCACGAGATCGACGACAGGGTCACCGAAAGCGTGACAGCTGCGCGGACCAAGCGCCCTCAGAGCAGGCCGCGGAGGAGGTCGCGTGTGCGGTGGCGCTCGTCGTCGTCGCCACCGAACTCGACGGCGAGGAAGTCGGTGAGGCCCGTCGCCGCGTAGCGGTCGAGGCCCGCGAGCACCTCGTCCTCGCCGCCCACCAATGCAAGGTCGGCCGGGCCATCGAGGCCCTCGCGGTCGAGCATGGCGCGGTATGACGGCAGGAACCCGTAGATCGAGAAGACCGTGGCAGCGCGCTCGCGTGCGGCCGTCGCGTCGTCGGTCACGCAGATAGGGATGCCGGCAGCCACACGCGGCGCCGGGCGGCCGTGGCGCTCGGCCGCGGCGGAGATGGTGGGGATGATGTGCCCAGAGAGCGTGTCAGCGCCCGTCATCCATGTGATGGTGCCTTCGGCCATCTCGCCGGCCAGGTCGAGCATCTTGGGACCCAGAGCGGCGATGAGGATCGGGCACGGCTTGGCGTCGCGGATGTCGACGGTGGCCTGCGTGCGCATCGTCTCGCCGGTGAAGGCGACGGTGCGCTCGTGGATGAGCGGGCGCAGGATCGAGAGGTACTCGCGCATGTGGCGCACCGGCTTCTCGAACGACAGCCCCATGATCTGCTCGATCACCAGCTGGTGCGAAAGGCCGATGCCCAAGGTGAAGTGGCCGTCGCAGAGTGCGTTGGCCGTTAGGGCTTGCTGGGCGAGCATCAACGGATGTCGCGGGTAGGTGGGCACGACGGCGGTGCCCACCTCGAGGGCGGGGACCTCGCGCCCGATGACACTGGCGACGGTGATGGCGTCGACCCCGAAGATCTGGGGAAGCCAGACCGAGCTGAAGCCCTCCGCCGCAACCGTGTGAGCCGTCTTGACGATCTCCTCCACGCCGCCGATGGCCGAAGAATCTCCTGCGAAGATGCCGATGCGCATGCCCGGACCCTACTGATCGCCAGCAACGGGTTCGCTCGTTGTGGGGCGACCCTGTGACCATGGACGGGTGCTTCAGGTCCGCGAGCTCGCAGTCGAGGTGGGCGGCTCCGTCATCATGGACGGGGTCAGCTTCTCGATCCGCGCGCGCGACAAGGTCGGTCTGGTCGGCCGCAACGGCGCCGGCAAGACGAGCCTGCTGAAGGTGCTCGGCGGCGCAGCCGACCCGTTCGCGGGTGTCGTGCACCGGAGCGGAGGGCTCGGCTACCTGCCGCAGGACCCGCGCATCGACGGCGTCGACGACTCCGTGACCGGTTTGCGTCACATCCTGTCGGGACGAGGTTTCGACGAGGCGATGCTGCGTCTGGAGAAGCTGCGCCTCCAGATGGAGGAAGACCCGAGCGAGCGCGCGGTGGAGCGCTACACACGAGCCGAGGAGCAGTTCAACGTCGACGGCGGCTACAGCGCGGAGAGCGAGGTGCGACGCATAGCTGCTGGTCTCGGACTGGAGGCCGATCGCCTCGACCTTCCGATCTCGGCCCTGTCGGGGGGCCAGCGTCGGCGTGTCGAGATCGCTCGCATCCTCTTCGCGGGCAGCGACGTCCTCCTGCTCGACGAGCCAACCAACCACCTCGACAGCGATGCCAAGGAGTGGCTGCTCGGCTTCATGCGCGCCTACCGCGGCGCGCTGCTCGTGATCAGTCACGACCTCGACCTGTTAGACGAGGCGATCACGCGGGTGCTCCACCTCGATCGCTACGACGACGCCAGCCTCGGCACGATGGAGGAGTACAAGGGCACCTACAGCCAGTACCTCGTCGCGCGCGAGAAGGACGAGGTCCGCTTGGCCAAGGTCGCGCAGCGCCAAGCGAAGGAGATCGACAGGCTGCAGACCCTCGTCGACCGCTTCGGGGCGAAGGCGACCAAGGCGTCGATGGCACACAGCATCGAGAAGCGGATCACGCGCCTCGAGGCCGGTGCAGTGGAGGTGTCGAAGGGCAACCGCGCGGTGCACGTGCGGTTCCCGCCGCCGCCGCAATCGGGGCGAGTGACGCTCGAGGGCGGTGGCCTGACGGTGCGCTACGGCGACCTCGAGGTGTTCCGTGACGTCGACATCGCGGTCGAGCGCGGCGAGCGCCTGCTCATCATGGGCCTGAACGGCGCCGGCAAGACGAGCCTGCTGAAGGTCCTCGCAGGCGAGCTGGCTGCTGAGGCGGGCCAGTTCCACCTCGGTCACAACGTGGTGGCCGGCTACTACGCGCAGGAGCACGAGGGCATCCGCCCCGGCCGCACGATCCTCGAGCACCTGCGCGAACAGGTTCCCCACGCGCCCGACCCGATGCTGCGCTCGATCGTCGGCGCGATGGGCCTCACGGGTGACAAGGTCCACCAGGATGCCGGCACGCTCTCCGGTGGTGAGAAGACGAAGCTGGCGCTGGGCATCCTCGTCGCCGGCCGCCACAACCTGCTGCTGCTCGACGAGCCCACCAACAACCTCGACCCGGGGTCGCGGGAAGCAGTCGCCGAGGGCCTGCGCGGCTGGCCCGGCTCCATCGTGCTGGTCAGCCACGACGCAGCCTTCGTGCGCGACCTCGAGCCCAACCGGGTCCTCCTCATGCCCGAGGGCACCCTCGACCACTGGGCCGACGACTACCTCGAGCTCGTCGAGCTGGCCTGAGACCCAGCAACCAACGTCTGTGAACTGCTATGTCCGGTATGCGGACGCGAGGGTTCACAGACGTTGGTTGGTAGGGGTTCAGCCGAGGGTGACGGGCGTGCTCACCTGGTCGAAGAAGTCGTTGCCCTTGTCATCGACGACGATGAAGGCGGGGAAGTCCTCCACCTCGATCTTCCAGACGGCCTCCATGCCCAGCTCGGGATACTCGAGCACCTCAACCTTGCGGATGCAGTCCTGCGCCAGACGAGCGGCGGGGCCGCCGATCGACCCCAGGTAGAAGCCGCCGTGCGCTGCACAGGCATCGGTGACCTGGCGGCTGCGGTTGCCCTTGGCGAGCATGACGAGCGAGCCGCCGGCGGCCTGGAACTCCTCCACGTAGGAGTCCATGCGACCCGCCGTGGTCGGCCCGAAGGAGCCCGACGCCATCCCGGCCGGCGTCTTGGCAGGGCCCGCGTAGTAGACGCAGTGATCTCGCAGGTAGCCGGGCATCGCCTCGCCCGCGTCGAGCCGCTCCTTGATCTTGGCGTGCGCGATGTCTCGGGCCACGACCATCGGGCCGCTCAGCGAAAGCCGCGTCTTCACCGGATAGCGCGACAGCTCGCTGCGGATCTCACTCATCGGGCGGTTGAGGTCGATGTGCAGGACGTCGTCCGCGAGATCGTCGTGCGTGACCTCGGGCAGGTAGCGGGCGGGGTCCTCCTCGAGCTGTTCGATGAACACGCCGTCGCGGGTGATCTTGCCGAGCGCCTGGCGGTCGGCCGAGCAGGAGACCGCGACTGCGACCGGGCAGGAAGCGCCGTGGCGGGGCAGCCGGATCACGCGCACGTCGTGGCAGAAGTACTTGCCGCCGAACTGGGCTCCGATGCCGAAACCCTGGGTGAGCGCGAGGACGTCCTGCTCGAGCTCGAGATCGCGGAAGCCGTGGCCGAGGGCGGAGCCGGTCGTGGGAAGCGTGTCGAGGTAGTGGGCCGACGCGTACTTGGCGGTCTTGAGGGCGTGCTCGGCCGACGTTCCGCCGATCACGACGGCCAAGTGGTACGGCGGGCAGGCCGACGTGCCGAGGGTGCGCAGCTTCTCATCGAGGAACCTCAGCATCGCCGAGCGGTTGAGCACTGCCTTCGTCTCTTGGAACAGGTAGCTCTTGTTGGCGGAGCCGCCGCCCTTGGCCATGAAGAGCAGCTTGTAGGCGTCACCGGCGGTCGCGTAGAGCTCGATCTGGGCGGGCAGGTTGGTGCCGGTGTTCTTCTCGTCCCACATCGTCAGCGGGGCCATCTGCGAGAACCTCAGGTTGGAGGTCTCGTAGGTCTGCTGGATGCCGAGGCTGATCGAGCGCTCGTCATCCCCGCCGGTGAGCACGAGCTCGCCCCGCTTGCCCATCACGATCGCCGTGCCCGTGTCCTGGCACATCGGGAGCACGCCTCCCGCAGCGATGTTGGCGTTCTTGAGGAGGTCGAGAGCGACGAACTTGTCGTTGGCCGATGCCTCCGGGTCGTCGAGGATCCGCCGCAGCTGTTGGAGGTGGGCCGGCCTCAGCCAGTGCGCGATGTCGCGGAACGCCGTGCGTGCCAGCAGCGTGAGCGCCTCGGGCTCCACCTGGAGGAACGTGCGGCCCGCTCCTTCGACCGTGCTCACACCGTCGGTCGTCAGGAGCCGGTAGGGCGTGTCGTCGGGACCGAGCGGGAGCAGCTCGGTGAACTCGGGATCGGTCATCGCCCCGAACGCTAGTGGGGTGGCTCGTGACGCTCGGCGGGCAGCCGGCGAGTCAGCGGTGCTCAGGGCAAGGACGCAGGCCGATGGCGCAGCCGAACCCTGCGGCGAGGCCGAGGACGCCGCGATGGGCGCCGTTGGCCGGCGGATGGCGGCGTTGTGTTGCGAGCCACCCCACCGGGGGCGCCCTACGGTTGGGTCATGTCCGGAGACGGCTATCGCATCGAGCACGACACCATGGGCGAGGTGCGGGTGCCCGCCACGGCGCGATGGGGGCCACAGACGCAGCGAGCGGTCGAGAACTTCCCAATATCGGGCATGCGGATAGAGCGGGCTCTGATCGGGGCACTCGCCGCGCTGAAGGGCGCCGCCGCGACCGTCAACGCACAGCTCGGCGTGCTCGATGCCGATCTCGGTAGGGCGATCCACGACGCCGCCGTCGACGTATCCCAGGGGAAGTGGGATGACCACTTTCCAGTCGACATCTTCCAGACCGGGTCGGGCACCTCGACCAACATGAACATGAACGAGGTGATCGCTGGCATTGCCTCCGACAGGCTGGGCCGCCCGGTGCATCCGAACGACGACGTCAACGCGTCGCAGTCGTCGAACGACGTGTTCCCCTCCGCCATCCACCTCGCTGCAGTGCGTGAGGTCACCGTCGCGCTCCTACCGGCGCTGGCTCACCTGTCTGCCACCCTCGATGACCAGGCGGCGCGTCACGCGGACGTTGTGAAGGCGGGTCGCACCCACCTCATGGACGCTGCGCCCGTGACCTTCGGCCAGGAGCTCGGCGGCTACTCGGCGCAGATCGCGGCCGCATCCGCCCGCCTGCGAGCGGCGATGCCGGGCGTGGGCCAGCTGCCCCTGGGTGGCACGGCGGTCGGCACGGGCCTCAACGCGCCGCCTCGCCTCGCGGCGGAGGTGATCGCACGGCTCGCCGACGACATGGGGCTGCCGCTGTCGGAGGCCCCGGACCACTTCGCGGCCCAGGGAGCGCGTGACGAGCTGGTCGGCCTCTCAGGTGATCTTCGCGTCGTGGCCGCAGCCCTGCTCAAGATCGCCAACGACCTGCGCTGGATGGCGTCGGGTCCCGCCACAGGGCTCGCCGAGATCCGCCTGCCCGACCTCCAGCCCGGGTCGTCGATCATGCCGGGCAAGGTGAACCCGGTGATCCCCGAGGCCGTCAGCCAGGTGGTCGCGCAGGTCTACGGCAACGACGCGGCGGTGGCGTTCGCGGGCAGCCAGGGCAGCTTCGAGCTGAACGTCTACCTGCCGGTGATCGCCCGCAACCTCCTCGAGTCGATCAGGCTGCTGACCAACGTCTGTCGCCTGTTCGCCGACAAGTGCATCGCAGGGATCGAGCCTGACGTCGAGCGCATGCGCGCCTACGCAGAGGCCACGCCCCAGGTGGCGGCCGCACTCAACCCGATCCTCGGCTACGAGCGAGTCGCCGAGCTCGTGAAGGAGTCAGCGCGCACGGGCAAGAGCATCCGCGCGCTCGTCGTCGAGCAGGGCCTCTTGCCCCAGGCGCAGGCCGACGAGCTGCTCGACCCCCTGCGCCTCACCCGCCGCAGCGGCCAGGCGGATTGATCCGAGGCAATAGGTCCCACACAGCGTCTCTCGAGGCAATAGGTCCCGCATGCGGGAGCCATTGCCTCCGCCTCCGCCCAGCGGGACCTATTGCCTCGGGTCGGCGGTCGATCTGCCTGGTGGCCGGGCGGCCTGGGATCAGCGCAGGATCAGCCGGCGGCGGCCGAGCCGGCGTAGGGGGACGGATCGCCCTCGGCCGGGATAAGTGGCGCAGACCAGCTCATGTTCTTGGCGAGCGACATGGCGACGTCGCGCCACTCCATCGGATCCCAGCCCTCGGCTGCGGCGGCGACGTGACGGTCGCCCCGGATCTGGAGGAAGGCGGGCAGCTCGTTCAGCCCGAGCGCCTTGACGGCCTCGCGGTCGGGATCGGCGAAGGTGAGCACCTTGTCGGCCCATGGGCCGAGGAACTGGCGGGCCTCGGACGGCGTGCCGGTGACGAGGAAGGCCACGCGGCAGTCGGCGCCCGTGAAGTGCGTGAGGATGCGACCCGAGGTCTCCAGCAGCCAGGCGCTCTCGTTGGTGAACGGGTCGAGCACGACGACCGCCAGCTGGAAGGTCGTGAGCCAGCCGGCAATGGTGCGGGGCTCGCCGTTGATCGGTGCCAGCGTGAGATCGGCAGGGGGGTCGGTCGCCACGGGCGCAGACGGTAGCGCGGGCGGTTTGGCGCGAGCAGATCTGCGCAGGCCCTGCGACCGGCGGCGAGGGGTAGCGTCGAGCGGTGCACCCGATCGAGCGGCTCCGCTACGTCGCCCGGGCGTCTGGCGCCGACCAGACGCTGCTGGTGCGAGAGACGGCGCAAGCGCTCGCCGCCTTCCGTGATGATCCCGCTGGCCTCGTGGCGGCCTGCCGTCGGATCGTCGACCGCCACCCCACCTCCGGTCCGCTCTGGTGGCTCTGCGCGCGGGTGCTGACGTCGCCCGATGGCCAGCGGGAGGCCTGGCAGGCGGTCGAGGACATAGAGCGCGACGCAACGCCGGCCGAGCTGTCCTTCGCTCTCGCCGAAGACGCCACCGCCTGCGTGATCGGCTGGCCCGAGCTCATCGGGGAGGCACTCCCGCGGCGGGGCGATGTGGATGTGCTGGCGGTCGACTCGCTCGGTGAGGGGAGCGGGCTGGTGCGGCGTCTGATGCGCGACGGCATCGACGCCCTCGACGTGCCCACCGCTGGCCTGGGGGCCGCCGTGCTCGCCGCCGATGTGGTCCTGCTCGAGGCCGTGGCGCTCGGGTCAACTGGGTTCGTGGCGGTGAGCGGATCACTGGCAGCCGCGGCGGTGGCGCGCCATGCCGGGGTCCCGGTGTGGGTCGTCGCCGGGGCGGGTCGCCTGATGCCACCTCGCATGTGGGACGCGTTGGCCTCCCGCCTCGTCGCGCGCAGCGCAGAGCCGTGGGAGCTCGACGAGGAGATCGTGCCGCTCGACCTCGTCGATCGCGTCTGCGGACCCGCCGGGCTCGAGGCACCGGAGGTCGCGCTGCGACGCATCGACTGCCCGGTCGCGCCCGAGCTGTTCGACACGGGCAGTGCCCCGGGCACGTACAGGCGCTAGACCGTCAGGCCATGTCACGCCGCGATCAGATCCGCATGTCCGATGCCGAGGTCGAGGAGTTCCTCTCCGGCCGCCACACGATGAACGTCGCCTCGTTCAACCACGACGGCACCATCCACCTGGTGGCCATGTGGTACGCCATGATCGACGGCGAGCCGGTCTTCTGGACCTTCGGCAAGAGCCAGAAGATCAAGAACCTCCAGCGCGACCCCCGCATCACGCTCCTGGTCGAGGCGGGCGAGGAGTACGCCGAGCTCATCGGGGTCGAGATGGTCGGGCGGGCGACCGTGCTCACCGAGCGCGACGCCATCATGGAGATCGGCGAGGCCGTCTACGCGCGGTACTTCGGCGAGGTCACCGACGAGGTGCGTCCCTTCGTCGAGATGACCGGTGCCAAGCGCTTCGGCGTGCGCGTCGCCGTCGATCGAGTCGTCAGCTGGGACCACAAGAAGCTCGAGGGCGCCTACTAGGCGGAGCCCCCGCTCAGAGGTTCCCTACTGAGCCAGCTCCGTGCGGAGGAACCCGATCGTCTGCTGCCAGGCGGCGAGCGACTCGGTGGCGTCGTAGACCTCGGGCCGGGTGTCGTTGAAGAAGGCGTGGTCGACACCCGGGTGGATCACGATGGTGACGTCCTTGCCGCGCCCGCGCAGGTCGTTCTCCAGCTCGTGAGCGGCGGCGGGGGAGAAGAAGCCGTCGTTCTCCGCGTAGTGCCCCAGCACCGCGGCATCGAGGCGATCCCAGCTCGGCTGCGCGTCGGGCCAGGGGATCAGCCCGTACCAGGGCACGCAGGCCTTGATCTTGTCGGGCCGCTGCGTGGCCGCCACGAGCGCCAGCCCCCCACCCATGCAGAAGCCGGTGATGCCCACTCGATCGCTGGCCGCTCGATCGGCCACCTCGTCCACCGCGCCGGACAGGTCACGGGCTGCCTGCGCCATGTTGAGCGCCATCATGAGCTTGCCGGCCTCGTCGGGCTCGGTCGTCGACTGGCCGTGGTAGAGGTCGGGCGCCAGCGCCAGGAACCCCTCTGCGGCGAACCGCTCGCACACCTCGGTGATGTGCGGCACCAGCCCCCACCACTCCTGGATGACGATGAGCGGGGTGCCGAGGCCGCTCGGAGGGCTGGCCAGGTAGCCGGTGGCGGTGCTGCCATTGGACGGGAACTCGATCATCTCTCCCATGCCCGCGACCCTACCCAGGGCATGCCAGCCCGTTCAGGCGGAGAGCTCAGCTGCGGTCGAACACCTCGGCCAGCCCCTCGAGCATCCATTCGTGCTCGGTGCCGAGCCCGTGGTCGAGAGGAGCACGGAAGCTGAGGCCTTCGACGAGATCGACGGCTCGGCCGCTGATGCAGGGCACCCCAGCATCACCCGCACCCGCGCGGACGACGGCTGTCGCACCGAGCTCGACGGTGAGCTGCAGTGATGGCTCGGTGGCGTCGATCGCGAGCGACCCGGGGCGAGTTGACCCGCCAGCCGCGAGCAGCGCGGGCCCGATGGCGGCCGAGTAGGTGAGGCAGCCCACGACCTCGTCGGCCTCCTCGACAGTGTCGTCGCCGAGAGGGATGAGGACGTCGCGCTCGTGGATCCACGAGTCCCACAGAGCGTGCAGGACGACGGCGCGCAGCGACACGTGGCCCGGTGGCGCCTCCGCCGTGATCGCCCAGGCCTCGCCCTCGACGCCGGCGAGTGCTGCCGCCATCTCCTCGGTGGTCTCCACCAGCTCATCGAGCACCGCCGCGGCCTCTTGCGCACGCGTGCCCTCCACCATCTGCGCTGGGGTGGCCACCGGGTCGAAGGTGGCCAGCAGCTGCGTCGGGTTGCCCTCGAGGCCCGACTTGATCGAGTAGGTCCAGAACCTGTTCGTGCCGACGAGGTGGGCGATCACGTCTTTGGCGGTCCAGCCGTCGCAGCGACTCGGTCTGACCCAGTCGGAAGGGCTCAGATCGTCGAGCAGGGCGGCCAGCCGCCGACGCTGCCGGAGCAAGGGGATCGCCGGATCAGCGAACGGCGTGTCCACCCGGAGGACTGGAGACGAGTCGTAGCGCGGTGTGAGCTGCATGTGCTTACCCCTCGTTGAGAGCGCCCTTGGTGGCGCCCAGGTCAGTCGCCGGCCGAGAGCTCGGAGATCGCCGCCTGGATCGACAGGACGCGCCGAGCCTCTTCGACGTGGAGGTTCTCGATCATGCGGCCGTCCACGGTTACGACCCCGCGACCCTCCGCCTCAGCCTCCTCGAAGGCGGCGATGATGCGGCTGGCCGACTCCACTTCGTCCGCCGTGGGGGCGAACTCGGCGTTGCAGGGATCGACCTGGCTCGGGTGGATCAGCGTCTTGCCGTCGAAGCCCATCTCGCGCGCTTGGCGGCACTCAGCGGCGAAGCCAGCCTCGTCCTTGATGTCGTTGTAGACGCCGTCGAGGATGACCTTGCCGGTCGCACGCGCCGCCAAGAGGCACAGGCCCAGCCCGGCGAGGAGCGGCTGGCGGCCCGGCACGCGTGCTGCGTGCAGCTCCTTGGCGAGATCGTTCGTGCCCATCACGAGCACCGCCAGGCGCTCGGAGGCGGCGCAGATCTCCTTGGCGCGGAGCATCGCGATCGGCGTCTC
The DNA here is from genome assembly GCA_049325515.1 of Actinomycetota bacterium. Lineage (GTDB taxonomy): Bacteria > Actinomycetota > Acidimicrobiia > Acidimicrobiales > VFJN01 > VFJN01. Next base: position 28,327 of record JBMOLI010000022.1, on the reverse strand, counting down.
GAGCATCGCCCAGATGCGCGTGTGATCAGGGGCGCCGCCAGCCTCCAGCGCCTTCTCGATCTGGTGCACCTCGGCCGCCGAGTCGATCTTGGGGACGACCACCGCGTGTGGGCCAGCGGCGGCGATGGCGCGCAGGTCGTCGTCGTGCCAGGCGGTGCCGATGCCGTTGGCCCGGATGGCGATCTCGCGGCGCCCGTAGTCGCCGGAGGCGGCGGCCGCGCAGACCCGCTCGCGCGCCTCGGGCTTGGCGTCGGGTGCAACCGCGTCCTCGAGATCGAGGATCAGCGCGTCGGCCGGGATCGACTGGGCCTTCTCGAGCGCCCGCGCGTTGGCACCCGGCATGTACAGCACCGAGCGGCGGGGCCGCAGGGCGGCGTCGCCGGTCATCAGTCGGTCACCGCCGCGTAGGCCTTGGCCAGCTCAGGGTCGCGAGCAGCGAGCCGGTCAGCCAGCTCGAGCATCACGAGGCACTGCTTCACGGAGGCGTCGTCCTCCATCTTCCCGTTGAGCATCACGGCACCGGTGCCGTCACCCATGGCGGCCACGACCTCACGGGCATGGCGCACGTCGGCCGGATCGGGCGAGAACACGCGCTTGGCGATGTCGATCTGCACGGGATGAAGGCTCCACGCGCCCACGCAGCCGAGCAGGAAGGCGTTGCGGAACTGGTCTTCGCAGGCGACGGTGTCCTTGATGTCGCCGAAGGGCCCGTAGTAGGCGAACATGCCGTTCGCGACGCAGGCGTCGACCATCCGGGCCACCGTGTAGTGCCACAGGTCCTGCTGGTAGATCGCACGCTCGCCCTCGATGTCGCCCCCGGGGGGATCCTGGCGGACCAGGTAGCCGGGATGGCCGCCACCGACCCGCGTCGTCTTCATGCGACGGTTGGCTGCCAGGTCAGCGGGCCCGAGCGAGAGGCCCTGCATGCGGGGCGAGGCGGCGCAGATCTCCTCGACGTTGGCCACGCCGCGCGCCGTCTCCAGGATGGCGTGCACGAGGATCGGGCGATCGAGGCGCGCCTTGGCCTCGAGCTGGGCGAGCAGCCGGTCGACGTAGTGGATGTCCTCGGGCCCCTCGACCTTGGGGATCATGATCACATCGAGCTTGTCGCCCACCTCGGTGACGGCGGTGACGAGGTCGTCGAGCCCCCACGGCGAGTCGAGCGAGTTCACGCGGGTCCACAGCTGCGTGTCGCTCGGCGTCCATGCCCTGCCGACGTCGACCAGCCCGGCGCGCGCCGCCTCCTTGTCGGCCGCCGGCACGCCGTCTTCCAGGTTGGCCAGCAGCACGTCGACGGTCGGCGCGATGTCGGGCACCTTGGCGACCATCTTCGGGTTCGACGCCGGGAAGAAGTGGATCACCCTCGACGGCCGGGCCGGGATCTCGCGGACGGGCTCGGGCGCACCCACTGCGAGGGGCCGGAAGAAGTCCTTGGCGGATCGCATCAACGTCTCCTCTGCTGGCGGCGACTCAAGGCTCAGGCCTTGACGGATTCGACCATGCGGCGGGCGATGACCTTGAGGCACAGAGTCTCGTCTGCACCCTCGAAGATCGACAGCACGCGGGCGTCGACGAAGTAGCGGCTCACGTCGAACTCCTCGGCGTATCCCATGCCCCCGTGGATCTGCATGGCCTCGCGGGTGACCCACTCGGCCGCCTTGCAGACGTAGGCCTTCACCATGGCGGCCTCGAGCGAACCCTCGCCCTTGGCCATCAGGCGGGCGACCGCGTAGGAGGCCTGACGGCTCGCCTCGATGGTGACGGCCATGCGCGCCAGCTTCACCTTCGTGAGCTGCAGGTCGGCGATCGGCTTGCCGAACACGACGCGGTCCTCTGCGTACTGCCGCGCCGCCTCGTAGGCCGCCTGCATCACGCCCACCGCGCGCGCCGCCGTCTGGAGGCGCCCGTTCTCGAACCCGGCCATCTGGAGGTAGAAGCCCTTGCCGAGACCGTCGTCGCCGCCGACCAGGTTGTCGTCCGCAACGAACCAGCCGTCGAAGGCGATCTCGTAGGAGTGCATGCCGCGGTAGCCGATCGTGTCGATCGGCCGTCCCTCCATGCGGCCACCGCCGGGCGCTCCACCGTCGGCCCCGGCCTCCTGCTCGAGCACGAAGCCGTGGCCCTCGCCGCGGGCCTTCGGCACCACGAACATGGACAGCCCGCGGTGGGCCTTGCTGCGATCGGGGTCGGTGCGGGCCAGCAGCATGAGCACGTCGGCGCGGGCGCCGAAGGTGCACCACGTCTTGACGCCGTTGATGAGCCAGCCGCCATCGACCTTGGTGGCGGTGACCTTGACGCCGGCCACGTCGCTGCCGAAGTCGGGCTCGGTGACGGCCACGGCGTTCATGATCTCGGCAGTGGCCAGCTGGGGGAGGATGCGGTGCTTCTGCTCCTCGGTGCCGCCCTTCACGAGGGCGCGTGTGAGGATCTCCGGCCGCGTGATGAGGGATCCGCCCGCGCCGAGCGAGCCGCGTGACAGCTCCTCGGTGGCGACGACCATGCCGATGTACTCCGACTCGCCGCCGCTGCCGTAGCCGCCGTACTCCTCGGGGATCGAGAGCCCGAAGGCGCCCATCTCTGCCAGGCCGGAGATGATCTCCTCGGGGATGTCCTCGTTGTGGCGGTGGATGTGCTCGGCGATCGGCTTGAGCTTCTCCTCCGCGAAGCGGCGGAACGTGTCCTGCACCAGCTCGAAGTCGTCGTCGAGGTGCCGCGGCCCTTCCTGGCCAGCGAGCCCCGCGAGGAACGCCGGGTCGCGGTAGGTGCTGCAGAAGGAGCGTGCGCCGTCGAGGCAACCGGGCTCGACGCCCCACACGTCCTCGCGCCCGAACAGGCGGGCGGCGAGCTCGCCGACGGCGTCGGCCACGAAGGCACAGGTGATGGCGGCTTCGACCTCGCCGTGGGTGCCATAGTCGAGCATTGCAGAGGCCGTCTCCACGGCTGCTCCGGCGTGGGCCAGGTCGTAGCCGAGCACCTGGTCGACGTCGGGCCCGCCGCCCGCCGCGAGGGTCTCGGTGCCCTTGCGCACGACGCTCCGGGCCAGCTCGACGGCCTCGGCGGCGGCGGCAAGATCGGGTGTCGACATGGCGGCGAGGTTAGTGACGCCCCCCAGACCAGCGGCAATCTGCCCGGACCGCCGGACGCGCCGCTACCGTCGAGCCATCTCCGTGGGCAGGAGCCACCGCTGATCTCGACACACCACCTACGCGAGGCGCCGGCGAGCGGGCGCCTCCCCGAAGCTGCTCAGCGGCCGCGGGCGGCGCCACTCCCGCGCCTTCGTGCGCTCGATGGGCTGCGTGGGGTCGCTGTGGCGGCTGTCGTCGTCTACCACCTCTTCCCGTCTGCGCTGCCGGGAGGGTTCCTGGGCGTCGATGTCTTCTTCGTCCTCTCCGGCTTCCTCATCACCTCGATCGTCATGGAGGAGGTGGCCGCGACCGGCCGCCTTGACATGCGCGCCTTCTACCTGCGCCGTGCGCGGCGCCTCGCCCCGGCGCTGTTGCTCCTGATCGGCGCTGTCTGCGTCTATGGCGCCACCTGGGCGACGGCGGGGGAGCTGGACCGGCTGCGAGAGCACTCGCTCTGGGCGCTGGGGTACCTCGCCAACTGGAAGCTGATCTTCGACGGTACGACCTACACGGACATCGTGGCCGGCGCCTCGCCGCTGCGGCACACCTGGTCGCTGGCCATCGAGGAGCAGTTCTACGTGGTGTTCCCGGCACTCGTGCTGCTGCTGGTCGCGGTGGGCAGGCGGGCCGATCGGCCCCGAGTGCTGCGCCGCCACCTCTTCGTGATCGCCGTCGCTGGAACCGTTGCCAGCGCACTGACGATGGCGAGCCTGTGGGGTGACGGGAGCAACCCGTCGCGCGGCTACTTCGGCACGGATGCGCGCGCGCAGTCGCTGCTCGTCGGCGTGGCGCTCGGCGCGGTGCTGGTCGGCCGCCCTCCGATCAACGGACGCTGGGCGCGGATCGCCGCGTGGGCCGGCGCGATCGGTGTCGCAGTGCTGGCGGTGGCGATGGCTGTCGCCGAGGAGTCGGCGCGCTGGCTGCAGCACGGCGGCTTCCTGCTCGTCGCCCTCGCGGTAGCGGGGGTGATCAGCGCGCTCCAGTGCGCCGACTGGCTGCGGCGCCCAATGTCGACGCGACCTCTGGTGGGCCTCGGCCTGATCTCCTACGGCGTGTACTTGTGGCACTGGCCGGTGATCGTCGTGATGGACGAGGCCCGCACCGGGATCGACGGGCCGGCCCTTGCACTGCTGCGGCTGTCGCTGACGCTGGGGTTGTCACTGGCGTCCTACCGGCTGGTCGAGCAACCGATCCGGCACGGAGCACTCGGTGCTCGGCTGGGCCGCACCGCCGCGCCGGCCGTCGCACTTGCGGTGAGCCTGCTGGTCGTGGGCCTGGTCGCGTCGACGAGCTCGGCTCCGCTCGACGGGTCCACGGGCCTCGCAGCGCCGGCCGCTGCTGGGGAGTCGGTCACACGACCGGCAGTGGGGGCTCCGCCGGTCACTGTCCTCGGTTCCTCGACGGCGCAAGGCGAGTCAGCGAGCAACAGCGGAGCCTCCCCAGGCGTCGACGAGGCGCCGTCCGCATCCACACCTCCGCTGCCGATCCCGGTCGTGCTGCTCGGCGATTCGGTGGCCCACACTCTGGCTGGCGGCGTGGTCGGCGCCTTCCCCGAGTTCGTCCCGTGGGCACCCGAGCAGAGCCCGTTCGATCCGGCGAACGTGCAGCTGTGGAGCGTGGCCAAGCCCGCCTGCTCCTTCCTGCCCGGCAGCGTCATGGTGGACGGTCTGTCCGCCGCCGATCTCAGCCAGTTCTGCGGTGATTGGAGAACCGATCTCGCCGATGCGCTCGAGGCTCGGCCGCGCGCCATCGTGGTCGTCGCGCTGACCAACGATGTCTTCGACCGGCGGGTCGACGGTGAGCCGATCGCTCTCGGCACCGCCGCCCACGATCGCCTGCTCCACGCCTTCCTCGACGAGGTGAGAGCCACTGCAGCTGCGAACGGGGGAGACGTCGCCCTGCTCGCACTCCCGCCGCGGGTCGGCGGGATCCCCGGCGGTGATCGGGAGGCGCTGCTGAGCGCGGCCTACGAGCGCTACGCGGCGGAAAGGACGGGCGTGCGGGTGCTCGATCTCTCCGAGGAGATCTGCCCCCAAGGCGACTGCGGTCGCCCGCCAACCGGGTACGACCCAGCCTGGCGCTACGACGGCTTGCACTTCTCGATGCCCGGCGCCGAGTGGGCGGCACGCTGGATCACGCGTGCGCTGCTGCACGCGTGAAGTCGAGCAGACGTGCCCATGTGGAAGCCCAGAAGGGCAAGGCCGTAGGTTCAGGTCGATGACCACGCACGACCGGCCCTTCGGGCGCCACCTCGAGGACTTCACGCCCGGCGACGTGTACAAGCACTGGCCCGGCAAGACGATCACCGAGTACGACGACCACCTGTTCTGCATGATCACCATGAACCACCACCCGCTGCACACCAACGAGTGGTTCGCGCAGAACGAGACCGTGCAGGGCAAGAACGTGGTGGTCGGCAACCTCGTGTACTCGCTCGTGCTGGGCATGAGCGTGCCCGACGTCAGCGGTGCCGCCATCGCCAACCTCGAGATCGAGTCGCTGCTCCACGCCAAGCCGACCTTCCACGGCGACACGATCTACGCCGTCACCAAGGTGCTCGACGTGAAGGAGACCTCGAAGGGTGACCGGGGGATCGTCACCGTGGAGACGAAGGGCATCAACCAGCGTGGGGAAGAGGTCTGCTACTTCCGGCGCAAGCTCATGGTGTGGAAGAGGGAGCACGCGCCGCAGCGACAGTTCCCCTACGACGAAGCTGTGTTCGACAGCGAGTGACGAGCGCGTGCGGCGGGCTCGGATCTGCACTGGGCGTCGTCCGGGGATGACGCTGATGCGGGCGGGGGTGTCGGTTGCCGATCGATGACGTCGCTGCACGCGGCTTCGGCGCGGGGGCGGCATCGTACGAAGCGGCGCGGCCGGGTTACCCCGACGAGGCGATGGCCGTCCTGCGGGACGAGGTCGGTGTCACCGCGGGCACGGCGGTGCTCGACCTGGCGGCGGGCACCGGCAAGCTGACGCGCCGCTTGGTCGAGCTCGGCGCATCGGTGTGCGCGGTCGAGCCCGTGGAGGCCATGCGCACGCAGCTCGCCAGCGTCCTTCCGGGGCTCGACGTGGCAGACGGGACAGCAGAGGAGATCCCCCTCGCAGATGCGTCGGTGGAGGTGGTGGCCGTAGCGCAGGCGTTCCACTGGTTCGACGCACCCGCCGCCCTCGCCGAGATCGCTCGGGTGCTGCGGCCGGATGGGAGGCTCGCGCTCCTCTGGAACGAGCGCGACGAGCGCACACCCTGGGTTGCGGAGATGAGCCGCCTCATCCGCTGGCACGAGCGGACCGTGTCCCGCTACCAGCACGTCGACTGGGGCGAGGTCGTGGCGGCGTCGGGAAGCTTCGCCGCTCTCGAGGAGCGCTCCGTCGACTGGCAGCAGGACATGACCCGCGAGCTCCTCGCCGAGCGGGTCCGCTCGATCAGCTACATCGCCGCCATGCCCGCTCCTCAGCGCGAGGGCTTGGCGGCCGAGGTGGTGCACCTGGCGCGCAGGCTGCCCGAGCCCTTCCCGCTGCCGTACATCTGCCGCGTCCAGTGGGCTCGCCTGATCTGAACCGAGCGAGGCCAGCAGCCGGCCCGGCGCGGGTCAGGCGCTGAGGAAGTCGAGCACCAGCTTGTTGACGACGTCGGGCTGCTCCAGCTGGAGGAAGTGACCGGCGCCGTCGACCACCTCCATGCGCGATCCGGGCGACGTGAGGAAGCCGCGGGCACCCTCGGCCACCTCGATGCCCATGCAGCCGTCGGTGCTGCCGTGCAGGTAGAGGGTGGGCTGCGCGGTCGTGTCGCCGCCCTTCGCCTGCACCTGATCGAGCGCAGGGTCGACACCCACGTTGCCGAGGGTGGCCCGGTAGTAGCCGAGCGCGGCTGCCAGGTTGGCAGGGTCACGAAGAGCGTCCTTCACGTGCGGAAGGTCCTCGCTCGCGTCGTAGCCCGGCGACCAGTCAGCCCAGAGGCCGTCGATGAAGGCGAGGTCGCCCATGCCGACCACCACGTCGGCAAGGCCGTGCTGGAAGAAGAACATGTACCAGGAGCGCTTCAGCTGGGCGTAGGTCATGAACCCGCCGGCCACGGCCCCCGCTGGAGGGACAGCCATGGTCACCACTCGGCTCCACCGCTCGGGCGCGTGGTTGGCCGCGATGTAGGTGGCCATGGCGCCCCAGTCGTGACCGATGATGACGGCGTCGTCCCCCCCGCCGAGAGTTTCGTGCAGCGCGCACGCATCGAGCCCCAGCGCAGCCGTCTGGTAGCGCCCGTTAGCCGGCACAGAGGTCGGCGCGTATCCGCGCATGAACGGGGCGACAGCGCGGTAGCCCGCGTCGGCCAGCGCCGGAAGCAGGTGGCGCCAGGTCCACGCCGAGTCGGGGAATCCGTGCAGGCAGAGGGCCAGCGGGCCGGTGCCCGCCTCGAGGTACGCGAAGTCGACGTCGTTGGCGCTGACGCGCGCCTCGGTGAAGGTCATGGCCGCGCACCGTAGTGCTCGTGCTCGCGAGCGTGGTCCGGACACCTGCGCGTGAGACACAGGTCACACGACCGACAGCCCCTCGACCTTCCCCAGTAACCTCGGGACGCCACGTGAACCCGGGGGGGACCACTGCTAAACGTCAGCTTCTTCGGTGTCCGGGGGTCCACGCCCTGTCCGTGCGAGGCCAACCGGCGCTACGGGGGGAACACCTCGTGCGTCGCGCTCGAGGCACCGGGCCAGGCGCCCATCGTCCTCGACCTCGGCACCGGGTTGCGCTTCTGGGGTGAGACGCTCGACCCCGCAGCGCCCTTCGCCGGCTCCGCCCTCGTCACGCACATCCACTGGGACCACGTGCAAGGGCTGCCCTTCTTCACGCCCGTGCTCCAACCGGGTGCGCGCTTCGACGTGTACGGGCCCCCGCAAGCCGAGCACGGCTCGCTCGGCGACGCCTTCGGTGAGCTGATGCGGCCGCCCTTCTTCCCGGTCACCACCGCTGAGCTCCTCGGCGACATCCGCTTCCACGAGGCGTGGGAGGAAGACCTCGAGCTCGACGGAGCCAAGGTCAAGGCCCGGTCGGTGCCCCACGTCGGTGCCACCAACGGCTATCGGGTCGAGATGGGTGGCGCTTCGGTCGCCTACCTGTCCGACCACCAGATGCCGCTAGACGGCAGCGGGGCCATCACGGATGCCGTGCTCGAGCTGTGCGACGGCGTCGACCTGCTGATCCACGACGCGCAGTACACAGTGGACGAGTTCCCCGCCAAGGCCACGTGGGGGCACTGCACGGTCGACTACGCGGTCCACGTCGCCAAGGAGTCGGGTGCTCGCCGGCTCGCGCTGTTCCACCACGACCCCACGCACCACGACGGTGCGGTCGACGCGATCCTCGCCCACGCCCGGCGGCTGGCGACCGGATCGTCGATCGAGGAGGTCCTCGCCGCCAGCGAGGGCCTCGTCATCTCCTACTCCTGACGGCCATTAGCGTCGCTGCGATGAGCGAGCAGCCCCCCTTCGATGCGGCCAGGTACCGCCAGGTCCTCGGCCACTTCCCCACGGGTGTCACGGTGATCACCGCCGACCCTGACGGTTCGCCAGTGGGGCTCGCGGTCGGCTCGTTCAGCTCTGTGTCGCTCGACCCGCCGCTGGTGGCCTTCTTCCCCGGCAAGGGGTCGTCGTCGTGGCCCAAGATCGAGGCGGCCGGCGCGTTCTGCGTCAACATCCTGGCCGAGGACCAAGAGGACGTGTGCCGTCGCTTCGCATCGAAGGACGACGACAAGTTCGCCGGGCTCGGGTGGGAGCCCGCCCGCTCCGGCTCCCCGCGCATCGCCGGCTCCTTGGCGTGGATCGACTGCACGATCGACTCCGTGTCCGAGGCCGGCGATCACTACTGCGTGATCGGCCGCGTCCTCGATCTCGGGGTCGGCCACGAGGGTGCGCCGCTCGTCTTCTTCCGCGGCGGCTACGGCCGCTTCACGGTAGAGGGCTGATCCAGTTGCCGATCTACGCCCTGGGTGACGCCGAGCCGGTCATCGATCCGAGCGCCTACGTCCACCCCGATGCCGTGGTCATCGGCGACGTCACGATCGGCGCCGAGGCATCGGTCTGGCCCTGCGCGGTGCTGCGCGGCGACCCTGGCGGCATCGTCGTCGGTGCCCGCACGTCAGTGCAGGACGGGACGGTCGTCCACACGACACCGCTGCACCCCACCCGCATAGGCAACGAGTGCGTCATCGGCCACCTCGTCCACCTCGAGGGCTGCGACATCGGCGACGGCGCCCTGGTCGGCTCGGGTGCCATCGTGCTCAACGGAGCAGTCGTCGAGGCAGAGGCGCTGGTCGGCGCTGGCGCGCTCGTCTCAGGTGGGATGGTCGTGCCCAGCCGGGCGCTGGCGCTGGGCGTGCCGGCCACGATCAAGCCCGGTGCAGTGCAGCCCGAGTCGCAGATCGCGATCGGCATGCAGGTCTACCTGGAGCGTGGCCGCACCTACCGGCAGCAGCTCAGGCGCATCGACTGACCCCCGCGCTCCCGAGGTTCGTGCGCCGCTGGGTCAGCTCGCCTCGGGCACCGTCTCGAGCAGCGTGATGGCGCCGTCGAGGGCTCGCTGCCGTGCCCAAGCCGCCACGAAGGCGTCATCGCTCAGGTAGACGAGCTGGTGCTGCTCCGCGTGGCGGTGGAGCACGTCGAGCAGGTCCCACTTCCGGTCTGCTGGCACCCGCAGGAGCACCTCATCGAGCAGCACCGGCACCGGATCGCCGTCGGGCCCCGCTGATGAGGCGGCGGTGAGGCGACCGAGGAGGTTCTTCTGGAGCTCGGCGATTGCCTCCGGATCGCCCGCAGCGTCATGGGCGCCGTAGCGAGCCTCCAGAGCGGCGACGCGGCGTTCGACTGCCGCCTTGCGATCGGCAAGCCGTTCGACGTCGACCTCGGCGTGCGCCTCCGTCAGCTGAGACATGAGGTGAGCGCGGCGCGCCTCGAGCTCGGGGATGTCGGGTGTCTCGGCGTCGGCCGCGGTGACCGTCGCCCACTCCGGGCGGCGCAGCGCGTCGGCCGCGGCTTCGAGCTGGCGGAGCTCGGCCTCGAGCTCGTCGATCGGACGGGCGTTGGCGCGCGCATCCTCGCGCTCAGCCGCGCGTGTGACAGCCCACTCGAGGGCGCCCACGCGCGCGTCGAGCGGACCGGCGTCGAAGCCGAGCTGGAGAAGGAGATCCTCGAGCCTCGACGACGCCTTCTGCTCGTCAACCCGAGCGTCGTCCAGCTCGATGTGAGCCCGGGCCGCCGCGCCGATCTCGCACTGGCGCTGGACGGAGCTCCACACGGTGACGACGTCGGCCAGATCGCGGTCATCCAGCAGGTAGGGCTCAGTGAGCCGCGCCAGCTCGTCACGCAGCGCCGCGACGCGGGGCGCGGCCTGCTCTTCGAGCTCGCGGCGGAGCTGCTCGATCTCGTCTGCCGTGTCGCCGAGGTTCCGGAGCGCCTGGTTGTAGGCCTCCGTCTCGTCGCGCAGCGCGACGGCGTGGCTCACATCGATGACCTCGCCCACCAGGTTCGCCCAGGCAGCGGCTGCAGTGCGGTGCTCGAGCGTGGTCGTCTCGACCATCTCGCGGAGCTTGGGATCGATGCTCGCCTCGACGCGGCGGATGTGGAACGCCAGGTAGCTCGGCGCTTCAGCGCACTCGAGAGCGGCGTTCTCGATCCGAACCATCCTGCTGCGCCGCAGCGCCGGGAGCACGACGCCGGCGATCAGCGACGCCGCGGCGATGACGAGGCCGACAGGGAGCAGCAGCGCCACGCTCGCCAGCCCTCCGGCGGCGAGGCTGACACCAGCGAACGCGCCACCGAGGGCCGGGACGCGCGCAGCAGCAGCGGCGCGCTCCGCGGCTTCGACGTCAGCGTGGGCCTGCTCGATCTCCGCGACGAGCGCAGGCGCAGGGCCCATGTCGTCGATCTCGAGACCGCCGAGCGACACCTGCACGCGCTGCATGGCCTCCGAGGCCTCGACCAGTCGCTCCGCCGCCTGCCACAGGGCGTCCTGGTCGAGCAGTCCGAGCTCGGCCACTGCTGGATCGGAGGGGGACGGGAGCTTCGATACCGAGAGCTCCTGCAGGCGATGGTCGAGCGCGTCGTGCTCGTCTGTGGCTTCTTGGAGGTCCGCGGCTACCGCGGCAAGCTCTGCGGGCGGCTCGGCCGGCACGTGGGCGAGGGCCTCGAGATCAGAGGCATCCACCTCGTGGCGCGTTGCCAGGCGCGCGGTCAGCTCCTCGACACGAGCGTTCGCCTCGGCCCAGGCGGCCGCCAGCTCCCGGGCGGTGTCGGCACTCGACAGGAGGTGACGGTCCGCGTCGATGCCGGCGGAGCCCGCCTGAACGGCGGCTGCCTCAGCGCGCACGCGCTCGAGCTGGGCGAGCGTCATCGCGTACTCGCGCCGCGCTATTCCGTCATGCGCCTGACGCAGCTCCTCTTCCAAGCGGTCGATCTCGTCCTGGAGAGCCTCCATGGCCTGCTGGCTGCCAAGTGCACGCTCCAGCTCGGCGGTCAGCTCATCGAGGGTGGCTCGCGCCTCGCGGAGATCGGGTGGCTCGTCCTCCCTAGAGGCAGGCTTCGACGTCCCCACGTCGTCGGGACCGAGGACCATGAGCGAGCGCACCGCGCTTGGATCCTCGGCCAGCCGGGCCAAGGGGGGCGCTATCGGTGACCCGTCGTCGAGGTGTGCTGTGACGCCGCCGTCGGCGCCGACGATCGTGAAGTGGTGATCGGCGCCATCGGTGCAGCGCAGGGTCGTCGATTCGCGCCCGCTCATGACCGCGCCGAGCAGGCTCTCGGTCAGTGCGCAGCGCTCGGGCGCGCCGAGGCCGGAGAGCACGGTGAGCTCCGGGTGGAAGCGCACCCGCATCTCACCCTCGGGGTCTTGCAGGATCATCTCTTCGAACCGCACTGGATCTCCTCCGTTGCCGTACGTTCATCGGCACGGACCAGCCCTACCTGTAGCCCTTCTATGAGCCGTTCGGCCCAGTGCGCGAAAGGGACGAACGGGCTCACCATCGCCGCCTGCGAGAGCCCGGCGGGGCCTAACAGGCTGGGGCGGGCGGCGAGCCCGCCAGTATGTTGACCCGCGGGTCAATTTCGGGGAGCGAGCGAATGGCGAAGGGCGAGGAGCGCAGGAGCACGGGATGGCGCTTGATCGCCGCCTCCTGCCGCGCCCGCCGCACCGGCATCCTGCTCGGCGTGCTGGTGGGCCTCGGCTGGACCTCTGGCAAGGTCAGCGTCGGCATCCTCGTGCAGCGGGCGGTCGACCACGGGATCGAGAGCGATGACATGGAGGCGCTCCGCTCGTGGGCGCTGCTCATCGCAGTGGCGGCCGTCGTCGTCGGAACGCTGACTGGCCTGCGCCGCTACCTCGCGTTCCGCGAGGCGCGATGGATCGAGACCGACCTGCGCGAGCGCCTCTTCGACCACTTCCAGCGGCTGCACTTCGCGTTCCACGACCGCGCTCAGACCGGCCAGCTCATGAGCAGAGCTAACACGGATCTGCAGCAGATCCAGGCGTTCGTCGTCATGATCCCGCTCACGATCTCCAACGGCGTGACCGTGCTCGCCGTCACCGTGATCCTCTTCCTCACCGATCCCGTGCTCACGGTGCTGGCGCTCGGCAGCCTGCCGTTCCTCAACGTCCTCGCGACCCGCTTCTCGCGTCGCTTGCACCCCGCCGTGATGGGCATCCAGCAGGAGTCGGCCGAGCTCGCCGCTGTGGTGGAGGAGACAGTGGCTGGCGTGCGCGTGGTGAAGGGCTTCGGCGCCGAGCGGGTGCAGGCCGCCAGGTTGAAGCGCACCGCTGACGGTGTCTTCGGTCGATCGATGGAGGCGGCCCGGGTGCGCGCTACGTTCCTGCCAGCGCTCGAGCTGCTACCGAACATCGGTCTCATCGCGACCCTCGCCTACGGCGGTCACCAGGTTCTCGACGGTGAGCTGACTCTCGGCCAGCTCGTCGGCTTCAACGTCTTCGTCGTGATGCTCATCTGGCCGTTGCGGATGCTCGGCATGATCCTCGCCCAAGCCCAACGCTCGGCAGCCGCCGCAGAGCGCGTGCACGAGATCCTTGCGACGGCGCCCGTCATCGTCGACTCGGCAGCTGGCACGCAGCTTCCTCCGGTGGGCCCGAGCGGAGGTCGCGGGGAGGTGCGCTTCGAGGACGTGCGCTTCTCCTACGCACCAGAGCTCCCGATCGTGCTGGACGGCTTCTCCCTGGCGGTGCCAGCAGGGCAATCGGTCGCCCTCGTCGGCGCGACCGGCTCGGGCAAGACGACCGTGGCGCGACTGATCCCGCGCTTCTACGACGTGCAGCAGGGTGCGGTCCTCGTCGACGGGGTCGACGTCCGCGAGCTGCGGGTGAGGGATCTCCGCAAGGCTGTGGGCATCGTCTTCGAGGACACCTTCCTCTTCTCCGACAGCATCTCGGCCAACATCGCCTTCGCCGATCCCGACGCACCGCCGGACGCGATCGCCCGCGCCGCCCGCCTGGCGGGTGCCGACGAGTTCATCGACTCGCTACCCGAGGGATACGCAACACCTATCGGTGAGCGAGGGTTCTCGCTGTCAGGTGGCCAGCGGCAGCGGCTCGCGATTGCGCGGGCCATCCTGGCCGACCCGCGCGTCCTGATCCTCGACGACGCCACCTCGTCGGTCGATCCCACGAAGGAGCACGAGATCCGCGACGCCCTCACAGAGGTGATGCGCGGCCGCACGACGATCGTGATCGCGCACCGCCCCGCCACCATCGCGCTTGCCGACCGAGTGGTGCTCCTCGGCCGCGGACGGGTCGTCGCCGACGGCACCCACGAGTCTCTGCTGGCCACGAGTGCGGAGTACCGCGAGGTGCTCGCTGCCGCCGAGCGAGACGTCGTGGCGGGGGTGGACTGACATGTGGATGCAAGGAGGCGTCGACGAGGAGGACCGTCTCGACACCGAGGCGGCAAAGCACGTGTTGCGCAGGGCAGGAAGCATGCTGCGCCCCTACCGGCGGCAGTACGTCCTGGCGCTCGGCATGGTGGTCATCTGGACGGCCACCACGCTGGCCGGGCCGTTCCTCGTCCGCCATGGCATCGACCAGGGGATCAAGGCGGGTGATGGCGGCGCCCTCGACGCCGCGGTCATCGGCTACGTCATCGTCGCTGCCATCTCCTATGTCGCCTATCGCTTCCAGGTGCAGCTGATCAGCCGCATCGGCGAGTCCTTCCTGCGCGACCTGCGGATACGAGTCTTCAACCACCTGCAGCGGCTCTCCATGCCCTTCTACGATCGCGAGAAGGCGGGCGTGATCGTGTCGCGCATGACGAGCGACGTCGACTCGCTCCAAGAGCTGGTGCAGATGGGGTTGCTCATGTTCGTGAGCAACGGGCTCCTGCTGTTCGTGTCGGTCGTCGTGCTCGCAGTCGTCTCCTGGAAGCTCCTCCTCCTCGGCCTGGTGTGCGTGCCCTTCGTGGTGCTCGCCAGCATCAAGTTCCAGCGCGACTCCAACGCCGCATACCTCGACGTGAGAGACGGGATCGGCAACACGCTCTCGCAGCTGCAGGAGGGCATCGCAGGCGTGCGGGTGGTGCAGGCGTTCGGGCGCGAGGACGTCGAGTCGGCTCGCTTCCAGCTCGGCAGCCGGCGCCTGTTCGACGCACACATGCGCTCCGTCAAGATCTCCGCCTGGTATCTCCCGGTCATCGAGCTGGCCGGCCTCCTCACGACAGCCGTCGCGGTCGGCGTCGGCGGCTGGTGGGTGCACACCGGCGAGCTCACCATCGGCACGGTCACGTTCTTCATCCTCACGCTGTCCAACCTGTTCGAGCCGATCCAGCAGCTGTCGCAGCTGTTCAACATCGTCCAGTCGGCAGGCGCGTCGCTCAACAAGCTGTTCGGCCTGCTCGACACGCCGGTCGACGTGCCGGAGCGCAAGGGCGCGGTCGACCTGCCCGAGCGCGGCGACATCGAGGTTCGCGGCGTGGGCTTCGCCTATGTGCCCGGCAAGCCCGTGCTGAGCGGAGTCGACCTCACGATCCCCGCCGGTGCCCGCATCGCACTCGTCGGGCCAACGGGTGCAGGCAAGTCGACCCTCGCCAAGCTGATCGCCCGCCTCTATGACCCGACGGACGGGTCGATCAGCTATGCAGGCATCGACTTGCGCGATGCGACCATGCGCTCCCTGCGTCAGCGCGTCGTGGTCGTCCCGCAGGAGGGCTTCCTGTTCAACGGCACGATCCTCGAGAACGTCCGGCTCGCGCGCGAAGGCGCGACCGATGCCGAGGTGGTGCGGGCGCTTGACACGATCGGGGTGCTCGAGCGCTTCGAGCAGCTCCCCGAGGGGTTGCACACCGAGGTGCGCGAGCGCGGATCGCGCCTGTCAGCCGGCGAGAAGCAGCTCGTCTCGCTCGCTAGGGCTGCCCTCGCCGACCCGGCCGTCCTCGTGCTCGACGAGGCCACCTCCAGCCTCGATCCGGGCACGGAGCTGGTGGTCGAGCACGCCATGGTCGAGCTCATGCAGGGCCGCACGGTCATCGTCATCGCTCACCGCCTGTCGACCGCCGAGCGCTGCGACCTCGTCGGGGTCGTCGCCGAGGGCCAGCTGCTGGAGCTCGGCACGCATGACGATCTCGTCGCCCAGGGGGAGCGCTACGCCGCCCTCTTCGCCACCTGGAGCGGCGGGCGAGGTGGGATCGACGGGTCTGAATTGTTACCATCGCCATAGGAGAAATCCCCGACCCTCCGAAAGGCTCCCGGATGACGGCGACCGACCTCGACCTGTCGAAGTACAAGCTCGGCTGGAGCGACGCCGAGGACTACGTCTTCAAGCCGAAGAAGGGCTTGAACGAGGACATCATCCGCGAGATGAGCTGGATGAAGGGCGAGCCCGACTGGATGCTCGACTTCCGGCTCCGCTCCTACCGCGCCTTCCAGAAGCGGCCCATGCCATCCTGGGGCGGCGACATGTCCGAGATCTACCTCGACGACATCTACTACTACATCAAGCCGACCTCGGGTCAGGTCGACCAGTGGGACGAGCTGCCCGACGCCATCAAGAACACCTACGAAAAGCTCGGCATCCCGGAAGCCGAGCGCAAGTACCTGGCCGGCGTCACAGCTCAGTATGAGTGCCTCCGGGGCGACACCCGCGTCTGGACGACTCGAGGGATGCGACCCATCAAGGAGATCGAGGCAGGCGACGAGGTGTTCGCTCTTGACCCGGCGACGCGCTTGCTCGAGGTGGCGCGGGTTCGCGGAGGCGGATACTCCGGCGACAAGGAGATCTACGAGATCACGGCACGGGGCAGGACGATCGGCGCTTCGGGCAATCACCCGTTCTGGATGCTGCGGGACGAGCGGGCAGACGGTGCTTCCCGCGCTCGCTGGGTTCCCCAATGGGTGCCGGCAGAGGAGGTCCGTGTCGGCGACCTCATCGGGATCGCAACTGACGTGCCCGAGTTCGGCGAACCGGAGGAGCTCGTGCGCCTCGTGCGCCCGGGCAGCGATTCGCTGCCCACTCACAGCACCGACGATGTCGCCTGGTTCCTCGGGCTGTTCCTCGGTGACGGCTACTTCCACAACCGCTCGGGCTACGTGTCCGTCGAGATCGCCATCGACGCATCCGACACGGTGCTGGTGGACGAGATCGTGCGCGTGGGCCGTGACTCGTTCGGTCTCGAGTTCCGACCCACGCCCGACAGGTCGCGCCTCACCGCGCGGGGCACGCAGGCGCTGGCGATCTTCCTCGACCTGAACGGTCTCGGTGGCAACGCTCTGACCAAGCGCCTCCCGGCCTGGGTCTACGGGCTCCCTCGTTCGCAGCGCCTTGCCGTGCTCGCCGGTCTGCTCGACGCCGATGGCTACGTGCGTTCGCACGCAACATCGAAGGACGCCGTCTACACGAGCGCCAACGCGTCGTTGCTCGAGGACGTGAAGGAGCTGTTGTCGTTGTCCGGCATCGGCTCGAGCTCGGTCATCGAGGTGCGGAACCGCCACCCGCATGACCGCGATCGGCTCCTGACCGCCTACCACCTCCGCCTGAGCGGCAACTTCGACCAGCTCCTGTGCCGCTCGCCCCGGCGAGCAGAGCGGCTCGGCCAGCGGGCGTTCCGCCACAGCTACCGCTCGGCTCGCGGCGCCACCTTCGCCGCCCACACCAGCGAGATGCTGGGCTTCGTCCGCGTCGACTCGATCGAGGTGGTCGGCGTCGAGCCCGTGTACGACATCGAGGTCGAGGGCCACCACAACTTCGTCGCCGAGGGCTTCGTCGTCCACAACTCCGAAGTTGTCTTCCACCGCAACCGGGAAGACCTCGAGCGGCAGGGCGTGATCTTCTGCGACATGGACACCGCGCTGCGCGAGTACCCCGAGCTCGTGCGGCAGTACTGGGCCAAGATCATCCCGCCCAACGACAACAAGTTCGCATCGCTCAACTCATCCGTGTGGTCGGGCGGCAGCTTCATCTACGTCCCGCCGGGCGTGGAGGTCGACATGCCGCTGCAGGCCTACTTCCGCATCAACGCGGAGAACATGGGCCAGTTCGAGCGAACGCTGATCATCGCTGACGAGGGATCCAAGGTCCACTACATCGAGGGCTGCTCTGCCCCGGTGTACACGACCGACTCGCTCCACTCGGCAGTGGTCGAGATCGTCGTCAAGCCGTCCGCCCGGGTCACCTACACGACGATCCAGAACTGGTCGAACAACGTGTTCAACCTCGTCACGAAGCGTGCGCGCGTCGAGGCGGAGGGCCACATGGAGTGGATCGACGGCAACATCGGCAGCCGCCTCACGATGAAGTACCCGGCCGTGTACATGGTCGGCCCCAAGGCTTCGGGTGAGGTGCTCTCGGTTGCCTACGCCGGCGAGGGCCAGCACCAGGACGCCGGCGCCAAGATGGTGCACGCCGCACCGGAGACCACCTCCAAGATCGTCTCGAAGTCGATCTCCAAGGACGGCGGGCGCACGAGCTACCGCGGCCTGGTGCGCGTGGAAGACGACGCCTACGGCTGCAAGAGCCACGTGCAGTGCGACGCGCTCATCCTGGATGAGGACTCCGTCAGCGACACGTTCCCCTACATGGAGGTCGGCGCTCGCGACGCTGTGGTCGGCCACGAAGCCACCGTCTCCAAGGTCGCCGACGAGCAGCTCTTCTACCTGATGAGCCGTGGCCTCTCGAACGAGCAAGCCATGGGCATGATCGTCAACGGGTTCATCGAGCCGGTCACGCGCACGTTGCCCATGGAGTACGCGGTCGAGTGGAGCCGCCTCATCGAGCTCCAGATGGAGGGCTCGGTCGGCTGACTTGACGCAGGCTGCGGGCGTCGCTTCGCTCCTGCCTCCGCCTGACGGCCGAGCCGCCTGGATCCCGGCTCTCGGCGCGCTCGATCACGTTGTGTGACGCAGGCTGCGGGCGTCGCTGCCTCAAGCCTGACGGCCGAGCTCCGCCCGGCGCTGGCAGACTTGGGGCGTGCCGATGCGCCAGGACTGCAAGCACTTCGAGAGCCGCACGTATGCCAATGGCGAGACGGTGCGCAAGTGCGACCTCGACCTGGCGCCCGAGGCGCCCTGGCGCTGCCCGGACGACTGCCCCAAGTACACGCGGCGGCTCGCCGACGTGAACTGGAGCCACGGCACCCTCGTAACACCACCCACCCCGGACGAGCCGCTCGACGCGCTCGACCGCAACGACGGCTCCGTGGCAGCGATCCTCGACGAGGCTGAGGACCACATCAACTCCATCGGTGCCCAGGTCCTGGCAGAGCTCCAGGCGGAGCGCTCGAGGGGTGGGCGTCTGAAGAAGATCTTCCGTCGCAAGCGCTGAGCCGTCCCTCCGGCCCTTTGGGAACGGCGATCCGGCGCCGGTAGGATGGCCCGGTTACCGGGGGCCGGATCGGCCCCCGCTTCGCGACTGCTGCGAGGTTCCACTGAGCGCGTTCGACGTCGATGCCATTGCTGCTCTGGGCGGCCCGGACTGGCTCGTCGAGCGGCGCGCCGCTGCGGCGGAGCAGCTCAGATCGGCCGCGCTCCCGTCAGTCGACGAGGAGGTCTGGCGCTACAGCCGGATCGACGATCTCGACCTCGATCGGTTCGAGCCGGTGGCGGCGTCGAGCTCCGTGGAGCATGGCGAGCTCGGGCGAGCGCGGGTTGGCCGGGCCAGCGAGCTGGACGGTGCGAGCGCCCTGTGCGAGCTGCCAGGTGCAGGCGACGCACTCGTCTGGCTGCACCACGCTCTTGCGGCTGATCCCGTGATCATCGACGTCCCGGCCGGTGTCACGGTCCGTGAACCGATCGTCGTGCGTCACATCGGTGCCGCTGCCGGCGCCGTCGCCTCCCCTCGCCTCATCGTCAGAGCCGGTGCCGACAGCCAGGTCGACGTAGTCGAGGTGTTCGAGCACGGCGACGCGGGTCTTCTCGTCCCCGTGACAGACGTGAGCGCCGGCCAGTCGGCGCGCGTCGGCTACGTCGCCGCCCAGATGCTGGACCGGGCCACCTGGTCGATCGCGACGCTCGACGTCGAGGCAGAGAGCCAAGCCACGGTCACGGCGGCCTTGGCCGGCTTCGGTGGCGACTACGCGAGGACGCGCACGAACTGCCGCCTCACGGGCCGCGGGGCGAGCGGCACGCTGCTCGCCGCCTACTTCGGCGATGGCGACCAGACGCTCGACTACCGCACCTTCCAGGAGCACGTCGCTCCCGACACGACGAGCAACCTCCTGTTCAAGGGGGTCGTGAGCGATCGAGCGCGGTCGGTGTACACCGGTCTCATAAAGGTCGACGCGGGGGCCCGCGGCACGAACGCCTTCCAGACGAACCGCAACATCAAGCTTTCGGAGGAGGCCTGGGCCGAGTCGGTTCCCAACCTCATGATCGAGAACAACGACGTGCACTGCAGCCACGCGTCTGCCGTCGGGCCGATCGACGAGGAGCAGCGCTTCTACCTCGAGAGCCGCGGTGTTCCCACGCCGGTGGCCGAGCGGCTCATCGTCGCCGGCTTCCTGGCCGAGGTGTTCGACCAGATGCCATCCAACGGGCTGCGCCACGTCCTCGACGCGGCGGTCGCCGCCAAGCTCGAGAGGGTGCTGGCATGAGCCAGGTCGAGCGAGTCGGTCCTCTCGACGATCTGAAGCCGGGCACCGCGCGGCAGATCGTCGTGGGCTCGCACAAGATCGCGCTGGTCCGCATCGATGACGACGTCTACGCGATCGGCGACGTCTGCAGCCATCAGGACGTGTCGTTGTCGGAGGGCGAGGTCCTCTGCGAGGAGAAGAGCATCGAGTGCTGGAAGCACGGCAGCACGTTCTCGCTCGTCGACGGCCATCCGGAGGCACTGCCGGCCACGAAGCCGGTGCCGGTGTACGAGGCGCGCGTCGTCGATGGCGTGATCGAGGTGGTGATCCCGTGAGCCACGTCCTCGAGATCAAGGGCCTCAGGGCAGGCGTGGCAGGCAAGGAGATCCTGAAGGGGATCGACCTCACGGTGCGCTCCGGTGAGGTCCACGCCCTCATGGGTCCGAACGGGTCGGGCAAGTCGACGCTGTCTCACGTGATCATGGGCCGGCCCGGCTACGAGGTGCTCGGTGGATCCGTCACCCTCGACGGCGTCGACATCCTGTCGCTCGCTGCGCACGAGCGCGCTCAGGCTGGCCTCTACCTGGCGATGCAGTACCCGACGGAGGTGCCGGGGGTCCCCGTGCTCGATGTGCTCCAGGCGGCCTTCGAGGCGTCCGGGCGCGACGCCAGCGGTGTCGCTGCGCTGATCACTGAGGAGGCGCAGCGGATCGGGTTCGACGACAGGTTCCTCTTGCGGGCCATGAACGTCGACCTCTCCGGTGGCGAGAAGAAGCGCAACGAGACCCTCCAGCTCGGCGTCCTGCGGCCCGCCATCGCGATCTTGGACGAGCTCGACTCGGGCCTCGACGTCGACGCCCTGCGGGCCTGTTCACGACGGATCGAGCAGGCGACGAACGAGACCGGCCTCGGCGTGCTGGCGATCACGCACTACAGCCGCTTGCTGCACGAGCTGCGCCCCGACCACGTGCACGTGCTCGCGCGGGGAGCGATACAGCTGAGCGGTGGCCCGGAGCTGGCCCAGGAGCTCGAGTCCACCGGCTACGCCGCGTTCGGTGAGGACTCAGCCGTCGCGATCAGTCCCAACGGCAACGGCGACGACCCGCTGACAGACCCCTTCGCCGATCCGCTCGCCTGAGCGCTGCCTCGGATCCGGGCGAATGGGGTACACAGGGGGACATGCCGGACCCCGCGCTACCCGACGAGGAGATCCGAACGAGGCTTGCTGCGCGGCCCGGGTGGTCCGTCGTCGACGGGGCCCTCCACCGCGAGCTGACCTTTCCCGACTTCAAGGCCGCCTTCGGCTTCATGACCGTGGTGGCGCTCGCAGCCGAGCGCCTCGACCATCACCCGGACTGGTCGAACTCGTGGAACCGTGTGGTGCTCGACATCTCGTCCCACGCGGCGGGTGGGATCACGGCACGCTGCTTCGACCTGGCCGCGGCCGCCGACGCCGCTCTACCGAGCAGCTGAAGCTTCAGGTCGCTGAGCGTCAGCCGCTGGCGGCGGTGTCGTCGATCGCCTGGAGCAGCGTGTTCCAGGACAGCGTGGCGCACTTGATCCTGACAGGGAACTTCACCACGCCGCGCAGGGCCTCGAGGTCACCGAGCTTCACGTCAGGGTCGGCCTCGACGACTGCCTCGCCGCCGTCGCCGTCGAGCGACTGCTCATGGATCGACATCATCCCCTTGAACGCACGCGTGAGCGCTTGCACCTCGTCGAGCGTCTTGCCCTTCACCGCGGCGGACATCATCGATGCCGAGGACTGGCTGATGGAGCAGCCCTGCCCTCCGATGCGGATGTCGCTGACGACGCCGTCGTGCACGTCGATGTAGACGACGATCTCGTCCCCGCAGAGGGGGTTGAAGCCCTCGACCCGGGTGGCCGGGGGCGACGGCAGCTCGCCCCGGTTCCGCGGCGACCGGTAGTGGTCGAGGATGATCTCTCGGTACAGGTCTTCGAGGCCAGGCATGCGGTTTGCGATCCTACCGGTGGGTTGCCGAGGCGCTGTGTCTCGGGCGTGAGTCAGTGGGCAAAGAAGCGTGACGCCGCGTCGATGGCGTCGGCGAGAGCATCGACGTCGGCTTCGTCGTTGTACACGTAGAGAGAGGCGCGGGCGGTGGCCACTGCGCCGAGCACCCTCATCAGCGGCTTGGCGCAGTGATGACCCGCTCGCACGCACACGCCGTGCTCGTCGAAGACCTGCGTGAGGTCGTGGGGGTGCAGGTCGCCCAGTGCGAACGACAGCACACCGCCGCGCTCGGTCGCAGTGGCAGGGCCGTGGATCGTGAGCCCGTCTCCGAAGCGGGCGCGCAGCGTTTCGAGGGCGTAGGTCGTGAGCTCCACCTCGTGCTCGCGCACCTCGCCCATCCCGAGCGAGCTCAGGTAGTCGACAGCGGCCCCCAGCCCCACTGCCTCGGCGATGGGAGGGGTGCCAGCCTCGAACTTCCAAGGCAGCTCGTTCGGTGTGAACCCCTCCTTGGTGACGTTGAGGATCATCTCGCCGCCGGTGAGGAACGGGGGAGTGGCGTCGAGGATGTCGCCGGTTCCCCACAGCACGCCGATCCCCGTGGGACCGCACATCTTGTGGCCGGTGAAGGCCACGAAGTCGGCACCCCAGGCCTGCACGTCAGTGGTCATGTGCGGGACGTGCTGGCTGGCATCGACGACAGCGATGGCCCCCGCCGCGTGCGCCGCCGACACGAGGCGCTCGACCGGGAGCAGCGTGCCGAGCACGTTGGACATGGCGGCGAAGCTGACCACCTTGGCGCCATCGACGACGCTCTCGAGATCGCTGAGGTCGATGTGGCCGGACGGCAGCACCGGGAGCCAGCGCAGCTCGATGCCGATCTCGTCGACGAGCTGGTGCCAGGGGACGATGTTGGCGTGGTGCTCGAGCTCGGTGAGCACCACCGGGTCGCCCACCCGCAGGTTCGCTCGGCCCCACGCCTTGGCGACGAGGTTCAGAGCCTCGGTGGCGTTCTTGGTGAACACGACCTCCCGGGCCGCCTTGGCGCCGATGAAGCGTGCGACCTTGGCCCGTGCCCCCTCCAGCGCGGCGGTGGCCTCTTCGGCGATCTGGTAGGTGCCGCGGTGCACGTTGGCGTTGGACTGCTCGTAGTACTGCGCCATTGCATCGAGCACGGCCCTCGGCTTCTGCGAGGTGTTGGCCGAGTCGAGGTAGACGAGGCGCCCGCCGCGGACCTCGCGCTCGAGGATGGGGAAGTCCTTCTTGACCGCGGTCACATCGAGGGTCATGCCGTCACCGCCAGGCCTCGTAGCCGTCGCGCTCGAGGCGCTCTGCCAGCTCGGGGCCGCCGCTGTCGACGATGCGCCCGTCGATGAGGATGTGGATGACGTCCGGCTCGAGATGGTCGAGCAGGCGCTGGTAGTGCGTGATGGCGACCACGCCGAGCTCGGGGCGGTCGCGCCGCACCTCCTGCACGCCTTGGGCGACGACCTTCAAGGCGTCGATGTCGAGCCCGGAGTCGGTCTCGTCGAGGATCGCGATCTCCGGTTCGAGGATCGCCATCTGCAGGATCTCGTTGCGCTTCTTCTCGCCCCCCGAGAAGCCCTCGTTGAGGAAGCGATCGGCGAAGGACGGGTCCATGTCGAGGCGCTCCATCCACTCCATGATCGACAGGCGCAGCTCGAGCATGGACAAGTCGATGCCCTTGCGGGCGGAGAGGGCCTGGCGCAGGAAGTTGAGGACCGACACGCCCTGGACCTGCTGGGGGTACTGGAAGGCGAGGAACATGCCTGCCTTGCCGCGGATCTCGGTGTCCCACTGCGTGATGTCGTCGCCCTTGAACAGGATGCGGCCGCCGGTGACCTCGTACTCCGGCGACGCGAGCAAGGTGGTGGCGAGCGTCGACTTGCCGGAGCCGTTGGGCCCCATGAGGGCGTGGACCTCACCGGCCTGCACCACCAGGTCGACCCCGCGCAGGATCTCCGGTGCCCCGGGAACGCCGGCCGGTCGCGCACGCAGGCCCTCGACCTGGAAGAGCGGCGTCGCCGCAGCGTTGGGAACCTCGGGGGGCATGGCTGCCAGTGTATTAGCACTATGGCGATAGTGGAAAAGGGTGGAGCCGCCAATTCTCGCTGATCAGGTGCTGATCAGGTCAGCCGCCGCTACCAGCCGCGGTCGATCCACTCCTGTAGGTGGGGGCGCTCGGTCCCGACCGTGGTGGGCTTGCCGTGGCCCGGGAGCACCAGCGTGTCGGGCGGCAGCGTGAAGAGGCGACGGTCGACCGACTCGATGATGGTGTCGAAGTCACCACCCTCGAAGCTGGTGTTCCCTGGACCACCCGGGAAGAGCGTGTCCCCACTGAAGAGCACAGGGTGCCCCTCCACCAGGAAGCACATCGATCCGGGCGTGTGCCCCGGCGTTGCGATCGTGTGGAGGCGCAGACGGCCCACGTCGATCACGGAGTCGTCCTCCAGCACCTCGTCGTAGGAGGGGAGCATCTTGGCGTCGGCAGCCGTCACGCCGACCGAGTAGCCGGCGTCGCGCAGCTCGGGCACCGCTTGGATGTGATCCCAGTGGCCATGCGTCTCCAGCACCCGTCGCACGCCGAGGTTGCGGCACAGATCGAGGAGCCGCTCGTGCTCGTTGGCCGCATCGAGCAGCACGGCGTCGCCGGTCTCCGTGCAGCGCAGGACGAAGACGTTGTTGTCGACCGGGCCAACCACGACCTCGTGGATCTCGATCCCGGTGGCGTCCCAGATCAGCGTGTCGGTCATGCTGACGAGGGTAGGCCCGTGCAGAGGAGGTGACACCGGTGAGGGGAGTGCGTGAGGCGCTGCGCCGGCTCTGGGTCATCGACGCCCTCGACCGGCGCATCCTTGCGATCGCGGTGCCCGCGCTCGGGTCGCTCCTGGTCGAGCCTGTCTACGTCCTGACAGACACCGCCGTGGTCGGCCGCTTGGGCACCGTCTCGCTCGGTGGCCTGGCGCTGGCGGCGACCGTGCTCAACACGCTCGTCTGGGTCTTCAACTTCCTCTCCTACGGCACGACCGTGCGCGTGGCGGTGCGGCGTGGGCGCGGCGATCTCCCCGGCGCGGCCAGCGACGCGCTCCAAGCGCTGTGGCTCGCGCTCGGCATCGGCGTGGTGGTTGCCTGCGCGATCGGGCTCGCCGCCCCCGCGCTCATCGGCTTGCTCGGCGATGACGCCGGCGTGGTCGACGAAGGCATCACATACCTGCGGGTCAGCGTCGTAGGTGTGCCCTTCCAGTTCATCACGATCGCGTCGATCGGCTACCTGTACGGCCTGCCCGACACGCGCCGGCCCTTCGTCGTGCTCGCCGCGGCGAACGCCGTCAACCTCCTGGTCGAGCTCTTCCTCGTGTTCGGGCTCGACTGGGGGATCGCCGGCAGCGCATGGGGGACCGTGGTGGCTCAGGTGCTGAGTGCCACCGCGTTCCTCTACATGGTCGTGCCGAGCCTGCGTGCTGATGGCCTGCATCGGCTCAGCGTCGTGCCCTCGGTGATGTGGGCTGTTCTGCGAGTGGGCGGGCACCTCGTGCACCGAACAGCCTTCCTGCTGGCCGCCTTGGCCGTTGCCACGGCTGCCGCGAGTCGCGTTGGCACGACCGCCTTGGCGGGGCACCAGATCGCGGCGCAGCTGTTCCTGTTCCTCGCCATCGGGGTCGACATGTTCAAGGTGTCGGGGCAGTCGCTGGTGGGGCACGCGCTCGGCGCCGGGCGCCCTGAGGAGGCGCGCGAGGTCGTGGCGCACCTCTATGGATGGGCATGGCGTGCCGGCATCGTGCTCAGCGTCGCGACGCTGCTCCTGTCGCCGGTGCTGCCTCGGCTCTTCAGCGACGACCCAGGTGCGCGACGAGCCGCCACCGTCGCCCTCGTGCTCCTGGCAGTGATGCAGCTGCCTGCCGCCCTGACCTTCGTGCTCGACGGGGTGCTCATGGGTGCCAACGACTTCCGCGACCTGCGCTGGCAGACGACCATCGCGTTCTTGGTCGTGCTGCCGGTCTTCGTCGCCGTGATGGTTCGTCCGTCGCTCGGCATCGGGACGGTGTGGCTGGGCATGCTCATCTGGGTGTGCGTCCGCGCGGCCAAGAACCACGCTCGCGTCCGCGGCGACCGATGGATGGCCGCCGCCGAGACCGTCATCTGAATCAGGACGATCGCGGGCTGATGACCTCGAACCCGAGAGCATCGGCCGCTGCGATCTGCTGCCGGTCGAAGGTGAGGTAGCGAAGCGGACGCGGCAGCCGGTCGGCTGCCGCAAGGTGGATCGCGTCGACCAGGCGGACCGCGTAGGTCGCGCCGATCTCCACGGCGCGGGCCATGCAGCGATCGTCGAGAGGCACCACCCAGAAGGCCTCCCACTCGTCGCGCAGCGCGCGCCAGAGGTCGCCCTGCTGCCGTGCCGACACGGCCGCTCGGTGCAGCCCGACCTGCGCTTCGGTCCGCACGAGCGCAGAGGCGCACCAGGCGCCGTCGTCGCCCATGGTGTCGAGCACGAGCTGGCGATCCCGATCGTGCAGGTAGCGGCGCACGAGGGCAGAGGTGTCGACGTAGAGCGTCAGCTTCCTCGCACCTCCGCCAGCACGCGGTCGAGGCGCACGTCGACTGCGGCATCGACCGCCGCTGGCGGATCTGGCCGATCAGAGCGGCGCGGAGGGTCGACCAGGCCGGCTGCAGCCATCTGCGCGAGCGTTGGATCGCCGACCGGGTCGAGCGGCCCCAGCTGCGCGACCGGGCGGCCGTCCACGGTGACGATCACCCGCTCGCCGCCGCTCGCCTGCCGCAGAGCGGACGCCAGGTTGGCCCTCAGCTGGCGTGCCCCGACCTGTTCCACCCTCCGAGTGTACTCGTGTGTACTCAAGACCGGTGGCGAGTGCGTCCGGGCAGCGGCTAGACCACACGCCTGGCCGACCGGCCCACCGCAGATCACCGAGGGGACCAATGAACTTCGCCTTCTCCGAGGAGCAGGAAGAGCTCCGCCGCATCACTCGCCAGTTCCTCGAGGCCAAGTCGCCCGAGGCAGAGGTGCGCCGCCTGATGGACACCGACGAGGGCTACGACCCTGCCGTCTGGGGCCAGATGGCCAACGAGCTCGGCCTCCAGAGCCTGATCATCCCCGAGGAGTTCGGCGGTCAGGGCTTCACCTTCGTCGAGCTGACCGTGGTGCTCGAGGAGATGGGCCGGGCGCTGCTCTGCGCTCCCTACTTCTCGTCCGCCGTGCTCGCCACGTGCACGCTGCTCCATGCCGGCGACGACGCCGCCAAGAAGGAGCTCCTGCCGGGCATCGCCTCCGGCGAGACGATCGCCGCCCTCGCCTTCACGGAACCGAACGGCAAGTGGGACTCCAGCGGCATCGAGGCGACTGCCACGAAGTCGGGCGACGGCTACTCGATCAACGGCACCAAGATGTTCGTGCTCGACGGCAACGTCGCCAACCTGCTGCTCGTCGCCGCCAAGACCGACGCCGGCATCTCGATCTTCTCGGTCGACCCGTCCGACTCGAGCGTCACGCGCACGAACCTGGCCACGATGGACCAGACCCGCAAGCAGTCCAAGATCGAGTTCGCTGGCACCCCCGCGACGCTCATCGGCACCGACGGGGCCGGCTGGACCACCCTCGAGCGGGTGCTCGACCTCGCCGCAGTCGCTCTCGCCGCCGAGCAGGTCGGCGGAGCGCAGAAGGTGCTCGAGACCGCCGTGCAGTACGCCAAGGACCGCGTGCAGTTCGGTCGCCCGATCGGCTCCTTCCAGGCCATCAAGCACAAGTGCGCCGACATGCTGCTCGAGGTCGAGTCGGCCAAGTCGGCCGCCTACTACGCCGCCTGGTGCGCAGCCGAGCTCAACGACGAGCTGCCGTCCGTGGCCAGCCTGGCCAAGGCCTACTGCTCCGAGGCCTACTTCCACGCCGCCGCCGAGAACATCCAGATCCACGGTGGCATCGGCTTCACGTGGGAGCACCCCGCGCACCTGTACTTCAAGCGGGCCAAGAGCTCAGAGCTGCTCTTCGGCGACCCCACCTACCACCGGGAGCTGCTGGCTCAGCGCATCGGCATCTGAGTCTTCGTCTTCGCAAGCAGAGCTTGCTCGACGAGCTTTACGGCCGCCCTTCGGGGCGGCCGTTGCCGTTGGCTAGCCAACGGCGTGGGGCTACGGCGGCGGAGCCGCCCTTCGCGGATC
>JBMOLI010000021.1:0-1553 GCA_049325515.1 Actinomycetota bacterium | reverse complement strand
CCCGAGTTTGACGGGTTTTGGGGTCCCGAGGCATACCGACCCCTCTACGATGCCGATGAACGCGTGATCGACCCTCCGCACGGAGGCCAAAAAACCTAGTAAAACGGACGGCCGCTTCCCCTCGCTGAGCCCGACCAGCTGGCGATACGGCATGGGCATGTTCCTCCGCTCGACCAGCCGCACCCTCGCCGACGGCTCGAAGGTGGCCTACTACCAGCTCGCCGAGAACGTCTGGGACTCGGCGCAGAAGAAGCCTGTCACGAGGATCGTCCACAACTTCGGACGCGCCGACGATGCGACGTGCGAGCGCCTTCGAGCTCTCGCGCGCAGCATCCTGTCCCGGGTCGGAACCGTCGAGGAGATGACGAAGGGCGGCGATCTCCGCCTCGTGGACAGCTTCGTGTACGGCGGCTTCCACGTCGTGCGCGAGCTGTGGAGGGCGTTCGGGCTGGAGGAGGCGGTGGCGAAGGCGGCGACGCGCCTCGGCACCGACATGCCGCTCGGCCCCGCCCTGTTCGCGATGGTCGCGAACCGGCTCCTCGCGCCGCGATCGAAGCTCTACTGCTACGAGCAGTGGCTCGCCGAGGAGGTCTACTTCCCCGAGGGCGTTGGGCTCGAACTGCACCACCTCTACCGGGCGATGGACCTGCTCGAGCGCGAGCACGCTGCCATCGAGGAGGAGGTGTTCTGGAGGGTCGCCAGCCTCATCAACCTCGATGTGGACCTGATCTTCTACGACACGACGAGCCTGCACTTCGAGGTGGACGAGGCCGACGTGGGCGAGCGGCAGGGCAACGTCATGGCGGGGCGCCGGCAGTACCCGGCGTTGCGGAAGCGCGGCAAGTCGAAGAACGGACGTTCCGACGCGCCGCAGATCGTGGTCGGCCTCGCGGTCACCCGCGAAGGGTTCCCGGTGCGTTGCTGGATCTTCCCCGGCAACACCGTCGATGTCACCACCGTGAAGAAGGTGAAGGCGGACCTCGGCGGCTGGAAGCTGGGGCGGTGTGTCTTCGTCGGCGACGCGGGCATGGTGAGCGCATCCAACCTCGTCGAGCTCTCGCGCGGCGGCGGGCGCTACCTGCTCGGCACCCCGATCGCGCGCGGCGACGAGGTCACGAAGGAGGTGATGACACGCGCGGGCAGGTACCAGAAGGTCGACGACAACCTCCTCGTGAAGGAGGTCTGGGTGCCCGGCAAGGACGGCGGGGAGCGCCGGCGCCGGTACGTCGTCTGCTACAACCCCGACGAGGCCGAGCGCCAGCGGAAGCACCGCGCGGAGATCCTGCGCCAGATCGAGGCAGAGCTGGAGACCCTGCGTGTCCCCGACGCCGGGCACACCCACCGCATGTGCGATCTGCTCACCACCCCTCGCTTCCGGGCGTACCTCCGCGAGCTGCCCGATGGCGGCGTCGCCATCGATCGCGCTGCCATCCGCGACGCTGAGAAGTACGACGGGAAGTGGGTGGTCACGACCAACGACGACACGCTCACCGCCGCCGACATGGCACTCGGATACAAGCAGCTCCAGCGAGTCGAGGAGTGCTGGCGCTCGA
>JBMOLI010000020.1:0-1649 GCA_049325515.1 Actinomycetota bacterium | reverse complement strand
CCTGATGGAGCGAGGTCGCGGCTCCGTGCCAGCTGGGCGGAGGCCTTCCACCGCGAGGTCTACCCCTTGCTGCTCGAGCTGGAGGATCCGTTCGCGGACCTCTATGGGAGCGAGGGTCGCCCGAACTGGAGCGTCGCCCGGATGGTGGGAATTCTGCTGCTGCAGGAGCTGGAGAACCTCACCGACCAGGTGGCCCTCGATCACCTGTCGTTCGACCTGCGCTGGCACCTCGCGCTCGAGCTTCATCCGGGGAATGCCTACCTTTCGCGCCGCTCGCTCGTGGAGTTCCGGTCCCGGCTGGTCGAGAAGGACCCGGAGGGACGGCGGCTGCGCGAGGTCTTCGATCGCATCGTCGCCGCGGCGAGCCGCGCGCTGGGCGTCTCGCACGCGCAGCAGCGGCTCGACTCGACGCACATCGTGTCGAACATCCACACGCGTGGCCGACGCGACCTGTTCGCGTCCACCCTCCGCGTGTTCGTGCGGGTCGTCGAGCAGCAGTTCGCCGCTGATCTCGCGCGCCTGCCCGCGTCGCTGCGTGCGTGGGCGGAAACGGACGAGGACGGCGAGTTCGGGGGCACCGAAACGGAGGGGCGCGCCGACCTGGCCGAGCTGGCCGCGTGGCTCGTCGCCGCGCGCGACGCGTTCCCTGAAGGCCATCCCGTGCGGGGCACCGAAGCGTGGGCCCTCGTCGCGCGGCTGATCGGCGAGCAGATCGTGGTCCTGCCCGCTGGTGGGGAATCCGCGCCGGACGGGTCGCCTGTTGCGCCGGTCGTGACGGTGCACAAGCCCACGAGCCCAGGCTCGGCGCTCCAGTCGCCCCACGACCCCGACGCCGGCTACGGACACAAAGGCTGCGGCTACGAAACCCAGATCGTCGAGACCTGCAACAACACCGACACCATCGAGCTCATCACGGACTTCGACGTCCACGGATCAGGAACCTCCGACCAAGGGCAGGCCGGCAAGGCGCTCGATCGGCTGGCCGAGCGCGGAGCGACGCCGGACACCCTGTTCGTCGACAGCGGCTACGTCTCCATGGACGCGCTCGCGGACGCGGAGGCTCGCGGCGTCGACCTGCACGGACCGGTGAACCCCGGGCCGCTCCCGAACGAGGTCGTCGGGCGGGACGCGTGGATCCGCGACCCCGAGACCGGCCTCCTCGCCGTCTGCCCGACCGGCAACCCCGTCGAACGCCATGCCCCCCGCACGAACCCCAACGGTGAGGTCACCCGCCACGCATTCATCGCAGGCATGCGCTGTCGTGACTGCCCCCTCTCCGGGGTCTGCCTCGCCCGACCCCCGAACAACGGGAAGTCCGGCTCCTGGCACATCGAAGACAACCCCCTCCTCAACCTCCGCGACCAACGCCTCGCCACCCAGAAGAGCCTCCCATGGCGCCGACGATACCGAGTCCGGGCCGGCATCGAGTCCACGAATTCCGAGCTCAAACGCAAGCACGGCCTCGGTCGCCTGCGGGTTCGCCGGGCCGCCCGGGTACGCCTCGCCGTGACCATGAAGCTCACCGCCTGCAATGTGAAGCGCTGGCTCCGCGCCGGCAGGGGACGGTAGCCTCCCGCTCCTGACCACCTTTCCGGGGGAAAGGCCGGCGCGCTCTTCCATCATCCCCGGGGTTTACTTCGCCCGAGCCA
>JBMOLI010000019.1:0-129527 GCA_049325515.1 Actinomycetota bacterium | reverse complement strand
GGGTCCTCACCGAAACCGGCGACCTCATCCGCGAGCTCACCCTCGACCCCAGCCGGGACTACCAACCTCAGCCCGAAACGTGAACGATGTCGCGGGACATCTGTGCACGATGTCCCGCGACATCACAAGCGCGCCCTCGGCAGGATTCGAACCTGCGACGCACGGTTTAGGAAACCGACGCTCTATCCCCTGAGCTACGAGGGCTTGAGTTGTATCCGCCCTGGTAGGGGCGGTGGATCAACGGTACCGGCCGCTCCTCCTCGTCCCGGCGTGCCACACGCGTGCCACAACGGCGTTTCGGGAGCCTCGGTGCGGGGCCAATGCAGCTGACCCCGCACCGGTTTCTAGGCCCTACTCGGTCTCGCCGTCACGAAGTCCTTGCGGGAGAGCTCGGTCTCGTAGAGGCGCGCCACGAAGTCCGCGTCGACGCGCAGTCGCGATGAGAACCCGCGGCCGCGCTCCTCTGGCGGATGACCATTGACGAGCTCAACGGCGCCGACATGGCGTCCAGCAGACTTGCAGTACCGAATGGACGGCAGCATGTCCGCGTCGCCAGACAGGACAACGCCGACGTCGAACTGATCGGTGCGCGTGACCATGTCCACCGCCAACGCTGAGTCGAGCCCCTTCTCTTGGAGAGTCTTCGACGACATGTCGACCTTCCAGTGGCCCGCCTGGATGATCTCGATGAAGTCCGTTGAGCTGGCGACGCCATGGTGGAACCGCCGCATGCCATCGAGGGCTCGTCCTCGGCTCTCGAGCCACTCCTCTCTGTCGCGGTGGAAGCGACGGAAGGCTTCCTCGCGGACCGCCGCCTCGTCAGGGGCGTCGCCCCGCGCCTTGAGCGCGTCGGCCGCATCGCGGCAGAAGGCCGACTTGACCTCGGGCGACCGGTCGAAGATGTCGCGAAGGGTGCTCTGCGCCTTCGGATCGGCCAGGTTCCATTGGTCCATTGAGCCGACCACGTACCAGTACACGCGGTGCAGCTGGACGGGTGCGGCGGAGTCACGACCGAGCACGATGCTCTCACGCCAAGCGGCGGACGCCTCGGCGGCCACCCAGCTGAAGAACGGGTGGTAGCGCTCGATCTGCAGGTTCATCGAGGCGAGCGTGCCGTACAGGTTGCTGCCGTCGACAAAGACGGTCATCCGAATGGGATGCATCTTCAGTTCCTTTCAGGATTGTGTGGGTTGCTGTTTGTCCCGACGGCACCAGGGCCGAGGGGATCCACATCGTGGCCGGGCGAAGCGCGCCCCTGCCACCGGATTCGCGTTCTACCGACCGCGACCGTCGCCCCGGCTTCCTCGCGGCTCGCCAAGCCGCCGGCTGAGGTCGGCGCGGCGGCGTATGGCGTCGAGGTGCGTTGCCAGCTCGTCGAGGTCGTCGGGGTAGAGGTGGCTATAGCGGTTGAGTGTCATCTCCGCGCTGGCGTGGCCGAGCTGCACCTGGATGGCCTTCACGGGTGCTCCGGCGGCGGCGAGCAGGCTGGCGCACGTGTGCCGGAGGACGTGGAGCCCGCACGGCTCGAGACCGGCCTTGGAGAGTGCTGGCTGCCAGTGGCGCCCGATGAAGTTCGAGTAGCGCAGGAAGCCGCCTGCAGCCGCAGGGAAGAGGATGGCGTCGGGTTCGTTCTCCACGCTGCGCTCGAGGTGCGCGGCCAGGTCCGCCCACAGGAAGGTAGGGAGAACGACGCCGCGTTGCTGGTGTGTCTTCGTCGTTCCGATGAAGAGCTCACCGCCGACCTCGGCGATGGAGCGGGCGATCCGCAGCCGGCGGGCGTCGACATCGACCGACGCTCGGGCGAGTCCGGCCGCCTCGCCCCAACGAAGGCCGCCGTAGGCCAGGACGTGGACGAGTGATCGGTACGCCGGCGTGATCGCATCGGCGATGCGATCGACCTCGGGAGCGGTGAAGGCTCGCATCTCCCGTTCCGGAAGCCTGGGCTGGCGCACGGCTCGGCAGGGGTTCGATCGGATGAGCCCGTCGGCGATCGCGGCATCGAGGATCTGCGAGAGCAAGGCGACCGCCTGTCGGGTTCGCGACGCCGAGAGACCCTCGAGCTGGAAGGTGGCGACCATCGACTGGATGTGGCTGGTGCGGAGATGGCGAACGGGTAGGTCGCCGAGCTCGGGCAGCAGCCTCGAGCGGAGCAGGCTCTCGTAGCCGTAGCGACTCTTGGGCTTCAGATGCATCTGCATGCGCAGCCACGCGATCGACCACTCGGCCACGGAGATGTCGCCGAGGTCCGGGTCGACCCACTTTCCGCTCCGGAGCTCGTGCTGGGTCGTTGCCAGCCACTGGTCCGCGTCGGCCTTGGTGGCGAAGGTGTCCTCGGCCGAGCGCATGGCGCCCTCGCCGTCGCGATAGCGCGCCTGCCAACGGCCGCTCGGGAGCAGGCGGATCGAGCCGAACGTGCGCCGCTTCATCGCGACCGCCCCCACGGTGAAGGCGGCAGGTAGCCGTCGTCGAGGAAGCGCTCGACGTCGTCCTCGCGGAAGCGAACGTGGCGGCCCACCTTCTGGATGGCGATGCGCCGCTCGGCAACGACCCGTCGGACGAAGCGCTCGGTCACCCGGAGGCGGGCGGCGACCTCAGCGACGTTCAGCAGCCGGACGGGTTCATCGGTGTGGTCGGTACGCATGACCACTGCAAGCCCTGAAGGACCCTTCGCGGCGACACGCGCCACGCAGGTTCCTCGCAAGAGGAACCTGCAAGGGTGTATGCGGCGGGTTGGGTTTGTCGCTCGCGTTGAAGACGTGAGTGCCAAACGTGAGTCAGCGAGGGACGGAGTCGATGGCGAAGACGTGGTGGTCGATCACGGTGGAGCTGGTGGAGGGCCGTGCCGATCGCTTCTGGCCACGGCCGGGGCGCGTTCTCGCCGCCGCGCCGAGCCACACCTTCGCCGACCTCGCCGACGCCATCGACACCGCGTTCTCCCGCTGGGACCGAGCGCACCTCAACGAGTTCCGGCTCGCCGACGACACCCGCATCGGGATGCCCGACGCCGACTGGGGCGATGAGGACATCCTCGACGAACGCACGACGAAGCTCAGCACCCTGTCGCCGGGCGACAAGTTCCTCTACGTCTTCGACTTCGGCGACGGCTGGCACCACCTGTGCACCGTCGGCGATATGAAGATCGACCCGCTCGACGAGGTGGGCATCAAGCCGGCCGGCCCGCTCCCGTACTGGGGCTGGGGCGAGATCCCCGACCAGTACGGCCGTCGCTGGGCCGAAGACGACGGAAGCGACGGTCCGGTGCCACCCGATCCCCGCGGCGCTGACCTGCCGCCGTTCTTCCCGTGGTGGGGCGAAGGCGCCGCCAGGTACCGCGACTGACCCATCCACTCACGTACGTGAGCGCGCGCGTGAGTCCTCGAAGGCCAATCGGTCCTAGGAAGGAGCGCTGCCGTTCTCGGAACTGGCCGGTTCGCGATGTAGATGCCATGCGAGCCTTGACGAATGGCGAACGATCCGACTGCGGAGGACATCGAACTCGCCCAGCAGCTGTACGCCGAGTGGGACGAAGGTCGCGGCGTCTCCAAGAGCCAGCTCGAGATCCGCACCTGGGATGACGCGACCTCGCACGGTCGACACTTCGATCGGTTCATCCGCGGAACACTCGGGCTCAACACGAATCGTCCCTCCAAGCAGTCCGATCGCATCACCGATCTGGAACGCCAGGTGCGCAGACTTGGAGAGATGCCGGAAGGCGTCGACCCCGCGTCCTGGGAGATCCAGCTGCAGCACGCTCGTGAGTCCTGTCTTGCTGCGCTGCGAGTGTGGAACGACCCCCTCGCTCGGTTCCGTACGGGCGCGTTCTCGCTGCTGTTCGTCACGGCGTGGAACAGCCTCGCGATAGCCGTGATCCAGCGCGCCGGTGGGGAGCACCGGAAGTTGAACACGGACGGAACTGTCAAGGTGGTCAGCGGAGTCGAGCAATCGCGCGACACTTCCGACCTCGTAGCAGAGGCCTTTCCCGGCGCTGATCGGCGCGGACTCCGAGAGAACCTGCAGTTCTGGATCGACCTGCGGAATGCCGTCGCTCACCGGCACCTTCCGGTGCTCGACCTGCCGGTGATCCCCTGGGCACAGCCAGGTCTGCTCAACATCGAGAGCGTGCTCGTCGGCGAGTTCGGTCCGGAGTACGGGCTCGCCGAACATCTCACTGTCCCGCTTCAACTGTCCGGGTTTCGTGATCCCGGCGTGCTTGCATCGCGGAAGAAGTTGCAGTCGTCGCTGCCTGTGGACGTTCAGGCGATCCTCAGCCGAGCGGACACCGCATCACCGGAATTGCTCGCCGACGAGACCTTCTTGATGCGGATCGCATTCATTCCCGTAGTGCCGTCGTCTGGACGTAGCCCGGACGCGATCGCCTACTTCGTGCGACCGGGCGAAGTTCCCACCGAGTTGTCCGATGTCCTCGACCAGTACGTCGTGCTTCCCAAGGTTGCGGCTGGATCGCGCCCGAACTTCGCGGCGATGCACGTTGTCGAGGAGGTCCAGCGACGCACCGGCTTCAAGTTTCACTCAGGGCTGCACGTCACCGCTGCGCGCAAGCTGGGTGCTCGTCCTCCAGAGGGCGAAGCCGATCGCACGGTCGATCTCCGGTTCGCGGAGTACATCACGAGCTTCAAGCGGTTCTTGTACAGCCAAGCGTGGATCGATCGCCTCGTTGCCGAGTTGTCGACGCCCGAGGGCTTCGAGGCGGTGACCGGACGAAACTCGGTGCCCCTCGGCGCGCCGAGCCCCGCGCCCGCTCCAGACGAGGAGGAGTAGCACCGGGCGACGGCGGCGTCGCGTGCGCGAAGCGCGCGGCTCCGCTGCGACTCGCACCTACGATCGAGAGGTTGCGGACCACAGGGTCCGTGCGCAGTGGGCCGGATCGTCGGGGAGTGCGCGTCGTGAAGAGTGAAGACCTGGCCGAGGTACGGCGCACGCTTTGGAAGGCGGCCGACGAGCTCCGAGCCAACTCCTCGCTCACGCCGGCCGACTACCGCAGCCCCGTCCTCGGGATCATCTTCCTGGCGTACGCCGAGCATCGCTTCGAGGCGGTGCGGCCCGAGGTTGAAGCGAAGGCAACGGCGCGCAACCCGGTGGGTCCCGACCACTACCGCGCCCGCTCGGTGCTCTACCTCCCCGAGGAAGCACGGCTTTCCGGGCTGGTGCACCTCCCTGAGGGCGACGATCTCGGGGCCGCCGTCGACGAGGCCATGAAGGCGGTCGAGGCAGCGAACCCCGAGCTCCGCGACGTCCTGCCACGGGGCTACCAGCGCATGGCGAAGTCGACCCTCACAGAGCTCCTCCGGCTCTTCGCGCCGCTGCCCCGCAAGCTCTCGGGCGACGCCTTCGGGCTGATCTACGAGGACTTCCTGTCGAACTTCGCCATGGCCGAGGGCCGGCTCGGTGGTGAGTTCTTCACTCCGTACTCGATCGTGCGCTTGATCGTGGAGATCATCCAGCCGTTCCACGGCAAGGTTTTCGACCCGGCGTGTGGATCGGGCGGCATGTTCGTCCAGTGCGCCAAGTTCATCGAGCGCCACACCGGTTCGGCCACCAGGGACCTATCGATCTACGGACAGGAGCAGAAGGAGGTCACGGTCCCGCTCGCCAAGATGAACCTCGCCCTCCACGGGCTCTCCGGCGACATCCGGCTCGGCAACAGCTACTACGACGACCTCCACGACGCGCTCGGCCGCTTCGACTTCGTCATGGCCAACCCGCCGTTCAACGTCAACGGCGTCGACAAGTCCAAGCTCGCCGGTGACAAGCGCTTCCCGAACGGCCTGCCGAGCACCGACAACGCCAACTACCTCTGGATCCAGCTCTTCCACTCGGCATTGAACGACACCGGCCGTGCCGGCTTCGTCATGGCCAACTCCGCTGGTGACGCCGGCCATTCCGAGAAGGAGATCCGACGACAGCTCGTGGAGTCGGGAGACGTCGATGTCGTCGTCGCCATTAGTCCGAACTTCTTCTACACGGTCACCCTCCCGGTGACCCTGTGGTTCCTCGACAAGGGGAAGGCGGACACGGGTCGCGAGGACACCGTCCTGTTCATCGACGCCCGGCAGGTCTTCCGCCAGATCGACCGTGCTCACCGCGACTTCCGACCCGAGCAGATCGAGCTCCTGGCCAACATCGTCCGTCTCTACCGAGGCGGCGAGCCAGAGCTCGTCGACGGCAGCGACGTCGCCCTCAAGGAGCGCTTCCCGGACGGCCGCTACGCCGACGTTCCGGGCCTGTGCAAGGTTGCGACCCTCGCTGAAATGGAAGCCCAGGGCTGGAGCCTCAACCCCGGCCGGTACACCGGCACGGCGACAGTCGACGATGACGACGGGAACTTCTTGGAGAAGCTCGAGTCCTTCTACGACGAATACTCGAAGCTCAGCGACGAGGCCGACGCCCTGCGCGCACAGGTCGACGCAGCGGTAAGAGGGATTTTGGGCTCGTGACGGAGTGGCGCGATGCGGTACTTGGCGACCTCATCGACCTCTTTGACAACAAGCGAGTGCCGCTCTCGTCGCGCCAGCGTGCAGAGCGACAGGGGCCGTACCCTTACTACGGCGCGCAAGGGGTCATCGACCACATCGACGACTACATCTTCGACGGCCGGTACATCCTGATCCCGGAGGATGGGGAGAACTTGCGGAGTCGGAAGCTGCCGATTGCGTACTTCGCGCAAGGGCGCTTCTGGGTCAACAACCACGCGCACATCGCCAGGGGCAAGCCCGGAGTTGCGATCGACCGCTTCGTTCAGAGCGCTCTCGAGGCAACCGACATCGGGCCGTTCGTGACTGGCGCCGCGCAGCCGAAGTTGTCGCAAGCAAACCTGCGGCAGATCGGCCTGAGAGTGCCGCCCCTCGCCGCCCAAGAACTGATCGCATCGATCCTCGATTCGCTCGACGACCTGATCGAGAACAGCCGTCGCCGGATCGAGCTGCTGGAGGATATGGCTCGGGCGATCTACCGGGAGTGGTTCGTGCACCTCCGCTACCCCGGCTACGAGGACGTCCCGCTCGTTGACTCACCGCTCGGCCCGATTCCGGACGGCTGGGGGGTTTCCACGCTCGGTGATGCCGGCCGATGGCTTTCGGGTGGTACGCCCAAGACATCTGTCGCGCGCTACTGGGGCGGGCCGACTCCCTGGATCACGAGCGGCACCCTGACGGCCAGGCTGTTGGATCGTTCCGATCGCACGCTGACACCGGAGGGCGTTGCGAATGGCACCCGCCTGGTCGATCGGGACACCGTGGTCTTCGTCGTGCGCGGCATGAGTCTCGTGAAGGAATTCCGAGTCGGGATCGCCGACGTGCCGCTGGCGTTCGGACAGGACTGCAAGGCGATCGTCGCGGCGGAGCACGTCGAGCCGCTCTATCTCGGGTTCACATTTTTCGCACTGCAGGACGAGATCCAGGGCATGGTCGAGCTCGCTGGTCACGGCACCGGCAAGCTCTCGACGGATCGCCTCAAGGCCATCCCGTTGCTTGTGCCGGTTCGCGATCTCCAGGCTGCCTTTGTCGAGACGGTCACGCCGATGCGAGAGCAGATGACCGCTCTGCGGTTGGCGACGGATCGACTCGTTTCGCTGCGAGATCTTCTTCTGCCGAAGCTCGTCTCTGGCGCCATCGACGTCTCGTTGCTCGATCTCGAACCGGTGAGCCGCTCGGCATGAACCCGCACGGGCCGTATTCGGAGCTGGGGCTGGTGGAGCAGCCGGCTCTGGAGCTGCTCGAGGAGCTGGGCTGGGAGGTCGTCAACGCGTTCTCGGAGACGCTCGGGCCGGCGGGCACGCTCGGACGGGACTCGATCCACGATGTTGTTCTCGTCCATCGGCTGCGGGACGCGGTGCGGTTCCTAAACCCGGGCGTCCCCGAGCACGTGCGGGAGGAGGCGATCGCTGCCATCTGCCGCGACCGATCCCTGATGGATCGCGTGCGGGCCAACCGCGAGGTCCACGAGCTTCTGCGCGACGGTTACCGGGGCGAGTGGGTCGACGACCGCGGCGACGAGCGGTACGCCACCGTCCGCTTCGTCGACTTCCTCGACTCGCAGAAGAACGACTGGTTGGCGGCGTCGCAGGTGTGGGTCGCCGGCGAGCTGCACAAGCGGCGCACTGACGTCCTGCTCTTCGTCAACGGGATCCCGCTCGTGTCGGCGGAGTTCAAGGAGCCCAACAAGAAGGCGAAGGCAGCGTTCGACGAGAACGTCTGCGACTACCGCGACACGATCCCGCAGCTCTACGTGCCGAACGCGTTCGTCATCTGCTCGAACGGGTCGGACGCCAAGGTCGGGTCGACCTACGCCGAGTGGGAGTTCTTCGGGGACTGGAAGGTGATCGACGCCGAGGGCACCCGCGGCGTCGTCGCGCTCGAGACGGCACTGCGGGGCACCTGCGCGCACGACCGGCTGCTCGACATCGTCGAGAACTTCACCGCGTTCATCGAACGACCGGGCGGGTTGGAGAAGGTCGTCGCCCGAAGCCACCAGTACCACGGGGTCAACGCCGCCATCGAGAACCTCCACCGGGTGCGGGCAGTGGGCGAGAAGCGGCTCGGGGTGTTCTGGCACACGCAGGGGTCCGGCAAGAGCCTGTCGATGTTGTGGTTCACGCAGAAGGTCCTGCGGCGGGTGCCCGGCGCGTGGACGTTCGTCCTGGTGACCGACCGGACCGAGCTCGATGTCCAGCTGCACGGCGAGTTCGCCGACGCCGGAGCCATGCCGGCCGAGGCCCAGGTCCACGCGCGCGACACGAAGCATTTGCGCGAGCTGCTCGCCGCGGACCACCGCTACGTCTTCACGCTGATCCACAAGTTCCGCGTCGACACCGCAGCGGGCGAGACGGCGATGCCGGTGCTGTCGGATCGAGACGACGTCATCGTCATCACCGACGAGGCGCACCGCAGCCAGTACGACACGCTCGCATTGAACATGCGCCAGGCGCTGCCCAACGCGGCGTTCATGGGCTTCACCGGCACGCCCCTGATCGCTGGCGAGGAGCTGACCCGCCAGCAGTTCGGCGACTACGTGTCGATTTACAACTTCCGCGACGCCATCGAGGACGGGTCGACCGTCCCGCTCTACTACGAGAACCGGATCCCCGAGCTCCAGCTCGTCAACGAACAGTTCGAGGAGGAGCTCGAAGCGCTCCTCGAAGCGGCCGAGCTCGACGAGGCAGCCGAGGGCCAGCTCGCTCGGCGGTTCGGCACGCAGTACACGCTGCTGACTCGGCCCGAACGGCTGCGCACGATCGCCCGCGACCTCGTCGCTCACTTCGTCGGCCGGGGGTTCACCGGCAAGGCGATGTACGTCGGTCTCGACAAGGCGGCCGCCGTCCACATGTACGACCTCGTGCAGGAGGCCTGGACCGAGCACCGAGCCGACCTCCAGGCCGAACACGACGCCCTGCCCGAGCTCGAGCGGCCGTGGCTCGCGAGCCGCCTGGCGCTGATGGACAGCACCGACATGGCCGTCGTCGTGTCGCAGGGCCAGAACGAGATCGGCCAACTCGCCGCACTCGGCCTCGATATCAAACCGCACCGTAAGCGCATGAACGACGAGGACCTCGCCGAGCGCTTCAAGGCCGCCGAGGACCCCCTGCGCCTCGTCTTCGTCTGCGCGATGTGGATGACGGGGTTCGACGCGCCGAGCGTCTCGACGATCTACCTCGACCGGCCGATGCGGAACCACACGCTGATGCAGACGATCGCCCGGGCCAACCGAGTCTTCCCGGACAAGGACAACGGGCTGATCGTCGACTACGTCGGCGTCTTCCGGAACCTCGAGAAGGCGCTCGCCATTTACGGCGCCGCGAACGCCGAGTCCGGCATTGATACTCCGATCCAGCACGTCGAGGCGCTCGTCGAGGAGCTCGGCGCGGCAATCGAGGGTGTCATCGCCACCTGCGCCGCGGACGGCGTCGACCTGATCGCTCTGCGAGACGCGAAGGGCTTCGAGCACATCGCACTGCGGGACGCCGCGATCGAGTCGCTGCTCGCGGCCGAGGATCGCGGTGAGGCCTTCCTCGTCGGCGCTCGCCAGGTTCGCAAGGTGTTCAAGGCGCTCCTACCCGCCCCCGCCGCTGCAGCCCACCAGCTCACGGTGGCCGCCATCCGCGTGCTGGCCGAGCGGCTGCACGAGCTGTCGAAGCCACCCGCAGCGGACCTCAGCGAGGTCGCAGACGCGGTCGACGAGCTCCTCGACCGCTCGGTCGGCGCAGAGGAGTACGTCATCCGCGCGGCCGCGGAGGGGAGCGAGCCCGACCCGCTGATCGACCTGTCGCTCATCGACTTCGACGCGCTGGCCGCCCGCCTCGCCGGCCGCAAACGGGCCGAGACCGACCGCCTCGCCGCGCTCCTCAAGCAGCGAGCGATCGGCGCCATCACCCGCAACCCCACCCGGTACGACCTCATCGAGCGCATCGAGGCGCTCATCGCCGAGTACAACGCCGGCAGCCTCAACATCGACGAGTACCTGCGGCGCCTCATCGAGCTGTCTCGCTCGCTCGACGC
Source organism: Actinomycetota bacterium (assembly GCA_049325515.1). Classification (GTDB taxonomy): domain Bacteria; phylum Actinomycetota; class Acidimicrobiia; order Acidimicrobiales; family VFJN01; genus VFJN01. Next base: position 119,016 of record JBMOLI010000019.1, on the reverse strand, counting down.
CGAAGAGCAGCGGGCGGTGATCGAGGGGCTGTCCGAGGAGGAGCTCGCCGTCTTCGACCTCCTCACCAAGCCCGACCCCGTGCTCACACCCGACGAGCGCGAGATCGTCAAAGCGAGCGCCAAGCGCCTGCTCGCCCACCTCCACGAGAAGCTCGTACTCGACTGGCGGCGGCGGGCTGCCACCACCGCCGATGTCCGCCTGTCGATCAAGGAGATTCTCGACGCCGACCTCCCAGCTGCCCCGTACCCGCCGGAGCTGTTCGACGCGAAGGTGCAAGCGGTCTTCGACCATGTCGCCACCGCCTACGGCGACGACGGTCGCAGCGTGTACGACGGTGAGGAGGTCGTGCCCGCGACGCATGGGAATGGCGTGGCGGTGCTGGGCGCCGGCCCGGTCTCGACGTCCTCGATCACCAATGAGGTCGTGGACCAGCTTCGCCATGACGCCGAGTTCGTCGCCCTCGTGGCCGAGAAGCTCGGCCTCACCGGCAAGCCGGAGCTGCGCACCATCAAGGAGCTGATCGAGAACGACGAGGACTATGCCGTCGAGTTCAAGTCAACCGCCCGATGGGACCTCCGAGAGGGACAGCCGAGCAAGGCCATGGAGGACGCGGTCGTGAAGACCGTCGCCGGTTTCTTGAACACCGACGGCGGCACCCTCCTCATCGGCATCGGCCCCGACGGCGAAGTCGTGGGCCTCGAACACGACTACGCCAGGGTGAAGCCCGCCAACGGCGACGGCTTCGTCAACTGGCTCACGACCCACCTCATCAACGCCCTCGGACACACGCCCGTGACACGCACGCGGGCTCGCATCGCCATCCACGTCGACCACGAGGTGTGCCGCCTCGACGTCGCCGCATCACCCGAACCCGTCTGGGCGAAGACAAGCAAGGACGACCGGGTCTTCTTCGTGCGGATGAACAACTCCACACGGGCGTTGCCGGGGGCCGAGTGCACGACCTACTGCGCCCAACGCTGGCCTACGGGCACTGCTCCTTGATGAACGTGATCCCAGCGTCAGTGATGCCTTCGACGATGAGCTCCGTCGAGATCATTGGCTGCTCGTTGCCGACCTCGCGCGTACGGTCGACCTTCTCGCGAGCGCTGATCAGCCCGCGACCGTGGAGCTCGCGCACCACCTCATCGAAGAACCCCGCGCGCTCACGATTGTTGTCCCAGGCCTCGTAGAAGGCCTCGGCGGGCGTCTCGTCGTCTTCGTGGTTGGCGAGGGCGCGAAGCAGCTCGCAGATCACCTCGGTCTCGAGCTCGGTCATGACAGGTTGTTGCTCCTCGGATCAGGCTGCGAGGCGGTAGCGCTTCCAGGGCACAGCGGCCAGCGGAACCTTGGCCATGAAGTCGACGATGTCGCGACGGCCGTAGTAGCGGGCCCGACCGGAAGCGTCCTGTGCCATGAGCACCGTTGGGATGCCACCGAACGCTCTCGACGCCTCGGACACGAGGGAGTCGCGCCGCGAAAGGTCGTTCAGGGCGTGCCGCTTGACGATCATGACGCCGAAGGTCACGCCTTGCTCGCGGATGATTGCACCCTCGAGGTTCACTTCTTCCCTCGCTTCGGCGCCCGCTGAGACAGCGCCGAGGCGGCCGCCGTCTTCGACTTCGAGCTGGTGCGGCCGTCCCGCAGGACGCTGGACGCCGCCTTCGCTGCCTTGGCACTGGTTCGGCGTTGCTTCGCCATGAGGTCCACCTCCGGTGGTGTATGTGGTCGACTCGATCGCTGGGGGCGGGCGGGTCCTTACGTGTGCCTCTTAGTCACGCGAGGCAGCGGATCCCGCGCCTGGCGGAACGCCGCCTTGCGAAGGATCTGGCCGCGCTGCGCCGTCGACGTCCGCGCTCGCAGCTTCCGCGCCGCCGGCGATCCCAGGGAGGACCGCGCGATCAACCTGCCGACCGCCTCGTTTCGCTTCGTCATGCACCCCTCCTCGCTCGGATGGCTTCACGGGCGCGGTAGATGCGGGACTCAACCGCCTTGTAGCCGAGGTCGAGCAGCTCCGCGATCTCGTCGATCCCGAACCCTTCCGCGTGAAGCCGAAGGATCGTCTTGTTCGTGTCGCCGGTGACGGGCTCCAAGATCTCCGCCGTGGCGCGCTGCGTGTGATCACGGCTGACGACCTCGTGCTCCGGGTCGTCAGGGCTCGGGAGCCGGATGAGCGGGTTGCCCCGGTCGTCGCCGTCGGTCGTCCAGTCGAAGCGAGCGCTCTTCGAGCGATCGGATCGCCAGGTGCGGTACAGGTTCGGGAACTGGAACATCAGGCAGTTCCCGATGAAGTACGTCGTCAGGGACGCCCCCTTCGCCGGGTCCCAGACTCCGCGCTTGAGAACCCGGTCGCGGAAGTGGACGATGGCCTCGGCGACAGTGTCCTCGGCCAGCTCGAGCGCGTCATGACGTGGGATGCCGGCACTCGGGGCCTCCAGCGGCCGACCCTTCTCCCGAAGCTTGACGAAGACGTGGCCGGTCACGACCCACGACCGCATCACCGTGAAGCCGTACTCGACCAGTGCCTCTGCGACGCGACGCCACGTCGTGCCCTCGAACCCCTCGACCGACAGCCGCATCATGAGCGCGGCGTCGGCCTCCATCACCTCGAGTCGGCGGGCCTCCGCAGTGTGCCGAAAGGCCTCGAGATCCCGTGCGTGGACGGCAGGTTGTACCCGCTGTCCGCCGCCGTCGCCGGGGGCCTCGGGGTGTGGGTCAGGATCCATTGGTTCGATGTGGCCGGTGACGGCGGGGCGCCAACGGCCACGTCATAGTCAGGCCATTCGAGGAATCCCGCGCTCCCGGCAAAGAAATCTCGTGTTCAAGGTTGACCTCCGGGCGCCGATGGTTAGTATCAGTGTAACACCGTAACGCCCAGGAGGCCGAGCGATGGCGACGAACCCGATCCGCGTTCCCGAATCCGTCCACAGCGAGGTTCACACCGCGGCGCGCCTGCTCGGGTGCAACGCGGCAGAGCTGCTCGCTCGGGCCTGGGAGGCGTACCGGCAGAGCCCGGAGTTCGTCTCGGAGTTCGAGTTCGCCCAGAAGGCCCTTTCGGTCGGCGACGTCGACGCCGTCGCGCACCGTCTCCACGAGCAGGCAGCGCAGCGGGCGAAGCGCCGGGCCGACGCGGTCCAAGCGCTGCGCGGGTAGCCCGAGGTCGTCACACCTCCCCGGTACTTTCGTCTGTGTGCAGTTCCGGCTGACGCGACGCGCGCTCGACGATCTCGATCTCGACGTCGAAACGTACGCGCGCCGTCCGGCGAGCGACTTCGTCGAGGCCCACGACGTCGTCCGTGCGTTCGTCGACCAACGGAGCCAGGACCCGAAGGGCCAGGAGTGGACGAAGCTCCCCGTCACGTCAGCTCCGGCCTACAACCTCCACCACGGCCGCTACCGCGGACTGACCTGGCACGACGAGGACAACGATGTCGTTTGGCTGCTCGGCGTCGGGTGGCACGAGTCCGGTAGCCGCGACGACGCGTACACGCTGCTCAAGCGCCGCGACGAGGCGGGCGACCTGATGCCGACGGAGCAGGACTACCTCGACCTCGAGATGACGCTCGAGGAGGCGCGCTCGTTCGTCGTCCAAGTCGGCGAGCAAGCCCCAGCGCTCATTGCCGAGGCTCGCGGGCGTCCCGGCAAGGAAGTGCGCGGCGTCATCGCCGGGAGGCTCGGCGTGGGTGTCCAGGTCGAGGTGGTCGTGATCCCCGGTGAGGACGAGAGGCTCGAAGAAGTGTGGATCGGGTTCGGGCTGCCGCCCCTGCCAGGCGCGTGCGAGCTGCCGCCCCAGCCCGAATGGATCCAGGTGGTGCTCGCCGCGATGATCCCAGTCGAGGCCGGACTCGAGAACGTGGAGTTCGGCGGGAGGTTCCCGAGGGCGGGCGGGTCGAAGCCGAATGAGATCGTCGTCTGCTGGCGCTCGTTCTGACCGCGTCACACGCTCGGTTGCGAGGGCGCGCGGTCAGCGGGACCGGAGTCGATCAGGTCCGACAGCGCCGCTTCGCTCACAGGCCGGTAGGTCCAGGCGTCGACGCCAACGTTGACCATCCGGCCGCGTTGAAGCCAGCGCTCGTGGACGTGCCCGTGGAGCAGCCAGCGTCCGCGATCGGCCGGTCGGCTGTCGACGAAGCGGTCCCGGTCGTGGCTGTCGCCACGGTAGGGGAAGTGGCACGCGAGCGGCTGGTGCTCGCCGACGTCGATCGTGACGTCGCCATGCACGACTTCCTCGAAGCCGGCCTCGAGGTATCGCTCCTCCCAGCCGTCGGCGCGGCGACCGTGGCCCGGCCAGCATCGGTCGTGGTTCCCGGTGAGCAGCACCTTGCGGCCGGCGAGCTCCGCCACGAGCGGCAGGGTGTCTGCGATCTTCCCGAGTGCGAAGTCGCCGAGCATCCACACCTCGTCGTCGTCGGTGATGACCTCGTTCCAGTTGTCGATCAGGGCGCGGTTCATCTGGTCGACGCTGTCGAACGGTCGACTGGAGTACTCGATGATGTTGGCGTGGCCGAGATGCAGGTCGGCGGTGAACCACCGCGTCATGCGACCAGCATGGCGGTGCACGAGCGCGGCCACACCTCGCGTTTCGTGCCACAGCCGTGCCACAACGGGCGGCGAACGGGGGTCACGGGAGGTATCGGGCGGTCAGGCCACACCTGCGCTGACCTGCGGAAACGCCTCCGACCTGCATCGACGCGTCCCGCCCGGTCGAGTTAGGAAACCGACGCTCTATCCCCTGAGCTACGAGGGCGGGACCGGTGGAGAACGTGGGAGGAAACCTCCCTTGCATTGCCTGGTGGGCCCCGGTGCAGCCTACGAGGCATGCCGGGTTCGGTTGGAGTTGGTCAGAGCTCGTCCGGGTCCTGGCACGCGCTTGTGGCCCACGCGCCGGACCGCGACGACTCCCTCCGACTGGCCCAGTGCGGGCGGCAGTCCTCGACCTTCAGTCCACCCCTGCGGGTACTGAGCCGGGTTCAGGCTCGGTACTGCCTGGATGGTCGGGAATCGGCTCAGCGTGGCCCTCGACGTCGAGGTTCGGTAGGGCTGAGTCGAGCCAGCGGGGCAGCCACCAGTTCCGGTCGCCGAGCAGCTCCATCGTCGCTGGGACCAGCAGCATGCGAACGATGGTGGCGTCGAAGAGGATCGCCGTGGCCAGGCCGGTGCCCATCATCTTCATGGTGCGCTCGAACTCGAGCATGAAGCTGCCGAAGACCACGACCATGATGGCTGCGGCTGCCGTGATGACCTTGGCAGTCGCCGCCAGCCCATCAGCGACCGAGGTGCGGCTGTCACCGGTCCTGCGCCACTCCTCCCGCACCCTGGACAGCAGGAACACCTCATAGTCCATGGAGAGACCGAACACGACGGCGAAGAGCATCATCGGGACCCACGTCTCGATGGGGCCGGGTTGCACCCCTGTCAGGTCGCTGAGCCAGCCCCACTGGAAGAGGGCGACGATCACGCCGTAGGCCGCGCCGATCGACAGCAGGTTCATGATCACGGCCTTCAGCGGCACGAGAAGCGATCGGAAGACCAACATCAGAAGCGCGAATGACAGCGCGAGGACTGCGCCGAAGAAGATCGGCATGCGTTCGCCCATGTAGGCCGACATGTCGACGTTGGCGGCGACGAGGCCACTGACGAGGACATCGGTGCCAGCCGACTCCTCTATCGAAGGCAGTAGGTCGTCGCGGAGTCGGTTGACGAGCTGGGTCGTCTCCTCGTCCTGCGGGCCACCCGTCGGCGTGACGAGCCAACGAACCGCGGTCGGGTTGGAGGGATCGTTGGGCTGGGGCCCGAGGACGGACTCGACCTGGGGGTCAGCGGCCACCGTCTCGTTGACGGCGGCCAGCGCGCCGATCTGGTCGGCGCTGTCGACGGCGGCAACGAGGTAGATGGGACCTGTGGAGCCCTTGCCGAAGCCATCGACGATGAGGTTGTAAGCCTGCTTGGTCGTGGTGTCCTCGGCGAAGTTGCTCTCGTCGGAGAAGCCCAGGCGGAGGCTCACCACCGGGATCGCCAGCACGAGGAGGATCGCAGCAGCGCCAAGGGCCGAGGTCCAGGGGCGGTGTTGGATGACCCGGCTCCACCGGTAGGCGACCGTCTCGCGGCGCGGCTTGGGCGGTCGGTGCTGCACCGCCGCCTGCAAGGGCTTGAGGACGAAGCCGAGGAGGATCGTGACCACGGCGAGGCCGACGCCGATGAGGATCAGGGCGGGCGCCTCCAGGCCCGCGCCGACGAGCGCGACCGCGACGAAGCCCGCCGCCACGAGACCGCGCCACTTGGTGCGTTCGATGTTCCCCCCGGCGAAGGCGAGAAGGGCGGGGAGGAGAGTGGTGGACGCTGCGACGGTGACGGCCACCGTCACGCTAGCGGTGATCCCGAGCCCTCCAACGAAGCCGATCCCCATCAGCAGCATGCCGAGCAGCGAGATGACGACTGTCGCACCTGCGAACACGACGGACCGACCTGCCGTGTCCATGGCGATGCCGATCGACTCGCGGACGTCGTGACCCGCGTGCATCTGCTCCCGGTACCTCGTGACGATGAGCAGCGCATAGTCGATGCCCACACCGAGACCGATCATCAGCCCGACGAATGGCGCGAAGTCGGGAACCTCCATCAGGTGGCTCGCCAAGATGACGAAGGCGCCGCCCAGTCCGATCCCGAATAGCGCGACCGCGACCGGGAGTCCCATCGCCGTCACCGAGCCGAACGCCACGATGAGGATGACGATGGCGAAGGCCAGGCCGAACAGCTCGGCCGAGGGCTGCTCGAACTCCGCGAACAGGAAGCCGCCGAGCTCGACGCGGAGACCGTCGACCTGGGGAATGAGCTCCCTCAGCTCGTCACCGATCTCCGCCGCCCGGGTGAAGTCGATGTCCTCGGGGAGGTACACCGTCGCGAAGGCGATCCGGCCTGTCGAGTCGCCCCGGGCGGATATCTGGAACTCGCCACCGGGCGCATATGGGCTCTGAACGCCGGTGACGTCATCGATGCCGGCGACCTCGGTGAGCATCGTCTCCATCGCTGCGCGCACTGATGGGTCGTTCACTCCCTGGTCGGCCTCGAAGACGATCTGACCCGACTGGGGGGAGCCACTCCCATCGACGAACTCTGACTCCACCAGGGCGAACCCCTCAGTCGACTCGAACCCTTCGAGCGAGAAGTCCTGGCGGTAGGCATCGCCGATGCCGCCGGCGACGCCGTTGCCGATGAACAAGACCGCGATCCACAGCGCCAGCACGAGCCTGCGACGATCGTGGCACCACGTGCCGACTCGACTGAACATGCTGCGTCCCTTCGTCAGATGGCTCGAGCGATGTACCTGGGTTATCTTGGCGGGTAAGATCTCTCGGTTGCCAAGACAATCACTTGGGATCGCTGGCCGTCAAGGAGAACGATGTCACAGGACCGACTGCGAGCGGCGCGGCGTCGAGGGCGGGCAGAGCTCAGCGGGGTCTTCGATCGGGAGACCCGGCGCATGGGGTCGATGGCAGCCCTTCACAACCATGCAGTTGCTGACTACATCGGGCTCCACCCGACCGACCAGGAGTGCATCGATCTGCTCGACTGGACGGGTCCGCTCACTGCGGGCCAGATCGGGACTCACCTCGGGCTCAGCAGCGGTGCGGTGACAGGCCTCATCGATCGGCTTGAAGCCGCCGGCTGGGTGCACAGGGAGCGCGACCCTCAAGATCGACGCCGCGTCTTCGTGCACCTCGGCACCGAACGCGCCGATGAGCTCTGGCCTCTCTACCAGCCGCTCGCCGAGGCGATCAGTGCATACCGAGACAAGCTCGGCGCACGTGATCTGCGAGTGGTCGTCGAGTTCCTCGAGTTCGCCAACCAGACCCTTGCCGATGCCACCAGTCACGCGCGGCGCCTCGAGGCGCAGGGGCGAGTCCACGACACGGCCGCCCCGTCGGGACCTGCTTGACAGGTTCGTACAGGATCGCGTGGGCCGCCTGCTCAAGTTGTGCGGGCCTGCCGTAGCTCTGCCGGCGGCAGGGTTCCGTCTCAGCTGCGCGCGCTTCCGTCCCAGATCGGTGCCACGCGTCGGGAACCTCGGATACCGCTCGATCTGCCGCGAGGTGTATTGGTCACTGGCCTCGTCGCAGCGTGACCCGAAGCTCTCTTGTTTCAGGGCTTCTGAGGGGAGGCGGGTAGGCGTATCCCGAATGTGCATCGCTCCTCGACTCGTTCGTAGTAGGCGTCGCCACCGTTGGCGCGCGCCAAGCCCCGAGTGATCGAGAGGCCGAGACCGCTGCCGCCCGGCTTGCTTGAGTCCGCACGTGCGAACCGGTCGAACAGGCGTGGGATGAAGTCCGCCGCAACACCCGAGCCACCGTCGCTGACGGAGATGTCGACCACAGCGCCATCGTCGACGGAGCTCACAATGATCGGATCCGAGCCGTGACGCCTCGCGTTGGTGAGCAGGTTGATGAGCATTCGGTCTAGGTGGTGGGGATCCACATGGACGAGGACGCGGTCATCGATGGAGTGCTCCGCCGCGACGCCGGACTGTGAGATCGTCTCCCGTACTGCCACGCCGACAGCAACATCTTGTGGGTTGGTGGGAAGGACTCCAGCCTGGATGTGGGACAAGGTGAGCAAGTCGTCCACGAGTCGAGCCGCCTGCGTGGCGCCGCGGGCGATCGCAGCCAGGAACTCGCGTTGCTTCTCGGGGGTCAGCCGGTCGCCCAGCTCGAGCATGGTCTGCGAGAACCCGGTCACCGAGGCGAGAGGGGTGCGCAGATCGTGTGAGGCCGCGGCGACGAACTCCCGCATCACGTTCATGGCGCGCTGCAGCTCTCGCTCTGAGGTCCGGATGGCAGTCACGTCGCGGATGAGCGCGAGGACATAGCGACGGCCACCCTCCGGGGCCTCATCGGTGCTCACGTCGGTCAAGGTCAGGGCGACGTCGACAAGCTCACCGTCCTTCGTGACCGCACGGACCTCAGCAGGTGGGCCCCCGACCAGAACGGGGTCGCCGCCTGACCGGTAGCGCTGGATGCCGTCGAGATGAGAGGCATGCAGATCGTCGGGAACGAGCCGAGCCAGGGGCGATCCGATCGCTTCCTCGGCTGGGTATCCGAAGAGCGCTTCGGCCGCGGGGTTCCACAGCACGATCGAGCCGGACGCGAGGTCGGCGCCGACGATCGCGTCGGAGGTGATCCAGAACAGCCGTCCGATCCCGAGCGCGGCCGGATCCTGCTCCACCCTGACGGTCGGTTCCGATGGCCCCGTCACCAGCCCCATTCTGGACCTTCCGCACCTCGATGCAGGGGTTCTCGAGGACGGACGGCTTCCCGCACGCCAGTCCGCCTGCTGGGTCGTACGCTTTCGGAGCGGACGGGCGGGGAGACGACGGCGATCGAGATGTTTGAGCGATGAACGGCGGCGATGATGTCTACGAGGCCGAACGGGCGCGGCTGCTGCTCGAGCTGAGCCGGGAGGTCACCACCAACCTCAGTCTTCAGGAGGTGCTCGACGCGGGTCTAAGGGCGCTCCGGCGCCTCCTCGACTTTGGTGGTGGAGCGATCCAGCTCATCGAGGAGGACGCGCTGGTCGCCTGGGCGACGGATCCGCCGGCCACGCCGGAAGCCCTCACGGTGCGGATCCCGGTGGGTCAGGGCGTATCAGGAACCATCGCTGCGACGGGCGAGCCCTGCTACATCCCGGACATCACGGTGGATCCTCGTGTCCACCCGGAAGGGCGAGCGAAGGGCATCAGCGGCGGCGTTCGTGCCTACTTCGGCGTGCCCCTGATCCTCCACGGCGAACCGATCGGCGTCGTTCAGCTTGACTCACCCCGGGTCGACGCGTTTGACGCCAAGCACAGGGCTTTGGTGTTGTCCTTCGTTCCGACGATCGCGGCCGCTGTGCAGAACGCGCAGCTCTTCGAACGCGAGGCGAAGACGCTCGCTGACCTGCGTGAGCTCCAGCGGCTCCGCAGCGACTTCCTCGCCATGGTGTCGCACGAGCTTCGCACGCCCCTGACCACGATCTCCGGCATGGCCCAGGTGCTTGCTGGCGGGGTCGACGGGCTCGATCCTGAGGCGGTGGCGGGCTTTGCCGACCGCATCGTCGTCAACAGCGATCGCCTGCGGCTCCTCATCGACGATCTGCTCGACCTGTCGCAGCTGGAGCGGGGACGCCTGGATGTGGTTTGCGAGCCCACCGACCTGAGCGCCGTGATCACCGAGGGGCTGCGAGAGGCCGACCTCGATCCTCACCCCGTCCAGCAGCACATCGAGCCGAACCTGCCCTTGGTGCACGCGGATGAGCGTCGAGCTCGCCAGATCCTCAGCAATCTCCTCTCCAATGCCGCAAAGTACTCGCCCCCGACGGCACCCATCACGGTCGCGGCTAGCCGAGCTGGTGACCGCGTCCTACTGGAGGTGGCCGACCAGGGGTCTGGCATACCCGCGAGCCTGCACGATCTCGTGTTCGAGCCGTTCTTCCAAGTCGAGCCGGCTGCCACCCGCAGCGTCGGCGGGCTAGGCATCGGCCTGCATCTGGTACGTGAGCTGTGCGAGGTCATGGGAGCCACCGTGTCACTCGACACGGCCGCCGGCAGCGGGAGCCGCTTTGGCATCTCGTTCGCTCGGGCTGCGCCAGTCAAAGGCGGTCGATGATCCCCCTTCAGTCGGGAGGTGAGCTTGCGGATACTCGCAGTGGATGACGACCTAGATCTGCTCTTGCTGTACCGGGTGATGCTGGAATCCGATGGCCACGAGGTGCACCAGGCCACAAACGGCTCGGCCGCGCTCACCGCTGCGCGGGAAGGCGACTTCGAGCTCGTGCTGCTCGACATGATGATGCCGGAGATAGATGGGTTCGGCGTGCTCGCCGCCATGTCGGAAGATCCACGGGCCGGGCAAGCTCCCGTTGTGATCGTCAGCGCTCGCGTCGGCGTGGCCGACCAGCTGCGCGGCCTGGACGCAGGCGCAGTGGCCTATCTCACCAAGCCCTTCTCGATCGATCGGCTCCGGTCGTTGGTGTCTTCGATCGGGGCCATGAGGGCTGAGGAGGTTCAGAGCCTTCGCCGCGATGCCATGGCCCGACTCGGCTCGAGCAGCGGCTGGGACACCGACCACGACACGGGCTGATCGCACCCGTCTGGCGTCCTGCCGCGTCGAGGTGGGCTCCTTCTAGCCTGGTCGCATGGCTCTCGACGACGAGCTTCTCAACAAGGTCACCTGGAAGATCCCGAACGCACTCGCTCTCATCGGCTCGCGCGCTGGCGACGAGCGCAATGCCATGACCGCGAGCTGGATCACCCAGCTCTCGATGGAGCCGGTGCTGATCGGGGTGGCCATCGACAACGAGGCGGTGACCCGTCGACTCATCGCCGACGGCGGGTCCTTCACGGTGAACCTCTGGGACGCGGACGACACCCGCGTGTTCGTGAAGTTCTCGAAGCCAGCACTCGATGACGGATCCGCACTCAACGGGCGGGCGGTCCGTGCCGCAACGACCGGCGCTCCTGTGTTCGAGGAGGCAGTCGCTTGGATGGACTGCGAAGTCCGCCACCAGCGCGACTTCGGAACCCACACCCTCTTCGTCGGAGAGGTCGTCGACGCCGCCATCAACGCAGATGACAAGACGATCGCCTCGATGAGTGACACCCGCATGAGGTACGGCGGCGTCAAACGCCACTGACTCGACGATCCGTCGGCCTTCACCCCTAGGGAGGTTCGCAGTAGCGGATGATGTTGCCGTGCCCGAAGTGAAGATCAGCGGTGAACCACCGGGACATGCCACCCAGCATGGCGGCGGGTGACGCGTTCGCCACCCTGCCCGATCACGCGGGCAGGGTGTATGTGTTCTCCAGCTCGTCTTGCAGCACGGTGGCGATCGTGGCCGTCGTGTCGACGACCAGCTCTTCGTCGAGGACCCGCGTGCGGAACGACCATCCCTCGGGCAGTGACAAGCGCTCACCGAGCCCGCTGAGGTCGCTCTCGGTGAGGGTTGTGTCGACACCGACGCAGTACGCCTGCATGACATAGGCAGTGCCGTCGGGGTTCACGAGCTCGTGCACCGGCTTGCCGGCGTCGAAGAAGAAGACGGCACCGCGGTTGACGTAGCGCTCGACGTACGGCTGCACCGCGGGGTTGTCGCCCAGCTCCACGGTCGCGATGCGACGCATGGTCAGTCCGTTGAAGTCGCGGAACACGGGCTCGACCACGGCGACCTTCTGGCCCAGGCCGTCGAGCATCCAGTAGCGGGGACCGTTGAGCTTGACGATGGCCGCCCCCATCTCCGCCGCGATCGCTCCCGCGTCGAGGGTGTCCCACAGCTCCTGCGGGCAGTCGTTCAGCATCTGCGTGCCGTAGACCTCAGCCTCGAGCCCGTTCTCGCGCAGGTAGACGGCGAGCACCTCGCCGTAGCGCACGCCGCGCATGTCCGAGATGAGCCTGGCCGGTGCTTCCTTCGTCATGTCGGCTGTTCCTCGCTGCGATGGTCGACCCAGACAACCTAGTGGCACTACAAATGACAGATCACAGGGCAGCACCGATTGGGGGATTGGTCGGACATGGCCAACCGTGAGACGAACAAGCTGCGCCTGGGCATCCTCACACCGGTGGTGACGCTGATCGCGGGCAGCCACGCCAGCTGGGAGGAGGACGGCACCATCGACGACATCGCGCGCATCGCGCGAGCGGCCGACGAGCTCGGCTATGACCACCTCACCTGCAGCGAGCACGTGGCGGTTCCGGAGTCAGCCGTCGCTGTCCGCGGTGGTCGCTACTGGGACCCGCTCGCCACGTTCGGCTACGTCGCTGCCAACACCGAGCGCATCCGGCTGATGACCGACGTGCTCGTGCTCGGCTATCACCACCCGCTGGAGATCGCCAAGCGCTACGGCACGCTCGACCGCATCTCGAACGGGCGGCTTGTGCTCGGCCTCGGTGTCGGGTCGCTGGAGGAGGAGTTCGATCTGCTCGGAGCGCCGTTCGCCGACCGCGGCGCGCGTGCGGACGATCATCTGCGTGCGTTGCGTGCCTCGATGTCGCGGCGGCTCCCCAGCTACGAGGGCGAGCACTTCAGCTTCTCGGGCTTGGTGGTCGACCCCTGTGCTGTCCAAGAGCACGTGCCGTTCTGGATCGGCGGGCGCACCGCGCGCTCGCTGCGGCGCGCGGTCGATCTGGGCGACGGCTGGTGCCCGTTCGGGCTGGCGCCAGCTGAGATCGCTCGGTTGCTCACGAAGGCGGCCTCGATGGAGGCGTGGACCAGGCGCGACCAGCCGATCGAGGTGGTCCTGCAGAACGTTCGTCCCATCGATCCGATGGGCGCCGCCGCCGAAGCGGCGGAGGCAGCGAGCGCGCTGCGGGACGCCGGCGCCACGATGCTCAGCCTTCGGCTGGTGCACCACAGCGTCGAGCACTACGTCGAGCAGCTCGCGGCGATGGTCGAGGTCGTCGCCGTCCTCTGATCGATCAGCCGGGGAGCGCCGCGCCCCAGGCCCACGGCGTGACCGCGACCAACGGCGCCGCCAGCAGCGGCCTGACCGTTCCGTCGGCCCATCGCTCCTGCAGCGGACCGGCCAAGCGCTGCGACGTGGCGACCGGATCATCGTCGAGGTAGCAGATGCTCAGGCTTCGCCCACTCGTGGGAGCGAGCCTGGAGTGGAGGAGGTCAGTCCCCTCGAAGGACCACACTCCGGCCACCCCTGGCACGCCGACGAGCGCCTCGTGGTCGACGGGCGGGCCCTCCTCGAGGAGCAGGTAGATGCCGCGCGCTGGCCGCCACGGGAGGACGTCGGCACCGACCAGTGCTCGAGGCGACGCGATCCTCGAAGCCAGGTCGTAGCCGCCCAGCTCGATCGACGGCAGGCGAAGCGGCATGCGGCCCGCCTCTCGAAGGTCGGCGCCAAGCGCGAAGAACGTGTCGAGAGATACATCGAGCGGCTCGGCGAACAGATACGCGACCACGTGGTCCACCGCGTCGTAGCGGTCGTCGCCCGCCGCGCGCGCCGCGCGGCAGGCCGGAGTCGACACCCAGCGCGTGCCGCAGCGCAGCCCACGAATGCGGTACTGCTCGGGAAGGTGGTCGAGCAGGTGCCAGGCGAGGTAGTCGGCGTCGTTGCCTTCGGTGCTCCGGGCCGACATCGAGACCACCGCGATCTTCACGTCCGTCGCCCCGTGGCATAGCACCCCGCTCACTCCATCCGAAGGCTCCCCCTGTGCAGGGGCGTGAATGTCCGGGTGCGTCACGGCCGGGATTCTCGCGCCTCGGAGTGGTCAGTCGGCGGTGATCAGAAGAGCTTGCCGTCAGCTGCGAGGACCTCGTAGGTGACTCCCAGGCCGAACGAGCGCTGCCCGTTGAAGTAGAGGCGCCGGCAGTCGGGGCTGAGAGCCAGGCCGGTGATCTCCGAAGCCGTCGGGATCGGCGTGGGGTTCGACTCGCCATGCTGGGGTCCCGTGGCGCGGATCAGGGGAGCGGCCGTGCGATCACCGCTGTCGGGGTAGGTCTCGATGACGACGACCTCCATGTTGCCGCCGTCTTCCGCCACGTAGATGTTGCCCGTGTGGGGCGACACGATGATGTTGTCAACTCCCGTGAGCACACGCTCACCGGCTGGGGTCCTGCCGTCGTAGAGCACCTCGAGGGTGTCTGGGTCGGAGTTCGTGCCGAGCTTGAGGGACCACACGCGGTCATCGCCCTTCGTCGTGAACAGCACGACGCCATTGGCGTAGTAGCAGCCCTCGCCGCCGTTGAAGGGGGTCGCATGGAGGTCGTCGATCGCTTGCTTGCGAGTCGACCTCGAGCTCGCGCTCGGATCGATTGGACCCTCCCAGCTCACGGTGGTCCCGTCCGTTCCGACCTTGAGCGCCTCCAGGACACCGCTGTCCAGTGTGTCTCGCGTCGGGGGGCTCGTAGGGTTGGCCGGCGTGAAGCGGTAGAGGCAGCCGTCGCCGAGATCCTCCGTCAGGTAGACGCGTCCCTCCGCGTCGAACGCCGCGGCCTCGTGCTTGAAGCGGCCGAGCGTCGGCACCTCGACGGCCCGAAAGCCTCCTCGAACCGGGTCGCACTCCCACACCCGACCAGCGTCGGACGTCAGTGCGCCCGGCGTGCGAGCGGTGTTGTCGAACTCCTCGCAGGACAGCCAGGTGCCCCATGGCGTGACGCCGCCAGCGCAGTTGGAGCGGGTGCCTCGCAGGATCCAGTAGGCGTCGACGATGTTGCCCTGCGCATCGAAGACGATGGCGCTGGCCCCTCCCATCTGGTCTTGCAGCTGGGGGAGGAGTCCCACATCCGCCGGCGGCGGGTTCTCGCTGTTGACGACGAGGATCCAGCCGTCGTCCGCAGAGAAGCAGGCGGCGCCGTCGGGGAAGGCGGGCCACACATGCGGGGTGAGCCCCACCGGGGTGCCGGAACGTGCGACCAGGCGCCCCGAGAAGCCCGACGGGTACTGGAGGCCGTTCGAGTCGGCCGGCCCGAGGGCGCCGTAGCTGCTGTAGTCGGCGTCGGTGGCAGGTCCGGCCTGTGCCGCCCGCCAGAAGGCCTCACCGAAGGCGATGGTGCCGGCCCCCGCCAGCGCTGTCCTGAGAAACGAGCGTCTGTCCACGGGTCCAGGGTTCGCCCGACGCTCCCTCGACACCTGCACAAATCGGACAGTTCGGCCTCGAGGCCGCAGGTCCCACGCTGTCCAACGGAGAAGGACCGCGGCATGTCTGGGATCCCTCGTCGCAAGTTCCTCCTCGGGGCGGCGTCCGCTGCGCTGGGCGGGCCATACCTGATACGCGCGGCCCGGGCGGCCGGCACCTCGACCGCCGTGAGCGACTGCCCGGTCGACCACATCGTCGTCCTCACCATGGAGAACCGCAGCTTCGACCACTTCTTCGGGTCGCTCTCGTTGAGGGAGGGTCGTGCAGAGGTCGACGGGCTTGCAGGTGGGGAGCGCAACGCTTGGTCTAGTGGCGAGGAGGTTGAGGCGTTTCAGCTGTCGGGCACCACGTGCAACCGCCTCGACCCGCCGCACGAGTGGGAGTCGTCCCGTCTGCAGTGGAACCTCGGAGCCAACGACGGCTACCTGCGTGCGGTCGAGCACCACTACCCCGAGGCGTCAGACCCGACCACGCGGCCGGCCGACGCTGCTGATGTCATGGGCTTCTACGTTCGTGACGATCTGCCGTTCTCGTATGGCGTTGCCGATGAGTTCGCGATCTGCCAGCGCTACTTCTCGCCTGTCGGCGCCCCGACGCTTCCCAACCGTCACTACCTCCACTGCGCCACATCCGGAGGGCTGAAGGACAACTACCTCGACTCTCGCGGGCCGGGCGGATCACCGAGCCCCCAAGGCGACCCGACCTACGGCTTCGACTTCCTCACGATCTACGAGCGAATGTCGCAGGCGAACGTCGACTGGCGCGTCTACTTCACCGAGGCACCCTTCACGATGCTGTACCGGTGGCCGCGTCTGAACCACCCCGAGCGCTTCGCCCCCATGGCGCAGTTCTACGCCGATGCCGCGGCCGGCAACCTCCCATCGTTCACCACGATCGATCCTGGCTACTTCACCGCATCTGACCACGCACCGCAGAACGTGCAGCTCGGTCAGCTCTTCATCGCATCCGTGTACTACGCGCTGGCCGCCTCCCCCGCATGGGAGCGGACCGCACTGATCGTCACCTATGACGAGGACGGCGGGTTCTACGACCACGTGCCGCATCTGCGCGGACTGCCCGACGATCACACGAGTGAAGTGCTAGACGACGACTTCTCGAAGTCGGGCGGGCGCCTGCCGACCATGCTGATGGGTCCCTGGGTGCGACAGCGCCATGTGTCGGATGTCGAGGCCGACCACACGTCGATCCTCGCCCTCGCCGAGTGGCGCTTCGGCCTCGACCCGCTGACACAGCGCGACGAGGCGCGCCTCACAGCGGGACAGAACCTGCTCGACTGCTTCGACTTCGGTGGCTCTGCGCGCCGTCCCGTGGCACTCCCTGTCCCGAGCTTCCACGCTTCGATGTTCACGGATTGCGGGAGCACCTACGTTGCGCCCCCGGCTCCTTACGTGCCTGGCCCTCGGGAGCCGTCGAACCCCGGCCTCGACCTGAACGAGGCTCTGATGCTCGCCGTGAACGCTGGCGCCATCCCGCTGCTCGACCCGACCGTGACCCGGAAGACCCTGCTGAGCGCCTTCGGCATGGCCGAGGCAGCCGCGGCGACTCGATTGGGCCCTCGGGCAGGGATCTGACTCGGGCTCTTGCATTTGGCACTTGTTGTGTCAATACTTGGCGGATGGCCGACCATCCAATCGAGATCGTCCTGCTCGGCACGGGCAGTCCCATACCTGACCCACGGCGAGCGGGGCCGTCGACGGTGGTGCTGGCGGGTGGCCACCAGCTCCTCTTCGACTGCGGGCGCGGCGTGCTGCTGCGGGCGGCGGCGGCGGGAGTCGGCGCCAACCAGCTGAGCGCGACGTTCCTCACCCACCTGCACAGCGACCACCTGACCGATCTCAACGACGTCATCACCACGCGGTGGATCACGACGTTCGCGCCCTCGCCGCTCGAGTTGATCGGCCCGCCGGGGACGCGCGAGGTGGTCGACGGGATCCTCGCCTCCTTGCGGCCCGACGTCTCCTACCGCCGTGCTCATCACGACGACATCACCTGGGAGCCGCCCGTCGAGGTGACGGAGCTGACCGAGGGAGTCGCGTTCGAGGCTGGGGGCGTGCGAGTGATCGCAGCGCCGACGGACCATCGACCCGTCGCGCCTACCGTCGGCTACCGAGTCGAGCACGGAGGGAGCGCGGTGGTCATCGCGGGTGACACCGTCCCGTGCGCCGGCCTCGACGGCCTGTGCGAGGGCGCGGACGTGCTCGTGTGCACGGTCATACGGGACGATCTCGTGCGAGCGGTCGGGCTACCGCGCTTGCTCGACATCTGCGACTACCACTCGACGGTCGAGCAGGCCGCGGACACGGCCAAGCGTGCGGGCATGAGCAAGCTGGTCCTGACGCACTGCGTGCCGCCGCTGGTGCCCGGCGCTGAGGAGGAGTGGCGATCGATCGCTGCGGCCATCTTCGACGGCGAGGTCGTGGTCGCGGCTGACCTCGACCGGGTGGCGGTGGGCTAGCGCAGGCGCCTCACGAGGTGAGCTCGGCGTCCTTGATGACCGACGGCTCGTCCGTGACTGCTCGAGAGCTCACGACCACGCCCATCTGGGCGAGTGCGGACACCCAGTCGACGAAGCGCGAGAAGGCGGGACCGCTCTCGGTGTCGCGCACGATGGTGACCCCGCGCACCTCTATGACTCGGTCCGTCGGCAGGTAGCCCATCACGTCGTGGACGTGACGCCCCACCCAAGCCCACGGAACGGCGACCGTGCCCGTGTTCGGGCTCACGAGCGGGTCCGATGGGTCATCGAAGGGCTCGAGCAGGCGGAACCCTGGGCTGTCGACCTCGTCGTCCGCGCGGAGCCACTCGCCGATGCCGCGTTCGACGTCCTGCCTCACCAGGTCGTGGGCATCTAGTGCCTCTGGCATGTGCTTCCCTCCTGGGGTTGCTTCATCAGTGGCGGACGCGACGGGATCGAGCTCACGGGTGAGGCACCCACTTGCGCGCCGGGTCGAGCACACCGCCCTCGCGCTCTGGCGGTGCCACCACGACGACGTCACCCACGCTCACGAACCCGAGGCCCTGGGTGGGGAACTTCCACTCGCCCATTCCGCTCTCCGCTGTGACAGTCGTGGGCCAGGGTCGGTGATACGTCTGGCTGACGACCCAAGAGCCCTGCGCACCCGGCGCTGTGGTGGGGTTCAGCTCGTAGCCACTGCCCGGCGGTTCGTTGTGCCTCACCGGCGTGTTCTTCAGCGGGTGACCGTGACCGGGGGTCGAGATGAGGACGGTCACCTGGCCGTCGCGCCGCCCGGTCGAATGGCGCCGCCACGTCACCCAACCCTCGAACCACGGGATGGGGCAGCGCCAGAAGATCTCGAGCCACCAGTGCCTCGGTGTCGAGCGACCGGTGGGCGAGGCGCCGTGATCGAGCCCGAGGCACAGCTCGCACGCACGGATCAGGCTCTCGCGCAGCACGGGCTCGCACTCCCCGTACCACTCCATCCAGAAGCCCGTGTGGTCGTTGTGCGCCGGGTCGAAGGGCCGCTGCTTCGTCCACTGGCCCGTCGCGTCCTTCTCGAATCCGAACCAGTCCGAGCTGAGGTGATCTCGGAGCTGCTGGGTCGAATAGGGACCAGCGTCCAACGTGGTCGAGTCGAGCGCAGGCAGGTCGGCGATGGGCTTGTTCGCCCGCAGGTGCTCGAGCGTGGCGAGCATGCGCGCGCTGCTGCCGTTGGCGAAGTCCTCGATCACCGAGAAGTAGGGCCCCTTCTCGATCGAGTAGGGCATCGACCCAGGCATCGCGCCTCCCCAGGGTTGGTGTCCGGATCGTCCGATCCGCCCGGTTTGGGCGGGACGCTATCTCGCGTCGGCCGACGCCGCCCCTGGAACAAGGGCGTGCACGCGAACAGGCTCGGGGAAGCCTTTCAAGAGCACCTCTCCACGAGCGTTGAAGCCCGCCGAGTCGGGGCGTGCGTCCGCGACCACCTCATCGGTGACGAGCACCTCGCCCGGCCCGGCAAGGCCGCACAGCCTCGCGGCGCGCACCACGCTCAGCCCGAAGAGGTCGCCCTCGTGCCCGATCGGCTCGCCGACGGAGATACCGATTCGAACCTGTAGAGGGAGGTCTGGATGGAGCACGGTCACACGCTCGAGACCGCTGCCGATCGCTGTGGCGCAGGCGACCGCGTCGGCGGGCGCAGCGAACCACGCCGCGATCCCGTCGCCCGTGTGCTTGAACTCGACGCCTGCGTGTGAGCGCAGGCACGACCGCACCACCTCGTTGTGCTCGCGCACCAGCTCGACGAACCAGGTGTCGCCCGCCCGCACGTTGAGACCGGTGGAGTCGACCAGGTCCGTGAAGAGGATCGCTCTGCGAGCGGGCTCCGCGATGTTCATGTCCAGGCGGCCGAGGCGCCGTGCCGTTGCCGCAAGTGGGAGCGCGCCGACTTCGTCGAGCGCCAACGCAGCTTCGGCCGCGAGGCGCGTGCGAACGTTGTCGTCGACCGACGCGTCTCGCAGCGCCAGGCGCGCCTGGGCCAACGCTACGCGCGCCGCCTCGCCGATCAGCGATCGTGACCGTGCTTCCTGTTCGGCGGTGTCGAGCCAGCGGCGCGCTTCGTCCAGCTGACCGGTGGTGAGGAGGCACTCCGCCAGCGTGCGGCTGATGAGCACCGCCCAGCCCTGTGACAGCAGGACGCCCCTCTCATGAGCATGTCGCAGTGAGGCGAGCGCAGCCGCCGCCATGTCGGCGTCGTCGATGGCTGCTGCAACCTCGGCGTAGAGCACTGCGGCCGGGAGCGACTGCATCGAGAGCTCGGGAGTCGGCGGGCGCAGAGGCCTCTCGTGCACCGCAGCCGCGACTCGGTCGGTGTCGCCGAGCAAGGTGTCGATCGCCAGGCCATAGCGGCGCACGATCCCTTGGCCAGCGTCCATCGCTGCGATGGCCGACCGTGCTCCGACACCGTCCCCGCGAAGGGCCCGTGCCAGAGACAGCGCGGGAAGGGCGATCATCCGCGGCCACAGGTAGCCCGATCGGTCCACGGATCGCGACGAGGCCGCAGCGTGCCGCTCGACATCGTCGAAGCGACCCTGTGCGAGCGCGGTTGCTGCCGCCGCGGCGGCGGCAAGAGCGTGCTCACCCCAGATCTGCGCAGCTGCCAGGCCGTCGAGCAGACCCGGAGACACGGCGGCCGCGACCTCGATCTCTCCTGCCAGGTGCTCGACGAGCTGTCGACGCACCGCCGCGTACACGCCGGCGCGCGACATAGGGTCATCGCTCGCGGCGCGCACCGCCCGCTCGTATGCAACGCGGGCCGCGCGCAGGTCGAGGCGTGCCCAGTGTGCGAGGCCCTCCGCCACGTGAACGGCTGCGGCGACCTCCTGGTCGACGCCCTCGTCGAGGAGCTGGCGAGCTCTTGTCGCTGCGACGAGCGCGTCGTCGATGCGGTCGCCCGCGGCCCACATCTCCGAGAGGAGGCTCAGCAGCCGCGCGCGGATCTCGGGCTCGGCGTCCGGGTTGCCCTCCAGGTAGTCCTGGATCAGATGAAGCGCCTCAGCCGCGCCGCTGGCGGCATCCGCATGGGTGAGCAGCGTGCGCGCCAGCGGCAGCAGCGCACGTCCCCACCGACTGGCATCTCCGCGCTCCTTGGCTATGGAGATCGCGGCAAGACCGTGCCTGGAGACCGCTGCGAGATCGAAGTCGTGGCTCGCGGCTTCCGTGACGAGGATGTTCAGGTCGGCTGCCACTTCCCACCCTTCATCGGGCGTAGTGGCGCTGAGCGCCTGAGCTGCGACGACACTCGCCTCGGCCCACGCTCCCATGCGCATCGCAGCTTGCGCAGCCAGGTGGCTCCACCGAGCGAGCCGCTGAGGCGCCGCCAGCTCACCGGCCCTGCTCAGGTGATGGGCGAGCGCAAGTGGATCGGCGTCGCCGCCCCTGGCCTCGATCCCGTCGGCCAGGCGGAGGTGCAGACGTTGGCGCGCCCGCTGGTGCGGAGCGCTGAAGAGCACGTGGCGAACCTGCGGGTGGGAGAAGGAGCAACGCGAGCCCAGATCCCGCAGCAGCCCAGCGCCGACGGCCATGTCGACGAGCTGCTCGGCCTGCTCCATTGGTACGCCCGCGAGCTCGGCGACGTCCTTGGTCGGCTGGTGGTCCCCAAGGAACGCTGCGACCGTCAACAGATCGCGGCACTCGGTGCTCACCGTCGCGAGGCGCTGTGCCACCGATCGGTCGACCTCGTTGGCGCTGACCGGCAGCGGATCATCCCGCGCGGCGACCAGGGCACCACCGACGACCGAGATGCGACCCTCCTGCACACCGCGTCGCAGGATGCTCTGGGCCAGCAGCGGGTTGCCCGACGTCGACTCGAGCACGCTCTGCACGAGTGCGGCTGACGGCGGCGCTGGACCGATGATGCTCAGGAGCTCACGCACCTCTGCGCGATCAAGCCCACCGACCTCGAGCGCGGCCGCGTTCGGCTCGCGCTCGATGCGTGACAGCAGGCGGCCGGTTCGCTCGTCGTTGTCCGGCAGTCGCACGGTGATGACCGTCATCGCCCTCACCTTCCGGGTGGTGGCCGCGTGCTCGAGCACCACCAGGAGGTGGAGCAGGAGCGCCTGACTCGCAGGGTCGGTCCACTGGAGATCGTCGACGACGAGAAGGACGAGCGAGCGCTCGGCAGCCGTGACGAGTGCGTCGGCCGCCTCGGCCCACGCTTCGGCCGGCTCCTTGGCCTCCCCGCGATCTCGGGCGGACGGGCCGGCCAGCAGAGGACGGTCCACCTCCAGCGGTCCCAGCGCCATCGCGAGCGGCAGATAGGGGAGCGAGAGGTCCTCCTGGCCCGCCCCCCAGAGCACGATCGCTCCACGCGATGTCGCAGCGGCGGCGATGGCGCGCGCCAAGCGCGACTTGCCGATGCCTGCCTCACCGCGCAGGGTCAGGACCTGCGGCCGACCGGATGTCGCTGCATCGAGGAGGTGGTGGGCGACCTCCAGCTCGCGCACACGCCCGACGAGTGGCTCGCTCTGCGGTCCGCCTGGCACGAACCAGACGGTACCGGGCGAAATCAGGCAGAAGGGGCGCTGATGGACGCCATGTCGGCGTCGATGCCGGCCAGCACGCGATCGATCAGCTCGCCGCGCAGCGCCAGCTTGGTGTGGCTGTAGGCGCCCGTGCGGAACTCACCGAGCCGCCTGGCCTCGGCGATGGCGATCGCCTCGCACTCGGCGGCGGGCACCACACGGTCGAGGTAGCCCGCGTCGACCGCGCCAGCGGGGTCGTAGATCTCGGCCTGGATGGCGCCGCGGGTCAGATGAGCGGGCGAGAGTCGAGCCTGGGCGAGCTCGGTTGCGTACCGCGGCAGGCCCATCCCGATCGCCGTCTCGTTGAGCCCGATCTTGCTCGGCCCATCGGCGCCGATCCGCGTGTCGCACGACAGCGCAAGAAGCGCGCCGGCCGCGAGAGCGTGGCCGGTGACCGCGACGACGACGGGCTGCGGATGCCCGAAGATCCGCATCAGGAGCTTGCCGCCTGCGCCCACCAAGGCCCGTGCTCGTTCGATGCTCGCGGTCATCTCCGTGAGGTCGAACCCCGCCGAGAGCTTGCCGGGTCGGCCGATGATGGCCACTGCACGAGCTTCGCCCTCGGCGTTGTCGAGGTGGCGGTGCATCAGGTCGATGACACGATGGCTGACGACGTTCACCTTGCCGTCGTCGATGCGGATGACAGCGACGCCGTCCTCCAGCGAGAAGGTGACCGGTGTTGCAGGGGCATCGTCGGACATGGCCCGGACACTAGGCCCGCCGCTCAGACCCAGCGACCATCGAGATGGGAATCGAGGTCCGCACGGCTCAGCCAGCAGAGGCCAGGTCTCTGCGCCAGAACGAAGCGACAGCGACGAGTGCGACCCCTCCCACGTAGGCGCACAACGTCAGGCCGGCGGCGAAGGTCGATCGAGAGAACGATGCCGTGGCGAGATCGTCGCCGGTGATGAGGATGGCGCCGTTCTCTCCGAGCAGCAGCCTCGTCGTCCAAGGCTTCCATGCTCGCAACAGGTTCTCGAAGATCATCATGTAGCCAAAGGCGACACCGAGAGCGGCAGATGTGTTGCGTCCCAACACGGCGATGGACGCCATGAGCACCGCGGCGAGCCCGACCAGCAACGAGGAGCGAAGCACCGCACCCCCGAGCGACTGCAGCCAGTCGAGATCCACTCCCGCGGTGGTTCCCCGACCGAGCGCAGCTGGCACGAAGGCCAGACAGAACAGCACCTGGAGGAGGCCTGCGATGACGGCCGCAACGAGGCCGCAAGCCACGAGCTTTGCCACCGCCACGCGCGCCCGAGCGGGCTCCCAAGTGAGGAGGGTGCCGATCGTTCCGGCGCGCCATTCGGCTCCGATCATCGACGCCCCGCCCAGCACCGCCCCGATCAGCAGGAAGAAGCTGGCGATGCCGAGGATGGAGTCGCCGCCCGGTGACCACAGCGACACCAGCCGGAACTCGTCCGGGCTCCCCGACGGCGGGACCTTGGCGCGCGTGATCACGCTGATGAGCACGCACGACAGCACCCCGATCGCGACGAGCCAGCGCACCAGGCGGCGCGCCAGGCAGCGGCGAACCTCGACTTCGAGCATCCTGATCATCTCGGTCTCCCCGCCGTGGCCGGTTCGTTGGTGCCGTCAGCCGTCAGCTCGAGGAACACGTCCTCCAACGTCACCTGGTCGGCGCGCATCTCGGTGATCCACAGGTTCGAGCGAGCGAGCGTCTCGGTCACTCGAGCCGCCTCCGACGGCGGAAGGTCGACGTGCAGCAAGGAGTGGTTGCGGGAGGCGCTGATGCCAGACTGCCGTAGCGCTGCAAGGCCGGCGTCCAGGTCTGCAAGGCCGACCAGGAGCGTGGAGCTGTGGCCCTGCCGGAGCACCTCCGCGACGGGGCCAGCCACGACACAGCGCCCCCTCGAGAGGATGGCGACCTGGTCGCACGTGTGCTCGATCTCGACGAGCAGGTGGCTCGACACGAACACGGTGCGCCCCTCGTCACCGAGCGAGCGCAACAGCTCGCGGATCTCCTTGATGCCAGCCGGATCGAGACCATTGGCAGGCTCGTCCAAGATGAGCAGCTCGGGGTCCTTCAGCAGCGCTTGGGCGAGCCCGAGGCGCTGCCGCATTCCCAGCGAGTAGGTCCGCACCAGGTCATCGGCGCGTTCGCCTAGACCGACTCGATCCAGGGCCGAGTCGACGCTCCGATGCCCGATCCCCTCGGTGCGTCCGAGCAGACGCAGGTTGCGGCGACCGCTCATGGTCGGGAACAGGGCGGGGGTCTCGACGATCGATCCGACTCGTCTGATCACATCGCGGACTCGTGCCGGCGTCGCGGCACCCAGCAGTCGACAGGTGCCGGCGGTGGGCCGAGCGAGGCCGAGCAGACAGCGGATGGTCGTCGTCTTGCCAGACCCGTTGGGACCCAGGAAGCCATAGACGCCTCCTGCGGGCACATCGAGATGGAGGCCATCGACAGCGGCATGCGGGGAGCCGCGAAGTCTCTTGTACTCCTTGCGGAGGCCTTCGATCTCGATGACTGAGGTCATGGCGGGATCCTCTTCCATCGCCGTTCCGGGATCGTTACGGAAGCCGGCATTCGAGCGCTCCCGTTGCGATGCAGCGCTTGGAGGCGTACAACGGACCATCAGGGGTGGCAGATGGAGGGCGGCGAGAGCGGCGATCGGCTCGTGATCTCCGTCCTCGGCGCGCCGCGGGTGGAACTGGGCGGACAGCCGGTCACGTTCGACACGCGCAAGGCCGTCGCGCTGCTGGGCTACCTCGCGGTGACCGGTCGCCCACAGCGTCGGGAGACAGTCGCCGCCCTGCTCTGGCCCGACGCCGACGAGGTCCATGCCAGGTCGGCACTGCGACGCACCCTCTCCGCCGTCAAGCAGGGCTTGAACGGCTCCGGGCTCCACGCGGGACGTGACGAGCTGGTGCTCGTCCTCGGCGACCGGGCCACGACCGATGTGCACGACTTCGAGGCGGGTCTCGGGGCTGATGATCTCGAGCTGGTCGAGGCCGCCGCTTCCTTGTGGCGCGGTGAGCTCCTGGCGGGGTTCTCGCTGCGTGACAGCGCGGCCTTCGACGAGTGGCAGAGACGCGAGGGGGAGCGACTTCGCCGTGCACTGGGGAGCGCGCTGGCACGCCTGGTCGATGGGCTCACAGGTTTGGACCGTCTCGATGACGCGCTAGTGCAAGCGGAGCGCTGGTTGCGACTCGATCCCCTCCACGAGCCGGCCCATCGGGCCCTCATGCGGCTGCACGCCAGGCGCGGTGACCGAGCGGCGGCCGTGCGCCAGTACCGCGACTGCGTCCGTACCGTTGACGACGAGCTCGGGGTCACGCCGCTGGAGGTGACGACCGCTCTGTACGAGGCCATCGCGGCCGGCGACCTGAGCGGTGCACCGGAAGGCGTCGCCGCTCCGAGCAGGGCGACGCTGCGAGGGCGCTACCCGCTCGTCGGGCGGTCCAGGGAGATCGGCATCCTGAGAGGAGCGATCGGTCCCGGGCGGCTGGTCGTGGTCGAGGGGGAGCCGGGAGTCGGCAAGACGCGTCTCGTCGAGGAGGTGCTGATGGGCGGTGACGGCACTCCGCTCATGGCGCGGTGCTACGACAACGACGGCGACGTGCCTTACGGTCCGATCGTCGAGCTCCTCCGCCTTGCCGCGAGGGTGCCCGCAGCTGCGTCACGTCTGGCCGAGCTCCCTCGGACCTGCGTGGAAGAGGTGGCACGCCTGGTGCCCGACCTGGCGCGAGAGCAGTCGGGCGGTCCGGGTCGCAGGCTTTCATCCAGCGACCCCGGCGGCGAGGCGCGCTTCCTGGACTCCGTGGCGCGTGCTGTCATCGCTGCCGGCACCGCACCGCCGGGGGTGGTCATCGTCGACGACGCCCAGTGGGCCGACGAAGCGAGTCAGCAAGTGCTCGCGCACGTCATGCACCGTGCGGGTGAGGGCGGCCCCTGCCTCGTGTTCACGACCCGCACGGGTGAGGTGAGCGACTCCGAGCCGCTTGCGCGCGCAGTGAGCGATCAGCTGCGGGAGGGCGGCGTCGCCATCCGCCTCGACCGTCTCGACCGGGCCTCGGTGGCGGAGCTCGTCGGGGGCTCGGTGGACCCAGAGCGCGTGCAGTCTGTTGCGGAGGAGATCCACCGCGAAAGCGAGGGGTTGCCGTTCTTGGTCGTTTCGTACCTCGATGCGCTGGCTGGCGGCGAGGTGCCACCGCTGGACGTGAGCCACCTCCTCAGGCACAGGCTGGCGGAGCTCAGCGACGGTGCCGCGCAGCTCGTCGCGACAGCGTCCGTGATGGGTCGCTCCTTCCCCTTCGAAGTTGTGCGAGCGGCCAGTGGACGAAGTGAGGAAGAAGCGGTGGTGGCGCTGGACGAGCTGGTGGCGCGTGGTCTGGTCGAGGAAAGAGCGACACCGGACGGCCCGGCGTACGACTTCACCCATGACCAGCTCCGGCGCTTCGTCTACGAGCACACCTCGTTGGCACGACGCCGCCTGCTGCACCACCGGGTGGCCAATGCCTTGTTGACCACGGCACGCAAGTCGACCGAGGCGGCGTCGTTGGCCGCGGCGGTGGCGTACCACGAGCAGCAGGCCGGCCGCGAGGATGCCGCTGCAGAGCACTTCCGCGCAGCAGGCGATCACGCCCGTGCGGTGTACGCCAACTCCGACGCGCTTGGCCACTACCAGTCCGCTCTCGCCCTCGGGCATCCCGCGGTGGCCGATCTCCACGAGGCGATCGCAGACCTGCAGACGTTGGACGGAAGGTTTGCGGACGCCATCGCCAGCTACGAGGGCGCACGTGCCCGCGCAGGGCCATCAGATGTCGCTCGGCTCGAGCGCAAGCTCGGCGGAGTGCACCAGCGGCTCGGTCACTGGCCCACCGCCGAAGGGCACTACGAGGCGGCACTCGCCGCGCTGCCGCCCGGCCGATCAGACTCGGGAGCGGCCAGAGTCCTCGCGGAGCTGGCCATAACCGCCCACCGTCAGGGCGACACCACTCGCGCTCGCCAGCTGGCAGCTCAGGCCGTTCAGCAGTCGATCTCCTCGGGTGACGAAGCTGCGATGGCTCACACCGGAACGGTCGCAGGCCTCCTCGCAGGAGCGAGCGGTGATGCCGGCTCGGCGCACGACCTCCTCGCTCGCAGCTTCGAGCTGGCGGGACGTCTGGACGACCCGATGGCTTTCGTGGCCGCGGCCAATGGGCTTGCCCGAGTCGAGCATCTGGATGGGCACCTGCAACGGGCCGAGGAGCTACTTGTCGGCGCCCTCACGGTGTGCGTATCGATCGGGGACCGCCACCGTGAGGCGGCCTTGCGGGATCACTTGGCGCAGGTGCTGCACAAGGCAGGTCGCGAAGGCGAGGCGATGGAGGAGCTGAAGCGGGCAGTCGCGATCTTCGCGGACATAGGTGCCGAAGGTGGCTCGATCCAGACAGAGGTGTGGCGCCTCGCCGAGTGGGTCGACCAGTCGCCGGCGCCGAGCCGTAACGATCTCGGGACGCTCGAGCGCGACAACAGCCCGATGAGCCCGGATCAGCTCGCGAGCGAGGGTCCCTGAGTGTTCGAGCTGCTCCCGCTTGCCGCGATCGCGGTCCTCGTGCTCCTGTCCCGGAGGTCGGACCGGATCGGGAGCGCCCTGCGGCGGCTCGGACGGCTGCTGGTGTGGCTTGGGGTGGTGATCGGGTTGCTGATCCTCGCGATCGGGCTCGTCACGGTATTGAGACAGGCTTCGTGGGTCGGGCGCGCTGCCGTCCTGGCCGCCGTTACCGCCGGCGAGGTGTTATGGCAGCTCCGTCTTCGAACGGCGAGGCGAGCCCCGCGACAGGTAGCGCGGATCGACCGAGTCGTGTTCGTCTCCATGTACGCCGTCTACGCCTCGGCAGCGGTCGGGTGGCTCCTACTTGGTCTTGTTCCCGCGCTCGCGGCTGCGATCCCGAGCTTCGCGGACCAACTCCGGGACTGGGGGCGAGGTGGGGGGGTCTTCGCTGACATGTCGCTTCAGTCAGCGCGTGCGGCGCGCAATGCGTCCAGCGGCGTTCAGGTGACGCTCGACTACCTCTTCAGCACGCTCAACCTGGCGCTGGCGACGTTCCTCGTTGTCAAGGTGCGCGGCAACCGCACCGCCAACCTGCTGGCGCTCGGCATGATCGGAACCGCGGTTGCGTTCAACCTCCAGTCGCACTCGGCCCTGCTCATAATCGGGGACCACCTCGGTGAGCTCACGGGGCTGTTCCATGATCTCGGCATCCACGTGCTGGCGGGCATCGCCTACGTGTTCGCGCTCCTGCTCTTCCCGGATGGCGCCGTCGATCGCAGCAGAGGGCCCCACCTCATGGCCCTGGCGCTCGTTTTCGGGATGATCTCGTTCATTGCGATCCCGGACCACACCAGCGCGCTAGTCCTGCTGTTCGGTGTGCTTGTTCCCGCTGCCGCGTTGGTGGCTCAGTCGCGACGCTTCCGCGATGCGCAGAGCCCCGAGCTGCGCCAGCTCTTCCGCCTGTTGCGCGCCGCCATGGGCCTGTCCCTGGCGGGGGCGCTCGCAGTGCTGACTGTGACCGGGTTGCTCAACTCGCGCGACGAGCGCTTCAGCGAGACCACCCGCGACTACGAGCTCGTGGCGCCAGCGGTGGGCACCTACGTCTTCTACTGCGATCCGCACATCGAAGACATGCGCGGCGAGGTCATCGTGCGGGAGCCGGACAACGGCGAGGCGGGCTTGGATTCGGTGCCCGTTGTGCGGATCACCGCTCGTGGGAACGAGTTCGACAAGGATCGCATCGAGCTCGTGGCGGGTAGCACGAGCGTCATCCGGTTCACGAACACCGATGGCACCGCTCACAACGTCTCGATCTACCGGGATGCTGGCCGGCGAGACGAGGTGTTCGTAGGCCAGCTGTTCAGCGGACAGGACCTGGCCACCTTCACCTTCCGTGTCTTCCGATTCGTGTTCGCCGTCATCCCGGTTGCGCTGTTCGTAGCGATCTTGCGGTTCCACCTGTGGGACGTCGACCGGCTCGTGAACCGAGCGATGGTGTACAGCGCTCTGACCGGCGTGCTCGGCCTCGTCTACGCAGCAGGTGCGCTCGTGGTTGGCCTGGTCCCAGGACGCGTGTTCAACCAGGGCGAGCTTGTCGCGGTCTGGATCCTGCTCGCGGCAATGCTGATCCGGCCGGCTAGGCGACGTCTCCAGACGGCGATCGACAAGCGGTTCTATCGAGAGAAGCTCGACACGATCCGAACCTTGGAGTCGTTCGCGGCGCACGTGCGGGACCAGATCGACCTGGACATGCTCGCTGACGAGCTGGTGTCTGTGGTGTCCACGACGATGCACCCCGAGCAGGTATCGCTCTGGTTGCGAGACGGCGAAGGTAGTGCCGGAGCCACCGATGGATCGGCTGACCGATGAAGACGCGCCGATACCAGTGGCGTCGGGTGGGGCATCGCGCCGACGCGATCGGTGGCGTGGCGGGCGACGGCACCGCACTGCCGTTCGAGGTTGCCGAGGACGATCCGCTCCTCTTGCACCTCCAGATGAACCCGGGAACGGTGGCGGTGAAAGAGCTCGCCGCAGAGCTCGAGTCGCCCGCGCTGGAGGCGATGCTCGCGGCCGAGGTCGAAGTCGTGGTGCCGCTCGTGGCACAGGGCCAGCTGATCGGGGTCCTCAACCTGGGTCCACGGCGCAGCGAGCGGCCATACAACCTGGATGACCGGCGGCTGCTCGACAACCTGGCGAGCAACGCCGCGGCCGCCATCCGGGTAGCCCACCTCGTGCGCCACCAGGAGCAGCAGGCCCGCCACCATGCCCGCATCGATCAGGAGCTGCGGGTCGCACAGCTCATCCAGCAGCAGTTCTTGCCGCAGGAGGCACCTGCGCCCGAGGGGTGGCGGGTGGTCCCGCACTACCGACCGGCACGCGAGGTCGGCGGAGACTTCTACGACTTCATCCCGCTGTCCGAGGGTCGGATCGGGTTCGTCGTGGGCGACGTCACGGACAAGGGTGTGCCAGCCGCGATGGTGATGGCCACGACCCACAGCATCCTGCGGACAGACGCACCCCGCCTCGTCGACCCTGGCGCGGTCCTCAGCCGGGCCAACGAGCTCCTGTGCGCCGAGATGCCGCCCAACATGTTCGTCACGTGCCTCTATGCCGTGCTGGACCCGTCGACCGGACATCTGCGGTTCGCCAACGCCGGCCACAACCTGCCGTGCATCCGCACGAAGGATGGCGTCGTCGAGCCACGCGCAACCGGCATGCCGCTTGGGCTTATGCCGGGCATCACGTACGAGGAGCAGGAGGTCACGGTCGAACCTGGGAGCACTGTGCTGCTGTACAGCGATGGCATCGTCGAAGCGCACGACCCGAGCCGTGAGCTCTATGGCTTTCCGCGAATCCGAGGTCTGGTCGGGCGAACCACGAACCAGGATGACGTGGTTCAGGCGGTGCTAGACGACTTGGCGGACTTCACCGGCCCGGACTGGGACCAGGAGGATGACATCACCCTCGTGTCGATCTCGCGGGAAGCGTCTCCAGCATCTGATGTGCTGGGCGCAGTGCGGCTCCTCACCTCGTTCGAGCTCCGCAGCGATCTTGGCAACGAGCGGGTTGCAGCAGACCGCGCTGCCGCTGCGGTGGCGGAGCTGGGTCTGTCGGAGCGTGTGATCGAGCGATTGCGCACGGTCGTCGCCGAGGCCGCGATGAACGCCATCGAGCATGGCAACGGCTGCCGATCGGACGTTCCGGTACAGGTCCAGCTGAGCGCGTCGCCGGCTGCCATCCGAGTCCGGGTGACTGACCAGGGGGGAGCCGAGGACATCGCGGAGCCCGAGCTGCCCGACATCGACGCGAAGCTCGCAGGTGAACAGACCCCGCGCGGCTGGGGGCTGTTCCTGATCAAAGCCATGGTCGACTCGCTCGAGGTGTCGAGCGATGGAGTGCACCGATCAGTCGAGCTGGTCATCCGCCTCGACCACGACGAGGGGAGAGCACAGTGAGCGACTTCAACGCAACTGTTCGAACTGAAGAGGGCATCAGCGTCATCGATCTCCACGGGACCATCGACGCCTTTGCCGAGAGCGGGATCGAGAGCGCGTACGAGGCGACCCGCCAGGTCGATGCTCGGGCGGTAGCCCTCGACTTCAACGCGGTCGACTACATCAACAGCACCGGGATAGCGCTTCTCGTCTCGTTGCTGGCGAAGGCCAAGCGCGACGGCCGTCCCGTCCGCGCATGGGGTCTCACCGACCACTACCGGGAGATCTTCGAGATCACCCGTTTGGCGGACTTCCTAGAGGTGTTCGCGGACGAGGACAGCGCTCGTGCCGCATCCGAACCGGCATGACGAGAGACGAGGGGTGATTCGCGATGGAGCACGGACCTACCACGATCACGGGGCGCGCGATCGACTCGCTAGCGGGCGTCGTCGAGGTGCAGGGCGACATGAGCGCCGCCTGTGAGGACGCACTCATGGCGGCCTACGCGCTGGCGTGCTCGCCAGCCACGAAGGGAGTGGTGCTGAACTTCGACCGCCTCGACTTCTTGAACAGTGGAGGGATCGGGCTGCTGGTGACCCTGCTCGTCCGAGCAAATCGCAGCGGCCAGCGCCTCGGTGCGTGCGGCCTCTCGGATCACTACCGCGAGATCTTCGAGCTCACGCGGCTTGACGAAGCGATCACCATCCACCCGACCGAGGCCGAGGCGCTTGCGGCGGTGCTCGGGTGATGTCGGGCGATCGTGGCGACGACGGCTGGGCACCGCCCGTCCACCGGTTGGATGAACCGGATGCCCCCGCTGGTGCGACCAACATCAACGTCGGCGGGCGACGGGTGGCAGGCCCGATACAGGGCTTCGGGCGCCTGTGGCAGAAGACCTATCGGGTCACGGTGGGCGACACGGTTGACCCGGCCTCCGTTGTGGCGACGTGGCGGAGCGAGTTCGGCTCGTTCTGGCCCGACGGCAGCCGCTTCTACGGTCCCCTCACTGGCCTGGAGCCGGGAGAGGTCGCACTCTTGAACCTGACGATGCCCGGCGGACTAGAGCTGTCGACGGGAGTGCTGGTGCTCTACGCGGACGAGGAGGGCTTCACGCTCATGACACCCGAGGGTCACCAGTTCGCGGGATGGATCACGTTCAGCGCGTTCGCAGCTCCGGCGGGCACCACCGCGCAGGCGCAGGTGCTCATGCGCGCCAGCGACCCGCTCTACGAGCTCGGGATGATGCTCGGCGGTCACCGCATCGAGGACCGGTTCTGGGTCGCGACCCTCACTTCATTGGCGGCCAGGTTCGGGGTCGTCGACGCACCGGTCGACTCCCGCTCGGAGTGCATGGACAAGAAGCGCCAGTGGAGCCGCGCAGGGAACGTTCGTCACAACGCGATGGTGCGGTCGGCTGCTCACCGAGCGGGACGCCTGGTTCGTCGCGGAGCTTCGCGCGGCCAGCGATGAGGTTCGGTGGGCGGTCGAGCCCCGCCCGCCAGGGCTCGACCGGATCTGGTCGGGTCGTGCTGCCGCAGCACTGACCAGTGATCACCGAGTCGCTCCCAACAGACGGGGGGGCCTGTTGGGTGCGGTCATCAGTAGGACATTCCGAAGCCCGATCCGACCAGGGTCAGACGACTCAATTCCGCAGATCCAGCGAAGTGCGCCGCCCGCTTTGTCCGTTTGAGGGGGATTCAGGAGCGACGTCTGCGCCACGAGCTCGCAGCGCGTGCCTTGGCCTTGGTGGCGTGGTGCTTGGCGCGATCGAGCATCCGCTCCGCCCACACGAACTCAGTGGCGAGAACCGCCAGGCCGAGGATGACCACGACGATCCCCGGGCCAGGCAGGACGAGCATGGCGAGCCCGCCCGCGACCAACGCCAGCCCGATCACCAGCACGAGGATCCGCTTGGTGGACCTGAGGGTGAACTCGAGGATCTCCCGCGGGGAGTGCCAGTCCATGGCGACCGAGGCTAGATGCCCGATGGCTCAGCGCCCGCGGAACTCCGGCGGGCGCTTCTCCATGAAGCTGGCGAGCCCCTCCTGGAAGTCCTTGGTGCCGAACAGCTGCATCGTCTGCAGCAGCACGTGGTGCGAGTGGCTCGCGAAGTCCTGGGTCTGGCCATGGCGGAACAGCCGCTTCATGGCGCGGATCGCCAGCGGCGCGTTCGACGCGATCTCAGAGGCCCACTCGGTTGCGAGCGGCATCAGCTCTGCGTCGGGGACCGCTCTGTTCACGAGACCGATGCGCTCTGCTTCGGACGCATCTATGTCGCGCCCGAGGTAGGAGATCTCGGCTGCCTTGGCCCACCCGAGCAGCCGTGGCAGGTACCAGGTGCCGCCCGACTCGGGCACCACACCTCGCTTGGCGAAGCCGGGAAGCAGCTTGGCCGAGCTGGCCATGAGCCGCATGTCGCAGCCGAGCGCGAGGTCGAGGCCGTAGCCGGCCGCGGCGCCGTTCAGCGCGGCGATGACCGGTGTGTCCATCTCCTGGAGGATCACGGTCGGCAAGTTGCGCGTCTGCATGAACGAGCCACCACCGCCACCCCCGCCCGTGCCGCCGATGCCCGATCCCGCCAGCGCGTCCTTGATGTCGAGGCCGGCGCAGAAGCCCTTGCCAGCACCCGTCAGGATGACGACTCGCACATCGCTGTCGTCGTCTGCCGCGGAGAAGTGCTGGCTCAGCAGCTCGAGCATGCGCACCGAGATGGC
This sequence comes from Actinomycetota bacterium, assembly GCA_049325515.1. Lineage (GTDB taxonomy): Bacteria > Actinomycetota > Acidimicrobiia > Acidimicrobiales > VFJN01 > VFJN01. Next base: position 84,711 of record JBMOLI010000019.1, on the reverse strand, counting down.
GTTGCGGCGGTGAGGGCGGTTGAGCGTGATGGTTGCGATGTGGTCGGCGACCTCGTAGAGCACCTCGGGGCCGTGGCCCTCGTTGTGGTCGGCCGCGTCCGTGCTGGTGGTGTGGGTCACAGGAGCACTCGTTAGCCTGGATCCATGGCCGATGCCACCGCGGCGACCGATCTGGTCGTGTTCACCGTCACCCCCGAGGCCATTGCCCGGATCCTCGAGCTGCGCGAGGCCGAGGACGATCCGGCCGGCTTGGCTCTGCGGGTGGAGATCACCGGCACCAACGGCGTCGAGTACGCCTACGACCTCACCTTCGACCCGATCGCCGAGGCCGCCGAGGTCGACGCCGTGTACCAGCAGGGCGGTCTGCCGGTGATCGTGCCTGCAGGCAGCATCGAGCAGCTCATGGGCGCCACGCTCGACGTGCCGGCGGGAGGTGGCCCTGGCCTCGTCCTGCGCAACCCCAACCGGCCCAACCCTCTGTCTGGCAAGCACCTCGAGCTGACCGGAAGCGTCGCCGAGCAGGTGCAACAGCTCCTGGACGAGCAGATCAACCCGGCATTGGCCGCGCACGGTGGGTTCGCCGAGCTGAAGGGCGTCGAGGACGACAAGGTCTACGTGACGATGGGCGGCGGCTGCCAAGGCTGCGCGGTGTCCGCCATGACCCTGCGTGACGGGATCTCCCGTGCGATCAAGGAGGCGATCCCCGAGATCACCGAGGTGATCGACACCACCGATCACGCATCAGGGGAGAACCCCTACTACACCTGAGGCCTGAGCTGCCGAGGCGAGCGGTCAGGCTCGCTGAGCAGCAACCAGCGCCCGTGCCTCCGCCGCCACGCCGGCGGCGTCGAGGCCCAGCTCGGCGAAGATCGCGGCGGGCTTGGCGTGGGGGATGTAGGCGACGGGGGTGCCGAGCACGCGCACCCGCGGAGGAGCGGTGGCATCGAGCCTGGCGATGGCATCCGCCGCCAACGCGCCCACGCCGCCCTCGCGGATCCCGTCCTCGGCCGTGAGCACCACTGGGTGGCGCGCCGCGTCGGCGAGCATCTCCGGGTCGAGCGGAACCACCCGCACATCCCAGACCGTCGCCTCGATGCCTTCGGCAGCGAGTGCAGATGCAGCGTCCTCGGCAGCCGCGAGGAGCTTGCCCACTGCGAGGATGCAGATGTCGCGACCCGTTCGAGCCTTGCGCGCACGCAGACCCGACCCGACCTGGCTCGCATCGACGCTGGGTGCTTCCGTCTTGGACCAGCGGATGGCGGCCGGGCCGTCGCATAGCTCGAGCGCGTCGTGCAGCATCACGCCCAGCTCCTGGTAGGACGAAGGGGCGAAGAGCGTCATCCCTGGCACCTTGGTGAGCAGGGCCATGTCGAGCACGCCGTGGTGCGAGGGGCCGTCGTCACCCGTGATGCCGGCTCGGTCGAGGCAGAACACGACCGGCTGACGGTGCAGACCCACGTCGTATGTGACCTGGTCGATGGCCCGCGTGAGGAAGGTGGAGTACAGCGCCACGACCGGCCGCAGGCCGCCCATGGCCATGCCCGCCGCGGAGGTGACGGCGTGCTGCTCCGCGATGCCGACGTCGATGAGCCTGCCCGGGAAGCGCTCGCCGAAGGGCAGCAGACCGGTGGAGTCGGGCATGGCTGCCGTGATGGCGATCAGCTCAGGGCGGGCCTCGGCCTCCTTGATCATCGCCTCGGTGAAGGCCGCTGTGTAGCTGCCCGGCTTGGGCAGCCCGATGTCGTGCAGCCGTTTGATCGGGTCGTTCTCCGCAGGCGCGTGGCCGCGGCCCTTCTGGGTCAGCACGTGGACGACGATGGGCCCGTCGAACTCGGCGGCGTGGCGCAGGGCCTTCTCCATGCCCTCGATGTCGTGGCCGTCGAAGGGGCCCGTGTAGCGCACGCCCAGCGTCTCGAAGAATGCCGGCGGCTCGAACATCTCCCGTACCGCCGCGACGAAGCCGTCGAGGCTGCGCTCGAGCTGGTGGCCCACGACCGGGACCTCGTGCAGGAGCCGGTCGAGACGAGCGCGATTGCGGAGGTAGCTCGGGTTGACCCTGAGGCGGGCCAGGCTCTCGCCGAGCCGCGAGACCGTCGGGGCGTAGGAGCGGCCGTTGTCGTTGAGGATGAGGATCGCCTTCTTGCCCGAGTGGCCGAGGTTGTTCAGGCCCTCGAAGGCCATGCCGCCGGTGAGCGAACCGTCGCCGATCACGGCTACGACGCGCCTGCCGTCGCCACCCTCGCTCTCTTGCGCGACGGCCAGACCGTGCGCGTAGCTGATGATCGTGGAGGCGTGGCTGTTCTCGATCCAGTCGTGCTCTGACTCCTCGCGCGACGGGTAGCCGGACATCCCGCCCTGCTGGCGCAGCGTGTTGAAGGCGTGGGCGCGGCCGGTGACGATCTTGTGGACGTAGGCCTGGTGGCCCGTGTCCCACAGGATGATGTCGTCGGGCGAGTGGAAGACGCGGTGCAGCGCCAGCGTGAGCTCGACCGCTCCAAGGTTGGAGCCGAGGTGGCCGCTGCCAGCGCTGGTGACGGCGTCGACGATGAGCTGCCGGATCTCGGCTGCCAGCTGATCCAGCTGGGCGTAGGTCAGATCACGCAGATCGGCTGGGGTCTTGATCGAGTCGAGGATCGGCAAGGGCCCCAACGGTACTCCCGCGCCCCCTGCCCGGACCACGCAGCCCCGGTCGCCGCCCGCTCCCTCCCCACTAGGTTGACACCTGATGGCTGCGCTCGAGGATGCCCGTGCCAAGGGAGCGTCGGCGGTGGACGCAGTGCGCATCAGCCTGGCCGAGCGCGCCGCCGAGCTTCTGCGACGCGATCCTGGGCTGACCGACACAGCAGTCGAGGTCGGTCTTGTCGACCGTGCCTGGCTGGAGCAGCCGGGTCGCCATCCGATGCGAAGCGCTCCCGCCCTCGACGTCGTGCAGCGATTCCTCGAGCGGTCGGTCGAGCGCCGGCCATCCGTGATGGGCTCGATCGGGCTCAACGCCCTCCAGCTGCTCGCGCACGAGCAGACGCAGGGCGACGGGGAGGCGACGGCGACACCGGTGACGATCGTGTTCACCGATCTCGAGGGGTTCACGCGGTACACCTCCCGATCCGGCGACGAGGCTGCTCTGGCGCTGCTGGCCGAGCACCACAGGGCGATCGGCCCGATCGTGCGGGGACGAGGCGGCAAGGTGGTGAAGCGCATCGGCGATGGCCTGATGCTTGCCTTCCCTGCCACAGAGGCCGCCGTCATGGCGGCGCTCGAGCTGGTCGAGGTGCCGCCGTCGCCGCTGCGGCTGAGAGCCGGGGTGCACACCGGTGAAGCGGTGATGACGACCGACGACCTCATCGGGCACGACGTCAACGTCGCCGCACGAGTCGCTGCATCCGCTCGCGGCGGCCAGGTGCTGGCCACCACGGCCGTGCGCGAAGCGGTCGGCGAGCTGCGCGGGGTCGAGTTCGGCCGCGCTCGCCGCAAGGCGTTCAAGGGGGTCGACGAAGCCGTCAGCGTCTGCCCAGTGACCCGCGGTGGGTGAGTCGCCCTCGACGGCGCTCGAGGTCATCGAGTTCCAGGCAGGGGAGTGCGGTCGTGCAGGCTCGCTGCTCTACGAGCGGATCCTCGACGGGGTTGCGGCCGACATGCAGGCCGGTGGCATCACAGCTGACGTGCTGGCTGGGACCGACGACGACCCCTTCGGCTCAGCGCTCGCGCTGCGGCTGCTCGGCGCGGTGCACCGGATCGTGCTGGAGGGCGGCGCGCCCGCGCTGGCGGCGCTCTACCCGTCCGCGGGCGGAGATGCGGCGGCGGGCGATCCCGTCCCGCCCTTCTTGGCCACGCTCGAGGAGCGGCGCGCCGAAGTGGTTGCCGGTCTCGCCGCTGGCGTGCAGACGAACGAGGTTGGTCGCTCCGCCGTGCTGGCAGGCGGCTACGCCGAGGTGGCAGCAGCGACGCAGCTGCCTCTGCGCGTGCTCGAGGTCGGCGCCAGCGCAGGGCTCAACCTGCGCTTCGACCACTATGCCTATGACACGGGCGTGGTCGTGTCGGGTCCGCGCGACAGCCCGGTGCGGTTCGCAGGTGTTTGGGAGGGGACGGCGCCCGCTCTGCCGCACGAGTTCGAGGTCGTGGAGCGCCGCGGCTGCGACCGCAACCCGGTCGACCCGACGACGCGCGAGGGTCAGCTCACGCTGCTCGCCTACGTCTGGCCCGACCAGCTCGACCGCATCGAGCGGCTCAGGGCCGCCATCGAGGTCGCCCAGCGCGTCCCCGTCGAGATCGATCAGGCAGACGCCGTCAGGTGGGTGGCGTCGCAGCTGGCGCGGACCGTGCCCGGCGCGACGACCGTCGTGGTCCATTCGATCGTCCTCCAGTACCTCCCACCCGACGCGCGCCGCCGTCTGCAGGCAACCATCGAGACGGCGGGGCGATCTGCCACCAGAGATGCACCGCTCGGCTGGCTGAGGATGGAGCCGGCCGGCACCCGCGCCGAGCTGCGCCTCACGATGTGGCCCCGTGGAGAGGAGCGGCTGCTCGGGTCAGCCGGCTACCACGGCAGCCCGATCTGGTGGGGTGCGTAGCGACCTTCCTGTGCAGGCGCGTGCGAGCGCGTAGCCCGCGCCGAGGCACACGAGCCCACCGAGACCGTCGATCCAGTAGTGGTTGGCGGTGACCACGATGCCGACGAGGGTGGCGACCGGGTAGGCGGCCGCCACCACCCGCGCCCAACGTCGGCGCAGCAAGGGGAGCATCACGAGGGTGCTCCACGTCGCCCAGCCGATGTGCATGCTGGGCATCGCCGCGTACTGGTTCGAGACGTCCTTCATCCCCTCGTTGCCGAAGGAGATCCAGCCGCCGTAGCGCGCCACTGTGTCGACGTAGCCGTAGCGGTCGCAGCCCGGGGCCGTGAGGTCGCCCGGGTGGGCAGTGGCGGCGGCCTCGGGCGCGTAGATCTGGCACGCACCGAACTCGCCGGGATCGTCCAGCAGACGAGGGGGCATGAGCGAGTAGGCCGCGAACCCGACCACGGCCAGCGAGGTCGTGAGCGCGAGGGTGTTGCGCCACAGCGGGTAGCGCCGCGGGTCGCGCCGGAACAGCCAGACCAGGGCAACCAGCGTGACCACGAAGTGGGCCAGCCCGTAGTACACGTTCCAGAGGCGGATCAGACCACGGGCAGGCAGGTCGAGGTACCACTGCTGCACGTCTGGCTCGAAGTAGAGGTGCAAGGCCTTCTCGAGGTCGATGATCGAGCGAGCGTGCTCGAAGGCAGGACCGGGGTCGCCGTCGGCGGACCCGAAGCGGTTCCGCACGATCGAGTAGATGACGTAGACGGCGAGGCCGAACGCCACCTCCTTCCACCACCGGAGCTGGCCGCGTGAGGTCTGGTCGGGGGCAGGCGCGGCCACGTCGGTCATGACGATGGATTAGCAGGCCGGGGTCAGGGAGCTGCGGCAAGGGCGTCGGGCTCAGGCACCCTGCCGCCCACTGCGAAGGCGGGTGCGCCGAGCAGGCTCACGCCGAGGTTCAGCAGGTAGAGCAGCAGCCCGAGCGCGATCGCCTCCTCGCTGGCGACACCGAGCGGGCCGAGGAAGAGCACGAACGCACCTTCGCGCACGCCGAGCCCCGAGATGCCGATCGGCAGGACCTGGGCTATGGCGACGGCGGGGAAGAAGGCGAGCAGCGCCGTCAGGCCGGCGGGCCGCACGCCCAGCGCCTGGGCGGCCGCAACCGCCGCGAGCACGAGCACCAGCTGGTAGGCGAAGCCGACCAGGAGCACGTTGGCGGCCGCCCAGGGCTCGCGCCGCAGGCGATCGAGGCCCAGGTGCACCGCCCCCGCGAAGCGTCGCCACCCGTCCTTGGCGGCGAAGCGACCACCTATGCGCTGGTCTGCCACGGCGTAGAGGAGGATGCCGAGGCCGATGAGCGTTGCGAACGCCAGACCGAGGGCGACGCGCGTGGCGGTGCCGAGATGCTGCAGCGGCGGGTTCACGAGGAAGCCGGCGACGCTGATGACGGGCAGCACGAGCCAGCCCGTGAGGCGTTCGAGCACGACGGACGCGAAGGTCTTGGGGGACTCGCCCGTCTCCCGTGAGAGGCGGCTCACCCGCAGCACGTCGCCGCCGATCGTGGTGGGGAGCACGTTCGACACGAACTGGCAGGCGAGGTAGTGAGACAGCAGACGTCGCAAGCCGGCGTGTAGGCCTAGCACCTCGAGGACTCGCTGCCACCGCAGGGCCGACAGCACGAGCCCGGCGAGCGTGAGAGCAGCGGCCACGACCAGCCACACCACTGTGCGGGCCGACATCTCGGGCACGACCTCGTCGGCATCGAAGGACGGCACGCGCCAGACCAGCACGCCGAGCATCGCGACGCTGAGACCGATCCTCAGCGCGAGCGAGACGGCCTGCTTCTGGTTCACCCTGCCCCCTCCGTCTGGTCCGGGCTCATCGTACGCCCGACGCCGTGTGATCACTGCTCCTGGTTCGACCCTTTCGACGTCAACGCGCCGATGGGTACCATCCCAGCACCGGTCGCCTCGGCGGCGCGTCCGGCTCCGATCGTGGCCCGCCCGACGCAACCCCCTGCCCCTCGGAGGGATCCCATGATCCGGAAGCTCATCTTGGCGGCCACCGCCACTGTCCTCGTAGCGGCTGGCGCGTGTGCCAAGGCGGGCGACGAAGCGACTGTGCTCACCGGCGATGCCGCGCTCACCGCGCTGCGCGCAGCGCCCGACGCCGCAGCCGAGGCGGGGTCCGCTCGCTTCGAGATGACGATCACGGTCGACACGCCTCAGGGAGAGTTCGAGATGCTCGCCAGCGGTGGCTACAGCGGCGACCAGGCCGTCATCGAGATGGACCTCGGCTCGATGATGGCCCAGCTCGCAGATCTCACAGGTGAGACCGTTCCCGGTGGGCTCGACCAGTCCATGCAGATGGTGGCCGACGGCACGGACTTCTACCTGCGCTGGCCGATGCTGGAGCAGATCACGGGTACGGCAGGCTGGATCTCGATGTCAGCTGAAGATCTCGGGATGGCGAGCAGCTCACTGGGGTTCGGGGCTGGCACCAACGATCCGTCACAGTTCCTCGAGACGCTTCGCGGAACGTCGGACGATCTCGAGGAGATCGGCTCGGAGGAGATCCGGGGCGTCGCAACAACCCATCTTCGAGCCACGATCGACATCGACCGAGCTCTGGCTGAGATGCCCAGCGATCAGCGCGAGCTCCTCGCTCCCCAGCTCGAAGGGATCGATCCCGGCGGCAGTGGCTTCCCCGTCGACGCCTGGATCGATGCAGACGGTCTGCCGCGGCGGCTGTCGATGGACTTCTCGTCTCTTGCGGCCGCCATGGGGTCCGGCGGGTCCGCATCCGTCTCGATCGACTTCTTCGACTACGGCGAGCCCGTCGAGGTGGTGGTGCCCGACCCTGCCGACACCACCCCGTTCGGGGACGTGATGGGAGCCTTCGGCGGATTCGGCTGATGGAGGTTCGCGAGGTCACAGTCGAGGGCTCGGGTGGCCCGCTGCCCCTCACCATCGCGGAGGCCGGCCAGGGTGGGCGGCCCCTCGTGCTGGTCCACGGCTTCACGGGCGCGAAGGAAGACTTCACCGACTGGCTCGACCCGCTGGCCGAGCTCGGTTGGCACGCCGTTGCGCCCGATCAGGTCGGCCACGGTGACAGCCCGAAGCCGGTCGAGGAAGCCGCCTACTCCTTCGACGGCTTCGCCACCGACCTGGTCGGTCTGCTCGATGCGATGGGTTGGCCCACCGCTGTGGCGCTGGGCCACTCGATGGGTGGGATGGTCGTGCAGACCGCGGTGCTACAGGCGCCCGAACGCTTCGATGGGCTCGTGCTCATGAGCACATCGCACCGGGCGCTGCGAGCCGACCCGGCGCTCGTGGAGATGGCGATCGGCATAGCGCTGGGCCAGGGCATGCAGGCGCTGCTCGAGGCGCAGGACGCGCTCGAGAAGGAGAACGCCCTCGGCAACGACATCGACCGCAGGCTGAAGGCAGAGAGGCCGGGCTACCTCGAGTTCAGCCGCCGCAAGCTCCTGGCGAGCCACCCGGCCATGTACGCCGCCATGATCCGTGCCATCACCGATCGATCGACCGCGTCGATCGATCGGTTGGAGGGGCTGCGCGGCGTCTCTGTCCCCACCCTGGTGCTCGTCGGCGAGCACGACGAGCCGTTCGTGCAGCCCTCGCAGCGCATGGCCGAGACCATTCCCGGCGCCGAGCTCGTCGTCGTGCCGGATGCCGCCCACAGCCCTCAGTTCGAGAACCCCGAACCGTGGTGGAAGGCGCTGAGCCGCTTCCTGGAGACGCTTTAGGACCCGAGCGGAGGGCTCAGCGGGCCTTGTCGAGGAAGCGGTCGGTCTCGACCACGACTCGCGTGACCTTGCCGGCCGCCACGAGCCCGCAGTGGTCGCTGACCGACACCGTGAAGGTGAGGCGGCGCCCCTCGACCCGCTCGAGCGTGGCTTCCGCTGCTACAGCCGAGCCGACGTGGGTGGGGGCGAGGTGATCGATCTGAACGCGCATGCCCACTGTGGTCTGCCCCCGCGGCAGCCCGTCGGCGACGGCGGCGATCGTCGCCTCCTCGCACAGCGCGATCAGGCGCGGTGTGCCCAGCACGGACACCTCGCCGCTGTGCCACGCGACTGCGGTGTCGGTCTCGGCGACCACGAGCTTGGCGCTGCCATGGAGGCCGGGCGACAGTGGCATCTGGTTACGATATTCCGCGCCCTGGCCGCCCGGTCAAAGGCGGTTCGACGCATCGGAGGAGCCAGCGTGCTCGACCACGACCTGATTCGACGCACGCTCGGCCTGGCGCTTCGCTCAGGTGGCGACCTTGCGGAGGTGTTCGTCGAAGATCGGGCTTCGTCCAATGCCGTGTTCGACGACGGCAAGGTCGAGAACCTGACCTCGGGTCGTGACCGCGGCGCCGGCATACGCGTGATCTCCGGTGAGACCACAGGCTTCGCCCACACCGCCGATCTATCAGAGCAGGGTCTGGCCCTGGCGGCCGAGGCCGCAGCAGCCGCCGCCCGCTCCGGAGGGGGCGGGGTGCGTGAGGTCGCGCTGACAAGTCAGGAGGCGCCCAGGCCGAACGAGGTCGCCGTGCTCCCGTCCGATGTCGCCAAGGCCCGCAAGGTGGAGCTGCTCCGCCGGGCCGACGATGCCGCGCGTGGAGCCGGATCCGCCATCACGCAGGTCACAGCTCGCTACGGCGACAGCCGCCGGCGCATCCTCATCGCCAACAGCGACGGCCTGCTGACCGAAGACGATCAGGTGCGCACCATCTTCACGGTCATGGCCGTCGCTTCCGGCGACACGGGCATGCAGACCGGATACCAGTCGCTCGGCCGCACGGTCGGCTTCGAGCTGTTCGACAACTACGACGTCGAGGATCTCGGCCGCGAGGCCGCCGAGAGAGCGCTGCTCAAGCTGGCCGCCCGGCCCGCTCCGTCCGGCACCATGCCAGTGGTGATCGGCCCGGGCGGCGGTGGGGTGCTGTTCCACGAAGCGTGCGGTCATGGGCTCGAGGCCGACCTCGTGTCAAAGGGTGCATCAGTGTTCGCCGGGCGCATCGGTGAGCGGGTGGCCGACCCCCGCATCACGCTCGTGGACGACGGCACCATGGCGGAGGAGTGGGGCTGCTTCGCCGTCGACGACGAGGGCAGTGTCGCGGCGCGCAACGTGCTGATCGAAGACGGCATCCTCACCGACTACATGTGGGATCTGCTGCGCTCGCGCAAGGAGGGTCGGCCTCGCAGCGGCAACGGCCGGCGCCAGAGCTACAAGCACCTGCCGATGGTGCGCATGACCAACACCTACGTGCTCGCCGGCCCCGACGAGCCCGACGACATCGTGGCCGCGACTCCCAACGGCGTGTACGTCGCGCACCTCGGCGGCGGCCAGGTCAACACGGCGACGGGTGACTTCGTCTTCGGGATGACAGAGGCCTACCTGATCGAGGACGGCAAGATCACCGAGCCGATCCGTGAGGGCAACCTGATCGGCAACGGCCCCGCGGTGCTCGCCAGCATCGACGCTGTCGGCCACGACTTCGCCATGGGCAGTCCCGGGATGTGCGGCAAGGACGGGCAGGGCGTCCCGGTCGGCGATGGGGTGCCGACCCTGCGAGTGCCGGCGCTCACGATCGGCGGCACGGCCTGATGGCGAGCAGCACGCCCGAGCTGCTCGACGTGGCGCAGCGCATCGCCGGCATGGCTGGCCCCGGTGAGCAGGTCGAGGCATACGTCGCCAGGGGCACCAGCACCAGCGTGCGTGCCTATGGCGGTGAGGTGGAGTCGCTGACGCAGGCCACCTCCGGCGGTGTCGGCGTGCGCGTGATCGTCGACCACCGTGAGGGATTCGCCTATGCGGGCACGCTCGACGAGGCGGTCGTGCTCGAGGCGCTTGCGGAGGCACGCGACAACGCCGCCTTCGGCGAACCGGACGAGCACAACGGCCTGGCCACACCCGATGGCATCGAGCCTGCCGACCTCGACCTCTGGCCCGCCGGTCTCGTGGGTGTTCCGACGGCAGACAAGGTCGCGCTCGCCATCGAGCTCGAGCGGGCCACGATCAGCCGCGACCCCCGGGTCGGCGGCGTGAGGGTGGCCATGTACAGCGACTCGATGGGCGAGGGCGCCGTCGCCACCAGCACCGGCGTATCCGCGTGGGGTCGGGCTGGCACCAGCTACTTGATGGTGCAGGCACTCGCGGTGCACGACGGTGAGACCCAGATCGCCGGTGGCCTTTCGGTGGGGCGCGAGATCACCGACCTCTCGGTTGACGAGGCGGCCGACGACGCCGTCCTGCGATCGACCCGGCTGCTCGGCTCCACCAAGCCGCGCACGCAGCGCGTGACGCTCCTGCTCGAGCCGCGCATGACAGCCACGGTGCTCGGCATCGTCGGCGGGATGCTCAACGGCGAGGCCGTCCTCAAGGGCCGCTCACCCTTTGCGGATCGCGTCGGCGAGGCGATCGCGTCCCCGCTCCTGACCTTCGTCGACGACCCGACCGACGCTCGCAGCCTCGGCGCGGAGGCGCATGACGGCGAGGGCCTTGCCTGCCGTCGCAACGAGCTGGTCGTCGGGGGCGTGCTCCGAGGCTTCCTGCACAACACCTACACGGGCCGTCGTTCGGGCACGGCCTCGACCGGCTCGGCCCAGCGGGGGGTCTCCTCCACGCCCGGTGTCGGCGCTGGAGCGCTCGCCGTCGCACCCGGCTCCGGCACCCATGAAGAGGTGCTCGCCGGGGTGGGGGAGGGCTTCTTCGTGACGTCGATGGCGGGCCTGCACTCTGGGGTCAACCCGGTGTCGGGCGACTTCTCGGTCGGCGTGGAGGGTCTCATGATCCGCAACGGAGCTCTGGCCGAGCCGGTGCGCGAGGCGACGATCGCGTCGACGATCCAGCGCCTGCTGCTCGACATATCCGCGGTGGGGGCCGACCTCGAGTGGCTGCCAGATGGCACCGGCGGGGTCACCATCGCGATCCCCGACGTCGCCCTGTCGGGCGCCTGAGAGCTAGCCCCCCTGGGGCCGCTGATCCGCATGCCGATCCTCCACGCCATCGTCCTCGGGATCACTCAGGGCCTCTCGGAGTTCTTGCCGATCTCTTCCAGCGGCCACCTGCGACTCGTCCCGTGGCTCTTCGGCTGGGACGACTTCTCCGGCCGCGCCTCGCTCGAGAAGACCTTCGACGTGGCGCTCCACCTGGGCACGCTCATCGGGGCTGTGGCCTACTTCCGCGCCGACGTCGTGCGCTACACGAGAGCGGGCCTTCGTCGCGGCGCCACCCAGACGACCGACGGCCGGCTCGCTTGGTTGCTCGTCGCGTCAACCGTTCCCGCGGCCGTCACGGGAGCTCTGTTCGCGGACGTCATCGAGGAGCGCACGGGCTACATCTGGCTCATCGCGACCATGCTGATCGTCTTTGGGCTCGTGCTGGGCTGGGCCGATCGGCGCGGGGGCACCCGCACCATCGCGGACGTGACGATGCGCGACGCCCTCCTCATGGGCGCGGGGCAGGCCGTGGCGCTCCAACCCGGGGTGTCGCGATCCGGCGTCACGATGACGGCCGGCCTGATGGCGGGGCTGGGCCGCGACGGCGCCGCCCGCTTCGCCTTCCTGATGAGCCTTCCGATCACCGCGGGCGCGCTCGTCTTCAAGGCGGTGGACGTGGCCTCCGAGGGAGGCATCCCGTCCGGCTTCGCAGCACCCTTCTTCTGGGGCATCGTGGCGTCCGGCGTGACAGGTTGGGCGGCCGTGTGGGGCACGCTGCGCCTCATACGCACGCGCACGTTCGCCCCCTTCGTGGCCTACCGGATCGTCGTAGGTGTCGGAGCGCTGCTGCTCTACACCTTCCGCTAGCGGCGGCCGCGCCCTCGTCCGCACCGGGCATCGGGACGGGGTTGGTGGCGATCCACTGCGATCCGCGGATGTTCAGCTCCCGCTGGCCGTCGCCTCCCACACGATCCCGGCGAGAGGGTCGGGCACGTAGCTGCAGTAGGTGCCGGTGCGCACCGACTGCTCGAGGTGGGCGCCAAGCGCGGCGTGGTGCTCGGCCAGTCGGCGGATCGCATAGCGCAACGACCGTGTGACGCTCGTGCGAGCGCGCTCGGTGGTGCTGCCGACCATGCGATTTCGCCCGCCCAGGCCCACGGCGCGGCTCAGCTCGGCGATCAGGTAGTCGCGGTCGCGCTGGGCGAGCTCGATGCGACCGAGGTCGTCCCACCTTGTGGCCTCCTCGATGTCCTCGTCCACCTCGGCAAGGCGACGCCGGTATGCCTCCCGTGCCTGCGCGTCGATCACTTCGAGGCCAGCGTCACCGCCCGGAGCGGAGGTGGGTAGGCAGCCCTGCTCCACCGCTACGAGATCGAGCACGTGGAACTCGCGACCGGGTGCGGCGAGCAGCCGGGCGAGGTAGCGGAGGCCCTTCAAGTCGCGGACCAGCACCTTGCGGCCGCCGAACGTGACGGTGCGGGTGTCGCCGTCACGCGCGAAGGTGGCGGTCTCGTCCGGAACAGGCGCCGCCGTCGAAGACCACCGGTCCGCGTTCGGCTCGGCGAGCCGACCGTCGACCCGATCGACCCATCGCGCCGCGCCATACTCCGCGAACGCCGACCTAGAGGCCAGCCACTCCATCCGCGCACGGTCTACGTTGCCGGCCCGGTTGTACGCGTCTCCGAGCACCACTCGGGCGGCGGCGGACTCGAACGGGGCGCCGATGCCGGCCCATGCCACCAGCGATGCTCCGGCCTCGTCGATCGCCCGGTCGAGGTCCCCGGCGGTCAATGCCGCTCGAGCTGCCGCCATGGACGCGGTGGCCTGCAGCGCGGGGCTGTCGTATCGGTCGGCGATGGAGCGCAGGGACTCGGCGGCGTGCTGCGCAGTGCCAGCGTCGCCGGCGGCCTCTGCGATCTCGGCCTGCGCCTCGAACAGGGGTGCCAACCGCAGGTCGCCGAACGGGGGCCGTTCCTTGGAAGGGATGTCGAAGGGGTGCTGAATGGCGTCTGCGATGAGGACCGACGCGCCGACGACGTCACCCTCCTCCAGCCGGAGCAAGGCGAAACCTGGGTGGGGCGACCAAGCGTGGCCGTGGGCGGCGACGAACGCGTCCTCTGCGCCTGCCAGGTCGCCCTTGCGCAGCCGGATGTTGCCGAGCTCCACGAGCGGCCAGCCGAACTCGCGTCGCATCCACGGGCGCAGCTCGTCGCAGGCACCGAGCGCCTCCGCCTCGGCGAGGTCGCAGGGACCCGAGATCCTGAGCAGCTCCGCCCGATGTACGCGGCATCGCCCGTTGATCCCACCGAAGGCGTGGCCCTGGCGCCAGCGGTCCATCAGCTCCGTCCACTCGCGGGCGAGATCGAAGCGTCCCAGACCCTGGGCTGCGCAGACGAGCTCGCAGTACATCATTCCGGTCGTCAGCGAATCGAGCTCGCCCGACATCAGCAGCGCCCCGATCTCGTCGAGCATGTCCAGTCCCAACGCGATGTTGCCGGCCTGGATCTCGGCGCGGGCGAGGGCTGTGCGACCGATCACGACGGCAGGTTCGACTCCAAGGCGGCGTCCCAGCTCGATCGCGCGCTCGGCCTGCTGGCGAGCGGTGTCCATGTCGCCGCACATGAAGCGCTCGTAAGAGCGGACCATCGCGACCAGAGCATGCGCCGCGGTCTCGTTCTGGCCGACCAGAAGCCGGTCAGCGCGCCGTAGCCATCCGCGGACCGGCGCCATGAGGCCCGTGTCCATCATGAGGTACATCGCGATCATCGCTGCGGCGCGCGCCGCCTCGGCATCGTCGCCGGCCGCGGCGCGCAACGAGTGAAGGTCCTCCCATGCCTGGACCGCACCTTCGAAGTCACCGTTCCCGTAGGCGGCGTGGGCGCGCAGCTCTAGGCCCGCTGCGGTGGGAGCACCTGCGTCCAGCGCGTCCAGCTGGTCGAGCGCGAGCTGCCACTGCCCGCTGGTCACGGCGGCGCGGGGGTCGGCAAGCGGGTCCGGGCTCATCGGCGCCGCCAATCGAGTCGAGCACCCACTGTCACATCGTGACATGGATTGTCACGCCTCTCAGATGTTGCACCCGACCCAGATGGAGAGGACAGACCATGCGCATCCCGAAGGAAGCCATCCCCGTCAAGATCGCCGTTCCCGGCGCCACCGCGCGCCAGATCTCGGACTTCGGGCTGGCGTCGGGCGAGATCGGAGCCGAGTGGTTCTCGATGGGGGCCGGCACCGACCTCGCCCCGCTGCTCGAAGGACTCGACGGCGACATGTGCCACGGCCCGCATTGGGGCTACATGCTCGCCGGCGACGTCGTGGTGAGCTATAGGGACGGCACCACCGAGCAGTGCCGCGCCGGTGACCTCTTCTACTGGCCGCCGGGGCACAGCGTCCGTGTGGAGGAGGACGCCGAGCTGATCATGTTCAGCCCGCAGGTGGAGCACACCGCTGTCATGGATCACATCCTCGCCAAGCTGGGTTGAACCCCGGCCGTTTCTCCTCAGCGTCTCTCAGGCGCCGACGAGCGCGAGGCTCACCGCTCCCTGGCCGAGGGCTACCGCGACGCGCGGGGCCGAGTCGCGCGGCACGGCCACGGTCACAGCCGCGTCCGAGGTGTCGACGACGACAGCGCCGGTGACGACGGCGAAGCCGGGCGGCCCGTCGCCCGCCAGCTCGATCGGGAGCGCCACGAGCACGTCGACACGGTCGCCGACCGCCAGGGGAGGCGCCAGGCCGGGCTCGGTCGGGATAGCCACCGCCCTCGTCCCGGCTGGGAGCAGCGCCGCAACGCCCGACAGGCCCTGCGGTGCGAGCCGCTCGGCGACCAGCAGCTCCCCGGCGACGATCGGAGCCGTGGCGGTGGCCCCGGGGGGCAGCTCGGTGAGAGCCGAGTCGGGAACCAGCGCTCGCGGCCAGCGCTCGGTCGACACGTCGCCGGGCTCGATCACCTCGCCGGTCCTCACCGCGCGTGAGGCCACCACCACCGAGGTCGTTGAGCCCCACTGATCGCGAGCCTCCTGCGCGCCAGCGATCGAATCAGCGACGATCCATCCGGTCACAAGTGCGGTGGTGAGGACGACCGCCCACCACAGACGCGGGTCGCGGCGCAGCGCCAGACCGGGACGGAAGCGAGCGACCGTGCCCGGTCGGCGTGAACGAGATGACATGGGGCGCATCCGCGCGCCTCCCGCGGTCGAGCAGCGTTGACCCGGGGAAGGCGCCCGGCACGCTAGCGGCGTGCCGGGGCGACCACTAGGCCGACTTGGCGCTCGAAGGCGTCTTGGCCGACGCGGCCGAGTCGCCGTTGGAGGAGGCAGAGTCGCCGGACTTGGCGGCGCCGTCGCTCTTCCCATTGCCCTCGGCGCCCGAGGAGGTGGTCGTCGAGGTGCTGGAGGAGCTCGATGACGAGGTGGATGACGAGGTGCGGCGGCTGTCGTTCTTGTAGAAGCCGCTGCCCTTGAACGAGATGCCCACGGCTCCGAAGACCTTGCGCAGCTCGGGCTGGTCGCAGCTCGGGCAGGTGGTGAGAGCGTCGTCGCTGAAGGCTTGGACGATCTCGAGCTGGTGGCCGCAGGCCTTGCACCGGTACTCGTACGTGGGCACGCCCTGTCCTCCGTGTTGCGCTGGGTGTCGAAGCCCGAGTCGCTGGCACTCGGACGGCGAGAGTGCCAGCGTAGCGGGAGGGCCGATCACACTGCCACGTCGCCGAACGGCCCTAGCCTGACGTGGTGGACCTCTGGTGGGCTCTCGTGGTCCCTGCCTACCTGCTCGGGACCTTCCCGACGGCGATCCTCGTCGGCCGCCGAGCCGGCCTCGACCCCACACGGGAGGGCTCGGGCAACCCCGGTGCATCCAACGCCTACCGCACCATGGGCAGGCGCGCCGGCGCTCTGGTCCTGGGCGGCGACCTCATGAAGGGTGCCGTTGCGGCGGGGCTCGGCCTGGCGGCGTCGGGCCGACCCGTTGCGGTGGCCTGCGGGCTCGCAGCCGTGGTGGGGCACGTCTTCCCTGTCACCCGCGGGTTCCAGGGGGGCAAGGGCGTGGCCACGGCTGCGGGCATGACGCTCGTGCTGCTTCCCGTCGTAGCGGTCCTGCTGGCAGTGGTCTGGGCCCTCGTCGCCAAGGTCAGCGGAACCGCATCGCTCGCGTCGATCGTGATCGCGGCGGGGCTGCCCGTCGCTGCCGCCGTCGGAGGACGACCGGCATTGGAGGTGGCTGCCTTCGCCGCCTGCGGGCTCTTCGTCGTCGCTCGACACCACAGCAACATCGATCGGCTGCTGCGCGGCGAGGAGCGCACGCTTCAATAGGCGACGGTGCCGCTCGGGGCTCCGCTCGACGGGCGTCGATCCCGATGGCGATCCTCCCTCATCGGTACCCTCGGCGGCCATGACCTCGGTTCGCAAGGCAGTCATCCCGGCCGCGGGGCTCGGCACCCGCTTCCTCCCGGCCACCAAGGCGCAGCCGAAGGAGATGATCCCGGTCGTCGACAAGCCGGCCATCCAGTACGTGGTGGAGGAGGCGGCGCGGTCGGGGATCGACGACATCCTCATAATCACCGGCCGCGGCAAGCGCAGCCTCGAGGACCACTTCGACCGCAGCGTCGAGCTGGAGGCCGACCTGCGCGCCAAGGGCAAGCAGGAGGAGCTCGACCAGATGATCCGCCTCGCCGATCTGGCGGACATCCACTACGTGCGCCAGGGCGAGCCGCTCGGGCTGGGGCACGCGGTCTCGGTTGCCCGCAAGCACGTCGGCAACGACCCCTTCGTCGTGCTGCTCGGCGACGACATCATGGACGACGAGTCGACGGTGCTGCAGGAGATGATCGAGGTGCACGAGCGCACGGGCTCGTCGGTGATCTCCTGCAAGGAGTTCCCGCCCGACCAGATCAGCGCCTACGGCTGCGTCGCCTACGAGCCGGCCGGTGAGCGCCTGCTCCGAGTCAAGAGCATCGTCGAGAAGCCCGAGGTCGGGCAGGCCCCTTCCTCGTGGGCCGTGCTCGGTCGCTACGTCTTCACCCCGGGGATCTTCGACGCCATCGACCAGGTGAAGCCTGGGAAGGGCGGCGAGATCCAGCTCACCGATGCGATCGGCGTGCTGCTCGAGACCGAGGAGGTGCTCGGGTACACGTTCGTGCACGGCCGCTATGACGTCGGCAACAAGCTCGACTACCTGCGCGCCACCGTCGAGCTCGCGCTGGCGCGGCCCGACCTCGGGCCGGAGTTCAAGGCCTGGTTGGCCGGCTACGTGCGCGACACCGGCATCGCCTGATCGATGCGTTCGTAGGATCGCCTCGATGCTGCTTCCCCTCGCTGACGCCCAGGCGCACGTGCTCGAGCGGGTCGCACCGCTGGCACCCGTGCGGATCGGGACCGCGAGCGCGCTCGGCCTCGTCCTGGCGGAAGCCGTTCACTCGGCCGAGGCAGTGCCTCCCTTCCGCAACTCCGCCATGGACGGCTACGCAGTGGTCTCCGCAGACACCAGCGCTGCCTCGGACGACTCGCCTGTCCGGCTCCCAGTCGTTGCGGAGGTTGCTGCGGGCCACCCCGCGCCACGCGAGCTGCGCGGTGGAGAGGCGATGCGCATCTTCACCGGCGCGCCGATGCCCGATGGCGCCGACGCTGTCGTGATGGTCGAGCGCACCGCGCGCATCGACGGGGGCTCGGTCGTCGCCATCAGCGCCGCGGCGGCCGTCGGCGACCACGTGCGAGCGGCTGGCGACGACGTTCGTGTCGGCGATCAGCTGTTCGCGGTGGGAGACCAGCTCGGCCCCGGCCACCTCGGTGTGCTCGCCACGACCGGCATCGCTGAGGTCAGCGTGCACCCGAGGCCGCGCGTCGGCGTGCTGTCGACGGGTGACGAGCTGGTGGCCGACGGCGGCCCACTGGCTCCCGGCCAGATCCGCGAGTCGAACGGACGCACGCTGCTGGCGCTCCTGGCCGAGGACGGCTTCGAGCCCGTCGATCTCGGCTCGGTGCCCGACGACGAGGCGGCCATCACATCGGCGATCGAGCGCGGCGCGGCCGAGTGCGACGCGGTGCTCACGAGCGGCGGCGTGTCGATGGGCGACATCGATCTCGTGCGGGTCGTGCTCGATCGCATCGGCACCATGCGCTGGATGCAGATCGCGATCCGCCCAGCCAAGCCGTTCGCGTTCGGCCTCGTTGCCGGCGGCGTGCCGGTGTTCGGACTGCCGGGCAACCCCGTCTCCTCGATGGTGAGCTACGAGCTGCTCGCTCGCCCTGCGCTCCGGCGCATGGCCGGCCACCCGCCCGCCCGCTGGCACCGCCCCGCGGTCGCCGCCGTGGCCGACGAGGACCTGTTGCGGCACCCCGACGGCAAGCTGCACCTCGCCCGTGTCCTCGCGCGGCGCGACGATGAGGGCGTTCTGCGAGTCAGCTCGGCCGGCGGCCAGGGCTCCCATCACCTCACCGCCATGGCACGAGCGCACGGGCTGGCCCTGCTGCCCGACGGGGACGGCGTGCGGGCCGGAGAACCGCTGCGCGTGCTGCTGCGCGCCGAGGTCTGATCAGCGCCTGCACGACGACACGCCTGGTCCGGCCGCAGCCTCGATCCCGTAGCCTGTGCCCGTGGACGACAGCGCCGACACCCCAGTGCCCCGGCCTCTCGTCGACGGCTTCGGCCGAGTGCACCGCGACCTCCGCATCTCGGTGACCGACCGCTGCAACTTCCGCTGCACCTACTGCATGCCTGAGGAGGGGATGACCTGGCTGCCCAGGTCCGAGGTGCTCACCTTCGAGGAGCTCGAGCGCTTGGCCACGTTGCTGGTCGAGCGCCACGGGATCCGCTCCATCCGGCTCACAGGTGGCGAGCCCACGGTGCGTGCACACCTCCCTGTCCTCGTTTCCAAGCTGGCGGCCCTGCCTGTCGACCTGGCGCTGACCACCAACGGTGCCACGCTGCGATCCTGCGCCGCCGACCTCGCCGCCGCGGGCCTGCGTCGCGTCAACGTGTCGCTCGACTCGCTCCAGCAAGATCGGTTCCTCGAGCTCACGCGGCGCGACGAGCTTGCCAACGTGCTCGATGGCATCGACGCCGCGGTCGAGGCGGGCCTGGCGCCCGTGAAGGTCAACGTCGTCGTCGTGCGTGACGTGAACGACGACGAGGTCGTGGAGCTTGCGCACTACGGCCGCGAGCGCGGCGTCACTGTGCGCTTCATCGAGTTCATGCCGCTCGACGGTGGCGACGAGTGGCGCAACGACCAAGTCGTCTCGCAGGCGGAGATCGTCGCCAAGATCGGCGCCGTCTTCCCGCTCGAAGCGATCGTGCGCGGTCACGAGCCTGCTGAGCGGTTCCGCTACCTCGACGGGCGCGGTGAGGTCGGGGTCATCCCGAGCGTCACGCGCCCGTTCTGCGAGCAGTGCGACCGCATCCGGCTCACGGCTGACGGTCAGCTCAGAAGCTGCCTCTTCTCGCTGGCCGACCACGACCTGCGCGACATCCTGCGCGGCGGCGGCAGCGATGACGACCTCTCGAGCGCCATCGAGGCCTGCGTCGGCGCCAAGTGGGCAGGTCACGCCATCAACCAGGTGCAGTTCGTGCGGCCGCGACGATCGATGAGCCAGATCGGCGGCTGAGCGGCCAGGGCCGGTGGCCGCCAGGCGGGCCGGTGCCGGCGGCGGGAGTAGGATCCGGCCATGTCCGATCGCGGCCTAACGCACCTTGATCCGCTGGGCCGGGCCCGGATGGTGGATGTCACGCCGAAGGAGCCGAGCCACCGGCGGGCGGTGGCTCGGGCCAGGGTTCACATGGAGCCCGACACCACCGCGCTGGTGGCTCGAGGCGCCGTCAGCAAGGGCGACGTGCTCGCCGTGGCGCGAGTGGCCGGCATCCAGGCGGCGAAGCGCACCCCCGACCTGATCCCGCTGTGCCACCCGCTGCTGGTGGGCGCCGTGCTCGTGAACTTCCGCATCGAGGACACCTGGATCGAGGTGGAGGCCTCCGTCGACACCGTCGACCGCACCGGGGTCGAGATGGAGGCGCTCACCGCCTGCACGGTCGCCGCCCTGACGATCTACGACATGTGCAAATCGGTCGATCGGTCCATGGTGATCGGTGACGTCGCCCTGTGGGAGAAGACCGGTGGACGTTCTGGCACCTACCGCAGAGGGCCCCTCGACGACGATCTCGGCCTCGAGCTCTAGAAGCTCGGCCTCCCTCGCTGCTTGCAATAGTTTGCACTTTTTGTGGCGCGGGTGCGGCGGTTCGTAGTACAACCGTAACGATCGACAGCCGCCCGTCATGGACGGCATCAGATCGTTGCACAACCGCATGACCCATCCGGGCAGCCGAGCATCCACCAGGAGGCTTGAGGCGCCAGGTACGGTCCCGAGCAACTGAAGGACGGCAACGGAGCGTGACCACCGTGCTGGTACTTGCAATCCTGGCTGCCATCTGGGCAGCAGTTCTTCTTCCCCCGTACCTCCAGAACCGACGCGACACGCGGCCTGGCGACTCGATTGCCACATTCCGCACGCAGCTCTCCGTCCTGGAGCGCACCACCCCAGGCAGTCGCAGCGGCTCGCTCGCTCGGCTCGACGTGGGCCGCTACGAGCCCCCGCGCTACGTGCCCCCTGCCGCCCGCCGCTCTCCGGGCCGCCCCAGCCCGTCCCATGCCGCCATGCGCCGCTCCGAGGCGCGCCGGCGCCGGCGTGACGTCTTCCTGACCCTGCTCGGGGCCGTCGGCGTCACGTTCGTGCTGGCGTTCGCGATGGGCGGTTCGGTCTGGATGCTCCACTTCGCGATCGATGCTGCCTTCCTCGCCTACGTCGGCCTGCTCGTCGCCATCCAGCAGCAGAGCATCGACCGCGAGACCAAGGTCCGCTACATCGACCTCGACGCTCCGCGTCGCACCGCGCCGGAGCCGCAGCTGCTTCTGCGCCGCTCCGGCAGCTAGCTCTCGCGAGGGCGCTCCCGGGAGGGTGTCCGGGTGGCAGGCCCTTGAGACGCCCGCGCTACCCTGTCGTCTCCCTCGGGGGTGTAGCTCAGTTGGCTAGAGCGCTTCGGTCGCATCGAAGAGGCCGTGGGTTCGAGTCCCATCACCTCCACCGAATCGAGAGCCGAAGTCGCTGACCCCAGCCGGCTTCGGCTCTTGAAGCGGTCGGCATGAACCGGTTGTCGTCGGGGGCCGTTCGGGTCAGCGGGGAACGAAGCGCAAGATCGCCTGTCGAGGGGCGTCGGCTGCTTGATCCGCGATCGGCACGAACGTGGCCCGCACCTGATCGCCGATGTGCACCTGCTGCGCGTGGGTCGTGACGATGTTCGCCAGGATGCGGGGACCTTCAGCCAGCTCCACGTAGGCGACGGCGAAGGGGGCGGCCGCTGACCACGGACCCATTGCCTTGTGGAGCACCGTGACCGCGTAGACCGTCGCATCTCCGCTCAGCTCGGTCCACGTCACACTTCCGTGGCCACACACCGGACACCAGTCGCGCGGGTACCAGATGTGGTGGCCGCAGGCGTCGCAGCGGGGAAGGACCAGGCGGCCCTCGGCCGCCGCCGTCCAGAAGGGTTCCGCCTCCGGGTTGTACGGCGGCGGCGCGGCGGGAAGGCGGTCGCTCACGAGAAGGCCCCCAGCACGAGGGTGGCGCTGCCGTGGCGGGTGGAGAGTGCACCGCCGGTCCCGTGCGCGAGTGCCAGCTCACAGCCCGGCACCTGCACGGCTGGGTGCGCTTCCCCGCGCAGCTGACGAACCGCCTCGATCACCTTGGTCATGCCGCCGCGGTTGGCGGGATGGTTGTTGCAGAGGCCTCCGCCGTCCGTGTTGAACGGGAGCCGCCCACCGGGGCTGAGCAGTGCCCCGTCCGCGACGAAGGCGCCACCCCGACCCTTCTCACAGAACCCCAGGTCTTCCAGTGCGATGAGCACGGTGATCGTGAAGCTGTCGTAGATCGAGGCGTACTGGATGTCCTGCGGTGCCACACCGGCCTCCGCGAATGCTGCCGGGCCGCTCCAGCGCGCGGCCGAGTACGTCAGATCGATCCGGCCGGCGTCGGTGTGCTTCAGCGCCTCGCCGTGCCCCAGCACCGCCGCGCCCGCCCGGCCCAGCGCTCTGGCCACGTCTGGATGGACGACCACGAGCGCACCGCCTCCGTCGGTCACCACGCAGCAGTCGAGGCGGTGGAGCGGGTCCGCCACGAGAGGCGAGTCGATCACCTCGTCGACGGTGACCGGCTTGCGCAGCAGCGCGTGCGGGTTGTGCTGGGCGTGCTCGGATGCCGCGACCTTGATCCAGGCGAGCTGCTCGCTCGTCGTGCCGAACTCGTACATGTGGCGGGATGCCGAGAGCGCGTAGTTCCCAACAGGGCTCGAGATCCCGACCTGCTCGAAGCCCGCCTCGGGCGAGTCCGTCATCCGCTGCGCGCCCCCGGGGAGCATGCCGCCCGTGCGGGGCCGACCCCCGAGCGTGATGAGAGCGACCCGGCACTTGCCTGCCGCGATGGCGGCGGCCGCGTGCCCGACGTGTGCCAGATAGGAGCTGCCGCCGGTCTCGGTCGAGTCGATGTAGCGGGTGGCCAGGCCCAGGTGCTCGGCCATCGACACCGGGCCGAAGCCCGGCGCGGTGGAGTCGCAGAAGTAGGCGTCGACGTCCGCCAGCGTGAGGCCCGCGTCGGCGAGCGCGCCCAGCGCCACCTCGCGATGGATCTGGGCGATGGTGCGGTCTGGGATCTCCCGGCGTGGGTGCTCGTAGGCACCGACGATCACGGCCCTTCCCCGGATGGACATGGGGCCGAGTCTGCGCGGGAGCGTCACCCGCCGTCCACCTGACGCTCACAGTGCGTGCACGCGGCGGCGACCGGATGGCAAGCAGCCCCCGGTAGCGTGAGCGGTCGTGACCCTCGCACGTGACGGCTTCGCCCCAGACCCGACTGCGCTCGATCGGACGATCGACCTGCGCCTCGTGTTCAACATGCGCGACCTCGGCGGGCTTCGCACGACCGACGACCGGGTCTTGCGTCGCGGCCGGATCTTTCGCGCCGATGGGGTGCAGCGGTTGCGCGACCACGACCTCGACACGGTTCGCGCACTCGGCCTCCGCACGGTCGTCGACCTGCGCACAGCCGCCGAGATAGGTCGCAGCGGGCGCTTCCCGGTGGAGCAGTGTCCGGTGGCTTGGCACTCGCTGCCCATGATCCGGCGCATGTGGTCGGAGGACGATCTCGTCGCCACCACCGGCGCCGCCGACTTCCTGCGCGATCGCTACCTCGACATGTTGACGGACGGTGCCGACTCCCTCGCCGAGGTGATCCAGCTGGCGGCCGACGGTCAGCCGATCCTGTTCCACTGCGCCGCCGGCAAGGACCGCACAGGCGTCGTCGCGGCAGTGCTGCTGGGGCTCATCGAGGTCACCCGCGAGGACATCATCAGCGACTACCACGCTACGGCCGGCGCCATGGCCGCCTTCGTCGACTGGCTGACGCTCGAGCACCCCGAGGCCATCGACGCCATGACCGGTCAGCCGCCCGAGTACCTGGAGGCACCGCCTGAGGCGATGGCCGGCTTCCTCGACGCGGTCGACGCTCGCTACGGCTCCATGCTCGGCCTCGCCGAGCACCTCGGGGTGAAGCCCGACACCATCAGCCGTCTCCAGTCGACCGTGCTCGACTGAACCCCTCGACCAACCAGCGTCTGTGAACCCGGGCGGCCGCAATGCGGCCGCCACGGTTCACAGATCCGGTCAGCGGGGCCCGAAGGTCACCTCACCGACGCGCGCGGCGAAGCCTTCGTCGGCGAGGGCAGCCATCACCCGCTCGACGTGCTGGTGGTCGAAGGTCTCCATGACCAGGTCTAGCTCGGCCGACCGCGCCGGCACGTCGAGGAACATGCGGTCGTGGACTATCTCGACGATGTTGGCGCCCGCCCGACCGACGATGGTCGTCACCCGACCGAGCACCCCCGGCTGATCGGGGATCTGGATCTGGAGCCGCGTCAGCCGGCCCGACCGCATGAGCCCGCGCATGATCACCGAGGCCAGGAGCCGGGGGTCGACGTTGCCGCCCGTGAGCACGACCCCCACACAGCGGTCTGGTAGCAGCGCCGGGTGCTCGAGCAGGGCGGCGATCCCCGCTGCTGCGGCACCTTCCACAACGACCTTCTCGATCTCGAGCAGGAGGTTCACGGCCTGCTCCAGCGACTCTTCCGTCACCGTCACGACGGAGTCGACATGCTCGGAGATGATCCGCGAGGTCAGCACGCCTGCGGTCGGAACCGCGATGCCTTCGGCGATCGTGGCCCCTCCGACGGGGAGGTCCTGGCCCGTGAGCACGTTCACCATCGACGGCCATCGGTCGCTCTGTGCTCCGACCAAGCGCAGCGTGGGCCGCAGCTCGCGAGTGACCACCGACGCTCCAGCGAGCAGGCCACCGCCTCCCGTCGGGACCACCATGGCGTCGAGCTCGGGATGATCCTCGAGCATCTCCAGCGCGACCGTTCCCTGCCCAGCCACCACCGCGGGATCGTCGTAGGGGTGGACGAAGACCCTGCCCTCTGACTCGACGATGCGGCGCGCTTCGTCAGTCGCCTCCGCCAGCCCTTCGCCGTGCAGGACCACGCGAGCGCCGAGCACCTCGGTTCGCTGCACCTTGACGAAGGGGGTGGTGGCGGGCATCACGATGGTGGCGTCGATGCCCAGCCTGCTGGCATGGCGCGCCACGGCCTGCGCGTGGTTGCCGGCCGACATGGCGACCACTCCGCACGCTCGATCGGGATCGGAGAGGGAGAGCAGCTTGTTGAGCGCCCCCCGCTCCTTGAACGACGAGGTGAACTGAAGGTTCTCGAACTTGACGATGATGTCGCGGCCCAGCACGGAGCTGAGGGTCAGCGAGCGGGCGCTGGGGGTTCTCTCGACCGCACCAGCGATGCGCTCGGCCGCGGCGCGGACGTCGTCGATGGTGACCTGCACTCCCGAAGCGGCTGTCACGGGCTCAACGCTTGCACAGACGGTCGGCGCCAACGGCGCTCATCACGGCGGGACGCTCAGCACGACGTCGGCGTCCGCCAGCATCTCCGGCGCTGGAGCCGCGCCGATGCCCGCTGCGGTCGGGACGCGCACCAGGCCACCGGGAGATGGCAGCAGTGGGTCGGCGAGGTCGGGAGCGAACCGGCCGCGGGGGTCGAGATCGGGCGGCAGCGCCATGCCGGGCAGTGCGGCCATCGCTGCGTTGGCCGCTCTGCCGAGGCCGCTCTCGAGCATCCCGCCGACCCAGACGGGCAGGCCCAGCTCGACGCACCGGTCGTGCATCGCCCGCGCAGTGATCCACCCGCCGACCCGCCCCGGCTTGAGGCAGAGGACCCCACACGCCCCGACCGCGACAGCAGTCTCGAGATCAGCCGGTGAGCCCACCGACTCGTCCAGGCAGATCGGTGTCGTGAGGCGGACTGCGAGGCGAGCATGGCCCACGAGATCGTCAGGCGCGAGTGGCTGCTCCAAGCAGGCGAGGCCGGCCTCGTCGATGCGCTCGAGCTCGTGCAGGTGGGCGGCATCTTGCGTGCTGAACGACCCGTTCGCATCGGCCTGCAGCAGCGTGTCGGGGCCGACGTGCGCTCGCAGCGCCAGGAGGTGGCCCGCCGCTCGCCCGGGGGTGATCTTGACCCTCAGCCGCGCTGCCCCGGCCGTGAGGGCGGCATCGGCCTCCACCAGCAGGTCCTCGATCGACTCATGCAGCCCGAGCGCGGCCCCCGCCGGGACGGTCGTGGCGGTTGCGCCGAGCCAATCCGCCAGCGACCGCTGCGCGACCTTGAGCTGCGCGTCTAGAACCGCCAGCTCCAGCGCGGCCTTGGCCATCTGGTGCCCCCGGACTGGCGCCAGGAGTTCCTGGAGCCCACATGCGTCGCCGATGGCTCCGGTCCATGCCCGCGGCAGCAGGTGGTGACGCAGCACGAGCGAAGCTCCCTCGACGTACTCGGGCGCGTAGGTCGGCTCCACCTCGGCCACGCACTCGGCCCAGCCGTCTGTCTCCGACGCGAGCACGTGCACCAGGAGGATCGTGCGCTCGCTCCTGTGGCTTGCAGCCGACCTCACCGGGGTGGCGAGCGGGAGCCGCACGCTGACCAGCTCCACGGCGTCGACCGTCACCGGCACCAGAGGGTCGAGCGGCGTCACCGCGCCATCGTCGCACGACCGGGCCGGCTCGAGCGCGCTCACCGGTAGCCTCTGCGTCGATGAGCGTCACGACCAGCAGCCATGGCGTGCTGAAGGCCAACGATCCCTGCTGGTGCGGCAGCGGGCGCAAGTTCAAGCGCTGCCACAAGGCCGCCACCGATCGCGTCCGTCCCGGCGCGCTGAGCCCTCCGCGCACGGTGCCTCCGGAGATCCCGCGCCCGCCCTACGCCGACAGCGGCAACCCGGTGCGGGTGGCAGAGAACCCGGTTCAATCGCCCGAGGTGATCGAGCGCATGCGGCGCGCCGGACGCGCTGCTGCTGAGGTGCTGGCCGAGACAGCGGCCGCGATCCGACCGGGCGTCACCACCGACGAGCTCGACGCCATCTGTCATCAGGCGTGCATCGATCGTCGCGGCTACCCGAGCCCTCTCAACTACAGCGGGTTCCCGAAGTCCTTGTGCACCTCGGTCAACGAGGTGATCTGCCACGGCATCCCTGACGACCGTCCCCTCGTGGACGGAGACATCGTCAACCTCGACGTCACGATCTACCTCGATGGGGTCCACGGCGACACCAACGCCACGTTCCCCGTCGGCAACATCGACGACGAGAGCAAGCGCCTGATCACTGTCACTCGCGAGTGCCTCGAGCGAGCCATCGCAGTCGTGCGGCCTGGTGCGCCGTTCAACGTGATCGGCCGAGCCATCCAGGAGCACGCGGAGGCCAACGGCTTCGGTGTGGTGCGCAGCTTCGTCGGTCACGGCATCGGCACGCAGTTCCACACCGACCTGCACGTCCCCCACTACTTCGAGCCGCGGCTCACCACGCCGATCGAGGAGGGGATGACCTTCACGATCGAGCCGATGATCACGATGGGTGCCTGGGAGCACGACCTCTGGGACGACGGCTGGACCGCGGTCACGGTCGACCGCCGTCGCACGGCCCAGTTCGAGCACACGCTGGCGGTCGGCAGCGGTGGCGCCGAGGTCCTCACGCGCCTCTAGCCAAAGAACCCGCTGAGGGCTGGGGCGAGGTCGCCACGTTGCTCGAGGCTGACATCCGCCAAGCCTAGGAAGCGAGCCAGCTCCTCGAGCCGGTCCCGCAGTGCGGGAAGCGAGCGGTCCGGTTCGAAGCACGGCTCCGCGTGGGCTGCGCGAACGCGCAGCAGCCCGGCCTGTCGATCGGCCTTGAGGTCGACTCGCGCGACCAGCTGACCGTCGTGGAGGAAGGGGAGCACGTAGTAGCCGTGGACTCGCTTGGCGGCCGGCACGTAGATCTCGATGCGATAGCGGAAGCCGAACAGGGCCTCGACGCGCTCGCGCTCCCAGACCAGCGAGTCGAACGGGGACAGCAGTGCAGACCCGCGCACCCAGCGCGGCAGCTGCGCGAGGGGATGGAGGAAGGCCGGCTGGCTCCACCCCTGCACCTCGACCCGCCGAAGCGCACCGTCGGCCGCCAGCTCGGCCAGGAGCCGACGGGCTTCGACGATGTTGAGGCGGTGGTAGTCCGCAAGGCAGCGGGCCGTGCCGACGCCGTGGCTCAGGGCGGCGCGCAGCAGAAGAGCCTTGTGCGCTTCGTCGCGAGCCGGCGTCGGCGCGTCGAGGACCGTCCGGGGAAGGATGCGCTCGGGCAGGACGTAGTGGCGGGTGAAGGACGCAGGGTTGCGAACTGCGCCGACCTCGCCGTTCCAGAAGAGGTACTCGACTGCCTTCTTGGCGTCGCTCCAGTTCCACATGCTGCCGGGTGCCGCTTGCCCGCGCTTGATGGCGTCGCCGAGGTGCTCCAGCTCCCCGAGGGTGACCGGTCCGCGCTCGGCCACGGCCTGCAGGACCTGCTTGACGAGATCTGGTCGCTTGGCGGCGACCCTCACCATGCCTCCCCAAGCGTGGTCGCTCTGCATCCGCCAGCGCAGGAGAGGCTGCAGGTCGACCGGCAGCAGCGATGCCTCGTGACCCCAGTACTCGAACATCTCCCCGCTGCCCCAGAGCCAGTCGGACAGCGCAGCGCGCGGGTACGGCCCCAGGCGGGCGAGGAACGGCAGCTCGTGTGAGCGCGTGAGCACGTTCACCGAGTCGATCTGCACGAGGCCGACCCGGTCGACCACGCGCCGGAAGTGCCGCCGATCGATCCGGCCCGGCGGTCGCGCATCGTTGAAGCCCTGAGCGTGGAGAGCGATGCGCCTGGCCTCTGCCAGCCTGAGCGTGTCTGAGGTCAGCGCCATGACCCGGGCAGAGTAGGTTCCGCGAGCGGGATACGGATCACCGACACCGGAGGAGAAGGCAAGATGCGAGTCGTCGTCGACTACGACCTCTGCGAGAGCAACGCACTCTGCATGCAAGCAGCGCCCGAGGTGTTCGAGGTGCGCGACGACGACTTCCTCTACGTCCTCCAGGACGAGCCGGGGGAGGAGCTCCGATCCAAGGTCGAAGAGGCCGTGCGGCGCTGCCCCAAGCAAGCCATCTCGATCGAGGGCTGACCAAACCAGGGTGAGAGGCGACCGCATCGTCATAGTGGGCGCCTCGCTCGCCGGCCTGAGGGCTGCCGAGGAGCTGCGCCATCTCGGCCACGAGGGCCCGATCGCCCTCGTCGGTGACGAGGAGCGCAAGCCGTACGACCGCCCCCCGCTGTCCAAGCAGGTCCTGGCGGGAGCACGCCCGCCCGAGGCGACGACCCTCGAGGTCACGTCCGGCTCCGTGGAGGACCTCGCCATCGAGTGGCACCTCGGAGAGCGCGCCACGGGCCTCGACCTGCAGGGCCAACGTGTTCACCTGGCGGGACGCGACAGCCTCCCCTACGACGGCCTGGTCATCGCCACCGGCGCCTCGGCGCGGCACCTTCCGGGCACGGAGGGCACCGAGGGTGTCTTCACGCTGCGCACGCTCGACGACTGCCTCGCGATCCGTGCAGGCCTCGACGCGCGACCGAGCCGTGTGGTCGTGATCGGTGCCGGGTTCATCGGTGCTGAGGTGGCCGCCACGTGCCGGGGCCTCGGGCTGGAGGTGACCCTCGTGGAGGCCCTTCCCGTGCCGCTCGAACGGGCACTCGGAGCCGAGATGGGCGCCGTGATGGCTGACCTGCACCGCGATCAGGGCGTGGACGTTCGGCTGGGCGTGGGGGTGGCGCAGCTCGAGGGCCGCGGCCGAGTCGAGAGCGTGGCCCTCAGCGACGGGTCAGCCATCGATGCCGACCTCGTCGTCGTAGGCATCGGGGTCGTCCCCAACACGGAATGGCTGCAGGGCTCGGGCCTGACCATCGAGGACGGCGTGGTGTGCGATGCGAGCTGCCGCGCCGCTCCGGATGTCGTCGCCGCCGGCGACGTGGCGCGCTGGCCCAACCCTCGGTTCGGCGAGGTGATGCGGGTCGAGCACTGGGACAACGCCATCGAGATGGGGGCGCACGCCGCCCGGACCCTGCTGGCCGGCCCGGCCGGTGGCGACGCCTTCGCGCCGGTGCCGTGGTTCTGGTCCGACCAGTACGACCGCAAGCTCCAGCTGGCAGGCCGGGCCTCGGCCGGGGACGACGTAGAAGTCGTCTCCGGCAGCCTCGAGGAGCGCCGCTTCGTGGCGTTCTACGGCCGCGGCGGACGTCTCGTCGGGGTGCTCGGCATGAACCAGCCGGCCAAGGTCATGAAGTGGAGGGCCCTGCTGGAGAGCCCGACGCCCTGGGACCAGGCACTAGCGGCAGCCAAGGCCGCGGCATGACTGGCGGCGCACTGCTCCTCCTCGCCCTCGCTCTCGTGGTGGCGGCGGGTGACTGGCACGCGGTCTACCACGGCAATCGCCTGCTCGAGTACTTGTGCAAGCCGCTGACCATGGTGGTGCTCTTCGCTGCCACGCTCGCCCTCGATGTGGACGACGGTGGCATGCGCGGCTGGTTCCTCCTCGCGATCCTCCTGAGCCTGACGGGTGACGTCTTCCTCATGAT
The DNA here is from genome assembly GCA_049325515.1 of Actinomycetota bacterium. GTDB lineage: Bacteria > Actinomycetota > Acidimicrobiia > Acidimicrobiales > VFJN01 > VFJN01. Next base: position 54,170 of record JBMOLI010000019.1, on the reverse strand, counting down.
CCCGAGGAACCTGTTCGTGTTCGGCCTGGCTTCGTTCCTGCTGGGTCACCTCGCCTACATCGTCGGGATGCACGTGGGCGGGGTTGACGCGGCGCGACTCCTGGTCGGCGCCGCGCTGGTGGCGGTCGCCCTGGCGATCATCGGGAGCCGTGTGCTGCGAGGCGTGCGGGCCGGGAGCGAGCCTGAGCTGGCAGGGCCAGTTCTTGCCTACATGCTGGTCATCTCGGCGATGGTCGCCAGCGCCTTCGGCACGGGAAGCGGGGCGGCGGTGCTGGGGGCGTCGTCGTTCTACGCCAGCGACGCGCTGATCGCGTGGAACCGCTTCATCAGCGAGACGCGCCACGCGCGGCTGACGATCATGGTCACGTACCACCTGGCCCAGATGGGTCTTGTGGTCAGCCTGATCTGAAGCCGCGAGGGTGCTCGCTCAGGGCTCCAAGGTTCGCTTGGCGTCGCTAGCGCCCGCACGCGGCCGCCGTCTCCACTCGGCCAGCTGCCAGCCGAGCTCCAGCAACCCGATCGCGATGGCGCCGATGCCGACTGCCGCAAAGGCGACCACGGCCGGAGGTATCTCGAGGGCGAAGAACTCGCGGAGCGCGGGCGTCGACAGCGCCACCACGAAGGCCAGTGCCATCGCGGCGAGCAGTGCGACGCGCCCGCGCGTGAGCGGCCGCGCAAGGATCATCAGCACCCAACCCGCCACAAGGAAGAGCACGATCACAGCGGTGGTCCGTTCTGCGACGAGCCCGATCCCGGGCTCGGTTCGAGCCAGGTAGTAGCCACTGAAGGTGGCGGCAGCAGCCACGCCACCGGCAGGGATGGCGAAGCGCGCGACCCGGCCCACGAAGCCCGGCTGGGCCCGCTTGTCGTTGGGTGCGAGCGCCAGGAAGAAGCCCGGCAGACCGATCGTGAGGCTCGAGATGATCGTCAGGTGGCGAGGGAAGAAGGGGAACGGCAGCTGCGCGACGCCGACCGCTGTGGAGAGGAGCAGCGCGTAGACGGACTTCGTCACGAACAGGTTGGCCACTCGCTCGATGTTGGCGATCACCCGCCTCCCTTCCCCGACGACGGCGGGAAGCGAGGCGAACGAGTCGTCGAGGAGCACGATCTGAGCGACCGAACGGGCCGCGTTGCTCCCCGAACCCATGGCAACCCCGATGTCCGCGTCCTTGAGCGCCAGCACGTCGTTCACGCCGTCTCCCGTCATGGCGACGACGTGCCCGCGCGCCTGCATGGCCTTGATCATCGATCGCTTCTGGTGCGGCTCGACACGGCCGAACATCGAGCTCTCCTCCAGCACCTGGCTCAGCTCGACGGGGTCGGTCGGGAGGTCGTGGCCGTGCACCGGCTCGCTGCCCGATGGGATGCCGACCTGCTCTGCGATGTGGCCGACGGTCACGGGGTGGTCGCCGGAGATGACCTTCACCGTCACGCCCTGGCGGTGGAAGTAGTCGATGGTGTCAGCGGCCTCGGGCCGAACTTGCTCGGTGAGCGTGATGAGGGCAGCGGCACGTCGCGCCTTCGGCAGCGCGTCGTCGCCGAGCACCTCGTCGCTCCGCGAGACGAGTAGGACTCGTCCGCCCGCGCGCGCCATGTCGTCGGCCTGGAGGCGAAGCGGGTCGTCGTCGTCGAGCAGCACCTCGGGGGCGCCGATCAGCCAGGTGCCGTGACCTTCGAAGCTGGCGCCGCTCCACCGCCTCGCCGATGAGAAGGCCACGGTGGCAGTGACGGCCCAGCCAGGCGAGGAGCCAAGTGTCGCAACCGCTGCGAGGCTCGGGTTCGGTCGTTCGTCCGCCGCGACGAGTGCGCCCAGCGCCTCTCGCAGCAGCTCGTCGGTCGTGTCGTCATCGACTCGCGTCAGAGCGCCGGCGCGGAGTCCACCCTCAGTGAGGGTGCCGGTCTTGTCGACGCAAACGATGTCGACCCGCGCGAGCACCTCGACCGCCGCCAGCTCCTGCACGAGCGCACGCCGTCGTCCGAGCCGGATCACGCCGACCGCGAAGGCCAGGCTCGTCAGCAGCACCAGTCCTTCCGGGATGGCGGCGGCGATCCCCGCGACCGACCCGCTCACGGCATCGAACACCGAGCTCGTGGTGCGCATCTGTGAGGCCACCAGGAGGATCGCAGTGGGGACCAGCAGGTAGGTGCCGATCCGCAGGATGCGGTCGGTGCCAGACCTCAGCTCGGAGTGGGTGAGAGCGAACCGCCGCGCCTCGCTGGCCAACCGGGCCGCGAACGCGTCGTTGCCGACGGCTGTCGCGGTGAAGCGCCCGTGCCCGGAGACGACGAAGCTGCCGGACCGGACGCGCTCACCGACATCCCGGTTGATCGGGTCGGACTCGCCCGTGAGCAGCGACTCGTCGATCGACAGGTTGCGGGCCTCCACGACCTGGCCGTCGACGACGACTTGGTCGCCCGCGTGGATCTCGAGCAGATCGTCGATCACGACATCCGTGACGGCGACCTGGGTGGCGCGCGCCTCGCGGATCACGGTCGCCTTCGGAGCGGCGACGAGGGCGAGCCGGTCGAGCGTGCGCTTGGCGCGAAGCTCCTGCACGATCCCGATGACCGCATTGGCAACGAGCACGATGCCGAAGAGAGCGTCTCGGTAGTCGCCGATCGCCAGGACGACCACCAGCAGCGTGCCCAGGATGGCGTTGAACCTGGTCATGACGTTGGCCCGTACGATGTCCGCGACCGTTCTGCGGTTCGTGTCCGCCGTCACGTTGACGAGCCCACGTTCGCGGCGATCTCGTACCTGGGCTTCGGTGAGGCCAGCCTCGCGTGTCTCCCCGACGGGTGAAGAAGGTCCGGAGTCGGAAGCGTCGGGGCCGCTCGTCATATCGTCAGGCTGCCCCACCGTGCGGAGAGGTCGTCAGGTGACCACGTCGGCCAAGCGGGCCCGCTCCCGATCGGCCAGTGCGACCGTGACGCGCATGCGCTCGAGGTGCTGGAGCAACGTCTGCTTCGCCTGAGGTACGGGATGCTCGGAGAGGAAGGCCTCGACGTCGGCGGCGAGCGCCGGGTCGCTGATGGCGCGGATCCCCTGGAGCATGCGCACGATGCTGTTCGACGGGAAGCGCTCGTTCATCTCGTCCCAGTGCTCATGGACGACGCGCCACGCGATCGCCCCGTTGTCACGGTTGGCGACGCACGCACCGATCAAGAACGGTGCGTTCTGCGTGCGAACCTCGCTCGTCAACGCCAGCGCGAGCACCTGCTCCATGAGATCTGGATCGCGCACCTCGGCCAGCGCGTAGAGGTAGCGCTGCTCCTCTTGCGGCGTGGCGCCAGAGCGGAACCCCTCGATGATCTCGTCGAGCAGCGCCTGGTCCGCCCGAACCGCGCTCGCGCGCACCACGGCGGCGGCCACGTTCGCCTCGACGCTGGTGGGATCGCTGCGATAGCTGGCGAACAGCTTCGCCACCTGGGCTTGGGCGCCAGGGTCGTCGCCCAGCGTGGCGAGCGCACCGATCAGAGCGCCGCGCAGCTCCCGATCGCGGTCCGTGTCGCCCGCCTGGCCCGACCAGCCGAGACGCTCCAGGGCGGGCGCCACGAGATCCCGTACGCGTCGGTGGAAGGCGCTGCGCGCGGGGCCGTCGAGCAGCCGCTCGAGCTGGTCGAGCGCTGTGAGGAGACGGCGCCACACGGACACGTCCGTCTCGTCACCGAAGCGCTCGGCGAGGTCGAGGAAGTCCGCGGCGGGTGTCGCGCCCGCGAGCACGGCGACCCACGTGTCGTCGACCAGGCCATAACGCTCGACATCGGACAGCTCGACCTGCGGGTTCGTGACGAGAGCTTCGCGGAGCTCAGCCGAGTAGCGAACTCGGAAGAAGCCGTGACCGTCCACGTTGGCGACCACCCAGCTGACCGGCTCGCCCACGTCGAGGACGAAGTCGGTACTGTCGAGAAGGGCGGTAGCGGTCGCGATCTTGCCCGACTTCGTGCCATAGCGAAGCTGCATCGGGATGGCCCAACGGGCGTCGCCGGGCTCCTCGGTGAGGTAGCGGCAGGGCTCCTGCTCGAGGTGGATCGTGCGGCAGTCGTCGTTGCAGCGCACCGACACGAGCGGGTGGCCGCCCTGGAAGATCCACGAGTCCATGATCCGGCGCACGGGCTCGCCGGTGGCCTCCTCGATGGCGTCCCACAGGTCGGTCGTCTCGGTGTTGCCGTAGCGGTGAGCCGCCATGTACTTGCGGATGCCAGCCCGGAAGCGGTCCTCGCCCAGGTACTGCTCGAGCATCCGGACCACCGCCGCGCCCTTCTCGTAGGTGAGCACGTCGAACATGCCCTCGGCGTCCTCGGGTGAGACGACCGGGTACTCGATGGGCCGCGTGGAGGCGAGAGCGTCGGTGTCGAACGCGGTTGTGCGAGCCAATCCGAAGCTCACCCACCGCTCCCACTCGGGACGGAACGCGTCGGTGACCTTCAGCTCCATGAAGGTGGCGAAGGCCTCGTTCAACCAGATCCCGTTCCACCATCGCATCGTGACGAGATCGCCGAACCACATGTGAGCCAGCTCGTGCGCGATGACGTCGACGACGTTCTGGAGCTCGCCCTGCGTGGCCTGGTCAGGATCTGCGAGGAGAAGCGTCTCGCGGAAGGTCACGCAGCCGAGGTTCTCCATGGCACCGAACGCGAAGTCGGGGATGGCGATCAGATCGAGCGAGTCGCCTGGGTAGGGCAGGTCGAAGTAGTCCGCGAGGTAGCGCAGCGAGTACTCCGCGACCTCGAGGCCGAACGGCGTGAGGTGCCGCTTGCCCGGCGGGCAGAGGAGCCTCACCGGGGTGCCATCGACATCAGCAGGGTCGGTGGCCTCGAGCGGGCCGACGATGAACGCGACCAGGTAGGTGGACAGCACCATCGTGTCCGCGAAGCGCACGCGGCGCCGGCCGTCGTCCTGCAGCTCGTCAGAGATGATTGCGCTGTTCGACACGGCCTGGAGGTCGGCCTCGATCACCAGCGTGACTGCAAAGACCGCCTTGCAGTCGGGCTCGTCCCAGCAGGGAAAGGCTCGACGCGCGTCGGTGGCCTCGAACTGGGTCGTCGCGATCACCCGCTCGTCACCCTGGTCGTCGGTGAACCTCGATCGGTAGAACCCTCTGAGCTTGTCGTTCAGATGTCCGCGGAAGCGCAATGACACGACAGCCGGACCTGGCGGCAGCGTCTCTGGTAGAGCGAGTGTTGCGCGCTCTACCGCCTCGTCGAGGCTGACCTCCACCTCGAGCCGGCGACCGTCCACGACGACCCATGCATCGTCGATCTCGAGCTCGATGGCGTTGAGGACGACCGTGTCGACGTCCTCGAGGACATCGACATCGATGTCAACGGAGCCCGCGAACGTAGCGGCCTCCAGATCGGGTGTCAGGGTGAGGTCGTAGCGGCGGGGGAGGACGCTGCGAGGGAGGCGATGAGGGTTCGTTTCGACCACCCTGGAAGGGTACTTGCGGAGGCCGGGCCCAACAGGCGACCTCGGGGCGCGTTCGTGGCCACGACGGGCGGGTAGCCTCGACCGCCGTGACCTCACCTGCCGCAGTGCCTGGTTCGCTGGACGTCGTGGGCATCGGCAACGCGCTGGTGGACGTGCTCACCCATGAGGAAGAGGCCTTCCTCGAGGCGCATGGCCTGGTCAAGGGCTCGATGACCCTCGTCGACACGGTGCGTGCGGAGGCGCTCTACGAGGCGATGGGAGTAGGCATCGAGATGTCAGGCGGCTCGGCTGCCAACACCGTCTCGGGCATCGCCAGCTTCGGCGGCAAGGCCGCCTACATCGGTCGAGTGTTCGACGATCAGCTCGGTGCTGTCTTCGCGCACGACATGCGATCCACGGGTGTGCTGTTCCGCTCGAAGCCCGCGACCGAGGGCCCGCCGACGGGTCGCTGCCTGATCGTCGTCACACCGGACGCGCAACGGACCATGAACACCTACCTGGGCTCATCGGAGTTCTTCGGGCCCGAGCACGTCGACAGCGATCTGATCGCCGCCGCACAGGTGACCTTCCTCGAGGGCTACCTGTTCGATAGGCCGGAGGCCAAGGAGGCCTACTGGAAGGCCAGCCGCGTCGCACACGACGCGGGCCGTCGAGTGAGCCTCACGTTGTCTGACACGTTCTGCGTCGAGCGCCACCGAGCCGAATGGCGTGACCTCGTGACCGACCAGGTCGACATCCTGTTCGCCAACGAGGCCGAGGCTCTCGCGCTGTACGAGGTCGACACCTTCGACGAGGCACTTGCGGCCGCGAGGGCCGACGCGGAGGTCGCGATCGTCACCCGCGGACCACGCGGCTCAGTCGTGGCTCGCGGAGATGAGGTCGTGGTGGTGGATCCTCATCCGGTGGACGTGGTCGACACGACGGGCGCCGGCGACCTCTACGCGGCCGGCTTCCTGTTCGGGTTCACACATGACCGGCCGCTCGAGGTCTGCGGGAAGCTCGGCTCCGTTGCGGCATCGGCGGTGCTGGGCCACACGGGGGCGCGCCCGGGCGCATCGCTGGGGCAGCTGACCGCGTCGATGGGGCTCTGATGGGCGGGGCGGCTAGCCCTTGGGGGTTGGTCGCGGACGCCGCAGCGGCCATCGTCGAGCGGACGGGTGTCGCGCAGCACGACGTCGCCGTCGTGCTCGGATCTGGCTGGGCGCCGGCCGCTGAGCCCCTCGGTGAAGCGCAGGTCGAGGTCGCCACGTCCGAGCTCCCTGGCTTCCCGCCGACGGGGGTCGTCGGTCACGCCGGCATGCTGCGGTCGATCGAGACGAGCGAGGGTCTACGGGTCCTCGTGCTGCTCGGCCGCGTCCACGCCTACGAGGGCCACGCGCTGGCCACCGTCGTGCACGGCGTGCGTTCGGCCGTGACCGCCGGTTGCCGTGTCGTGGTGCTCACCAACGCGGCTGGCGGGTTGCGCGCCGAGTGGAAGATCGGCCAGCCCGTGCTGATAGCGGATCACCTGAACCTCACGGCGCGCTCCCCGCTCGAAGGCGCTCCCGCCCCCGCCGAGCTGGGGCTGCCGCGCTTCGTCGATCTCACCGAGGCGTACTCGCCGCGGCTGCGCGCTCTTGCGCGAGAGGTCGACCCTTCACTCGCCGAGGGGGTCTACGCCGGCCTCCCCGGCCCCCACTACGAGACCCCGGCGGAGATCCGGATGCTGCGCACGCTAGGAGCCGACCTGGTGGGCATGTCGACGGTGCACGAGGTGATCGCCGCCCGCCATCTCGGCGCCGAGGTCCTCGGGCTGTCACTCGTGACCAACCTCGCAGCAGGGCTCGGCGAGGGGAACCTCGATCATGCCGAGGTGATCGATGCCGGTCGGCGAGCGGCCTTGACCATGGGCGAGCTCCTGGCGAAGGTCGTCGCCCGGTTGTGACACCGGCCGCGACGTCAAGGGGATGCGCGGATGGGGGCGTGGCAGGACGGGGTACCGCTGGACTGGCGACACTGCGCTCATGGTCGCCTCGCCTATCGGCTCGGCTCCTAAGCCATGGCTGCTGACGACCGCGCCCTCGTCTCCGCCGCCAAGGCGTGGCGCGACGAGGACCCCGACCCGGTGACGCGTCGCGAGATCGACGATCTGCTGGCAGCCCGCGACCTGGCAGCGCTGCGCGACCGATTCGGCGCCCGCCTGCAGTTCGGTACAGCCGGCCTTCGGGGTGCCCTCGGCGGCGGGCCCAACCGCATGAACCGAGCGATCGTGCGACGCGCCACGGCCGGGGTGGCCGCCTGGCTCCGCGCCCACGGAGCCGAAGGGCCCGTGGTGGTAGGTCGAGACGCGCGCCACCGAAGCGACGACTTCGCCAACGACACGGCCCAGGTGCTCGCCGGTGCGGGCTTTCGGGTGCTGATGCTGCCGCGGCCGCTTCCGACGCCAGTGGTCGCGTTCGCTGTCCGCCACCTGGGGGCTGTGGCCGGTGTCATGATCACCGCCAGCCACAACCCGCCCGCAGACAACGGCTACAAGCTGTACCTGGGCGACGGCGCACAGATCGTGCCCCCGGCCGACGAGGAGATCTCCGCCAGGATCGACGCCGTCGGCGCGCTGTCCGGGATCCCGCTCGCGACGGAGCGGATCGAAGACCTCGACGAGTCAGTGGTTGATGCATACCTGGACGGTGCCGTGGCCCTGCTCGACCGCGGCGCGCCGACCTCTTTGGAGATCGCTTACACCGCGATGCACGGCGTGGGCGCACAGACCTTGCGCGCAGCGTTTCGCCGAGCCGGGTTCGGCGCGCTGCACGAGGTGACCGAGCAGGCCGAGCCCGACCCCGACTTCCCGACGGTCGCGTTCCCCAACCCGGAGGAGCCCGGAGCGCTCGATCTCGCGCTGGCGCTCGCTCGGAACGTCGGAGCTGATCTGGTCCTCGCCAACGATCCCGACGCGGATCGACTTGCTGTCGCCGTGCCCGACCCATCGAGCTCCAGCTGGCGCGCGCTGTCGGGTGACGAGCTCGGCGCCCTGCTCGCGGATCACGTGCTGCGGACGCATCCCCGCGGACCGGACGACGTCGTCGTGACGACGGTTGTGTCATCGCGGCTGCTGAGCAGCATCGCTAGATCGGCCGGAGCTGGGTACGCGGAGGCGTTGACCGGCTTCAAGTGGGTTGTGAGAGCCCCGGCGGCCGGCCAGCGCTTCCTCTTCGGCTATGAGGAGGCGCTCGGGTATTGCGTGGGCGACCTCGTGCGCGACAAGGACGGCATCACGGCGGCGCTGGTGGTGGCCGACCTCGGAGCGCGCCTGAAGGCGGACGGGCAGACCCTGCTCGACCGGCTCGACGAGATCTTCACGACACATGGCGTCCACGTGACCCGCCAGCGGTCCATCCGTCTCGCTGGTTCTGACTGGCTCGCCCGCGTCACCGCTGCGATGGCCGCGCTGCGAGCCGACCCGCCACCGTCGGTCGCTGGGCGGCCGGTCGTGGCGATCGAAGACCTGCTCGAGGCGAAGCGCCTGCCGTCCTCGGACGTGCTGATCTTCACGCTCGCGGGAGCTCGCCTCGTGATCCGCCCGAGTGGCACCGAGCCGAAGGTGAAGTGCTATGCCGAGGCGGTGGCGCCAGTCGCTCAGGCCGGCGAGGTCGAGCGGGCGCGAACGGACGGCGAGGCGGCGGTCAACGAGGTGCTCGACGCAGCCACCGAGCTGCTCGCAAGCCTCGGGTGCTAAGCGGTGCCGAAGAGGCGGTCGCCGGCGTCGCCCAACCCCGGAACGATGTAGGCCTGCTCGTTCAGCCGCTCGTCGACCGCGGCGGTCACCACGTGGGCGACCAGCCCCGAGGCGCGGATGCGCTCGATCCCCTCGGGTGCGGCGAGCACGCAGACCGCCGTCAGCTGGCCCGCCCCTCGCTCGGCCAGGGTGCGGCAGCTGTGCTCCAGCGACCCGCCCGTCGCGAGCATCGGGTCGAGCACGAGTACCGATCGACCGCCGAGCTCGTCGGGCACCGAGTTCATGTAGGACTCCGGGAGGTAGGTCTCCTCATTGCGGGCCAGCCCGATGAAGCCGGTGTCTGTCTCAGGCAGGTGCCGGAGCACGCCGCCGAGCATCCCGAGGCCAGCCCGCAGCACCGGGACCACGAGGGGTGGCCGTGGTATTCGTGTGCCCGCCGCTATGGCGAGCGGCGTGCGAACCTCGATGGCTTCGACCTCCACGTCTCGGGTCGCCTCGTAGACCAGGATCCCTGACAGGTCGTCCATGGCCAGGCGAAAGCCGGCCCGATCGGTCGTCTCGTCGCGAAGTCGGGCGAGCAGCTGGGCGGCGAGCGGATGGTCGACGACGGTCACCTGCATGCAGGCATGATGACAGGCATGGACCGCGCCACCCTCGCCGGGATGATCGATCACACCCTCCTGCGCCCTGAGGCGACGGCGGACGAGGTGATCGCTCTGTGCGAGGAGGCGACCGATCTCGGTGTGGCGGCGGTGTGCGTGTCCCCGTCCCAGCTGCCGATCACCGAGGGTCTCGGGGTGGGCATCGACATCTGCACCGTCATCGGGTTCCCGAGCGGTGCCCACCAGCCCGCCGTCAAGGCCCATGAGGCTGAGGTTGCGATCGACGCGGGCGCCAACGAGATCGACATGGTCATCAACCTGGGTCTGGCGGTGGCCGAGCAATGGGACGCCGTTCACGATGACATCGCCGCTGTGCGTGCGAGCGCGCCCGACTCCGTCCTCCTCAAGGTGATCATCGAGTCCGCCGTGCTGACCGATGCCCAGATCGTCACGGCATGCCGCGTGGCCGAGGCGGCCGGGGCGGACTACGTGAAGACATCGACCGGGTTCCACCCCGCCGGGGGAGCGTCGGTCGCTGCGGTGCGGTTGATGGCAGCCACCGTCGCCCCTCGTCTCGGGGTGAAGGCGAGCGGTGGCATCCGTGATGCCGCGACCGCGCTGGCGATGGTCGAGGCAGGGGCCACGCGCCTCGGCTGCTCCGCCAGCCGGTCCATCCTCCAAGGTCTGTGAACCCGGGCGGCCGCATGGCGGACGTGGGGGTTCACAGACGTTGGTTGGTCAGAGGTGGCTCGCCCTGAGGGCGGCGTAGCCCGGCTTGATGAGCTCGTTGATGATCCGCAGTCGCTGGTCGAACGGCCAGAACGAGCTCTTCATGGCGTTGAGCGTGAACCACTCGATCTCGTCCCAGCCATAGTCGAAGGCCTCCACCAGTGCGGCCAGCTCGGATGTCAGCGACACCCCGCTCATGAGCCGGTTGTCGGTGTTGACGGTGACCCTGAAGCGAAGGCGCGCCAGCACGCCGATGGGGTGCTCGGCGATCGAGGGGGAGACTCCGGTGTGCACATTGGAGGTTGGGCACATCTCCAGCGGTACGCGCCGGTCTCGCACGAAGCTGGCTAGCCGCCCGAGCGTGGCGCGCCCGTCGTCGCCGACCTTGATGTCGTCCATGATCCGCACGCCGTGGCCGAGCCGCTCGGCACCGCAGAGCTGCACCGCCTCCCATATCGACGGCAGCCCGAACGCCTCGCCAGCGTGGATCGTGATGTGGAAGTTCTCAGCCGCGACGTACTGGAAGGCGTCGAGGTGGCGGGTGGGTGGGTTGCCGGCCTCGCTGCCCGCGATGTCGAAGCCGACGACACCTGCGTCGCGGTGGCGCACGGCCAGCTCGGCGATCTCGCGCGAGTGTGCAGCGTGGCGCATGGCTGTCACGAGCGTGCCGACCGTCAGCGAGGTGCCGGCGCTGCCGAGCCGGAAGCCCTCCAGCACTGCTTCCACGACCTCGTCCAGCGTGAGGCCGCCGTCGATGTGCAGCTCCGGCGCGAAACGGATCTCCGCGTAGACGATCCCATCCGCGGCGAGGTCCTGGGCACACTCGCTCGCCACTCGAACAAGGGACTCCTTCGTCTGCATCACGGCGACGGTGTGGGTGAACGTGTCGAGGTACAGCTCGAGGTCCTGCCGCGCCGCGCCGGTCGTGAACCACGTGGCCAGCTCGTGCTCGTCGAAGGTGGGCAGCGCGTCGTAGCCGACCTCCCGCGCCAGCTCGATGACCGTGGACGGGCGCAGGCCCCCGTCGAGGTGGTCGTGCAACAGCACCTTCGGCGCCCGCCTGATCTGGTCGATCGTCGGTGCGTGACGCATCCGGTCACGCTACCGCCGCCTCCCTTCGGCGAGCGGCTCGTGAGCCGGTCGGGCCGGTAGCGTGAACCGCCGTGAGCGACCCTTCGACGTCAGATCCCGCTGGAAGCCAGGAGATCCTCGCGATCGTGCTGGACAAGCCGAGCCGCGCCTCCGAGCTGCTGCTGGCCATGGCGAACCTGGCGAGCGAGGGCAAGCTCACGATGCACGACGCCGTCATCGTCGCCAAGGACGAGGAAGGCCGCACGAAGGTCGTCGAGACGGTCGACGTCACTCCCGCACGCGGTGCGCTGTCGGGCACCTGGTGGGGGATGCTCGCAGGGCTGCTTATCGGCGGCCCGGTCTTCCTCGGGGCAGCGATCGGCGGAGCCGCGGCGGGAGCGCTCTACGGCAAGCTGGTCGACAAGGGCCTCGAAGACCAGTGGGTGAAGGACATGGCCAACTGGATCGACCCGGGTCGCTCGGCTCTGCTCCTGTTGATCGACACCGGGCTCGACCCCGCGGTGATCGACGAGCTGGGCCGCTTCGAGGGCATCGGCCGGGTGGCAGTCACCACCTTGCCCGAGGGCGCCAAGGCGGAGGTCGAGGCGGCGCTCGGACAGGGCGCCTGAGCCTGAAGGGGGCGGCTCAGCCCTCTTCGTCGGCGGGAAGGAAGTCGAGCTTCAGGTCGCCGAGGCGGACCAAGGTCGACGCGATCCACCCGCCCATCGAGGAGAAGTGGTCGTCGAGGATCGACCCGTCAGCCAGCGTTGCCTCGTCGAGCTCGTAGCTGCCCTCATAGGACACCTCCAGCGCCCAGTCCTCGGGCTCGAGCTCGCCATCGAAGCTGATCTCGACAGTCGGCGCCGAGCGCTCCAGCCGCTCCGCCCCGATCGGGGGGCTCGTCTCGGGCAGAACCGCCAGCACCGGCTTGACGTCCGGCATTGACGCCAGTCGCTGGATGCGCATGACGATCTCGATCTCGATGCGGGGCGCTTCGTCGGAGGGTTCGCCGATGTACCACGACCGGTAAGCGCTCTGCGCCCACGTGGGCCAGTCCAGAGTGATGTCAGCCTGCACCCGCGGCGGCAGCCCTTCGCCAGGAAGGCCGTAGGAGGTCTCCCAAGTCGTGTCACCGAGCAGCACGTCCACCTGGAACCGCTCCTCGAACGCCTGGCGCTCCAGGAACGCCTTCTCGAAGGTGTCTCGCAGCGCACCGATCGCATCGGTGAAGACATGGTCGAGCATCTGGAGGTGACGCTAGTTCGGTGGGATCGCGCTAGCTGTCGCGCGGTTCGGGCGACATGAGGGCGGTCGCCACCGACATCCCCAGGTCTCGATGGCGCAGGGTCGCGATGCGGCGCCCGTCCTGCACGGCGTCCTTCACGGTGCCGAGGTGATCACCGAGCATGATCGCGGCAGCGTCGATGTCGGCCACCGTGATCGCTAGGCCGAAGAAGCCAGGCGCCCCCTCGCCGGGCTCTTTGCCTCCGACGAGCTCGAGGATCACCTCGCCCAAGCGGAAGAACATCTGGCGCATCGGCGCCCCGTAGCTGTCCGTCTCGCGCTCGCCGCGCGGCTCGATGCCCAACGTGCCCAGCGCCGCGGTCGTGCGCGCAAGGTCTGGCGACAGCAGCACCACGTGGTCGATGTGGGTGGCGCCGTTGGGATGGCTGGCTGGTGTGGCGGGGTCGGACTCGGAGGCGGTCGTGGGCAGGCCATCGAGCAGACCGTCGGCAAGCCTCGCGCTCGGGGCATCGCGCAACGACCAGCCCAAGATGCGCTTGCCACCGTTGCGACCCACGAGCCGCACGCGCACGCTGCCGATGCGGCACGTGCCGTCCCCATCAACTGTGAACCCGGCTGCCTCCCACGCCTCGGGCGGGTCGCCCACCAGGATCTCGTCGATCGTCACACCCATGGGTCGGGACACTACTCAGCCGCTAACTACGCTCGGTCCGTGCCCGATGTCGTGGTGGTGGGAGCAGGACCGAACGGCCTGGCTGCCGCTCTCACCTGCGCTCGAGCCGGTAGGTCGGTGCTCGTCCTCGAGGCGAAGGACACCGTCGGGGGCGGAGCACGCACAGCGGAGCTGACGTTGCCGGGCTTCGCCCACGACGTGTGCTCGGCGATCCACCCCTTGGCGGCGGTATCGCCGTTCTTCAAGGCCGCCGGGCTGGAGCGCCACGGCCTCGAGCTGTTGCACGCCGAGATCCCGCTGGCGCACCCGCTCGATGGGGGCCGGGCTGGCGTCATGCACCGGTCGCTGGAGGCGACGCTCGCGGACCTTGGAGCTGACGCCAAGCGGTGGGACAGCACCATCGGCTGGGCGGCGCGCCACTGGGACGATCTTGCAGCCGACGTGTTCGGACCGCTCCTGCGCTGGCCCGAGCATCCGCTCACCCTGGCCGCCCTCGGCACCCGCGCGCTGCTGCCGGCGACGGTGCTCGGCCGGATCTTCGCCACAGATGAAGCGGCCGGTCTGTTCGCGGGTGCGGCGGCGCACGCGTTCCTCCCGCTCAACCGCCCGCTGACGGCCTCCGCCGGGATCATGCTGCTGGCTTCGGGTCACGTGGCGGGCTGGCCCGTCGCCAAGGGAGGCTCCCAGGCCATCTCGGATGCTCTTGCCGCTGCCGTCGCCGAGGCAGGCGGAGTGATGGAGACCGGCCGTGCCGTGCGGACGCTCGGCGACGTGCCCCCTTCGAAGGCTGTGCTCTTCGACGTGACACCGCGCCAGCTGCTCGCCATCTGCGGCGATGCGCTGCCATCCACCTACCGACGCCGCCTCGAGCGCTTCCGCTACGGGCCTGGCGTGTTCAAGGTGGACTATGCGCTGTCGGAGCCGGTTCCGTGGGCGAACGAGGACTGCCGGCGCGCTTGCGGACTGCACCTCGGGGGCACGCTGAAGGAGGTGGCTGCGAACGAAGCAGAGGTGGCCGCAGGTCGACATCCGGAGCGCCCGTTCGTGCTGGTGGGCCAGCAGAGCCTGGCCGACCCGTCCCGTGCGCCGGCGGGCCAGCACACGCTGTGGACCTACTGCCACGTGCCCAACGGTTCCAGCGTCGACATGACCGACGCCATCGAGGGCCAGCTCGAACGCTTCGCGCCCGGCTTTCGCGACGTCGTGCTGGCGAGGCACACCGCCGGCAACGCCTGGTATGAGGACCACAACCCCAACAACGTGGGTGGAGACATCAACGGTGGGTCGTTCGGCGGCCCGCAGCTCCTCTTGCGCCCTCGCCCAGGCGTGCATCCCTACCGAACGGGCAACCCACGCCTCTACCTGTGCTCGTCGTCGACACCGCCCGGTGGTGGCGTGCACGGCATGTGCGGCATGAATGCCGCACGGTCAGCGCTGCAGCGCGTGCTGCGCTAGCTCTAGGAGTTGCGCCCGCGGTTGGGCTTGCGGCCGTGGTTGGCCTTCTTCTTGCGAGCCCGCAGCGTGGCCTTCTTGGTGCGCTTCGACATGAGTCGGCCACGTTACCGAGCCGAGCGTCCGCGGCTCCACTCCAGGGCTGTCAACGAGGCGTGCCGAACCAGAGGTTCAGGCTGTGGGGTGGTTACCGGCCCACGCCAGGAGGTCGTCGGCGGTCAACGTGTTGACGATGCGCTCAGGTTCGATGCCCAGGCGCGCAGCCTTGTCGCAGCCATAGGCCTGCCACTCGAGCTGGCCGGGTGCGTGGGCATCGGTGTCGATCGACACCTTGCAGTCCCAGTCGAGTGCCAGCGACAGGAGCTCCTCAGGCGGGTCCTGCCGCTCGGGTCGGCAGTTGATCTCAATCGCCGTGTCGAAGCGGGCACAGGCCGCGAACACGATGTCGGGGTCGAACTTCGACTGCGGGCGGCCTGCCCCCACGACCTTGCGGCCTGTGCAGTGGCCCAGGATGTCGACGTGAGGGCTCGCCACGGCCAGCACCATGCGACGGGTCATCTCGGGCTCGGGCATCGAGAGCTTCGAGTGCACGCTCGCCACGACCACGTCGAGGCGCTCCAGCAGGTCGTCCTCCTGGTCGAGCGCACCGTCCTGGAGGATGTCGACCTCGATGCCCGTGAGGATGCGGAAGGGTGCCAGCTCCTCGCGCAGCTGCTCGATCTCGTCGAGCTGGGCGACCAGCCGGTCGCGGTTGAGGCCGTGAGCGATCGTGAGGCGTGGGGAGTGGTCGGTGACGACCAGGTACTCGTGACCGAGCGCCATGGCCGTGCGAGCCATCACCTCCACGGGCGCGCCGCCATCGCTCCACGTCGTGTGGCTGTGGCAGTCACCGCGAAGAGCGGCCCGGATCTCGGCGCCCTCCCCGATGTCGATGGCGGTGTCCTCCTCGAGGGCCGCCAGGTGCTCCTCGATGCCTCCGTCCAGCGCCAGCGCTATCACCTTGCCGGTGGAGGCGCCGATGCCCGGCAGCTCGAGCAGCGTGCCGTCGGCGTGGCGCGCGGCGATCTCTTCGTCGCCCAGCTCGCGCACCAGGTCACGGGCCTTCACGTAGGCCTGGATGCGGCGACCCTCCGCCAGGTCACGGTCGAGCAGGTAGACGACCCGGTCGAGGGCATCAGCGGGTGACATCGTCTCCATCGCACGCACGCTACCCAGGGCTGGTTGGGGTGCGGCGACGCCGTGCTCGTACCCTGCAGCGCCATGGAGCGGTTTGGGTTCGTCGGCCTCCCGAATGCCGGCAAGTCGTCCTTGTACAACGCGCTGGCGGGCGGCGGCGCTCTGGCCGCTCCGTATGCCTTCGCCACCACCGACCCCAACGTGGGCGTTGCACGCGTGCCCGACGCTCGGCTCGACGCGCTGGCGGCCATGAGCAAGAGCAAGAGCGTCGTGCCAGCCACGGTCCAGTTCGTGGACATCGGTGGACTGGTCGCGGGGGCGAGCAAGGGCGAGGGGCTCGGCAACAAGTTCCTGGCGCACATACGTGAGGTCGACGCCATCGTCTTCGTCCTTCGTGCGTTCGCCGACGACGACGTGCCGGGACCCTCCGATCCGCTCGAGCACCTCTCGGTCGTCGAGCTCGAGCTCACGTACGCCGATCTCGAGACCGTCGAGAGCCAGATCGAGAAGCGACGGCGAGCAGCGAAGGGAGACAAGTCGCTCGCAGACGAGGTGGCCGCGCTGGAGAAGGCCAAGGCCATCCTGGAGGCGGGCACCCCGCTGTACCGCGCCGCCCTGAAGGACGATGAGCGCAAGCTGCTGAGGGGCTACTTCCTCCTGACGAACCGGCCCGTCATGGCTCTGGTCAACGTGGCCGAGGACCAGATCGACGACATCGAGTCGGTGACCGCTCCGATCCGGGCCGAGCTCGACGGCAAGGCCGAGGTGATCGGCATGTGCGTGCAGCTCGAGGCGGAGGCGGCAATGCTCGACGCGGACGAGCGCGTCGAGATGCTGGAGGGGCTCGGACTCGGTGAGGGAGCGCTGCCGAAGTTCCTCCATGCCGCCTACAAGCTGTTGGGGCTCCGCACCTTCCTCACCACGGGTGAGAAGGAGTCGCGCGCTTGGACGTTCCGTGCCGGCTACAAGGCTCCCCAGTGCGCTGGTGTCATCCACACCGACTTCGAGCGTGGGTTCATCCGGGCCGAGGTGATCCACTGGGACGAGCTGCTCGAGCTCGGCTCCTGGGCCAAGGCGAGAGAGGTGGGCAAGCTGCGCGTCGAGGGCAAGGACTACGTCGTGGACGACGGCGACGTCCTGGAGATCCGGTTCAACGTCTGAAGCCCTACGGTCGCGCTGATGCCGTGGCTCTTGCGTGACGGAGAGGTGCTGGCCAGCGTCGAGGTGGCCGCCACCCGTCAGGCGCGCCGGCGGGGCCTGCTCGGCCGCGACGGCATCGAAGGCGTCATGCTCATCACGCCCGCGCGCTCGGTCCACTCGATCGGGATGCGCTTCGACCTCGACGTCGCGTGGTGCGACCGAGACCTCACGGTGCTCAGGGTGAGCCGTCTCCCGAGGCATCGCCTCTCGCGGCCGGTGGCCCGGGCGCAGTGCGTGATAGAAGCCGAGGCGGGCTCGTTCGCGCGGTGGAACCTCGCCGCCGGTGATCAGCTCGAGCTGCAGGACTGACCCCTGATGCCTCTCGTGCTGGTGGGAACTCCGATCGGCAACCTCGGCGACCTCGCGCCGCGAGCGGTCGAGGCGCTGCGCGCCGCAGACGCGATCTGCTGCGAGGACACGCGACGCACCGGCCGACTGCTCCAGCACGCGGGCATCGACCGCAAGCCGCTGATCGTCGTGAACGACCACACGGAGGAGACGGCCGCCCGGGCGGTCCTCGATCGGATCGCGGCGGGGGAGAGGGTGGCCCTGGTGTCCGACGCGGGCATGCCGGGGATCTCCGATCCTGGCGGGCACCTCGTGCGTGGGGCACTCGACGCCGGGCTCCCGGTCGAGGTCATCCCCGGACCATCCGCCGCGCTGACCGCTCTCGTGCTCAGCGGGCTCCCAGCGGGCCGGTTCGTGTTCGAAGGCTTCCTGCCTCGCAAGGGCTCCGGTCGGCGCGACCGCCTCGCTGAGATCGCCGCGGAGCGGCGCACCGTCGTCATCTTCGAGGCGCCGCACCGACTCGCTCGCACCCTCGGTGATCTGCTCGACGCCTGTGGAGCCGATCGGCGGGTCGCCATCGGCCGCGAGCTCACCAAGCTCCACGAGGAGACGTGGCGCGGCACGCTGAGCGATGCCGTCGCCTGGACGACCGACAAGGAGCCGCGCGGGGAGATGGTCCTCGTGCTGGAAGGCGCACCCGAGCCAGAGGTGGCACAGGCCGGCGAGATCGAAGCAGCCGTGCATTCCGCTCTCGCCGCCGGCGCTTCGGCGCGAGACGCCGCGGCGGAGGTGGCGGCTCAGCTGGGCGTGCCGCGGCGGGTCGCCTACGAGATGGCGGTGCGACTGCGCCGCGGCTGAGGCGGCTCAGCCCGCCAGGTGTCGCGCCGCCAGCTCGGGAGCGACGATGTTGATCATCACTCCCGTGCCCTGCTCGAAGCCCGCCAGGCTCGTGAGCCGCGGGACGATGTGGACGTGCCAGTGGAAGGGACCCTCGTGGTGGTGGGGGGCGGTGTGGAACACGAGGTTGTAGGCGCAGTCGCCCACCTTGGAGCGCAGCAGCGCAAGAGCATCCCGGATCGCACGGCCGACCGCCACGACGTCGGCCGGGGCGGTGTTCTCGAGGTGCACCTCGTGAATGCGCGGGATCACGAGCATCTCGTAGGGCGAGCCGCTCCAGAAGGGGCACACGACTATGACGCGCTCATCGTCGATCACGACCCGATGGTCGGCCTGGAGCTCGGCCTCCACAGCCGTGCAGAGCAGGCATGACCCCTCGAAGCGGCGGAACCCGGCCTCTTCCTCTGCGATCTCGCCGGGCACGAAGGGGATGCCGAGCAGCTGGCCGTGCGGGTGCTCCAGCGAGGCGCCCGCCTCCCGGCCCGCGTTCACGATGGCCTGGGTGTACCTGACCGTCGATCGCCGCGCGTGGTCTTCCATGCGATCACGGATGGCGGCCATCGCCAGACCCGCCTGCTTGTCATCGAGGTCGGCCCAAGTGCTGGTGTGGTCGGGTGAGAACACGAGGACCTCGTGCACGCCGCTGGCGTAGGCCTGCGTGAAGACAGGACCGAGGTTCTGCACGCGCAGCGTCTCGTTCCCCTCGAAGGCGGGGAACAGGTTGGGGACGACCCGCACGAGCCAGCTGCCGCCCGGTCCGTAGCTCTCGAGCGCGGGCGGCGTGGCCTCTTCGTTGCCCGGACAGAACGGGCACTTGCGACCGGGCTCTGACTCGACCGGCAGCTGCCGGGAGATGAGCTCTCCGGGGCGTGCGGCCCTCTCTACGGCGACCGTGACCCATCGGCCCGTGAGCGGGTTGAGGCGGAGCTGGCTCAACTCGGTGTGGCGGGCGGCTGATCTCGCACGGCTCGGACGTTACCGCGACAGCGCGAGCGCGAGGTGACGCAGCTCCTCAGCGCCGCCCGCGGCACGGCGGGCGCGAGGACCGGTAGAACTGTGCCGTGGACTGGGCTGCCCCCGAGACCGTCGCGACCCCCCGGTCCCCTGTGCCGCAGGGCGCCCCCACCCCCGCGCGAGCAGCGCAGCGCGCGCGACCTGGCATCCCGCCGCTCGGACCGATGACGGTCTCGGACCTGCTCGACGGCGGCTTCGCCATCCTGAAGGCGGCGCCGGCGACGATCATCGCCCTGACCGCCGTGTTCGCCGTGCCGGTGCAGATCCTCGGAGCCTGGCTCCAACGCGACCTGCTCGGTGGCGATTCGTTCCTGCAGGCCTTCGACCAGCCCGACCAGTCCTTCGCCGGTCTGGACGGCGGTGGCGGCAGCGGTTGGGCGCAGATGGTCGTGCTGTTCGGTCCGGCGCTGGCGCTCGTGTTCGTGGCCGCCGGCATCGTCCGCCTGGTAGGTGCTTGGCACGTCGGCCGCGACCTCAGCCTCGCCGATCTGCTGCGCGGATCACTGCCTCTCGCCTGGCCGCTCCTCGCGAGCTGGTTGCTCGTGCACGTGGCAGAGGCCCTGGGCATGCTGCTGCTCGGCTTTCCTGCCTTGGCCGTGATGACGTGGTTCCTCGTCACGGCGCCGGTCGTGGGAGCCGAGCGGCTGGGACCTGTTGCTGCGATGCGGCGCTCGGCGCGGCTCGTCGGGCGCAGGTTCTGGCAGGTGATGGGGCTCGCCGTGCTGTCGGGGATCGTGGCGGGCCTGTTCGGCTATGCCCTCGGACTGGTGCCCACCACGCTGTCGCTCCTCGTCGGCACTGCGGGCTACGGGTGGCTGCTGGCCGCCGCCGCGAGCATCCTGACCTCGCTCATCACGATGCCGATCGTCGCTGCCACCACAGTGCTCATCTACCTCGATCTGCGGGTGCGCACGGAGGGTCTCGACCTGGAGCTCGACATCCCCAAGGCGTTCCCAGCGTCCTGATGGACCTCCCGCCCAGCGGTCACGATCCCGACACGGTGCGCGACATCGCCGACTCGATACTTGCCGATCCGCGGTACGACCGGCCCGGCGAGTCACTACCAGACCGGGTGATCGACTGGTTCGGCGAGCAGATCGGCAAGGTCCTCGGCAGCCTCGTGGGGAGCGGAGCGGGAACCGTGATCGCGTGGACGCTCGTGCTGGCCGCCATCGCGGTGACGGTGCTCCTGATCGTGCGGTTCGGTCGTGTCGGGTACACCCCGTCGCCTCAACGCAGGGAGGGACGGGTGATGGTCGAGCTCACGCGCAGCCCCGCTGAGTGGAGATCCGAGGCGGCGGCGCTGGAGCGTGCCGGCCGCTGGAGAGAGGGCCTGCGCTGCCGTCACCGCGCCCTGATCGCGGAGCTCGTCGCGCAGGGCGCTGTCGCGGACCTGGCAGGTCGCACCGCCCGCGAGTACGTCGATGACGTCGAACGGGCCAGACCGCCCGCGGCCACCGCCCTCGTGGAGGCGACTGATCTCTTCGAGTCGGCGTGGTACGGGGCGCGGCCCACGGGCCCGTCCGAAGCATCGCGCTTCGAGGATCTGGCCACCGAGGTGCTCAGCGTCGGAGCCGGCGCTCGATGAGCATCGCCGAACGGGTTCGCCCGTCCCGCGGCCTCGTCGTCGGCGTCTGCGTCGCTGCGGCGCTCCTCCTCGCAGCCCTCGCCGGTGGTCGGCCCGGCCGTGACGGCCCGCCGCTCGACCCGCGATCGGACGCGCCGCTCGGGACGAGCGCCCTCGTGGAGCTGGTGCGCCGGCTCGGAGGTCGCGTCGATCTCACCGCTGGTCTTCCTGTGGCAGCTGACGATGTGGCCCTCGTCCTCCAGGACCGACTTGACCCAGATCAGACGGCGGATCTCGAGCGCTGGGTGCGAGATGGGGGCACCCTCGTGGTGACAGATCCGTCGTCTCCCTTGACTCCGCTGTTCGACGACATCGGTCTGCGACCGGCGGCTCGCCCGACGGAGGTGGGCACCTGCTCGATCACGGCGCTGAGCGGCATGGGCCCTGTCGACGGCGGTGAAGCGGTCCGCTACGCCGTACCGCCGGGAGCAGACAGCTGCTACGGCGACGGTGACAGCGCCTTCGTCGTCGCTCAGGAGCTCGGCGCGGGTGAGATCGTCGCCGTGGGAGGTGCTGCTCTCCTCACCAACGCCCTTCTCGGTGAGCACGACAACGCCGTCCTGGCGGCAGCACTGCTCGTGCCTTCCGCCGGCACCGAGGTTCGATTCGTCGACGCACCACTGCCAGCCGGAGGCGGCGAGAAGACCCTGGTGGATCTCGTGCCGGCGGGTGTGAAGAGAGCGCTCGCCCAGCTGGCGTTCGCCTTCGTGCTCTACGCGCTCTGGCGAGCGATCCGCCACGGGCGGCCGGTGCTCGAGCGCCAGCCGGTCGAGGTGTCCGGGTCCGAGCTCGTGGTCGCGGTCGGCCGCCTCCTGTCCCGCACGAGGTCGCCGCAGGCCGCGGCGGAGAGGCTGCGAGGGTCGCTGCGCAGGTCACTGCGCACGCGGCTCGGCGTCGCTCCCGATGCTTCCATCGAGACGCTCGCCGAGATCACTGCAGCTCGGACCGGTCAGAGCATCTCTCGGGTGCTGGAGGCGCTGGACGAGCGAGAGATCACATCCGACGCGCAGCTGGTGGCCGTGGCCGCCGCGGTCGCGTCCATCCGTGAGGAGGTCCTGAGATGAGCGAGCCGGACGACGCCCCGACGGCGCCCGACCCGAGAGCCGCAGTGCTCGCAGTGCGCAACGAGGTGGCCAAGGTCATCGTGGGCCAAGACGGGACGGTCTCGGGGCTGGTCACCGCGCTGTTGGTCGGGGGCCACGTGCTGCTCGAGGGCGTTCCCGGCGTGGCCAAGACCCTCATCGCCAAGGCACTGGCGGCGTCTCTCGACCTCGACTTCAAACGTGTGCAGTTCACTCCGGACCTCATGCCCTCCGACGTGATCGGGCAGCTCGTCTACACGAGCGCGGGACGTGCGACCGCGGGCGGCTCGTTTCACTTCCGGCCGGGCCCCGTGTTCACCAACTTGCTGCTCGCCGACGAGATCAACCGCACTCCGCCGAAGACGCAGGCCGCTCTGCTGGAGGCGATGGAGGAGCGCCAGGTCACCATCGAGGGCGAGCCCCGCGCACTGCCGGAGCCGTTCATCGTGGTGGCCACGCAGAACCCGATCGAGTACGAGGGCACCTACCCGCTCCCGGAGGCCCAGCTCGACCGCTTCCTGCTGAAGCTGCAGGTCGGATACCCGTCAGCGGAGCAGGAGCGAGAGGTGCTGCGGCGCCACGACGAGGGACTCGACCCGCACGCCGTCGGCGATGTCGTCCGGCCGGTCGCCAGTGCTGCTGATGTGCGGGCCGCTCGGGTCTTGGTCGACGAGGTTCGAGTCGAGGAACCCGTCCTCGACTACCTCGTGCGGATCGGTCGGGCCACCCGCGAGTCGCCGTCGCTCTCGCTCGGTGCGTCCCCTCGCGGCATCGCGATGCTGCTGCACGCCGCCAAGGCCTGGGCCTGGCTGTCCGGACGCGAGTTCGTGACCCCTGACGAGGTGAAGGCGATAGCCAAGCCCACGCTCCGGCACCGCGTCCAGCTGCGCGCTGAGCTCGAGCTCGAGGGCGTCACCGTCGAAGCGGTCCTCGACGGACTCCTCGCTTCGGTGCCGGTCCCGCGGTGATGCGTCTGGTCCCCACCAGTCGCCTGGCGTTGGTCGCCGCCGCGGCATCCCTCGCGGTCCTGGCGCTGCCCGGCTCCGCTGTGGCGCGGCCGCTCCTGCTGATCGACGGGCTGCTGCTCGCACTGGCGGTCGTGGACGCGCTCGCGGCGGTCGACCCATCGAGGCTGGAGGTGACACGGCGGATCCCACCCGTCTTGGCCCTTGGCGCCGAGGCGGACGTCACCTGGAACGTGCGCAACCCCACCCGGCGGCGCCTGCGGGTGTCGCTGGCCGACGAGCTGGCGCCCTCACTGGGGGCCGTCACCCGCCGACTTCGCGGCGTGGTTCCCGCCGGCGCGCTCCTCACGGGCACCACTGCGATCGTGCCGGCGCGCCGAGGTCGCTTCGACCCAGTGGATCTCGTCGTCCGCGTGGAGGGACCGCTGGGTCTCGGAGCTCGCCAGCGCACCATCAAGCAACCTGACGTCCTCCGGGTGCACCCGCTGTTCGCCAGCCGCGCCGAGGCCGAGCTCCGGATCAACAGGGCGCGGATCCTCGAGGTCGGTCTGCGCTCGGCCCGCGGACGTGGTGGGGGGACCGAGTTCGACCAGCTGCGCGAGTACGGGGTCGATGACGAGGTCCGCCGCATCGACTGGTCAGCCACCGCGCGCGCGGGCAAGGCGATGGTCCGCACGTATCGAGCCGAGCGCAACCAGACCGTGCTCATGCTGCTCGACAACGGGCGTGTCATGGCGGGGCAGGTCCGCGGTGTGCCGCGAGTCGAGCACGCCATGGACGCGCTGATGTGCCTCACCACGGTTGCGACACGGCTGGGGGACAGGTGCGG
Source organism: Actinomycetota bacterium (assembly GCA_049325515.1). Taxonomy (GTDB): domain Bacteria; phylum Actinomycetota; class Acidimicrobiia; order Acidimicrobiales; family VFJN01; genus VFJN01. Next base: position 30,174 of record JBMOLI010000019.1, on the reverse strand, counting down.
CCTTGTCGTGTTCGATCGAGAGGTGAGGTCGGTGCTCCCGGCCCGAGCCGGGCGGGAGCAGCTGGGTCGTGTGGCGGACGCCATGTACGCACTCGAGCCAGTGCTCGCGGAGAGCGACTACCGCGGTGCGTTCGCGAGGGCCACGGCCCGCTTTCGACGGCGATCTCTCATCGTGCTCTTCACGGATCTCGTCGAGCAGGCGGTGGGGGAGTCACTGCTCCCGGCCCTGCCGCTCCTGGCGCGCCATCACGTCGTGATCGTGGCGGCCGTCCGTGACCCTGACATGGCCCTCTGGGCCTCAGCGCCCCCCATCGACGCCGACGATGCCTACCGGGCTGCCGCTGCCGCTGCCGCCCTCGACGAGCGGGACAGCGCCATCGCCCGTCTTCGCGGATCGGGCGCGACTGTGATCGACGCTCCAGCCGGCCAGCTCGCGGCGCGGCTCGCCGACGCCTACCTCGAGCTCAAGGCACGAGGTTCGCTCTGACTGGTTGCTCCGGATAGCCGCGCCAGGTGCTGGTGCTCGCCGATCGCGCCCGTGTAACCGAGCGATGCTGCTCTGCGACCCAGAGTGAAGACGTACACCCAGAACGCGCCGCACGCCACGAGGCCGATGCCCACCCGCGCCGCGGTGGGCAGCCCGCTCGGTGTCACGAAGCCCTCGATCGTGCCTGCCACGATGAAGGCGAGCATCAATCCGATGACGACCGCCGCGGCGCGCCGCCCCTCGTCGGCAAGCGCCGCAGCGCGGGGGCGGTCACCGGGTGCGACCACCGCCCAGCCGATGGCGAGGCCGGCGGCCCCGGCCACGACGACCGCAGACAGCTCGAGCGCGCCGTGCGGGATGATCAGGCCGTAGAACTTCGCCTGCTCACCGGCAGCAGCGAACGTGCCAGCGGCGACTCCAACGTTGGCGCCGTTGAAGACGAGGATGAACGCCGTGACCACGCACACGAGCGCTCCCGCCGCGAACGCGAGGATTGACACCTGGATGTTGTTGACGGTGACCTGCGTGGCGAACTGTCCCGCCGGAGCGGAGGAGTAGTAGGCCTCGAAGTCGTCCTCCACGTAGGCCTCCCGCGCTGCGGCTGGTCCGGACACCTCGAGCGCCTCATCCGAGACGGCCAGCCAGGCGCCCATGACGACTGCCGGCACCAGCAGCAGAGCGGCCGAGGCGGCCACGAACCGGCGGATGTGCCAGACGGAGGCGGGGAACGTCGTGGTGAAGAACCGCGCGAGCCCGGCGACCGACCTCGATCGGGTGCTGTAGATGCGACCGGCCGCGCCTGCGACGGTTCGCGTCAGGCGGGAGATCAGAGCCGAGTCCGCGTGCTGAGTCCGCGCGAAGGACAGGTGGGCCGAGGCCCGCTGGTAGAGGCCGACGAGCTCCTCCACCTCGGCGGGCGACAGCGGTCGCCGCCGCACCCGAACGAGCTCGTCGAGCCGGTTCCAGCTGGCCTGGTTGCGCGCGATGAAGCGGTCGACGTCCATGTCGGGGTGCGGCTGAGGCCGGAAGGCGCAGCCGCCGGTACCGTAGCGAGGCGATGACCACCCTCGAGCGCGGGATCGTCACCCCCGAAGCCGTCGTGCTCGAGTTCGACACGGCGGGCATCGCCTCGCGTGCTCTGGCGCGCTCCATCGACTTCATGGTGCAGGGGGCGCTGCTCCTCGGTGTCCTGATCGTCGCAGCCGGCTTCTTGGGAGGCGAGGGCTGGCTGGCGCTGGTCGTCCTGATCGTCGGCATCGCCTTCGTCGTCCTCGGCTACCCGATCGTGACCGAGATGGCGACACGAGGTCGTTCGCCCGGCAAGGCGGCGCTCGGTCTTCGCGTCGTCACGGTCGAGGGCGCCCCGATCTCCGCGCGTCACGCGTTCGTGCGCTCGGCGCTCGGCCTCGTCGACTTCCTGCTCGTTCCCGGCGGGATGATCGCAGTGCTGGTGGCGCTGTTCTCGGCACGCAGCCAGCGCCTCGGCGATGTGTTCGCTGGGACCATGGTGCTGAGAGAGCGGACCGCGAGCAGGCCGGCGCTCGCCGTCTGGTTCAACCCGCCCCCGGGCCTCGAGGGGTATGCGGGCACGCTCGACGTGAGCACTGTCACCGACGCTCAGTTCGCCCTGGTGCGGTCCTACCTGCTTCGCATCGCCGACCTGTCACCCGAGGCCCGCAGCGCTCTCAGCGTCCGGCTGGCCACGCCGCTCGTGGCGACGATGCGGCACCAGACGCCACCGGGTGTCTACGCCGATCACTTCCTCCAGTGCGTGGCCGCGGCATACCAGCGCCACCATGCCGATCCTGCTGGCGCAGCGGCGAGGTGGTCCGCCGCCGGGCCGCCCCCTCCGCCGCCGCCTCCCCCTCCGCCAGGCATGACAGCACCCCCACCGGCTCCGCCGCCCCCGCCGCCGGCTCGCACCGCTCGTGACGCCACCGCAGCGGACGAGCCCTTCGTGGCACCCGAGTGATGAGCGGATCGACCGCCCACCCGCGTGCCTGGCACTACCTCGACCACGCTGCGAGCACTCCGATGCGCCCGGCCGCGGTCGAGGCCATGCTGCCTCTGCTGACGGGCAGCTACGGCAACCCCTCGGGTGCCCATGCCTTGGCCCGCCAGGCGCGCGCCGCCCTCGAGAGCGCTCGCGAGCGCCTCGCTGCCGTCGCCGGCTGCCAGGCCGGGGAGGTCGTGTTCACCAGCGGTGGGACCGAGGCCGACAACCTCGCGATCCGAGGGGCGGCGGGAGCGCGGCCCGGTGCCGCCGTGTGCCTGGCCACTGATCACCACGCAGTCCTGCACCCGGTGCAGCAAGCGGGCGGTCGCGTCGTCGGCGTCGACCGGCGCGGCGTCGCCGACCTCGACTCTCTCGCCACCGCGCTGGACCCGAGCGTGTCGGTGGTGTCGGTCGCTCTCGTCAACAACGAGACGGGGACGGTGCAGGATCTGGAGAGGATCGCGGCCGTCGTGCGGGAGAGGGCACCCGAGGCGCTTCTGCACACTGACGCCAGCCAGGCGCTGTGCTGGCTCGATCTTCGCGAGCGCGCGGCGAGCGCGGATCTGATCACACTCGCCTCGCACAAGTGCGGAGGGCCGCGCGGCATGGGAGTGCTGGTCGTCCGTGCAGGCGCTCGAGTCCAGCCGCAGCAGGTCGGTGGCGGCCAGGAGCGGGAGCGCCGCAGTGGCACCCAGGACGTCGCCAGCGCCGTCGCCTTCGCGGTCGCCGCGGAAGAGGCAGACCGGGAGCGGGCCTTGTTCGTGGAGATCGTAAGGGGCTGGCGCGACGCTCTCGCGGTTGCCGCGACCTCCGAGGTGCCGGGCGCGATCGAGAGCGCGGCGCCCCACGGCGATCGCGCTCACCTGGTAGCGGGGATCGCCAACGTCTGCCTGCCCGACGTCGACAGCGAGGCGCTCCTCTTCCTGCTCGAGCAGGACCACGGGGTGCTCGCATCTGCCGCCTCCAGCTGCGCGAGCGGCGCCCAGGAGCCGTCGCACGTGCTCGCCGCCCTGGGAATCGATCCCGAGCTGGCCCGCGGATCGCTGCGGCTCTCGCTCGGGTGGTCGACCACGGCCGACGACATCGAGGCCGCGATGCGGGCGATCCCCGACGTGGCCCGGCGCCTGCAGGCTCACGCACGCGGCGGCGCTCCCGCATGAGCCGCGAGCGGATCCTCGTGGCGATGTCCGGAGGAGTCGACTCCTCCGTCGCGGCCGCGCTGCTGCTCGAGGCGGGCCATGACGTCGTCGGCGTGACCCTCAAGCTGTGGGGCGGCGACTCCGACTCGGGCTGCTGCTCGGTTGCCGACGTCGACGATGCCCGCGGCGTCGCCCGCCGGCTCGGCATCGACCATCACGTCTTCAACTTCGGCGACGACTTCGATCGCCACGTAGTTGCCCCCTACGTTGCAGATCACGCCGCCGGGCGCACCCCGAACCCTTGCATCGAGTGCAACCGCTACCTCAAGTTCGACCGACTCCTGCGGCGAGCCGACGCACTCGGCTTCGGCCTCGTCGCCACCGGGCACCACGCGCGGATCGTCGAGCGCCCCGACGGCACGCGGCGGGTCGCGCGCGCCGTCGATCGGGCCAAGGACCAGTCGTACGTCCTGCACATGCTTGACCCCGCAGCGCTGGCACGGCTGCGCTTCCCGATAGGCGACATGACCAAGACCGAGGTGAGGGAGGTCGCCGCGCGCCTCGGTCTGCCGACCGCCGGCAAGCCCGACAGCCAGGATGTGTGCTTCATCACACGCAGTGGCGGTCGCGCCGAGTTCCTGACCGAGCGCATCCCGACCACCCCTGGCCGCGTCGTCGACCGCGCCGGCGCGACTGTGGGCTCGGTCGCGTCGGTCGAGCTCGTGACCATCGGCCAGCGCCACGGCCTGGGCCTGGCCGGCGGCGGTCGACCGCACTATGCGATCGCTGTCGACGTGCCCGCCGCAACCGTGACGGTCGGCAGCTCCGACGATCTTCTGACCGACCGTGTCGCGCTGCGAGACCTGGCGTGGGTCGACCAGGTCGTCTCGGCTCCACTGGTCGCGCAGGTCAGTGCGCACGGTGCCCCGCGTCCATGCCGGGTCGACGGGCACGAGGTCGTCTTCGATGCGCCGTCTCGCCGCGTCGCGCCGGGTCAGAGCGTCGTGCTCTACGACGGTGACGAGGTGGTGGGGGCCGGTCAGGCCGCCTGATCAGCCAACCGAGATGTGCCGCTTGGAGGCCTCGCGCATGACGGCGCCCGGGCGCGTCGGGGCGAACAGCAGCCGCTCCACCGGCTCGGCACTGACCGTGCGGTCGGGCCGCCGGGGAACGATGTCGACCGGTTGAGCGAGCTCGATCTCGAGGGCCAGCCCCAGCGACCGCTGAGTCAGGTCGCGTGCGCCGTCGCCGTCTGCGGGCGCCGGACCGAGGCGCCTGATCTGGGCTCGCGGGAAGAGGATGGGATCGATGAGGGCGTGCAGGTCGTGCAGCACCAGGCCGGCCGGCACCAGCACGACCCAGCGCCGCGACAGGCTGTGCAGCGCTCGGGTGGCCACTGCCGCAGCGGGCGTGCCCAGCAGGGCGAGCGCAGCTCCAGCCTCCCACTGACGAGATGCGAGCAGCAGCGGGGCCCCGACGGGGCCGCCCACAGCAGCGATCCACGCCAGCTGGATGGGCCCGAGCAGGAGCATCCCCGGCACGCGCAGGGGCATCCGCCGCTCGTCTCCGTAGGACGAGCCGTTGACGAAGCAGTCGCCCGTCGTGGGCGCCAGAGCCGCGACCAGCGTGAGCGCGGCCCAACCGACCGAAGCCGCGTCAGTGGCGACGCGCTCCCCGTCCAGCGCGGCCCACATGGCGACACCGAGCGCGGCGGGAGCGGCGATCCGCAGCGCTGTGAGGCTGGCTGTTCGCGGGACGAGCACCGCGACGAGCACCAGTGACCACGCCGACCATGCGAGGAGCGATCCGGTCAGCATGGTCGAGCGCGAGCGATCGTCGAGGGCGTCACCGAGGGAGGGGCCCGTCGTCAGCGGGAGAAGCGCCCACGTGACGCGGGCGGGCCAGGGACCGGTGACGAGCGCCATGAAGGTCCTGAGATTTGCTCATGCAGTCGCCCGGTGGCTATTCCAGAGGTAGTACCAACCAGGGGGAGCGGGTGACTGACGTGCAGGTCTGCGCGGCGGAACCGAGATGAAGTCGCTGGACCTCGGCCACGGTCTCGCGACCACGATCGGCAGCCTGCCTCACACCGACCCGCGCGAGGCGGCCGCCTTCGTGCTGGAGCACCAGCCCCGATTGCCGGCGGCACCATCGCTGCCGAACCGCTCCGGCACCGAGCGGATGATCGCCCAAGCCGCCTGGGGCATCTCGGGAGTGACCGTGCTTCCCGACGGGTCCCTCGAGGTAGACGAGTCAGCGGTCGACCCGCAGGCACCGCTCTCTTCGGCGGGCACCGACGGGGAGCCCTTCGTCGGCTTCAGGGCCTTCCTGGGTGCCGTCGCCGAGCGCCGTGCGCCGATCAAGCTGCAGCTCACGGGTCCCGTGACCCTCGGCATCGCGCTCCACAACCTGGGCCTGCCCGCGTCGCGCGCGTTCTCGGTGGCCGGCACCGCTGTCCGGGCACGAGCGCGCTCTCTGGTTGCAGCGGCGCAAGCGGCCGCGCCGATGGCGCCCCTCGTGGTGTTCGTGGACGAGCCAGGACTGACGGCGGCGATGGCACCCGGCTTCCCTCTCGACGCGAGCCGCACCATCGACCTCGTCTCGAGCGCTCTCGCCACGCTCGAGCACCATGCCATCACGGGCCTTCACTGCTGCGGCGCAGCCGACTGGCGAGTGGTGCTCGACACCGGCCCGCAGATCCTGTCCCTGCCCGTGGGTGTCGGCGCCGTCGAGCATGCCGGCGCGCTGGGCGGGTTCCTGGAGCGCGGCGGCTGGCTCGCGTGGGGCGCTGTCCCCACGCACGGCCCGCTCGGCGCCACACCAGAGCGGCTGTGGCACCACCTGTCGGCGGAGTGGTGCGGCCTGACACAGGGCGGGTGCGATCCAGTGCTCCTCCGTGAGCAGGCGCTGATCACACCTGAGTGCGGCCTGGCGCTGCACGACGAGGCGCAGGCCGACCTCGTGGTCTCGCTCACCAACCAGGTAGCCCGCCGGCTGGCCACGCAGACCCTCGGCATGCGGCTGACGGTCGGCGCCTGAGCGCCCCGGCCTGATCCTCCCTGCACCCAGCTCGCGGGCACGGGGCTCGGCTGCCTGTCGGACCTCATCAGTACGATCGCCGGCATGGCCGATCTAGCGATCGAAGAGCGCGCGGCGTGGCTGCGGGGCGAGATCGAGGAGCACAACAGGCGCTACCACGAGCTCGACGCGCCCACGATCTCCGACGCCGACTACGACGATCTCGTCCGCGAGCTGCGGGCCATCGAGGAGGAGCATCCCGAGCTGATCACACCCGCCTCGCCCACGCAGCGCGTGGGTGGTCGGGCCAGCACCACGTTCTCACCCGTCCACCACCGCGTCGCGATGATGAGCCTCGACAACGCCTTCGATGAGGCCGAGCTTCACGCCTGGGGTGAGCGGCTGCAGCGGCGTCTGCGCCAGGGAGGCGATCGTGTCGATGTCGGCTACGTCTGCGAGCCGAAGATCGACGGGCTGGCGATCTCGATCCGCTACGAGCGTGGCAGGTTCGTGCAAGCAGCCACCCGCGGAGATGGGCAGACCGGCGAAGACGTCACGGCCAACATCGCGACCCTGCGCGATGTGCCGGCCAAGCTTGCGAAGGGCGCTCCCGAGGTGCTCGAGGTGCGGGGCGAGGTCTACATGTCGATGCCCGCCTTCGAGGCCCTCAACCAGCACCAGGTCGAGCGTGGCCTGCGGCCCTTCGTCAACCCGCGCAACGCGGCCGCCGGGTCGCTGCGCCAGAAGGACGCTGCCATCACCGCCGGACGCGACCTGTCCCTGTGGTGCTACCAGCTCGGTGAGGTCGTCGGCGGACCCGCCTTCACCACGCACCACGACACGCTCGACACCATGAAGGAGCTCGGGCTGCCGGTGAACCCGGAAGTGCGCACGGTGGACACCCTCGAGGAGGTCTACGAGTACTGCCGACATCGCCAGCAGCACCGCCACGACCTGCCCTACGAGATCGACGGCGTCGTCGTGAAGGTCGACGATCTGGCGCGTCGAGCCGAGCTCGGAGCCACGTCGAAGGCGCCGCGCTGGGCCATCGCCTACAAGTTCCCGCCGGAGGAGCGCACCACCACCTTGATCGACATCAAGGTCTCCGTCGGTCGCACCGGCCGAGCCACCCCATACGCCGTGCTCGAGCCCGTCTTCGTCGGTGGCGTGACCGTCAGCCAGGCCACCCTTCACAACGAAGACCAGGTGCGAGCCAAGGATGTGCGGCCCGGTGACACCGTGCTCGTGCGCCGCGCCGGTGACGTGATCCCCGAGGTGCTCGGCGCAGTCCTCGCCGACCGCCCCGACGATCGCCCGCCGTGGCAGTTCCCACGCGACTGCCCGGTCTGCGGGTCACCGCTCGTCCGGCCCGCTGGTGAGGCTGACACGCGCTGCGTCAACGACGCCTGCCCTGCCCGTTCGGCTGGAGCGATCGAGCACTTCGCGAGCCGCGGCGCGCTCGACATCGAAGGTCTCGGCGAGCAGCGCGTGCGTCAGCTGATCGAGCTCGGCCTCGTCAAGGACGTGGCCGACATCTACTCGATCGACTGGGACGTCCTGCGCCCTCTCGACGGATGGGGCGACATATCGATCAACAACCTCCAGGCCGCCATCGAAGCGTCCAAGCAGCAGCCGCTCTGGCGTCTGCTGGTCGGCCTCAACATCCGTCACCTCGGCCCCGCTGGGGCGGAGGCCCTCGCCGCCGCCCGCGGCCACATCGACCAGATCATGGAGGCAGGGGTCGACGAGCTGGCCGAGGTGGAAGGCGTCGGCCCCGTCATAGCGAGAGCGGTGCACGAGTGGTTCGCCGACGCCGAGCACCGCGAGATGATCGAGCGCCTTCGTGAGGCTGGCCTCAACCTGACGGGCCCTGATGCGGTCGACCTGCCGCAGACCCTGAGCGGGATGACGGTCGTGGTCACCGGCACGCTGCAGGGCTTCAACCGCGAAGAGGTCGAGGCCTCGATCAAGGCGCGAGGCGGCAAGTCGCCGGGCAGCGTCTCCAAGAAGACGACGGCCGTGGTCGTCGGCGAAGGGCCGGGCGCCGCAAAGCTCACCAAGGCGCAGGAGCTGGGCGTCCCCATCCTCGACGAAGCAGCGTTCGTGAAGCTGCTCGAGGCCGGCGAGCTGCCGGGCTGACGGTGCGCGTCGACCGAGCCCAGCGCGTCAGGTGACGTCGAAGCACCACTGGAACGAGAGATCCGATCCCTTGCCCTGCCCGACCGACGACTTCCACACCAGCGCGGTCACGCAGTTGCGTCCGGTCGGGAGCGCCTCGAAGACCTTGTCTGGGCCGGGCAGGAAGAACACCTGGTTCTGCTCGGGCACGAGGCGCAGCTCGTCGGTCGGGATCGGCGTGCCGTTCACGCCGAGCGCTCCCTCGTAGCCGGCCGCCAAGTCGATCCCGATCTCCGTCTGGTGCAGCACGTGGGCGCCGTCGGCGGGGATGACGTGCTCGACGACGTCTGGGCGGCCGTTGATGAGCACACCATCGTCTTCGTCGGTGTCGGTTGCCAGGATGCCCGCCACCAGGGCGACGCTCGCCACCACGAGAGCGGCGGCGACGATCAGGCGGTAGCGCAGGCTGGCCGGCGGCGCCGTCGGGCGCTCGGTCGGGTTCTCGGTCACAGACCCAGTCTGACGCCCACTCGGCCGGAAGCCGGCATCAGCACGGCCCTCACTGCGGTCGGTGAGGGGGTGCGCCGGGCGGCAGGAGGCACCAGGTACCCTCGCCTGCGTGGTCATGTCCCGCATGACGGACCAGGTCGGTCGCGTGCTCGGCGGGCGATACCGGCTCATCGCTCCGCTCGGCACCGGCGCGTCCGCGCAGGTCTATCTCGCCGACGACGTGAGGCTTCGCCGGCGCGTGGCCGTCAAGCTCCTCCACGAGGCGCTGGCAGAGGACGAGACCTTCCTGCGCAGGTTCCGCGCCGAGGCACACGCCGCGGCCGCTCTGAGCCACCCCAACATCGTCGCCGTGTTCGACTGGGGCGACGACGACGGGAGGCCCTACATCGTCACCGAGCACCTGAGCGGGGGCAGCCTTCGCACCGTGCTCGACGAGGGTGGTCGGCTGAGCCCGTCCCAGGCTCTGCTCGTCGGGCTCGAGGCGACGCGTGCACTCGACTACGCGCACCGTCGCGGCATCGTCCACCGCGACGTCAAGCCCGCCAACCTGCTCTTCGGCGAGGACGGCAGGCTCCGCATCGCCGACTTCGGCCTGGCGCGAGCGCTCGCCGAGGCTGCCTGGACCGAGCCGCAGGGCGCGGTGCTCGGTACGGCGCGCTACGCCTCGCCCGAGCAGGCGCAGGGCGAGTCGGTCGACGGGCGCGCCGACGTGTACTCGCTCTGTCTCGTGCTGATCGAGGCCGTCACCGGGTCGGTTCCCTTCGCAGCCGACACCACGATCGCGACTCTGATGGGCCGCGTCGGCAAGCAGGTGCCCGTTCCGGATGAGCTCGGCCCCCTGCAGAAGCCGCTCCAGCGAGCGGGCCAACCCGTGGCTGCTGAGCGGCTCACCGCGAGCGAGCTCTCGATCGCGCTGATGGCCTGTGCCGAGGACCTGCCGCGGCCCGAGCCCCTCGCACTCCGTGTCGCACCACCTGTCGTCGACCTCACGAGCGGGCCGGGCGACCGCGATGCCACGATGCTCGTCAGCTCCGCCCACGCGCCATCGCGCGTGGCAGAGCCGGGCGAGGTCACGATCGTCGACAGGCCCAGCCAGCCCACGGCGCCCGAAGGGCCTGCCGATATGGAGCTGGCACCAGCCCCTCCACCCGACTCTCCGGCGCACCGGCGCCCGCGGTGGCTCGTCGCCGCGATCAGCGTCGTGCTTGCTGCGCTGCTCGGCGTGGGCGCGGCATGGGCGGTCATCGACCTCCGCGCACCCTCCTACGAGGTGCCCGTCCTGATCGGCACCACCGAGGCGGCTGCACGAGCGGCAGTCGACGGCTTCGGCTGGGAGATCGAGCGCCGCACGGAGCGCAAGGACGGCAGCACGGCCGGGCGCGTCCTGCGGACCGACCCGGTCGCCGGGGACGAGCTGCGCAAGGGCGACAAGCTCGTCATCTACGTGTCGCTCGGCAACACCCTTGCGGCCGTGCCGGAAGACCTCGTCGGCAAGCCAATCGAGGAGGCGACCGCGATGCTCGAGGCCGCCGGAGGCTTCCTGACGAAGGTCGAGGAGGCCTACGACGAGGAGATCGCGGCCGGGATCGTGCTCGCCGTCGCACCCGAGTCCTCCGGCCAGCAGCCCAAGGGCAGCGAGATCTTGCTGACTGTCTCCCGCGGCCCCCAGCCGCGCACCGTGCCGACCGGCCTGGCCGGCAAGACCTACGAGGAGGCGGCGGCGGCACTCACCGCCGAGCGCTTCGTGCCTGTGAAGGTCGACGAGTTCCATGACACGGTCAAGGCCGGCCTCGTCATCGGCCTCCGTCCGGCAGAGGGTCAGCAGGCCCCGCGCGACAGCGAGGTCGAGGTCGTCGTATCGAGAGGCCCCGACCTCGTCGCGGTGCCCAACGTCAACGGCACCGACCTCGATGGCGCCGTGGCTGCGCTCGAAGCGGCAGGGCTGGAGGCGGGTGACGTGTTCGGCCCCGCCAACGGTCGCCCCTTCGCCACCGACCCTCCCGCCGGCTCGAAGGTCAAGCGGGGGTCGACCGTCGACATCTACCTCCGTCGCTGACCCTCACATCAGGCAGCCGAGCCGGCCGGCGACCGCCATCGAGGTGGGTGGGCGCAGCCCGGTACAGTGCCGCTCGGCGAGCGACCAGGACTCGGGCGGACAGGACGAGGTGAGCACGTGGGGGCACTCGACGGCCGGGTAGCGATCATCACAGGCGCCGCGCGCGGTCTCGGCAGAGAGCATGCGCTGCTGTTCGCGGCGGAGGGAGCCAAGGTCGTCGTGAACGACGTCGGTCCCGAGGCGGAGGCGGTGGCGCAGGAGATCCGTGACGGTGGGGGCGAGGCCGTCGCCAGCACCCACGACATCACGAGCTGGTCCGGTGGGGAGCAGCTGGTCGCGCTCGCAGTGTCTGAGCTGGGTGGCCTCGACGTGCTGGTGAACAACGCTGGCATCCTGCGCGATCGGATGCTCGTGAGCATGTCGGAGCAGGAATGGGACGAAGTGGTCGCAGTCCACATGAAGGGCCACTTCGTACCGACCCGATTCGCCGCCGCCCACTGGCGCGAGCAGGCCAAGGCGGGCCACGAGGTGCGCGCCTCGGTCATCCACACGTCGTCCACCTCCGGATTGATCGGCAACCCAGGGCAGACGAACTACGGCGCCGCAAAGGCCGGGATCGGCGCCTTCAGCATCATCTGCGCGCAGGAGCTGGCGCGCTACGGCGTGCGCAGCAACTGCATCGCACCGGCAGCTCGCACGCGGCTGACCGAGGCGACTCCTGGCCTGGGGGAGATGGTCGCAGCGCCTGCGGAGGGCTTCGACGTGTGGGATCCGGCCAACGTGTCGCCCTTGGTCGCCTACCTGGCCACGGCGGACTGCCCGATCACCGGCCGCACCTTCTTCGCGCAGGGCGGCACGGTGCGCATGCTCGAGCCCTGGCACTACGGCGAGCGGATCGAGCGCGACGACCGCTGGACGATCGAACAGCTGGCCGTGGAGCTGCCCAAGATCGTTGGGTGATCGCGTCGTCGCCGTGTCGGACCGGGTGTATCCTGCGAACGACAACGTGCCCGACTCGCTGGGGCGGTGTGCTGGACGTGGCGTTCCCCAGCCGCCGCGATGAGGCCACCGCCCCAGCCGGTCGGGCACGCTGCTGTCCGCCGACGAGGAGGACTTGACCCGCGGGTCAAATAGCCTGTCGTCCGTGCATGCGTCGGACGACGAACACCTCGACGACCTGTCGATCGACGCTCCGGGCGCGGACGAGGTGTCCGTGGTTCCCTGGCCGCTCATGCTGCGCGCACGCGTTCACGAGCGCGTGGCCGACAGCCCGCGCTACCCGTGGGTGGTGCTGGCGGTCGCCCTGTTCGGGCTCTTCTCGGTCGGCTTCACGATCACGATCCTGTCTGTGTCCATCCCGCGGATCGCCAGTGAGCTCGGCAGCGACACGAGCACGGTGACTTGGGTCGTCACTGGGCCGCTGCTCGCCTTTGCAGTGGTCGGTCCCGCGATGGGGAAGCTCGGCGATCTCTACGGCCACCGTCGCGTGTACTCGCTGTCGATGCTCTGCGTGTCGGTGTTCGCCGCTCTGACCGCGGCAGCCTGGAGCGCGGGTGCGCTGATCGCCTTCCGGACCCTCGGCGCGGCGACCGGCGCAGCGGTCGGGCCGGCGTCGATCGCGATGATCAACCGGCTCTTCCCGCCGGAGCGCCGCGTGCAGGCCATGGGCTACTGGTCGATGGTCGGCGCTGGCGGCCCAGTCGTGGGAGTGGTGGCCGGTGGTCCGATCGTCGAAGCGTTCGGCTGGCGCTGGATCTTCGTCGCCCAGGTACCACTCACCCTCGCCGGCCTGCTGCTGGCGATGCTGGTGCTGCCTGAGACGAAGCGTCGCCACCGAGCCAGCTTCGACTACCTGGGAGCCATCGTGCTCGCGGTCGGCGCCACATCGCTCCTGTTCGCCATCAACCGCGGGCCCCTGTGGGGCTGGTCGAGCCCGGCCATCGTCGCGGGGTTCGCGCTCGCTCCGATGGCCTTGGTGGCGTTCGGGCTGATCGAGCGCAGGGTGGCGCACCCGCTGCTGCCGCTCGCCTACCTGCGGCAGCGCAACTTCACCTTTGCCATCGCCACGCAGTGCTTCACGAACTTCGCCTACATGGGTGGCTTCGTGATCACACCGGTCTTCCTCCAGTCGGTCTTCGGATACCCCGAGACGAAGGTCGGCGGGCTGATGATCGCACGCCCGCTGGCGTTCGCGATTGCGGGGCCCTTGGCCGGCTACGTCGCGGTGAGGATCGGCGAGCGCACCTCCGCCGTCGTCGGCTCCGCGTTCGTGGTTGCCTCGATGGTCGCGCTTTCATCGGTGGCTCCGGGCTCGTCCGACCTCGTCATCATCGGCGCGCTGGCGCTGTCGGGCATCGGCCTCGGCTGCTCCTCGCCGGCGCTGTCCGCGAGCATCGCCAACGCGGTCGACGAGCGCGACCTCGGTGTGGCGGGCGCCTTCCAGCAGATGATGACGCAGCTCGGCGTGGTGGTCGGCATCCAGGTGATGCAGACGGTCTCCGTCGTGCGCGTCGGCTCCTCCGGTGAGGTGGGCGCCTATGGAGAGGCGTACCTGGTCGGAGGAGCCGTGGCCCTGCTCGGTCTCGTCACCTCGGTCTTCGTGCAGTCGAGCCACCGACGCGCCGAGGACGCCCCGCAGGGCGCCCTCGAACCGCAGTCACAACCGGCGCTGGCGACCTGAAGCCCCAGCGCTGCAGCCCCGGTCAGTCGGAGGTGATCCCCGTTGCCGTCCACCGCGCGTTGCGTGCCGGGCAGTCTGTGACCATGATCCGGGGCGCTCGCCCGTTGACAGAGACGAAGCCAGCCCACGTCGATGGTGGGCGCTCGGATCGCGGCCGGCTAGCGCTGAGCCACTCCGGCTGGCGCTGAGATAGAAAGGCCGCGATGTCAACACCAACGCTCACGGACAGCGGGTTGGAGACGTGGCTCGTCTTCCACCGCAGCACCGACTTGCCGGACTTCGCGGCTTTCCCGCTCCTCGATGATCCTGCCGGCCGCGAGCTGCTAGCCGAGTACTTCCGCGATCATCTGCGCATCGCCGCCACGGCCGGAACGGGCCTCGTGCTGGAGACGCCTACGTGGCGGGCAAACGCCGATTGGGGTGCTCGACTCGGCTACGACGCTGAGGCGCTCGACCGGGTCAATCGCGATGCGGTGACCTTCCTAAGGGGCCTCGCCGACGAGCGCTCCGAGGTCGCGGTCGTGGTGAGCGGCAACATTGGGCCGCGGGGAGATGGCTACAGCCCGAACGAGCTCCTCTCGGCCGAGGTTGCTGAGGGGTACCACCGGGCGCAGATCGAGTCGTTCGCGGCAGCTGGGGTCGACCGAGTCACCATGCTGACAGCGACACACACGGGTGAACCCATCGGGATCGTCCGCGCTGCCGTCGCCGCAGACATCCCAGTGGTGATCGCATTCACGGTCGAGACCGACGGCCGTCTCCCGAGCGGGCAGCCGCTCCACGAGGCGATCGCCGAGGTGGACGAGGCGACCGACAGCGCAGCGCTTCACTTCGGGATCAACTGTGCGCATCCTGACCACTTCACCGACGCGCTCAAGGCGGACCCGGACGTGATCGGACGGATCGAGCTGATGAGAGCGAACGCATCACGCGCCAGCCACGCCGAACTCGACGCAGCCGAAGAGCTCGACGACGGCGACCCGGTCGAGCTCGGGTCGCTCTACGCCGGACTCCTCAGATCGCATCCGCACCTCCGCGTGCTTGGCGGCTGCTGTGGTACCGACGCACGACACGTCGAAGCGATCGCCCGAGCCTGCGTCACCGCCACTTGAGCGCAGCACGTCGGTAGTTGTCGGACTCGGCTAGGTCGCTGGCAGCAGTCGATGGAGTGCTGCCAGCGACCAGCCGGATCGGTCAGTCGGAGGTGATCTCCTTGATCTTGGCGGCGATCTCGGCCTGAGCCGGATCCGGGGTGCCCTGCTGCATCGCCATGAGCTTCGTCATGTCGCCCTGGACCTTGATCTTGCCGGCCATGAACGCCTGCATCCCGGCCTGCGGGTTGCCGTCGACCAGGATCGCCTTGGCGGTGGCGTAGTCGAGCGTGACGGTGAGGTCGGGGGCGTCGAGGTGACCGATGTCCATCTGGACGTCGCCGCCGGAGGTGTCGACGTGGGCGTTGATCGTGCCGTCACCGAAGGGCACCTCGGTGATGACCTGGTTCATCCGCACAGCGTGCGCAGGGGGTGCGCCAGCCGGTGACTCCTCGCGGATCTTCTTGGCGGCCTCGAGCCACTCATCGGACAGGAAGGGGTACTGCGCCACGGGGGAAACCTCCAGGTAGGGACCGTTTGAGCGAGCGAAACCTAGCGCGTGGGCAGTGCCTTTGCACTCCGCGTGCAGTAAGTCTCCCCGACCGTAGGTGAGGCGATCGGTCAGACGGTCGAGGCCAACGCCGCGCCCCGCAGCGCCGCTCGGATGGCGTCCTCGTCCGCCGCCACCGAGTGCACGACGTAGCGGGCGACGAAGGAGGCCAGGTCGGGCAGCGCCATTGTGATGCGGCCCGTGCGATGGAAGTGGGAGTAGTGCCCGACGCAGCCCACGACACCAAGCGCGAGCAGCCCCGGGTCGTCCTCGCGGATCGTGCCGTCAGCCTGGCCGGCCTTGATGATGCGGACCATGTCGTCGATGTGCTGGCGCGTGCCCTGGCGGAGCACCTCGGTGAAGTTGCGGCCCTCGACCTCGAGCAGCGAGAAGAAGTGCGCGTGCTCGGCCATGAACAGCACCGAGGCCTCTGTGCCCCGGTAGAGGTTGACGAGCGGCAGCGCCTGCTGGTCGAGCACGGCCCCCTGCTTGCGCCTGAGCTGGAGGCGGATGCTCTCCGCGAGCTCCTTGAAGAGCGCCTCCTTGTTGTCGAAGTACCAGTAGAAGAGACCCTTGGCCACGCCTGCGGCGCGGACGATGTCGATGACGCGGGTCTCGGCGTAGCCATGCTCGGCGAAGAGCTCAGCAGCACGGTCGAGCAGCTGCTGCTTGCGCTCTATGCCCTGGGCCGTGAGACGCCGGTCTGCTTCCACGGCAAGAGCGTGCCCCGCGCTTGACCCGCGGGTCAATGTTTGGGCGCGCCGGTGCTACCTTCGGCCGCGATGGCAGCCACCACCCGGCCCGAGCGCATCGCGTCACGCGAGCGCAACCCGAAGTGGCAGAACCCGCCGCTGATCATCGACATGTCGATCTGCATCAACTGCGACACCTGCATCCGGCACTGCCCACCGCAGTTCGGTGCCATCTTCAACCACGGCATGGACGTGATCATCATCCCCGAGCTCTGCTCGGGCTGTGAGAAGTGCCTCGACCCCTGCCCCGTCGACTGCATCTACCCGGACCCGGATTGGAACCCTGCTCCACAGGAGTGGTGGCAGGAGCAGGAGATGGACGACCCCTACCGCTGAGAGACCGGGAGGCCGCAGGCACCGCGATCGCAGTGCCTCGGCGGTAGTTTGCCCCGCATGCCTCACACGCCCGCGGACGACGTCCATCCGATCCTGCCGGGGTGTGAGCCCTGGTCTTCCCCGGGCGGCGGCCCGCACGGTGCGCTCGTCCTCCACGGGTTCACTGGCAGCCCGGTGTCCATGCGCCCGCTTGCCGAGACGCTCGCCGAGGCCGGCTTCGCCGTGGAGATGCCCCGGCTGCCAGGTCACGGGACCGCCGTCGAAGACCTCGCCGATACGACCTGGGACGACTGGCTGACCGAAGCCGATCGCGCCCTCGGTGTGCTCCAGTCCCGCGTGCCGGACGGCAAGGTCGTCGTCGCCGGCCTCTCGATGGGTGGAGCGCTGACCGTCGCGCTGGCCCAGGGCCACCCGGAGCTCGCCGGCATCGTCCTCATCAACGCGCCTGCGGCTGCCCCACCTGAGCTGGCCGCCAGCCTCGAGGAGATGCTGGCAGGAGGCATGGAGATCATCGACTCGATCGGTGGCGACATCGCCGATCCCGACGCTGACGAGGCGTCCTACGACGCCACGCCGTTGCGTCCGCTGGTGACGATGCTGATGGCGGCGGAGGACGTGCGCGCGCGGCTCGGTGAGATCCGCCAGCCGACGCTGATCATCACGAGCCGCCAGGACCACGTCGTGAACCCTGACGACTCCGACGTGCTTGCTGAGAACATCTCGGGTCCGGTCGAGCGGGTGTGGCTGGAGAAGAGCTTCCACGTCGCCACCCTCGACTACGACCGTGCCGAGGTCGAGCATCGCACCGTCGAGTTCGCTCGACGTGTGACCGGCGCCTGAGGAGGCCCCATGGACGTCAACGACCTGCTCGTCGAGGAGTTCGGCCGCCTGCCCGACATCGTGGGCGAGGCCGTGAACGGTCTCGACGTCCCCGCTCTGACGTCGGCGCCGGCGCCCGGGGCCAACACCATCGCGTGGCTCGTCTGGCACCTGACCCGCGTGCAAGACCACCACATCTCCGAGCTGATGGGGGTCGAGCAGCAGTACCTGGCCGACGGCTGGCACGAGCGGTTCGGTCGCGGCCCCGACCCTGAGGACCACGGCTACGGCCACAGTGCCGACGACGTCGCCTCCGTGAGGCCCAGCGACGCCGGCGACCTGCTTGGATACTTCGAGGCGGCCCACGCCCGCACGATCGACTACCTGGGCAGCCTCAGCTCAGCAGATCTCGACCGCGTCGTCGACGAGAGGTGGGACCCGCCGGTCACCCTCGGCGTGCGGCTGACGAGCATCCTGGCCGACCTGATGCAGCACGCCGGCCAAGCCGCCTACGTGCACGGTCTCCTCACCAGCTGACGACGCGCCTGGCCCTCAGCGCGCGTCACATCACGAGTGACGTGCCTCCGTCGACCACGAGGATGTGGCCGGTCACGTAGGGGTTGCGCACGAGGCTGATGACTGCCTCTGCGCAGTCCTCGGGGGTGGCGGAGCGGTGCATCGGCGCCAGCGCCTCCACGCCGGCGTGGAGCGCGTCCCAGTCCGCGGTCCAGGGCGTGGCGACCAGCCCGGGGGCGACCGCATTGACCCGCACGGGCCCGAAGGACTTGGCCAGCAGCTTGGTCAGGTGGTTGAGGGCGGCCTTGCTCATCGCGTAGGCGATCGACGAGCCCACTGGGCGCAGCCCCGCCACCGAGGTGATCATCACGACGTTGGGATCTGGTGACTGGCGCAGGTGGGGCATCGCCGCCTTGGTGAGCCACCACGTGCCGAACACGTTCACCTCGAACGTCTTCAGGAAGATCTCGTCGGTGAGCGCGTCGAGGTCGGTATGTGGGATGAGGGTCGTCCACCCAGCGTTGTTCACGAGGATGTCGAGCTGCCCGAAGTGCTCGAGCGTGCGGTCCAACAGGTGCTGGCACTGAGCCTGGTCGCTGATGTCGGCCCGCACGTACAGGCCAGGTGTGGTGAGCGACGCGACGACCGCCTCGCCGGCTTCGACCGACGTGGCCGAGTTGACGACGACGTGCGCGCCGAGGTCCGCCAGCCTGTGCGCAGTCGACTCGCCGATGCCGCTCGACGAACCCGTGACGATCGCGACCCTGCCTTCGAGCTCACTCATGCGCCTCTCCTTGCCTTCGACGAAGCGGCGAGCCTACGAGGTGGCAAAGGCACGCCGCGCGGGCTCAGAACAGGCGGGCGGAGGCGCGGTCGGCGCCGGCGCGCAGCGCTCGCAGCTTCTCCCACACGAGCGAGGGCGCGACGTCGCCGATCCCAGCCGAGGTGTCGAACCCGCAGTCGGTCCCGGCGATGACCCTCGCAGGGTCGCCGACGGCTTGGGCGACGCGCACGAGCCGGTCGGCCACGACCTCTGGGTGCTCGACGTAGTTGCTGGTCGTGTCGATCACGCCGGCGACGAGCGTCATGTGGTCCGGGAGCGGGTTGCGCGCGAAGCACTTGTGCTCGTGCTCGTGGCGGGCGTTGGCCATGGATACGACCAGCCCGCCGACGTTGGCTTGGTAGAGCAGCGGCTGGATCTCCTCGAGGGGCACGTCCATCGTGTGCGGGCCCTCGTAGTTGCCCCAGCACACGTGCAGTCGCACCCTGCCGGGATCGATGCCCTGGAGTGCGGTGTTGATGGCGTCGATCACGAGCTCGACCCAGCCGAGGAACTCCCCGAGGGGCCGGTCGGCGAACAGTGTGTGCCGTTCGAGGGCCAGGTCCGGTGCGTCGATCTGGAGGAGCAGGCCGCGTTCGACGATGGCTCGGTACTCGGTGCTGAGAGCTTCCGCCACAGCGCGGACGTAGTCCTCACGCGAGGCGTAGTGGCGGTTCTCCATCGCTGCGACGACGATGCCCGGTGAGCATGCCGTCATGAACGTCTCGGCGAAGGGCGCGTCGGCGACCAGTGCGCACTCGGCTTCGAGCTCGCTGGTGTCGCGGTAGGAGACGTCGGCGATCGCCGCCGGCGCTGCCATGAGGCTCACCTTGATGCGGCGGAAGCGGGGGAGCGCGAGCTCCATGAAGTCGGGGTGGTCCAACAGGTCGCGCATCAGCGGACGGCGGCTCGTGCCGCCGAAGCCGGTCATCCGGTGCTGCACGTAGGTGAAGAAGCTCTCCCTCGCCTGCTCGCCGTCGTTGCCGATGTCGATGCCCGCCTCGACCTGGGCAACCACGACATCAGCCGTGGCGACGTCGATGGCGCGCCGGAGCTCCTCCGGGTCGACCGGTTCGCCGCGGCTGCGCTGCCCGTGCAGCTCGGCCAGGATCGGGGGCCTCGGCAGGCTGCCCGTGTGCGTTGTGAGGATGCGGGACTCGCTGGTTAGCACCGGGCGAGTCTTGCCGCACGGCCCGGCGCACGCTCGATCCATTTCATCCACGAGACGACCCGGGCGATCTGCTCCCATTAGGTTCCCGCACATGGCCTCGTATCCGTATGAAGACCGCTTTGCCGTCAACCGAGTGCTTCCGGAGACCGGCCGTCCGAGGGCTGAGATCCTTGCCGAGCTCGCCGCCATGGCCGAGGAGGAGGACGCCTTCTGGGAGACCGGCAAGTGCTCGGGCACCATGTACTGCGGCGACCATGATCACTACGCCTTCATGAACGAGGCCTTCGGTCGCTTCGCCCACGTGAACGCGCTGCAGCGAGACATGTGCCCGAGCCAGACCAAGTTCGAGGCCGAGATCATCGCCATGACGCTCGACGTGCTGAACGGCAGGGCCGTCACGGACTCGACTCCGGTCGGCGTGGTGACCACAGGAGGCACGGGCAGCATCCTCCACGCCATGCTCGCCTACCGCGAGCACGCCGCACAGACGCGGGGCGTCACGTCGCCCAACGTCATCAAGCCGGAGACGGCGCACCCTGCCTTCGACAAGGCGTGCCACCTCTTCGGCATCGAGCTCCGCAAGGCGCCGGTCGACCCGACGTCCACGCAGGTCGACGTCGACTGGGTGGCCGCCAACATCGACTCGAGCACCGTTGCGCTCATCGGTTCGGCCTGCAACTACGGCTACGGCACGGTCGACCCGATGGCCGATCTCTCCGACCTGGCGCTTCAGCATGGAGTCGGCCTGCACGTCGACAGCTGCCTCGGTGGGTTCATCCTGCCGTTCGGCCAGCGGCTCGGCTACGACGTGCCCGTCTACGACTACCGGCTGCCGGGTGTGACGAGCATCTCCGCCGACACGCACAAGTACGGCTACGCCTTCAAGGGCTCCTCCGTCTGCACCTTCCGTGACAAGGCGCTGCGCAACGCTCAGTACTTCTTCCTCACCGACTGGAGCGGCGGCAAGTACTGCTCGCCCGGCATCGAGGGCTCGCGCTCGGGCGGGCTGCTCGCAGCGACCTGGGCGGCGATGGTCAGCTTCGGGTGGGAGGGCTACCTGCGCTACGCGCAGGCGATCTTCGAGACATCGGCCGCCATGCAGACCGCGGTCCGGTCGCACCCTGAGCTGCGCATGCTGGGCGAGCCGACCTTCCTGTTCAGCTTCACCTCAGATGACTTCGACGTGTACCACGTCAACGACTTCATGCGTCCGAGGGGCTGGCGCTTCAACGGTCAGCAGTACCCCAACGCGCTGCACATGGCGGTGACGCGCCCCCAGACGCAACCAGGCGTCGCGGAGGCGTTCGCGGCCGATCTCTCGGAGGCAGTGGAGTACGCCCTCCAGCACAAGGGCGAGCCCGCCAAGAGCGGTGCGATCTACGGCGGCGTGGCGGGTGGCATGACGTCCGACGCCGACGAGTTCATCCGAGCGGTCATGGCCGAGATGATGGACGAGCAGCAGGCCATCCCTTGAGCGACCGCTACGTCCTCGCGATCGACCTCGGGACCACCGGGCTGAAGGTCGGCATCGTCTCCGTCAGGGGCGAGATCGCGTGGACGGCGGACCGCGAGCTGACCACCACCTTCGTCGAGGACGGAGGCGCCGAGCAGGACGCCGACGAGTGGTGGCGGCTCATCGTCGACGCGGCGCGCACCGGGCTCGCGAGCGGAGCGGTTGACCCGAACCAGGTCGTCGCTGTGAGCACGACTGGGCAGTGGGCGAGCACCGTGCCAGTAGATGCCGCCGGTCACCCTGTCGGCGCTTGCATCCTCTGGATGGACCTGCGCGGCGGCCGTCACGTGCGGCGTCGCATCGGCGGCAAGGTGTCCGGCTACAAGCCGCGAGCCATCGCCTCCTGGATCCGACGCACGGGTGGTGCACCGGCCACGAGCGGCGCCGATCCGATCGGGCACATGCTCCACCTGGCCATCGACCAGCCCGCGATCGCGAGCGCGGCGCGCTGGTACCTCGAGCCGGTCGACTACGTGTCGATGCGCTTCACCGGCGAGGCCTGCGCAACGCGGGCATCGATGACGGGCTCGTGGCTGACCGACAACCGTCATCTCGACTCGCTCGCCTACGACGACACGCTCATCAAGCTGGCCGGCGTCGATGCATCGAAGCTGCCTCCACTGCGGCCCACCGCCTCGGTCATCGGCCAGGTGCGCGCCGACGTTGCGGAGGCCATCGGGCTGCCCCCGGGAGTGCAGGTGGTGGCGGGCACGCCCGACCTGCACAGCGCATCGGTCGGGGCGGGCACGGTCCTCGACTTCCAGACGCACATGGCGCTCAGCACGACGTCGTGGATCTGCTGCCCGGTGTCCTTCAAGAAGACCGACGTGGTGCGGCAGATCGCCTCCGTTCCCGGCGTCGGCCCGAGCGGCTATCTGATCGCAAACAACCACGAGACCGCCGGGGCCTGCCTGCAGTGGCTGCGCGACAAGGTCATCGCGCCCCAGGATGCTCTCGCCGATGGGCATGCCGGCCGCCCCGGCTTCGACGCGCTCACCGACCTGGCGGCGTCGGCTGCTCCGGGGTCCGCCGGGGTGATCTTCACGCCGTGGCTCGCCGGCGAGCGCTCGCCCATCGACGACAAGAACGCGCGCGCTGGGTTCCACAACGTCTCGATCAGCACCGACCGCTCCGCCTTGGTTCGTGCCGTGCTCGAGGGGGTCGCCTACAACAACCGGTGGCTGCACGAGGCTGTCGAGGCGTTCGCCAAGCAGCGGCTCGATCCCATCCGCGTGTTCGGCGGGGGAGCGCAGTCCGACCTCTGGTGCCAGATCCACGCCGACGTGATGGACCGCACGATCGAGCGCGTGGTCGACCCGATGCACGCCGGGCTGCGGGGAGCGGCGCTGCTCGCCGGCATCGCCCTCGGCGACGTGGACCGAGCACGAGCGCGCGACCACGTCCCGGTGGACAAGACGTTCGTGCCCGACCCTGCCACGCGCGCCGACTACGAGCGGCTCTACGCCGAGTTCCCCAAGCTCTACAAGGCCCAGAAGGACATGTTCCGCCGCCTCAACCGTCGCTCGCGACCGGCGCACAGGCCCAGCGGCTGAGATCCGCTCCCGTCATCCCTGCTGATCGGGATCGGCCGTCTCCCACCCAGCGGGCAGGTCAGGAGACGTCCACGACTCAGGCGGCACCCACCCTGCCCACGCCCGGTCCCACCAGTGGTCTCGTGCGTCCAGACGGGCCTTGATCTCGTCACCCAGCGTCCGCACCCAGTCGGCGAACCCATCCGAGTAGCGCCCCTCGTTCACGCGGTCGTCGAGCTTCTCGAGGTCCTTGACAACCCATGTGCCGTCGGGGAACACGACGAAGTCGAGCTCGAAGTCCTCCGTGTCGTAGCCGATCGACGTCCGCCTGAAGTCGGCTTGCAGGTTGATGTACCAGCACAGGAAGTCGCGCTCGGGACCGTTCCAGAAGTGCCACACGGCGTACGGATCGCCCGGGCGCTGGATCATGAGGCAACCGTGCCCCTGCCAGCGCTCGCGCCCGAACCAGGGGTGCAGACCATCGGGCGTGGGCCAGTCGCCAGCGACGAAGCCGAGCTCTGCCCCTTCCGGGATGAAGGTGACGAGGTGCTCGTCCGAATCCTCGACCACGAAGACCGGCAGGGCCTCCCAGGCGCGCCCGTACCAGGCGGGGAGCGGCTCGGGGTGCTCCACTCGATCCATCCCAAGCACCTCGCGCCGGACGATCAGATCCCCGCTGCGCCAACGTGGCCCCATGGGTGGACCATACGAGACTGACGACGCCTTGTCGCGTGGCTACGGTCCTGTGCTGTGCCTGAGCCGCGGCTCGCAACCATCGATGATGCAGACCTGCTGGCGCGCGTAGCGGCGTCCGGCTTCTACGACGACCCGGTGCTCAGCTGGGTCCTGCCCGATGCCTCCAAGCGGCTCGCGCAGCTGGTCTTCCTCTTCGACACGATGGTGCGCGACATGCTTCCTGTGGGCGGCACCGTTCACTTGCTGGACGACGCGAGCGCAGCCTTCTGGCGCTCGCCTGACTACGTGCACGGCCGCACCTCCAGCGACCGGGCGCGGGATCGCGAGGCCGAGGATCCCGGTGCGCCGAGCCCGCTGGCGCCGGACGAGCTGGAGCGGTTGGCGACGCTCGGCCAAGCGATCATGGCGGGGCACCCGCACGAGCCTCACTGGTACCTGAACGTCGTCAGCACGCTTCCCGAGCGCCAAGGCGGCGGGCTCGGTGCGGCGGTGCTGCAGCCGGTGCTCGCGATGTGCGACGCGCAGGGCATCGCTGCCTACCTCGAGTCCTCCAACCCGCGAAATATGTCGCTCTACCGGCGGCAGGGCTTCGTCGAGACCGGCGAGATCCAGCTTCCCGACGGGCCCAGCCTCTACCCGATGTGGAGGGAACCCGCCGCTGTCGTGCGCTGATCGTGCGTCGATAACCGCGAGGAGCAGCTGGGTCGGGCTGTGATGATGACGGCCCAAAGATGGGGGACGGGTCATCGAGGTGCCGCGCGTCGTGCGGAACAAGGCCATTGCTCTCGGTGCCGACCGCTGGTTGGAGGAGCTGCCCACTCTCGTCGGGGAGATCGAGCGTGAGTGGCACATCTCCGTGGGAGCCGTCTTCCCCGATGCGACGGAAGCGCTGGTGGCCGCAGCGACGACCCTCGACGGGGAGCCGGCGGTCCTGAAGCTGATCGTGCCGCGTGACGGTGAAGCGGCTCGTCGGGAGATCGCTGTGCTGGAGCTCGCCGCCGGTGAGGGCTGCGCTCGCCTGCTCCGGTCCGACGCCGAGCGCGGCGCGCTGCTGATGGAGCGGCTCGGGCCGTCGATGGCCGACCTCGACCTGCCGTTTCAACAGCGCCTGGAGATCCTCTGCAGCGCAGCCCAGCTCATGTGGCGGCCTGCACCTGGCGTGGACCTACCGACCGGCGCGCAGAAGGGGCAGTGGCTCATCGACTACATCGCGACGACCTGGCGCAAGCTCGATCGCCCTTGCTCCGAGCGAGCCGTCGACCACGCGATCGCATGCGCCACGCGACGCATCGCTGCTCACGATGACGAGACCGCGGTGCTCGTGCATGGCGATGTCCACCAGTGGAACGCCTTGCGCGCGGATGACGGCTTCAAGCTGGTCGACCCGGATGGGTTGCTGGCCGACGCGGCCTACGACCTGGGAGTGATCATGCGAGAGGACCCGGTCGAGCTGCTCGACGGCGACCCCACCTCTCGGGCCAGGTGGCTCGCAGCACGAACCGGTCTCGATGCCGTAGCGATCTGGGAGTGGGGCGTCGTGGAGAGGGTGTCGACCGGATTGTTCTGCGCGGAGATCGATCTCCAGCCCGTCGGCCGCGAGATGCTCCATGCGGCGGACCAAGTCGTCGACGCGTGGCGCTAGCGACGGAGCGATACTCCCACTCGTGACGCTCGTCTCGTTTCGCGCGATGACCGAGGCTGACCTCCCGCTCGTGGCCACTTGGCTGCGCGAGCCGCACGTCCAGCGCTGGTGGAACGACCCGTCCGCTCCGGATCGAGTGGAGGAGAAGTACCTGCCTCGCATCCGTGGCGAGGAGGCCACGGAGATGCTCGTGGTTCTCTGGGACGGTGCGGAGGTGGGGATGATCCAGCGCTACCTCATGAGCGACCATCCGGACTGGGTTCGCTCGCTCGCACCTGTCGGACTTGCGATCGACGACCCCTCGACCGTTGCCGGGATCGACTACGCGATCGGGGTGCCCGACCTGATCGGCGGAGGCATCGGCTCCCGAGTGGTCGCGGACTTCAGCCATGACCTGTTCCTGCGCCACCGCGCGGTCGACAAGATCGTGGTGACGCCTCAGGCCGCCAACCGTGCGTCGTGCCGGGTCCTCGAGAAGGCCGGCTACGAGCTGGTGTGGACCGGCATGCTGGAGTCGTCCGATCCAAGCGACGCCGGTCCCGCCGCTGTGTACGTGCTGACGCGTCACAGTCGGGGGTGAGCGTCACGACGTGAGCCTCGCTGCGGCCCCCGGGCCACTACCCGGTGATCGTGGCGTCGAACACCAGACGGACATCGGCGAGGGCATGTGACCTCACCATGTAGCGGGTGATGCCGAGATCGCGCTGGTGAGACCGCAACCGGGCCCTGATCTCGTCCGCCGTCCCCATCCAGATGAACGGTGCCGCGAGCAGGTCGTCGACCGTCGCGCCGGGGACAGCGTCGACGAGCTGTGCCGCCGCTCGCTCGGCATCGTTGCTGATCTCGATGTGCTGCACGAGCGCTTCGATCTGCGGGCTCCGGCCAGCTGCGGTGGCGGATGACTGGACCGTGTCGACCGTCCTTCGAATTGCCGATGGGCTCCAGTCCACCGCGTGGCTGTGCCCATCCGCCAGGGTGCGGCCGAGACCGGTGATGCCGACGATGTCGGCGTGCTCGCCGCCGAACCTGAGCACGCGACGACCGTTGCCGCCCACTGCCAGCGGCACCGGGCTGCGAACGGGGCGGGGGTGAGTCAGCATCGCCGCCTCTAGGGTGAAGTGCTCTCCGGAGTGCGACACCGTCTCGCCGCTCAGCAGAGCCATCGTGGTGGTGGTGAGCTCGATCATGTGGTCGACCCGTTCGCCCGCGGAGGGGTACGCGCGCCCGACTGCCGTCCACTCGCTGGGCGTATGACCCGCGCCGACGCCGAGCACGGCCCGCCCACCCGAGAGGAGGTCGAGGGTCGCGACCTCGATGGCAAGCGCCATCGGCGACCACATCCCGGCGTTCACCACGCACGTGCCCAGCTGGATGCGCTCGGTCACCGCTGCGGCCGCAGCCAGCGCGACGAACGGGGCCGACGAGACTCCCGGGTGGTCGGCGACGTACAGCCCGTCGAAGCCCGATGCCTCAACATCCTTGGCCAGTGCCAGCCAGGACTCGTGGTCCCTAGGCCCTCCCTGGACGGACACCTTTAGATCATCCACTGGCCCATTCCACCACCGCTCTGACCGGACGCGGTCGGAGGGCCACGGCGGCCTCGATCCCGACCCAGCGGAGCAAGGGTCGGTCATGCTGGTTCGGTGGGGCACGAGCGACGCAACCTGGCGGACCGGATGCGGCCGCTACGTCGGCTCTCGGGGCCCATCGAGTCGGCGCAGGTGCGCGCCTTGGGTCGGAGCGTCCTGTCCGTCCTCTTCCGTGAGCAAGTGCTCGTGCTCGAGACGACCGGGCGCAAGAGCGGGAGACTCCGGCGGACGACGCTTGCTTACCGAGAGCTCGACGGCGACGTCGTTGTCATCGGCGGCGCTGGCGGCCAGACCCGTCCGCCCGACTGGGTCGCCAACCTCCGCGCCAACCCGAAGGTGCGGGTGTCGCGTCACCGCCAGACCGCACCCATGGTCGCTCGGGTGCTCGAGGGCGACGAGCGACTCGCCGCTTGGATCCGCTTGCTCGTCGACTGGCCACGAATCGCGACCTACGAGCGACGGTCCGGCTATCCGATCCCCGTCATCGTGCTGGCGAAGCCGGCGTAGATCGGGTCCCCCGCCGCGCCCGTTCGGTGGCTTGGCGGTCAGCCGATGCGGCGGAGGTAGCGGTCGATGTCGTCGGCGATGTGACTGAGGAGCGAGCGGATCCTGTCGTCACCCGCGGCGAGCGACTCGATGAAGTCGTCACTCAGCAGCGCACGCATGTCGCTGGCCCGCACCCACCGCACCCCGTCGTGCTCGCCGCCCAGGACGACGTCAGGGCCTTCGGCGACGCGACCTCGGTAGGACAGCTGGATCAGGTCGAGGCCGTAGGCCTGCATCGGGTAGGCACCCACGAGCTCCAGCTCGCCGTCGATCTGGATGCCGGCCTCCTCTAGCAGCTCGCGCCTCGCTCCTTCCTCCGGCAGCTCGCCGCGTTCAACTGCTCCTCCGGGCAGGAACCACTGCCCTGCGAGCGCCGTACCTTCCGCTCGCTTGAGCAGGAGGATCTCGTCGTCGCGCTCTGCGTAGACGACGGCCGACAGCGCGTACATGGGCACGTCGAAGCCGCCGTCGACGGCGCTCGGCCCCAACCTGTCCCCGCTCACGGCGGACAACCTAACGCCGTCTCAGGCAACGCTCGACGCTGGGCAGGCCATCTGCCGGCAAGGCGCATCCGCAGAGGGGGTCGGGTGTTCCGCGCCGTCCGCCCCGCCATTTGACGGTTCACCAAGTGGCCCGTTCGACGCGGGGTGGCACGTCTGGCCCGGGCTGACACGCTGCCAGGCTCGCCGATGAGGCGAATCGGTCACGGCTAGGGAAGAAGCCCGGCTACGAGGAGCGGCGTGCCGTGGCGGCTCGCTACGTCGAGCTCACGCGGGTGTTCCTTAGGAGCGGGCTCACCCTCGGTCGATGGGCGAGGCTCGACACGCTGGAGCGCAGGTGGGTGAGTCCGCTGCGCGCTCAGTCGGATCCCGTGACCTCGGCCGTGCTTTTGCGCGCGTCCGCGGATCTCGGCGGCGGCTATCCGGTGTCGAGGAGCTGTTGTTGCTCAGCCGGGGTGGAACGGCGGGCTTGTTGTCGTTGGTGTTGGGCGTTGATTGCTTGGGCGGCTGCGGTCGCGATGGTTTGGCGGTCGGCGTGTTGGTTGGGTGGGGTGAAGGTGCATTTGCCGTTGGGGTCGGGTGGGCTGACGTGCCAGCCGTTGGTTTTGAGCTGGTGGCAGGTGCGGCAGAAGCGTTTGGCGGCTGTGGTGCGGGTGGTGTGGGTGTGGGCCCAGTCTTCGAAGTGGTCGTATTCGAGGCCGAGGCGGTTGTTGCAGCCTTTGCGGGCGCAGACCGGGTTCTGCCATTGCAGGGCGGTGCGTTGTGTGGCGGTGAAGCGTCGTCCGAGGTGCACGACGCGCTGCACGTCCTCACCGCGGGTGAGGATGGCGGCGAGGAAGGCGTCGTCCATCCATTCGCGCACTGTGGTGACGGGGATGGGTCCGATGCCGGCGATCTCGCAGGTCTCACCCGGGGTGCTGTGACCGCGCACGAGTGCGCTGTGGTCGACCCTGACGATGATCTTGGCGTCGGCCCCGGCGGGCACAGGCCGGCCCTCGGCGTCACCGTTGTTGGTGATGAGCTGGAGGGCAGCGTCGTAGGCGTAGGCCTGGGATGGTTCGCGCCGGCCCTCGGCGTGCGCGGCCCGGAAGATCTTGTCGGCGCGGTGGCGGATGGCGTTGTCGATGCGTGCGATCGAAGCGGTGGGCCCGCTCAGGTGGATGTGCCCGGTCACACCGTCGGCGTCAGCCCAAGTGCGGTAGGAGCGTTGCTGTTGGGCGCGCTGGGCGGCAGCTTCAGGGTTGGTGTTGGCGCGGGTCCGGGCGCACTCGTCTTGCAGCTCGCGCAGACTGGAACCAGAAGCACAGTCCAACAGGCGCTGCTCCGAGCCAGGGTCGGCGCTGGCGGCACCGGCGATGGCCTGCGCCTGCCGCGCTGAGAGGTCACCGCGCCGCACCGCCGCGGCCGTGGCCGGTAGCTGTTGCAGCTGGCGGCCTGTCTCGACCAGGCGGGCTGCTTCGCTGCGGCTGGATCCGGTGCGCTGCGCCAGCCACTCCTCAGGTGAGCGCACACCCGCGGCACGCCAGACCGAGCTGCCCGCAACCGCGGCGGCAGCCTGGGTCTTGAGGGCGTGGCCCAGGCGTTCGATGCGTTCGCCCAGAGCGACCAGATCCGGCAGTGAAGACCCAGGCACGAGACCTACGTCGAGGGCGCTGAGCAGGCCGCTGAGGCGCTCTGTGGCCTCTTCCAGCTGCCTCGTCTCAGCCTCTGCGAACATGTGTTCGATGGTATCAACACCCCATAGGGGATGCAACAGCAAATATCAGAATCTATTGAGACATCAGCAACAACACCCACACTGACAACAACCGCAACATTGCCTGGTCCGGCTGGCTGTCGGGCGCGATCGGACGCTCGTCTCATGGAGAACGATCCGCGTCACGGGGACTCGCGCCCCCGGACGGTTGGGATGCTGATCCCCATGGTCACCGATCCCACGCTGTGGCGGCTCTAGGCAGCCGCGGGCAGAACGATGCCTGTTTGTGTCAAGGACGGGTTCGAGGGCGCGCTGAAGGAGAGCGACGTAGCGTTGCTGGTGGGTCCGGGAGTGGCTTGTCCGAAGAGCCGGCCTCAGGGTGTCGAGCCGGCCACGCTGGC
>JBMOLI010000018.1:288407-384911 GCA_049325515.1 Actinomycetota bacterium | reverse complement strand
AGCAGCGCGCTTTGCCTTCGCGGCGGCAGCCTTGGCTCGTTCCTCTGCGGCACGGGCACGCTCACGCTCGCGTTGGTCGCGCTCGGCCTTGGCGGCCGCCGCCTTGCGCTCGCGCTCCTTTCGAGCCGCCTCCGCTGCGCGCTCGCGAGCCCGGCGGGACGCTGCGCGCTCGGCCTCCGCCGCCCGCTGCGCGGCGGCCTTGCGCATCGCAGCCGCCGCGCGCTGCCGCTCCTGAGCTGACCGTGAGACGGGCTTCGCACCTGCGGACTCAGGGCGGAATCCGGTGCTCACAACGGGGCGCTTGACGCTGGACCGCGCAGCAGGCAGCGGCTTCGGCTTCCGGCGCGCCCGCTTGGCTGCGTCGGACGCGACAGGGGGCGCGACGTAGCCGAGCTGCCCGCTCGCCCTATCCGCCGCACTGACCTCACCGGTCGTGTCGTCGAGGTCGAAGCGCAGCACGTGGTTGCGGTTGCGGTGATGGAACGAGAAGCGCACCGCCCAGCGACCGTCGGCGATCTGGCGCGCCACCCAGGCGTCACCGAACTCGTCGTCGGTCAGAGACACGCCGCGGTCCGCCAGATGGCGACGCACCGCCTCACCGATCGGTTGAGCGGAGGGCCCTAGGCGCGCGCGGCGCAACGGCATCGCTCGGACGCGGGCGATCACCTGTGCGCGCTCGGCCAGGATCGGCGCAGCGAAGCGGTCGACCCACTCGGGATCCACACCGGCCGCCTTGGCCACCTCCGCGATGCTGCGTCCCTGCCGCAGTCGAGCCTGGATCTCACGAACGGGTAGGGCGCTCTCCACTCGGGGCGTCCGAGGTTCGGGTTCCTGTCCCTCGTCGAGGTCGTCCTCCGCTCGACGCTGGCGCAGCTCGTCGACCGCGTCCTCGAGAGCGTCATCGATCACCAGCACGTAGCCACCGGAGCGCGCGCCTCGGCGGGCGCTGAGGATCAGGCCCTCGTGATCGGTCGTGACGCCAACGAGATGAAGCTTCTGCACGCGATCGGTCGGGGACGGCTCCCCGGACATGCCACCTCCGCGGCTGACGGTAGCAGCGCGCCCTCCGCGGCCAGGTGACCCAGCTCAGCCGGTGCGGCGGCGATGCCGGAGGGCAGGCGCCAGCCCACCCTCCGCGAGCAGCTTCAGTGCACGCACCTCTGCGACGTCGATGACCACAGCGTCGCTCGGATCGCGCTCGCAGAGGAAGGTCACAACGCAGTCGGCGCAGGCCGACGTGCCCTCCATCACGCACTCCTGGCAGCTGATGAACAGCGATGTGTCTCCCATGCCGAGGACACTACGCAGGGGGTCTGACAGCCTCGCTCTGCACCTGCTCGACGCGGCCGCTCGGCCCGCACCAACGACATTGCACCTCGTCGACACGCTCGTCGAGCACCTCGGTGTCCTCGACAGTGAGCTCACCGGCCACGGTGTAGTGGTGGAAGGCGCGCTCGCGGCGGCTCGTGGTCACGTCGAAGCGAGTGAGGTTGCCGCAGGTGGTGCAGCGGTAGCGCGTGGCGGTCACGTCGAGAGACTACGGCGCGAGAAGGCGGTGACAACGCGGCTGGGTCCGGTGCTCCCCCCGAAGCACCGGACCCTGCGCCCCCCGATCTCTGAACGACGAGCTCGGTCGCCGGGATCCTAGGCGGACTCGGCCGCCATCGCCTCCAGGCTCATGGTGTCGTACTCCTCGCCCGTGTCGGCCCAGTCCTCGAACTGGATGACGCCCATCTCGCCGAACTTCTCGCGAAGCCAGCCGTTGTTGCGGTCGAGCAGTCCGAGCTTCTTGCAGTTGGGCACGATCTTGGAGAACAGGAGCTGCTGGAACGGGTCCTCGTTCTTATCGCCCTGGTTCTCGAGCTGGAGACGGACCATCGTGCGCACGTCCACGCCCATGCGATCCCAAACCTCCTGCTGGAGGAACCGGTCGCGCATGCGCACGGCCGCTTCGAACGCGAACTGCTGGCGCTCCAGCATCTCGGCGTCGGTGAGCTCGGCGTAGTACTCCTTCAGCGACAGCACGCCGAAGGCGACGTGGCGCGCCTCGTCGCTCATCACGTAGCGCAGGAGCTGCTTCAGCAGCGGCTCCTCCGTGAGCTGGTGCATGAAGCCGAAGGCGGCAAGGGCTAGGCCCTCGACCATGATCTGCATGCCCAGGTAGGTCATGTCCCAGCGGCTGTCCTCGATGATGTCGTCGAGGAGCATGCCGAGGTGGGCGTTGAGCGGGTAGTGCCCGTTCATCTTGGTGTCGAGGTACTTGGCGAACACCTCGACGTGGCGGGCCTCGTCCATCACCTGCGTGGCCGCGTAGTACTTGGCATCGATCCACGGAACGGTCTCGACGATCTTGGCGGTGCAGACCAGGGCACCCTGCTCACCGTGCATGAACTGGCTCATCGTCCAGTTCTGCGACTCGATGATGAGCTGGTTCCACTCCTTCTCGCCCCAGTTGTGGAGCGGCTGACCCGGGCGCTGAGCGGCGACGAAGACCGGGTCGGCGTCCTTGTCGCGCGGCGCGTTGGCGACGACCTTCTCGATGTCGACCTCGGTGTCCCACGGGAGGTCGGTCTCACCGTTCCACTGCGCACCCTTGGCCTTCTCGTAGAGCTTGTTGAGCGCGGGACGCTCGCCCTTCTCGTAGTTCCACGTGAACAGCGCGTCGGCGTTGTCCTTCACAGCGTGAACGAGCTCGTCGACATCCTTGGACGTGATCGCGAGGATGGCTTCGAGGTCGTTGACGTCGGCTCGGCCGAGCATCTCTTCGTTGGTGGTCATCTCGGGGGATCTCCCTGGTGGGTGGTTGGACGATGTCAGGTGTCTGAGGTGGTATCGGGCGGTCGTGCAGTTGTGTCGAGCGCATCGACGAGACGAGCGATGAGGTCTTCCCACGGGCCGGGGTCGGGAAGCTTGAGGTCGACCGCCCGGAAGAGCAGGAACCCGAACCCGACGGCGTGGCAGAAGCGCACTACCGCCTCACGGTCCAGCGCCGGATCGATCGCGCCGGTGGCCTGCGCCTCTGTGACG
Source organism: Actinomycetota bacterium (assembly GCA_049325515.1). Taxonomy (GTDB): domain Bacteria; phylum Actinomycetota; class Acidimicrobiia; order Acidimicrobiales; family VFJN01; genus VFJN01. The sequence continues at coordinate 381,884 of JBMOLI010000018.1, read as the reverse complement.
AGATCGGCCAGGCGATCGCCCCGCAGGTCGAGCGCACCCTGCATCAGGCTGCGCACCTCCGGGTCGCGCCGTGCCGCGACGAAGGCCTCGAGCAGCAACGCGCTCTCGGGGCCCATCTGGTCGGTCACGAGGTGCGAGCCCACGGTGGTAAGGATGTCGGTGACCTTGCCCTCGAACCGGTGCTCGTTGAAAAGGGTGTCGAGCTCGCTGTCAGAGCGTGCCTCGATGGCTGCGAGGAGCAGCTCAGCCTTCCCGCTGAAGCGCCCGTAGATGGCTCCGGTGGTGTAGCCGGCCCTGCGCGCGATCTCCGCCACGCCCGCGCCGTCGTAGCCCTTCTCCGCGAACACCTCCGCCGCCGACGCGATCAACTTGGCGCGGATCGGGTCGTCAGCCCCGTCGAGGGGTCGCGCGGGGGCCGGAGCGGCGTGCGTCATCCCACCGGACGATAACGGTCATTATCAGCCGTGTCCAGCGCGGCGGCTGCTCAGCCTGGCGACTCCCCTGCCTCACGCTGTGAGACGGCCACGAGGTCGTGCAGCGCCTTGACGGCGGCGCCCGAGTCGATCGACCGGGCGGCAGCGGCGATCCCGCCTCCGAGACCCGGCTCGAGACCTGCCGCCACCAGGCCGGCACCGGCGTTGAGGATCACGATGTCTCGATGCGGCCCCGGCTCCCCCGCCAGAACGCGCCGGGCCAACTCGGCGTTGATCTGAGCATCACCGCCCACGAGGTCCTCGCGGTCGGCGCGGGCCAGCCCGAAGTCGGTGGGATCCACGCTCCACGACGAGATCTCGCCGTCGTTGAGCTCTACGACGCTGGACGGCCCCGTGGTGGTCAGCTCGTCGAGTCCGTCGCCGCCGTGCACGATGAGCGCGCGGACGGCGCCGTTCGCCTGGAGCACGCCCGCCATCCGCGTCGCCATGCGCTCGTCGGCCACGCCGATGAGGTAGCGCTGGACCCGGCCTGGGTTGGAGAGCGGACCCAGGATGTTGAAGGCGGTCGGGATGCCGAGGTCGCGACGGGACGGCCCGGCGTGGCGCATCGCCGGGTGGTACCGCGGCGCGAAGCAGAAGCCCATGCCCGCCTCGGTCACGCACCGCGCCACTGCTTCAGGGCCTATGTCGACTGCCACTCCTAGCGCCTCGAGCAGGTCGGCCGCTCCGCACGCCGATGAGGCCGCCCGGTTGCCGTGCTTGCAGACCTTGCCGCCGGCTCCAGCAACGACCAGCGCCGACAGCGTGGAGACGTTGATCGTGTGAGCACGGTCGCCCCCCGTGCCCACGATGTCGACGACGGGCCCTGTCGTGTCGATCACGACTCGCGTGGAGGCCGCGAGCATGGCGTCGACCATCCCGACCAGCTCATCGACCGTCTCGCCCTTCATGCGGAGGGCGACGATGAACGCGGCGATCTGCGCTGGAGAGGCGGCGCCGTCGAGGATCTCCGACATCGTGAGGCGTGCCTCCTCGCGCGACAGGGAGACGCCGTCGAGCAGGTTGCCGAGGACGACGGGCCAGCCGCCGTGCTGAGCGAAGGTCAGGTCAGCCATGCGACAGCGAACGCTAACGCGTCCCCTGCGGAGCCCTTGAGCGAGATCGGGCGGTCGAGCTTCAGGATGCCCGGCGGCGTTGCCGGTGGATCCGGCGGCGCTCCCGCTCGGTCGCGCCACCCCAGACGCCTTCCTTCTCACGTCCCTGGAGCGCGAACTCGAGGCACGTCTCCTGCACCGAGCACTCGGCGCAGATCGCCTTGGCAGCCTCGGCGTCCTCGTCGGTCGCCGGGTAGAAGATCTCGGGGTCCAATCCGCGGCAGGCCGAGTGGCGGCGCCAGGCGAGGTCCATGTTCGGGGGGCTCTTCGTGCTGGGGGGCGGGTTCGGTCGCAGTCTCCGCGCGACCGCCTCGCTGATGCAAACCCGCTTGGGCTTGGCTGCTACTCGACCGACTCGCTGCGCCGCAGGAGCGCCCAGACCTCGTCTGCGGGATAGCGCCTGTGACCGCCGGGTGTGCGGACTGAGGGAATGCGCCCGCGCCTCGCCCAGTCGGTGACGGCCCGCTCGGACACCTGGAACAGGAGGGCCACCTCCCTCGTCCGCAGCAATCGGCCTTGCAGGGCGCCCGGCGTGGTGCCGTTGCCCACCAGCTCCTGCAGCAGTGCTTCTCGGCTCTGTACCCGCTCCACCCTGCCTCCTCGGGTGCGGCCGACTTCCTGCTGCGCTCGCATGCGCAAGGACGTCGCCCCGCCGTCCGTGCTGGCGAGTGTGCCTGACGGGGTGTCAAAGGGCAACGGGACAACCGAGCAGGAACAGACCACATCGGCAGGAACTGGGGTGCAATTCCACCGCTACGCGCGGAGACCGGCGAGAACCTCGCTCACCGTCACAGAGCCCAGGACCGGCGACTCAGATCGGATCCAGAACGACGACGGGGATGACGCGCTCGGTGCGCCCTTGGTACTCGTCATAGGCCGGCCAGACAGCTGTGGCCCGCGCCCACCACTCCGCCTTCTCGTCACCCTCGACGACACGTGCTCGGTAGTCGCGCACCACCGGCCCGTCCTGCAGCGTGACGATCGGGTCAGCGAGGAGGTTGCCGTACCAGCTCGGGTGCTGAGGCTGCCCTCCCATCGACGCCACAGCCGCGTAGCGCTCGCCGTCGGTGACGCGCATGAGCGGAGACTTGCGGACCTTGCCCGTCTTGCGTCCCCTGGTCCAGAGCACGACGCACGGTGCGCCCGCGATCATCGTGCCGTCGGTGCCGCCGCTCGATTCGTAGCGTGCGACGTGATCCGAGGCCACGTCCCATGTGGCTGGCTCGTACTCGCCTTCGATGGGCATCTGCTCGCGGCCGCTCTAGCTCTTCAGCTCGCGGCGGCGCTTCATCCACGCCTGGACGACGTCGGCCATGGCTTGCGGGTTGTAGGCGTCCTCCTCGTAGCTCCAGCGGCCGTCACCGGCGTAGACCAGCCTGGTGAGGTTGGCGGCTTGGAAGACGCTGCCGTCGCCGAGGTCGGCCAGGCGGTTCTGGATCTCGCAGACGATCCACCCGCGATCGTCGTCGAACATCGCCCACTCGATCGGAAACGACACGAACTGGTTGTTCGGGAACTCGGCCATGGTCGAGGTGATCCACTGCCGGATCGCGGCTTGTCCCTCGAAGCGCCCGAACAGGTGCTCGACGTACACGGCGTCGTCCGTGAACTGGTCGGCCCAGGGGTTCCAGTCGCCTGACTGACCCGCCAGGCGGCCGCGCTCCTGATAGGCCTCGAACTCCCGCTCCAGCTCCGCGCGTGTGAAGGTCGCCACGGCCGCCACCCTAGAGAACGAGATCTGTGGATGCTCACGCACGGATACCGTGCGCATCGCTCCACAGATCTTGCGGGGTCGCAGTTGGACCCCCGGTAACCTCCGGCCGTGACCCTAGGCAGCTTCGATCGCACCACCTCACTCCGGGCACTCGCCGACACGCAGTTCGACGTCCTCGTGATCGGCGGGGGCATCACGGGGGCCGGCGTGGCGCTCGACGCTGCCAGCCGGGGCCTCCGCACTGCGCTGGTCGAGCGTGACGACTTCGCCAGCGGTACGTCCTCCAAGAGCTCCAAGCTGGTGCACGGAGGTCTGCGCTACCTGCAGAACGGTGACGTGCGCCTCGTGTACGAGGCGCTGCGCGAGCGCCAGCGCCTGCGTCACAACGCACCGCACCTCGTGCGACTCCTACCCTTCCTGATCCCGATCTTCTCGAAGGACGGCCTGATCAACCCGAAGGTGGCGCGGGCCCTCGGCAGCGCCATGTGGATGTACGACCTCACGGGCGGAGCGAGGATCGGCAAGCTCCACAAGCGCCTCAAGAAGGCGAAGGCCGTCGAGCACATGCCGACGCTCCCGGTGGAGCGACTGGCGGGCGGCTACCTCTACTACGACGCGGCGGCGGACGACGCTCGCCTCACGCTGACGATCGCTCGCACCGCCGCGCTCGACTTCGGCGCCGTGGTCGCCAACCACACGAGCGTTGTCGAGCTGAGCCACGACAGCGCAGGCCACGTGCGCGGCGCGGTGGTGGAGGCCGACGGTCGACGCATCGAGGTTGCGGCGCGTGCGGTCGTCAACGCGGCGGGCGTGTGGTCCGACGAGGTGCGCGGGCTCGACGAGGGCGGCAACCCCGACACCATCCGACCTGCCAAGGGCATCCACATCACGGTGCCGTGGGAGAAGGTGCGCAACGACATCGCGGTGGTCGTACCTGTTCCGAAGGACAAGAGGTCGGTGTTCGTCGTGCCGTGGCTTCCGAACGGGGACGGCACGTTCCAGCTGACCTACATCGGCACCACCGACACCGACTACGACGGATCGCTCGACGATCCACAGTGCACCGCGGAGGACGTCGCCTACCTGCTGCGAGCCATCAACGCTGCAGTGACCGAGCCGTTGAGCTCCGACGACGTCGTGGGCACGTGGGCCGGACTGCGCCCGTTGGTCAAGGCCGCCACGAGCGGGCGCACAGCAGACCTCTCACGTCGCCACAAGGTGCTCGTGGCCGACAGCGGCGTCGTCACGATCACGGGCGGCAAGCTGACGACCTACCGCGAGATGGCCGAGGACACGGTGGAGGCTGTCCTCGCGCAGCTCAGCGACCTCCCGCGCTCGACACGGCGCTGCCGCACACGGCGCCTCGTGCTGCGCGGCGGCGCCGGAGCAGCGCGCAACGACAGCCACCTCGGCAGCCGCTACGGAGCCGAGAGAGCTGAGGTCGAGGCGCTCGTCGCAGCCGACCCATCGCTCGGCGAGCCACTGGTCGACGGCCTGCCGTACCTGCGCGCGGAGGCTGTCCACGCGGTTCGCTCTGAGATGGCGCGCACGGTCGACGACGTGCTGGCCAGGCGCACCCGGGCGCGACTGCAAGCACGCGATGCCAGCGCGGCAGCAGCCACCGCTGTTGCCGAGCTGATCGCGCCGGAGCTCGGCTGGTCCTCGGAGGACGCTGAGCGGCAGGCGGCCGACTACATCGCGCTCGTAGATGCCGAGCGTGATGCCCCGCAGCTGCCCACCACCCATCTCGTCCCGTAGGAGGGTCGATGACCACGCCGCACGACCTGCCCGCGCCGGGCCCCGGCGCCCCGACGGCGCCCATCGCCCTGCGCGACGGGGGTGCTGCCTCCACAGCGCACCTCGACGCCGCGTTCGTCGGCGTGCCTGCGGCGCTGGCGGCCGAGCTGGCAGCCATCTGCCCCACCGAGACCGAGGGCGACTCCCTCGGCGAGGCATCGCGCGACTGGTGGCCGCAGGCGATGATCTGGGCACTCGACGGCGAGGTCGCGGCAAAGGCCGCCGCCGTCGTGTCACCGACGTCGGCGGAGCAGGTGGCGCGCGTGCTGGCGGCGTGCAACGCGGCTCGCGTCCCCGTGACAGCCGCCGCAGGCCGGTCTGGCGTGTGCGGCGCGTCCGTGCCTGTTCACGGCGGCGTGGTGCTCGACCTCTGCGGCATGGACGGGATCGTCGAGGTCGACGAGTCATCTCTGGTGCTCGACGTGGCTCCCGGCACCTTCGGCGACCACCTGGAGCACGCGCTGCGAACGGACCACGGCCTCACCCTGGGCCACTGGCCGCAGTCGGTTGCGCTGTCGACGGTCGGGGGCTGGCTCGCATGCCGGTCGGCGGGGCAGCTCTCGACTCGCTACGGGAAGATCGAGGACATGGTGCTGGGGCTCGACGTCGCACTCGCCGACGGGCGTCGCATCAGCACGGGCGGGGCACCGCGCGCAGCCGTCGGCCCTGATCTGAACCAGCTCTTCGTCGGCTCGGAGGGCACGCTGGGCGTCATCACCGGCGCACGACTGCGCCTCCACCGCGCCCCCACGTGCGAGCGCCGCGCCGCCTACGGCTTCGCCTCCTTCGAGGCCGGCATCGACGCGATGCGGCGCGTGATGCAGCGCGGCGCCACCCCTGCGGTCCTGCGCCTCTATGACGCGGCCGAGGCAGACCGCACCTACCACACGGGCGATCGGGCGCTGCTGCTCGTGCTCGACGAGGGCGACAGCGCGCTGGTCAACATGACGATGGAGCTCATCGCCGAGGTCTGCGACGAGGCGCACCCGGAGGACGTGGAGCACGTCGCGCACTGGCTGGAGCGGCGCAACGACGTGGCCGCCCTCGAAGCGCTCATCACGCGCGGCTACGTGGTCGACACGATGGAGGTCGTCGGCCGCTGGCGCGACCTGCCGGGCATCTACAAGGCCACGATCGACGCGCTCAACGGCGTCGATGGCACCGTTGCCGCCTCCGCTCACCAGTCGCACAGCTACACCGATGGGGGCTGCCTCTACTTCACGTTCGCGGCGAAGGTCGACGCGGCCGACCGCGACCGCTACTACCGCAGCGCGTGGGACGCAGGAACCCGTGCGGTCCTCGCCGCAGGTGGCGCCTTGTCGCACCACCACGGCGTGGGCCTGAACCGAGGGCGCTTCATGGCCGAGGCGCTCGGCCCTGCGTTCGACGTCCTCGTCGCCATGAAGTCAGCCCTCGATCCGAACGGCATCCTCAACCCCGGCAAGCTCGGGCTGCCGTCACCCTTCGGTCCGCCCGCCTATTGACGCCGAGCCAGCTGCGGGCTGATAGGAAGCCGGCATGACCATCCTCGTGATCGACATCGGCACGAGTGGCCTGCGGGCCGCCGCGGTCGAGCCAGACGCCACGATCTCCCACGAGGTGCACCGCCCGCTTCTGCCCTCGTCGCCCGAACCTGGGTTGGTCGAGTTCGACGCTTCGCTGCTCGCGAGCACGGCGCTCGAGCTGGCGCGCGGCGTTCTCGCCGAGGTCGGTGCCGTCGACGCGGTGGGCGTCGCCAACCAGCGTGCGTCGACCATCGTCTGGGACCGCGCGACCGGCGAGCCCGTCGGACCCGGCATCGGCTGGCAAGACCTGCGCACCGTCGGCACTTGCCTCGTGCTGCAGGCCGACGGGATCCATGTCGCACCCAACGCCTCCGCGACCAAGGTCGCCTACCTGCTCGACCTCGCCGACCCGGGGCGCGAGCGCGACCTCTGCGTCGGCACGGTCGACACGTGGATCGCGTGGCACCTGTCCGAGGGTGCCGCTCACATCACCGACGCGTCGAACGCGGCCGTCACCGGCCTGCTCCACGGCGACGCCGCCGGCTGGCACGACGGTGTCCTCGAGGCGCTGCGGATCCCCGCCTCGACCCTGCCCCAGGTGGTCGACAGCAGCGGCCTGCTCGGCACCGCCACGGCGCTCGACGGCTCCCCACCCATCGCCTCGCTGATCGGCGACCAGCAGTCGAGCCTGGTGGGTCAAGGATGCGTGTCGCCCGGCATGGCCAAGATCACCTTCGGCACCGGCGGCATGCTCGACCTCCACCTCGGCGAGAAGCGGCCCGCCTTCGAGCGCCAGGGTGCCGGCGGCTGCTTCCCGATCGTCGCCTGGCGACGCGACGGTCTGACCGCCTGGGGCGTCGAGGCGATCATGCTCTCAGCCGGCACCAACGTCGAATGGCTGCGCGACGACCTCGGCATCATCGACTCGGCGCCAGCAAGCCACGACGTCGCCGGCAAGTGCGAGACCGCCGACGGCGTCGTCTACGTGCCCGCGCTGCTGGGCCTCGGCACCCCGCAGTGGGACTACGGCGCCCGCGGCACCCTGCTCGGCCTCACGCGCGGCAGCGAGCGCCCCCAGATCGTGCGGGCCGTGCTCGAAGGCGTCGCGCAGCGTGGCATGGACCTGGTGGAGGCAGCCGAGGCCGACACGGGTCTCACCATCCCGACGTTGCGCGTCGACGGCGGCATGAGCGACAACCCCACCTTCCTCCAGGCGCTCGCCGACGCCACGCAGCGCCCCGTCGAGGTGTCGCCAGTTCGCGAGGCCACCACGCTCGGCGCCGCCTTCCTAGCCGGGCTTGCCGTTGGCACGTGGGGCGGCTGGGACGACATCGCCGCCACCTGGCGCCCGCGCGCCACGGTCGACCCCGTCCGCTCCTTTGACCGCGAGCGCTGGCGCATGGCCATCGCCCGCGCCGCCGAGTGGTTCCCCGAGCTCAGCTCCCTCAAGTTCTGAGCGGCGACGCGCCCATGCTGGCGGCGGTGCGTTTGGCGGAGCAGCGTGCGAGAATGTGCGGTGACGGTGAGCTGGCCTGGTGGCCGCGGCATGGCTCGACCATGTCGAGGAAGGTCGGGGCTCCGCAGGGCAGAGTGCTGGTGAGAGCCAGGACGGGGTGACCTGTCGGTTAGGGCAACAGAGAGCAGACCGCCGATGGCCTTCGGGCACAGGCAAGGGTGAAAGGGTGCGGTAAGAGCGCACCAGCGTCGGAGGCGACTCCGGCGGCTCGGCAACCCCCACTCGGAGCAAGGTCAAGCGTGGGACGACCTGCCCGGTCGATGTCCCCAGGTAGACCGCACAGATGGATGGCCACCCACCCGGTGACCGCAAGGAACCCGGGAGACAGAACCCCGCCTACAAGCCAGCTCACCGTCACCCATCGACCTTCGCCTCAGGCCAGCAACGAGCCTCAGACGGACATCGCGCGAGCGTCGTAGATCGACATCTCTGGCGATCCGTCCGCGAGCGCCGCAACAGCTTCGACGAATGCGCCGGAGGCAGGGACCTGGAAGTGCGCACGGAGCGCGTCAGCGTCGGCCCAGTGCTCGAGGAAGACGAGGCGAAGAGGATCCTCAGCGTCGCGGTGAACCGAGTGCATGAGACAGGCCGGCTCCTCCCGAGAGCGGCGTACGTGTTCCAAGCTCAACGCAAGAGCGTGTTCGAAGCTCTCAGGCGAGCAGCGGATGCTGCCGGTGACGATGACCACGCCTCGACGCTAGCCACCGAGGCGCTCGCCTCTCAGGCGCCCGGTGGGCGGTAGAGGATCTTCTTGGCGACGGCTTCGTCGATCTCGGCCGCTTCGAGGAGCACGACCGTCTCGACAGTGGCGCCGCCCCCGGCGGTGACCGTCAAGGCGAGTGAGGCCGCGGCGGCGTTGTCGGGCAGGTCGGCGATGACGAAGACGTCAGTGCCGCCGAACGCGAAGTAGAACTCCTCGACGCTTCCGCCGGCCGCCTTGGCGGCCGCCTCGGCAACGCTGCGCCGCGCGGATCCTCCTTCGGCGAGCACGCCCCGCACTCCGTCGAGGGTGTAGCTGACCTTCAACAGGTACTTGCCCATGGGTGTGACCTCCATGCTGGTCGACGGTGGCCGACCCTACTTCTGCCGTTCAGAGGCCGCTGAGGTGCGCGGTGGAGTTGTAGGCGCGCAACGTCGGGGTGGCGCCGGCGGTGCCGATCTCGGTGATGGAGCCGGGCGCGCAGTACATGCGCCAGATCGTCTCGTCGTCGACGCCCAGCGCCCACGCCGTTACGGCCTTGATGGGAGACACGTGCGTGACGACGACGACGTCCCGGTCCCGGCACTCCTCGACCAGCTCCTCGGCCGCGGAGCGGACGCGCTCCCCCACCGCAGCAAGCGACTCACCGCCCTCCAGCGCGAACTGGGTGTCAGCTCGCCACTCAACCCAGGTCGCGGCCGGCAGGTCAGCCAGCGGCATGCCGTCGAAGGTGCCGTAGTCGATCTCGATCCAGCGCTCGTCGACCTGCATGGGAAGGCCTAGGGCGTCCGCTGTCTCTCGCGCTCGCAGCAGAGGACTCGAGATCACGCGGGCAGCGCCCGAGAGCACCGTTCGCAGCGCCTGGGCCTGCCGACGGCCCACTTCATCTAGGCCGGGATCGATGCGCCGGCCCACCAGCAGCCCGTTGGCGTTGGCCTCGGTGCGCCCATGGCGCACGACGATCAGCATGGCCGCGACGTCTGTGAACCCGTACGGCCGCATACCGGCCATCGGGGTTCACAGACGTTGGTTGTTGTCATGGGGTGATGTCGCGGCCGACGCGACCGGTCTCGACGAACAGGCGGCGACGGTCGGGCTCGCCCAGCCGAAAGCGGCGCCAGCCCCACCAGCATGCGGCGGCGCCAGCCGCCTCGAGCAGGACGTTGAAGCCGCCACGGCCGAGCTCGGGCAGCTCCGACGTCGACCAATCAAGCCCCAGGAACGGCCACCAGAAGCCGTGTGTGTCGGCCCAGGCACCGTCGAGCACCAGGTGCATCAGCACTCCGATCGGCAGGCCAAGCAGGCGCCGCTGCACAACGCGCTGCCCGCGGGCGCCGAGCATCACGGCGACGAGCAGAACAGCCGCACCCGACAGGCTGTGGAAGAGCCGCGGCTCGCCGAAGGGCAGCTCGACGAGGGGCAGAAGCGCGCCGGCTGCGACGAGCCGGTAGTCCGCGGCCGGGCTGCGGAACACCGACCACACGATCAGGATGGACGGCCCGACGAACCAGAGGAGCACTTCCACCTACCGCGCGAGGAGGCGCCCGCACTCCTCGCAGTACGCCGGCTCCTCGGGCGCAAGCTTCTTGATGCGATCCACCTCGACAGCGGACAGCGCCAGGTGGCACCCGCCGCAGGAACCGCCCACCAGGCGCGCTATCGCGATGCCACCGGACTGCGGCCGCAGCTGCTCGTACTGCGCCAGCAGGTCGGGCTCGACGCCTTGGGCCAGCTCGGCACGTTCGGCGTGAACCTGGGCGAGCTCGCTCTCGATGGCGACCTCGGCCTCGGCGATCTGGGCTCGCAGCCCGCTCGCGCGCTCATCCAGCGCACCTCGCTCAGCCGCTATGCGTGACAGGTCCGCGTCCAGAGGCTCGATCTGCTCCATCAGCTCCAGCTCCTGATCCTCGAGGTGCGAGACCCGGCGCTTCAGCGACTCGATCTCGTCCTGCAGCGACTGCAGCTCGCGGGGGTTGCCGATCGTGCCGCCATAGAGCAGCTTGTCGTGCTGCGAGGCGCGCTCGTTGATGGAGCTGATCTCGTCCTCGAGGCGCTGCTGTGAGCGAGCGAGCTCGTGGCGCGACGCCTCGACCTCGGCCTGGCGCGCCTCCAGCTTCGCCAGGTCACCCATCACACCCTCCAGCTCGGCGCGGGCAGGCAATGTCGCCCGCCGGTGCACGAGCTGGTCCGCGTGGGTGTCGTGGTCCTGCACCGCCAGCAGGGCATCCCATCGGCTCATCGTCGCCTCATGGCCGCCATCCTCGCGCGTCCGGCGACGGTCGCATCCCGGCCCCGGTCAGTCCTCGCCGGGCGGTGGATCCTCGGGGACGGTCGACGGCACGGTCGGCTCTGGCTCGATGCTGGTCGAAGTCGAGCCCGGGATCGTCGTCGAGGTCGAGCCGGTGGTCGTGCTGGTCGTGCTCCCGCTCGTCGACCCAGACCTGGAGGTGGAGCCCGAGCCTCCGCCGCGGTCGATCTTGCGGTCGAGGAACAGGTAGCGACCCGAGCGCGTGGACGGCGGGTCCTCGTAGTCCCGCGCTCTCAGCCCGTCATGCCACTCGCGCATGTAGCGGCCCCAGATCTCGGCCGGATAGGAGCCGCCGGTGAGGCCGGTGCCGCGGATCCTGACCTCGAAGTTGTCGGCAGAGGAGCCGATCCACACGGCGGTGGACAGGTAGGGCGTGAAGCCGACGAACCAGCCGTTGCCGCTGTTCTGCGCGGTGCCGGTCTTGCCCGCCGCGTGCTGGCCGGGGATGCGTGCGCGTCCGCCCGTGCCGCTCACGACGTTCTTCTCCAGCACGTCTGCAGCGAGACGAGCGCTTGCGGGGGACGATGCTCGCCGCGGGTTGGGCGCGTGCTCGATGAGCACGTGGCCGTCGCGGTCCTCCACGCGCTCGACGTAGTACGGCGGGTTGAACACGCCGTCGTTGGCGATCGAGGCGAACGAGGCCGCCATGTCCAACGGGAAGACCTCCTGCGTGCCGAGTGGCATCGACACGACCGGCACGAGCGGCGTCGTGATCCCCATCTTGCGGGCCTGCTCCGCGACCTCGTCTGTGCCGACTATCTGACCCAACCGCACATAGGCGCAGTTAGACGAGCGCAGCGTCTGCTGCAAGATCGTCCCGCGCCCGCCCCCGCTGTTGGCGAAGTTCTCCACGCGGTACGGGTCGGGGTTTAGACCCCGTATCCCGGTGAACGAGCAGGGGCCAGAGCCGTTGACCGTGTCGTTCGGCACGTAGCCGTTCTCGAGCAGCGCCATCAGCACGAAGACCTTGAAGGTGGAGCCACCCGATCGCAGGCCCTGAGTCGTGACGTTGAACTTGCTGTCCTGGAACCCGGCACCTCCCACCATCGCTCGGATCGCTCCGGTGCGAGGCTCCACCGAGACCACCGCCCCGGTCGCCACCCGCTCCTCCCCGGTCATCGGGTTGGGTGCGATCGGGACGATCGCTGGCGGGGTGCCCTCCGGCGCCAGCTCGCCGAGCACGTCGTCCCGCGCCTTGGTGGCCATCAGCTGCGCGCGCGGATCGAGCGTCGTGTGGATCCGCAGTCCGCCACGGAACACGGCGTAGTAGCGCTCCTCCTCCGTGTCCCCCAGACGCTCGTCATCGAGCAGCTGCTGCTTCACCTCCTCGACGAAGTACGTGTTCGGCAGCGGCAGGACCTGGTTGACCTTCTCCGGTAGGGGCACGTGGCGCATCAGCTCCACCTGGTCGGCGGTGAGACGGCCGTAGGACTGGAGGCGACGCAGAGCCAGGTCGCGCCGCTCTAGCGCGGCATCCGGGCGTCGGATGGGGTCGAAGGCGGACGGGTTGGCGATCATGCCCGCTAGGAACGCCGACTGCGCCACATCGAGCTCGCCAGCCGAGACGCCGTAGTAGGTCTCGGCGCCGGCTTGGATCCCGTAGGCGCCGTTGCCGAGGTACACCGTGTTCAGGTAGCGCTCGAGGATCTCGTCCTTGCTCATCGACTCCTCGAGCCGCCGCGCCAGCACTGCCTCGCGGGCCTTGCGGTCGATGGTCTGCTCCGAACCGACGATCTCCTTCTTCACGACCTGCTGCGTGATCGTCGAGCCACCCTGCACGGTCTCGCCGGAGTCGACGTTGGCCACCAGCGCCCGCAGCGTGGCGCGCAGGTTGAGGCCGTCGTGCTGGTAGAAGTCAGCGTCCTCGACCGCCAGGACGGCATCGATGGTGTGATCGGGGATGGCCGACAGGGGCACTGGCTGGCGGTCGACATCGGCCCGCAGGGTGGCCAGGAGCGACCCGTCAGCGGCGTACACATAGGAACGCTGGTCGAGGGGACCCAGGTCGATGATGCCCTCAGTGGAGCTAGCGGCGCCTTGAAGGTGCTTGGCTGCTGGCATGAGGGCGACGCCGGCGGCGGCCAACCCGACCCCTGACAGGGCGACGATGGCGGAGAGACGGAAGAGGGGGCTGCGCACGATGGGGGGAAGGCTTCGTCGCCGCGGGGACGCCAGCGGATGGTACTGCCGGTCGTGCCTGCCAGCGGGGCAGGCACGGCGCAGCTCGCCGCCCAGATCAGTCGGAGAGTGCGGCCGGTAGGGGTCTGGCGTGCACGATGGCGAGCTCCTGCACCGCTCGGGTCAGCGCGATGTAGAGGAGCCTGCCTCCGGCCTCGGTGCCCTCGAACACGTCGGATGGCTCGACGACGACCACGGCGTCGAACTCGAGCCCCTTCGCCTCATCGGGGAGCAGCAGCGTCACTGCCTCCGACAGCCCACCCTTGCCGGCGTCGCCGAACGCGACCTGCGACAGCCGCAAGCTCGCTCCCACGCGGTCGACGAGGGCCTCCGGCACGACGACACCGACGGATGACCATGCGCCGGCCAGCTCCGCCACGACCGAGGCCACCGCCGCGGCCAGCTCGTCGGAGCCGACCGCTGCGAGGCGGGGTGCCTGACCGTCGACTCGGACTGAACGCGCAGGACGGACGCCGGGAGCGGCGTGCGGCAGGAGCTTGTTGGCGAAGTCGAGGATCGGCTTGGGCACGCGGTAGCCGAGCTCGAGCTCCTCGATGCTCGCGGTGGACGGCGAGCCGAGGTGCCTGACGGCGTCCTCCCAGCTGGACTGCGCTGCCGGCGCGGTCGCCTGCGCCAGGTCACCGAGCACGGTCATCGATCTCGTGGGGCAGCGCCGGGCGACGGCGCGCAGCTCCATCGCGGACAGGTCCTGGGCCTCGTCCACCACGACGTGCCCGTAGGTCCGCGCCACGCCGTTGAGGATGGCCTCGGCCTCGTCGACCAGCACCAGCTCGGCCAGCGACCACGGCTCGTCGTCGAGGCGGCGAGCACCGGGCCGCCGGAGCAGCTCCTGCTCCTGGTGGCTCAGCAGCCCATCGGCGGCCGCCGCCAGCGCGGCGCGGTTCGTGAGCAGCCGCTTGACAAGCACTGCAGCAGAGAGGGATGGCCATACGCGCGACACCGCCGCGTTCAGGTCGCCGTTCGATCGCATGGCCGACTCGAAGACATCGGCGGGCGCCGAGGCGTCGCCCCGAAGCTCCTGATGGGCGAGCCACGCCATGCGACGCAACCGGGTGCGCAGTGCGGTGCGACCGACCGCGAACGACGTCCCTCGCGCGACGATCTCGTCCACCGCCGCAGCCACCTCACCGGCAGGGAGGCGCAACCGCCCCCAGGGCGTGCCGATCTCGAGGTCTGAGTCAGGCGGTCGCAGGTGCTGGCGGGCACCGCGCAACAGCACCTCGGCGAGGCGCGGGTCGCCCTTCAAGCGCGCCCTGGCGGCGTCGTCGGATCGCCTCACGCGCCCGCCGACCAACCGCTCGACGGTGGTCTGCCTGGTGGCGGCCTCGCCGAGTGACGGCAGCACCTGCGCGATGTAGCGGAGGAACAGCGGGTTGGGACCGACCACCAGCACGCCCTCGCGATCGAGGAGGTCGCGGTGCTCGAACAGGAGGAACGCAGCACGGTGCAGCCCGACCGCTGTCTTGCCGGTGCCAGGCCCGCCCTGCACCACCAGGCAGGTGTCGAGGCCGGCTCGGATCACGACATCCTGCTCCGCCGCGATCGTCGCCACGATGTCGCGCATCTCGCCGGTCCGCGATCGCTCGAGCTCGGCAAGCAGCGGGTCGGGGATGCCGCCGTGGTGCGCCGCGTCGACGCTGTCGGGATCGTCGAAGACCTCGTCGAAGAGGTCGTCCACCTGACGCTTCGTCATCAGGAAGCGGCGGCGTCGGACCAGCTCCATCGGGTCGGCAGCGGTCGCCCGGTAGAAGGGTGTGGAGACCGGGGCACGCCAGTCGACGACGACGGGATCGCCCCGTTCGTCTTCGACGTGCCTACGGCCGACGTACCAGCGCTCGCCCGCCTCGCCGTCGAGGCGTCCGAAGCTGAGGCCATCCACCTCGACCTCGAGGCTGCGGAGACGCCTCTCCAGGTGGGCCCGAGCGATCGCGCTGTCAACAGCCTGTGCCGCCGACTCCGCGATCGAGGCCGCCGCCCTCGTTCGTGCTTGCATGCGCGCCAAGTGCTCGTAGGCCCGATCGAGGTACGCCTGCTCCAGGGCGAGGTCGGGGTGTCGGGACAACTTCGCTCTCCTGCCAAGCGCGCGTCGAGGCCCCGATCCAGTCGGATGGGCCCGTGAGGGGGTGCAGACGGTATCCGATCCCGGGATAGCGTGCCCGACCATGCCCCACGCACGACGGTTCCGCTTCGGCATCCAGCTCAGCACCGCGCCAGATGGCGCCAGCTGGGCCGACCTTGCTCGCAAGGCCGAAGACCTCGGCTACTCCACGCTGTTCCTGCCCGATCACTTCGGGGACCAGCTCGCACCGCTGCCGGCCATGATGGCCGCCGCCTCCGCCACGACCGAGCTCCGCGTCGGCACCCTGGTGTTCGACAACGACTACAAGCACCCTCTGGTGCTCGCCAAAGAGCTGGCGACGGTCGACGTGCTTTCCGGCGGTCGTCTCGAGGTGGGCCTCGGCGCCGGATGGATGCAGAGCGACTACGACCAGTCAGGGATACCGATGGATCCGCCCGGGGTGCGCGTCAGCCGCATGGAGGAGGGCATCTCGGTCATCAAGGGCTGCTTCGGCCCTGGGCCCTTCAGCTTCTCTGGTGAGCACTACCAGGTCACCGGCTACGACGGTCACCCCAAGCCCGTGCAGTCGCCGCCGCCCTTGCTCATCGGCGGAGGCGCCAAGCGCGTCCTCTCGATCGCGGCGCGCGAGGCCGACATCGTCGGCATCAACCCCTCGATCCACAGCGGCCGTGTCGACGCTGCCGCCGCCCAGAACGGCGCAGCCGCGGAGACCGACAAGAAGCTGGCGTGGGTCCGCCAGGCCGCCGGCGACCGCTATGACGACCTCGAGATCAACCTGCTCATGTTCGCCGGGATCATCACGGACGATCGGAAGGGCACGGCGGAGATGATGGCTCCGCTGTTCGGCCTGCCTCCCGAGGAGCTCGAGGTGTACCCGCATGCGTGCATCGGCACGATCGAGCAGATCGCCGACGACCTCCGCGCTCGGCGCGAGCGCTGGGATGCCTCGTACTTCGTCTTCCAGGGTGATGCCATGGAGACGCTGGCGCCCGTCGTCGCCGCGCTCCGAGACACCTGACGGTGCCCGAAGAGCCGCGCGTCTCCCTCGCCTTCGCAGGGGTCGGGTGGATCGCTGCCGTGCACGGCTACGCCGTCGAGCAGGTGCCAGGGCTGGCGATCACGGCCGTGGCCTCTCGTGATCAGAGCCGCGCAGCTGAGTCCGCTGCTCGCCTCGGGGCGAGGGCGTGCACCTACGACGAGCTCCCGGCAGGGGCTGACGGAGTGGTGGTCTGCACGCCACCAGCTCTCCACGCCGCACAGGCGCTCCACGCGGTGCAGGCGGGCGCCGGCGTGCTGGTGGAGAAGCCGCTCTGCACCACCCTCGCCGAGGCCGATGCTCTCGTGGCCGCCGCCGAGGCAGGGGCCCAGATCGCCTACGCGGAGAACCTCGTCCACGCGCCGATCGTGCGTCTCGCGCTCGAGCACACCGCCCAGCTCCACGGCATCGACGTGCTCGAGGTGCGTGCGCTCCAGGGACGGCCCACGTGGGGTGAGTTCCTGACCGAGGGATGGGGCGGGGGCGTGCTGTTCGACCTGGGCGTGCATCCCTTGGCTGTGGCGCTCTTGATCGCGGCGCCGGCTCGACCCGTCGAGGTGAGCGCCACCCTCGAGGGCGCGCCCGACCACCCGGTGGACGAGCACGCCGTCGTCCGCATCGCCTTCGACTCGGGTCTCGTCGCGACGGTGGTTGCGAGCTGGCGCAGCGAGCAAGCGCCGATGTGGGATGCGCAGGTGTCGTCACCTGACGGCGTGGTCCGCCTCGAGCTGCTGCCCGAGCTGCTGCTCGAGCGCAACGGTGTGACGGTGCCGCTGCCACCTGTGCCGGAGGGCGTCGTACCTCAGCTGGAGCAGCTCGGCTACCTGCCTCAGATCGAGTCGTTCGCCGTCGACCTGGCGCAAGGTCGGGCGCCCGAGCTCGGCGCCGCCTTCGGTCGCAGCGTCATGGATGTCGTGTGTGGCGCCTACGCGTCTGCCGGGGCGGCCGGTGCCTGGCTCGATCTGCCGTTCACCGGCCCGCGTGACGCGACCCCGCTCCAGCTGTGGCGCGGAACGACGTGGTGATGGCGCCGTACCGCCGTTAGGTTCGACCGACGTGAGCCGCCTACCGGGGGACGAGCGCGTGCTGCGCCGCGGCGTGCGTCTGCTGTGGACCTCGGTCCGCGCGCAGCCCAGGCCGTTCGCGGTGTCCGTCAGCGGCGCCGCCCTGTTCGCTGTCATGGCGGTCGGCGGCACGGTGGTGCTCGGGCGCGCCACTGACGAGGTGCTCACCCCCGCCTTCGACGGCGGCGTGGGCCGAGGCACGGTTCTCTTCGGCGCAGTGGCCATCGTGGTGGCCTCGCTGCTCCGGATGCTCGGCGTCGTGCTGCGGCGCTACTTCGGACAGATGGCTCAGCGTCGCATGCAGGTCCTCTGGTTCAGGCGCATCACCGATCGCTACCTGTCGGTACCGCTCCGCTGGTACGACGACCACCCTGCCGGCGAGCTCCTGGCCCACGCCGACGCCGACTGCGAGCGCTCGACCATCGTCCTCCAGCCACTCCCGTTCTCACTCGGCGTCATCGTCATCATCCTCGTATCGATGGTGCAGCTCGCCCTCGTCGACCCGGCCATCATGCTTCTGGGCCTCGCGCTCTTCCCGAGCCTGGCGCTGCTGAACCGCTACTACACGCAGCGCGTCGAGCAGCCAGCGGCACGAGCTCAGGCGCAGGTCGGCGAGGTCTCCTCCGTCGCCCACGAGAGCTTCGAAGGCGTGTTGGTCGTCAAGACGCTCGGTCTCGAGGAGCGGGAGATCTCCAGGCTGCGCGAGGCGGCGGACGAGCTCCGGCGCCAACGCCTCGTGGTCGGTCGTCTCCGGGCGTCGTTCGAGCCCGGCCTGGACGCCCTCCCCAACCTGGGCACGGTCGCCGTCCTCGGAGTCGGAGCGTGGCGGCTGTCGGTGGGGGCGGTCACCATCGGAGAGCTCGTCCAAGCGATGACCCTCTTCGGGATCCTCGCCTTCCCCTTCCGGATCGTCGGCTTCCTGCTCGAGGAGATGCCCCGCGCGGTGGTGGCCCACGACCGGCTCCAGCGAGTGCTCGCGGCGGCTGTCCGCGAGCAGCCCGTCACGCCCACGCCGCTACCGGATGGCCCGCTCGACATCTCTCTCGATGACGTGCACTTCGCCCATGGCGACGACGTCGTGCTCCGAGGCGTGTCTGCTCACCTGGCGGCAGGCGAGATCGTGGCGCTGGTCGGGTCGACGGGCACCGGCAAGTCCACTCTCTGCAACCTCTTGGCGAACCTGGCGCAGCCAGACCGAGGCGAGATCCGTCTCGGAGGCATCGCCCTGCCCGATGCGGATCCCGAGGATGTGCACCGAGCCGTTGCTCTGGTGTTCCAGGAGGCCTTCCTGTTCGCCGACACAGTGCGCGAGAACCTCACGCTCGGCGACCCCATCGGGGACGATGCTCTTCTCGAGGCTCTCGACATCGCCCGCGCTCGCACCTTCATCGAGCGCATGCCGCACGGGCTAGACGAGGTCATCGGCGAGCGGGGCGTCACGCTCTCCGGAGGGCAGCGCCAGCGCGTCGCTCTCGCGCGTGCGCTGCTGCGCAACCCGCGCGTGCTGCTGCTCGACGACGCCACGTCTGCTGTCGACGCACGCGTGGAGAGGGCCATCCTCGACGGGCTGCGCGGCTCAGTGGCGGCGACCACGGTCGTCGTCGCCCATCGGGTGTCCACGATCGCCTTGGCCGACAGGGTGCTGCTGCTCGACGGCGGCCGAATCGCGGCCTCAGGCACGCACCGCGAGCTGCTCTCGGTGCCGGCCTACGCGGCCTTGGTCCGCGCTTACGAGCAGGACGCTGCATGAGCCACATCGACCCGGCTGAGCAGGACCGGCGCGTCGAAGACGCCCACGACGCCGCCCTCTCGGTGTTGGCCGAGACATCTCCGCCGGGGAGCCATGACCACGAGCGGGCGCACCGCGCGCCGACACCGGAGGAGACCGCGCTCCAAGACGCCGGCGCGATCTCGGTGCTGCGGCGGGGCCTCGCTGTCACCCCTGAGCTGCGCCAGGGCCTCGTCCTGACTGCAGTGCTGGCAGTGGCAACGGCTGCGGGCAAGCTGGCCGTCCCCATCCTCATCCAGCAGATCCTCGACCGCGGAGTGCTGGGCTCCGATGGCTACCGGCCTGGGTTCGTGGCGATCGCGTGCAGCGGGGTCGCGGTGCTCATCGTCGGTCTCTACGGCGCGAGCCGCGCGACCTTCCTGCGGCTCGTGCGAGCGGCCGAGGCGAGCCTGCTCGGACTGCGGGTGCGGGCCTTCTCACACATCCACCGGCTCTCGATGGCCGAGCACGTCGACCATCGCCGCGGGGCGCTCGTCTCGCGGGTCACGAGCGACATCGAGACGATGGCCCAGTTCACCGAGTGGGGTGCGGTGGCGTGGATCGTCGACACCATCCTCATCCTGGCGACGCTTGCGGTGATGGCGGTGTACTCGTGGCAGCTCACGCTCGTGGCGGTGGGTGTGTTCCTGCCCTTGTTGCCGATCCTCCGCGCACTCCAGCGTCGCCAGCTGGCCGCCTACGACGAAGTTCGGATGCGGGTGGGCGACACCCTGTCCGAGGTGTCCGAGCTGGTCACTGGCGCGCCAGTGGTGCTCGCCTACGGGCTCGAGGAGCGCACCCGCGGCCGCCTCGATCGAGCCATCCAGCGCCAGTACCGCGCCCAGCTCAAGGCCGCCCGCTGGTTCTCGATCATGTTCCCCATGGCGGATCTCTTCGGCGCGCTGGCGCTGGCGACCGTCGTCTCGGTGGGCGCCATCAACGGCCCGGCGTGGGGACTGGGGCTGGGCGAGCTGGTGGCGTTCCTCTTCCTCGTCAACCTCTTGCTGATGCCCATCTCCGAGCTGAGCGAGATCCTCGACCAGACGCAGACCGCGATCGCGGGCTGGCGCAAGATCCTCGGTGTTCTCGCCACGCCGATCGACGTGGAGGAGCCGATGGACGGAGTCGACCTCCCGAGCGGCGCGCTCTCCGTCGATCTCGAGTCGGTGCGCTTCTCGTATCGCACTGGCGACGAGGTGCTGCGCGGCATCGACCTGCACGTCCCGGCGGGCCGCACTGTGGCCGTGGTGGGCGAGACCGGGTCCGGCAAGACCACCATCGCGAAGCTGCTGTGCCGACTCGCCGACCCGACAGCGGGCACGGTCCGAGTCGGAGGAGTCGACCTGCGCGAGGTCGCGCCCGGCCGCCGCCACGAGGCGATCCGGATGGTGCCGCAGGACGGCTTCCTCTTCGACACCACGCTCGGGGAGAACGTCAAGGTCGGCCGGGCGGGTGCCACCGACGACGACGCCCGAGCGTCCTTCGAGGCACTGGGTCTCGGCTGGTGGGTCGACGAGGTTCCGGGAGGGCTCTCGGCGCCAGTCGGTGAGCGCGGCGGAAACCTGTCCGTCGGCGAGCGTCAGCTGGTGGCACTGGCCCGGGCTCAGCTCGGCGACCCGGGCCTGCTGATCCTCGACGAGGCGACGTCATCGGTCGATCCTGAGACCGAGCAGGCACTGACCGAGGCGCTCGACCGGCTCGCCGAAGGTCGCACGCTGGTCAGCATCGCCCACCGGCTGTCGACCGCCGAGCGAGCCGATCTGGTCGTCGTCGTCCATGCGGGCGAGATCGTGGAGACGGGTTCGCATGCCGAGCTCGTGGCGGCGGGCGGCGTCTACGCCCGCTTGTACGAGAGCTGGCTCGGCAACACCAGGATCGATGACGGAGACGGCGAGGACGACGAACCGGTCGGCCTGCTCGTACCCTGACCGGCATGGCCTCGATCGATGACGTGCGGCGGCTCGTGGCTCTCGACAACGGGCTCGCACACCTGTCCGCCCTGCGGGCCGACGGCACGGTGCATGGCACCGTCGTCAACGCCGGCGTGATCGACCATCCGGTCACGGGCGAGCCCGTGGCCGCCTTCGTGGGGCGGCCCGGCACCCGCAAGCTGGGCCACCTGCGCGCCAACCCCCAGGCCACCCTCTGCTGGCGAGCAGGCTGGGCATGGGCGACCGCGGAGGGCCCCGTCGAGATGATCGGCCCCGACGATCCGTATGAGGGCGTCTCACCCAAGGACGTACCGCAGCTGCTGCGCACCATCTACAGCGCCGCCGGCGGCGGTGAGCACCAGGACTGGGCCGACTACGACCGGGTTATGGCGGCCGAGCGTCGGGTGGCGGTGCTGCTCCCGCCGCGCCGCATCTACATCAACCCGTAACCGGCCCGGACCACAGCCGCTCGCGGATCCAGGCCGGCACCTCGGCTCGCAACCGCTCGCCCGCCTCCGAGAGCAGGTGGCCAGCGCCCTCGCACACGACCAGCTCCGTGTCGCCGCCGGCGAGGTGGCACACCACCTCGCTCGCCATCAGCGGCAGCAGCTCGTCGCGGTCGCCGTGGTAGGCGCGCAGCGGAGCGGTCAGCGCGCCGGCCTCCTCACAGCCCGCCGACTGCGTTGCGAACGTCACGACTCCGCCCGTCCACTCGCTCATCGCCACCCCCGCGCGCACGGCGACCGCGCCTCCGAAGCTGTGGCCACCCGTCACGAACCGCTTGGCGCCGGCACGTGCCGCCAGGTCGGCCACCGCCAGCATGTCGAGCGTGCAGAGGTCTATGTCGTTGGGCCTCCGCCAGCCGACGCGCAGCAGTCCGATGCCGCTGCCAGGCGCCGCCAGCTCCTCCCCCAGCCAGTGGTAGAAGCCGTCGGCGGGACCGAGCAGGCCTCCCATTGCCCCACCCCCGAGCACCACCGCGCCCTCCGCATCTGGATCGCCGTGCCAGATGACCGTGAGCAGGCCACGCATCGTGAACACCTCGAGGTGCCGGAGCGCGGGCGTGATCACCACCTCTTGGCGCGCCAGCGCCTCGAGCAGCTCGAGCGGGCCGGACACGTCAGCGTGCGGCCCGATCGGTGTCGCACATCGCCTCGACCTCGATCTCGACCTTCCACGCCTCGTTGAGCAGTGCGGCCACCACGAGCGTGGTGTTGGCCGGCCGCACGTCGCGGAAGATCTCGCCGTGGACCGTCGACACTGCCGTGAAGTCGGCAGCGTCGACCAGGTACACGCGGGTGCGAACCACATCTGCGAACGACGCCCCGGCCTCACCCAGCGCCTCGCCGATGATCTCGAAGCAGCGCCGCGCCTGCACCTCCGGATCGGGGTCGACATGCCCATCGGGCCACTGCGCTGCGGTGCCCGCGACGACGACGCGCGGCCCGACGCGCACCGCTCTGCTGTAGCCGACCACGAGCTCCCACGGTGAGCCCGACGAGATGAGCTGGCGTCCGTCCACGGCGGGCACGCTACCGCCGCGGCATGAGCGACCCTTCCTGCGATGGCGCCCAGGGTGTCGATCGACCATCCTTCCCGCCGTGACCTTCCAGCGCTGGGCGCATGCCGTGTCGGCTCCCGTGGCGCACCGGCTCTGGGCCTGGATGCGCTGGGCTGGTGGCATCGGTCCGCAGCACCGCCTCGGCCGCAGGTTCCACTCGTTCGGCGCCGAGGCGTTGATCTGCTTCCCGCCCGGCGACAACCTCGGCGAGGAGCACATATCGATCGGCGCTGCCACGCTGATCGCATCCAACGTGACGATGTCCGTCGGCATGGCTCCGGGTCAGCCGCTGCCAGCCGGAGCATCGTCGCCTGTCTTGCGCATCGGTGACCGCTGCCTGATCGGTCGAGGCAGCCACCTCGTCGCGCACCAGTCGCTGGTGATCGGCGACGGCGTCATCACGGGACCCAGCTGCTACGTCACGGACCAGAACCACGTCTATGCAGATCCGACCACCCCGATCGGGGAGCAGTGGCCCGCCAACGACCCGGTGGAGATCGGCGCCGGATCGTGGCTGGGGGCGGGCGCCGTCATCCTCCCGGGCACTCGCCTGGGGCGGAACACGGTCGTGGGCGCGGGCGCCGTCGTGCGCGGCTCCTTCCCGGATTGCGCCGTTCTCGCAGGGATCCCGGCCGTGGTCGTGCGTCGCTACGAGCCGGGTGCGGGCTGGCAGCCCGAGCTGCGTGACGTCCTGATCGACGCTCCGCCCGGCTGGCCGCTCCCCCGTTAACGGTCTTGCCCGACCTGCGGGCCGGCCGGGAGACTCCGCCCATGACCGCTGTCGAGCTCGTCGTCACGGACCTCGACGGCACCTTCTGGCACACCGACGACCACGTTCCTGTGCTCGTGCTGGAGGCGGCGGCCGCTCTCGCCGCGGCGGGCATCCCCCTTCTCGTTGCCACCGGCCGCCGCCTGGCGTCCACCCGAGGCCCGCTCGCGCGCTTTGGCCTGGCACCCCCTGCCGTTGTGCTCAACGGCGCCCTGGGAGTCGACCTGGCGAACGGGCAGCGCTTCCACCGGGCGCCCTTCCCCGCCGACGGGGCGCTCGCCGCCTACGACGCCTTCGTCTCGGTCGGCCTGAGCCCCGTGGTCTACGTCGACCACCCTCGCTACGACGTGTTCATCAGCCACTCGCCCGACACCAACCCCGAGCACGTCAAGGCGCTGGGCGACACGGCAGGCAGGCGGTGGTCACCCGGCACGCGCGAGGCCAGCGACGACCTGCGCCAGACCGTGGCCGAGGAGGCCGTTCTGGGCTTCAGCCTGATAGGCGTTCCCTTCGGCCCCGCCGAGGCCGCCTACGAGGCGCTGCTCGGTCGAGCGGAGGTGCACCTCGACCGCTCGATCGACTTCCCTGGCCTGGCGTCGCTCACCGCCGCGCCGCTCAACCAGTCGAAGTGGGACGGCGTGCTGGCGTTCTGCGCCGAGCGCGGGATCGACAGCAGCAGGATCCTCGCCATCGCCGACGGCCCCAACGACGTCGAGCTTCTCGACGGCGCCGCCGTCCGCCTGGTGCCCGAGGTCGCCCATCGCGTCGCTCTCGACCGAGCCACCCACGTGATCCCCGCTGCCGCCGACGGCGGCTGGGCCGCCGTGCTCGACCACATCGGCTAACGGGGCGTCAGTCGTCGGCGGGTTCGGCCAGCAGTCCGGCGGCTGCCACCAGCGCGGTTGCGAGCGCTGCCGCTCGGTCGAGCACGGCGCCCATGTAGTGCTCTGCCACAGCTCCCTGGCCGGCGAGCGGCGGGTCGCCCAGCGATCGCACGAGCACGCGGGGGTCGCTGGTGGGCTCGATCGGCGTCGGGTCGGGCAGGGCCGGAACCGGTTGCCACATGTCGACGTGGCGCGGCTGAGCGGGGCCGCCACCTTGCTTGCGACGGCGGTTCTTGCCTCCGCGGCGCGGCTCGTTCACGTGTCCTCCTCCGTGAGCAACGTGTCGGGCCGGAGGCCCAGCGCGACGCGCAGCTGGTCAGCCGACAGGTCGGCCAGCGAGCTCGACTTCGGCAGCACCAGATCGGCGATGTGGCGCTTTCCTGCGACGACCTCCTCGACGCGCTCGTCGACTGTGCCAGGGCAGACCAGGCGGTGCGAGACCACGGTGCGGGTCTGCCCGATGCGCCAAGCGCGGTCGCGAGCCTGGTCCTCCACAGCCGGGTTCCACCAACGGTCGTAGAGCACCACGTGGCTCGCGGCCGTCAGGTTGAGACCCGTGCCACCTGCCTTGAGCGACAGCACCAGAGCGCCTGGACCAGTGCCCTTCTGGAAGTCCTCGACGAGACGATCGCGTGCGCCGCGCGCCAGGCCGCCGTGGTAGCAGGCGATGGGCACACCAGTGGTCGCGGTGAGGTGGTCGGCGAGGCGCTTGCCCCACTCGGCGAAGTGGGTGAAGACGAGGATGCGCTCCCCCGCCGCGAACACCGACTCGACGATCTCCTCGAGGCGTGTGAGCTTTCCGGACCTACCGACCAGCGGGCGGCCGTCGTCCTGGTAGGCGGCCGGGTGGTTGCAGATCTGCTTGAGCGCGGTGATGGCGGCGAGGATCGCTCCCTGCTTGGGGTCGCCGCCGACCTCAGCCGAGTCGGCGACAAGGCCGTCGAGGACGGCCTGGTAGAGGCCGATCTGCTCGGGGGTCATGGTGCAGTGGTCGAGCTCGTCGATGCGATCCGGCAGCTCGGCCGCCACCTCGGGCTCGCTCTTCGTGCGGCGGAACACGAGAAGGCCGTTGAGCGCACGGAGGGCAGCCTCGCCCTCGCCCGAGAGCTGCGAGATGAACGCCGGCCGGGTGCCGACGAGGCCCGGGTTCGTGAAGTCGAGGATCGACCAGAGATCGCCCAGGCCGTTCTCGATCGGCGTGCCGGTGAGCGCGATGCGACTGCGCGAGCCGATGCGGCGGAGCTGCTGTGCCGTCTCGTTGGCGGGGTTCTTGATCGCCTGCGCCTCGTCGAGCACGAGGCGCGACCAATCGTGCTGGGCCAGCGCGTCGACGTCCCGGACTGCGGTGCCATACGTGGTGATGACGACGTCGGCTCCAGCCACCTCACGCTCGAGCTCGCGTGCAGTCGCCCGCGAAGCGCCGTGGTGGACCACGACCTTCAGCCCCGGGGTGAACTTCTTCGCCTCCGCCGCCCAGTTGCCGACGACTGCGGGGGGCGCGATGACAAGCGCGGCACCGTTGCCCGCGGTGCGTCCCAGGTGGGCCAGCATCGTCGGCGTCTTGCCGAGGCCCATGTCGAGGGCGAGGCAACCACCAAGCTCGGCTGCGTCGAGGAAGCCGAGCCAGGCGAGCGCCTCGGCCTGGTAGCTGCGCAGCTCGCCCTTGAAGCCCTCAGGGCTGGTGACGGGCTCGCGCGACACCTTGCTGGCGCGCTCGAGCAGGTCGGCGGCCCATCCGGTGCCTTCGACCTGGAGCGAGGTGCCGAGGGGCGAGCCCTCGAGCCCGACGGCGTGTCGCAGGATCTCCGCGCCGGTGAGCTGTGTCTTCTCGGCCCGCTCCGCGAGCGCGGCTGCAGCCTCCTTGAGGTCGACCCGGTCGAGCTCCACCCAGCGCCCGCGCGACCGCACGAGCGGCCGCGCCTCGTTTGCGAGGCGGGCGACGTCCGCCGCTGTGAGCTCGACGTCGTCGAAGACCGCCGACCAGCGCACGTTGGCGAGCTGGTTGGCCCCCACGACCGTGTCACCTGTGGGTTCGGTGAAGAGCCGCAGACCGGGCGAGACCTTGCGGCGCGACAGCGCCGGCACCCGAACGTCGAACCCCGCCGCACGCAACCCGGAGCCCGTCGTGGTCATCAGCTCCCACGCCTCTGGCTGGCTCAGGTAGACCTGCCCGCGGCGTTGACCGCCGGCGCGGAGCAGCTCGGGCAGCACCCGTTCGAGGCGGGCCAGCTCGTCGGCGAGCGGCTTGGTGGCACGACTGTCGGTGAGGGCCACCTCGATCGGGAGCAGGTTGCCCTCGGCCCCGGGACCGAGCACGGACAGGAACCAGGCGTCACCGCGGTCGGGTGGATCGAGCTGCACGACGAGGGTCGGTCGAGCTCCGCTCAGCACCGGCTTGGCCCAGCGCTCGAGACGCTTGGAAACCTCCGTGGCGGCGTTGATCGGAGCCTCGAAGGCCGAGCCGTTGAGCCTCGTGACGAAGGCCTCAGCGACGGCCGCGGTCGTCTGCGTGACCGGCGGCGGGGCCTTCAGCTCGATGCGCGAAGCCGCTTCGCGCATGATGGCGTCGACCACCGCGCCCAACACTTCGATCGTCACGGAGCGCGCGGTGCCGGTCTTCAGCGCGACGACCGGCCCGGGCATCGCTGCACTCAGCTGATCGAGCTCCGCCTGGTCGAGCAGCGCCGGAACCCAGCGCACGTGCAGGTCCATCGTGCGACCGTTGGGACGCTTCTCGGTCTGCAGGGTGGGCACGACGCAGCCATGCGTGACCATGCGCACCGCAGCCAACGCCACGCGGCCCAGCCAGACGACGCTGGCGCCGACCCCGTCGCGCCCGAGGCCGCCGCCAACAGCGACGAGCCAACCGAGCGCCTCCTGCACGGGGATGGCGACGGCAGCGGCACGAGCACCCGAAGGCAGCGGGACATCGGCGTGCACGGTCCAGCCGAGCCTGGGGCCGCCGATGGCCTCGAGCCGGTCGGCCAGCTCGTCGTTGGTCTCTGGGGCCGTGCCGGGTCCGGCACCCCACACGACGACATGGCCCGCTTCCCAGGAGGCCTGGAGCCGCACCTCACCACCGGGGTCGGCCCCGGCGATGACCCGCTGCGGGTCGGGCACGCGCGTGATCAGGTCGTAGGAGACCTCGAGGCGGTTGAGCTCGGCAGCGAAGTCAGCGACGACCTGGTCGCGCTCAGGACCTTGGATCTGGCGCACCTGGTCGAGCTGGTCCTCGGTGTCGTCGATCAGGCGCTCGAGCGTGTAGCGCCAGGCCAGGGGATCGGCCTCGAGCAGCGCGATCTGGTCGCGTGTGGCGATCCCCTCGGCCATCGCGTAGACGGCGTCTTCGAGCGTTCGGTCGGCGTAGTCCATCGATGATCCGGCGATCCCTTGTCGCCGCACGCTCGGCCACCCACCTGGGCATCGAGCTGTCCGCATTTCGGCGTCTCGGAGCGACCTCAGACCAGGTTCGCGCCACCGTCACCGCTGACGGGATGCCGTGTCGGAAAGTGTAACGCTGCAGCATGCCGGTGCGCGCCATCGGCGCTGCATGTGGCGGCCACCTACCCTGGCGGGATGGAGCGGTTGCCCGTGATCAACGTGTCGCCGCTGGTCAGGGGCGACGCGGATCTGGCCGCAGTCGGGGCCGAGATCGACGGGGCCTGCCGGGATTTCGGGTTCTTCTACGTGAGCGGCCATGGCGTGCCCGAGGATCTGCAGCTGCGCCTGGAGGCGCTCTCGCACGAGCTCTTCGCACTGCCTGAGCCCGACAAGGCCGAGATCGAGATGGCCCGGGCCGGGCGGGCCTGGCGCGGCTGGTTCCCGCTCGAGGGGGAGCTGACCTCTGGCAGGCCCGACCGCAAGGAAGGCGTCTACTTCGGTGCCGAGCTCCCCCCCACCGACCCGCGCGTGGTGGCGGGCACTCCGCTGCACGGACCGAACCTGTTCCCACGGCAGATCCCCGCCCTGCGAGACACCGTGCTCGCCTACCTGCACGCCATGGAGTCGCTCGCCGCCAGCATCCTGCGCGGGATGGCCGTCGGGCTGGGACTCGATGGCTCTTGGTTCGAGCGGCACCTCACGGGCGATCCGCTCATCCTCTTCCGCATCTTCCGGTACCCGCCGGCGCCCGCACCTCCCGATGACGGCTGGGGCGTGGCTGAGCACACCGACTACGGGCTGCTGACCGTGCTGCGGCAGGACGAGTCCGGTGGGTTGCAGGTGCACGCGCCGTCGGGCTGGATCGAGGCGCCGCCGCTGCCGGGAACCTTCGTCTGCAACCTCGGCGACATGCTGGAGCGCATGACCGGCGGTCGCTACCGGTCGACTCCCCACCGCGTGCGGAACACGGGCACCACCGACCGGCTGTCGTTTCCCTTCTTCTTCGACCCCGGGTGGGATGCCGAAGTGGTGCCCGTCCCCTTGGCGGGCGAGTCCGCGACCGAAGCGCGTGCGCGCTGGGACGGCGAGGACGTGTTCACCTTCGACGGCACCTACGGCGAGTACCTGCTCGGCAAGGTCGGCAAGGTGTTCCCCGACCTGCGGGAGCAGGTGCTCGAGCCTGGCCAGCCTGGCGTCTAGCCGACGCCCCCGGTCGCCCGCTCGGCGTGGCGGCGATAGGCCCAGCCGGGCCCGCGCAGGACGAACGAAAGGCGGTCGCGCCAGCTGGTGGAGTGCGAGACGTCGCGCAGGATGTCGCGGTACTCGTGCGTGGCGATGCGGGCCGGGTTGTACGTGTTGATGTTCTTCGTGAGGCCGTAGACGACTGGTTCGTCTTCCCGCTGGAAGGTGCCGAAGAGTCGGTCCCAGACGATCAGGATGCTGCCGTGGTTGCGGTCCAGGTAGCGCTGGTTGCTCCCGTGGTGCACCCGGTGGTGCGAGGGGGTGTTCAGCACCTCCTCGCCCTTGCCGAGCGTGCGGATCGTGTCGGTGTGGATCCAGTACTGGTAGAGCAGGTTGATGCCGCGCGCCTGTGAGATGAGCGTGGGACGGATGCCCAGGCGAGCCAGCCACCCATACGGCACCCAGACGCCGAGCACGTCGGCCACGGGCTGCCGCAGGGCAGTGGACAGGTTGTAGCGCTCGCTCGAGTGGTGCACGACGTGGATCGCCCACATCCCGCGCACCTCGTGCATCAGGCGATGGTTCCAGTAGTAGATGAAGTCCCAGCCGATGACCGCAGCGATCCAGGCCCCGAGCCCGTTGCCCCGGTCGTGGCGCTGGCCTTTCTGCCACATGCGGGTGGCGCTCGTGCGGTGCTGGGTCCATGTGGTGAGAGCCAGCCCGCCGGTGGCCACAGCGACCGGCCCGCTGACGCGCCGCACCTTGCGAGCCCAGCGTCTGACCTGGCGGCTCGGGTCGGCGGCTGCGGGATCGTGATCGTCCACGACCCGGTCGCGCGGGTCTTCGGGTTCGTCGGCGTCGTGGCCGGCAAGGCGGTCCGCGACAGTCGTGACGGCGGCCGCAGCGATCGCCGTACCCACGAGAGCCTTGGCGTAGCGGCCCTTGCCCGGCACGACGTGGCGCACCAGCAGATGGGCGGCGATCGGCACGACGAGCGAGCCCACTCCCATGGCGAGGCTCGCGCCGGCGTCCTCACGCGTGTAGTCGGCCGGCGATGGCCCCGCCGTGTAGGCGCGGCGCCGCAGGTAGCGGCGCTCGGCTTCCATCGACCCGAAGTAGAACGGGATTGCCATCAGCGTCGGATCTGCCGCCACCGCCACCTCCCCTGCACTGCCTGGCGCGACCTCGTGCGCCATCGTGCCACCTCGCGCGCCCTCCGCTGACATCGACGAACCGCAGCCCTTGACCGATGCCCCCTTCGGCGCGACGTTGGGGACATGCTCCTGAGGTTCGCCTCGGGAAGCCCGCACCAGACACCGAAGGGGGGTCTGTAGATGCACGAAGTTCCCGCGACGATGGAGCGATCACCGCCCGATCGTTGAGGCGTCCGTGCCGGTGTCGACGTACCTGGCGGGCCCGCCCACTGCATGCAGCTCGCTTCGACGGCTGCCTCCGCGGGACCCGTGAACGGCCTGATCGACCCGCCAGCATGGACACACCGAGGCTGGGCCTCGGCGGAGGCGGATCCCCCAGATCCGTGCCCTCCGCCGAGGCCTCGTCGCGTCGGGGCTGGCTGAGATCGGACGGCTCAGACGAGTGGCGTGATGAGGATGATCTGACCGGTGGCGAAGTCGGCCACGTAGATCCCGTCGCCGGTCGCCGTGACATCCAGCGGCGCGGCACCTATGAGCACGTCCTGCGGCGGCCCGCTCACGCCGCCGTCGACCGGCACCCGCACGACCTTGTGCCCCACCACCTCGTCGCCGAAGAAGTTGCCGAACTCGGCGATGTAGAGGAACTCCCCATCGACGTCGAGGGCGAGCCCGTCGGCCGACACGTGCAGCCCGAGCAGCTGCTCGGGGAGCTTCTGCGTGCCAGGGCAGGTCGCCCCGATCTGGAAGTTGTGCGTCCAGTCGGTGACGCCTCCGGGGCCGTAGATGCAGGCCGGGAACCCGAAGTCGGGCACCTCGGTCTCCACGTCAGCCTTCAGGAGCAGGTCCTCGCCGTAGGGGTCCATCGTGTCGGGCCCGTTCATGGTCATCCACGCCTCATGGGTGCCGTCGCGGAACTCGACGTCGTAGATGTTGCGCATGCCAGTGGCCTCGACCCGGACGCCGGCGCTCGTGAGGCCACGCTCTTCGACGCCGATCGACAGCAGCGCGCCGCTCAGCCCTGGCACCTCGGCCGGCCCTCCTGGGCTGTCGGGGTTGCCATTGTCAGTGCTGTTGCCGTTGGTGATGTAGAGCCGCCCCTCGTGGACGGCCATGCCATTGGTGTTGTGGCGACCGTTCGGCAGGCCATCGACAGCGATCTCCTTCTCCCCCGCCGGGTCGACCGCCCACACGCGTCCGTCGACGCTGCGGCCCGGCGTGGTGGAGGCGTGGGAGTCGGCAACGAACAGCGTGCCGTCGGGCGCGAAGGCGATGCCGAGCGGGTTCGTGAAGCCCGAGGCGTACGGCGTAGGTGGACCGAGCAGGCCTCCCTCCAGGATCGGGAGCTCAGAGACCACGCCCGTGGCGTAGCTGGCCACGTAGAGCGAGTCGCCGAAGGTGGTGAGGCTGGTCGGCGTGACGACGGTGCCACCGACGGGCAGGGCACTGAAACCGGGCGCCGGCACGGGCGGCAAGGGAGGCGTGGGTGCCGTGCCGACGTCGAGCACGCCCCTCATCCAGGGGTGCAGCGTGCACAAGAACTCGTACTGCCCGGGTTCGAGCTCGGAGACACCGTCAACCTCACCGGTGGCGCCAGGCGGGACATCGTCGCTACGGAACAGCGCTGGGTCGACCGAGCGGAGGTTGTGTGGCACGACGTCCGCGTTCTCGAGCTGCAAGTTGTCGCCTTGGGCGATCGAGAGCGCTGGTGGCGCGAACGTGAGGGCGACGGTGGTGACGGTCGCCGTGTTGGCCGCCCGCGCTGGTACGAGCAGGGCTCCAGCCAGGGCGGCCACCACCGCGACCAGGCTGACGGCGATCGCTCGAAGCTTCACAGCACGACCTCCAGCGCTCCCCGCATCTGGGGGTGTATCCGACAGAAGTACGTGAACACCTGGCCTGTGGGCGCACTCGGCGGCACGGTGAACGACCAGGTGGCCCGCTGTGCCGCCGCCGTGGCGTAGGGCGGGCCGAAGCCGAGCTGGCCGGAGTCGCCCAGCTGGCTGTCCGACGGCCAGGTCGCGAGCGGGTAGCTCTGGCCGTAGTCCCCGTTGCAGGGGTTGGCACAGCTCGTGACCGAGTGGAAGATCGACGCCCCAGCATCGAGGTTCGTGAAGCGCACCGTCTGGCCCGGCCTCACACCAGCGCGCTGGCTCGTGCCGCCTCCGGGGTAGTAGTTGAAGGCCGCGATGGCGACCTCGTTCGTGGGCGCCGGCGGCGTCGACGAGGGAGCCAGCGGCTTCTCGCCGGTCCCGCCGAAGAACGGCGCAGGGTTCTCCTCCGGGGCGGCCGGCGGGTCGGTGGGCTCCCCTGTCGTGCCCGAGGGCGGCGTGCACTCATCTCGGCCCTCCATCTCCTCGTCGGAGAGCGGGTCGGCCCAGGCGAACATGATCGCCATCGCCTCGTACCAGGGATGGGCTGTGTCGTAGAAGCCCGTGACCGAGACCTCGTGGCCCTGTCGCACGGTGAAGCGCCAGTCCGGTGGCGTGACGGTCATCCCGAAGTCCCAGGAGCCGAAGCTCTCTTCGCCGTTCATCCGCGCTTCGGACGTGAACAGGAGAGCGTTGTCACAGGTGACGGATCGGAGCTCGTCTCGGAGTCCGCCAGGATGAAGGTGTCCGCCGACCCAGACGAGCTCGGCGTTCTCGTCGGCGTGGAAGGTGGCCGTGTAGCCGGACCCGTCCTGCTCAGGGTCGTACACGGGATAGAGCGCGCTGTCCGAGCCTTCGTTCTGGCCCACGGCATCGAGCCAGACAGGCACGACCTCTTTGACGCCGGGAGTGCTGGCCGGCACCCACTCGAGGTCGTAGCGGATCGTGACCTCATAGGTGTCTGGAGTGAGGTTGTGCATCATGTAGTTGAGGACCCAGGCATCGCCCGGCACCGTGCGGTAGCCGTAGAGCGGCTCGCCTTCAGGGCCTCGAGGCAGGATCGTGCGGGTCTTCTCTTCGCCCGTGGCGAAGAACGGCGTGGTGTTGCCGCGTGCGGCGTTGATCCAGACGCCGTGGTGCAGGTGGACCTTGTGGATCGGTGGCACCTTGCCCGTGGTCGCGTCGACGAGGTTGGGTGAGATCGACGTGATGTAGCCGCTTGCCCTGGGCGACTCGATCGTGACCGGCCCGAGCAGGATCATGTTCGAGCCCGGGGTGACGCTGATCGGGCCGTAGCTGCAGCGAAGCGTCTGCTCGCCGGCGATTGTCGGATCGGGCTGGCACAGGTCGCCGAGCGAGTCGGGCACAGGAGGGCCCAGAGCCTGGGCTGCGACGATCGGCACCGCGGCCGCACCCAGCGCCAGCGTCAACACGAGCAGCGTCTTGCGCACAGCCGCACCCCCAATGGCGACGATGGTCGACGCAATCTACCCCATTGCCGCAAACCGCTCGACGGCTGGGGGAAGCCCTGGGCGACCGCGCTCGGTCAGCCGGGGAGCTGCAGCGGGCGCCGGAAGCGGGCTGCGCGGCGCACCGCCGCCAGCTCCTCGAACGCCGACCGCTGGGCCCGCAGGTGCTCATCGAGATCGTGCCGGGCGGCTTCGATGCGTGCCTCGAGGAGCTGGCGCCGCTCGGCGAGGCTCTCGGACGCGTGCAGACCGAACGCGGCGAGCCGCTCGGCTGCGACGTGCCAGCGCGTGCGGAACATGCCGATGTCGAAGTGCCCGCTGCGCAGCAGGCCGGTGGTGAGGATCTCCTGGGACGGCTGCTTCAGATCGCGCACGATGCCGACCTTGCTGAGGAGCCAGAGCGCGTAGTAGCTGGGGTCCCACTCGTACCAGCGGAAGCCCTGTCGAGCGCTCGCCTGGTAGTGGTGGTGGTTGTTGTGCCAGCCCTCGCCATTGGTGAGCAGGGCGATCACGAACGAGTTGCGACTCGTGTCAGAGGTCACGAAGCGGCGCCATCCGACCACGTGAGCCATCGAGTTCACGAGGAACGTGCCGTGCCACAGCAGCACCGTCGACAGACCGAAGCCGATGACCAACCCCGACCATCCTCCGATCACGAAGCAGGCAGCGGCCAGGGCAACCCAACCCACCCAATCGTGACGGTTCAGCCAGCGCAGCTCGCGGTACTTGGCGAAGTCCCGGATCCGACCCTCGTCGGTGGCGCTGTGCTTGTCGCACAGGATCCAGCCGACGTGGCTCCACCAGAAGCCGCGGATCGGCGAGTGCACGTCGCGCTCGGTGTCGGACCAGCGGTGGTGATGGCGGTGGTGCGCGGCCCACCACAACGGCCCCTTCTGCATGGCGGTCGTGCCGCCGAGGGCCATCACGAGCTGCGCCCAGCGCGGGAGCCGATACGACCGATGGGAGAAGTAGCGGTGGTAGCCGGCCGTGATGAAGAACATGCGACCGAAGTAGAGGACGGCGCACATGACGAGGGCCCGCAGCGGGGCGCCCGTCCAGATGATCGCGATCGGTATCAGGTGGAACAGCAGGAACGGGGCGGAGCTGATCCAGTTGATCCGCTCGTCGGGGGCGAGTGCGGTGCGGGGCAAGCGTTGTCTCCTAGGGCGAACGACCAGCTCAGCCTACCGACCGGTCGGTAGGCTGGCACATCGGGCGGTCCGGCCCCGGTGTGCTTGTCTGGCGGCCATGCCGAGACTCACAGCGATGGACGAGCACTTCGTCCACCAGATCCCCGAACCCCTCGCCAACCCGGAGACCCATCACGACTTCTGGCGCGAGAGCGTGTTCTTCATCATGCACCCGCGGGACTCCCTGGGCGACGCCGTCGTCCTCACCACCGCGCACTTCCCCAAGGCGCAGGTGATGGACGCCATGCAGCTCGGCAAGATCGGCGACGACTGGATCTACGCCAAGCACGAGCGGCCCTACGACGGTGATCCGCACACGATGCAGGTCGGCCCGACGCGGGTCGACATCACCGAGCCGTTCCAGCGCGTCGAGCTCCAAGTCGAAGCGCACCCTGATGCGCCGTACTCGATGGACATGACCTTCAGCGCCCGGGGCCAGGCCTACGGCCTACGCCGGGGCACCATGAAGGACGGCCACGAGCGCATCTGGGACCAGTCGCACATGTTCCAGTCCGGCACCTTCAACGGCACCTACACGCGCAACGGCGTCACGCACGAGGTCGTCGACTGGTGGGGCCAGCGCGATCACTCCTGGGGCATCCGCGACCACAGCCGATGCCCGCTGTGGATGTGGTTCGCGATCCAGTGCGAGGAGGGGATGTATGGCGTGTGGCATTGGGAGTACCCGAACGGTGCCCGCGCCTACACCGACGGTTGCTTCGCACCATCTGACGGCTCCGACCCCGTCCCGCTCATCGACTTCCGTCACGACGACCTCCACTGGATCGACGAGACCGGCGCACCGATCTCCTACGGCGCCTGGGGCCAGGGCGTGCACGGCCTGGCCGGTCACGTCGACCTCACGCTCGAGGGCGGCCAGACCATCGGCTTCGACGCTGCGGGACGCTGGGCGTTCCCCTACGGGCCGATGGGCGGTGGTCTCAACCAGATGACCTGGACCAACTCGGTCGGGCAGTCGGGCACGGCCATCTACGAGGTGACGGGAGGCTCGCACCACAAGTTCTTCCCGGAGCCCAGGATCGAGGCGAGCTTCCCCCAGTCACACTGAGCCGCTTCGATCAGCCCTTGTCGTCGTGCCCGTGGCGGTGATGAAGGTCGGGGACGTGCGGGTGTGCGTGCACGAGCGGCTCGTGTCGGTGCACATGCGTGTGATGCGCCGGATGCGGTCCGTCGTGATGCAGATGATGGACATCGTGCTCGTGCTCGTGGTCGTGCACTGTCGCCTCATGGACGTGGACGTGCTCGTGTCCGGAGCCGACGACCATCAGGACTCCGGCCGCGGCAAGGCACACGGCGATGAGCTGGGCGAGCGTGGCGGACTCACTGAGCACGAGCCACGCCACGAGCACACCGACGAACGGCGCAGCCGAGAAGATGAGCTGTCCCCTGGCCGCGCCTAGCTCGCGTGCTCCGCGCACCCAGAGGGTGATCGAGGCGCCGTAGCCCACGGCGCCGAGTCCGAGGGCGGCAGCGACCTCGCCGAGCGCCGGCACCGATGCGCTGACAGCCAGCCCGAGAGCCAGGTTGGTGGTTCCAGCCACCAGTCCCTTGGCGAGGGTGATCTCGTATGGGGCGACGGAGCTGAGCTCCGCGGTGACGCAGTTGTCGAGCCCCCAAGCAATGCAGGCAGCGACGATCAGGAGCGCGCCGAGCCGCAGCTCGGGCGCGTCGGACCACCCCAGCGTGATGCCCGCCACAACGACCAGCGCGGCTCCGAGCGCCACGCGACGGCCGATGTGCTCGCCGAAGAACGCGGCGGCGATGACCGTCGTGGCGGCCAGCTCGAGGTTGAGGAGCAGCGACGCAGTCGCCGCCGGTGTGCGAGCAAGTCCTGAGGCGAGGAGCAGCGGCCCGACCAGGCCCCCGGCACCCACCGCGATCACGAGCGGGCGGCCACCACGAGCCAGCAACGAGCTCGTGCCATGGTGACGGCGCGCCACGGGGAGGACGGCCAGGGCGGCGCCTACATAGAGGAGGCCGGCCAGGGTGCCGGCGCTCATGTCGTCGGCGAGACGCGAGGCGAAGGGTGTGGTGGCGCCGAACAGAGCTGCCGCCAGCGCGCACTGCAGCACCCCTCGCTCCCGTCCCGTCATGCAGACGATCGTCGCGCAGGTGCGACCACGTCGTCTGAGATGCACTCGCGCGGTCTCGGGCTGGCGACGGGCACCGACCGACTCGTTCAGTGGAAGTGCTGATGATGGCTCCGCACCGGAGTGAGTCTTTGGAATTCCCCCAAACGGCTCAGCAGGGACCGAGACTTGTCACACCCCGCGAGGAGAATGGGGAGCGTGAGGACCTCTCCGTCATTCGACGAGCTGCTGCGCTCGGCCAGCGCGCTGCTTGCGCAGGCGAACGAGCACGACCTCACCACGCTCACCGACCCTGAGGTGGTCGAGGTAGCCGAGCTCACTGCTCAGGTCACCAAGCTGGCCGAGGCTGCCCAGGTGCGGGCGCTGGCTCGGCTCGACGTGTCGAGGGCCTGGGCCGACGATGGCTCCCGCTCTGGCGCAGCCTGGGTGGCCTGGCACTGCGGTCTGTCCCGCGGGCGA
This sequence comes from Actinomycetota bacterium, assembly GCA_049325515.1. Classification (GTDB taxonomy): domain Bacteria; phylum Actinomycetota; class Acidimicrobiia; order Acidimicrobiales; family VFJN01; genus VFJN01. The sequence goes on along the minus strand of JBMOLI010000018.1, from coordinate 344,650 downwards.
GCGGGTGCGCTGCTCAAGTGCGCCCGCCAGCTGCGCGACATGCCGTCGACCGAAGCCGCGATGGCGGTCGGTCGCCTCACGATCGACCACGTCCGTCTCCTGGCCGCGGCTCATCGGGCCGACGCCGAAGCGTTCGTCGTCGACGAGGCGCGCATGATCGACGCGGCCGAGCGCCTCCTGTTCAGCGGCTTCGAGCGCGTCATCCAGTACTGGATCTACGCCCACTCCCCCGACGAGGCCGAGGCCGACGCCGCAACACTGCACGAAGACCGCCGCGTCGACGCATCGCGAAGCATCAACGGTGTCGTGTTCGTCGACGCCATGCTCGACCCGGTCGGCGGCGAGATCTTCCTACGGGAGCTCGAGCGCCTCGAGCGCGAGCTGTTCGAGGCCGACTGGGCCGAGGCGCGCGAGCGGCTTGGCGAGGCTGCCACGGTCGCCGACCTGCGGCGCACGCCGAAGCAGCGTCGCGCCGACGCCCTCACGATGATGGCCACGCGATCCGCCGCCAAGCCTGCCGACGCAACCGAGCCGCGCGTGCTCCTCCATGTCGTGGCGGGCACCGAGTCAGTCGAGCGCATGTGCGAGCTCTCCAGCGGCACCGTCGTCACGCCCGGCCAGGTGCTGCCGGTGCTGCCCTGGGCCGACGTCGCCCGGGTCATCTTCGATGGCCCCTCGCGTGTCATCGATGTCGGCGTCCGCCAGCGCCTGTTCACCGGAGCAACCCGCACTGCCATCGAGCGGCGCGACCAGCGCTGCCACCACGCCAGCTGCGACGAGCCCGCCGAGCGCTGCGAGATCGACCACATCGTGCCCTTCGAGGAAGGCGGGCTCACCGTCCAGGTGAACGGCCGCTGCTACTGCCGCTTCCACCACCGCTGGCGCCACCGACAACGACCGCCGGCCGCCTGACCGCCGCCGGCTCCTCCCGCAGCATCAACACGATCGATGGGAAACGCATGCAAGGGTGGGCCCATGAAGCGCCGCGCGCTGCTCGTTCTCGCCCTTGCCGTCGCGGCGGCAACGTCGGGCGTGCTCGTCGTGCCGCGCTTGCTCGAGGATGATGCACGTCCCCTCGCGAGCGTGCGCTGGGGCGACTACGAGGTGTCAGCCGACGGCAAGACTCTGGAGGTGAGGTTCTTCGATCCGGGTTGCAGCGGTGGCTACGAGTTCGAGCGCATCGAGGTGCAGGAGACGGATCGAGCAGTTCGAATCACCAGTCTTTGGCGCAGACCTGCCTCTGAGTTCTGCACGATGGAGTGTCCCGTCGGCCTGCATGTAGCAACCGTGACCCTCGCCCAGCCCCTCGGAGGCAGGGCGGTCCAGCAGTTCCCGGGCACCTCGCCGCACTGCTCCGACGGCGCCACCGGCGTCACCAACCGCGGAGAGCTCAGCCCTCTCGGAAGTTGGCCCTAGCGCGATTCCGACGGCCGCAGGTGAGTCAGCCGCCGACGATCTTGAAGCGTCCGCCGTCGATGGGCCGCAGCACCTCGAAGTGGCGACGATCGAGCGTCAGGATGCTGCGAGTGCCGTAGCGATGGGCCAGCACCACCAGCGACGAGTCGGCCACACCGATGTCCTGGTCTCGGTACCGAGCCGCGATCTCTGCGCAGGCTGCGAGGTCGGCTGCGTCGATGGCTGGCAGCTCGTAGGCGCCCCCGGCGAGCTCTGCCAGCACGGCCAGCTCCGCGTCGACGCCAAGGCGTGTGGCGACCAGGTAGTCGATCTCGGCCACGACATACGGAGACACCACGAGTGGCTCAGCTGCTGCCTCCACGGCCGCGCGCACCCGGTCGTGGGCTGGTTCGCTGCGGTTGAACAGAGCGAGCAGCCCGCTGGTGTCAGCGATCAACGGGCGCCGAAGCCCGAGAGCAGCTCGTCGACCCGTTCAGCAAACGGCTCGCCCTCGATCAGGGCTGCTCGTGGCACCGGGCGCTGCACCGCCTGGCTGATCGCATCGCGGATGACCTGCGCCTCCGAGCAGCCGCGCCGCCGAGACTCACGCTCGACGGCCGCCTTCATGTCATCAGGCAGATACAGCGTGGTCTTGCAGGTCATGCCATACATGGTACCACATATGGTACTGTTGCCACTCGAGAGATCAGGCGCGCGGCATGAACCAGTGGATGTACCCGCAGGCCTGGCACGTCAGGACGGCGGCGCTTCGGTTGGCCCAGTCCATGTCGAGGAAGGTCATCGCCGCGGTGTTGATCTGACCCTCCCGTCGATCGAACTCGGTGCCGCCACAGTGGTGGCATCGCATCCGCCCATCGTCGATCGCACTCGGATCAGGTTTGGCGCTTGGTCGGTTGGCCCCAGACGCGATGGGAGCCCGAAGGGCCTTCTGGCGCCGGTCGTAGACGATCCCCCACTGGACAGCGGCGGCTGCCAGTGCGAGGACGACCAGGAATCCGAAGGCCCCGCCCGAACCCACTCAGCTGCAGCCGCTGGTGCTTCCGCAGCTGGGGCAGGCGTGGCAGGAGCCGGCGCGCTGCATCTGGACGCCGCACTGCATGCAGTAGGGGGCGTCGGAGTGGGAGGTCTTGGGGGCGATGGCGGCGCTGGGCTTGGCCTTGCTGGCGTCGTCGGTGACGCCGGCCCGCTCGAGCAGGCTCAGCTCCTTCGGCGCGTCGGTGGCCGAGAGCAGCGGGCTGCTCGCGTCGAGGCTGGGCGGGTCGGCCGCGATCTCGTGGCCCTGGCGGGTCTCGGTGATCGTCTCCTCGACGCCGGGCAGCGTGGGCTGCGTGCGCTCGCCGGTGGTGAGGATGTTGAGCTCGGCCCGCTCCTCGAAGGTGAGGTAGTCGACCGCCAAGCGGCGGAAGATGTAGTCGAGGATCGAGCTGGCGATCCGCAGATCAGGATCGTCGGTCATGCCGGCCGGCTCGAAGCGCGTGTTGGTGAGCGTCTCGACGTAGACCCGCAGCGGCACGCCGTACTGGAGGCCGTAGCTCACCGAGATGGCGAAGGCGTCCATGATGCCGGCGAGGGTGCTGCCCTGCTTCGAGATGCGCAGGAAGATCTCGCCGGGCCTGCCGTCGGCGAACTCGCCGACCGTGACGAAGCCCTTGCAGTCGGCCACGCGGAACTCGAAGGTGCGCGACGTGCGGTTGCGCGGCAACTTCTCACGGGTGGGGACCTTGATGACCTTCTCGACCACCCGCTCGACGATCTTCTCGACCACCTGCGGCTCGGCGCCGGCCGCTACGAGGCCTTCGGCCAGCTCCTCCTTCACCGCCTCCTTCTTGGCGGTGGACAGGGGCTGGGAGACCTTGCAGTTGTCGCGATAGATGGCGATCGCCTTCACGCCCATCTTCCAGGCGTCGATGTGGAGCTGCTCCACCTCCTCGACTGTTGCCTCCTCGGGCATGTTGACCGTCTTGGAGATGGCACCCGAGATGAACGGCTGCACCGCAGCCATCATCTTCACGTGGCCGGAGTAGTGGATCGTGTTGTCGCCCATCGAGCAGGCGAAGACGGGCACGTGCTCGGCCGCCAGGTGCGGGGCCCCGAGGATCGACTTGTTCTCGTCGATGTAGGCGACGATCTCGGCTGACTGCTCAGGCGTGTAGCCCAGGCGGGCGAGTGCCCGCGGAACGGTCTGGTTGACGATCTGCATCGTGCCGCCGCCGACCAGCTTCTTGACCTTGCAGAGGCCGAGGTCGGGCTCGATGCCGGTGGTGTCGCAGTCCATCATGAGACCGATCGTGCCCGTGGGAGCGAGCACCGAGGCCTGGCTGTTGCGCACGCCATTGCCGGCGGCGAGCTCGTTGGCCTCGTCCCAGCACTCCTGGGCGGCGCTCAGCAGGTGTGACGGAACGAGCTCCTCGTCGATGTCGGCCGCCGCCTCTTGGTGCTGGCGCAGGACCCGCAGCATGTGCTCGCGGTTCTCCTCGAAGCCGGCGAAGGGCCCCATGCGCCCGGCCGTGCGGGCCGATGTGGCGTAGGCGTGACCCGTCATCAGCGATGTGACTGCGGCTGCGTAGGCACGGCCCTCGTCGCTGTCGTAGGGCAGGCCGAGCGCCATGAGCATGGCGCCGAGGTTGGCGTAGCCGAGGCCCAGCTGACGGAACTTGCGTGAGGTGTCGCCGATCGGGCCCGTGGGATAGTCGGCCCGGCCGACGAGGATCTCCTGACCGGTGAACATCACCTCGACCGCGTGGCGGAAGCCCTCGACGTCGAAGGAGTCGGTGGTGCCGGCCCCGGTGTCGTCGGACAGGTCGAGGAACTTCAGGAGGTTGATGCTCGCCAGGTTGCAGGCCGAGTTGTCGAGGTGCATGTACTCGCTGCACGGGTTGGAGCCGTTGATGCGACCCGTGTTGGCGGCGGTGTGCCAGTGGTTGATCGTGGTGTCGAACTGCATGCCGGGATCGGCGCACTCCCACGAGGCCTGCGAGATCTGGCGCATGAGGTCGCGCGCCCGGACCGTGCGCACGATCGAGCCGTCGGTGACGGCGCGAAGGTGCCAGTCGGCGTCGTCGACGACGGCCTGCATGAACTCGTCGGTGACGCGCACCGAGTTGTTGGCGTTCTGGTACTGGACCGACGCCATGTCCTTGCCGTCGAGGCTCATGTCGAAGCCGGCCTCCTCGAGGACCCGGATCTTCTTCTCCTCACGGGCCTTGACCCAGATGAAGTCCTCGATGTCGGGGTGGTCGACGTTGAGGATCACCATCTTGGCGGCGCGGCGCGTCTTGCCGCCCGACTTGATGGTGCCGGCCGAGGCATCCGCGCCGCGCATGAAGCTGACCGGGCCGGAGGCGGTGCCCCCGCCCTTCAGCAGCTCGACCGACGAGCGGATCCGCGAGAGGTTGATGCCGGAGCCCGACCCGCCCTTGAAGATCGTGCCCTCCTCGACGTACCAGTTGAGGATCGAGTCCATCTGGTCGTCGACCGAGAGGATGAAGCAGGCCGACGCCTGCTGGGGCACGCCCGGCACTCCGATGTTGAACCACACCGGGCTGTTGAAGGACGCCTTCTGCGTGACGAGCAGGTGCTTCAGCTCTGCGTTGAAGGCATCGGCCTCGTGGTCGTCGGTGAAGTAGCCGCCCTCGACCCCCCACTGCGTGATCGTGTCGGCCACGCGGTCGATCACCTGCCGCAGCGACGACTCGCGCTCGGCCGAGCCTGGCGTGCCGCGGAAGTACTTCTGGGCGACGATGTTGGTGGCGTTGAGCGACCACGTGGTGGGGAACTCGACACCGAGCTGCTCGAAGGCGACGGAGCCGTCCTTGAAGTTCGTGATCCGCGCGTCGCGCCGCTCCCACGTGAGCTCGTCGAAGGGGTGGACCCCTTCCGTGGTGAAGTGCCTGCGGATGCCGATCCCGGTGTGCTCCGGTGCAAGTGCCATCGTGCGTGGACCCTCCAGGTCGAGGTGGTGGAAGAGGTGCGTTGGTGCTGCCGGTGACCCCTCGGGCCCAGCAGGCTGCTGGTTCCGTGCGACCACTAGGTCTTGTGGCTGTCTCGCCCAGAGGCGCCCCCCAGCCACAAGATGTAGGAGGAACTACAGCACTGTAACTACAGGCGTGTCAACGCCTGGGGCAGAGATTTTTCGGTGCGGGGCCGTGGCGCTGGTGACCAGGTCAGGGGGACCGCTGCCCGGGGCGCCACGCGTGTCGCTCCCCCGGCCCGGCGCCCCCAAAGGAGTCGTCCAGCCCACCACAGACGTGAAGCGACTGCCACCGTTCCGATCTGTCGCGCCACGGCCCCATGCACGATCCCGCAACCTAAAGACTCAGGCTTGTGGACCGCTAGAGGAACATCCTGTGAATTGGAGGTGGATTTCTCGACTCCCGGTCCACAGGCCTGGGGACCGGGAGCCGAGCGTTCCGCTGGTTACGACGCGACCGCGACGGCTTCGGCCTCGATGTCGACCTTCACGACCTTGCCGACGAGCACGCCGCCGGTCTCGAGGGCCTGGTTCCAGCTGAGGCCGAAGGCCTCCCGGTCGATCTCGGTGTGGGCCTCGAAGCCGATCCGTGCGTTGCCCCACGGGTCGACGGCGCCACCACCGAAGGACACGGTGAGCGGCACAGGCTGCGTGACGCCACCCACTGTGAGCTCGCCGTCGACGATCCAGGCGCCCTTGGCGGTCGGCGACACCTTGGTCGAGCGGTAGGTGATGACGGGGTTGGCCTGGGCGTCGAAGAAGTCGGCCGAGCGCAGGTGCTCGTCGCGGCCCGCGTCGCGCGTGTCGATCGAGGCGACCTGGATCTCGACCTCGACGGAGGACTCGAGTGGGTCCTCGGCGATGGTGATGGTGCCAGCGAAGTCGGCGAAGCGACCCTTGGTCTTGGAGACCATCAGGTGCCGGACGCTGAAGCCCACGCTCGAGTGCGAGGCGTCCAGCTCGTAGCGACCTGCGGCCGGGACCTCGATGCCGTTGACCTCACGGGTGGGGACTGAAGGGGCTGTCTGGGTGCTCATCGGGTTTGATCCTCTGTTGGTTTGGGTGGGGTTGTGTTGTGCAAGCAACTTTTGCGCTTGCAACTACTGTAGAGGATGATCCTTGCAGTCGCAACTATTTCTTGTAGAGTGCGGCCATGGCGCGGACACAGGCACCGGCGGGGCTCGACGACCCCAACCTGACGACGATGGGTCTGTTCTTCGAGGCTCATGCGGGCATCGCGGCCAGAGCAGGAGCTCGCCTGGAGGCGGATCACGGGCTCTCCACCCAATGGTTCGAGGTGCTGCTCCGCCTCGCTCGCACTCCGGGCCACCGTCTGCGGATGAGCGACCTGGCAGCACAGACCACGCTGTCAGCCAGCGGCCTCACTCGAGTCATCGACCGCCTGGAGGCGCATGGGCTGGTGGCGAGGGCCGTGTGCCCCTCCGATCGACGCGGGTCCTACGCCGTGCTCACCTCCGAGGGCGAGGCACGCATCCTTGCCGCCATCCCAGATCACGTGGCGCTGCTGACCGAGCTGTTGGAGCAGGCCTTCGATGCGGCACAGCGCGAGACGTTCAGCAACCTGATCAGGCAGCTGCGCGACGCAGCCAACCCAGCCGCCGCTTGTGCCAGCCTCCCGGGCGGCGCGCCCGAGGCCTGAGCTCGTCGGGAGATCAGCCTGCGGGTGACACGTCGACCGGGATGCCGTTGAGCACCGCGTTGCCGGAGATCGGGTCGAACAAGCGGTCGTCCGCCAGGATGTTGCTGTTGACGCCCGCGTGCTCCTGAGCCACGGCCATCCGCGCCCCCTCCAGGTCGTGGCCCCAGCCGTGGGGGATGCTCACCACGCCCGGGCGGATCGCGTCGGTGACCTCCACGGGCACGCGCACCTCCCCCACCCGTGACCGCACGATCGCCGGGTCACCGTCGGCCAGGCCCAGGGCCGCGGCATCGTCGGGGTGCAGGTGCATCGTGCAGCGCGGCTTGCCCTTCACCAGCACGTTGACGTTGTGCATCCACGAGTTGTTCGACCGCACGTGGCGGCGACCGATCAGCACGAACGGGTGGTCGCGACGACCGTCGAGCCCCTCGTGGAGGCGCGCCACGTCCTCCACCAGGATCTCCGGCGCCAGGGCGATCATGCCGTCGGGCGTGCGCAGCACGTCGGGAAGGCGCGGCTTGAGCGCCCCGAGGTCGACCCCGTGGGGGTTGGCGAGCAGCAAGTCGAGCGTGAGGCCCTCCGGGTCGCGTCCAAACCCTTCGCCGTAGGGGCCGGTGCGCAGGAGGAAGTCGAGGATGCGCTCCGGACCGGTGCGGGGCGCCAGAGCCTCCATCACCTCGTCGACCTCGCGGCCGAAGACGGGGCTCGCCTCGTCAGCGACGCTGCCCTGCACCATGGAGGTGATCATGAGGTCGTCGACGATCGCCGGGTCGGCCGAGGCACCCATGCCCTGGAGCACGAGCGCGAGGCGGGCCAGCACCTGCCACTCGTCGAGCTGGCCCTCCTCGAGCGGCAGCACGGGTTCGCTGTAGTTGGCGACGTCGTGCAGCGCCAGCTGCAGGAGGGCAACGTCGTAGTGGGCCTTCTGGAGAGCCGAGGGCGCTGGGAGGATGACGTCTGCGTGGCGAGTGGTCTCGTTGACGTAGATGTCGACCGAGACCATGAACTCGAGCGTGGCCAGCGCAGCGTCGAGCCGCCCGGAGTTCGGCGTCGACAGGACGGGGTTCCCGGCGATGGTGAGCATTGCGCGCACCTGGCCCGGACCGGGGGTGTCGATCTCCTCGGCCAGCGCCACGGCCGGCAGCTCGCCCATGGTCTCGGGCAAGCCGCGCACGCGGCTCGTTCGCCGGTGAAGGCGCGTCTCGCGGCCATACCTCGGCTTGCCGCGCGTGTTCGACGCTCCCGCCGCCGCCGTGGTGAACATCGCGCCACCAGGACGATCGAGGTTGCCGGTGAGCACGTTGAGCACATCGACCAGCCACGATGTGAGCGTGCCGAACTCGGCGGTGGTCGTGCCGATGCGCCCGTAGACACAGGCCGTCGGCGCAGTGGCCAGCGAGCGGGCGAGGCGCCGGATGTCGTCGGCCGCGACCCCGCAGGCGTCCGCCACCAGCTCGGGCGTGAACGGCCGCGCCACCTCGATGACCTCGTCGAGGCCGGTGACGAGCTCGGCGAGCGGGCCCAGGTCTGACAGGCCCTCGGAGGTGATGACCTGCACCATCGCCATGAGCAGGTAGGCGTCGGCTCCCGGCCGGATCGCCACCCACTCGGTCGCGGTCTCGGCGGTTCGCGATCGGCGCGGGTCGACGACGACCAGCGAGCCGCCCCGCTCGACGAGCCTCTCCAAGCGACCCGGCCAGTCAGGCGCCGTGGCCAGGCTGCCGTTGGAGGCGTAGGGGTTGGCGCCGAGCATCAGCAAGAAGTCGGTGCGGTCGACGTCGGGGACGGGGATGTTGAGCCCGCCACCGAACATCAGCGCTGCAGAGATCTCCTTGGGCCGCTGGTCGACCGTCGAGGCCGAGAACACGTTGGTGCTGCCCAGCGCTCGCAGCAGAGCCCGGTTGTAGAGCAGCCCTGCCAGGTTGTGCGCGTTGGGATTGCCCACGTAGACGGCGCAGGCGTCGCGCCCGTCTCGCTCGAGGATCGGGAGCAGGCGCCTCTCGATCTCGCCGAGCGCCTCGTCCCAGGACACCTCGACGAAGACGCCGTCACGCTTCACGAGCGGGCGCCGCACCCGATCGGGGTCCTCGTGAAGCTGCTTGAGGGTGGAACCCTTGGGACAGATGTAGCCGTGGCTGAAGACGTCGGCCTGGTCTCCGCGGATCCGCACGACCTCTTCGCCGCCGCCCGCGGCCGGGCGCAGCGTGATCTCGAGCCCACACCCAGCCTCGCAGAGCGGGCAGGTGCGCAGCGCCGTGCGTGTGGTGCGCTCAGCGGAGACGGGCGCGGTCGGTGCCTCGTCCGCGATGGTCATGGCGGTCCCCCTCGTGTCACTTGACACCCATCCTGCCAGTTGGCGCCTTGGTCAGCCGAGCGTGGCTCCGGTCAGCTCGCCAACGAGGGTCGTCAGCCCCATCGCGGCGGCGCCACCGATCGCGACCCTCAGCGTGGCGCGCAGGCGCGGGGCGCCACCCAGGGCGGCCCCGACGGCGCCCAGCAGCGCGAGGGCGGCCAGCGCTGCCAGCACGACCACGACGGAGCGGCCCGACCCAGGCGTCATGGTGTAGGCGAGCAGCGGGAGAAGTGCCCCTATGGAGAAGGCGAGAGCGGAGGTCGCCGCGGCCTGCAGCGGGCGAGCGGTCGACAGCTCGGTCAGCCCGAGCTCGTCTCGTGCGTGCGCACCGAGGGCGTCGGCCTCGGTCAGCTGGCGAGCCACCTCGGCGGCCAGCTCGGGCTCGAGCCCCCGGCCTCGCCAGATCTCGGTCAGCTCGACGAGCTCGGCCCGTGGATGGTCACGCAGCGCCTGGCGCTCCATGTGCAGGTCGGCCTCCTCGATGTCGCGCTGAGAGGCAACCGAGACGTACTCCCCCATCGCCATCGACATGGCCCCCGCCACGAGCCCGGCGATGCCAGCGGTTCGCACCGTGCCGAAGGCGGCGCCGCTGCCGGCCACGCCGACGATCAGCGCAGCGGTGGACACCACGCCGTCGTTGGCGCCGAGCACCGCGGCCCGCACCCAGCCGGCCCGATGCGAGCGGTGCTGCTCGGCGTGGTGGTGATGATCGGGCGGGAGCGCGGCCCGATGCGAGTCGGCAGGTGTCGGCACCGTCACAGCCTGCACGCTGGTCGCTGGTGATGCCATCGGGCACCCGCAGGTAGCGTCGGATCGATGCGACGGCTCTGGCCCGACCCCGGTCCCATCGATGACCTGCCGTCGCTCGTCGCAGCAGCGCCACGGCCCACGCCGGCCGACAGGCCCTGGCTGCTGGTCAACATGATCGTGGCCCTCGACGGGTCGGTGACCGTGGAGGGCCGATCGGGCGGCCTGGCGAGGCCGGCCGACAAGGCGATGTTCTCCGCTCTGCGCGCGGTGGGCGACGTGGTCCTGGCGGGTGCGGGCACCGTGCGCGCCGAGCACTACGGGCCGCCCCGCCCCGGCGAGGAGGTGCGCGCCACGAGGCGCAGCCGTGGGCAGGCAGAGGCACCCAGGATCGCCATCGCCACGCGCTCGCTCGACCTCGACCTCACCTGGCCGCTGTTCACGGAGGCCGAGCAGCCGCCGTTCCTCCTGGTCTGCGAGGCAACGCCACGCGACAGGCGCAAGGCGGCCGCTGAGGTCGCCGAGCTGATAGTGACGGGGCACGACACGGTCGATCTGGCTGCCGCCATGGCCGAGCTGCACGAGCGGGGGGCTCGCACCGTCACCTGCGAAGGCGGCCCCCACCTGAACGGCGACCTGTTGCTTGCGGACCTGATCGACGAGTGGGCGCTCACGCTCTCACCGCTGCTCACGGGCGGCGACGCCCGTCGAGCCACCACCGGTCCCCTCCCACCGGCGCCTAGGGAGATGCACCTCGACTCGATCCTCGAGGGCGACGGCCTGCTGCTCACCCGCTGGCTGCGCGACCGCTGAGGCTTGCCCGCTCGGGCCTCAGTGGGTCTTCGGAGCGGTGCGCTTGGAGAGGAGCGTGACCTCGCGCTCGAAGTCGGACACGTCGTCGAAGCCGAGGTAGACGCTGGCGAAGCGGATCGCGGCCACGGGATCGGCCTCCCGCAGCTGCTCCAGCACGACACGCCCGACCGCCTCGCTCGTGACCTCGGCCCCACCTTCGACCCGCACGATGTCTTCGATGGTGGTGATCAGCTCGTCGAGCGCAGCGCCGCCATCTGCCTCGATCGGACGCCCCTTGGCCGCCAGGCGAATGCCGGCAGCGACCTTCTCGCGCTCGAAGGGCTCCCGCTCGCCCGAGCGCTTGACGACGACTAGCGACACCTCCTCGAAGCGCTCGAAGGTGGTGAAGCGTCGGCCACAGTCGATGCAGGCGCGGCGGCGGCGTATCGAGGCGCCATCGTCGGCCTGGCGCGAGTCGATGACCTTGTCATCCAGGGACCCACAGGCCGGACACCTCACGGTCACAACGGTAGTGGCCGCTCGTTGCCACCACGAGAGAGCTGCAGCCTCGCCGCCGCTCAGGGCAGATCGAGCCGCTGGCCCACCGAGAGCGGCGCTCCCCCGTTCAGGTCGACCAGCCGATCGACGGTGAGGCGCACATCACCGTCGGGGTCGAGGCTGCGCGCGATGGACCACAGCGTGTCGCCCGGCTGGACGACGTGCACCGACTGCGAAGAGGTGCCGGCGACGGGGTGGGGGTTGCCGCCGCCGGCGGTCCTGACCACGACAGCGTTGGCCAGGAGGAGCACGCCCACCAGGAGCACGGTGGCCAGCATGAGGGCCACCAGCCGCCGGCGGCGGTAGATCGCCTGACGGGCCAGCTCGGCCGGAGCGCGGCCCCCCTCCAGCACCCGCAGCGATGGGCGGGACGAGGGGCCGGGCCCCGGCGGGACGGTGGTGGGCCGGAGACGGGGTTGGAGCTGGAGGGCGGTGGCGGAGGACATGTCTTGGAGTCTCCTCACGGGGTGTGACAGTGGGCGGGTGACCGGTCGGCGGAAGGCGCTGAACGCCTGTTCCCGGAACGCATGTTCGTGTGAAGAGAGCATACCGTCGAACGCCCGTTCGCAGTCAACCCCCAACATCGAACAACCGTGCGCCGAACGGGTGTTTGCCACGCTCGCCCATCTTCGGTAGGGTCACGAACACCTGTATGGCACTGGAGGCCCGATGGCTGATGTCACCCTGACCCCCCGACAGCGCGAGATCCTCGAGGTGATCGAGCAGTACCAGCGCGATCGCGGCTTCCCCCCGTCTGTGCGCGAGATCGGCAGCGCCGTCGGCCTCACCTCACCGTCCACGGTCCACGCCCACCTGGCCACCCTCGAGAAGCTCGGCTTCCTGCGGCGCGACCCCACCAAGCCCCGCGCCATCGAGGTCCGCTTCGACGCCACCTCCGGGGCACCCGTGGAGCGCAGACCGGTACGCCACGTCCCGCTGGTGGGCGACGTCGCAGCGGGCACCGACGTGCTGGCGCAGGAGAACATAGAGGAGACGCTGCCCCTTCCCGCCGACTTCACGGGTGAGGGCGACCTCTTCATGCTCCGTGTCCGGGGCGACTCGATGATCGAGGCCGCCATCGTCGACGGAGACTTCGTCGTGTGCCGTGCACAGAGCACCGCCGACAACGGGGACATCGTCGTGGCCGGCATCCCGGGCGACGAGGCGACGGTGAAGACCTACCGCCGTCGCGGCGCCACGGTCACGCTGCTCCCCTCCAACGCCCGCCTATCACCAATGGAGTTCGACGCCGGCGACGTGACGATCTACGGCAAGGTCGTCACAGTCCTGCGCCGCCTCTGAGGGCGACTACCGCGATCCCGTCCTCCTGACGGAGAATGGGGCAGATGCCCCACTCGTCCCGTTGGCTCGTCGCGGTGCTGCTCGTGCTCCTCGCCGCGGGCGCGGCACCCGCGCAGGGGCGCACAGACGTCAACGACCCCGTCTTCGCCCAGGCTCTCCAGTGGAACCTCGATCTGATCGGGGCGCCTGATGCCTGGGACCGAGGGACCGGTCGGGGCGTCACCATCGCGGTGGTCGACTCCGGGGCAGACCTCGGCCACCAGGACCTGAGCGGCAAGATCTCCGCCCAGGTCAGCTGCATCGGAGCGAACGGCGACCCGGGCGATTGCGGCGGCTCCGCTCAGGACGACAACGGGCACGGCACACACGTCGCCGGCATCGCCGGCGCTGCCACCAACAACGGCATCGGGGTCGCCGGCGTCGCCCCTGACGCTCGCCTCCAGGTGGTGCGCGTCCTCGCCAACGACTGCGGCCCCGATGGCTGCACCGCGAGCGGCACCTCCAACGACGTGTCGGCCGGCATCCGCTGGGCTGTGGACCACGGAGCGGACATCATCAACCTCTCGCTGGGCGGAGGCACGGTGCAGTCGGCTCTGGGTTGCAGCTTCTGCGATGCCATCGACTACGCGTGGAGCAAGGGTGTGATCGCCGTGGTCGCCGCGGGCAACGACTCGATGCTTCCCGCCGGCTTCGGTGACGAGCCGGCGATCATCGTCACGGCCACGACCAGGGACGACGAGCGCGCCTCCTACTCGAGCGCAAGCTCCAGCCTCATCCGCGAGGCACGATGGCCCGTCGCGGCACCCGGTGGCGAGAGCGAGACGCAGCCGAGCGACTGCGCCACTGGCGGCACTCCCAAGGGAGTGCTGTCGACGTATTGGATCCAGGGCTCCTCCAACCAGTACGCCTGCCTGGCCGGCACATCCATGGCCACCCCCCACGTCTCAGGCGGGCTCGCCATCCTCTTGAGCCTCGGCCACAGCCCCCAGTCGGCCGTTGATCGACTGCTCGCTACGGCCAAGGACCTCGGGCCGGCCGGCCGGGACGACACGTTCGGCTTCGGCCGGATCGATCTCGCGAAGGCGGTGGGGGCTGCCTCCGCCACGACCACCACGACGGGCCAGGGGGGCACCACAGCTCCGACGTCAGGACCCGGGAGCACTCGCCCCGGCTCGGGAGCCACAACCCTTCCTGGCTCGTCCTCCTCCGAGGTGCCCACGACGGTCGACCAGGGACGTGCCCCCGTGATCTCGACACCGGAGACATCCGCCGCGGCGCCGTTCAGCCCCGACGACGGAAGGGGCGACGGTCCACCGTCCTGGCTCGTAGTCACCGCGGTGGTCGCGCTCCTGACCAGCGGCTCGGGCACGGTCGCCACGGCGCGCCGGCTGCTCCGCTGATCTGTCTAGGCGCCGGCGACCAGCAGGTGCCGCAGCACCTCGTAGCTGCGCTCGAGTGAGCCCCGGTCGACGTGCTCCTCGGCGGTGTGGGCCACCGTCGGGTCGCCGGGGCCGAGGTTGCAGGCGGGGATGCCCGCCGCTGCGAAGCGAGCCACGTCGGTCCAGCCCAGCTTGGCCTGCACGCCCAGACCGCCGTCCTCGATCAGCCTGCGCAGGAGCGGGTGCTGCAGGCCGGGGGCTGCCGCCGGGGACATGTCGACCACCGTGATCTCGTCGCCGGGCTCCAGCGCGGGTGCCAGCAGCTCACGGACCTCGGCCTCGGCCATCTCGGGCGTGCGGTCGGGTGCAAAGCGCCGGTTGATGGTGACACTGGCGAGATCGGGCACCACGTTGCCCGACACCCCGCCGCTCACCGCGACCGCCTGGAGCGCCTCCCGGAACTCGCATCCGTCGATCACGGGGCGTCGCTCGACGAAGCCGTCGACGGCGCGTAGCACGGCCCCAAGCCGGTGCACGGCGTTGCGCCCCATCCATGGTCTCGCCGTGTGGGCTCGCGCTCCCCGCACGGTGACCTCGAAGCGCATCGTGCCCTGGCATCCGGCCTCGATCTCACCACGGGTCGGCTCACCGAGGATGGCGACGTCGCCCTTCAGCAGGTCGGGGCGGTCGCGCATGAGGTGCCCGAGGCCGTTGTGGGCGGCAGCGACCTCCTCGCCGGCGTAGAAGACCCACGTGACGTCGACCGCCGGGGCAGGGACCGTCTCGGCCAGCGCCAGCATGACCGCCAGGCCGCCCTTCATGTCGGCGGCGCCCAGACCCCACAGCAGGTCGCCCTCGATGCGCGCGTCCGCGTTGCCGTTGGCGGGGACCGTGTCTGTGTGGCCGGCCAGCACGACGCGAGTGGCCCGGTCGAGGCTCGTGCGGGCAACGACGTTGTCGCCGATCCGCTCCACCTCGAGGTGCCCGAGGGCACGAAGCTCCGTTTCGATGCGGTCGGCCAACGCGGCCTCGTGGTGGCTCTCGGAGGGGATGTCGACGAGCGCCGCTGTGCGCGCTAGGAGGTCGACGTCGGCCATCCGGGCAGCCTACGAGGGCTTGCGGCAGCGCCCGGTACGGTTGCGACCCGTGACCAACACCCCACCCACCACCGGTGGCGCCGCCGGCACCGGCCTCGCCACCCGCGCCGCCGACGGGCGCGTGCTCGACACCTGGTACCTCCAACCGACGCTGGAGCCCTCGGGCGCCACGACCACCACCGATGTCCTCGATGCCCGTACCGCGACCGAGCGGCTCGGCACGGCGGTCGTCCGCGCAATCGGATCCGACGAGATCCGCAACGTCGAGGTGGTCGCCGTCACCACCAGGCTTGGCGACCTCACGTCCGCCCCCATCGACACCCACGACGTCTACCTCCGGCTCCACCTCCTGTCGCATCGACTCGTCCGCCCCAACAGCATCAACCTCGAGGGCATCTTCGGGCTGCTCCAGACCGTCGCCTGGACCAACCTGGGGCCGGTCGCCCCTGACGAGCTAGACGCCTCACGTCTGCGGGCACGCGCTGCCGGGACGCCGCTTCTCGTCCACTCACTCGACAAGTTCCCTCGGATGGTCGACTACGTCGTGCCGAGTGGGGTCCGCGTCGCCGACGCGGATCGCGTGCGCCTCGGCGCACACCTTGCCGATGGCACCACCGTGATGCACGAGGGGTACGTCAACTTCAACGCGGGCACGCTCGGGTCAGCGATGATCGAGGGCCGCATCAGCCAGGGGGTGGTGGTCGGCGAGGGTTCCGACCTGGGCGGGGGCTCATCGCTGATGGGCACGCTGTCGGGTGGCGGGACCGAGATCGTCCGCGTCGGCGAGCGCTGCCTTGTCGGGGCCAACGCGGGCCTCGGCATCTCCTTCGGTGACGACTGCGTGGTCGAGGCTGGCCTGTACGTCACCGCGGGCACCCGGGTCACGCTGCCCGACGGCACGATCGTGAAGGCCAAGGAGCTGAGCGGTCAGTCCAACATGCTGTTCATCCGCAACAGCACGACGGGCGTCGTCGAGGTGCGTCCCCGCGCCGGGGGGACCGTCGAGCTGAACACCGCCCTGCACGCCAACTGACGGGATCAGGCGAGGCGGCGGGCGACGAGCGAGATGCGGTCGTCGGGTTGCACGACGGCAACTCGGACGAAGCCGGCACCGGCGGGGCCGTAGAACTCCCCGGGTGACACGAGGGCGCCACCGATCTCTGCCAGCCGTCGTGCCAACGCCCAGGCATCGCCTCCGGGGGCCGCCGCCCACAGGTAGAAGGCACCGGCGGGCATGGGTGCGTCGACGCCGATCGACGCCAGCGCAGAGCGCATGGTCTCGAGCCGCTCGCGGTAGCGCTTGCGCTGATCTCGCACGTGCTGGTCGTCCGCCCACGCAGCCACGGCGGCGGCCTGCACCGGGCCGGGCACCATGAAGCCGGCGTGCTTGCGCACCTCCGCCAGGTAGCGCACGAGATCGGGATCGCCCGCGTAGAACCCTGCGCGGGCGCCGGCCAGGTTGGACCGCTTCGACAGCGAGTGCACCGCCAACACGCCGTCGGAGCCGTGTTCGAGGATGGATCGCGGTGGACCGTCCCAGGTGAACTCGATGTAGCACTCGTCGGAGAGCACCGGCACACCTCGCTGGCGACCCCAGGCCGCTGCGGCGCCCAGGTCGCTCACCTCACCGGTGGGGTTGCCGGGGACGTTGACCCACAGGCAGAGCGCCCGGGTGGCGTCGTGCTCGCTGATGTCAGCCAAGGATCGGTAGGGCACCGCTCGGCAGCCGGCCAGCGTGGCGCCCATCGCGTAGGTGGGGTAGCTGATCGCCGGGTAGAGCACGGTGTCGAGGTCGGGACGACGCAGGCGCAGCCACTGCGGCACCCCTGCGACCAGCTCCTTGGTCCCCACGCAGGCAGCCACGTGCGATGGGTCGACCTGGACGCCCAGACGCCGCTCGATCCAACCCGCCGCGGCCTCCCGGTAGGCGACGGTCCCAACCGAGGGTGGATAGCCGCGCTCGGACCCGGAGTGCGCCAGCGCATCGAGGACGGTCTTGGGAGGCGGGTCACAAGGCGTGCCGATCGAGAGGTCGACCAGCCCACCGGGCACCGCAGCCGCGATGGCCTTCAGGTCATCGAGCCGCTCGTAGGGGTACGGCGGCGGCACGAACGGCTGAGGTGGCGCCGTGCCGGAGGGCTCCTCATGCGAGCCGGTCATGAGACGAGGTATTCGACGAAGTGGCCGAGTGAGGCGTCATCGAGGCGGACGCGCAGCCGCATCGCCGCGTCGTCGGCGAGCTCGACGAGGACCTCCCCCTCGCGGTGCACCGCGGCGAGCAGGTCGCCACGGTCGTAAGGGATGGCGAGCTCGACGACCTTGGTGAGGGCGCGCAAGCGGTCTGAGACGGCTCGGAGGAGCTCGTCCACGCCGTGCCCCGTCGCTGCGCTCAGGGCGACGGCACCAGGATGGGTGTCGGCCAGGCGCCTCGCTTCACTGGGTGCCAGGTCGGCCTTGTTGAAGGCCAGCAGCTCGGGGACGTCGTCGGCACCGATCTCGCATAGCACGGTGCGGACGGCATCGATGTTGCCTCCGACGTCTAGGGCCGACGCGTCGACGACGTGCACCAGGAGGTCGGCGTCGGTGGCGACGGCGAGCGTGGACTTGAACGCCTCGACGAGGTCGTGGGGCAGCTTGCGGATGAACCCGACGGTGTCGGTGAGCAGCACTGCCTCACCACCTGGCAGGTCGAGCCGGCGGGTGGTCGCATCGAGGGTGGCGAAGAGCCTGTCTTCGACCAGCACCCCCGCATCGGTGAGCCGGTTGAGGAGCGTCGACTTGCCGGCGTTGGTGTAGCCGACGATCGCCACGCGCTGCACCCTGCTGCGCTGCTGCGCCTTGCGCTGGGTGGCCCGGTGCTTGTCGATCTCCCGCAGCTCGGCCTCCAGCTTGTGGATCCGGCGCTGGATGCGGCGGCGATCGACCTCGAGCTGCGTCTCGCCCGGACCTCGCGTGCCGATGCGGGCACCGCCCGCCGACATGCCACCCGCCTGCTGCGACAGGGCCGTGCCCTTGCCGCGGATGCGAGGCAGCCGGTACTTGAGCAGCGCCAGCTCGACCTGTGCCTTGCCCTCTTGGCTGTTGGCGTTCTGGGCGAAGATGTCGAGGATCACCGCCGTGCGATCGATGGCCGTGCGACCGAGCAGCTTCTCGAGGTTCCTCTGCTGCGCCGGTGTGAGCTCGTTGTCGAACACGACGGTGTCGCAGTCGGTCTCGAGCGCAAGGTCGCGCAGCTCCTCGGCCTTGCCCTTGCCTACGTAGGTGGGCGGATCCGGGGCGCGCCGTCGCTGCACGATGCGACCGACCTCGTCCGCGCCGGCCGTGTCGACCAGGAGCGACAGCTCATCGAGGCCTGCCTCGGTCTCTTCGGCTGTGTCGGGCGGCAACGTGACGCCGACCAGGACGATCCGTTCCCGGATGTCGCGTTCGATCAGGCTCATGCGCGCTCCCTCACGGCCACGGCACGTCGAGCACGGCGACAGAGGTGGCGTCGCCTGTGAGGAGGACCGGGTCGCCGAGCGTGACATCGACCGGACCACCGGGCATCGTGACGGTCGAGGCTTCGCCCACGAGCTCCCAGCCGTGGGCGGCAGCCACCGCGGCGCACGCGCCCGTGCCGCAGGCCTGCGTCGGACCGACGCCGCGCTCGTAGACGACCATGTCGAGGCCGGAGTCGGACGGACGGATGACCTCCACGTTGGCCCCGCCGGGCGTGGCCCGGTCGATGCGAGAGCCGATCGCGACCAGCTCATCCGAGCCAGGCAGCTCCGCTCCGCCCCAGTGCAGGACGATGTGAGGGTTGCCGACCTCGACCCGGACGGCGCGCAGCACCTCACCCTCGACCCATTCGGGCTGCGCCTCCCCCACCTTGGCCTGGCCCATCTCCACGCTGAGTCGGTGGGTTCGCGGACCTGTGCGGGCCATGACCGTGACGCGCCTTGGGCCCGCATCCGTGGCCACGGTGAGCGTGGGTGGCGCAGCGAGACCCGCCTGGAACACAGCTTGGGCCAGGCAGCGGATGCCGTTGCCGCTCATCTCCGCCACCGAGCCATCGGCGTTGAAGAGCTTCATCGACACGTCGGCGCCGGCTGTTCCGGCAGTGACGCGCAGGATCCCGTCAGCGCCCACACCGGTGCGCCGATCGCAGAGCGCGGCAGCCTGCTCGGGCGACACGGGGAGGATGCCGTCGAGGTCGAGCAGCACGAGGAAGTCGTTGCCGAGGCCGTGGTGCTTGGTGAGCCGCATGCGGATGTCAGCCTACGAGGTGACCCATCCGGTCCACGAGGAGGTTCGCCGACCCCTCACCCGCATCCAACCAGGTGATGCGCTCGTCGCGCCCGAACCATGCTCGCTGTCGCCGAGCGAACCTGCGCGTGCGCCGCACAGCCAGTTCGACGGCCTCGTCCAGCGTGCACTCGCCTGCCAGGTGCGCCAGCAGCTCCTTGTAGCCCAGTGCCTGGGCGGCGGTACGAGAGATCCCCCGGGGGTGCGCCCGCAGGGTGGCCACCTCATCGAGGAACCCGGCGGTCAGCTGGTCTCGGTAGCGCTGCTCGATCCGCACGGCCAGCTCCACAGGTGGGATCGACAGCCCGATGAGCTTGAACGGCGTGGGGGGCCGGGCCTGGAGTCCCGGGCCGTAGCTCGAGAACGGACGTCCGCTGCCCAGCGTCACCTCGAGGGCCCGAAGCACCCGCCGACGGTTGCCGGGCTCCATGCGTGAGGCAGCCAGCGGGTCGAGCTCGCTGAGGCGACGGTGCAACCCGGCGGTGTCCTCGTCGGACTCGAGGTCGTCCCTCACCGCGGGGTACTGACTCGGGATGTCGAGGTCGTCGACGACGGCCTGCACGTAGAGGCCGGTGCCGCCCACGAGGAGCGCCCTGCGGCCCCGCGCCTCGATGCCTGCGATGACCTCTCGCGCCTCGCGCTGGAACCAGGCGACGGTGCCGTCGTCCCACGCGTCGAGCAGGTCGATGAGGTGGTGGGGCACCTCATCCCGCTCAGCCAGACTCGGCTTGGCCGTGCCGATGTCCATGCCGCGGTACACCTGCATCGAGTCGACTGACACCAGCTCCCAGGTCGGGTCGCGCCGGGCCAGCGCTAGCGCCAGATCCGACTTCCCCGAGGCCGTGGCCCCGACGAGCGCAGCGTGACGCCCGACCGCGGTCATCACGTCGCGACCTCCTTCGCAAAGCACACCGACATGGGTGAGTGCTTGTAGTGGCCGTAGTTGGGGATCCTGTGCCACCCGTGCGACTCGTAGAGCGAGATCGCCTCAGGCTGCGCCAACCCCGTCTCGAGCTGGATCCGCGCGTAGCCCAGCTCCGCGGCAATCGACTCGAGTCCCTCCAACACGACCCGGCTCACCCCGCGGCGCCGCGCGGTCGGCAGGGTGTACATGCGCTTGATCTCGCCGTGAGCCGGGTCGCCACCCAGAGGCTTCAGCGCGCCACAACCGACAGCGGCGGCGCCGTCCAGCCATGCCACCAGGAACGCGCCCAGCGGTCGGCGGACCATCTCCGGGGTCACCTCCGCCAGGTACTCGTCGTCATCCGGATCGTCGGCATCCTCGTGACCCGCATAGCGCTCGTTGAGCTCCAACATGAGAAGCCGCACGAGCCGCTGGGCCACATCGCCGTCGTAGGGCTCCTCGGTGAGCTCGATCACCCGACCAGCAGGGGAAGGTGCGTTCTGTGAGTGGCGGCCCGCGTGACCTCGACCAGCTCGCCTCGCAGGTGGTGCGGTGCTGCGCCTGTCACCATCACCAGGGCGTAGCTCCCCGGGCGGATGGTGTCCGCTGCGAAGTGCACGAGCTTGTTCTGGCGCGTCCGACCAGTGAGCACCGTCGGGTCCTTGCGTGAGGGACCCTCCACGAGCACCTCCTCCGTGCGCCCCACGCGAGCCTCGTGGCGCGCAAGGCCAGATCGGTCGAGCACGATGCGCAGGCGCTCGAAGCGCTCGGCCACGACCTCAGGTGCGACGAAGTCGCTTACGAGCTCGGCTGCCTCGGTGCCAGGCCGCGGGCTGAAGATGAAGGTGTAGGCGCTGTCGTACTCAGCCTCGGCGACGACCTCGAGGGTGCGCTCGAAGTCATCGTCGGTCTCGCCCGGGAAGCCGACGATCAGATCGGTGGTGACGGCCAGATCAGGGATGGCTGCCCGTGCAGCGGCAAGCCGCTCGAGGTAGCGCTCGGCCGTGTATCCGCGGTGCATCGCCGCCAGCACCCGGTCGCTCCCCGACTGCAGTGGCAGGTGCAGGTGCTCGCACATCGCCGGCGTGTCGGCCATGGCCTCGATCGTCTCGGGGCGCAGGTCCTTGGGGTGCGGGCTCGTGTACCTGATGCGGTGTACGCCATCGACGGCGCCGACGGCTCGCAGCAGCTCGGCGAACATCGGACGCACCCTTGTGTCGGCGCCGGCCTGCCGCTCGGCGAGCGCGAGGTCGCGGCCGTAGCTGTTCACGTTCTGGCCGAGGAGGGTCACCTCGCTCACGCCGTCCGCCGCAGCGGCGCCAACCTCGGCGACGATGTCGGCCAGCGGGCGGCTGATCTCCTTGCCTCGCACTGCGGGCACGATGCAGAAGGCGCAGGAGTTGTCGCAGCCGATCTGGATCGTCACCCAGGCGGCCCAGGGCACCTCGCGGCGCACCGGCAGGGCCGAGGGGAAGGTGTCGTGGTCCTCCGCGACCGTCTCCTCGAGGATCTCGACGATCGAGCGACCCGCCTCTCTCGACTCCCGCAGAAGATCTGCAGCCCGATGAACGTTGTGCGTGCCGAAGACCACGTCGACGTGCCCTGCGCGCTCCACCACCGACTCACGGTCCTTCTGGGCCAGGCAGCCGCCGACCATGATCTGCATCCCGGGACGCTGGTCCTTGAGCGACTTCAGGTGGCCCAGGGTGCCGTAGAGCTTGTTGTCAGCGTTCTCACGGATGCAGCAGGTGTTGAGCACGACGACGTCTGCGTCGTCGGCGCTGCCCGTGGCGACGAGCCCGTCCGCCTCGAGAAGCCCGGCGATGCGCTCCGAGTCGTGCTCGTTCATCTGGCACCCGAAGGTGCGGACGAAGAAGCGGCGGGGCTCGGTCACGGCCGACAGCGTACGACCCGCCCGCTGGATCCCCCAGCCGGCGCAGTCAGTTCAAGCGCAAGCTGACCTGGTCGGAGTCGGCCGGGTCGACGATCACGATGCCGTTCACGCCGTCGACGTCGATCAGCTCGTCTGGCAGCACCACGTCGGCCTCGATCCGCCGCCTCTGCCGGTCCTCGATGACGAGACGGATGGCCGTGCGGCGCTCACCGTCGATCTCGATGTCGGCAAAGGTGGGCACGCAGACGAGGTCGATGCCTCCAGCGGCGACATAGCCCCGAGCGATGGCCACCGCCTTGATCGCCTGGTTCAGCGCACCCGCTCCGACGACCTGGACCTCGACCGCGCCCTGCTGCCGCAGTACGCCAGCCATGGCGCCCGCGACCGAGTTGGGGTTCGACTTGGTCGAGACCTTCAGCTGCTCCATTGCCAACAGGTTCGACGGCCCGTCGGGGTATCCCTTCCTGCCGGAACGTCCGATTCCGGCAGGTTCGGGATCCCGTCAGACTGCGGTCAGTCACCCAGCGAGATCGGCAGGTCGTCGGGATCGACCTCGGCGCCTTGATCGCCACCCTCCGTGGCACCCTCGGCGGCGGAGACATCCCCGAGGCCCATCTTCGTGCGGATCCGCTCGGAGATGTCGATCATGATCTCGGGGTTGTCGATCAGGAACTGCTTGGCGTTCTCACGACCCTGACCGAGCTGCTCGCCGTCGTAGGTGTACCAAGCACCCGACTTCTTCACGATGTCGTTCTCGACACCGATGTCGAGCACACCACCCTCACGGCTCACACCCTTGCCATACATGATGTCGAACTCAGCTTGGCGGAATGGGCTCGCTACTTTGTTCTTCACGACCTTCACACGGGTGCGGTTGCCCACCACCTCGACGCCGTCCTTGATGGACTCGATGCGCCGGATGTCGAGCCGGACCGAGCTGTAGAACTTCAGCGCACGCCCGCCCGGCGTGGTTTCGGGTGAGTTGTGAATCATCACGTTGCCAGCGAAGTAGTTGTGACTGCCCTCGATCTCGAGGTCGTACCGGTGGGTCTGCCCAGCCGGGGGCTTGAAGGGCTCGATGCTCTTGATCGGCACGGGGACCACGGTCTCGCGGGGAACCCCGAACACGGGCTCGACAGCGAAGCGTCCCTGGTATCTGGGCAACAGCTTGTACTGCATGCTCGGGTGGATGAATGGGGCGACGAGGGCGTGAAGCTTCGCCGTCTCTGGGGTCGAGAACTGCAGTACCGCCATCTTTCGAGCACCGCGAGCCATGAGCTTCGCCTCGATGCCCCATGTGGCCGCAAGGTAGTCACGCAGACGAATGCGGGTCGACGGCTCCATGGCCTGGACGCAGATCTCAGACCGACCGCTCCCGCCCTGGGTGCGCTCCTGCACTCCCTTCGACCGGAGGGTGAACCCACCGTCGTCCTGGTACCAGATGGCCAGAGACAGCGGCGTCAGCAGCTTCAGGTAGTCCTCTGACAGGACCTTCATCCCGTGGAGGTACACGGCATCGCGCAGCTCACCGAGTTCCGAAAGCGGCGTGACATCGTGGAAGACCGCGCCCTTCGCGTTGGTCGACCGGCTTACCCCGACGTTGGCGAAGAGCGATGCCTTCCAGTCACCGTACTCAGCCTGCTTGGCGCCATGTCCCCAGCGGAACCGGGCGGCAAGACCGTTGCCCGTGGCCGACAGCGCACCGTCGCCCATGAGGCCGCCAAGCACCACCTCCCACTGGAAGTCTGAGAGGTGCTCAGTCGTGGCATGCATCACTCGATCGCCGACCCGGAGCTCGCCGGCCTCGCGCCAACCCATCGGTGTACGCACAAGATGGTTGGCGGTGACGGTGAAGTTGGCCATGCCCCCGGAACCCATAGGTGACGGGGTCGTGAACTTGAGGAACTCATCCGTTGGGCCGTTGTCGAACCAGTTGACGACCTTCCGTGGAACGACCCGGCCGAGCTCCGGGTCGTATGAGAGAACCTCGACCGGCAGCTTCTGGCGCACGATGGTGCCAATCTGCTTCTTCGATCCATCTGCCAGCGTGATCAGCGTGCGACCAAAACTGCACCCGAACATGACACCTATCTTCTCGCGCAGCTGGTTGATGAAGATGCAGATCGTGTCGGTCTTGTTGAGGTTGGCCGTGAGCTTGCGCAGCGCCTGCGACATGAGGCGGGCCTGCAGGCCGACGTGACTGTCGCCCATGTCGCCCTCGATCTCGGCGCGGGGGGTGAGAGCGGCGACCGAGTCGATCACGACGACGTCGATGGCACCGGAGCGGACGAGCATGTCGCAGATCTCGAGCGCCTGCTCCCCTGTGTCGGGCTGGGAGATGAGCAGCTCATCGACGTCGACGCCGATTGCCCGGGCGTAGATCGGGTCCATGGCGTGCTCGGCGTCGATGTAGGCGCAGATGCCGCCCAGCCGCTGTGCCTCGGCCACGACGTGCATGGCGAGAGTGGACTTGCCCGATGACTCTGGGCCGAAGATCTCGGTGACACGTCCTCGCGGCAGGCCGCCAACCCCCAACGCGAGGTCGAGGGCGAGGGCACCGGTGGGCACCGTGCCGATCTCCATCGATCCCTTCTCCCCCATCTTCATGACGGAGCCCTTGCCGAACTGCTTCTCGATGCCGGCGAGGCTGAGCTCGAGGGCCTTCAGCTTGTCCTTGTTCTGTTCCACCTGGCGTCTCCTCTGCGTGCGAATGCGTCTCGATCTGGGGGATGCCGTCGACCCTACGCAGGGGCTGTGACAACCCGGCGGGTGCGAACGACACGACTGTAGTTACGAACAGTCGTTCGATCAAGGATGCTGAGACGACCCCGTCTCAGGTCGCGGCTACGACGTCTCTAAGTCGGGGCCACAGCGCTGCGAAGGCTTGCTCCACCGGCAGGCCCTTGAGCCGATCGGCGTGCTGAGGCTCGGACAGGTCGGCGACCACGTCGAGCAGAGGACCCTCCCCCAAGGCACGCAGGGCAACGTCAACGGGGTCGATCAGGCCAGGGCCGAGACGGGCCATGAGCGTGGCAAACAGGCCCAACTCGTCGCGGCGCGGACCTTCGATGGGCACAGGCGGCCGGCGACCGAGCCAGGCGTTGATGGTGGTGAAGTCGTGGCAGCCGTCCCACAGCGGATCTGCTCCCGCGATTCGCAGATGGGCGATGGGCGCCATGCGAATTGCAGCAGCGCACTGGAAGCACGGCTGAAGCGTCGTGGTCAGCGTGAGCTCGCGTGGTGCTCGAAACGGGATCCGGGCCAAGGCGTTCATCTCTGCGTGGGCGAGGCTGCAGCCAGCCACCTCACCGAGTGGCGGCTCCGGTTCCATCACCCTGTTGCGGCCGGCTGCGACGATGGCGCCACCGGTGTCCGTGATGACGGCGCCGACTCCGATGTTGCCCGTCTGGAACGCCTCCCACCCGAGTCGCAGCGCCTCGACCAGCGCGTGGTCGAGGGAGCGCCACACTGCGTCGGCAGCGGCCCCGTCTTCCGTGAGCATCCGGGTGATGCTACGACTCTCCGACCTCATGTCCGCATGGGTCGGCGACCGCCTTTGCATCGCCGATCAGCCCCAGCGGACGGGGAGCTGGGTCAGGCCTCTCAGGACGAACGTCTTGCGCCAGGTTGGCTTGCCGGCCATGCGGAGGTTCGGGAGCTGACGGACGATGGCGGGGATGGCGATGGCCGCCTCGAGCCTGGCGAGCGCGGCGCCTAGGCAGTGATGGATCCCCGAGGAGAACGCGAGATGCGGGTTGGGGTCTCGAGACAGATCGAGCGCATCAGGATCGTCGAACACGCGCGGGTCTCGGTTGGCGGCGCCGATCAGCAGGGCGACGAGGGTGCGCGGCGGGATGACCCGTCCACCGAGGTCGAGCTCATCGAGCAGCACGCGTTGCGTGAGCTGAACGGGCCCGTCGTGCCGCAACAGCTCCTCGACAGCGGTTGCCGGGTCGACGCTGCCCTCACGCAGTGCCGCTAGCTGTTCGGGCTGACCGAGGAGGGTGTGCACGCCGTTGCCGATGAGGTTCGTGGTGGTCTCGAAGCCAGCGAGCAGCAGGAGCCCGCACAGCGCGATGATCTCCTCCCTGTCGAGCCTGTCGTCGTCCTCAGCGTCGACGAGTCCCGCGATCAAGCCATCGGGGAGCCGCCGACCGGGGTTGTCGATGAGCTCCCCGAGGAAGCTGACGAGCTCCATCGCGGCGGCGTCGCCGAGACGTTCGATCTCTGCATCGCGAAACATGCTGATGTCGAGGCGCGGTGCGAGGTGACGAGCCCACGTGAGGAAGCGTGCGCGCTCGGCCTCCGGGATGCCGAGCAACTCACATATGACGGCGACCGGTAGCGGGAGAGCGAGCTGGCTGATGAGGTCAGCGGAGCCTTCCGGCCGCAGCTGGGCGAGCGACTGCTCGATCATCGCCTCGATCGGCTCACGAAGCCTCGCGACGGTGCGCGGCGTGAAGCTGCGCGAGACGAGCCGACGGAGCCGCGTGTGATCGGGCGGGTCAGTGAACAGCAGGGTGCGATCCATCAGCTTCGTGAAGGCTGACGTGCGGTCGCCTTCACCGATGGGGCCTGACGCTTGTGACTCGTCGACGGTCGTAGCGGGGTGGCGAAGGACGGTGTTCACCGCGTCGTGGGACGCGACGAGCCAGACGCCGAAGCGAGTGGGACGGATCGGGTCGCTCCGATGAAGGCGCTGGTAGAGCGCCCATGGGTCGGCGCGCACCTGGGGGCTTGCCATGAAGGCGAACATCTGCACCTGGTCGAGGGGGACCCGTCGCGCGATCGAGCCCGCCGCCGCGAGAGCACGCTCCTTGTGGGCGGCCTTCATCTCTGCGACCTCGACGTCGCCAGTGAAGACCAGCGCTCGGCCATCACTCGAACCTCAACGCTGCGTCGATCTCCAGGCGAGACGCCCGTCGCGCAGGCCATGCCGCGGCGATCACGGCGGCACCTGCGGCTATGACGAGGAGGATCGGGAAGATGGCCCAGGGCACCGAGTAGCCGACACTGATGTCGCCGAGCTGCTCGAGAGTCACAGCGAGCAGAGGCTTCGAGACCAGCATGCCCAGCGGAAAGGCGAGCACGAGCGCCACCGCCACGAGCGTTAGGGCCTCGACGATGGCCATGCCTCGGATCTGGCGCCGACGCGCTCCCATCGCCCGCAGCACGCCGATCTCCCGATAGCGCTTCGTGACCGACACGGCCATCGTGTTGGCCAGCCCGAAGGTGCCGACGATGCCGGCAAGGAAGAGCAGCACGAGGAAGCTGTTCGCCCCGCCTGCGATCTGCGCGCGCGTGTCAGCCTTGAGCTCCGAAGCCGTGGTCACGATGAAGGTGGCGCGGTCGTCTAGTGCAGCCTGGATGTTGTTCCGTACAGCGGTGGGGCTCGTCGCGGGATCGACCCGAACGAGCGCATCGCTGATGCCCACCGCGCCGAACCTGCGCAGTCCGATCTCGTTGCTTGTGACGAAGAGCGCTGGCACGTTGCTCAGCTCCGCCGTCGCGGCGATCGTGAAGACCATCGGGCCTTCGAGCGTGCCGAGCGTGATGCCATCACCGAGGCCGACGCCAAGCCTGTCCGCGGTCGAAGCGGGAAGGATCACAGAGTCCCCTTGCTCGAATGCCTCGACCACACCGTCGACGGTCCCATCCACGAAGGCGAAGGTGGCGACGTCGAAGTACGTCGCCGGATCAATGGTTCCCATGTAGATGTCCTCGGTTCCGGCCTCTGTGGTGAACGAGGTGGTAGCGCGCGATCGAGCTGTGACCGCGGCTACACCGGGTACGTCCCGGAGGGCATCGACGAAGCTCGGCTCGAACGTGGAGGCCGCGGTGACGTGAAGCGCGTCGCCGAACTGAACGGATAGCTGGCGCTCGAGGCTGCTCGTGAAGGAGAGGTAGATGGTCATGATCGCCACCGCCAGCGTCATGACGAGCATCACCAACGCCAGCGTGTAGGCCGAGCGCGTGCGCTCCGCCACGAGGTGCTGGATGGCGAGCCGCCCTCCTCCCCGGGAGCGCAGCGCCACGAGCGGGCCGAGCCGGCCAGCGAGGGGCGCTATCACGAACGGGACCAACCGCACCGCGCCGACCAGCACGAGGACCAGACCAACCGCCGCCGGTCCGACACCGGGTCGGGTCAGGGTGACGAAGCCAGCAACCAGCAGACCGGCTGCAACAAGCCAGGTGCCAGATGGGAGCGGCTCGTCGGCTGCCGTGGTCCGGATGGCCGCCACGGGATCGGTTGCGGCGGCGCGGCGGGAGGGCACGAGCGCCGAGACGAGCGTGGTACCGACCCCGACGGCCGCTCCGGCTGCCAAGGCCCAAGGCGACACGACCAACCCAGGATCGCCGAACAGGCTCAGCAGACGGCCTGTTCCTGCCCTCAGCGCGGCTGCGACGCCGAGGCCGAGCGCGAGCCCCAACGAGGTGCCGATCGCTCCGATCACCAGCGCCTCAGCGAGCACGACCTTGCGCACCTGTCGGTGTGTGGCGCCCAGAGCGAGCATCGTGCCGTACAGCCGGGTTCGCTCCACGACCGACATGGCGAGCGTCAGGTAGATCAGGAAGCCGGCCGTGAACAGCAGGCCGGCACCGAGGCCGATGAGAGAGCCGTTCAGGGCGGCGATCTGAGCCCGCAGCGCGCGCAGCGAGTTGCTCGGCGTCGAGAGCACCACACCGTCGGGTGCCAGGTCCTCGTGCTCCGCGATCCATTGGCCCACGTCGATGTCATCCTCGAGGCTCAGCGCCACCTGCGTGATCACGTCCGGCTGGCCGGCCATGCGCTGTGCCGCGCTCAACGATGTGAACCCGATGCGGTCGAGCCGGCCGATTCCCCGATCCGCCAAGATCCCGACAACCCGAACTGCACGGGGGCCCTGGCTGGTGCTGACCGTGATCGTCTCGTCGAGCCGAGCGCCGAGCCGATCCGCCAGGCGAGGTGGTAGAGCGATCTCGTCGACGGCATCGGCGGGCAGACGTCCGGCGGACAGCTCGACGGGGAAGATCGTCCGTCCTTCCTCCAGGTCGGTCCCAACCAGTGCCGCTGCCGTCAGGCGGTTGACCCGCAGCGAAGTTGCTCCAAGGGGACCCTCGAAGGATGACGGCGCGACGAGGAGCCCGAACGCCACGTCGACGCCGGCCAGGGCTGCCAGCTCGTCGACCACACCCCCGCGAAGCTCGCCGCCAGTTGGGCTGACTATGGACGCCAGGCTGGCGCCGGGTGCGGCCGCCATCACGTCCGCCTGTCCGTTCGTCTCGGCGGCGAAGTCGGCCATCCCCTGGGCGGAGGTCATCGTCATGATCAGCGCGCCGGTGAAGAGGGCCACGCCGAGCGTGATGCCGGCAGTCGTGAGTGCCGTTCGGCCACGGCGTTCTGTGACGAGACGACCGCCCAGACCCTGAAGTGTTCGGACCGATGCCACTTCTGCTCCCCCCAGACCAACTACATCCTGCTGTTACTACTTACACATGTAGACACTAGATGCAAGAGTTACTAGGATGCCCTTCGTCACACCCCCGACTCGCCCGCCGAGGTTCGATGCTGAAGTACTTGCTGCTCGCCCTTCTGGCCCGAGCACCGCACCACGGCTACGAGCTGAAGCAGTCGTTCGAGGACCTGCTCGGAGGCACATGGCTGCTCAACATCGGGCAGGTGTACACGACGCTGAGTCGCCTGGAGGACGACGGCCTGATCGAGCCAACGGTCGTGCGCCAGGACCTGCTGCCGGACCGCAAGGTCTACAACCTCACGGCACTCGGTCAGAAGGAGCTCAGCCGCTGGCTCGAGGAACCAGTCGTCGGTCTCGTGCGGCTGCGCGAGGAGGTCTTCCTCAAGATCGTCGCCCAGGGTCTGGCCGACCCGCGAGCGGCTCTCGCCCTCATCGAATCACAGCGCGACGAGTACATCGAAGCCAGCGCTCAGATCGCTCGCCGCCGCGCAGATCCCGACTTGCCGCCAGGCGCCGGGCTGATCCTCGATGGGTTGCTCTTGCGGCTGTCCGCCGACCTGCAGTGGCTCGACG
Source organism: Actinomycetota bacterium (assembly GCA_049325515.1). Classification (GTDB taxonomy): domain Bacteria; phylum Actinomycetota; class Acidimicrobiia; order Acidimicrobiales; family VFJN01; genus VFJN01. The sequence continues at coordinate 314,264 of JBMOLI010000018.1, read as the reverse complement.
AGGCGGAGGACCACTACAGGAAGGCGCGTCGGCGATGACCCCAGCGGCGATCGAGGCCCGATCTCTCACCAAGACCTACCACGACGACGGCGTCGAGATCAGCGCTGTGCGCGACGTCGACCTGACGATCGAGACCGGGGAGTTCGTCGCGATCATGGGTCCGTCTGGCTCCGGCAAGACCACGCTCCTCCACCTGTTCGGCGGGTTGACGGAACCTACGAGCGGCCAGGTTCTCGTCGCTGGCACCGACCTGAACGACCTGGATGACGATGGCCGCGCGCTTCTACGCCGCGAGCGGATTGGCTTCATATTCCAGGCCTTCAACCTGGTCGAGGTGCTCAGCGTCGAGGAGAACCTGCGACTCCCCGCCACGCTGGCTGGCGTCGACGACGACGAGGCCAGCCAGCGAGTCGACCACCTGCTGGACCTGGTCGCCCTCAGAGATCGGCGCACCAAGCGGCCAGCACAGCTGTCGGGCGGTGAACGCCAGCGTGTAGCGATCGCACGAGCGCTCATGCTGCGCCCTGCGGTCATCCTCGCGGACGAGCCGACGGGCAACCTCGACTCGGCGAGCGGCCGTCACGTCATCAGCCAGCTCCACGAGCTCAACCAGTCCGGCGAGACGATCGTCCTCGTCACCCACGACATCAAAGTCGCCGGTGCAGCAGAGCGTCTGGTGGTGATGCGCGACGGTCAGATCACCGAGCATCGGCGCCGTGAGCCGGTCGAGGACGTGGTGGAGATCCTCGATCGGCTGCTCGACACGACCTGACCCCCTGCCCCGGTCAGACGAGGCGGCGGCGGAGGGCGATCCAGAGGATGCGGCCCATCACGAGCAGGATGAGGCCGACGATGAAGACGACGGCGGCGGAGCCGGACCAGGAGACGATGCGCTCGAGGCTGTCGCCGAAGCGGCGGCGGGCTTCGTCCCAGGCGTGGCCCAGGCCCTCGTTGTTCTGGATCTCGATGATGTCGGAGCCGGGCTCACCCAGGGTGATGGCGAGCGTTGCGAACGAGGTCTGGTCCTCGAGCAGGCGCTGCTGGCCCTGGAGCTGCTCGATCTCCACCTGCACCGAGGTGATGCGATCCTGCACGGCGAGGATGTCGGGCACGTTCTCCGCCTCGCTGAGCACGGTCGACAGGCGATCGCGGGTAGCGGTCAGCGCCGTCAGGCGGGCGGCGAGGTCGGTGAACTGCGCGGTCACGTCGGTGCCCTTGGAGGAGACCGCCTTCACGTCACCTAGCTTGCGCACCTCGGCGAGCAGCGTCTCGAAGCTGTCGGAGGGCACCCGCACGACGATGGAGCCGCTCGGCGTGTCGCTCGACTCGCTCGTCGTCGACTCGGCGATGTAGCCGCCGAGACCGGTGGTCTGCGCACCGATGCGGGCGACGGTCGCGTCGAACGCTCCCTTCCGCACCTCGAGGTCGAGCGAGCCCGTCTTCACGATCTTGGCGCTGTCGACACCGGGGCCCACCTGAATCGGAGCAACCGGCGACGGCGCCGCCACGTCTCGGGCCACGCCACCACCCGTGCCGCCCGCGCCGCCTTCCGCCAACCCTCCGAACGCGCCAGAACCAGTGCCAGCAACGCTGACGTCGCCCTCCTCGCCCCCACCCCCGAACGTGGTAGAGAAGTCCTCGTCCGCGCCGTCGCCGATGGCGGCGCCGGTGGCCGAGAAGGTGGAGCTGTCGTCGTCGCTGCTCGTCGACGCCAGCGCGCCACCCAGCGCCACGACGGCGAGCAGCGCCGCTGCGATGGCGGTCAGGCGGCGGCCTGACGGGCGGCGTGACTGGCGCGGCGGAGCCTGCTCACCGAGCGAGGCGAGCAGCGCCTCGGGTGCGCGGCCGGGGGCCGGCACCGAGTCGGCAGCTTCAGAGAGCAGCCGCCGCAGGTCGTCTTCCTTGATCATCGTGCCTCCTCGATGGCGGTCGGCGCGAGCGCCGCGATGCGTGGGTCGGCGGCCAGGCGGCGGCGCGCCTCATGCAGGCGCGACTTCACGGTGCCGGGACGGCGGCGGATGGCGACTGCGATCTCCTTCTCGCTCAACCCCGTCCAGTAGCGCAGCACGGCGGGCACGCGGAGCTGCTCGGGCAGATCGGCAAGCGCGTCGATGACGATGTCACCTGTCGAGGCGGCTGCGGCGGCGACCTCCGGCGACGGAGTCGAGCTCGCCATCCCGTCGAGCGGGTCGGCACCAGCCGAGCGCTCCCTGCGGGGCACCTCCTTGCGGAGCTGCGAGTAGCAGGTGTTGACGAGCACCCGGTAGAGCCACGGCTGGATGCCGTCACCTGCTGGCAGAGCGTCGCGGAAGCGCCAGACGCGCAGGAACGCCTCCTGCACCGCCTCCTCGGCGTCGGCTGGGTTCCGCATGATCAGGTAGGCGGTCCGGTAAGCCCGCCCGTAGCCCTCGATGAGCAGCGCCTCGAGGTCGCCGGTGCTCTGCACGCGCTCCATGCCCCCTTTGACGTCGGCCGACGCCGTCTGGTTCGGAACTTCTGCGGACCGCTAGGCGAGTAGCCGGCGGCGCAGGCGATCGACCGCCGATATCACGGCCATCTGGCGCACCCGGTCGCGATCACCGGGCAGCTTGATCTCGACGGCGTCGACCTCGTCGGCGAAGGCCATCCCCAGCCAGACGGTCCCGGGTGGCTTGCCCTCCTGCTCTGCGGGGCCGGCGACGCCGGTGGTGGACAGCCCGACGTCCGCGCCGAGGAGGCGTCGCACCCCATCGGCCATCGCCGCCGCTGCGCCCTCAGACACCACCGGGCCGCGCGGCACGCCGAGCACGTCGAACTTCACCTCCGACTCGTAGGCCACCACTCCCCCGCGAAACCACCCGCTGGCTCCGGCGACCGAGACCATGCGAGACGCGACGAGGCCACCAGTGAGCGACTCGGCGACCGCGACGGTGAGGCCCTGAGCCACCAGCAGCCTCCCGACGACGTCTTCCATCGGTTCGTCAGCGTTCGAGAACACGAGCTCGCCCAGAACGGCCCGGACCTCGGCCTCCTCGACGTCGAGCAGCCCATCCGCGTTCGCAACCGTGTCAGCGCAGGCGGTGATGCGCACGCGGATGCCCTCGATGCCGCTGGCGAGGAACGCGATCGTCGGGTTGCCCGTGATGTCGAGCGCCTCGATGCGCGGCGCGAGCAGCTCGGCGATGCGCGACTCGCTCTCGCCCCACGTGCGCAGCGTCCGGCTCACGAACACCTGGCGCGTCCCGGCTCGCCGTTCGATGTCGGGAAGCACCGAGCGCTCGAGCATCTCGCGCATCTCGTATGGCACTCCGGGGACGGCGTAGATGACCCTGTCGCCGACCGGGCAGATGAGACCGGGGGCGGTTCCCGTGCGCTGCTCGATGGGGGTGGCGCCCACGGGGACGTCCGCTTGCCGCAGGTTGTTCTCCGGCATGGTCCGACCTCTACGGGCGAACATCTCTTGCATGAAGGCGACGAGCTCGTCGCGCCGAACGAGCTCCACGCCCATCACCTCGGCGATCGCCTCGCGCGTGATGTCGTCCTGAGTCGGCCCGAGGCCGCCGCAGACGATTATGGCGTCTGCCCTGCCGAGCGCCTCGCGCAGCACCTCCACGATGCGGCCGTGGTTGTCGCCGACCTTGGTCTGGCGCAGGTGCTCGATGCCGCGCAGAGCGAGCTGCTCGCCCATCCAAGCGGAGTTCGTGTCGACGATCTGGCCTAGGAGCAGCTCAGTGCCAACGGCCACGACCTCGCAACGCATCGGCGCGCCTACCGGTTGCCGAGAGTCGTCGCGAAGCGACTGCCAGCGGCGATGTACTGAGCCCCTGTGACCACCGTGAGCACCACGGCCGCCCACAACGTCGCGTTGGCCACATAGGTTGCGTCGGTTGCGGTGAGGGGCAGCAGGCCGAACCCGACGGCCACCTCCTGCGTGACCGTCTTCGCCTTGGCCAGCGCGGTGGCGGGCACCGCGAGGCCCTTCTTGCCCCAGTAGGAGCGGAACACCTGGATGCCGAGCTCGCGCACTGAGATGATCCCGACCGGCAGCCACCAGAAGGTCTCGTTCGCCACGAGAGCGACCATGCCGCCGAGGACCAGCACCTTGTCGGCGAGCGGGTCGAGGAACGCCCCGGAGCGCGTGGTGCCGTGGCGGCGGGCGATGTTGCCGTCGATGCCGTCGGTGATGCACAGCACGATCCAGAGGATGACTGCCGGCCAGCTGGCTCCGGTGTCGACGATCATCGCCAGCAGCGGCACCGTCAGCACGAGGCGGGCCACGGTCAGGAGGTTGGCCGGCGTGGCCAGCGCCGACGGGCCGAACTGCGTGGTCACGATCGTGCCGCCGCAGCGAGAAGGGGCTCGGCCACCGAGTCGGGGCCTTCGGCGCCCGTGATGCACACAGGGACGATCGAACCGACAGCGAGGTGCGCTGGGACCGTGATGATGCCGTCGATCTCGGGCGCCTCACGATGGCTTCGAGCCACGCCTGGCGAGTCGACGAGCACATCGACGACGTCGCCGACCAGCGCGTCCCTGCGCGCCGCGGTGATGCGGTCCTGCATCTCGCGGAGCTCGGCCAGGCGCTCGTCGACCAACCCTCGGTCCACTGCGCCATCGAGGCCGGCCGCGTGCGTGCCTTCCTCGCGGGAGTAGGCGAAGAACCCGCACCAGTCGAGCTGCGCTCGCTCGACGAACTCGAGCAGCTGATCGTGGTGGTCTTCGGTCTCGCCCGGGTACCCGACGATGAAGTTGCTCCGGAAGGCCGACTCCGGCGCTCGCTCGCGGATGGCGTCGATGCGCCGCAGGAACCGCTCGCCGTCACCCCACCTCCGCATCCGTTGCAGCAAAGGCGCCGCGACGTGCTGGAGCGAGAGATCGAAGTACGGGACGCCCGAGTCGAGGACCGCTTCGATCAGAGCGTCGGTCAGCTCGGATGGGTAGAGGTAGAGGAGCCGCACCCGGTCGACTCGATCGGCAACGGCGCGCACCAGCGGGACGATGCTGCGCACGCCGACGCCCTGGTCGCGCCCGTAGCTCGCCAGGTCTTGCGCCACGAGCACGATCTCGCGTGCACCCCCGGCCGCGAGCTGGTCGACCTCCGCCATCACCTGGTCGAGCGTGCGCGATCGCTGCGGGCCCCGGAAGCTCGGGATGGCGCAGAAGCCGCACGCCTTGTCGCAGCCCTCGGCCACCTTCACGTAGGCCCACGGCGCGGTGGCGGCCGGGCGGGGCAGGTTGAGCAGGTCGAAGCTGGGGATCGGACCGGCACTCGGCTTGCGACCGAGCGTGACTGGCACTCCGAAGCCGCTCACCGCGTCGGCTTCGGGCAGCGCCGCCGCCAGCTCCTCGCCGTAGCGCTCGGCCATGCAGCCCGTGACCACGAGGCGCGCGTCGGTGGCCTTGCGATCTGCCAGCGCCAGCACGGTGTCGACGGACTCCTGGCGGGCCTCCTCGATGAAGGCGCACGTGTTGACGACGACGAGGTCCGCGCTCTCGGCTTCGTCGACCGCGGTCATCCCGTCGGCCAGCAGCGTGCCGATCAGCTTGTCCGAGTCGACCTGGTTCTTGGGACAGCCGAGGGTCTCCACATAGAAGGTGCGGCGCCCAGGCATGACCCGAGGGTACTTGCGCCCCCGCGACGTCTGTGAACTGGGACGACCGGCATGCGGCCGTCCGGGTTTACAGATCTTGGTGGTGGAGGCGCAGGCCGGGGCGCGGCCACGGGAAGCTGACCAGCGCGCCGGTGCCCGAGAGGGTGGCGTACGCGGTGCGCAGGTCGGCACCGCCGAAGCAGATGTTGGTGACGAGCGGATCGGGCAGCGCGATGTGCTCGACCGTCGCACCATCCGGCGAGATGGCGGTGATGCCGCCGTTCACCAACGTGCCTACGCATACCCATCCCTCGGAGTCGACAGCGAGGCTGTCGAGCAGCTGCATGCCGGGGAGGCCGGCTAGCAGCTGCCCGCCGTGGCCCATGGGGTTGCTCGCCGCGACCTCGCCCGGCGCCGAGATCTCCCAGGAGAAGACGCGACCGGTGTGGGTCTCGGCCGCGTAGAGGTGCGTGCCGGTCGGCGAGAGGCCCACGCCGTTCGGCGCGTCGAGCGGGAAGACGACCTCGCGGCAGCTCGAGCCGTCAGCCAGCGCGTAGTGGATGCCGGTGCGATCGCTGGAGCGCTCCTGGCGCACGCCGTGGTCCGTGAACCAGAAGCCGCCATGGCCGTCGAAGACGAGATCGTTCGGCGCGCGCAGTGGACCGCTGGAGGACTCCGTGTAGATGGTGGTGACGGCGCCGGTTCCGAGGTCGACCCGCTGGATGGACCCGCCGCTCCAGTCCGCCGGCACGGCACCCGGGAGCGTGAGACCCATGACGTCGTCCCAGCTGAAGCAGCCGCCGTTGTTGCACACGTACACAGCCCCGTCGGGGCCGATGGCCGCGCCGTTGGGCCCGCCGCCGAGCTCGGCCACAACGTCGACCTTGCCGCCGTCGCTGATCCGCGTCAGCGTGCCGCGAGCGATCTCCACGAGCAGGATGTCACCGTTGGGGAGGGCGACGGGACCCTCCGGGAACTTCAGGCCCTTTGCCACCTCTGTGATCTGCATCCGGCCTTGCTAGCACCCATCCCGGTCGTCGGGCATGTGGCAGGCTCGGCCGATGGCGGCGGCACCAGCAGACCGACGGCCACCGCCCGCTGTGCGCCGCGCCACGCGTGCCGGTGCTGTGCTGGCACTGCTCGTCTTCGCCGCGCTCGTCAGCGAGGGCACGCCATCAGGCCTGCTCGCGCGTGGCCCCTTCAGCAGCGACTTCTTCGACGCGCAGGCGCACTCGCTGCTCGACGGGCGCCTCGACGTCAACCCTGAGGTCGCGGGCATCGAGGGGTTCGTCCATGACGGCCGCACGCATCTGTACTTCGGGCTCGTGCCGGCGATCTTGCGGCTCCCCGTCGCCGCGATGACCGACCGGTTCGACGGCAGGCTGAGCCAGGTGTCGATGCTCGTCGCTCTGGCCGTGGCCATGTGGGCGGCCTCTCGCCTGCTCTGGCGTGCCCGAGAGTGGCGTGCCGGCGCGGAGTCCCTGGGTCCCCGCGAGCCGCTGGTGTTCGCCAGCTTCACGGCAGCCGTCGGGCTGTCGTCGCCGCTGCTGTTCCTCGCGGCGCGGCCTGTCGTGTACCACGAGACCGAGCTCTGGGGCGTCGCCACGACGCTCGTCGCGCTCGATGCGCTGCTCGGCTGGTGGTCGGCTCCGAGTCGTCGCTCGCTGATGCTGGCCTCGGCCGCTGCAACGGTCGCGCTCAACACCCGCGCATCCGTTGGCAGCGGCGCTGTGGCCGCGCTGGCGCTCACCGCCGTGCTGGCGCTGGCGGCGCACCGCGTCTCTCGTCGAGCCGTCCCTGTGCTGGCGCTCGCAGTGCTGGTGCCGGTACTGCTCTACGGATCGGTCAACCAGGCGCGCTTCGGGCACCCGCTCACGATCCCCTTCCGCGACCAGGTGCTGAGCAGCTTCGACGCCAACCGTCAGGCGACCCTCGATGCGACGGGTGGGTCGCTGTTCGGACCGGAGTTCGCTCCGACAGCCCTCGTCACCTATCTGCGGCCCGACGGCGTCGAGCCGCAGCGCCTCTTCCCGTGGGTCACGTTCCGCGAGTCGCGCAGCGTGATCGGCGACGCCACGTTCGACATGATCGACCGGGCGGCATCGCTGCCGGTCGTCGCGCCCTCGCTGCTGCTCCTCGCAGTGGTCGGCCTCGGCTCGCTCTTGCGCCGTGGTTGGCGCGATCCGTGGCTCGCCGCGGCGGTTGGGTCCGCGCTCGGCCTGGTCTCAACTCTGACGATCGCGTTCATCGCCAACCGCTACCTCGCCGACTTCACGCCGCTTCTCGTGCTGCTCGCTGCGATCGGCACATGGTCAGTGGCCGACTGGCTGAGGGGCCGCCAGCGCCGGAAACGGCGGCTAGCGGTGGCCGGTCTCGCCCTCCTGTCGATGGCCGGCATCACCGTGTCGATCGCCCTCGCACTCCAGTCTCAGCGCCTCTTCATCCTGCCGACCCCTGCCGCACGCCATCAGATGGTCTCCCTGCAGTACGACCTGCACGACCGGCTGGGAGGCGGCGCGCCGCCTGGCGTGCGGCGAGCAACCACCGCCGGTGCCCCCGGACCTCGCGGCGACGTCGTGCTGCTCGACGAGTGCCGCGGCCTCTACTGGTCAGACGGCGATCGGTGGTGGCCCCTCGAGCTAGGTGGCGACGACGGCTTTGCGCTGCGGGGAAGGGTGCGCAGTGGCACGACAGTGCTGCTCGATGCAGGCGCGTGGCGCCTCACGGCGGTCCGCGATGGAGGCGAGGTGACGCTGGCCTTCGAGCACGAAGACGGCACCGAGCGCCGCGGTGAGCCGCTCGACAGCCGCTCGGTCGACGGCGAGCCGCTCACGGTCGCCATCGACCGGGTCAACTCGGCTCTGACGGTCACGAGGAGGGACGAGGAGCTGCTGGTCGCCTGGCTCGTCGACTTGGACGGCGCTCCGCCGAGGCCCGGACCCAGCTTCACCCGGCGTCCGGCACCAACCCCGCTCTGTGACGACCTGCGGGCTCGACTCGAGCGGTGACACCGGGTGCTACACGCGGCCGATGGCGGGCTCCAGCTCGTACAACAGCTGGTAGCCGAAGAGGGTCGGGCGCAGTCGCACACCGGCCGCGTCGAGCCGGCCGACGGTGCGACGCAGGCGGCCCGACAGACCGCCCGGGCCGCCGCGGTCGGCGACGTCGAAGGGCAGGCCGGTCGCCTCCCTGCGCAGCACGTGCCATCCGCTCCGATGCAACACGCGGTCGAAGCTGCGGCGAGTGAAGAACCGCACGTGGCCGCGGTCGAGGATCCCGCGGCGGTCGTAGTCGAAGCGACCGAGCGCGACGCGCAGGCGCGGGTACCAGTGTCCGAAGTTGGGGACCGACACGAGCACTCGCCCGTCGGGCGCGAGGACGTCGTGGAGCTCGCGCAGCAGCGACTCAGGATCGCGCACGTGCTCGAGCACGTCCGCCGCGACCACGAGGTCGAATGGCTTGCCATCGGCCAGGGCCAGTGGAAGACCGTGGTCGAGGTCGGCCTCCACGAACTCGTCGAGGCGATCCTTCACTCCCGGCCTCGCCACCATGTCCACGCCAGTTACTCGGTGACCCAGCTGGCGCAGCCCCGAGGCGACGAAGCCGTCGGCGCAGCCGAGGTCGAGTATGCGCAGCGCGCGGCGGCCGCCGACCCATGAGACGAGACGCGAGTGGCTGGAGTCCTCGTCTGGCTTCAGCTCGTAGGTCTCGTTGGTGACCGCGAGGCTGTCGTCGCCGAATCCCACCCGCTGCAACCGGTAGCGAACCACGTCCGCCACGACCGCACGCGCATAGGCGATGCCGTCGACGTAGCAGATCTCGTCGCCGTAGTAGGTGGGTATCGGCACCTCGAGCACTCTGGCCCCCGAGTCGTGGAGCTGGAGGAGCACCTCGGTGTCGAAGTCGAACCCGTTGGAGTTCTGCTCGAACGGGATGCGAGCAAGCGCGGCCACGGAGAACGCCCGGTAGCCCGAGTGCCACTCCGACAGGTGCAGGCCACTCACCGCGTTCTGGAAGCCGGTGAGGATGCGGTTTCCCACGTACTTGTAGCCGGGCATCCCGCCCGCGCGCGCGGCACCCGGCACCATCATGCGCGAGCCCATCACGACGTCGGCCTCTCCCCGCTCGATCGGTGCGATCAGGTCGGGCAGGCGCTCTGGGGCGTACTGGCCGTCACCGTGGAGCAGCACCACGATGTCGAGCTCCTCCTCGACAGCCCATCGGTAGCCGAACTTCTGGTTGCCGCCGTAGCCGAGGTTGCGAGGCTGACGCACCACCGTGAGGGGCAGGCCCGCCTCTTCTCGCTGCACCTCCAGCCCCACCGCATACGTGTCATCGGCGGAGTGATCGTCGCTCACCAGCACACCGGTGATGCGGGCACGCATCTCAGGGTCGATCCTCGCCAGCACGGATCGGAGGGTGCTCGAGGCGTTGTACGCGACCACCAGGATCCCGATGCGCAGGGGGCGAGCCATGTTCGACGATGCTACGGCAGGTGTCGTTCAGCCCTTGGCGTTGCCGGTGAAGGCCCAGGCACCCAGCCGCAGGCTGGGTACGTGGACGACGCCGCCTTCGTTGCTCACGAGCTGAGCGTCGCCTCCGAGGCCGAGCACATGGCCGGGGCCGAGCGCACCCACCACAGACTGCGTGTAGCGCATGTTCTGCACCGGCACCACGACCTCGCCCCGCTCGATCAGGAACAGGCCGTTGCGCGTGAGACCGGTGACGACCTGCGTCTTGGGATCGAGGATCCGGTTGTACCAGAAGTCGGTCACGAGCAGACCTCGCTCGACTCCCGCCACGAGCTCCTCGGCCGACTCGCTGCCGCCGCCGAGGAAGAGGTCGCCCGGGTAGCCACCGAAGGCCTCCGATCCGATCGAGCTGCCCGTCGACTCGACTCCCACCAGCGCCGCGCTGCGACGGTCGTGCGCCAGGCCGACGGTCACGCCGCGCGACACGAGGTCGAGCCGCCGCTTCGGGGTGCCCTCAGCGTCGTAAGCGCGCCCGAGGGATCGCGGGTCGGTCGCGTCGTCCCAGATGTCGATGCGCTCGTCGAACTGCGCCTCACCGAGGTGGACGAAGCTCGTGCCCTCGGCGTGAGCCTTGCCGTTGAACCCGAGCCACGCTGGGAACAGCAGCATCGCGGCCACGGCCTTGGGCTCGAGCACGACCTCGTAGGTGCCGGGCTCGAGGCTGATGGGATCACCGCTGGCACGCGCCTTCTGGGCTGCCACCTCCCCCACGCCGCGGCCATCGAGGTCGCCCAGGCTCACGGAGGTCGTCTGACCGCACCCGTCGGCGGGCGCTCCGCCGGCCTGTGCCAGGCGCTGGATGGCGTCGATCTGCGCCATCGTGCTGCGACTCGTGCAGCGCAGACCGGAGGTGGAGCGCAGGACGTGCACCTCGCTGGAGGTTGAGCAGTAGCCGGCCGCCTCGAGCCCCTCGCCAGTGGCCACGAAGTCAGCCACGATGGCGGCGCGCTGCTCCGGGGTCGCAGCCGCGGTCGCAGGGTCGAAGTGGTCGACCGCGGGAAAGTGGTCAGGGCCCCCCGGCTCAGCCAGCCCGGGGAAGTCGGGATCGGCGGGACGCAAGCGGGCTGCAGCGATCGCTGCTTCCACGAGGCGCTCCAAGCCGTCGTCGTCCACCCGAGTGGTCGTCGCCTGAGCGATGCGGCCGCCGTCGACGACGACCCGGAGCCGCACGTGGTCCTCGTCGCCGTCCATGTTCTGGTGGATGCGGCTGTTGGCGAACCGGGTGAGCGCGCTGCGGCCCTGGCCGCGGGTGACCAGGGCATCAGCGCGCCCGCCGACGAGATCCAGGACGCGGTCACATGTCGCCAGCCCGGCTCGGGCAGCCTGCTCCGACGCGGCGTCCCATGCGGCCGGCATCAGCGCACGCCCACCCGCACGTTGGTGAAGCGGGCTGGCACCGAAGGGTGACCCGTGTGACCGACCTGCATGGGCTGGCCCTTCCCGCAGTTCGCGGTGCCCCAGAACACCCACTCGTCGGGGCCACCCACCATGTCCATGGACGCCCAGAAGCGCGGTCCGATGCCCGTGTAGGTGGGGTTGCGCAGCATCTGCCCGAGGCGACCGTCCTTGATCTCCCACGCGATCTCGCAGCCGAACTGGAAGTTGAGGCGCTTGTCGTCGATCGACCAGGAGCGGTTCGTGTCCATCAGGATGCCGTCGTCGGTTGCGGCGATCATCTCCTCGAGGGAGCTGTCGCCTGGCACCAGGCCGACGTTGGTCATCCGCACCATGGGCAGGCGGGCGGCCCCGTCAGCGCGCACCATCCCGCCTGAGGGCAGGCCCAGTAGCGGCGCCGAGTCACGGCCAGACAGCACCCCGACCCAGGTGCCGTCCTTCACGATGTCGACGGCCTGAGCGGGCACTCCTTCGTCGTCGTACCCGAAGCTGCCCAGAGCGCCCGGCAAGGTGGCGTCGGCAGTGATGTTCATCAGCTCGGACCCGTACTCGAGGCTGCCCAGCTGAGCCGGATCGAGCCACGACGTGCCGGCGAAGGCGGCCTCCCATCCGAGGATGCGATCCAGCTCGATGGCGTGGCCGACGGACTCGTGGATCTGAAGAGCCATCTGCTCGCTGCCGAGTATCAGCGTCGTCGTCGCCTCCGGGCACTGAGGCGCGCGCAACAGAGCCTGAGCCTCCTCGGCGATGCGAGCGGCGTTGCCGGGCAGATCGATCTCTTGCACCAGCTCCCAACCACGCGTGCCGAACTGGCCCCGGACGCCGGGGAAGCTGCGTCGCTGCGTCTCGCCGTCGCCGATCGCCGTGGCGTCCATCACCGCGCCGCACTCGACGATGTGCTGATCGATGCGACTGCCCTCACTGGACGCGAACCACTTCGTCGTGTCCCAGATCTGATGGCCCGCCTGCGCGAGGGGCACGCCCCCGTCGGCGATCGCGCCGGTGACCTCGACGAGGAGGTCGGCCCTCTGGCCGACGCTCACGTCGTCAAGAGGGTGCACGACCCAGTCGTTGCTCCACGAGGCGTGCACGACAGGTGTCGGAGCCAGCGCCAGAGGAGGGCCAGCGACCCGAGCGCTCGCACGGGCCACGGCAGCGGCCTGCTCCCCAGCCCGGCGTGCGGCTCGGACGCTGAGCTCAGGCGTCGACTGGAAGCCCCATGACGATCCGATCAGGGCGCGCACACCGATCCCCGCTGTCTCGGTCTGTGTCAGGTCCTCGACGACCCGGTTCTTGGCGCTCATCGACTCGTAGCGCACGACCATGACGCGCGCGTCGGCGTAGGTCGCGCCGGCGGACAGAGCCCCCTCGATCGCCGCGGTCGCCAGGTCGAACATCGGGCGCTGACCGTATCGGGCTCGGGGTCGCTACGCCCGAGAGGTCACGGGCGCAGGCTTCTGAACGGGATGAGCTCGGGCCAGTGCGGCGCGGAGGTGGTGCGGAAGTCGTAGATGCTCCCACCGATCACACCTCGCTCTGTGGCCCCCGCGCGGAACCCTTGGAGGTCCGCGACAGTCGTCTGGTCGCCGATGCCGCCCAGCGCGTGGACTGGTGCATCTGGTCGACCGATGTGGGCGCGCACTCGGTCGATGTTGGCGGCGGTGTAGAGGTGCGCTGCTCGCCACGGAGACGAGCCATGCCGGTTGGTCCAGTAGGCCATCGGCAGCCACACGTCGTAGTGGGGCGCCAGCTCGGCCCAAGGGAAGGCCGGCCAGTAGTTGGGGTTCACGTCCTCGAGCAGCACCGGTTCGAGCGGGATGGCGCCGATCACCTCGCCTGGGAGCGCCGCACGGAGCCCGGCGGAGAGCTCGATGAGCCTGCGGTTGCGCTCGGTCACGTCGCCGATGGCACGCGACTCGATGTCGACCGCTATCCCGTCGACGGGGAGGGCGGCGATGGCACGGAGCCGCTGCATGTCGCGCGCCATGTCCTCGAAGGTCGGCAAGTACCAGCCGACGACCGAGATGCCGTGGCTGTGGGCCCGCTCGATGAACGCGAGGAGCCGTGGCTCGTCGAGCACGTCGGTCGGAGAGTTCCACTTCGAGGCCTGGATGAACAGGGTCTGCACGCCCTGGGCCGCCAAGTGGTCGACGACATCCGGCTCGACAGCGGGTTGGTGCTGCGCAAAGGTGGCCGACCAGTCGTAGACGTCCAGCCACGCGCCGAGTCCTCTGTAGGGCTCGAGCGTGAAGCGCTGAGGCGGCGCGGTGGTGGTCGGCGGGGGTGGCGGCGCAGTGGTCGTCGTCGGGACGGTCGTCGTTGTCGGCGGGACAGTCGTAGTCGTCTCCTCTGCGAGCGCGACCTCCGCCATCGCCCGTTCGAGCACCCGGTCAGCCCCAGCGCGAGATCGCCAAGGCATCACAGGGCCGAGTGCCACGGCTGTCGCGACCACGGCGGCGAGCACCGCTAGGCCCAGGAGGTCTCGTCGAGGCAACTTGATCATGCACCGCTCTCATCAGGACGCGACGGCCTCACCCCAGTGACGCCGTTCCCACCGGGAGCGATCCTAGGTGCCGGAACCTCTGGTTCCTCCGTCAGAGGGCCTCGGTGGGGCGAGAAGGTCCCTTTGACCCATAGGTGACCTAGAGGTCGCCTTGCTGGAGGCGGTTCTCCAGCTCCTCCACCGACATCAGCACGGCTCGCGCCTTGGAGCCCTCAGAGGGACCGACCACGCCACGCTGCTCGAGCAGGTCCATCAGGCGACCGGCGCGAGCGAACCCGACCTTCAGCTTGCGCTGCAGCATCGATGTCGAGCCCAGCTGCGAGCGCACGATCAGCTCCATCGCCTGCAGCATGAGCAGTTCGTCGTCATCGTCGGACCCACCCGAGCCGCCGGCGCCGAAGGCGGAGCTGGCGTGCTCGTCCGGGCCCAGCACCTCGCTGTCGTAGGTGATCTCCGGCGCCTGCCGCTTCCAGACCCCGGCGATCTTGCGAACCTCCTCCTCGCTCACCCAGGAGCCCTGGATGCGAGAGGGCGCAGACGAGGTCGGGCCCAGCAGGAGCATGTCGCCCTTGCCGATGAGCCGCTCGGCGCCCTGCTGGTCGAGGATCACGCGGCTGTCGGTCGCCGAGGAGACAGCGAAGGCGAGCCGAGCCGGCACGTTGGCCTTGATCACACCCGTGATGATGTTGACCGACGGCCGCTGCGTGGCGATGACGAGGTGGATCCCGACGGCGCGAGCCATCTGGGCGATCCGGCAGATCGAGTCCTCGACGTCGCGCGCCGCCACCATCATCAGGTCGGCCAGCTCGTCGATCACGATGAGGATGAACGGCAGCCGCGGGAACTCCCGGATCGTCTCACCTGTGGGAGAGATCTCGTTGGGGAGATCTCCTCGATCGAAGGCAGCGTTGTAGCCAGTGATGTCGCGGAACCCGACCTCGGCAAGGAGGTCGTAGCGGCGCTCCATCTCCCTCACCGCCCAGCTGAGCGCGTTGGCTGCCTTCTTGGGGTTGGTCACCACCTGGGTGAGCAGGTGCGGCAGCCGGTCGTACTGGCCCATCTCGACGCGCTTGGGATCGACGAGGATCATGCGGACCTGGTCGGGTGTGGAGCGCATCAGGATCGAGGTGATGAGCGAGTTGAGGCAGCTCGACTTCCCAGCTCCCGTTGCTCCCGCGATCAGGATGTGGGGCATCGTCGCCAGGTTCATGAGCACGGCCTTGCCGTTGATGTCGCGCCCCACCGCCACCTCCAGCGGGTGGGTGGCACGCTTCGCTTCGACCGAGGCGAGGATGTCTCCCAGGGCGACGATCTGGCGATCGCTGTTGGGCACCTCGACACCGATGGCCTGGCGGCCCGGTATGGGCGCCAGGATGCGGACATCGGGTGACGCCATCGCGTAGGCGATGTCCTTGTGCAGACTGGTGACTCTGGCGACCTTCACCCCGGGGGCCAGCTCGAGCTCGTAGCGCGTCACCGACGGGCCGACGACCATTCCGACGAGCTTCGTCTCGACGCCGTGCTGGGCCAGCGCCTGCTCGAGCACCCGACCGGCCGACTCCACGGCTGCCTTGTCGACCTCCTGCGTGCCGCTCCGGTGCAGCAGCGTGACCGGCGGCAGCTTCCATCCAGTGCCCTTGGCAGCGGGTCCCAGCTCGAGGTCGAGCTGGGACGGCTCCACCTCCGTGCTCGTCAGATCAGGGTCGAGCTTCGGCTTGCGCGCCTTCGACCTGGGCCCTGCCGCGCCTCGGTTGTTGTCGAGGTCGGGCTCGTCTAGGTCGATCCTCACGTCGTCGTCCTGATCGAAGACCCGCACGCCGCCAGGAGGTTCGATCGCCTCAGGCTGATCGCCGATCGAGAAGAGCGTCTCGTAGGCCTGCTGCAGATATGCCTTGACCGCGTTGCCCGCCGGGCGCACGCCCGCCGCTGTGCTCTCGGCCGCGACCCGCACCGGGATCCTCGTCAGGACCACGAGGCCGGCCAGGCCGAGTGTGGTGAGCAGCAGGCCGGCGCCCCAGGGAGCAAGACCAGCAGCCAGCGGTCCGGCGGCGGCGATGCCGAGCAGCCCACCCGCTTCCGCCAGCTCCGCCGCGGGGGCGGCCAGGCCGGGACGGCCCCCGGCGAGGTGCAGTAGTCCGCACCCCGCGATGGCCATCAGCATCGCGCCGACCCACACGTGCGAGCGGGCGCCCGGGTCTTCTTCGTCGGGCCCCGTGCGCACCAGCACCACACCGGCACCGACCAGCCCGACCGGCGCCAGCAGGCGGCCCCAGCCGACGAGCGTGCCGATCACCTCGTCCAGCGAGCGGCCGACCGGACCGGCCGCGTCCGCGTAGATGCCGAGAGCGGCCACCAGTCCCACGCCGATGCACAGCAGGCCGGCGACGTCGCCGGCATGGCCGTCGAGCGCCCCGGCCAGCCCACGCGTGAGGCGGTCGACGAGCGGGGGCGACCCGGCGCCCTTCTTGCGGGAGGGAGCGCGCTTCTTGGTCCCCGTGCGGGGTCGCTGCGTGGTGGCCACAGTGCCCCCAACCGTAACACCAGCCACTCCTGCCACAAGGGGATCAGCGGCGGCGTGGCTGGCAGACCGGGCAGTGGGTGGTGCCTCGGCCATCGACCACGCTGCGGCGCAGCTCGGTGCCGCAACGCGCGCAAGGCTCGCCGGCTCGCCCGTAGCAGTCCAGATCGAGCTGGTTGCGTCCGGGGTCGCCGCCGACATCCCGGTAGTCCCGCAGGGTGGTGCCCCCGTTGACGATGCCCTTCTCGAGCACGGCCCGAAGTGCCGCGAGCAGCTCGGCCGACTCACGCTTCGTGATCGACCTGCGGGCCGGGTGGATCCCCGCCCGCCACAGGGCCTCATCCGCGTAGATGTTGCCCACGCCACCGATCGGCCGCTGGGAGAGGAGCTGCGTCTTGATGTGCGCCCGGCTGCGCTTCAGGTTGCGCCACAGCCCGCCGTCATCGAGGACGGGGTCCCAGGGCTCGGGTCCCTGGGAGGCCAGGGTCGGGAGCGGCCCCCACTCACCCGCCTGTACGACTGCGACACGCCCGAAGCGCCTCACGTCCCGCAGCTCGAGCACCGCTCCGTCGTCGAGCGCCCACCAGGCGCGCACGTAGGGGTCGATCTCACCCTTGCGGATGTGCAGCCAACCGGTCATGCCGAGGTGGACGATCAGCTCGCGCTCGTCGTCGAGGCCGAAGAGGAGGTACTTGCCGCGACGTCCGAGACGCTCGATCAGGCCGCCCGCCGCGAAGCGCGCCGACTCGAACTTCGGTGACGGGTGACCCCAGCCCTCGACGATGCGCCTACCGACGACCAGCGGCTCGAGCTGCCGCCGGACGGTCTCAACCTCGGGCAGCTCCGGCACTGCTCGACCGCCCGGTCAGGCTTCCATGACCACGGGAACGATCATCGGCTTGCGCTTGGTTCGGTCGTTCACGAAGCGCCCTGCGGCGCGCCGAACTGCCCGCTGCAGCGCGTCGATGTCGGGCTCGCCGGCCTCGGCGAACAAGGACTTCACCGCCTGCCGCACCACGTCAGCGCACTCGTCGAGGAGCGCCTCCGCCTCAGGGGCGTACACCCAGCCGCGGGTGATGATCTCTGGACCTGTGAGGATCGCTCCGTCCTCGATGGCGACGGTCACGACCACGACGACCACGCCCTCCTCGGCCAGCACGCGCCGGTCGCGCAGCACGCCCTGGCCTACGTCGCCGACGATCCCGTCGACGTAGAGGTAGCCGGCGGGGACCTGCCCCGAGATGCGGATCCCCGCGTCGTCGATCGTGATCTGGTCGCCGTCCTCACACAGCAGCGTGCGCTCCCTCGGCACGCCCATGGTCTGCGCCAGCTCGGCATGGTGCACGAGGTGCCGGTACTCGCCGTGCACGGGGATGAACCACTGCGGCTCGACGATGGACAGCAGGGTCTTGAGCTCCTCCTGCTTCGCATGGCCGGTGGCGTGCACATCCTCGATGCCGGAGTGGACGACCCTCGCGCCGAGGCGCACGAGGCCGTCGATCACCTTGCTCACGCTCATCTCGTTGCCGGGGATGGGGTGAGACGACAGGATCACGGTGTCGCCCTCGCCGATCGTGAGCCAGCGGTTCTCGCTGTTGGCCATGCGAGTGAGCGCTGACATCGGTTCGCCCTGGCTTCCGGTCGAGATCACGCAGACGTCGCCGTCGGGCAGGTCGCCTATGTCCTCCACATCGACGATGGACGACTCGGGTATGTGGAGCAGGCCCATCTCGCGCGCCAGGCGCATGTTCTTCTTCATCGACAAGCCCAGAGTCGCGACCTTGCGGTTGAACGCGATCGCCGCGTCCGCGATCTGCTGCACGCGATGCACGTGGCTGGCGAAGCAGGCGATGACGATGCGACGGCCCTCGTGCTCGTGGAAGAGGTCGTAGAGCACAGCGCCCACGCTCTTCTCCGAGCGCGAGTGGCCGTGGGAGTCGGCATTGGTGGAGTCGCCCATCAGCAGCCGGACACCGGACTCGTAGGCGATCGCTCCGATCCGCGCCAGATCCGTGAGACGACCGTCGACCGGGGTCAGATCGAGCTTCCAGTCGCCCGTGTGCATGATCACGCCCTGAGGCGTGTGGAAGGCAGTCGCGAAGCCGTGCGGCACGGAGTGGGTGACCGGGATGAACTCGACGTCGAACGGACCGATCTTGCGACGCTCGCCGTCGGCGACGGCGATCAGCTCGGTGTTGCCGAGGAGGCCTGCCTCCTCGATGCGGTTGCGCGCCAGGCCCAGCGTGAGGGCCGACCCGTAGATCGGGAACGTGAGCTCGCGAAGCAGGTACGACAGCCCGCCGACGTGGTCCTCGTGGCCGTGGGTCGCGATGCAGCCGATCACCCGGTCGGCGTTCTCGCGGAGCCACGTGAAGTCGGGCAGGATCAGGTCGACGCCGAGGTGCTCGAGCTCGGGGAACATGAGACCGCAGTCGAGCAAGAGGAGCTGGTCCTCGCACTCGAGGACCATGCAGTTGCGGCCGATCTCGCCCAGCCCGCCCAGGAAGGTGATCGTGATGGGCGCGGCCATGAGCCGAACCTACTGGACGGCCCGCCGAGGTCGGTCAGCGAGTGACGCCGAGCCGCTCCAGCATGGCGCGCGCCTCGCCCTCGAGAGCCTCTGGCTCGGGCCCGAGCGGAGGCCGGCATGGCCCCGCCGGGAGACCCAAGACCCGCAGCGCGACCTTCACCGACAGAGCGAACTGGGCCGTCTCGCGGCTCTCGTAGTCGTATGACTCGAACAGCCGCGCGTTGATCTCCCGCGCCCTCGCGCTGTCACCCTTGTCGAAGGCCGCTACGAGCTCGGACATGAGGTCGCCACACCAGTGCGTGGCCGTGCCGATGACACCGACGGCTCCGGCAGCAAGGAGCGGGAGCGTCATCGGATCGTCGCCCGACCACACGTCGAAGTCGTCAGGGGCCTCCGCGATGACCCTGGCCGTCTCACCTGGGTTGCCGGCGGCGTCCTTCACTCCGGCGATGGTCGGCACCTCGTTGGCGAGTCGGAGCAGCACCTCCGTCGTGATCTTGCGCCCAGTGCGACCGGGGATGTCGTACATCACGATCGGCAGGTGTGTGGCCGCCGCCACGCTGCGGAAGTGGGCCTCGATGCCAGCTTGCGAGGGGCGGTTGTAGTACGGCGTGACGACGAGCAGGCCGTCCACACCAGTGGCCGCGGCGCGCTCTGACAGCTCGCACGTGTGTCGCGTGTCGTTCGAACCGGTGCCTGCCACGAGCGGCACGTCGACGGCGGCGCGCACCGCGGTCCACAGCTCCACCTTCTCGTCATCGGTCAAGGTCGGTGCCTCACCGGTGGTGCCTGCGAGGACCAGCCCGTCGTTGCCGTGCGCGACGAGCCAGCGAGCCAGCTCGACGGCGCCGTCGAGGTCGAGGCCGCCATCGGCGTGGAACGGCGTGACCATGGCCGTGAGCACTCGGCCGAAGCGTGCAGCGCTCATCAGCCGACCACCTCGGAGCCACGCTCGATGCCGAGCGTGGCGAGCAGGTCCTCGTGCAGCTCGAACCAGACCGTGTGGTAGCTGGGGATCATCGGCTTGGTGAACCAATCGATCTCGCCGATCCGCACCCGGTCGACCGCAGAGGCGAGCCGAGGGCCGTAGAGCGCGTAGCGGGCCAGAACCGCTCCCAGCTCATCGCAGATCGGGTGCACGCGGCTGTGCAGCTCGACGAGCTGCTCGACCACTCCGGCGTCGTAGGCCGCGTCGCTGTGGTCGTTCGTGGTCTGCTGCCCATCGACCTCGCGCAGCTGCCAGGCAGTGCACACCTCCAGCAGCCCCGAGTTGAGGCCCAAGAACCTTGCGTAGGCGGCCCTTATCGCTTCACGCGCGCCATGCGTGTCGAGCTCCTCGCTCAGCAGCCTGGCGTGCTCGGCGCGCCCCGCGGGCGTGAGGGTGAAGCCGGAGAGTCGCCCGTCTCGATATGACGCGAGCTCCTCGGCGACCAGCTTGTCGAGGAGCACCCTGGCGTCGGACTCGTCCACCGCGACGGTCTCGGCGACGACGGCCGCCTCGGCGAACCCCTTGAGGCGGAGGCCGTGCAAGACGAGAGTGCGGGGTTCTGAGGGGGCGCTCATCGCACGCGGACACTACTAGCGCGCTGCGATGCGCCTACGCCGAGATCTCCGTGTCCGTCGGCGACAACGTGTCGCGCGCCACCCTCCTGAGAAGCAGGACGTATCCGCCGGCGGCGATGGTGGTGAACGTGAACCACTGGACCGCGTACGCCAGATGCGGGCCCTCCTCCGGCTCCGGCGGCCCGAGCGCCACGAGCGTGGGCATGCCCGCTTCAGCGGGCCGCTCTGAAGGGTCGCTCGTCACGAGCTGCACGTAGGCGGGCAGCACGTCGTAGTCGACCTGCGCGGCCAGTCGGGCCAGGTCGACGCGCGCGAGCACGTCCAGCGAGCCCTCCACCGGATCGACTGCCCCGAAGCGGCCGCGCTGCTGGCTCGGGAACACGAGCCCGGTGACGGTGACCCGGCCGGTCGGCGGATCCGGCGCGACGATCTTGCCGGAGCGATCGAAGCCGATGAACCCGCGGTTCACCACGACCGCCTTGCCGCTGGCCAACCTCAGCGGTGTCAGCACCCAGCCGCCTGGCGCGGCGTTGAGCGTGCGGTTCTCGACGACCACCGTGTCGTCCGCCTCGTACGAGCCGGTCGCCGTGATGTTGCGGTAGAGCACGGCCGTGACCTCAGGGTCGCCGACGTCGGCGCCGGCCGGCACGACGGCTTCGACGGCTTCGATCGGCTGCTCCTGTCGAGCCTCGACCAGCTGCTTGTGGTCGCGCTTCTCGTCCAACCGCCGCAGCTGCCACAGACCGAGGAGCGTCATCGTGACGACGAGCGCCACCACGAGCACATGACGTATGACCCACTTCGGGGTCAAGGCGAAGCGCCAGCTCACGAGATCGCACACTACGGGGTGGGGCTGAAGGCCCTGCAGCGAGGTGCCGCAGCGCTGCATGGAGCATGATGCGACCATGCGCATCGGGATCAACGGCTCCAGCCTCATCGCCATCGGGGCACCACTCAGCCAGCTCGTCGACCACGCCGCCGAGGCGGAGGCAGCCGGCTTCAGCAGCTACTGGGTCGCCCAGCTCGGCGCCCCCGACGCCCTGACGGCCATCGCGACAATGGGCGCCCGCACGAGCACGATCGAGATCGGCACGGCGGTGGTGCCCACCTGGCCGCGCCACCCGCTGATGCTCGCCGGCCAGGCGCTCACCGTGCAGGACGCCATCGGTGATCGGCTGGTGCTGGGGATCGGCCTCGCTCACAAGTCGAGCGTCGAGTCGACGCTGCGCATCCCGTTCTCCACCCCTGCCAAGCACATGGCCGAGTACCTCGACGTGCTGCTGCCGGTGCTCAGCGAGCGGAAGGTGTCGTCCCACGGGAGCATCTGGTCGGCGGAGGTCGAGTCGCTCGGCGGTGGGCCGGCCCCTGCGCCGCGCGTCATGCTCGCCGCGATGGGCCCCCGCATGCTGCAGCTTGCGGGGGCGCGCACTGACGGCGTGATCCTGTGGCTGAGCGGCCCGAAGGCGATCGCCAACCAGATCAAGCCGCCGCTGGAAGCGGCCGCGGCCGAGGCGGGCCGGCCATCACCCCGCGTGGTCGCCAGCGTGCCCGTGTGCGTCACGAAGGACCGCGACCGGGTGCGCGGCATCGTGGCGAGCGTTCTGGCTGGCTACAACGACCTGCCGTCGTACCGCGGGGTGATGGACACCGAGGGCGCCGGCGGGCCGGCGGACGTGTCACTGATCGGGGACGAAGCGGAGGTGCGCGCCGGCCTCGATGCCTTCGCCGACGCCGGCACCACCGACTTCTCGGCTCTCGAGTTCTTCACCGACGCCGACGAGGCCGCCGCCACCCGCTCACTGCTGGCCGAGCTCGCTGGCCAGTAGCGCTCCTGGCGACCCTCAGGCGGTGGGGAGCTCGTAGCCGGCGAACTTGTCCCGGAGATCCTTCTTCGAGAACTTCCCGACGCTGGTCTTGGGGATCTCGTCCACGAAGGCGACGTCGTCGGGGAGCCACCACTTGGCGACCTTGTCCTCGAGGAACGCGATCAGCTCTTCCTTGGTGAGCTCCTCGCCCGGCTTCACGACGACACAGGCGAGCGGCCGCTCCGACCACTTCGGGTGCGCCACTCCGATCACTGCGGCCTCAGCGACCTTCGGGTGGCCCATCAGCTCGTTCTCGAGATCGACCGAGGAGATCCACTCGCCGCCGGACTTGATCACGTCCTTGGTGCGGTCGACCAGACGGATGTAGCCGTGCGCATCGATCACCGCGACGTCACCCGTCTTGAGCCAGCCGTCCTCGGTGAAGCTCTCGGGAGAGCGCTCGTCGTTGTAGTACTCCGAGGCGATCCACGGGCCTCGCACCTGTAGCTCGCCCGAGCTCTCGCCGTCCCACGGAAGCGCCTCCGTGCTTCCGGGCCGCACGATGCGCGCGTCGACGCACACAGACGGCTGCCCCACCGTGGTGCGCAGGTCTGCTCGCCCCTCATCGTCGAGGGTCGCGTCGATCGTGGACTTGATGCGACCGACCGATGCGATCGGGCTCGTCTCCGTCATGCCCCACGCCTGCATGATCGGGAGACCGGTCTGCTTGCGGTACCCCTCGGACAGAGCGCGCGGCACCGCCGACCCACCACAGGGGATCGCCCGCAGGGATGAGGTGTCACGGCCCGCGAGCTCGGGCAGGACGCCCATCCAGATCGTGGGCACGCCCGCCGCGATCGTCACCCGCTCCTGCTCGATGAGCGTGGCGATCGCCTTGGCGGAGAGGTCGGGCCCCGGCATCACCAGGCTGGCACCGGACGCGACCGCGGCGTGGGCCAGACCCCAGGCGTTGGCGTGGAACATGGGGACGACCGGCAGGATGACGTCGGTCTCCTGCACGCCGAGGCTGCTCGAGGTCATGGCGCCCAGCGTGTGCAGGAACGTCGACCGGTGTGAGTAGACGACGCCCTTGGGGTTGCCGGTGGTGCCACTCGTGTAGGCCATCGCGGCGGCGCGGTTCTCGTCATCGACCCGGAACTGCACGGGGTCGGCCGATCTGAGCAGGTCCTCGTAGTCGTGCAGAGCGCGGCCGCCGTCCGGGCTCGGAACCTCGCCCTTGCCATCGTCCATAACGACGATGTGTCTCACCGTCTCGAACTGGTCGACCAGCGGCCACAACAGCCCGATCAGCGAGCGGTCGACGAAGATCGCCTCGTCTTCCGCGTGGTTCACGATGTACACGAGCTGCTCGGGGAAGAGACGGATGTTGAGCGTGTGCAGCACCCGGTTCGTGCAGGGGATCCCGAAGTACAGCTCCAAGTGGCGCGCGGTGTTCCAGCCAAAGGTGCCGACACGGCCGCCGTCGCTGACGCCCAGGTCATCGAGCACGCCGCCGAGCCGGCGCGTGCGCTCGGCCCATGCGCCATAGGTGGTCCGCTCGATGCCGACGGCGGTTGCGGTGACCACCGACTTGTCGAAGAAGAGCTTCTCGGCTCGCTCGAAGAGATGCGGCAGCGTGAGCGGCACGTCCTGCATGAGGCCCTGCATGGTGGTCTCCCCCGGGTGATGGTCTACGGCAGTTCGTCCGCACTGTAGGAGATGCCAGACTCAGCGGCTGTGGCTACCAACGGGGGTGCAGGGGAAGTCGAGCCCGGCCAGGGCCACCACGATCCGCCGTTCGACGCGCCAGTCCGGCACCGGCCGGGGCGACGCACCCTCACGCTCCTGGTCGTGCCGATCGTCGGGCTGATCATCGCTTCCAACGTGGGCGACGCGCTTGCGACCACCCTCGCCACGACCCACCCGCTCACGCTGATCGTCCTGAACAGCCGGAGCCGCAACCTCGTGCTGGTGACCAACCAGCTCGACGCACTCAGCTTCTACGCGGTCGCGACTGCGCGCCTTCTCGTGAGCGATCCGCTCTTCTTCCTGTTGGGCTTCTGGTACGGCGAGGCCGCGGTGCAGTGGATGGAGCGCCGCACCCGCACGTTCGGCGCCACCATGCGCCAGATCGAGGGCTGGTTCGGCCGGGCCGCCTACCCGGTCGTGTTCCTCGCGCCCAACAACATCGTCTGCCTGATGGCCGGCGCCGCAGGCATGAGCGTGCTGGGGTTCTTCGCCGCCAACCTGGCCGGCACGCTCCTGCGCCTGTACCTGATCCGGCGGGTCGGTGAGGCCTTCGAGGCCCCCATCGACGATCTGCTGGGCTTCCTCAGCGACTACCGCATCCCCCTGCTGATGCTCTCAGTCGTGATCGTGGGTGCCTCGATCTTCTGGGAGGTGCGCCGCGGCGAGGGCGAGCTCGAAGCCGTGCTCCACTTGGATGACGACCTAGAGCCCGGAGAACAGGAGTGAATCCAGGCCGACCGTGAGGCCGGGACGCTCGGATACCTTCTTCACGGCCAGCAGCACGCCGGGCATGAAGCTCGTCCGGTCGTAGCTGTCGTGGCGGATCGTCAGGCTCTGGCCCGTGGTGCCCAGCAGAACCTGCTGGTGCGCAACCATCCCGCGCAGGCGAACGGAGTGCACGGGGATGCCGCCGGGACCCTTGGCGCCCCGCGCGCCCGGCACCACCTCCCGCTCGGTCGGGTCGGGGGCCCACTCCCGCGATGCCGCTGCCATGCGCTCGACCGTCAGCATCGCCGTGCCAGACGGCGCATCGACCTTCTGGTCGTGGTGCAGCTCGATCACCTCGGCCGTCTCGAACCATGGGGCCGCCATCTCCGCGAAGCGCATCATCAGCACAGCGCCGATGGCGAAGTTCGGCGCGATCAGGCAGCTGCTCCTCGTGAACTGCTCTGCGACCCGCTTGAGGTCGTCGTCGCTGAAGCCCGTGGTGCCGACGACGGCGTGCAAGCCGTGCTCAGCGGCGAAGGCGAGGTTCCCACGGGCGGCGTCGAGCACCGTGAAGTCGACCACGACCTCGGCTCCCGCATCCACCAGTGCATCGGCGGTCGGGGCGACCTGGAGGTCGCTGTCCACCTTGGCGACGTGGCGGAGATCGAGCCCAGCGTGCTGCGGGTCGACGGCTGAGACCAGCTCGAGGTCAGGGTCCGCCACCACGGCTTCGCACACCGTTCGACCCATGCGCCCGGCCGCGCCGAACACGCCCACTCGGATCATGGCGCGAACTTCAGTCCGGCGCGCCGAGAGGCGGTGGGGGCGGCGGGACGGGATCCCCCGGTGCCGGCGGGGCGGGCGGGGGCGGCGGAGCCGGTGGTGCCGGCGGAGCTGGGGGTGCGGGGGGGGTGGGCGGCGGGGGCGGAGCGGGAGGCGGCGGCGGGTCGCTGGCGGAGGGCGCGTCGGCCTTGGTCCCGAGCT
>JBMOLI010000018.1:0-288307 GCA_049325515.1 Actinomycetota bacterium | reverse complement strand
GCGGGCGGGGGCGGCGGAGCCGGTGGTGCCGGCGGAGCTGGGGGTGCGGGGGGGGTGGGCGGCGGGGGCGGAGCGGGAGGCGGCGGCGGGTCGCTGGCGGAGGGCGCGTCGGCCTTGGTCCCGAGCTCGCCGTGCTCGGCCTCGTGGGCCGCCAGCTCCGCCATCACTCGCGAGATGTTCTCCTCGGCCTCGGGATAGCCGCCCTTGTGCTTGGCGTAGGTCCATGCACCGAGCTCACGCAGCAAGCCGTCGGCCTTGCGCTTGGCGGACATCTCGGCGACGCCCTCCTGCGCGGCCTTCGTCGCCTCGCTCACGGTCGCCTTCGCCTTGTCGAGGAACCCCATGTGCGCTCCTTTCCGCGTTCGATGACAGTAGACAACTTCGGTCTGCATCGGGGCATGACATGCATCCCCGACCACAGGCATGCCCGTTTGGGTCGGTTGTCAGTCGAGCAGAGCGTCCGCCTCGAACGGGCCGACCGCCGCCATGGAGCGCGGCCCGTCGAGCACGCGGTGAAGGACTCGTGCCACGTCATCGGTGGTGACCTTGCGCAGACGATCGAGGTGCTCGTCGATCGTGGTGATCCGATCGCGCTGCATCAGGCTGCGGCCGAGCCGGCCCATGCGACCTCCGCTGTCCTCGAGCGCTAGCAGCATCGACCCTTCGAGGTAGCCGCTCGCGACCGCAAGCTCCTCCTCGGTGACGCCGTCGGCGAGGACGGCCCCGACCACGTCGTCGATGACCGCTAGCGTCTCACGCGCTCGTCTGGGCGCGGTGCCGCAGTACACGGTCATGTATCCCGTGTCGTCGAACCCGGTCGGGTGGGAGTACACGGAGTAGGCCAACCCACGCTGCTCGCGCACCTCTTGGAAGAGCCGGCTCGACATCCCTCCGCCGAGTATCTGGTTGGCGACCGCGAGCGCCCAGCGATCGTCGTCGTCGTTGTCGAGGCTGCGCCATCCAAGGCAGATGTGAGCCTGCTCCGTGTCGTCGCGCTCGACGATGACCCTGGCTTCTGGTGGCTCGGGCGGCATGCGGACTGGCTGCTCGCCGCGCTCTCGCCCAGCGAGCGCCGCCTCGACCGCCTCGACGACTCGACCGTGCTCGAGGTGACCTGCCGCGGCAACGACCATCGTGCTGGGCGTGTACCAGCGCTCGAAGAACGCCGCGATGTCGTCTCGCTTCAGTGCCTCGACCGTCTTCAGCTCGCCGAGCACCTCCCGCCCGAGCGGGTGATCTCCGAAGACCGCCGCTGACAGGAGGGAGTGGACACGATCCTCCGGAGCGTCGAGGTTCATGAGGATCTCCTCGATGATCACCTGACGCTCGGCCTCGACCTCGTGTGGGCGCAACGCCGGCGCGCTCAGGACGTCGCCGAGGATCTCCATGCCGAGCTGCATCTGAGCGTGCGGCAGACGGGCGTAGTACGCGGTGTGCTCCCGTGCGGTGAAGGCATTGATCTCGCCGCCGACACGATCGACCGCCTCGGCGATCTCGCGAGCGGACAACGTGTCGGTGCCCTTGAAGAGCAGGTGCTCCAAGAAGTGCGAAGCGCCTGCCAGCTCCCTGGGCTCGTCTCGTGCCCCAACGCGCACCCAGGCGCCGGTGGTGATCGAGCGGGCCTCCGGCATCGCCTCGGTGACGATGCGGAGGCCGCCCGGCAGGTCAGTGCGCTCTATGCCTGGCTCCAGGTCGGGCAACGGGAAGGCGGAGTGCCTAGCGACGACCGCCGCCCCGACGCCCTCGGTCTCCACCGCGCCGCTCGCCGCCTCGGCCACCGCCGTCGGCGTTGGCGGCCGGGCCCAGGTCGCCGAACTCCTGGCGAGCCTCGGCCTCGAAGGCTTCTTCGAAGGACACCGATTCGCGAGCCTCCCCTCCCGCAGGCTGCGACTCGCGCGGCCCGCGGTCCGAACGACCGCGATCCTCACGCGGCGGGCGCTCACGCTCGCGACCCCCACCCGAGCCACTCGACACAGCACTGTCAGGGATCTCTACGGCACCTGCCAGGCTGAGCGACACCTTGCCGTTGGGGTCGACGTCGTCGACCTTCACCTCGACCTCGTCTCCCAGGTTGAAGACGTCCTCCACCCGGTCGATGCGCTTGCCCTGCCCGATCTTGGAGATGTGGAGCAGGCCATCGCGCCCCGGCAGGATGTTGACGAAGGCACCGAACTTGGTGATGTTCACGACCCGGCCTGGGTAGACCGCGCCGACGTCGGCCGTTGGCGGGTTGAGGATCAGCTTGATCTGCCGCTCGGCCTCCTGCAGGGCGCCCTTGTCGACGCTTCCGATGGTGACGGTGCCGACCATGCCGTCGTCGTCGACTGAGATGTCGGCGCCGGTCTCGGCCTGGATGGCGTTGATCACCTTGCCCTTCGGGCCGATGACCTCGCCGATCTTGTCGATCGGGATCTCGAAGCTGATCACCTTCGGGGCGGTCTCACCAACCTCGGCACGGGGCTCGGAGATCGCCTTGTTCATGACCTCGAGGATCGCGAGGCGCGCCTCCTTCGCCTGCTGGAGCGCCTGCGCCAGCACATCGGCGGGGAGCCCGTCGATCTTGGTGTCGAGCTGGAGAGCAGTCACGAACTCGCTCGTGCCGGCAACCTTGAAGTCCATGTCGCCGAAGGCATCCTCGGTGCCGAGGATGTCGGTGAGGGTCGTGTACTTGCCACCGTCGTAGATCAGGCCCATCGCGATGCCCGCTACCGGCGCCTTGATCGGCACACCCGCGTCCATCAGGGACAGCGTCGACCCGCAGACCGAGCCCATCGAGGTGGAGCCGTTGGAGCTCAGCACCTCCGACACGACGCGCAGCGTGTAGGCCCACTCCTCGAGCGACGGCACCACCGGGAGCAGTGCCCGCTCCGCCAGCAGACCGTGGCCGATCTCGCGGCGCTTGGGGCTGCCCACCCTGCCGGTCTCGCCATTGGCGTGAGGCGGCATGTTGTAGTGGTGCATGTAGCGCTTCTTGGGCTTGTCGCCCAGGTTGTCGAGAAGCTGGTCCATCTTCGGCATGCCGAGGGTGGTGACGCTCAGCACCTGTGTCTCACCGCGCTGGAACAGACCGGTGCCGTGAGCGGTCGGGATCACGCCGACCTCAGAGGTGACCGTGCGCAGGTCGGCCGGGCCTCGGCCGTCGATCCTGATCCCCTCGTTGACGGTGCGGGCCCGGATGCGGCTCTTCTGGATGCTGCGCGCCGCCTCCTTGATCTCCTTCTCGCGGCCCGGGAACTCGTCCGCGAGAGCGGTCAGCGCCTCCGTGATGGCGGCGTCGGTGGCGGCGTTGCGCTCGGCCTTGGCGGCGATGGTGCCCGCCTGCCCGAGTGCGTCGCCCGCGACCGCCTCGACCCGCGCGTAGACGTCGTCCTGGTAGTCGAGGACGGGCGTGAAGGGCAGCGGCGTGATGCCCCGGCTCGCGGTGACCTTGGCGACGAGCTCGTTCTGCAGCTCGATCGACTCCTTGATCCACACCTTGCACGACTCGAGCCCGTCCGCGATCACCTCCTCGGTGACCTTCGGCGCCCCGCTCTCGTAGTGCTCCCACGCCTTCTCGGTGCCGCCCGCTTCGACCATCATGATGGCGACGTCGTCACCGACGGCGCGGCCTGCCACGATCAGCTCGAAGGTGCTCTCCTCGACCTCCTCGAAGGTGGGGTGCGGGACCCAGGCGCCGTCTTGGCTGTAGGCGATGCGCACGGCTCCGATCGGGCCCTGGAACGGGATGCCGGAGATGGACAGGGCCGCCGAGGCACCGTTGATGGCGAGCACGTCGTAGGGGTTGTGGCGATCGGAGCCGATGACCGTCACGACGATCTGGGTCTCGTTGCGGAAGCCGTCCGCGAACGACGGGCGCAGCGGGCGGTCGATGAGACGGCAGGCGAGGATGGCGGCGTCGGTGGGGCGACCCTCCCGACGGAAGAAGCTGCCGGGGATGCGCCCGGCCGCGTACATGCGCTCCTCGACGTCGACCGTGAGCGGGAAGAAGTCGATGCCGTCGCGGATGCCCTTGGCGGCGTTGGCCGTGACGAGTGCGCTGGTGCCGCCGATGGCCGCGACCACGGCTCCTTGGCTCTGGAAGGCGAGCTTGCCCGTCTCGAAGGACAGGGTCTTGTCGGTGCCGGAGATCGGCCCCGACACGGTGATGGCTTCAGCCATGTGATGTTGCTCCTTTGCCGGCCTGGGACTCCCCAGGACCGGATCTGGGCGGCGGGGCCAGTTCCCAGTTGGCGACCACCGAAGGGTGCACCCCTCGGGGATCGGCAACTGGCAGCTGACCCGTCCGTGCCGCCATGTGTTGGTTGGTTGTCGCTAGATGTGCAGCGGGCGGTCCTCGATGGACCGCCCGTCGTGCAGATCGTTTGTCAGCGGCGCAAGCCCATCTTGGCGATGATCGTGCGGTAGCGCTCGACGTCGTTCTTCTTGACGTAGTCGAGGAGCCGCCGCCTCTGGCCCACGAGCATCAGCAGACCTCGTCTGCTGTGGTGGTCCTTCTTGTGCTTCTGGAGGTGGTCGTTCAGGTGGTTGATCCGCTTGGTGAGGATCGCTATCTGCACCTCAGGGCTTCCGGTGTCGGTGTCGTGGAGGCGGTGCTCCGCGATGATCCCGGCCTTGGCCCGGTCGATCTGCTCTGACATGTGTAGGGGTGCTCCGAATCTTGGAGGTGGGAACTGAGGCCCAGCTCGCTCGGGCGCTGCACGGGGCTGGCGCGTCGGCGAGCGGAACACCTCGGCGCGCCGACAAGGGCCCGCAGAGGACCCTGACAAGGTAGCAGCGGGGCCCGCGATCGCCTCAATCGTCCGTCTACGGTGACCCTGATGACAGCGAACGCCGTCCAGCCGCCGCCCACGCTGCGAGGCGTGCCGATCGAGCACGCGCTGGCCGACTACCGCACCTCGTGCATCTCCCGTGCCATCGATGACAGGGAGATGGCCCTCCAGAAGCAGAGCCGGGTCTTCTTCCAGATCTCGGGCGCAGGCCACGAGGCCCTGCTGCTCGCCTTCGCCCGCCACCTGCGTGCTGGTTACGACTGGTTCTTCCCCTACTACCGAGACCTCGCCCTCGTGCTGGGCCTGGGCGTCACCCCGACGGAGGTGCTCCTCCAAGCTGTCGGGGCCGCCAGCGACCCGGCCTCCGGCGGGCGACAGATGCCGGCCCACTGGGGCTATCCGTCGAAGAACATCGTCACGCAGTCGTCGTGCACGGGCTCACAGTGCCTCGGGGCGGTCGGCTCCGCCGAGGCGGCGCGCTACATCTCACGTCGCCCACACCTTCCCGGCTGTCAGGCATACGGCGACGAGCTGACCTACGTCTCGCTCGGCGAGGGCGCCACCTCCGAAGGCGAGTTCTGGGAGAGCCTCAACACGGCGTGCACCCTGCACCTCCCCGTGCTCTACGTGGTTGCCGACAACGGCTACGCCATATCGGTCCCCACAGCGGATCAGTCACCTGCACCGATCTCCGAGCTGGTGGCGGGGTTCCGTGGGCTTCGCACATATCGCGTCGATGCGCGCGACTACTTCCAGGCGTACAGCACCGCCGCCAACGCGGTGGCCCACGTGCGCGCCGGCACCGGCCCAGCGCTCGTCCACGCCAGGGTCACGCGGCCCTACTCGCACTCCGCCGCGGACACCCAGAGCAAGTACCGCAGCGCGGACGAGCTGGCTGACGAAGCCGCTCACGATCCGATCCTGCTGCTGCGGACCGCACTGGTGGAAGCCGGAACCCTCAGCGAGGCCGAGGCGGACGAGATCCGCGAAGAGGCGACGGCGATCGTCGCCGAGGCCGCCAAGGAGGCGATGGCAGCCGCTCCCCCAGAACCGGAGTCGGCGACCTCACACGTGACCGCGCTTCCCGAGATGCCGCTGCCGGACGATCCGAGCCCCGACGGTGAGGTGGTCGCGTTCGGCGAGGCGATCAAGCGCACCCTGCACGAGATCATGGAAGCGGACGAGCGCGTGCGGGTGTTCGGTGAGGACGTCGCCGACGCGCGCGAAGACCTGCTAGCCGACCTCGAGGGCAAGGGTGGCGTGTTCGGCACCACGCACGGCCTGCAGCGTCGGTTCGGCGCGGCGCGCTGCTACAACACACCCCTGGCCGAGGCCAACATCGTCGGCCGCGCCGTAGGCCAAGCGCTGCGAGGCCTCAGGCCTGCCCCCGAGATCCAGTTCTTCGACTACATCTGGCCCGCCATGCACCAGATCAAGAGCGAGGCGGCCACCATCCGCTGGCGCTCCAACGGTGCCTTCTCATGTCCCACCGTCATCCGCGTGCCCATCGGCGGATACCTCACAGGCGGAGCGATATGGCACAGCCAGAGCGGCGAGTCGATCTTCGCCCATGTTCCCGGCCTGCTGATCGCCTTCCCCTCCCGCGCGCGCGACGCGGCGGGCCTGCTGCGCTACGCCTTCCGCTGCGACGACCCCGTGATGTTCCTCGAGCACAAGCACCTGCTGAGGCAGGCCTACACGCGCGACCCGTTCCCTGAGCCGAGCTGGGTGCTCCCTTTCGGGCACGGCGCTGTCGTCCGACCTGGCCGCGATCTGACGATCGTCACGTGGGGTGCGACGGTGCACAAGAGCGTCGAGGCGGCCGAACAGCTCGAGGCCGACGGCACGGGCTCGGTAGAGGTCATCGATCTTCGCACTCTCGTTCCCTGGGACCAGGAGCTCGTGGCCGAGTCGCTGCGCCGCACGAGCCGTGTGCTCGTCGTCCACGAGGACGTGCTCACTTGCGGGTTCGGCGCCGAGATCTCCGCGTGGATCTCGAGCGAGCTCTTCGAGCACCTCGACGCGCCGGTGCGACGTGTGGGCGCGCTCGACACCCACGTTGGGTACTCACCTGTGCTCGAAAAGGCCATCCTGCCGCAGACCGACGACATCGCCGGGGCGGTCCGCTCGCTGCTCGCCTACTAGCTCTGAGCGGTCAGTCGCTCGGGTGGCGGGCCGGCAACAGCTTCCAGTGGTAGCGAGGCGGCCGGTGGAGCTCCTCGGTGTCGTGGAAGCTCTGCCTCGGCGTGAGCTCGAGCACCAGCGCCCCGGGCTCGTAGAGAGCGTCCTCGATCTCCTCGACAGACGCATCCAGCTCGAGGCCTCGCTCGAGGCGCGCCTTCAGCACCGCCGTACCGAGCCGGCCGCGCATGAGGGCGTGCATGATCGCGGGGAGAGACTCCGGGTCCTTCAGGAGCCAGGAGTGGGTGGCGCCCCTCACGACCACGAGGTCTCCCCGGGCGCGGCGAGCGGCGTCCTTCGCCGTCGCGAGCGGCACCGCCACATCTCTGTCCCCGTGGATCGCGAAGACGGGGATCTTCTCGCGACGCAGCGTGTCGAGCATCCAGCGCGTGCCCTTGCTGCGCAGGATCGAGGCCGCCGGGCCCAACAGCCTCCACGGGCGCCGCGCGTGGCCTGCGACGGTCGGGCCCACCAACCGGCCCAGCTTGAGGGCTTGCTTCGGGTCCTGGAACCACGGAACCGTCGACACCGTGTCGACGACGAGGGTCGTGCCGATGCCGACCAGCAGCGGCGGGAAGATGCGGAACAGGTTGACCATTCGGTCCCAGGTGTCACCGACGATGGCATCGAGCAGGATCACGGCAATCGCTCGCTCGGGCTCACGCGCTGCCAGCTCGGTGACGAGGCGCCCGCCCATCGAATGCCCCACGAGGACCGCCTCGCGCACGCCGAGGTGGTCGAGCACCCTTCCAAGCAGCAGCGCGTAGCTCTCCATGCTCTGGGCGTTGGTGGGCAGGCCCAGCGTGCCACCATGCCCTGCCGTGTCGACGGCGATGACCTTGAACCCGAGGTCGACCAGGCGCGACAGCGTCTGGGCGTAGAGGATCCCCTCGGCGGAGAAGCCGTGGACCACGACGAGCGGCACCCCGTGACCGCAGATGGCGACGCCGACCTGGTGCCCGTCGGCGAGGGTGATCTCGTGGCGGGCAAGGCGCGGCAGGATGCCTCGCATCTCGTCCGCGGCGACGCCGGGACCGACGATCGGTTCGGTGGATGTGGCCAGGTGGCGCACCTTGCGAGCAGGCCTTGGCGCCGCAGCGGTAGGGGTCACGTCATCGTCTTCGAGGTCGGTCAGGCGCGAGTCTCCACGCACCGCGATCGGCTCCCACCCGTCGTCGAGCATCCTTCGATTGTGGTCGATGGGCGGAGTCCGGTCGGACATCCTGAGGTCATCGGCACCCATCTCCCCGACGTTGAGCGGCCGGCGCCTAGTCGAGGGCCAGCGCCTCGCGCGCACGGTCGCAGTCCCGCTGGATCTGGGCGATCAGGTCTTCGACGCGGTCGAAGCGCTCTTCCCCGCGGAGCCGCTCTACGAAGCGGACCCGCACGTGCTCGTCGTAGAGGTCGCCGTCGAAGTCGAGCACGTGCGCTTCGAGGAGGCTCGCGTGTGCCTCGATGTAGAACGTCGGCCGACGACCGAGCGAGAGGGCTGCGGGAAGCGTCGTGCCGACCGCGCGCTCCAGCCATCCGGCGTAGATGCCGTCGGCCGGCAGGAGGATGTCGCCGGGGACAGAGACGTTCGCCGTTGGGAACCCCAGCTCGCGGCCCCTCTTGTCGCCGTGAGCGACGATGCCCCGCACCTCGTAGGGCCGGCCCAGCATCGACTGGGCGAGCGCGAGGTCGCCCTCCACGAGCGCGTGACGGATCGCCGTCGACGACGCCCGCTCAGCGGGGCCTGCGGGCCGCCCCCGCGGATCCACCAGCTCGAGCCCTGTGACCTCGAAGCCGAGATCCGCCCCCATCTCGGCCAGCAGAGCAACGTTGCCCTTGCGCTGATGCCCGAAGTGGAAGTCCTCCCCGACGATCACCGCTCGCGCGCCGAGTGCCCCTACGAGCACCTCGCGGACGAACTCGTCGGCCGGCTCCTTCGACCTGGCCTCGTCGAAGGCGATGACAAGGCATCGGTCGACGCCCGTCGCCTCCAAGAGCTCGAGCTTCTGCTCCAGGTCCGTCAGGAGTCGCGGGGCGGACTCTGGGCGCACCACCGCAGCCGGGTGACGGTCGAAGGTGACGACCGCGCTGGCGAGACCAGCCGCCTCGGCACGGCGCCGCACCTCGCGGATCACTGCCTGGTGACCGAGGTGAACCCCGTCGTAGGCGCCGATGGTCACCACACTTCCCGCGCCAGGGCGACAAGCCTCGACGTCGCGGAGCACCTCCATCGGCGTGAGACTACGAGCCCGCGGCCGCGAGCACGACGCCGGGTTTGACGGTGCCCTGCCGGTGCGGCTCGTACACGGCGAGGAGAGCGCCGTCTTCGCCCAGGACCGACCAGGGACCGACACCGCCGACGCCCAGCACATCCGCCGGCAGCACCTTGCCGTGAGCCACATCGGCGGCGACCGAATCGTCGACGCGCACGGTCGGCAGGTCACGCATCGCTGCGGCCGGTGTCATCAAGTGGTCGAGTGTGAGCACCTCGAGCGTCACGGCCTCGGCGACCGTGAACGACCCGATGGCTGTGCGCCTGAGGTCTCGGAGGTGCGCGCCGCCGCCGAGGGCGGCTCCGATGTCCGCCGCGAGCGACCGGATGTAGGTGCCAGAGCTGCACTCGACCTCTATCGGAAAGCAGCCGGGCTCCACCGCTTCGCCGACCGAGAGGCTGTGAACCGTGACCGGGCGCGGCTCGCGCTCGACCTCGATCCCCTCGCGCGCCAGCTCGTGCAGGCGTCGCCCGCCGACCTGCACGGCCGAGACCATCGGCGGCACCTGCAGGATGTCGCCGACGAATTCTGCAGCCGCAGCGCGCACCTCGTTGACGTCGATCGCGCCCATGTCCCATGTCGCTGTGACCTCCCCGCTGGCGTCGAGCGTGGACGTCGCCGTTCCCACCACGACGACGCCCGTATAGCGCTTCGACCCGAGCCCCAGGTAGCGCAGGAGCCGCGTGACCTTGCCCACGCCGAGCAGCAGCACACCCGTGGCGTCGGGGTCGAGCGTGCCCGAGTGACCGATCTTGCGCGTGCCCAGCAGCCCGCGCGCCTTGGCGACGACGTCGTGGCTGGTCCATCCCGCCGCCTTGTCGAGGACTGCCAACCCGTCGGGGCCCGGTGCCCCGCGCCGGTCGGCCACTACTCCTCGGCGTCGCGGATCGAGCGAAGCACCTCTTCGAGCCGCGCGGCGCCTCGTGCCACGTCGTCGGGACGGAAGATCAGCTCGGGTGTGCGCTTGACGCGCGCCTGGCTACCGATCGCGCCCTGGAGGCGGTGGCGCGCCTCGCCGAGCGCTTCGAGCACCGCCGCGTCGTCCTCCTCCCCGCCGAGCGTGTCGTAGTAGACGGTGGCGTGGCGCAGGTCGCCCTCGCAGTCGACGGACATGATCGTCACCATCTGGAGTCGATCGTCGTCGATCAGCTCCAACTCCTCGGCGAGGATCTGCTGGAACAGCCGGTTCAGGCGCGCCGTGCGAGGGAAGTCGCGAGCGGTTCCGTGGCTGCGGGTGCGCTTGGTCATGTCACCCTCCGTCAGGTGCGCGGGATCTCGCGCTCCTCGAAGGTCTCGATGATGTCGCCGGCCTTGAGGTCCTGGAAGTCGGTCAGCCCGATGCCGCACTCGAAGCCGCTCTGGACCTCGCGCACGTCGTCCTTGAAGCGGCGCAGAGAGCTGACGGCGCCCTTCCAGATGATCGTGCCCTCGCGGAGGAAGCGGACCTTGGAGCCGCGGGTGATCGTGCCGTTGAGCACCATGCAACCGGCGATCTTGCCGACCCGCGGCACGGAGAAGATCTCGCGGACCTCGGCCTCGCCGGTGACGACCTCTTCGAACTCCGGCGCGAGCATGCCGACCATGGCGTTCTCGATGTCCTCGAGCGCCTGGTAGATGATCTCGTAGCTGCGGACCTCGACGTCCTCGATCTGCGCCAGCTCGCGAGCCTTGCGGTCGGGACGCACGTTGAACCCGATGATCGTGGCGCCCGATGTTGCGGCCAGCTGCACATCCTGCTGTGTGACGCCGCCGACAGCGCGGTGCACAAAGGCGAGCTTGACCTCGTCCCGCTCGAGCTTGCGCAGGCTCTCAGTGAGCGCCTCCAGCGAACCGGTCGTGTCGGCCTTGAGGAGGATGTTGAGGGTGGCGACGTCGCCTCGCTGGATCTGCTCGAAGATGTCTTCCAGTCGAGCGCCGGACGGGGCCGCTGCCTCGCGGCCCAGGTTGGCCACGCGGTGCCAGTGCTCGCGCTTCTCGGCCACCGAGCGGGCGGTCTTCTCGTCGGGGGCTACGACGAAGCTGTCGCCGGCGTCGGCCACGTCGTTGAGGCCGAGGACCTGCACGGGCATGGACGGCCCGGCCTCCTTGACCTGCTCGCCGAGGTGGTTGATGAGGGCGCGCACGCGGCCCCATGCGGGACCCGCCACCAGCGGCTCCCCCACCTTGAGCGTGCCCCGTTGCACGAGGATGTTGGCGACCGGGCCCCGCCCGATGTCGAGGTGCGACTCGAGCACGACGCCTGCGGCACGACCCTCGGGGTTGGCCCTCAGGTCTTCGACGTCCGCGACGAGGAGCAGGGTCTCGAGCAGGTCGTCCACGCCGTCGCCGGTGAGAGCGGAGACGGGGATCATCTCGGTGTCGCCACCCCACTCCTGCGGGATGAGACCTTGCTCGGACAGCTGCTGCTTGACGCGCTCGGGCTGCGCCTGCTCACGATCGATCTTGTTGATCGCGACCACGATCGGCGCGCCAGACGCCTTGGCGTGGTTGAGCGCCTCGATCGTCTGTGGCATGACGCCATCGTCGGCGGCCACGACCAGCACCACGATGTCGGTGGCCTCGGCACCGCGAGCGCGCATGGCGGTGAAGGCCTCGTGGCCTGGTGTGTCGATGAAGGTGATGAGGCGATCGTTCTTGACGGCTTGGTATGCGCCGATGGCCTGCGTGATGCCGCCTGCCTCGCCTGCGACGACGTTCGTGTCGCGGATCTTGTCGAGCAGCTTGGTCTTGCCGTGGTCGACGTGGCCCATGATCGTGATGATCGGCGGGCGCTGCACGGCGTCTTCGTCGTCCTCGTCGTCGAGCAGGTCGACACCGAGCACCTTCTGGAGCTCCACCTCCTGCTCCTCGCCCGGGTTGACGAGGCGGATGGTGCCGCCGATCTCGTCGGCGAACAGCTCGATCTGCTCGTCGCTGAGCGACTGGGTGGCGGTGACCATCTCGCCGAGCTGCATGAGGAAGCGCACGACGTCCGCGGCCGTGCGGTTGAGCTTGGGACCGAGCTCCTGAGGGGTTGACGACCGCTCGATGACGATCTCGCCCTCGGGGACCGGGGCCTCCTTCGGCGTGTAGGTGGGGAGGTCCATGGGCTGGAGCTCCTCACGGCTGCGACGCCGACGACCACCCTTGCGACGCGGCGGGCGCTGCTGGGGCCCGCGACCTCCGCCGGGACGACCTCCACCAGGGCCACCACCCGGACCACCGCCCGGGCCGCCACCAGGACCGCCCGGACCGCCGGGGCCACCACCGGGGCGACCTGCCCCGAATCCGCCTCCCGGGCCTCGCCCGCCCACGGGGCCGCCGCTAGGCGGGCCACCGACGCGCCGGCCCGGAGGCGGGGGCACCGCGCGGCCTGCCGGGCTGCGGGGCGGCACAGGACCGCGCCCGCCCATGCCGGGGGGCGGCGGGATGGGCTTGCCGCTGGCGCCGCGCAAGGGCGGACCAGGAGCGTCAGTGTCCTGGCCGGGGGGCGCCGAGGCCGAAGCCGCTGCTGCCGGCGGCGGTGCGGGGGGCGACGCCGCCGGGGGGCGAGGCGCTGGCGCGGGCCGCGGCGGTTGCACCGCGCCGGGGCCAGGGCCTGCTGCCGGTCGGGCCGCCGGGGCCGGGGCGCGAGGCGGCTCCTCGTCGGGCCGACGGGCTGGGGCCAGCGGTCGCTCTGACCCGCTGGACGTGACGAGCCGGGCGGCGGGCGCCTGGGCGGCGGCCGGTCGCTCGACAGGTGCGGCGGGCTTGGGCGCAGGGGCAGGAGCTTCGGGAGCGGGAGCAGGTGCGGCGGCAACCGGCTCCGCCGCGGCAGGAGCCGGAGCTGGCGTGGCGGCAGGGGCTGGCGTGGCCTCGGCTGCCTCGGCCGCCTTGGCGGACTTGGATGCCTTGGCGGGCTTGGCCGGCTCTTCGGGCTGGACGTCGCGGATGAGACCCTCGCGCTCCGCCTTGCGACGGACGCGGTCGGCCTGCGCATCCTCGATGCTCGAGGAGTGCGTCTTCACGCCGATCCCGAGCGAGATGCACAGGTCGAGCGCTTCCTTGTTCGTCATCCCGAGCTCCTTGGCGAGCTCGTGCACACGCTTCTTCGCTGCCAAGTTCCTGGTTCAGTCCTTCGGTTCTCGTCGAGGGCGCGCTACGGCAACTCGCCGCACCACGGCCTTCCATCCTCGCACGAACCCGGGGGTTCGCACGATTCGTACAGGTGATGTGGGCCCGGCGGTCAGGCGCTGAGGTCGGGCTCGAGAGCGGCGACCGCATCCGCTGACACGGGCGCTCGCAGCGCCCTGGAAAGGGCGTTGCGACGTGCGGCCAGTCGTAGGCATTGGAGGGAGCCTGCGCAGAGCCAGGCACCCCGACCGGGCAGTGTACGGCTGATCGACAGAAGTCCGTCAGGACCGAGCGCGACCCGCACGAGCTCGCCCTGCGGCGCCTTCCGGCGGCAGCCGACGCACGTGCGGACGGGCCTGGCGGCTATGGGGCCTCCTGCTCGCCGGCGCTCTCGCTCTCATCGGACTCGGTCGGGGCCTCAGCCACGGCCTCAGCCACGACCTCCCCCTCGGTCTCGGGCTCGGCCTCGTCGCCCGCGTGGGCCCACTCCTCGGCGGAGAGCGCCGGGCCGCCCTCGGCGGGCACCCACACCTGCTCGCCCGACTCAGGGTCGAGCACCCACTCGCCCTGCGCCCACTCCTCGCCCTGGTAGGCCTCTTCGTCGGCGAGCTGGGTCTCGCTCTTGATGTCGACCCGCCAGCCCGTGAGCCTCGCGGCCAGGCGGGCGTTCTGGCCCTCCTTGCCGATCGCCAGGGAGAGCTGGAAGTCGGGGACGATGACGGTCGCAGTGCCCGTCTCGACGTCGATGCGGACCTCCTTGACCTTGGCGGGCGAGAGGGCCTTCATGACGAAGTCGTACGGATCGTCCGAGAACGGGACGATGTCGATCTTCTCGCCGTTCAGCTCGTTGACGACCTGCCGCACGCGAGCACCCCGCGCTCCGACGCACGCTCCTACGGGGTCGACGTTGGGGTCGTTGGACCAGACGGCGATCTTCGTGCGGTGACCGGGCTCGCGAGCGCACGCCTTGAGCTCGACCACACCGTCGGCGATCTCGGGCACCTCGAGCTTGAAGAGCTCGAGGATGAGGCCGGGGTGGGTTCGAGAGACGACGATCTGGGGCCCCTTGGCCGTGCGCCTCACCTCGACGATGTAGGCCTTGAGGCGCGTGTTCGGCACGGGTCGCTCGTAGGGCACCTGCTCGGCCTGCGGGAGCAGCGCCTCCACACGACCCAGGTCGAGCAGCGTGTAGCGACTGTCGGTCTGCTGGATGATCCCCGTGACGATGTCGCCCTCGCGGCCCGCGTACTCCTCGTACTTGAGCTCGCGCTCGGCCTCACGGATGCGCTGCGTCATGACCTGACGAGCCGTCATCGCGGCGATGCGACCGAAGTCGTCGGGCGTGACGTCGAGCTCCGGCCCGTATGGCTCGCCGTCCTCGTCGATCTCTTGCGCGAAGACGCGGATCTCGAACCGGTCCGGGTCGATGGTGACCCAGGCGTACTCATGCGCGTCGGGCATGCGCTTGTAAGCCGACTCGAGCGCGTCGGCCAGCGCGCCGAGCAGCGTGTCGACCGAGATCCCCTTGTCCTGCGCCAGCGCTACGAGCGCCTCACCCATGTCGAGGTTGCTCATGCTCATCTCTTCCTCTCGGTCTTCGCGGCCGGGCCCCACTCGAAGGTGGTGCGCGCCCGCTCGATGTCGTCATAGGCGATGGTGCGATCTGCGCCGAGCTCGTCTCGGATGGTGACGTCTGCGTCGGTCGAGCTCACGATGGTGCCCTCCACGCGGCGATCGCCTTCCGTGCCCGGGCGGGTCTTCACCTTGACGGTGCTTCCCACGGCGCCCGCGAAGTGCGCAGGTGTGCGAAGCGGACGCTCCAGACCGGGACTGCCGACCTCCAGCGTGTAGGCGCCGGCGATCGGGTCGAGCTCATCGAGGGTGCGCGAGATCGAGCGGGCCACCCTGCTGATCGTGTCGATGTCGGCTCCGCCGGGGCGGTCGACGAGGATCTGGAGCACCCCGCCCGCCAAGTCGAGGTCGTAGATCTGCAGGTCGGCCGCGTCGACGAGGGGCGCGACGATCTCTCGCACGCGTTCGGCGGTGCTCATGGCGCTCCTCCCTCCTCCTGACATAGCAACGGCGCGGGCCGAAGCCCACGCCGTTCACTGCGAACGATCGAACAGAACCGGGGAAGTGTACCAGTCTGGGTCGCGTCAGTAGGACCTGGCGACGTAGGCGACGAGACCGGGAGCATCCTCCGTGGCGGGCAGGCCGCCGTCCGCGGTCTGGAGGCAGCGGACGGTGACGCCGTCCTGGGCCAGGCGCGCTTCGCCCTCGCCCCGCACCAGGTCCCAGGGCAGCTTCGCGAACCCGACCTTGGCGGCCTCAACGGCCTCCTCCACCGTGGCGGCCTCGACCGTGCGGTCGTCGCGCCGGGTGGTGGCCGTGGCCAGGAGCTCGGCTTGGATCTCGGCGAGCAGCACCGGGACGAGGGTGGCGATCTCGGCCACGCTCATCTGCATCTTCTCGCCAGAGTGCCGGCGCACGACCGTGACGATCCCCTCTGCCAGATCGCGCGGGCCGACCTCGATCCGCACCGGAACGCCCTTCAGCTCCCAGTCGGTCGCGCGGCGACCGAAGCTGTTCGAGGTGTTGGCATCGAGCCGGACCCGGACGCCCTCGGCCTTTAGGTCGGCGGCGAGCATCTCCGCCGCCGCCCCGGCACCGTCCTCGTCGCGCACGAGCAGGACCACCGCCTGGATCGGTGCGACGGCGGGGGGCACCACCAACCCGTCGTCGTCACCGTGCGCCATGATCAGCCCGCCCACCATGCGCGTAGAGGTGCCCCACGACGTGGTCCAGCACAGCTGCGTGGCGCCGGAGTCGTCGAGATAGGTGATGTCGAACACCTTGGCGAAGTTCTGGCCGAGGTCGTGGCTCGTGCCCATCTGCAGCGCCTTGCCGTCCTTCATCATCGCCTCGACGGTCAGCGTGTTGACGGCGCCTGGAAACCGCTCGGCTGCCGTCTTGCGGCCGGGCACGACCGGGATGGCGAGCACGTTGACCATGAAGTCGGCGTAGACGTCGTGCAGGATCCGCTCGGCGTAGGCGGCGCCGTCGGCCGCAGTGGCGTGCGCTGTGTGGCCCTCCTGCCAGAGGAACTCCGTGGTCCGCAGGAACAGCCGAGGGCGCATCTCCCAGCGCACGACGTTGTTCCAGCAGTTGAGCAGCAGAGGCAGATCTCGGTAGCTCTGGACCCACTTGCCCATGTACTCGCCGATGACCGTCTCGCTGGTGGGGCGCACGACGAGCGGCTCCTCGAGATCCTTGCCGCCCGCATGGGTGACGACCGCCAGCTCGGGGCTGAACCCCTCGACGTGGTCGGCCTCGCGCGTGAGGTAGCTCTGGGGGATCAGCAGCGGGAAGGCGCAGTTCTCAGCACCGGCCTCCTTGATGCGGAGATCCTCCTCGGCCTGCATCCTCTCCCACAGGGCATAGCCGTACGGGCGGATGACCATGGTGCCGCGCGCGGGACCGTTGTCCGCCAGCTCCGCCTTGGCGACGACGTCCTGGTACCAGCGCGGGAAGTCGTCTGCCTGGGGGGTGAGGATGGGGGCCTTTGCCATAGGCGGCTGATCGTAGGCCGCGACCCCCGTCGCCTATCCCTCGAGATGCTTGTGGATCAGCTCTACCCGCTGCTCGCTGGCGTTGGCGTCGTCGCCCTTCTCGGCGAGGAGCACGGCGCGATCCTTGGCGGCCTCGCGCTCGGCCTTGTCGACATCAGCGCGCGCCATGGCGGCGTCGATCCCCTGCTCGTGTATCAGCTCGGCCCACTCGACGAGCGTGGCCACCATCTCGTCTTCGGGCACCACGGCCACGTTGCGGCCCTTCACGAACAGGTGCCCGCGCTTGTTCCCAGCCGCGATGCCGATGTCGGCATCGCGCGCCTCGCCGGGACCGTTCACGACGCACCCCATGACGGCGACCTGGAGCGGGATCTCGCGCTCACCGAAGGCATCCATGGCGTCTTTGGCTACCTGGATGACGTCGATCTCGGCCCGCCCGCAGCTCGGACATGCGATCAGGTCGACGTTCTTGCGCTCGCGCAGGCCGAGCAGCTCGAGCAGCTGGCGACCCGCGCGGGCCTCCTCGACCGGGTCAGCGGTGAGGCTGTAGCGGATCGTGTCGCCTATGCCCTCGGCCAGCAGGGTGCCGATCCCGGCGGTGGCCTTGAGCAGCCCGACCGGCGGCGGGCCCGCCTCGGTGACACCTAGGTGGAGCGGGTGGTCGACGGTGTCCGCGAGCAGCCGGTACGCCTCGATCATCAGCGGCACCGACGACGCCTTGACCGAGATCTTCACGTCCTCGAAGCCGACCTCGCGGAAGTAGGCCAGCTCGATCTCTGCCGATTCGACCATCGCCTCAGGCGTGACCCGACCGCCGTGCTTCTCGTAGAGCTTGGGGTCGAGGCTGCCTCCGTTGACCCCGATGCGGATCGGGATGCCGCGGTCCTTGCACTCCTGCGCCACGACCTTGATGTGCTCGGGCTTGCGGATGTTGCCCGGGTTGAGGCGCAGGCAGTGCACCCCGGCGTCGAGCGCGGCGAGCGCCATGCGGTGCTGGTGGTGGATGTCGGCGACGATCGGCACCGGCGATCGGGGCACGATCCTCGCCAGCCCCTCCGCCGCTTCGACCTCGTTGCACGTGCAGCGCACGATGTCCGCACCGGCTGCCGCCAGCGCATAGATCTGCTGGAGGGTGCCCTCGACGTCAGCCGTCTTCGTGATCGTCATCGACTGGACCGTGATCGGCGCACCTCCGCCCACGGGCACAGCGCCGACCATCACCTGTCGCGTGGCCCGGCGCGGGAAGGAGGACTCGCCTATCTCCACAGAGCTAGCCGACGCCGATCGGGTCGACGATGTCGAGGTAGATGGACGACACGCCGAGCAGCACGAGGAACATGAACACCGCGTAGGTGAGCGGGAGCAGGCGTGAGACATCGGCCATGTGGCGCTTGCCGCCAATGGAACGGATCCGTTCGTATGTCGCGATCGCGGCGTGGCCTCCGTCGAGCGGTAGCAGGGGTATGAGGTTGAGCACACCGATGGAGATGTTCACGAAGGCGAGGAGCAGCAGGAACGGGCTCATGCCGTTCTCGCTCATGGACGCTCCGATCCGAGCCACCCCGTAGATCGACACCAGCCGGTTCTCGTCACCTTCGTCGACGGGCCGGCCACCGCCACCGCCCGAGCCGCCGATGGCGGGACCGCGATCGTCTGGTCCGTCGATCACGTTGGACGCGAAGTCGCCCATCCCGCCCGTGAAGAACCCGGCGAGGCTCACGACCGTGCTCTTGATGGTGGCGCCCGTGTACTCCGCCGCGACCACGGCCGAGCGCGCGACGCTGCCCGTCACATCCGGTCGCTCCGGAAAGGCGCCGCCGATCCCGAGAAAGCCAACGTCCTTGTCCTCGCGACGCGGGCCGATCTCGGCGCGCAGCTCGAGTCGCTCGCCGTTGCGCTCGACGACCACCGAGATGGTGTCACCGACACGATCGCGCACGATCGGCCCGACGTCATCGAACCGCTCGACCGGGGTGCCGGCGAGGCTGATCAGATCGTCGCCTTCGCGCACTCCTGCGGCTTCGGCACCGGAGCCCTTGGACACGGAGCCGATCAGCCACTCCGTCTCGTCGATCTCGGCGCCCAGG
Organism: Actinomycetota bacterium; assembly: GCA_049325515.1. Lineage (GTDB taxonomy): Bacteria > Actinomycetota > Acidimicrobiia > Acidimicrobiales > VFJN01 > VFJN01. Next base: position 269,345 of record JBMOLI010000018.1, on the reverse strand, counting down.
CGCTCGGCCTCGTTCGTGTAGGCCGGCACGCCGAGCCACGAGAAGGCGACGAGGAACAGCACGAACGCCTGGAGGAAGTGCATGAGCGACCCGGCGGATACGACGAGGAGCCGCTTCGGGAAGGACTGCTGCCGGAACGTGCGGGGCTCGTCCTCTGGGGGGCAATCGTCGATGTTGTTCATCCCGATGATGCGGACGTAGGCGCCGACCGGGATCAGCTTGATGCCGTACTCGGTCTCGCCACGCCGGAACGACCAGAGCTTGGGCCCGAAGAAAAGGAAGAACTCGGTGACCTTCATGCCCGACCACTTGGCCGTGAGGTAGTGGCCCAGCTCGTGGAGGAAGATCATCACGGTGATCGCTGCGATGATCAGGAGCCAACCTTTGCCCGCGTAGACGCCGAAGCCGGCGGTGGCCGCCACGAGCAGAGCGAGCCTCCACCCGCCTCCGGCGATCTCGCCGCGGGGCTGCGATCCACCGGCTGCACCTGTCATGCGGGCCGAGATCGGCGGTGGGGCCGGCACGGCGGGATCCTTCTCGCTGTCGGGGGTCCAGCTCTGGGTCACCTGTTGTGCCTCTCGTCGATGACCGCTCGCGCCATCGCCCTGGCTCGTCGGTCGGCGTCGATCACGGCTTCGACGCTGTCTGCGTACCCACCATCATGCCGGTCGAGCACCTCTTTGAGTACCTCGGGGATGGTCGTCCACGCGATCTCACCTTCGAGGAAGGCGGCGACGCTCACCTCGTTGGCAGCGTTGAGGGTGGCCGGCGCCAGCTCGCCGGCCCGGCCGGCGTCGTAGGCCAGGCCCAGGCAGGGAAAGGCCGCATGGTCGGGGGGCTCGAAGTCGAGGCGCGGCGTCGAGGCCCAGTCGAGGCGACCGAACGGGACGCGACCACGGTTCGGGTGGGCCAGGGCATAGGCGATCGGGAGCCTCATGTCGGGTAGCGACAGCTGCGCGATCGTCGCTCCGTCGGTGAACTCGACCATCGAGTGAACGATCGACTGCGGATGGACGACCACCTCGATCTGGTCGTAGCCGAGGCCGAACAGCTCGTGTGCCTCTATCACCTCGAGACCCTTGTTCATCAGCGTGGACGAGTCGACAGTGATCTTCGGACCCATCGACCAGGTGGGGTGCTCCAGCGCGTCAGCCACGGTCACATCGGCCAGCTCGGCTCGGGTCCGTCCTCGGAACGGGCCCCCCGACGCGGTGAGCACGAGGCGCTCAACCCACTTCCCCGCCCGGGCATCCGGGTGCTGCGCTCGAAGGCACTGGTGGACTGCACAGTGCTCGCTGTCGACGGGGATCAGCTCCCCCGCACCGCTGCGGTCGCGGACTCTGCGCACAACGGGACCGCCGGCGATGAGCGACTCCTTGTTGGCGAGCGCCAGACGCTTCCCCGCTTCGAGCGTGGCGAGCGTGACCCCGAGGCCCGCGAAGCCCACCACGCCGTTGACGCAGACATCGGCCGCCACGGCCATCTGCGCCAGCGAGTCGGGCCCGGCGATGACCTCCGTGCCCGCCGGCACCGCAGCCTGCAGCTCTGGCGCCAGCGACGAGTCGGCGATCGCCACGACCTTTGGTGACCATCGCCGAGCCTGCGCGGCGAGCGCGGTCACCGAGGTCCCGGCGCCGAGCGCCACCACCTCGAAGCTCTCGGGGTCGGCGGCTAGGACCTCGAGCGTCTGTAGGCCGATCGACCCGGTCGAGCCGGCGATGGCGACCGTGACTGCCATGGACGCAGGCTACCGGCGGCCCGCAGAAGGCCCGAGTCACGCGCCAGGGCCAGCCCTCGGCGCCATTGTCCGAATTCTTCCCTACACCTCGGTCCTGCCGCGGCCGATGAGAGGTCCATGTCTCATCATTCGGGGGAACGAGCTCGTACCGGCACGACTGCGCGAACCACGCCTTGGGTGGCCGTGGGAGCGTGCCTGCTGCTGACGACTGCTGTGGTGTGGTCCGGTCTTGCAGGGGACTCAGGCTCAACCGCGATCACCGACGGGACGGCAGTGCTCGCGTCACTGGGCGGTGCATGGGTGGTGCTGCGGTCCGCTCGCAAGGGCACGGCCGATCGAGCCGCCTGGGTCCTCCTCGGGACAGCGATGCTCCTCTGGGGGACGGGTGAGGTGCTGTGGGGCTACTACGAGGTGATCCTCGGCAACGAGGTGCCGTTCCCCTCGCCAGCGGACATCGCCTACCTCGGCGCCGTGCCCTTCGCGGTCGCCGGCCTGCTGATGTTCGCCCGAGGCAGCGGGGCGAGGTTCCACCTCCGAACGATGCTCGACGGCTGCCTGGTCAGCGCATCGCTGCTGTTCATCGCGTGGGCGCTCGCCCTCGGCCCCGCCTGGCGCGCCGACGACGGCGACCTCTGGGTCCACATCATCACCGTCAGCTATCCGGCCACCGATCTCCTCATGGCGGTCCTCGCGCTCGTCGTCGTCCAGTGGGGCAACAGCGGCGAGCGGTCCGCTCTTCGCACCCTTGCTGGCGCTCTCGTCGTCATGGCCGTCGCTGACACTGCCTTCACTTGGCTCACCACGAACGGCACCTTCACGAGCAGCAACCCGATCAGCATGCTCTGGCCGGCCTCCTACGTGATGGTCGCCCTCGCCGCGCACCTGCGCCACGGAAGGGGCAGGGACGCCAAGCCGCGCGAGGAGTCGCTGGGCGCCGTGCTCACGCCTTACGTGCCGCTGCTGGGCGCCTTGGCCATCGCAGCACCGCGCGTGCTGGCGGGCCATGAGCTCGGGCCGTTCCTCACGGTGAACGGTGCCGTGCTCGTTGCCCTGGTGCTGGCGCGCCAGGGTCTGACGGCATGGGAGCTGCGGACCACCGTCGAGGCGCTGCACGATCGAGAGCGCGAGCTCGAACGGCTCGCGCACGAGGACTCGCTCACGGGTCTCGCCAACCGCGCCAGCTTCGCCACCCGCCTCGAGTCCGCGGTCACTGCACCGGAAGTCGATCCCGCGGTGATCTACATCGACCTCGATGGCTTCAAGCAGGTCAACGACCGCCTCGGGCACGCTGCCGGAGACGAGCTCCTCGTCGAGGTCAGCCGGCGCCTCGAGGCCTGCCTCGAGCCATCGATGATGCTCGCTCGCCTGGGTGGCGATGAGTTCGTCGTGCTGGTGACCGCGGGTCACCCGGCAGCGGTGGCGGCGGCCAGGCGGATCATGGAGTCGTTCACGGTCCCGTTCCATCACGACGGCGAGGCGATCCCCTTCGGTGCCAGCCTCGGCATCGGCACCGCTCCCGCCGGGTCCACTCCCGACGAGGCCGTGCGGCGCGCCGACGCCGCCATGTACGTGGCCAAGGCCACCGGCCGGGCGCGTGCCGTCGACTATCCCGACGAAGCGCTCATCTACGAAGCCGTCTGAGCGAGGCAGACCTCAGACGAAGAAGTCCTTCAGCGTGGCGAGGAGCCACACGGCAGGAAGGACGAACAGCAGCCCGTCGAAGCGGTCGAGCAGGCCACCGTGGCCAGGCAGGATCGCGCCCATGTCCTTCACGCCGAGGTCACGCTTCAGCAGCGACTCGCACAGATCGCCGAGCGGCGCGAACAGTGCCACCGCCAGGCCCACCATCGCTCCCTCGGTGAACGAGTCGATCTGCCCGAGGCCCAGGCTCGCGCTCAGCAGCACGACCACCACGAACGCGACGACGCAACCACCCATCAGCCCCTCGACCGTCTTGTTGGGGCTGGCAGCGGAGAGCGGCTGGCGGCCGGCGTTCTTGCCGACGAAGAGACCGCCGATGTCGTAGCCGATCGTGCCCAGGACCGCAGCGAGCAGCAGGCCCAGCCCATCGTCGCCGATGCTCAACATGAGAGCGGCGAACGAGCCGAACAGCCCGACCCACAGAACGCCCAGCAGCGTGACGCCAACGTTCATCACGGGGTGCTCGGTCGATGCGCCCACGAGGTACCAGAGCAGGCAGACGGCCGTCGTCAGGAACAGGACCGTGGGGATGGCAGCGGTGCCGTAGTTGTAGGAGCCGACGACGAGCCCCACGGTGCCGGTGATGCCGGCGAGCGCGACGGGCTGGTAGCCAACCTGCCGCATGACGCCGTAGAGCTCGGCCACCGCCAACCCGATCACCGCCGTGACCAGCACCATCGCCGGGGCGGGGCCCATGTTGAACAGGATCAGGGCGACGGCGAGGAAGGCAACACCGACGACCACCGCCATGCCCATGTCGCGGTCGGGGCCGCCGCTGCGGGCAGCCCGCTGCGGACGGTACGACTCGGTGGCCGCCCGCCGTGAGCGCGACGGTGCCCGGGCGGCGCGTGCATCCGCCACCGGAACGGCAGCCTCCGTCTCGGTGTCGTCGGCGGGCCCGGGCTCGAGATCTCCTGTCCACTGCGGGGAGAACTCGTCCTCAGCTGCCTCCGCGAACACAGACCGCCCAGGCGGGACCGCCTCGTCGAGGTCGGCGAAGCTGAAGTAGTCGTCGTGGGTGGGTCGCTCGCTCTCGTCGAGGGCGCCGAGGCGATCATCGTCCACCTCGTCTGCCTGCCAGGACGCGACGTCTTCGAACCCTTCGTCGCGCTCGTAGCGCGTGGAGTCGTCGCGCCAGCGCGGCGTGGAGGCGGCGAAGCTGGCCCAGTCGTCTGCGTCGTCCTCGTCCGAGGGTGACTGCGGGAGGATCTGGGGAACCTGGCCGGTGGGCGGTTCGGTCCAGTGCGGCAGCTCGACCTGCTCTGAGATCGGTTCGTCGGCCGCAACAGCTGGGCGCTCGACGTCGCGCGGGTCTGACGATGACCCGAGCGGGAAGCGCAACACAGGGCGGGGGCCGTCGCCCGCGGGCGAAGGCGGGCGGTCGCCGTAGCGCGGCTGATCCTCCCCTCGCCGCTGCGCGACGTCACCGCGCTCCAGTGCTTCGGCAGCCTCTTCGGCCCCGATGATGCGCACGCCCTCGCTGGGCGGATCCGGGCGCTTGTCGTCTGGTCGATCGTGGTCCATCCGGACCTCCCTTGCGTCGGCTGTGCAACCGCGGCATCCGGCGCGGGCCGGAACCGCGTCAGACCTCGAGCAGCTCGTGCTCCTTCTGCTCGAGCGCCTTGTCGATCTCGGCCTCCTGCGCGTGCGTGAGCTTGTCGAGCTCCTTCTCGGCGCGTGCCACGTCGTCCTCGGTGGCTTCGTGATCCTTCTCCAGCGCGTCGAGCTCGTGGCGCGCCGCGCGGCGCACGTTGCGGATCGCGACCCGGCCGTCCTCAGCCATCGAACGCACGACCTTGACGAGCTCCTTGCGGCGGTCGGCGGTGAGCTGCGGGAACGTCAACCGGATGACCTGGCCGTCGTTGCTCGGGTTGAGCCCGAGGTCGGAGTGCTGGATCGCCTTCTCGACGGCGGCGAGAGAGCCCTTGTCGTAGGGGCTGATGACGAGCATGCGGGCCTCGGGCACCTGGATCCCGGCGATCTGCTGGAGCGGCACCTGGCTTCCGTAGTACTCGACCGGGATCTTCTCCACCAGGGCCGGGGCCGCTCGACCGGTACGCACGCTGGAGAACTCGCTGCGGGCGTGCTCGACCGCCTTGTGCATCTTGTCCCGCGCGTCGTCCAGCACGAGCCTGATGAGCTCCTCGGACATCAGGTCGCGACCTCTCCTGCGGTCATCGAACCACAGTACCGATCGACTTCCCCTCCAGGATGGACCGGACGTTGCCCTTGGCGAGCAGGTCGAACATCACGATCGGCAGGGCGTTGTCCATGCACAGCGTGATCGCCGTGGAGTCCATGGCCTTGAGCCCACGATTGAGGACGTCGAGGTAGGTGACCTCCGGGATGAGCGTGGCGTCGCTGTTCGTGCGCGGGTCGTCGGTGTAGAGGCCCTCCACCCCCGAGTGGGTGCCGCGCAGCATCACATCGGCTTCGATCTCCACGGCCCGGAGGGCGGCAGCCGTGTCGGTCGTGAAGAAGGGGTTGCCGGTGCCGCCCGCGAAGATGACGACGCGGCCCTTCTCCAGGTGCCGGATGGCTCGGCGCCGGATGTAGGGCTCGGCGACCTGCGACATGTGGATGGCGCTCTGCACGCGGGTGGGCTGCCCCAACCGCTCGAGCGTGTCCTGCAGCGCCAGCGCGTTGATGGCGGTGGCGAGCATGCCCATGTAGTCGGCCTGCGCGCGGTCCATCCCGGATCCAGCACCGGTCATGCCTCGCCAGATGTTGCCTCCGCCGACGACCACCGCCACGTCGGCGCCGAGCTCGCGGGCCTCCACGATCTCGCCCGCGACGAACTCGGCCACCTTGCCGTCGATGGGGTTGTCGTCGCCGGCGAACGCCTCGCCGGAGAGCTTGAGCAGGACCCGCGGGTACCGGAGCTCGCTCAAGAGCCGATGTAGACCTGTGCGAACTGCGCGATCGAGGCGTCACCCAGCAGCTGGGTGATGGTCTGCTTGTCGTCCTTGGCGTAGGGCTGCTCCAGGAGCACCTGGTCCTTGTACCACGCGTTCAGACGGCCCTCGACGATCTTGTCGATCGCCTGCTCGGGCTTCCCCTCGGCGCGCGTGATGCCCACCAGCGTCTCGCGCTCGGCTGCGGCTTCGGACTCGGGCACCTCGTCACGGCGCAGGTAGCGCGGCTTGCTGAAGGCAGCCGACACGGCGACCTCGTGGGCCAGCTCCTGGTCGCCTCCGTCGAGCACGACGATGACAGCGTTGACCCCGCGACCCTCCTGCTTGTGCAGATAGGTGTCGACCACCTGGCCTGGTGCCACGTCGACGCGAGCGACGCGCCCGACGTCGATGTTCTCCTTGAGCTTGACCTTGAGGTCGTCGATGCGCTCCTTGTGCGCGTCGACCGAGCCGTCTGCCACCACCGACGCCGCCAGCGCGTCGAGCACGCTGAGGAACTCCTCTGACTTGGCGACGAAGTCGGTCTCGCACTTGAGCTCGACGATCGCTGCCACGCCGTCGCCGCTGGCCACCGCCACGGCACCCTGGGTGTTCTCACGGTCGGCGCGGTCGACCTGCTTGGCGAGGCCCTTCTCGCGCAGGAGCTTGGCGGCGGCGTCGAAGTCGCCGTCGCACTCCTCGAGCGCGCGCTTGGCATCCATCATCCCGGCGCCGGTTGCCTGGCGCAGGGCCTGCACGTCCTTTGCTGTGAACGACATTGGGGGGTGAGCTCCTCGGTGGTGCGGTCGGGGGTGGCGGCGGTCAGCCCTCGGCCGGAGCCTCGGACTCGGGCTCGGCTGCTGGGGCCTGTGCCTCTGCGGCGGGTGCCTCGGGGGCGGGCGCCTCAGCCTCAGCGGCCGGCGCATCGGCTGCCGGAGCCTCGGTGACGACAGGGGGCGGGGGTGGGATGGCCGGGCCGCGGCCGGCGGCGACACGGGCCTCGCGCTCCTGCTGGGCGAGCAGGGCCTGCCGGCGCGCTTCGGCCTGCTGAGCTGCGACCTGCGCCTCTTCGTCCTCCGTGCGCACCGCAGCAGGCGCGGCCGCCGCGCTGCCGCGGCGGGACGCGATGTAGCGGCCCTCCTCGACGGCATCGGCGATCACCCGGCACATCAGGCTTCCGGAGCGGATGGCGTCGTCGTTGCCCGGGATCACGTACTGGATCACATCCGGATCGCAGTTGGTGTCGACCACGGCGATGATCGGGAGGCCCAGCTTGTTGGCCTCGGTGACGCCGATGTGCTCCTTCTTCGTGTCGAGGATGAACACGGCATCGGGGAGCTTGTCCATCTGAGCGATGCCGCCGAGGTTGCGCTCCAGCTTCTCGAGCTCGCGGCTGAGGAGGAGCGCCTCCTTCTTGGGCATGGCGTCGAACTCGCCGGAGGCGCGCATGCGGCGGTACTCCTGCATCTTGGCGACGCGCTTGCCGATGGTCTCGAAGTTCGTGAGCATGCCGCCCAGCCAGCGCTGGTTGATGTAAGGCATGCCGACCTTCTCGGCGTAGGACTGGATGGGGTCTTGCGCCTGCTTCTTCGTGCCGATGAAAAGGATCGTGCCGCCGTCGGCGACGAGGTCGCGCACGAAGGTGTAGGCGGTCTCGATCCGGGCCAGCGTCTGCTGGAGGTCGATGATGTAGATGCCGTTGCGCTCACCGAAGATGAACCGCTTCATCTTCGGGTTCCAGCGACGCGTCTGGTGCCCGAAGTGGACGCCAGCCTCCAACAGCTGCTTCATGGTGACTACGGCCACTAGGGCTCCTTCCCGGGTTTGCTGTGCCGGCCTGAGCCGGCGCCGGACCTGGCGCCCCAGAGGGGCGACCGCGGGATGGCCCGGGTGCTAGGTGTGTGGATCAGCCGGGCGGTCGCCTGGCCGACGGACGAATCTAGCGGGATGGCCATGTGCTGGGCCAACAGCGATGTCAGCCGCCGAGCGGACGCCCCACCCGGGAGGCCCCGAACCAGGCCAGTGCCCCCGCCATGTCCTCCACCCAGCTGATGCCTTCGCCGGTCAGCTGACCGAGCAGTGCCCAGGCGAAGGAGACGCACGTCGGGGGCCTGCCGCCAAGCGCCAGCGCCAGCTCGCGGTGGGCCTCCGGACTGCCGGGCAGGGCGTCGTGAGCGCTGATGCCGTCGACCGGCACGACCACCTGCGTCGCGCCGGGCACAAGGGTGCGCGGCACCGGGACGATGAGATCCCCGCGGGCCGCGATCGACACGACCTGGACGCCCTCGGGCAGGGGTGTGTCGGCCAGGTCGGCGACCAGGTCGGACGTCTCCGACAGCGCCGTGATGGCGGGAGCGTCGTCATCGAGGTGCACCCCGGGCACCAGCTCGACCCCGTCGAAGACCGATGAGCCGGTGCCGGTGGTGCCGACCGCGTGGATCGCGGTCGCCAGGTCCGCGCCGCCGTGGGGTGTGCCCAAAGTCGCCACCAGCCCGAGCCGTCGGAGCCACTCGGTTCCGTGGCGCGCCTCCAGCTCGATGAGAGCGAGCCGCACGACGAGCCCGCCGAGGCTGTGCGCGTAAAGGTCGATCGGGGTGCCCGGCTGCTCTGCGGCGAACGCCTCGATGAGGTCGGCCAGGCCGCGAGCAGACGCTCGCGGGTCGACCTGGGTGTCAGCCGGCTCGTAGGTGGTCGTAGGCAGGTTCGCTGGGCCGTCGGCCCCGGGCGTGCGACCACCCGCATAGCTGAACCGCACGACGTCGGGCGCCTCGTACCCCAGCGCCGGGGTGTCGAGCTCGTCGATAGCAGCGTTGTCGCTCGATGAGCCGAGCCCACCCACCAGGATCGCCTTTCGACGCCCCGGACCCGATCGCGGGACGGGTCGATCCGCGGGCGTGCAGTCCCGGCGGGCCGTCATCCCGGCCCGCCCCCACGCCTGCACCCCCGCCAACAGGAGGTGCAGCTGGGCGGACCCTGGCTGGATGCGGCTCATGTAGTGGGCGGCGGTGCGGAGCAGGTGGCCGCCCTCCTGCCGGAGCCAGTCCGCCGTCGCCCCCGTGCCGCGCAACGCCTTGTCGACCAGCCCTTCGGCGCCCCGCTTGAGCACGCCGCCGACTCCGCCGATCAGCTGCAGCAGTGCGTTGCGCTCGCCGGATGGCCCGGTGCCAGGCGGCTCGTCGAAGGGCACGAGCCGCACCCGCACCTGGGCCGTGCCGAAGAGCGCGGACGGGTCCAGGTAGGCGTCCCCGGCACGGGCGCCGAGATGCAGGTGACCGGCCGTCGTGCCCAACCGCTCGCCCTGACTCAGCCGCTGACCCACCACCACCTCGACCGTGGCGAGGAACGAGTAGGACGTCCGCAGCCCGTCAGGGTGCAGGACCGTCACGTGGCGGGTGCCGGCGACCGTCCCCGCAAACGTCACGACACCACCGGCGGCGGCGCGAACCGCCGCGCCGGGCGCGGTGCCGTACTCGAGGCCCCGGTTCCCCGCTGCGTAGGGCCCGGCCGGCGGACGGAAGGGGTCGACGACCGGTGCGTCGACCGGAGCTAGGTACGCGGGCGGCGGCGCTCCGGCGGCAGGCCGCGCGTGGATCGAGAGCGAGAGGATGCTGAGCGCCAGAGCGCAGAGCAGCACGCGTCGAGGCATCCGGCCTCCCCTTCATGGGCGCGCAGGACCAGGAAGGGGGAAGCGACGGGCCGCTTCAGCGGCCGATTGACGGACGTCAGGCGGGTTCGCGCTCCGAGGCCGCCATGCGGACCCGGAGCTGGATGACCGACTTCGTGTGGATCTGGCAGACGCGGCTCTCGGTGACGCCGAGGATCGAGCCGATCTCCGCCAGGGTGAGACCCTCGTAGTAGTAGAGCGTTAGGACCATCTTCTCCCGCTCGGGCAGCCGGTTGATGGCGTCGGCGAGGATCTGGCGCATCTCCTCGACCTCGTAGGCGGCCACCGGGCCCATGGCGGCGTCGGGTAGCGAGTCGCCGAGGGTCATCGAGTCGCCCCGGTCGCCGCCCGAGAGCATCTCATCGAGCGCCACCAGGCCTGTGAACGAGATCTGACCGAGCGTGGTCTGGAGCTGGTCGTCGGTGAGCTCGAGCTCCTCGGCCAGCTCGGCGTCGGTGGGGGTGCGGTGCAGCTCGCCCTCCAGCTTGGAATAGGCCTTCTCGATCGCCCGGGCCTTGGCTCGCACCGAGCGGGGAACCCAGTCGATAGACCGCAGCTCGTCGAGGATGTTGCCCTTGATGCGCGCGATGGCGTAGGTCTCGAACTTGAAGCCGCGGTCGAGGTCGAACTTCTCGATGGCGTCGATCAGCCCGAAGATGCCGTAGGAGACCAGATCGGCCTGGTCGACGTTCTGCGGCAGGCCCGTGGCCACCCGGCCCGCGACGTACTTCACCAGTGGCGAGTAGTGCACTATGAGCTGATCGCGCAGCTCGCGCTGACCGCTCTCCTTGTACTCGACCCACAGACGGTCGATGTCTGGCTCGAGCTCGTTGGTTGTCACGGATTTGGCCCCTCGCCCTAGGCCCGTGGATGGGTGGCGTCGTACACGGACCGGAGTCGCTCACGGCTGACATGAGTGTAACGCTGGGTGGTGGACAGGTCGGCGTGGCCGAGGAGCTCCTGCACCGCCCGCAGGTCGGCGCCACCATCGAGCAGGTGCGTGGCGAACGTGTGGCGGAGGGCGTGGGGATGGGTCGGGGCAGCAGCGCGGCGGTCGAGGAGTCGTCGGACGTCACGTGGAGTGAGCCGCTTCCCACGCCGGTTGACGAAGAGGGCATCTGCCGGGGTGAGCGAGGTGACGAGGCTCTTGCGCAGCCCGATCCAAGCCCGAAGGGCCTTGACGGCTGGATCGCTGAGCGGCACCGAGCGCTGCTTCGAGCCCTTGCCCCACACGGTGGCTCGACCTCGGGACAGGTCGAGGTCGCCCGGCGCCAGACCGCACACCTCGCCCACTCGCAGCCCGCTGCCGTAGAGCACCTCGAGCACGGCATCGTCGCGCGCACGCACCGCCGGGCTGTCTGACTGGATCGCCTGTGAGGGGTCGTCGAGCAGGGCGTTGAGCTCGTCCTGGCGCAGGACCCTGGGCAGGCGGCCATCGCCGCGTGGCGCCGAGAGGCCGCTGGCGGGATCAGCTCGGAGCAAGCCGGTGCGGGTGCACCAGGCGAAGTAGCGACGCAGGGTCGACGCCTTGCGGGCGATCGAACGCCTTGCGTAGCGGTTGCTGGCCAGATGGGCGACGTAGGCGCGCAGCAGAAGGCGGTCGACCCCATCGGGACCGTCGATGCCGCGCCCCCCCGCCCATGCCGCAAAGCCCGACAGGTCGACTCGATAGGCGGTGACAGTGCGAGGCGCCACTGAGGTGAGCGAGGTGAGGAACTCCTGTTCGTGCCACGGCACACGAGCACCGTACTGCCGACCATCCAGCGCTCAACGGACCCGGCGCCACTGACCGTCACTGCGGGACCACCCGCTCGTACCAGCCGCCCTGGGCGCTGACCCATCCCGTCGTCAGGAGCCTCTCCAGCGCCATGGCGAGCGTCGGTAGGTCGAGGCCGCTGCGCACAGCCAGCTGTTCGAGCGTTGCCGGCTCCCAGCTGAAGGCCTCGAGCACCCGCTGCTCGTCGTCCGAGGGCTTGGGCCGAGGGTCTTTGGGCGCCCCGCGGCGGCCGGCCGGGGTGAGGCCGAGCGCGATAAGCACGTCACGCGCGTCGCAGACCGGGTGGCAGCCGTCCGCGATGAGCTGGTTGGTGCCAGCGGCCGCTGGGCTTCTCACGGAGCCGGGCACGGCAAGCACGGGCACGTCACGGCGCTCGGCCTCACCGACCGTGAGCAGTGAGCCACCCGCGGCATGTGACTCGACCACGACCACAACATCGGCCAGCGCTGCGATCATCCGGTTGCGGGCAGGAAAGCGCCAAGCCGCCGGCCGCGCGCCCGCTGGTGCCTCGCTCAGGAGGACGCCGCTCGAGCCGACTGCATCCCACAGCTCCTTGTGACGCGCCGGGTACACGCAGTCGAGACCCGACCCGACGACCCCCACCGGGCGAGCTCCGCCCTCGCCGGAAGCCATCGTGTCGAGCACGCCTCGGTGCGCCGCACCGTCGATTCCGAGCGCCAGGCCCGATACGACCACGACCCCTGCCGCCGCCAGCTCGCGCCCGAGCTCGCGAGCCACGCCCGCCCCCACGCCGGTGCAGCGCCGGGTTCCCACGATCGCTGCGCGCGGCGCATCGATCACACCCAGATCACCCCGCACGAACAGCACCCCCGGCGGCTCGATGTCACCTGCCAACGACGACGGGTAGCGCTGGTCATCGCGGAGCACGACCTCGATGCCACTGGCGGCGTGCCGCTCGATCGCCTGCTGCGGGTCGGCACCCCTTGCGGCGGCGCGCCACGCCGCCATCACCGTGCTGGGGGTGGGCTGGCTCCCGGATGGGAGCAGCGGCGAACCGTCGGGCAGCACGAGGCGATCTGCCCGAGCCGAGGTGGCGCGGTTCCATGCCTCGACGGGCTCCCATGCGTCGAGGAGCACGGACAGCCGGTGTGGCCACATCATCGGCAGCCCGGCCAGGAGGGCCGCTGACCCGAGCTGGGTCGGGGTGTGCGGGCTCGAGCTCATCCGGCCAGCGCCTGAACCGGTGGGGTGACACCGGGCGCGTCGACCCGCAGGCCCAAGGCGATGGCCACGTGCGCAGCGCTGAGCTCGTGGGGCGCGCCCTGCAGATCGGCGATGGTGCGGGCGACGCGCCTCACCCGGTGGAGCCCGCGGGCGGAGAGACGGCCAGAGCGCAGCGCCTCCTCGAGGAGAGCGAGAGCGCCCTCGGTGAGTGGAGCCACCTCGTCGAGGCGGCTGGCAGGCAGCTCGGCGTTGGCGCGCACACCGCGCAGCACAGCAACGTCTCTGACCTCGGCCACCCGCGCGGCAACGGCCGCGGATGGCTCGCCACGCGCTTGGCTGAGCAGGTCGTCGACCGATGGGCGACTCACCTCCACACGCAGGTCGAAGCGATCGAGCAGCGGCCCGGACAGCCGTCGCTGGTAGCGCAGGCGCGCTCCCTCGGTGCACCTGCACCCGCCCGGCTGACTCCCGTAGCCGCACGGGCACGGGTTCATCGCAGCCACGAGGAGGAACCGGGCGGGGAACGAGACGGTTGCGACAGCACGGGCGACGCGCACCACGCCCTCCTCGAGCGGCTGGCGCAGCGCGTCGAGGACGTGGGGTGCGAACTCAGCCAGCTCATCGAGGAACAGGACCCCATTGGTGGCTGCCGAGATCTCGCCGGGTCGCATGAGAGAGGTGCCGCCCCCCACGAGCGCAACCGACGAAGCGCCGTGGTGCGGAGCCCGGAACGGGGCGTATCGAACGAGGCCGCCGCGCGGGAGCCCGATCCCAGCGGCCGAGTGGATGCGCGTGGTCTCGAGAGCGTCGCGATCGCTGAGCGGCGGAAGCAGACCGGGCAACCGCGAGGCGAGCATCGTCTTGCCCGCCCCCGGCGGGCCGAGCATCAGCAGGTGGTGGCCCCCGGCGGCGGCGACCTCCAGGGCGAAGCGGGCAACGGGCTGGCCGCGCACGTCGGCCAGATCCGCCTGGGGCGGAGAGGGCTCAGGGTCTGACGCTGGACCGGGTGAGGGCCAGGGCTCGTCGCCGCGCAGGCACGCGACGACCTCGCCGAGCGTGTGCACAGGATGGAGGACCCGGTTGGCGACGAGCCGAGCCTCCTCCACGCTCTCCCTCGGCAGCACCAGCGCGCCGTCGCCGAAGGCCTCGATCAGGCAGATCGTGCCGATGACCGGGCGCACGGTGCCGTCGAGCCCAAGCTCTCCGAGAAAGGCGCGATCGCCGACCTGCTGCTGCTGCAGGTGACCGTCGGCGACGAGCATCGCCACCGCGATCGCCAGATCCAGGCCTGAACCCACCTTGCGCACAGTCGGCGGCGCCAGGTTGACCGTCACGCGCTTCTGCGGCCACGCGAAGCCAGTCGACTGGAGCGCCGCACGGACCCGGTCGCGAGCCTCGCGGCAGGAAGCGTCGGGTAGGCCCACCACCGTGAACGAAGGCAGCCCGCCGGTCATGTGGACCTCGACGGTGACGGCGTGGCCGTCGATGCCGAGCAGCGAGGCGGAGGGGACGAGGCCGAGCACGGCATCTCCTCGGGGCAGCACCCGTTCGGGTGTATGGCTGTGAGGAGGCCGTCAACGCCGGCCGTCGAGGCGCGGAGCCGAGCATAGGCAGCGAGTACGACAGGTCGGAAGGGCCGATGCGCGGCCCGCAGCGCGCTGTGTCAGCGGCCGTTGAAGCGAGGCTCGCGCTTCTGGAGGAAGGCGCTGATGGCCTCGATGGTGTCCTGCGTTCCGAAGTTCACCGTCTGGCAGCGAGCCTCGTCGTCGAGGGACTGCTCGAAGCTCTGCTCGAAGGCCCGGTTGAGCATGCGCTTCGTCATGGCCAGCGCGATGGGCGGTCCGGCAGCGAGGCGCGTCGCCAGGTCGGCCACCACAGCGTCGACCTCGCCTGCCGGCACAACGCGGTTGAGGATGCCGAGGCGAAGCGCCTCGTCCGCAGAGATGACGTCGCCGAAGAGCGCAAGCTCCTTGGCGCGGTGAAGGCCGACCAAGCGCGGCAGCAACCACGACATGCCGCCGTCGAGCGACAGCCCGCGCTTGGCGAAGATGGCCGAGAACCGCGCCTCCTCGGAAGCCACGACGACGTCGCATCCGAGTGCCAGGCTCATGCCAACACCGGCGGCCACGCCTGTCACCTTGGCGATGGTCGGCTGCGGGAGCTCGTGGAACGCCTGCACGACGGCGTTGATGCGCCGCATGTTGGCGAGCTGGTGGGTGGCTTCCGCCCCCGCTCCCTCACCGGACAGGTCAGCGCCGGAGCAGAACGATCCGCCCGCACCGGTGAGGATCACGCAGCGATCCTCGGTCGACCCGACGAGCTGTGATGCGAGCTCGTGGAGCTCGTCCCACATCTGGTGGCTGATGGCGTTCTTCTTCTCGGGACGGTCGAAGGTGATCGTCATGACGCCGTCGGCCCGCTGCACCTGCAAGGTGTCCATCTGGGGCACGATAGTGAGCCCATGGGCCTGAACCCCTTCCGCCAGCAGCGCCGCTCGGCGGCCGACTACCTGCTCGTCGCCGGCGCCGTGCTCGTCTGCGCGCTGCTGGTGGCGTGGGCGCTGTTCGGCTGACCCCGGTTCAGAACGCCGCCTCGATCACCCGCAGGTCGCCCGCCAGGATCGACACCACGTCGAACCGCACCTGTGATGAGCGGGTGGCGCTCTCGGAGAGGTAGCGGGCCGCCAACCCGCGCAGGCGGCGCTGCTTGACGATCGTCACGGCTTCGGCTGGCGAGCCGAAGCGCTCAGAGGTGCGGGTCTTGACCTCCACGAACACGAGCTCCTGCCCGCGCCGCACGACGAGATCGAGCTCACCGTCCCGGCAGCGCCAGTTGCGGCACACGATCTCGTAGCCGTTCGCCACGTACCAAGACGCAGCCTGGGCCTCGCCGTCCGCGCCCAGCGCGCGGCGCCCGTCCGCCATGGACTACAGCTCCTTCTTGGGAAGCTCCTCGATGTTGACGTCCTTGAACGTCACGATGGACACGGACGCCACGAAGCGCGTCGTGCGATACATGTCCCACACCCAGGCGTCGCGCATCTGCAGCTCGACGTAGGTGCGGCCGTCCTCGTTGCGGACGTTCTTGACGACCTCGTTCGCCAGGTAGAAGCGCCGCTCGGTCTCCACCACGTAGGAGAACATCGGAGCGACGTCCTTGTACTCCTTGTAGAGCTGGAGCTCGATCTCGGCTTCGTAGCGCTCGAGGTCCTCGGTCGACATGGCGCCACGCTACCGCTGTCCACTGTCAGAGAAAGGCGGTGCGCGATGGAGGCCACACGCGCCAGATGGCGCGGCCCACGATCGTGTCGACCTCGATTACACCGATGAAGCGGCTGTCTCGCGAGTTGGGGCGGTTGTCGCCCATCACGAACACGCTGTCGTCGGGTATCTCGGTCGGCCCGAAGTCGCTCGTGCGCACCTCGGGTCGGAGGTAGGGCTCGATCAGGCGGCGCCCGTCGATGAACACCTGCCCGTCGCGCCCTTCGATCGTCTCCCCCGGCAGCCCGATCACGCGCTTGATCAGCTCGCGGTCGCCAGGGTCGCGCAGCGCCACGCTCTCGAGGACGTCGTGGAACACCCTCTCGACGAGGCCCTCCTTCTCGGGCTCGACCTCCGGCGACGGGAACACGACGATGTCGCCGCGGCGCGGATCGTGGACGCGATACGACAACCTCGACACGACCACGCGGTCGCCCTCCCGCAGCTGCGGCTCCATCGATGCGCTGGGGATGAAGAAGGCCTGCGCCAGCAACCCCTTCACGACGAGCGTGATGACGAGAGCCGCGCCGAGCAGGAACGGCAGCTCGATCAGCGCCCGAACGCGCTTGTCCTTCAACATCGGCCACTGGTCGCTGTCCACCTTCACCCCCTCCCCCAAGTCGCGAGTCGAACGCCCAGATGGTCCGAATCGCAGAACCTACCGGGCGGCGGCTCGCTAGAGTCCCGCGCCATGATCAGCGACCGGCTGCGCGAGCTGGGCATCGAGCTACCTGCGGTGTTTCCACCGGCCGGGAACTACCTCGGGTGCGTGGTCGACGATGACATCGTGTACGTGGGCGGTCACGGCCCGACCGACGGCACGAGGACCATCACCGGAAAGGTGGGAGGGACCTTGTCCCTAGCCGAGGGCCGCGAGGCCGCACGGCTCACCGGACTGTCCATCCTCGCCACGCTGAATCACGAGCTGGGCTCGCTGGATCGAGTTCAGCGGATCGTGAAGGTCTTCGGCATGGTCAACGTCGAGCCGGGCTTCAACCAGACCCCCGGGGTGATCGACGGTTGCTCGGATCTCTTCGTCGACGTCTTCGGCGACGCCGGCCGCCACACCCGGAGCGCGGTCGGACTCGCGGAGCTCCCCTTCAACATCGCCGTCGAGATAGAGGTGATCGCTCGGATTCGCGCCTAGCGGCGTCTGATTGAGCTGGCCTCGCCGCCGTTAGAACGAGTTCTAACGATCGCGCTTCTCCTTGATCTTGGCGGCCTTACCGACGCGATCGCGGAGGTAGTAGAGCTTGGCCCGGCGCACGTCGCCGCGGCTGACGACCTCGATCTTGCCGATCGTGGGGGCATGGATCGGGAAGGTGCGCTCCACGCCGACGCCGTAGGAGATCTTGCGGACGGTGAAGGTCTCGCGGAGGCCGTCACCCTGACGAGCGATGACCGCACCCTGGAACACCTGCAGGCGCTCCTTCGTGCCCTCCACGACCCTGACGTGCACCTTGAGGGTGTCGCCCGGCGCGAAGTCGGGGATGTCCGTGCGCAGGCTGGACTGGTCGACGAGATCGGTGGGTTGCATGGCAGGTCGCTCCGAGAGCTTGTGATCGGCGGCGTTTCCGAGGGACAGGGAAGGATAGGCGGGCCGCCGTCACGCGGTCGAACCGGCCCCGCCGAGCTCCTCCAGCAACGCCCGGTCGGCATCCGTCAGGCCACCACGCGCCTCGATGAGATCGGGCCGCTTGGCGATCGTGCGGGCCAGCGCCTGGGCGCGACGCCACTTGGCGATGCGCGCGTGGTCGCCCGAGCGCAGCACCTCGGGCACCTCCCAGCCGCGGTACTCGGCGGGCCGGGTGTAGTGCGGGTACTCGAGGAGACCGTCGCTGAAGGACTCGTCGTCAGCCGAGGCGTCGTTGCCCATCACCCCGGGCACGAGCCGGGTGACCGCTTCGAGCACGACCATGGCCGCCACCTCGCCGCCTCCGAGCACGTAGTCGCCTATCGAGAGCTCGCCGTCGACCAAGTGGTCGCGCACTCGTTGGTCGAGGCCCTCGTAGCGGCCGCACAGCAGGCTGAACCCGTCGCCTGCCGCCATCTCACGCGCCACCTCCTGGTCGAAGCGCCGGCCCGCCGGGCTGAGGTACAGGAGCGGGCGAGGTGGCTCGATCGCCTCGACGGCGGCGAACACGGGCTCCGCCATCAGCACCATGCCGGCGCCGCCACCGAAGGGTGCGTCGTCCACCGCCCGGTGCACTCCCCCGGCATGGGCACGAAGGTCGTGCACCCGCAGGTCGACGGTTCCGGCGGCCCGCGCCTTGCCGAGCAGGCTGTGGCCTGCGAACCCGGTGACCATGTCCGGGAAGATGGTGAAGACGTCGATCCGCATGGCGCTGCCGAGCCTAGGGACCGGCCGGCACGGCAGGGACAGGACTACAGGTCGAACAGCCCTTCAGGCGGATCGATGGTGATCTGACCAGGCGCGTGCTCGGTGATGAACACCACGGGGACGAGCGCTCCAGAGTCGAGGACGAGCAGGTCGCTCGCCGGATTCGCCTGCACCTCGACCACGCTGCCGACGTCGGTGCCGTCGACCAGTGCCACGCGAGCGCCGATGAGCTCGTGCACCCACAGTGTGTCGTCGTCCTCGGGCAGGGGTTCGGCGCGCAGCACGACACCGCGCCACGCATCCGCAGCGGTGCGATCCTCGATGCCGGCGAACTGCACGATCCAGCGGTCCTGGTGGCGTGCGCTCGACAGCACCGTCAGCTCGCCGCGATCCGTCGACAGGACCGATCCCCGGTCGAGCCGTGACGTGCGGTCGGAGGTCAGCGCCACGAGCACCTCACCCCGGAGCCCGAACGCCTTCGTGATCCGCCCTACCTCGAGCAGGTCAGTCCTCGAACTCGATGTCGACTGCGACGTCGTCGCGCACGGCGGCGGCGCGCACGACCGTGCGGATGGCGTTGGCGACGCGGCCACGCTTGCCGATGACGCGGCCCATCTCGTCGGGGCCGACGCGCACCTCGAGGCGCACCCGATCACGCTGCTCGATGGCGTCGATGCGCACCGCGTCGGCGTCGTCGACGAGCGACGTGACGATGAGGTCGAGCACGGAGATGGCAGTGGGAGCCGGCTCGTCGCCATCCCCCGACGCACTGGCGTCAGGAGCGTCGATGCGGTTCACGTCCGCTTCGTCCAGCTGCTGGTCGAGCTGGTCGTCGGCGTCGGTCATGCCTCGTCGGCGGTGTCAGCTGCGACGGGTGCCGGCTGAGCCTCGGCCACCTTCAGGAGGCGTGCCACGGTCTCGGTGGGCTGGGCGCCCTTGCTGATCCAGTCGGCCGCGCGGTCGGTGTCGATCTTGACGACCGAGGGCTCCTGGCGTGGGTCGTAGGTGCCGATGATCTCGATGAACCGGCCGTTGCGAGGAGAGCGCGAGTCGGCCGCCACGACGCGGTAGGTCGGTTGCTTCTTCTTGCCCATGCGCATGAGGCGGAGCTTGACGGCCACTCGGATTCGTCCTTTATCGAGGTGTTCCCGCAGCGAGTGCGGCGGACCATGGTGGTCCGTGGGTCGGTGCTACTGCAACCCGGGCAGCGTGAACGGCTTCTTCGGCGCGCTGGGCGGACCGGTGCGGCTCGCCGTCGGGCGCCCCCCGGACTTCCTCTTGCCCTTGCCCTTCTGGCCCTTGGCGCGCTTGGTGCCAGAGAGGCCGGGCATGCGCTTCATCAGCTTCTGCATCTCCTTGAACTGCTTGACGAGCTGGCCGACCTCACCGGGGTCGGCGCCCGCGCCCCGGGCGATGCGGGCTCGGCGCGACCCGTCGATCAGGTCGACGTCGGCGCGCTCACCGGGCGTCATCGAGCGGATGATCGCCTCGATGCGGGTCAGCTGACCATCTTCGATCTGGGCGCCCTTCAGCTCCTTCGGCATGCCCGGGATCATCCCGACCAGGCCTGACAGCGGGCCCATCTTCTTCAGCTGCTGCATCTGGTCGAGGAAGTCATCCAGCGTGAAGCGCCCGTCCATGAGGCGCTCGGCCGCCTCCCGCGCGGCCTCCTGCTCGTAGACCTGCTCGGCCTTCTCGATGAGGGTGAGGACGTCGCCCATCCCGAGGATGCGGCCGGCCAGCCGGTCGGGGTGGAACAGCTCGAAGTCCGCCAGCTTCTCGCCGGTGGAAGCGAAGGCGATGGGCTTGCCCACCACCTCCTTCACGCTGAGCGCCGCGCCACCCCGGGCGTCGCCGTCGAGCTTGGTGAGGATGACGCCGTCGAGGGCGAGCGTCTGGTTGAAGGACTCGGCGACGGTGACGGCGTCCTGGCCGGTCATGGCGTCGACGACGAGGAACGTGTAGTCGGGGCTGGTCGCCTCGGAGATCTGGCGGACCTGCTCCATCAGCTCGGCGTCGATGGCGAGGCGGCCGGCCGTGTCGACGATGAGGACGTCGCGCCCGAGGCGTCGAGCCTCGGCCAGGCCGGCAGCAGCGGTCTCGACGGGATCGCCGGGCTGGCTGAACACCGGCACGTCGATCTGCTCGGCAAGGGTGCGCAGCTGCTCGACGGCAGCCGGCCGCTGGAGGTCGGCGCCCACGAGGAGCGGGTTGCGGCCCTGCTGCTTGAACCAGCGAGCGAGCTTGGCCGAGTTGGTCGTCTTGCCGGAGCCCTGCAAGCCGGCCATCAGCACGACCGTGGGCGGCTTCGAGGCGTAGGTGATCTTGATGGTCTCGCCGCCGAGGGTGTTGATCAGCTCCTCGTGGACGATCTTGATGACCTGCTGGGCCGGGTTGAGCGCCTCGGCCAGCTCCACACCCACCGCGCGCTCACGGATGCGCGCCTGCATGCCCTTGACGACCTGGAAGTTGACGTCGGCCTCGAGCAGAGCGACGCGGATCTCGCGGAGGACCTCGTCGACATCGGCCTCGCTGAGCTTGCCCTTGCCCCGGAGGCGCTTGAAGATCCCGTCGAAGCGGTCAGAGAGTGCGTCGAACATGAGCCGCCGATGCTAGTGGCGACCAGTAGGGGTGCGGCACTCCAGCCCCTGGATCGGTCAGGCGCAGCCTGGTGGCTGGGTGCCGTCCCCGAAGATGGTGAGGTCCGCTGTCTTCCTACCCGCGCTGTCACCCACGAACTGAGCATGGTTCTCGTCGATGAGGGTGAAGGTCCCGCCCTCGGTCGGCGTGCTCCACTCGGCGAGCTCGGCCTCGGACTTCTCGGCCCACCACCAACGATCGGCGACCTGGACACTGACCCAGTTGCAGTGCCCCGTGATCACATTCACGTCGACGTAGTAGCCGACGCCGATCTCGGGCTCCTGGCCCTCCTCGAGGACCACCGGGTCGCCGCTCGGCTCGGGGCAGGTCTGGACGGTGTGCGTCGTGCCGGAGCCATCGTCCTCGACGGCGGTCTCGCAGCTGGTCGGCGGCGGCGTGGGGCCCTCGGTCGTCTCGGTCGTCTCGGGCACCGTTGTGGTGGGCGCAAGGCTGTCGTCAGCGACCGCGATGACCTCGACCACGGCGCCGTCGTCACCCGAGAGCCGGTAGCCCGGAACCAGGTACATCTCGCTGCCTCGGTCGAAGGCGGGCATGGCGATCAGCACCGGCTCGGCCTCGTGCAGCGTGATCTCGACCGGCTCGGGCTCGGGGTACGGATACGGGATCGGCTCCGTGCAGATGGGACTCGCGAGCGTCGTCTCCGGAGCGCCTTCAGCATCCGCCGGCGGGACCGTGTCGTAGCAGATGCCCGTCTGCGCGCAGTCGACTCCGGGGTAGATCGACTGGACAGGATCGTCGCCGGGCTCGACGGCGGGCTCTGGCACGGGGACCTGATCCGGGCACTCGATGGCAACTCCGGTCTCGCTGAGCTCGCAGACCTCAGAGCCGTCCGGCTGCACCTTGCACTGCGGCACGACGGTGGTCGTAGGAGCTGCACCCGGATCGCTGCCCGCGGGGTCCTCGGCGACGGCGACACCGGCGTCGCGGGTCACGCCATCCGGAGCGCCGAGCGGCACGGGATCGCCGTAGTAGCCGCCCTGCATCTCGTTGAGCCGGTCGACGGCGGCCCTGGTGTCGATGAGCGGGTAGTCGCCGACGCGCTCGGCCGTGCCGAGGGTGCCGGCGGCGTTCAGGATCTCGCCGTGAGGGCCGACTCCGACCGAGGCCTGCCACCCGGAGACGGGGGTGCCGTCGAGCCGGGGCTCGACCATGATGTACCAGGCGTCGTAGGGGCCGTCGACGGTGACCTTGGCGTCACCGAGGTCGATGCCGGTGGCCTCGGCCAGCAGGTCGAGCGCGATCTGGCGCGCCTCGTCCTCGCTGGGGAGGTCGGCCGCGGGCGTCGGCAGCACCGGCTCCGGAGCGGCACAGTCGGCATCGGGCGGGCACTCGAACGTCGTCACGCAGTCCGAGCCGTCGGCCGCGCACTCCGGCGGCACGGTCGTCGCGGGCTCGTCGACACGCGGCTCGGCGACTGCGCAGTCGACCGCCGGGCCCGGCTCGCAGCCCGCACTGCCGCCACCGCTGACGCTCCCCTGGGAGGCGGAGAACCACCACGATCCACCGCCCTCCTCGTAGACCTCGAGGATGCCGTCAGCCGATTCGACGCGCCACAGGCTGCCGTCGTGAGTGGGATCGCCGTCCAAGCCGAGTGCTGCGGCAAGCGCTCGCACCCGACCTTCGTCGACGGCGCCCACGATCTTGTAGGCGGGCGCCTCACCGCCGAGCGCGGGAAGGTCGTCGCCAGCGAGATAGGTGACCCAGGCAAGGGCCATGTCGGCGGACATGGCGCCTGCCGCTTCACGGCCCGCACTGGACGCGCCGAGCGCTACAGGCAGCCGCGGTGGCCCACCCTCACCCCCTGAGGTGACGACCAGCGCACCCGTGGCGACTGCGATGACGGCGAGGACGGCCCACAGCGAGCGAGGAGCGCGCTTGGTGACCGGCCGTGCCGGCTCGAGCGTGAGGTCCTCGTGGGAGGTGTCTCCGGTCTCTTCCACCATCTCGCTGCCTCCTGATGACCTGAAGCTCGCCCGCCTGGCGGGGCTGACACGCCTTTGACGTGTCAGTGGTGCCCGTTGGTTCCCGAATGACCTGAGACAGCGACGTGGTTGTCCACCTCGACCACGCCGGCCACTGCCGCAGCCGTGCGCTCGAGGTCGATGCGACCCTCCTCGTGCGGCACCACGCCCCGGAGGATGGCGGTGCCGCCCTGAACCTCGACGGTCGGCTGCGGGAGGTGCCACGTGCGCGGTGCGTGGGAGAGCTCGAAGGCGACCCGGGCCGCCAGATCGTCCGATCCGACGCCGCGGCGCTCGTCGATCAGCTTCTGGAGCCGAGCCCGGGCCTCCCGACCCGTCATCGGGGCGATGAGCAGACCGACCCCGACGCCGGCAGCGAACACGAAGATCCGCTTGTAGCCGAACAGCCGCCCGGCCCGGTAGCCGGTCTTGGCGCCCAGCTTGGCGCTGCCGACGCCCACCTTGGCGGGCAGGAAGAGCAGTCGGATGAGGGTGAACATGAGGCGAGCGTAGACCTGGCGGCGAGCCGACCTCAGGAGGCGTCGAACAAGGCGTCGATGAACTCGTCCGGGTCGAACTCGACCAGGTCGTCGACCGACTCGCCGAGGCCGACCAGCTTGATCGGGATGCCGAGCGTGGACTGGATCGCCAGCGCGATACCGCCCTTGGCGGAGCCGTCGAGCTTGGTGAGGACGACGCCGGTCAGCTCGACAGCCTCGGTGAACTGCTGCGCCTGCACGAGGCCGTTCTGGCCGGTCGTCGCGTCGAGCACGAGCAGCACCTCGGTGACCTTGCCGGGCTCGCGGTCTGCGACGCGGCGCACCTTGCGCAGCTCTTCCATGAGGTTGACCTTCGTGTGCAGGCGACCGGCGGTGTCGGCCAGGACAAGGTCGTTGCCGCGGGCAGCCGCACGCTGCACGGCGTCGAAGATGATCGAGCTGGGATCGCCGCCCTCGTCGCCGCGCACGAGGTCGGCACCGGAGCGCTCGGCCCAGGTCGTGAGCTGCTCCGCCGCGGCGGCCCGGAACGTGTCGCCTGCGGCCATCACCACGGAACGCCCGGCCTCGGCCTGGCGCTTGCCGATCTTGCCGATGGTCGTCGTCTTGCCGACGCCGTTGACGCCGACGAACAGCCACACGTTGGGCGCCCCCGGCTCGAACCGCAGCGAACGATCTCCCGGCGCCAGGTCGGCCTTGAGCTGCGCCTTCAGCGCCTCGAGCAGCGCCAGGGGCTCGGTGATGCGCTCTGCGTCGACGGTCGCGCGCAGTCGCTCGAGGATGTCAGTGGTGGTGGCGACGCCGACATCGGCGCGGATCAGCGCCTCCTCCAGCTCGTCCCAGGTCTCGCCGTCGATCTTGTCGCGAGCGAGGACCGAGCCCACGTAGCCCGACAGCGCAGAGCGCGCCTTGCCGAGCCGGTCACGAAAGGTCGGCTTGAGCTGTGGCTCAGGCTCGACGAGGACCTCAGCCTGCTCCTCCCCCACCTCTTCGACGCGTCGTTCGGCAGGCGGCTCGACGAGCGGCTCGAGCGTGGTGCCTCGCCCCCGGCGGGTGGCGACGAAGGCCAACCCCACGAGCACGAGCGCGGCAAGCAGTACGAGAAGGACGAGTTCCATGACGCCAGGCAGCGTAGGGCGCTCGCTCAGCCTGCGAGCTCGGTGACCTTCTCGCTCACGACCTTCGACGAGCCACCAGGCTCCATCGTCACCCCGTAGAGGATGTCGGCAGCCTCCATCGTGCGCTTCTGGTGGCTGACGATGATGAGCTGCGCCTCTTGGCGGAACTCGTGCACCAGGTCGAGGAAGCGGTGCAGGTTCATGTCGTCGAGCGCGGCCTCGACCTCGTCCATCACGTAGAAGGGCGACGGGCGGCTGCGGAAGACGGCGAACAGGAAGGCCAGCGCGGTTAGCGAGCGCTCGCCACCCGACAGGAGCGAGAGCTTGCGCACGTTCTTGCCTGACGGCCTTGCCTCGACCTCGATGCCGGTCTCGAGCAGGTCGTCGGGGGCGGTCAGCCGCAGCCGCCCGGTGCCTCCGGGGAACAGCGTCTGGAAGAGGTGCTCGAAGTTCTGCGAGACGTCGGCGAAGGCCCCGGTGAACACGTCGACGATCTCGGCGTCGATGGCGCGGATCACCTTGCTCAGGTCGCGCCGGGATGACTTCACGTCTTCGAGCTGGGCCTCGAGGAACTGGTGCCGCTCCTGGAGCGCGTCGTACTCCTCGAGCGCCAACGGGTTGATCGGCCCCATCAGGCGGAGGTCGCGCTCGAGCTCGCGCGCGCGGGCGGTGGGTGTGACCGACTCGGCCAGCGGCG
The DNA here is from genome assembly GCA_049325515.1 of Actinomycetota bacterium. Classification (GTDB taxonomy): domain Bacteria; phylum Actinomycetota; class Acidimicrobiia; order Acidimicrobiales; family VFJN01; genus VFJN01. Next base: position 243,851 of record JBMOLI010000018.1, on the reverse strand, counting down.
GCATCTCGGCGGCCATGGCGGTCTCCGGGTCGACGTCGAGATCGCGCCGCAGGGCCTCGACAGCCGCTTCGAGCCTGAGCTTCACCTCGGCCTCGTCGAGCTCGGCGCGCCTGGCGCGCTCACGTGTCTCCTCGAGCCGGCGCTCGGCCTCGACTCGCTCGTGCCGCAGGCCGTCGAGCCGCGCTGCCGCCGCGCGCTGCGCCTCGCTCTGGCGACGGCGACGCTCACGCAGGCCGGTGAGCTCGGCTTCGATCTTGGCGAGGCGGTCGGCGACGAGAGCCGACAGCCGATCGACAGCGGTCTGCTTGCGGTCGAGCTCCTCGCGGCGCTCCTCGGCGCCGCGTCGCGCCTCCATCGATCCCTCGAGCCGCGCCTCGACCTCGGACTGACGGCGGCGCAGGAGCTGGCGGCGCTCATCGAGCCCGGCGCCGTGCACCTCGAGCTCGGTGCGCAGAGAGCCGACCGCTGCCGCGCGCTCGTCGAGGTGAGCCTTGGCCGCCGCCATCGCGCGGGCGCGCTCGGCCGAGTCGGCTTCCTCCGCCTCGAACAGCGGCAGCGTGAGCTCGAGCTCGGCGACGCGCGCCTGCTCGCGCGCGAGGCGGTCGGCCAGCTCGTCGGCATGGCCGCGCAGGCCGTCGGCCTCGGTGGTCGCATCCCGGTGGTCGGCATCGACCCGCTGGAGGCCGTCGGTCGCAGCGGTGAGGCGACCGTCGAGCTCGTCGAGCTGGCGCGACAGCGCGGCCTCGGCCTGGCGCGCTTCGTCGAGCAGCGAACGAGCGCCGTGCAGGCTCGACTCGGCGTGGTTGGCCTCGATCGTGGCCGCTTCGGCCCGCTCACGAGCTTCCTCGAGGGCGGCTCCCGTGGCGCCCGTCGACGCAGTGCCCACGCGCCACCCCGTCGTGCCGAAGCGCCCGCCGTCGCGCGTGACGACAACAGCATCGGGATGCGCCAGCGCCGCGTCGACCGCGGCCGACCACCCGCCCTCGACGAGGACAGCGGATCCGATCAGCGCGTCGAGCAGAGCCTCGACATCGGGACGACCGGAGCGCACGTGGCGACGGACGGGCTCGCCGACCGGCGGCGCCGAGCGCGTCGGCGCGCTGGCGCCGATGGCCAGGACAGCGCCACCGAGCGACCCATCGCCAGAGCCAGCTTCGTGAAGCGCGGCGATGGCAGCACGAGCCGCATCGATGCCGTCCACCACGACGGCGGCGAGCGCCTCGCCTGCGGCCGACTCGACAGCGGCCTCCCAGCCGTCGTCGATCTCTACGAGGTCGAGCAGGGTGCCGATCACGCCCGAGACCGACGCAAGGCGCTCCGCTCCCGCGCGAGAGCGAGCCTGGTCGAGCGCCAGGCTCAGAGCTTCGGCGCGGGCGGTCCAGGCATGGCGATCGGCGTCGGCAGCGCGCAGCGCCGCCTCGGCACCGGCGACCTGCTGCTCGGCGTCGGCACGCGCCCTCTCGGCTGCCTGCAAGCGCTCGACGAGCGGGCCTTCGAGCTGCTCTGCCTCGGAGGCCTCCGCCCGCAGGCGGTCGGTCTCGGCTGTGAGGCGCTCGAGCTTCTCCTCCAGGCCGGCGAGGCGGGTGCGAGAGCGAGCCAGCTCGGCCTCGCCGCGCTCGACGCCGGCGCGCAGTGCAGCGAGCTCGCCGCGCGCCTCGGCGGCCCGACCGGTCGGCGCTGGCACTCCCTCGGACCACTGCTGCTCGTAGGCGGTGCGCGCTTCTTCGAGCGCGCCCTCGGCGCGCGCCAGCTCCTCCGCACGCGGCGCAAGCTCGGCTGCCTCACGGTCGGCCTCATCCAGCTCCGACCGCAGTCGGGCGGCCTCGGCCTCGAGCGTGGCGATCACCGCTTGGTCGACGAAGGCACCGCGGTCACGGTCGATGCCGCGGCGGCGCTCGGTGAGCACAGCCGAGAGCCCGCGGGCACGCTCGCGCAGCGACTCGAACCTGACGAGAGCGTCGCCGAGGTCGTCGCCGCCGATGGTGCCGAGCTCGGCTTCTGCCGCGACGACGCCGGTGTCGAGCTCGGCCAGCGTCTTGCGGATCAGGGTCTCCTCGTTGGCGAGCTCAGCGCGGGCCGCACCCCCGTCGGCCAGGCGGCGCCGCAACGTCGTCAGCTCTCGACCTGCGAGGAAGACCTGCAGCGCCCGGAGCTCTGCGACGACGTCGCCATGACGGCGAGCGGCATCGGCTTGGCGCTCGAGCGGGCGCAGCTGGCGCCGCACCTCGCGCAGCAGGTCGCCGAGGCGCACGAGGTTGCCCTCGGTGGCGGCGAGCCGGCGCTCGGCCTTCTCCTTGCGCTTGCGGTACTTCAGGACGCCGGCGGCCTCTTCGAGGATGAGCCTGCGGTCCTCGGGCCGGGCGTTCAGCACGGCGTCGATCTGGCCCTGGCTGACGATGACGTGCTGCTGGCGGCCCACGCCCGTGTCGGACAGGAGGTCTTGGATGTCGAGCAGCCTGCACGGCACACCGTTGATGGCGTACTCGCTGTCGCCCGTGCGGAACAGCGTGCGCGTGATCGTCACCTCGGTGAAGTCGATCGGCAGCAGGCCCGCTGAGTTGTCGATCGTCAGCGCCACCTCGGCGCGACCGAGCGCGGGCCGCTTGGTGGTGCCGGCGAAGATGACGTCGTCCATCTTCTGCGAGCGCACGGCCGAGGGCGCTTGGGCGCCGAGCACCCAGCCGATGGCGTCGACGACGTTGGACTTGCCCGACCCGTTGGGGCCGACGACCACTGTGACGCCGGGTTCGAGGTCGAGTGCGGTGGTGTCGGCGAAGGACTTGAAGCCCTTCAGCGTGAGCGTCTTGAGGAACATCCAGTGGCGACCGTAGTTCGTCGAGGAAGCCAGAAAGAGCACCCTCAGGAGGCGCTTCCGATGCCGAATCAGACCTGGCAGGCCTCGCAGAAGTAGAGCGGGCGGTTGGCGAAGCGGGCCTTGGCCACGGGGGCGCGACAGCGCCGGCAGGGCTCGCCCTCGCGGCCATAGACCTTGAGCTCGTCCTGGTAGTCGCCGGGCTTGCCGTAGAGGTCGACGAAGGGGAAGTCGTCGACCGTGGTGCCCCGGTGCTTCACGGCCTCGTGCAGCGTCTCGACGAGGGCCCGGAAGAGGCGGCGGATCTCCTGGCTCGAGAGCTCGTTGGACATGCGGTCGTGGCGCAGGCCCGCCTCCCAGAGGATCTCGTCGCTGTAGATCGGGCCGATGGCGGCGACGACCTCGGGGTCCATCAGCAGGGCCTTGAGCTTCACGCTGCGCGCCAGGATCACCCGCGCGAACGACGTCCACGAGACCGTGTCGGCGACCGGATCGAGACCCCCGGCGGCGACGACCGGCACCTCCTCGGCCAGGGCATCGGATGCGACGACGAAGGCCTGCGCCGCGCCCGCCGGGTCGACCAGGCGGATCTGCCCGCCTTGGGTGAAGGAGAACACCACGGCGGTGCCCTTCGGGGCGACGGACTTCGGGGCAACCTTCTCGAGCCGGCCCGTGTCGCCGAGCTCGAGCACGAGCAGCTCGCCGTTGTCGAGGTTGCCGACCAGGTGGCGGCCCTTGCGGTCGACCGACTTGACCTTGGCGCCCTCGAGGCGGCTCTGGAAGACCTTCTTGTTCCCGTTGTGGCGGGTGACCTTGGCGCCGGTGACCTCGGGCGGCTTGAAGCGCTTGCCCACGGCCTCCTTCTCCAGCTCGCGTCGAACCGTCTCCAGCTCGGGCAGCTCAGCCATGTTGGATCTCCCTCAGGGTTTCGTCGACATCGCTGAGCGCAGTCACTGCGTCCTGTGCGGCGGCCTGCTCGGCCTGCTTCTTGGAGCGCCCGACGCCGCGCCCGTAGGCCTCGCCGTCGATCGTCACCGTCACATCGAAGGTGCGGGCGTGGTCTGGGCCCGATGCCTCGACCACGTAGCGCGGAGCGGCGCTGAAGCGGCGCGCTGCCATCTCCTGGAGCCGGCTCTTGTGGTCGGCCCCGTCTGACTGGGCTGTGGCCAGGCGAGTGCCGAGGATCCCGAGCACGAGCCCGGCGGCCGCATCGAGACCGCTCGCCAGGTAGACCGCGCCGATTATCGCCTCGAGCGCGTCGGCGAGGATCGAGGGCTTCTGACGCCCGCCCGAGAGCTCTTCGCCCTTGCCGAGCAGGAGGTGCTGCCCCACGCCGAGGTCTTCGGCCACCTGCGCCAACGCGACCGAGTTGACCACCGTCTTGCGGATCTCGGTGAGGTCGCCCTCGTGGAGCTCGCCGTGGGTGCGGTAGACGTGGTCGGTGACGACGACTCCGAGCACGGAGTCGCCGAGGAACTCGAGTCGTTCGTTCGACTCGTGCCCTGGGTGCTCGGAGCACCACGAGCGGTGCACGAGGGCGGGCGCGAGGAGGTCGGGGGCAAGGTCGACGCCGAGGCGTTCGACCAGACGATCCAGGCCAGGTACCGGAAGGGTGATGACGGCCTCTTACAGCCGGCCGACGACGTAGTCGACGGCGTCGCGCACCGTCTTGAGATCTTCGAGGTCTTCGTCGTCGATGCGGAAGCCCACGCTGCGCTCGCTCAGCTCCTCTTCGAGGGCCTCGACGAGCTCGATCAGCGCCAGCGAGTCGGCTTCGAGGTCGTCCGCGAAGCTGGCGCCCTCGGCGATCGAGGAGGGCTCGACCTCCAAGATGTCCGCGAGACGGTCGCGGATGAGCTCGAACACCTGCTGGCGGTCCATGGGTTGTCCTCGTTCGACGTGGGTCTCGGCGGGCACGGTCACTCCTGCACGCGGCTGTCTGGGGCGGAGCGAGCATACCGGGAACCAGACTTTGTGCGCTTGTGCACCCGATGTCCTGGGCGGGCTGGTGGGGCTGCCTCCTCCCCCGGGCCCAGAGCCTGCTCCACCTGAGGGCTGACGACCCCGGCCACGGCCCGTCGTAGCCTCGGGCCATGGACCGCCTCAGCCGGCTGCGTGACTGGCTTGCGGGGCCCCGCGTGCCGACTGGGCGTGTCGAGCTCGCCTGGATGACCGGCGCCGCGGCCGGGATCTTCCTCCTCGCCTACCTCGACGAGCCGGGCACGCTCCTCGAGGTGGCCCTGCTCGCTCCCGCCCTGGGAGCGTTCGTCTTGCGAGCGGTGGTTCCGCGCCTGTATGCCGAGATCTTCGCGATCGCGGTGATCGTGCCCGTCGGACTGGTCATCGCCCAGCAGGGCCACCTCGAAGGGATGTTCTTCGCGGTCACGCTGGTGACGCTGTACACGGCCTGGCACCTGGGCGTGTCGGCGCGCTCCGCCGTGATCGTGGCGGCCGCGGCTGCCACACCGTGGCTGGTGTCCCAGGTCCTGGGCGGCAGCGACGCCATCGGCTGGATGGCGTGGTCGTCCGCCACGCTGTTCACCTTCGGCTTGGGGATGGGCCTGCGCACCCAGGAGCGCGTGATCGCCGAGCTGGAAGAGGCACGGGAGGCGCTGGCGCAGCAGGCGGTGGCCGAGGAGCGGCGTCGGATCGCCCGCGACCTCCACGACCTGGCGGGCCACACGCTCGCGGCGGTGCTGCTGCACGTCACCGGGGCCCGACACGTGCTGCGTCGCGACGTCGACGAGGCAGAGCGTGCGCTCCTCGACGCCGAGGCGGTGGGACGAGCCAGCCTCGATCAGATCCGCGCCACCGTCGCAGCCCTCCGCACAGACGAGCACGGCACAGACCCGTCCCTCGCGGGTTCGGCCGACCTGGCCGATCTCGTCGAGGAGTACCAGCGCGCCGGGCTCCGCATCGACCTCCGGATCGCGACCGACGTGGCAGATCTCACCGGCCCGGTGGGCACCGCCCTGCATCGGATCGCCCGAGAGGCGCTCGCCAACGTCGCCCGCCACGCGCCTCGGAACGCCGTGGAAGTGGTGCTCGCAGGCGAGGGCTGTGGCGTGCTCCTGCGCGTCTCCGATCACGGGCGGCCCGCCGCACAGCCTGAGCGCGGGACCGGCCACTTCGGCCTCATCGGGATGCAGGAGCGAGCCAGAGCGCTGGGCGGCGAGCTCTCGGCCGGGCCCACCGCCAACGGTTGGACCGTGAGCGCGGTGATGCCCACATGATCCGGGTGCTGATCGTCGACGACCAACCAGTGGTGCGGGCCGGGGTGGCCCGGATACTCGGCGTCGAGGACGGCTTCGAGGTCGTGGCCGAGCGCGACGACGGCGACGAGGCCGTCGCCGCTGTGGCCGAGCACCACCCCGACCTGGTGCTGATGGACATCCGGATGCGCCGCGTCGACGGGGTGACCGCTACCCGAGCGTTGCAAGCCAAGCCAGATGCCCCACCCGTGCTCGTGCTCACCACGTTCGACGATGACGATGCCCTCTGGGGGGCGCTCGACGCGGGCGCTGCGGGTTTCGTCCTGAAGGACACCTCGGCCGAGGACCTCATCGCCGCTGCGCGCGCTGTCGCGGGCGGCGCCGCCTGGCTCGACCCGAAGGTCGCGCCCCGCGTGCTGACGGCGTTCCGATCGCACGTGCGCCCGCGGCTGGGTGAGGCGGCGCGTCTGCCGGAGCTCACCGGCCGCGAGCACGACGTGCTGCGGCGCATGGCCCGCGGCGCCACGAACGCCGAGATCGCTGCCGAGCTTCTCGTGAGCGAGGCCACCGTGAAGACCCACGTGGGCGCCATCTTCGCCAAGCTGGGCGCTCGCGACCGAGCGGCAGCGATCGTGTTCGCCTACGACCACGGGATCGTCGACCCCCGCCCCGAGGCCCAGACCAGCTGAGCCCCGCGGGGCGATGCGGAGCGACGATGCACGGCGCATCCTGCGCACATGGTCCAGATCGCCCCCACAGAGCCGGTTCTCGAGGTGCAGCACCTCCGCAAGCGCTACGGCGCCTCCGAGGTGCTGCGCGACATCTCCTTCTCGGTGGAGCGCGGCGAGCTCTTCGGGCTGCTCGGCACCAACGGAGCCGGCAAGACGACCACAGTCGAGATCCTGCAAGGGCTGCGCCGAGCGGACGGCGGCTCGGCCCGGGTCCTGGGGCTCGACCCCGCCACCGCGGGCGATCGGCTGCGGCGCCTGATCGGCAGCCAGCTGCAGGATGCCGCGCTGCCCGACCGCATACGGGTCGGCGAGGCGCTCGCCCTGTTCGGCTCGCTGCACCCGGCGCCCCGACCGCTCGCAGACCTGGCGGAGGAGTGGCACCTCACACACCTGCAACGGCACTACTTCGGCACCCTCTCGGGCGGTGAGCGCCAGCGGCTGTTCGTGGCCATCGCTCTGGTGGGACGGCCGGAGCTGGTGTTCCTCGACGAACTCACCCAGAACCTCGACCCTGTCGGACGGCGCCGCACGTGGGACGTCATCCGCCGGATCCGTGACGCCGGCACGACGGTGGTGCTCGTCACCCACGACGTCGAGGAGGCCGAGCGCGTGTGCGACCGCTTGGTCGTGCTCCACCAGGGTCGCGTGGTCGCAGAGGGCACGCCGGCAGCGATCGTCGACGCCATCGGCAGTGAGACGACCGTCAGCTTCACGGACGCGAAGCTCGACGCCCGCAAGCTGAAGAGGCTGCCGGGAGTCACTCGTGTGGAGCGCCATGGCCCCGAGGTCCGCGTCGTCGGCAGCGGGCCCGTCCTCGCCCACGTGGGAGCCCACCTCGTGAGCGAAGGCCGCCCGCCCGACGACCTCGCTGCGCACCGACCGACGCTCGAAGACAGCTTCGTGGCCCTGACTGGAGACCTCACATGACCATGGCCTTGACCACAACGCACAGCTCGCTCACCGCGCGCCTGACACGGCTCGAGCTTCGGCTCCTGTTCCGCGAGCCGATGGTCACGGTCGGACTGGTCGGGTTTCCCCTGGCCACCGTGCTGGTGCTCGGCGGCGTCTTCGGCGACGTTCCCGACCCGGACTTCGGCGGCGTGAGGCCGGCCGACCACTACCTGGCCGGCTACATCGGGGTCGTGATCGCGGCGATGGGCCTGATCACGCTGCCCGTCCACATCGCGACCCACCGCGAGACAGGAGTACTGCGGCGGTTCCGGGCTTCGGGTGTCAGCTCAGGCGTGGTGGTCGCGAGCGAGATCGTCCTGGGCGCCGTGCTGGCGACCATCGCGGTGACCGTGGTGCTCCTAGCCGGCTCCGCTGTCTACGGGTTCCGCGCGCCGGTCGATCCGATCGGCGTGCTGGGCTGGTACCTGGCGGGGTTGGCGTGCTTCATCGCCATCGGCGGAGCGCTCGGGTCGATCCTCAGCACGAGCCGATCGGCCAACGCCCTCGGGAACCTCGTGTTCGTGCCCATGTTCCTGCTCGGTGGCGGTGGTCCACCACGAGCCGTGATGGGCTCGGTCATGGGCACCGTGTCCGACGTGCTGCCGCTGAGCCACATCGTCGGCGGCCTGCGGCAGGCGTGGCTCGGTCAGACCGACGACCCGCACACGCTCTGGTGGCCGCTGCTCATCGCAGCAGTGGCCGTCGGCACCGCGGTGGCGCTCAATCGCCGCACCGCCGGCTGACAGACCTCAGCTCGGGGCTACGGCGGCCCGCATGCTCTCCACGATGCCGTGGTCGTGCATCTCCTTGGCGACGCGCACGGCGTTGACCACGGCGGTCGCAGAGCTCGACCCGTGGGAGATGAGGCAGAGCCCGTCGACGCCGAGCAGCATCGCGCCGCCGGTGTTGTCGGGGTCGAGGGTGCCGTATAGCGGCATCAGTGCGGGGATGAGCACCTCGCTCGCCGCCTGGGTCTCCGGGCTCGTGCCGAAGGCGCCGAAGATGGCCGAGACGAGCGTGCGCATGCCGCCCTCGAGCGTCTTGAGCACGACGTTGCCCGTGAAGCCGTCGGTCACGACGACGTCGACCTCGGGCGTCATCACGTCACGCCCCTCGACGTTGCCGATGAAGACGGCACCGGCTGCTGTGAGCGCGTCGGACGACGACAGCAGCGCGTGGGTCTCCTTTACGAGCGGCGTGCCCTTGCTCGCCTCTTCGCCGATCGACAGGAGGCCGACGCGCGGTCGCTCGATGCCGTAGCGATCACGAGCGAAGACGGCGCCCATCTGAGCGAACTGCAGGAGCCACTCGGGCTGGCACTCGGCGTTGGCACCGGCGTCGAGCAAGACGGTGGGATCGTGGCCCGGAACAGGGATCGGGGTGGCGATGGCTGGCCGAGCCACGCCCTTGATGCGCCCCATGCGCAGCAATGCCGAGGCCATCGTCGCGCCCGTGTTGCCCGCAGAGATCATCGCGAAGGCCTTGCCGTCGCGCACCGCCTCGGCCGAGCGCACGAGCGAGCTGTCCTTCATGCGCCGCACGCTGGCTCCCGGGTCGGCGCTCATCGGGATCACCTCGGACGCCGGGAAGATCTCGAGGTCGCCCGCGATCGGGCCGAGCACCTCGGGTCGGCCCACGAGCATGACCGGCACCCCGAGCTCGGCGGCGGCGCGGTGAGCACCGGCGACGATCTCGTCCGGCGCCTTGTCCCCTCCCATCGCGTCGAGCGCGACAGGCAGCATCAGCGGCTACTCGACCTCGACGGCCTGGCGGCCTGCGTACCAACCGCAGTTGCCGCAGACCACGTGGGGCACCTTGGTGGCTCCGCAGCGGGGGCAGAGGCTGCGCGAGGGACGCTCGAGGCGCCAGGCGCTGGCCCGGCGGCTGCGGCTCTTGGCCTTGCTGGTCTTCTTCTTGGGGACGGCCATGGCGGCGATGATCCTCGATGCGCAGGGAGGGCAGGTTGCGATGGCCGACAGGCCGTGTTGCAGCCGGGAGAGCGTAGCGGGGGCCCGCAGAGTGCGTCGAACCCGGTCAGTCGAACTTCAGCTGCTCGAGGGCGGCCCAGCGTGGGTCGGGGACGTGCTCTCCGCTGGCATCGCCCTCGCTGCGGTCCTGGTCGTCGGCCGCGATCGCCGGGAACTGCTCGGGCGCCGGGCCGGGACAGTCCTGACGGCACAGAGGCGCCAGCGGGAGGCTGAGCAGCACCGCGTCGCGAAGGACGGGTTCGAGATCGACCTCGTCGTCAACGAGCGGGTAGGTCTCGCCCTCGGTCGGCTTCGACTCGAAGATCTCGTCGAGCGCGACCTCGAGCACGCCCTCGACCGGCTCGAGGCAGCGGCGGCACTCCCCCACCCAAGGCGCGGCGACCGACCCCTTGATCGTCACGGCACCATCGCTGGCCTCGAGCACAGCGTCGACGACCACCTCGGCGCCGGCAGGCACCTCCGCCGAGCTGATCGCCAGACCTTCCAGCGCGACGGCAAGCCGCACGTCACGCTGCGTGCCCGGCCTGCGGCGGAGCTCCATCACCCCGATTCGCAGGACCGAACGGGTCATGGCCCCGCTACCCCATGTCCTGGTCGAAGACGGCCGGCCCGCCGGCGCCCTCAGAGCCCCCGTTGACGGCCTCCGCCGGGGGTGCAGCGGCCGTGCCGAGGGAGCCTTGGAGCTTGTCCCGGCCCGCAGCCACCATCTTCAGAGTGCGCTCGAGGACGATCTCGAAGCTGGCGAGCTTGTGGTCGCAGAAGTCTTCGCACTCGTTCTTGAGCCGGTTCGCCTCGTCCTTAGCCGCCTCGACGATCTTGCGGGCGCGCGCCTCGCTGGCCTTCACCACCTCAGTGCGCTGCACCATCCGCTCGGCACGTGTGCGCGCCTGGTCGAGGATCTCCTCGCCCTCGCGGCGCACCTTGGCCAGGTAGTCCTCGCGCTCCTTCAACAGCCACCGCGCGGCGCGCAGCTCGTCCGGCAGCCGCTCGATCGCTTCGTCGAGCTGGTCGAGCACCTCGTCCCGGTTCACCATCACCGAAGTCGACAGGGGCATGGGCCGGGCCGACGCCACCAGCTCGTGCAGGCGACGCAGCATCTGCTCCGTGTCGGTGCCGGGCAGGCGCGGCCGCTCGTGCTCGGGTTCGGGCAGGCCGTCGTCACCGTTGTCTGACATCAGGATCCGTACCTCTCGGCCAAGCGCTTGGCGACGGCTTGCGGGACCATGCTCGACACGTCGCCACCGAAGCGTGCGATCTCCCGCAGCAGGTTGGAGGCGAGGAAGGAGTTGGCCGCTCCCGCCGGGATGAACAAGGTGTCGATGCCGGCGACGGCCCGGTTCATGCGGGCCATCATCAGCTCGGACTCGAAGTCGGCCACGACCCGCAGGCCCTTGACGATGAAGTCGCAGCCCAGCTCCTTGGCCAGGTCGACGGTGAGGCTGGCGAAGTTGGTGACCGTGACGTTGCCCAGGTGGGCCACCGATTCCTGGATCATCGCCTCCCGCTCCTCGAGCTCGAAGAGGCCGCCGGTCTTCTGCGGGTTCCGGACGGTGGCGACCACGACCTCGTCGAAGTGCTTCGCCGCCACCTCGATGATGTCGATGTGCCCGTTGTGCAGCGGGTCGAACGAGCCCGGATAGAGGACCTTGGTCACGGGCGCAACGCTACCGCCGGGCGAGGTCTGCGCTCGTCACGCGGGTCTGCGGGTCGCTCGCGTCACACAGGACGCCGCTCGGCGATCACGACGTGCGTCGAGCCGTAGCGCTTCGAGCGCAGCACCTCCCATCCGAACGGTGGCTCGACCGGGCGTCCCGACTCGACCACTGCCAGATCCGCCGGCAGCCGGTCGAGCAGCTCGAGCCACGCGTCGTGGCCCCAGTCGTAGGGCGGATCGACCAAGGCGAGGTCGAAACGGGCGGCCCTGCTCTGCGAGAGGTAGCGATCGATGCTGCTCGACACGACCGTGGCCTGCTGGGCGAGCCCACAGGCGGCGAGGTTCTCCTCGATTGCGCGGATCGCCTCCTTGTCCTGGTCGACGAAGGTCGCGTGCGCGGCGCCCCTGGACAGCGCTTCGATGCCGAGGGCGCCGCTCCCGGCGAAGAGGTCGAGCACGGTCGCGTCGACGACAGCGCCCAGGCTGCCGAGCGCGTTGAACGTCGCTTCCCGAACGCGGTCCGAGGTCGGCCTCGTCGTGGAACCCGCCGGTGCGACCAGCTTGCGCCCGCGGGCGACACCGGAGATCACGCGCATCGCCGGCGACGGTACCTTCCGGAGATGACCGAGCCCGCTGCGCCCGAAGGCGTCACCATCGTCCGCATCGACCAGGGTCACGTGCGCAACGCGATCAACAGCGAGACGGCAGCGCGGCTGCACGACGCCTTCGCCGCGTTCGACGCTGATCCCGATGCCCGCGTCGCCGTGCTCACCGGCGATGACGCCGCCTTCTGTGCCGGAGCCAACCTGCGCGACCTTCCGAGGCTCCGCGACAGCGGCCCGCTCGGTCCGACGCGCCTGCAGCTTTCAAAGCCCGTGATCGCGGCGATCGAAGGCTGGTGCGTGGCAGGTGGTGTGGAGCTGGCCGCATGGTGCGACCTGCGCGTGGCCGGCCAGTCGGCTCGCATCGGCTGCCTCGAGCGCCGTTGGGGGGTGCCGCTCATCGATGGCGGCACCTACCGCTTGCCGCAGATCGTCGGTCTCGGGCGCGCCCTCGACCTCATCCTCACCGGCCGCGAGATCGGTGCCGACGAGGCCGAGCGGATGGGGTTCCTCACCCGAGTCGTGCCCGATGGCCAGGCTCTCGCCACGGCGATCGAGATGGCCGCCGAGATCGCCTCGTTCCCATGGCTCGGCGTGATCAACGACCGCCGCTCTGCCTACGCCGGGCTCGGTCTGGGTCTCGAGGATGCGTTGGCCATCGAGGACGAGATCGGCCGCGAGACGATCTTCGCCCAGGACTTCGCCGCGGGCGTCGCTCGGTTCAACGACCACCAAGCCGAACGCAGAACCTGACGCGGCACACTGTGGCGATGGCTGTGGCCGAGTCGATCATGTGCGTTGACTGCGGCGGCCTCTGCCATCGCATGCCCTTCGAGCCACCCGAGCTGGGCTGGGAGGTCGGTGACGTCGTCGCCTACCGGTGCCGCGACTGCGCTGACATGTGGTACTTGGAAGTCGACGAGGACGACCTCCTCGAAGACGGCGACCTGTGACTGTGACTCCGGTCGACGCACGTGATCCCGAGGCAGATCGGCGCATCGGGACGGCCGCAGGCGTCGCGGCCTACACGCTGTGGGGCCTGTTCCCGCTCGTGTTCCACCAGCTCCGATCAGTGGGCGCCTTCGAGGTGCTGCTGCATCGGGTGGTGTGGTCGTTCGTGGTCGTGGCGGCGCTGCTCGTCGTTCGCAGGGACCGCGCTTGGTACCGGGCAGTGCGCGATACGCCGAACGGACTGCGCAACCTGGCGGCCGCGGCGGTCCTCATCGCCACGAACTGGCTCGTCTACATCTGGGCCGTCAACCACGACCACGTGGTGGAGGCGGCGCTCGGCTACTACATCAACCCGCTCATCACGGTTGCGCTCGGCGTGTGGGTGCTGGGCGAGCACCTCCGTCGCCCTCAGCTGATCGCGCTCGGGTTCGGCGCCGCCGCGGTTGCCGTCCTCACCGCTGCCTACGGGCGGGTGCCGTGGATCGCGCTCGTGCTGGCTTGCAGCTTCGCGGGCTATGGGTTCCTCAAGAAGGCCGTCTCGGTCGACGCAGCCTCATCGCTCGCCGTGGAGACCGCTCTCCTGCTCCCTGCCGCCCTCGTCGGGATGGCCGTGCTCCAAGGCGGCGGTGACGCGGCTTTCCTGCACGGGTCGGCGGGACGCGATGCGCTGCTCGTGAGCCTTGGCGTGGTGACGGCAGTGCCGCTGCTCCTGTTCGCGACCGCCGCCAGCCGCATCCCGCTCTCGTTGCTCGGCCTGCTCCAGTACCTCACTCCGACCATGCAGCTGCTCTGCGGGGTCGTCGTGTTCGACGAGCCGATGCCGCCGGAGCGGTTGGTGGGCTTCGTGTTGGTGTGGGTCGCGCTGATCCTGCTCGGCACGGATGCCGTGCGGGCGCTTCGCCGCCGCGGGCCAGTAGCGCCCGTGCCGGTTGCCGAACCCGCCTAGGCGCGGCGCGCGCAGACGCGTGGCATCAGTTCCAGCTGAACCAGCGCGCCTGGAGCGACTCGCCGAGCGGTGGTTTGAAGATCGGTTGGGCCCGGAACGCGGGTGGGGCCGGGGGCCCTAGGTGGGGTGGGCCTATGGCGTGCCCCCAGCGGTCGGTGAACCGCAGCCCAGCCGGCGCTCCCGGGTCGCCGCTGATCTCGAAGGCGCCTTGGTGGTGCAGCCGGTGGTGGAAGCCGCACAAGCAACACAGGTTCGACGGGATCGTGAGCCCGCCGTCTTCGCGGTGGATCAGGTGATGGACCTGCACCCACCGACGCTGCGAGCAGCCCGGGTAGCGGCAGCCCTGGTCGCGCTGTTCGATGAGCGCGCGCAACCGCGGGTTCACGGTCGGCTCGAGCGGGCTGATGCCCAGGATCGAACCGTTGGCGTCTTCGATGGCGGCGCGCACCTTGGCGTCGCAGCACAGGAAGCGGCGCAGCGCATCGGGGAGCTGCGGGCCGAGGTGGATCCGGGCCTGGCCGTCGCCATCGGAGCGACCATCGATGTGGACGATCACCTGCGCCCGCTCACCACGAGCCTCACCGCGGCGAGACGCCGGATCGAGGCTGTCGAGGCCGTGCTCGCAGAGCCGGACGAAAGCGTCGGCCCAAGTCACAGGCCCTCGCACTTCCGGCGCCTCGTCACCGTCGCGCTCGTGGAAGATCTCCTGGCGCGCCGACTCCAGCGCCTTCTCGGCAAGAGCGCCCTCGTCGGGCGGCAGCAGGACAGAGCTCTCCCACCAGCCGTCACCACGGAAGCCGTGGCGGACAACCCGCTCGGGTTCGGGTTTGGGGGCAGCCTCCTGGTCGGGCAGGTGCCGCAGGATCCGGGTGAGCTGCGAGTGCAGCAGAATCGGTGCCAATTCGGCGATCTCCTGATCACGCTCGGCCGGCAGCTTCACCGCGATCAGGCCCATCGCGTCCTCGCTCAGCTGGCCCGAACGAAACAGGCCCACGCACATCGGCAGCTCATCGACGCGCCGGGCGATCTGGGTGATCCGGCGCGCCCGCGATGCCGACATCCCCGTGCGCCAGCACAGCCAGTGCTCCGGCGAGCGCAGACCCCCGCCCGGGGCCCACGCATCCGCATCGAGCACCTCGACCATCATCTCCACCAGCTGCCAGGCGAGCACGTTGAGCTGGCCCATGACGCGCGCGGCGGTGGCCTCCGCCTCGGCTTCCACCCGTTCCTGCCGGGACATCACCGGCTCGCTCAACGACACGCTGAGCACCCTACGCACGGGGTGTGACAAGTCCCTGACCAGGGCAAATGCCCCCCCCAGCAGAGTGGTCCGGCGGCCGATGCGGCCCCGGCAAAGACGCTGGACCGAGGGCTCTCACCGGCACGGACGGCGACGAGGACACAGCCAAAGACGTCAGCCGCCGGCGAGGCGCCGCCGGGCCGACCCGATCGGGCCCTCAGGCGGGGTGAGGTGCGCGCACCGCTGGGCGCGGGGTGCGGGCCGTCACGGCCACGACGCCGCCGATCGCCATCGCAGCAGCGGCCGCCCATCCCCAAGCCGCGCCCGCGGCCACTGCCACGACGCCGGCTTGCACCGCGACGACCGCTCGCTGGGCTGCTGGCAGAAGCTCGTCGAGACGCCGGTGCAGCGCCATCATCCGCTGGGGTGTCGTGAGGCCACGCCCCAGGAGGACCGCCAGCCCGCGCACCAGCCCGAAGCCGGTGACGACCGCGAACGCGGCGGACGCGGAAGCAGTGAGCGCGGCGATCGCGATCATCAGGTACACGGCCGAGGTCGTCACATAGGTGGCGAGACCCACGCCTATCTGCCATCCGAAGCCGCCTCCGTAGACCCAGCTGCGGAACTGGTCGAGCCAGGTCTCGTTGACCTGGCGCTTGTGGGTGGGCAGTCGCCAGCCGCCGAGCGCGAGGTCGGAGGAGATCGTGAAGGCTCCGATCACAGCGGCGATGGCCAGGCGCGTGGCTCCGCTCATGCCGGCCTGGCCGACGACCGCCGCGAGACCTGCGGAGGCTGCTCCGAGCGTCGCACCGCCGAGCACCGCGCCCGAGATGAACCAGGCGGCCGTGACGCCATAGCGGTTGTTGCGCCCCCGCTCACCGATCGGTGTGATCGTCGAGAGCATCGAGAGGCCGCACGGCGACCACGTAGAGCGTGCCGCCGCAGCAACTGCGACGACGGACGCGAGCACGACGAGCAGCAAGTCCATTCGCCAATCGTAGGCACGGTCCCGGCCGCGTCTGGGTCGTATCGTGCGCTCATGCGGATCGAGCTCGACGCCAGCGAGCAGCGCGTGATCGGCAGCCTCCTCGAGAAGGAGCGCACGGTTCCCGACTCGTACCCGATGACGCTCAACGGCCTGCGCACCGCCTGCAACCAGACGTCGGGTCGCGAACCCGTGCTGGCCCTGAGCGAAGCCGAGGTGCGGGCAGCCCTCGACAGCCTGCGCGGCGCGGGCCTCACACGTGTGCTCCACGCCAGCCACGGCGCGCGGGTCCCGAAGTTCCGCCAGGTGCTGGACGAGGTGCTCACTCTCGACGATGGCGAGCGAGCCGTCCTCACCCTGCTCCTGCTGCGCGGCCCACAGACGCCGGGCGAGCTGCGATCCAGAGCGGAGCGTCTCCACCCCTTCGCCGAGCTGGCTCAGGTCGAGCACTCGCTGGCGTCGCTCGCCTCACGAGACGAACCCTTGGTCGAGGAGCTGCCCCGCCGTCCGGGCCAGAAGGAGCAGCGCTGGCGACACCTGCTCGGCCCACCCGGCGATGCGCCGCACTCGCCCGACCCCGCGCCGCGCGGCGCGGCTGCCGAGGTCGAGCAGCTGAGGGCGGACCTCGACGAAGCGCGCCGCGAGATCGCGCGACTGCAGCAAGAGCTAGATGACCTGACGGCCCCCAGCTGAGCCTCCCGCTGCCCGAATCCGTGTGACAGGTCGGGCAGCGTCTGGGCTAGACAGCCCGCCATGGGGACATCACGAGATCGCATGCTGTGGCCAGCCGGCGCACTGCTCGTCGCGCAGGTCGTGCACGGCGCCGTGCCGGTCGACGAGGACAAGGTGGAGAGCGAGTCCGCGCTCGGCTTCTACGGCGGGATCTTGCTGCTCTTGCTCACCGCGATCGCGATCGTCGGGCTGCTGCAGCGCAAGCGCTACGGCCGCCCGCTGGCAGCCTGGACCGGGTTGACGGTCGCCCTCGGCTTCGTCGCCTATCACGCTGTGCCGTGGACAAGCCCCGTGACCAACCCGTACCTGGGTGAGCCCGTCGGCGCTCCCGCCTGGCTCAGTGTCGCAGCAGCGGTGGCAGCCGGCCTCTGGTGCGCTGCCGAGGGCCGCGCCGATCTACGTAGAGAGCCGGTCTCAGCCACCGCCTGATCGAGTCGCGCCAGGACGTGCGCCGAAGTCCCGTCCGCTCAGGTGGCGAAACGATCGGCCGCCTCGACCTCGGCGGCGAATCCATCGAGATCGGCAATGGTCGGCTCGTGGGTCCACACCTCGACGTCGGCGAGAAGATCACGGAACCGCTCGGCCTGCTCGGGCGTGACGACGGCCCTGATAGGTGTGCCCTCGTGGGCGCGCTCGCGGTACCGGGCGAGGATCGCTCGATGCTGCGCACGATCGAGATCGAGCGCGAACACGATCCCGTGCGCTGCGTCGAACTTCTCGCAACCAGTGCCAGCGAGGATGGGGCACAGCTCCGCTTCGTGTGGTCCGTGGCACACCAGAACGGGATGGCCCACCTTCTCCAGGAACGCTTGATCGAAGCGCTGCCCATCGCCCGCGGGCATGTCGACCAAGACGACGCCCTCGACTGACCCGTCCATGCGACACCTCCCCGTCTGTCCTCGCCCACCATCCTGCGCTCGCGCTTGGCGGCCGCCCAGGGCCGATGGTCACCTTTGCGAAGCGCCGGAAGAGCGACGGGCTCAGCTCTTGAAGAGGAAAGCCTCGTCGTCGGGATCCAGGAAGAGGCGTAGTTCGTCGGCAAGCTCGGGGTGGTCGAGCAGCTCGGGGTCTTCGTCGACGATGCGCTCGGCGGCGGCGCGTGCGGCTTCAACGACCTTGCGGTCGCGGCGCAGCGACGCCAGCTTGAGGTCGTTGCGGCCCTTCTGGCGGTCGCTGAAGATCGTGCCCTCGCCACGGATCTCGAGATCCACCTCCGCCAGCTCGAAGCCGTCGTCTGTCTTCACCAGCGCCTCCAGGCGGGCGTTGCCCTGGGCCCGCTCCTCGTCGTCGCCCTCCGCTCCCCCGCTGCCCGTCACGAGGTAGCAGTACGACTCCGCCGCGCCGCGCCCGACGCGGCCGCGCAGCTGGTGGAGCTGGGCGATGCCGAAGCGGTCGGCGTCGAGCACGACCATCACCGTCGCGTTCGGAACGTCGACACCCACCTCGATGACCGTCGTGGCCACGAGCACCTGCGTGCGGCCCTCGCGGAACGCCGACATCGCCGCCTCCTTCTCCGCGGTGGGGAGACGGCCATGGAGCAGCCCGAGCGAGAGACCTGAGAGCTCGTCCGCCTCGAGCCGTGCGTACGTCTCCTCGGCCGACGCCACCTCGAGCTTGTCGCTCTCGCCGATGAGCGGGCAGACCACGTACGCCTGTCGCCCCGCGGCCACCTCCTCGCGGACCTTGGCCCACACGGCCGTCTCCTCGTCGTCGCCCTTGGCCCAGGTGGTGACGATCGGCTGGCGGCCGACGGGCTTCGCCCCGAGGATCGAGACGTCGAGGTCGCCGTAGACGGTCATGGCGGCCGTGCGCGGGATCGGCGTGGCGGTCATCACAAGCACGTCGGGCACGGGGCCGCCGCCCGCCTTGTCCCTCAGGGCGGCACGCTGCTCGACGCCGAAGCGGTGCTGCTCGTCGATGACCACGACACCGAGGCTGCGGAACTCGACCGCTTCCTGGATGAGGGCATGCGTGCCGACCAGGAGGTCGACCTCGCCAGCAGCCAGGGCCAACAGCACGCGCTGGCGCTCCTTGCCGGTGACCTTGTTCGTGAGCAGCTCAACGGACAGCGGTCGCTCACCGAAGAGCGACGTGCCGTCGTCGGGGACGGTGACGCCTTCGAGGAGCGGCCGGATCGACGAGTGGTGCTGGTCGGCCAGCACCTCTGTCGGCGCCATGAAGGCGCCTTGGTGGCCACCTTGCACCGCGGTGAGGAGAGCTGTGACGGCGACCACCGTCTTGCCCGCGCCGACGTCGCCCTGCAGCAGACGGTGCATCGGGACCGGCCGAGCCAGGTCGGTCTCGATCTCGGAGATCACCTTGGCCTGGTGTCCCGTCAGCTCGAAGGGCAAGGACTCGAGGAACCGCCGCACCAGCTCGCCGGCGGTGCGGTGCTCGATCCCCTGGCTGGTCGCCTCGATCCGCCGCTTGCGCATGACGAGCGCCAGCTGGATGCGCAGCAGCTCGTCGAACACGAGGCGGCGCCGCCCTAGCTCTGCCTCGGCCATCGAGCCGGGAAGGTGGATGCCACTGAAGGCCGCGGTGCGATCGACGAAGTCGTGCTCGTCGAGCAGCCAACCGGGCAGCGGCTCCACCAGCTCACGCGTGCGCCGCAGCGACTCGGCCACCCATCCCCGGAAGTCCTTCGAGTACAGACGGAGCTTGTCGGACTGCGGATAGATCGCTGTGATCTGCAAGCGGTCTGCTTCGTCGAGCAGATCGATCTCCGGGTTGGCGAGCTGCTTCTGGCCGCGGTAGTCGGTGACCTTCCCGAAGAACATCGCCTCGGAACCCTCGGGGAACTGGCGCGCTCGCCATGGCTGGTTGAAGAACGTCACCCGCAGGTGACCGGAGCCATCGGTGATGCGCAATTCAGTGCGCGCCCGGCCCCTCCCGCGCCCTGGCACCGTGGTGGATGACACGACGCGCCCGAAGACCCATGCCGACTCGTCGACCCTGACATCACGGATCGATGCCTGCTTCGTCTTGTCGATGTGACGACGCGGGTAGTGGGTGAGCAGGTCGAGGATCGAGGTGATCTCGATCTGCGCCAGCGCCTTTGCCCGCTCGGGGCCGACACCCTTCAGCTCCGTGACGTCGAGCTCAGCGAGGTCGCGGAGGCGCTTGGCCACTACTCGATGCCGAAGAGGTACGGGTAGAGCGGCTGACCGCCGTGGTGCACCTCGGCGGCGGCGTCGGGTCGGTTCTCAGAGAGCCACTCCGTGATGTGGCGCGTGGAGGCCGCGGTGGCTCCCTCGCCCTCGATGATCGTCACGATCTCGTGGCGATCCGTGACGAGCTCCTCGAGCAGGCGAGTGGCGGCGTCGGCCAGCTGCGGCTCGACCGAGCGGATGCCATCGCGCGCGATGCCGAGCCAGTCGCCGGTGGCGATCGGACCGACGTCGCAGCTGGAGTCGCGCACAGCCTGCGTGACCTCGCCAGCGACGACGTTGCTGGCGGCGTCGGCCATCTCGGCGCCGTTGTCGGGGGCCAGCGCCTCGGGGTCGTAGGCGAGCAGCGCCGCGAACCCCTCGGTGATGCCCTTCGTCGGCACGACCACGACCGTCTTGCTGGTGTGCTCGTCGACCTGCTCGGCGACGGGGATGATGTTCTTGTTGTTCGGGAGGATGACGACGTGGTCCGCGGGCACCTTCTCCACCGCGGCGATCAGCTCAGCAGTCGACGGGTTCATCGACTGGCCGCCTGTGACGATCCCCTGCACGCCTAGCGAGTGGAAGATGCGGCGGATCCCATCGCCAGTGGCGACAGCCACCACCGCGCACGTGACCGGGGTGGTGAGGTGCGCTGGCGCGTCAGCGAAGGCGTCGACCGCGTCGCGCACCCAGCGCTCCTCCTCGACCTGCTCGATCAGGTCCGTGACGCGGATCTTGGTCGGCTTGCCGATGTCGATGGCCGCCTCGATCGAGGCGCCGATGTCGTCGGTGTGGATGTGGCAGTTCCAGATGCCGTCCCCGCCCACCACCACGATGGAGTCGCCGATGCCGGCCCACACGTCCTTGAAGGCCGGGATCGCCTCGTCCGGAGCCTCGAGGAAGTACATCACCTCGTAGCGCAGCCCCGATATGTCGCCGTGCTCGCCGGGCGCGTGGCCCAGCAGCGGGTCGATCGGCAGCGGGCCGGCGACCTCCACGGGTTCGGGCATCTCGCGCCCGTCGACGACGTGCAGGAGGGCGTCCATGAACAGCAGGAAGCCGGCCCCGCCGGCGTCGACGACCCCGGCCTCCTTCAGGACCGGCAGCATCTCCGGGGTGCGGGCCAGCGCGTCCTGCCCCTGCGCCTGCGCCGCCTCGAGCACGGTGACGAGGTCGCCGTCGCCTGCGGCAGCGGCCGTTGCCGCCTCCGATGCCTCACGGACGACCGTCAGGATCGTGCCCTCCACCGGCCGCATGACCGCCTGGTAGGCGGCGTCGGATGCAGCGGTCAGCGCCGCAGCCGTGCTGCCGCCGTCCAGCCCGCCGGCGTCGGCGGCGACGCCCGAGATCCCGCGGAGGATCTGGCTGAGGATCACGCCGGAGTTGCCACGGGCGCCCATCAGGGAGCCGTGGCTGATGGCCTTGCAGACCGACGCGAGGTCGCTGCCGGACGCCTGCACCTCCTCGCACACCGAGAGCAGAGTGAGCGCCATGTTCGTGCCGGTGTCGCCATCGGGCACCGGGTAGACGTTGAGGCGGTTTATGCCCTCTTTGTGGGCAGCAAGGGCGTCCCGGAAGCCCGTGACGGCGGCGCGGAGCTCGTCGGCGCCGAGGCGTGTGAGGGACGTCATCGGGCCGGGATCTTAGGGTGTTCGCGCTGGGGCCCTGTTTGGCGGCTCGCGGCGTGCGCCGGTAGCCTCTCCGGGTCCTGCGAACCGGTCAGACGACCGGTCCTGATGTGTGAGGTCTCTGAACGATGGCAGCTGTGTGCGAGGTGTGCGGGAAGCACCCGTCCTTCGGGATGAACGTGAGCCACTCGCATCGGCGCACCAAGCGTCGCTGGAACCCCAACATCCAGAAGATCCGCGCCGTGGTCGACGGCTCGCCGAAGCGCCTCCACGTCTGCACCGGCTGCATCAAGGCGGGCAAGGTCACCAAGCGCGTCAGCTGACGCACCCCGCTCGCAAGAGCGGTGTGAACGGCCCGAGGCGGCCGTCTGGCTGGCCCCTGAACGGCTCCTATACGGTGGTCCGCTACCACGCAGGCCCGTCCGAAGGAGTCGGTAGATGCAGGGAGTCATCAAGTCGTACGACCCAGGATCGGGTGACGGCGTGGTGCTCTGCGACACCGACTTCCAGGACTACGACTTGGCTCCCGACGCCCTGGTCGGCTCGGTGTTCCGCATGCTCCGCCAAGGCCAGCGGGTGATCTTCGACCTCGATGAGACGAGTCGGGCCACGCGCCTGAGGCTTGGATCCGAGGTCGACATGGGAACACCTGGCTTCGGCGGGATTCCCGAGATCCCGAAGCAGACGAGCTGATCCAACGCACCCCGCGGAGAGGGACATGCCTGCCACAACGCACAACCGCACTCTGACAGCCTGGGTCGACCACTGGGCAGGCATCCTGCAGCCAGACGCCGTGGAGTGGTGCGATGGCTCCCAGGAGGAGTGGGATCGCCTCACCCAGCTCCTCGTCGATGGCGGCACCTTCACGCGGCTCAACGAGGCCAAGCGCCCGAACAGCTTCTGGGCCGTGTCCGACCCGGGCGATGTCGCCCGTGTCGAAGACCGCACCTTCATCTGCTCCGAGCGCGAGGTCGACGCTGGCCCCACCAACAACTGGCGAGCCCCGTCCGAGATGAAGGCCGAGCTGATCGAGCTCTACAGCGGTGCCATGCGGGGCCGCACGATGTACGTCGTGCCGTTCTCGATGGGCCCGCTCGGCTCGCCCATCGCCCACGTCGGCGTGCAGCTCACCGACTCGGCCTACGTGGCGACCAACATGCGGATCATGACCCGCATGGGTCAGCCCGTGCTCGACGTCCTCGGCCCAGACGGCGAGTTCGTGCCGTGCGTCCACTCGGTCGGCTACCCGCTGGTGCTCGCCGATGGCTCCACCCGTCCCGACGTGCCGTGGCCGTGCGACGCCGACAACAAGTACATCAGCCACTTCCCCGAGACCCGTGAGATCTGGAGCTACGGCTCGGGCTACGGCGGCAACGCCCTGCTCGGCAAGAAGTGCTTCGCGCTGCGCATCGCGTCGACGATGGCGCGCGACGGCGGCTGGATGGCCGAGCACATGCTGATCCTCGGGATCACGTCTCCGGCCGGCGAGAAGACCTATGTGGCGGCGGCCTTCCCGTCGGCTTGCGGCAAGACGAACATGGCGATGATGGTGCCCACCCTTCCGGGCTGGAAGGTGGAGACCATCGGCGACGACATCGCCTGGATGAAGTTCGGCGACGATGGCCGCCTCTACGCCATCAACCCCGAGGCCGGCTTCTTCGGCGTGGCCCCGGGCACCGGCGAGGACACCAACCCCAATGCCATCGCCACGCTCCACGCCAACTCGATCTTCACCAACGTCGCGCTGACTGACGACCTCGACGTCTGGTGGGAGGGCCTCTCGGCCCCGCCCGAGCACCTCATCGACTGGAAGGGCAACGACTGGTCGCCCGACTCCGACGCGCCGGCGGCCCATCCCAACGCTCGCTTCACGGCCCCCGCCTCGCAGTGCCCGTCCATTGCGCCTGAGTGGGAAGACCCGGCCGGCGTGCCGATCTCGGCGATCCTGTTCGGCGGGCGGCGCGGCACCAACGTCCCGCTGGTCACCGAGGCGTTCGACTGGCAGCAGGGTGTGTTCCTGGGATCGATCATGAGCTCGGAGAAGACGGCCGCCGCCGCCGGCACCGTCGGCGAGCTGCGCTTCGACCCGTTCGCGATGCTGCCGTTCACCGGCTACAACGTCGGCGACTACTTCGGCCACTGGCTCGAGATCGGCCAGCGGGCCGGCGCGCAGCTGCCCAAGCTCTTCTGGGTCAACTGGTTCCGCAAGGGCGACGACGGCAAGTTCCTGTGGCCCGGCTACGGCGAGAACAGCCGCGTGCTCAAGTGGGTGGCCGAGCGGGTGCGGGGCGAAGGCGAAGCGGTCGACACGCCCATCGGGCGCGTGCCCACCTCTGCGGCGGTCGACACCACGGGCCTCTCGATCGACGACGCCACGCTCTGCCAGCTGCTGCAGGTCGACGCAGCATCGTGGCGCGCAGAGCTGCCCCAGCTCGAGGCCCACTACGAGAGCATCGGCGACACGCTCCCGGAGGCGCTGAAGCGCGAGCTGCGCGAGCTGGAGAAGCGCCTCTCCGACTGATCCGGTTCAGCCCCAGGCGAACACCGGTTGCTCGAAGTGGCCGACCGGGTCGGCGCGTCCCTCCAGGCCGAGCCAGCGGAACTGGAGGAGCACCGCCCCGGTGGGCGCGTGGATGAGGTCGTTGCCGAGCGGCACCTGCACGACCGGCCGGTCGCTCTCGGGGATCGTCACGAAGCGCGGTGAGTCCTCGCGCAGGAGCTCGTGCAAGCCGACCCTGTAGGCAGCGAGCACCTCTCCGGGATCGGGAGCGATGTCGAGCGTGCCGCCACCCCACAGGACGACTGGCGTGATGACGTAGCCGGAGCGCGTGGAGTAGTCGTCGAGCAGTCCGAGCACCGAGCCCTCGTCGAGCGCGATGCCCAGCTCCTCCATGAGCTCGCGGCGCGCTGCGTCGATCACTGTCTCGCCTTCGTCGAGGCGACCGCCCGGGAGAGCCCACTGGGACGCGTGGCGGTTCAGTCCGGCGGCGCGCCGGCACAGCAGGAAGGCGGCACCGCCGGAGACGCCGGTCATGCGGCCGTCCAGCCCGCCGGCGCCTCCGGGGATCACGTCCATCTCGGCATCCGTCGGTTGATGCGGATCGACCCGGTCTTCACCTTCGACTGAGTCGACCAGCACGATCGCCACTGCCGCATGGCGATGCTCGCCCAGTGCCAGCACTCGTCGCTCGTGTCCCGCCAGGTTCGCAGCGATGCGCGAGCGCAGCTCGTCGTCGTACGGCAGCACTGGCATCGCAGCAGGGTACGCCGCCACGCTCGGCGTCAGCGGCCGTAGATCTCCCGCACGATGCTCTCGATGTCGGGCTCCTCGACGCTCATGTCGCGGACGTCGGCCTTGGCCGTGACGCGCGTGAGCAGCTCGGAGGCGGAGACCGCGTCGCGGCGAAAGCGGAGCCACTGGCGCGGCCCGTCGACCTTCGTCACCTCGGCGCCCTCGATCACGAGCGGCTCGCCGGGTTCGACCAGGTCCACGATGAGCGTGCGATCGGTGCCGTAGCGCTGCGTGATGCCGGCGACGGTGCCGTCCTCGATGACGCGCCCGTGGTCGATGATGAGCAATCGATCGCACAGGCGCTCTACGTCCGTGAGGTCGTGGGTCGTCAGCAAGACAGTGGTCGCCTGCTCCCGGTTCACGGCGACGAGAAACTCGCGCACGGCCTCCTTGCTGACCAGGTCGAGACCGATCGTGGGCTCGTCGAGCAGGAGGATGGACGGATCGTGCAGCAGCGCTGCGGTCAGCTCGCCGCGCATGCGCTGGCCGAGCGACAGCTGCCGCACCGGCACATCGAGCAGGGGGCCGAGCTCGAGCCCCTCTGCGAAGCGCTCGAGGTTCTCGGCGTGGCGCCTCGCCGGCACGCGGTACACGTGGCGCAGCAGCTCGAAGCTGTCGCGCAGCGGCAGGTCCCACCACAGCTGAGACCGCTGACCGAACACGACCCCGATCCGGCCGGCCAGCGTGCTGCGCTGCCTGCTCGGTTCGAGCCCGTCGACGCGAACGTGCCCTGCCGAGGGAACGAGGATTCCGGTCAGCATCTTGATGGTGGTCGACTTCCCGGCGCCGTTCGGACCGATGTAGCCGACCATCGCGCCCCGCTCGATCTGCAGGTCGATGCCCGCGACTGCCGTCACCTCCGCGCGCCGGCGCCGCACACGACCGACCTTGCGGAACACCGTGAAGGTCTTCTGCAAGCCGACGACGTCGATGATCGCGTCGGTCACCACGATCAGCTCCCGGTGCTCCGGTGATGGCGCACCGCCAGTGCCCAAACGGCGCGGGCCGTCACCACGCTTGCGAGCGCGACGGCCGGCGTGGCCCAGGCGGACGCGCTCGGCAGACCGAGCGGCTCGTCGCGCCCGAGCATCCGCGCGGCCGGGACGTACGCGACGAAGGCCAGCGGCACGAGGAAGGTGATGATGCGGCGCAGCCAGGTGCCGAGGATGTCGATTGGATAGGTGGTGGCGAGCGAACCGCCGTAGGTGAACGCGTTGGCCACCTCCTGGCTCTCGACTGTCCAGAACGAGATCGACGAAGTGACCACCCACACAGACCCGAACACGAGGGTTCCGCACACGATCGTCACCGGCACCAGCGTGACGGTCTCCAGGCTCCAGTCGATCGGGGCCAAGACCAGGGCCACAGTCAGCACGACGAGCGGCTGGAGGATGCGGCCGATCCGCCTCAGGGCGAACTCCGAGGCAGATAGGTGCAGAAGCGTGGGGATCGGCCGCAGCAGGAAGAGGTCGAACGTGCCGGCCTTGATGTGCCGTGAGGCGTCCTCCACCTGGCTGATGAGCAGGTCGGCGAGCCCGAAGGCCACGCCGCTGAGGCCGAAGAGCAGCGCCACCTCCATGCCGGACCAGCCGCCGAGCGAGTCGACCCGGTGGAAGATCGCTGCCACGACGGCCAGGTCCATGCAGGCGATGACGGTCTGGCTGGCGAGGAACAGGAAGAACGATGTGCGGTACTGCCAGTCGGCTCGGATGCGGGCGCCGACCAGTCGCCGCCACACCCCGAGCGCGGCCATCGTGTCAGCCACCCTGCACCACCACTCGACGCAGGGCCAGTGACAGCACGGCGCGGCCGCTGGCGACAAGCAGCACGAGCCAGACCGCCTGAAGGGCGACCATCCCTACGAGCCCTGCGCCGGTGTGCTTGCCGAGCCAGATCTCGAGCGGCACCTGGAGCATTGCTGCGAAGGGAAGGGCACGGGCGGTCGTCTCCAGCCAGTCGGGTAGGAACACGAGCGGCACGAAGGCGCCAGCGAGGAACTGGGCCGCCAGCCAGCCGAGCTGGTTTGCTCCCCGCACGTCGAGCAGCCAGAAGGCGCTCAGCTGGAGCAGGTAGCGCCAGCCGAACGCCACGCCGACTGCCAGCGCGGCGCTCAGCGCGAACGCCAGCGCGTTCGCGGGACTCGGCAACCGCAGGTCGAACACGAGCGCGCCAGCCAGGAACGGCGGGATGCCGCGGAAGATGACGTAGTAGGCCGCCTTGCCGTAGCCCACGCCTGCCCACCAGCCCTGGTGGTCGTAGGGCCTCTGCAGATCGACGACCACGTCGCCCGTCGTGATGCGGTCGGCGATCTCCGTGTCGCTGAACATCCCGAGTGGCATCAGCATCCCCTGCGCCACGAACGTGAACGTCAGCGCGTCCCGCGCGTCGAAGCCGCCCACGTCGGCGCGCTGCTCGTACACCGCTAGCAGCACGTAGGCGAGGAGGAACCCGAACACCGTGTTGGTGAACACCCCCGCCACAGTCGCGCCGCGGTAGGTGGCGACCCGTCGGTAGGTGCGGCGAGCCACCTCCAGGTAGAGCCGCATGGGTCGTCACCTCCCCCGGGACGCGCGTCAGAGCCCGCACAGATGTGCAGACGGGGGCAGGACGCTACCGCGCGACTGCTGCGCCTTCAGGCGGCGGCTTCGCTTCGGTCAGGCGTCGCGGCGTGGCAGCGGGAGGAGACCCGCTGAGCGGCACTGCTCGGCGAGGGTGCCGAGCTCGGCGACGTAGTCGTCGCGGGGGCAGTCGCCCTCCAGGTAGCTCTGACGCAGCTCGAGGAACATGCCCTCGACCAGGAGATCGACGAGCTGGTCGAAGAGGCGAGCCTCGAGCGCTTCGTCGCCGCGCACGAGCTGCAGCGTGGCGAGGACGTCGTCCTGCTCGTCACAGACTCTCCGCACCAGGTGGTCATGTGCGTTCACGTCCCCTTTGTTCCGCGCGCAACCCCGGATCTCCTGCTTGGAGGCGTGACTACGATGCGCTCGTCCCGATGATGAGGAGGCTCGATGGCCGTCAGCGCGTACATCCTGATCCAGACCGAGGTCGGCAAGGCCGCGCAGGTGGCCACGGAGGTGGACGGGATCGACGGCGTCGTGTCGGCCGAGGATGTGACGGGCCCCTACGACGTGATCGCCCGCGCCGAGGCGGCCACCGTCGACGAGCTCGGCAAGATGGTCGTCAGCCGCGTCCAGATGATCGACGGCATAACCCGCACCCTCACCTGCCCAGTGGTGCACCTCTGATCAGCTGTTCACGCGACACGGCTCCCGGTACCTGTTGGAAACCGGGAGCCGTGGACTGCGGCTGAAAGCCGCCCAGCTAGGACACGTCAGATCTCCGACGCGGTCACGGGTCGAACCGATCCGTGCCCCGGCACTCCACGCCGGGCCCTTCCGACGTGATGATGGGGGTCAGCGCGGACGCACCCTTGCCATCGCCGAAGACGTCGATCGCCTCCTGGACGATGTCGCCGAAGGACTGCACCCGCCCGCCGTCGAACAGCTCCTCAGAATCCGGGCTGTCGTTCTGCCCAGAGAACGAGCAGATCGAGTGTGCCTGGTAGTCCTTGATCGGCGTGGGCTTGGGGTTCTTCCCCCCAGTGATCTCCCCGCCAAAGGCCGCTCCGCTCATCGAGATGACCATGGCCGCCGCAAGCCCGGCCCCGATCAGAATCCTTCTCATCTTTCCCTCCCGGTGTTGATGAACCCTGAACCGGCGAGTGTTGCTCACTTTCCGTGACCGAGCAACGGCACAGACGACGCCAATGGTGCGCCGCGACGTAGCCCGGCTCGCTTTCGCTCAAGCGCTCGGCGTGACGGGGTTTGTCACCTTCGACTGGTCGCTGCGTCCGACACCGTTGTAGGCGCGCACGCGGAACCGGTACTCGACTCCGTTGGTCAGACCGAGAATCGTCTGCGTGGTTGCCGGCGAGTTGAACCACACCGGCGGAAGCGGGAAGTACCCGTAGTAGGGCGTGACCGCGTACCACGTGATCGGCGCTCCGCCATCGAAGACCGGGGCCTGCCACGAGACCGTGGCGGACTCGTTCGCCGCGGTGGCGTTGCGGATGATGATCGGCGCAGTCGAGACGATGTCCACGTCTTGGAAGGCAAGGCTTCCGACCGCCACCTCCTCGAACGGGGCCGTGCCGCCGTCGAGGTTTCCTGCTGCAATGACACAGGCGGGCGAGGCGAGCACGCAGTCGCCCCCGCCCACGGCCCGCGTCACCGCGAACGAGGTCGAGAACGAACCTCCAAGAGCCGGCACCTCGATCTCGCCGCTGACCTGGCAACAGGGATCTGAGGAGACCTGAACCAGCGAGATCGCGGTGACATCGGTCGAGAACCCCGACCCTGTGACCGTGACCGACTGGCCGTTGAGGAGACCCGTGCTCGGGGTCACGGTGATGGTCGGCGCTGGAGCTGCCATCGGCAGAACTGCGCCGTCCGCGGGCGCCACGAGGGATGTGACCACCACCAGCCCGGCCACCAACGAGCCGACCACCGCCCTGCCCGAACCACGCACTGCCGCCCCCCGATCGCCTTCCGCAGTCGATCCCGCGGACGGCTGCGGGCACCGTACGCCACACCTCCGCCGGGTGCTCGACAAACCCTTCGCTTTAGACCCGCACTCTCACTTCCCCGTGGTGCACCTCTGCTCAGAAACAGGGCATTCGCCGCGATGCGCCCGGCCGCCCTGGTGTGCCGCCCATGGGTGTGTCAGCGTTGGGCGGCGGGCGCTGAGATCTGGCATGCCCGCGCTTCGGGGGGTCCGGATGCGACAGGCGTTGGCGGCGAGGGCGGGGCGCGGTTCTCGTCGCGGGCTGCTCCTAGGTCGTCGTCGCGCCTGGTCGATGGTCGGCGTTGCGATGACGGTCGGTGTTCTGGGTTTGGCGGGCTGCGTGGCGGACGCGGCGCCGACGATGGGAGTGGCGGTCGCGGGTCACGAGCAGGCGACGCTGTCGTGGTCCCCGCCGATCGATGATGCCGGGCTACTGGTGACGGGCTACATCGTGACCCCGTTCATCGAGGGCGTCGCGCAAGCGCCGGTCGTCTTCGAATCCTCCGCTACGACGCAGACCGTGACGGGACTCCGCAACGGGACGACGTACCGCTTTGCGGTCAACGCGATCAATCCCCGCGGCACCAGTGCTGCGTCGGAGCTGTCGAACCCAGTGGTGCCAACTCTGTCCCCAAGTGTGGCCGTGTCGGCGGGGAACGAGTACACGTGCGCGCTGCGGGCTGATGCCGGGGTGAGCTGCTGGGGACGCAACCACTTTGGGCAGCTGGGCAACGGCACGACGGTTGACGCGTTGACCCCGGTCACGGTGACCGGCATCACGAATGCCACGACCATCAGCTCTGGCTACACGCACTCGTGCGCGGTGCTCGCAACCGGTCGGGCGGCGTGCTGGGGCGACCTCAACTCGACCCCCATCAACATCCCGGGCATCACCACGGCCGTCGCCATCAGCGCCGGCCAAGGGCACAGCTGCGCCGTGCTCAGCAACGGAACCGTCAAGTGCTGGGGAGGCAACAGCCAGGGTCAGCTCGGCAACGGCACCTACACGAACTCCTTCCTGCCGGTCACCGTTACTGGCGTCACGAGTGCGATCGCTATCGCAGCTGGAGATCATCACACCTGCGCGGTCCTTGCCGACGGCGGGGTGCTCTGCTGGGGCTACAACCTGAGTGGCCAGCTCGGCAACGGAACCACAACCTCCAGCTCGACACCCGTGCCTGTCGCAGGGATCACAAGCGCCACGGCCCTCGACGCTGGGTTCCTCCATTCGTGTGCGGTGCTGACTAGCGGATCGGTGACCTGCTGGGGGTACAACGGGACTGGCCAGCTCGGCAACGGGGCGAACGGAAACGCGTCGCAGCCGGTGTCGGTGCTGGGCGTCACCACGGCGACGGCCGTCACCGCCGGCGAACGTCACAGCTGCGCGCTGCTGCTGGCTGGCGGCGTCACGTGCTGGGGGGACAACCAGTACGGGGAGCTCGGCAACGGCACCAGAACCAGCACGCTCGTACCCGTCTCCGCTGCGATCGCCACCGGGTTCGCTGTCGCGGCTGGAGGTCTCCACACCTGCGCTGTGCTGGTCGGCGGCGACGTGGCCTGCTGGGGCCGCAACCACTCTGGGCAGCTCGGTTTGGGAACGGCGTACTACTTCACGACGCCAGCTGGTGCCGTGCCGATCGATCCCTCGATCGCCATCACCACCGGCCAAGGTCACAGCTGCGCTCTTGACGCCGACGCCGGGGTGGTCTGCTGGGGCGAGGGAGGACTGAACCCCGGCTCGCCCGGGGCGATAGCCGGTCTCGACAACGTCGCCTCCGTAGCTAGTGGTCAGGGCCACGCCTGTGCCCTCATGGGTGCAGGCACGGTCAGCTGTTGGGGCTACAACTACACAGGCCAGCTCGGCAACGGCACCACCACCCACTCCGCCACCCCGGTTGCTGTCACGGGGATCACCACAGCCACCGCCATCGCGGCAGGTGGCTCTCACGCCTGCGCGCTGCTGGCAACCGGCAGCATCGAATGCTGGGGCTACAACGCCTCAGGCCAGCTGGGCAACGGCGCCACCGCCTCCAGCTCCACACCGGTGCCCGTCACAGGGATCACCACCGCCACTGCCATCGCTGCTGGCAGCAGCAACACCTGCGCGCGGCTGAGCAACGGAACCCTCGAGTGCTGGGGCTACAACGCCTCAGGCCAGCTGGGCAACGGCAACACCACGACCAGCTCGACACCGGTGCCCGTCACAGGGATCACCACAGCCACGGCCCTCGACGTCGGGGCAGGCTACGCGTGCGCGATTCTCGTAGACGGCAGCATCACCTGTTGGGGATCGAACCAGTACGGCCAGCTGGGCAACGGCAGTCTGACGAGCTCTCTGATCCCTACGCCGTTCAGCGGGGTCACGACCGCCACCGCCGTCACCACGGGAGAGCGCCACACCTGCGCTGTCCACTCCGGCGGCACCGTCCAGTGCTCCGGCTACAACTCCTCGGGCCAGCTCGGCAACGGCACTCGGACGAACCGCGCCACCCCTACCTCAGTGACCGGACTCTCCGACGCCGAGGCGATCAGCGCCAGCGGCGATCACACCTGCGCCCTTCTCTCCGATGACACGGTTCGCTGCTGGGGCTCCAACATCGACCAGGAGCTCGGGATCGGCATAACCGAGTACTCCACAACCCCAATGGGTGTCGTCTGGCCGTGAGCGGTGCGGAGCCGCGGGCCCAGGAGTTCAGACGCGGCGTAGCTCGCTCAGCTGGAAGCAGGCGAGGCCGAAGATGGTGACGCCTACGGGGATGTGCCAGGCGGCGGCAGCCGTCGTCTCGCGGCCGACGTAGCCGAGGCCCACCTGCGCGAAGGCGAGCGCTGCGAGCGCGACCGCCACCGAGAACGCCACGCCATCGCCATGGCGCATGACGGTAAGGACGACGCCGATGACTGCGAGGGCGAAGGTGACGTTGCCGAGGATGCCGTGCAGCGAGATGCTCGAGCCCTCGAACAGGTGCTGGCCGGCGAGCGCCGCCTGGACGAGCACCAGGGCGGGTAGCGCTATCACCAGGGCGCGGTGGATGCGAGCGATGGTCACGATTGCTCCGGGGATCAGGGGACGGGGACGGGAGAGATGCTCATGGCGCGCAGCGCCAGGCCCATGAGGAACAGACCGCTCAGGCCGTAGAGCAGGAACCGGTGCGGGACCACCTGCTGTCGGTAGCTGTAGACGATGCCCACGGTCGCGATGGCGACGAAGCCGTAGAACGCATGGAACTGGGCCACCTCGAAGTCCTGCGCGGCGACCAGAGCGACACCTAGCGCGACCTGCACGAAGATCAGCACCTCGGCGACGACCGTGGCCCGCCAGAGCGCTCCCACTCGCAGCTGCTCTCGGTAGTGAGCCGCGAGGGCCCACAAGCCGACCGCGCCGTTCGCCACGACGACGACCCAGGCCATGTCGGCATGGGCGTCGCGGAGTGTCACGCCGCGATGCTGGCCGAGTGGCCCTTCAGAGCGCCAAGCGACGGGGCTACTCGCCGCACCCAGTGCCGCCCTCGAGGTTCGTGATCACCTCGCCATCGAGGTAGCCGGTGATGATGCCTCCCTCGGCCGCCACCTGCACGAAGCCGGGGAAGGGCTCGTCCGCCTCCGTGATCTCGACGTCGCCGGGATAGAGCTCCTCGGCGTCGGCCACCGTTGCCCTGTAGCCCAGGCCGCGCGCGGTGCCCAGTGCCGGCGGCGCGCCGGTGAGGCGCCACGTGAAGAGGTGCTCCCCACGTCCGTAGGCGGTGGCGCCGTCGGTGAAGAGCAGGACGAGGTGGTCCCACTCAACTCCTCGGATGCTCTCGCCCGGACAGGTGCCGTATGAGCTGAAAGACGACTCCCACCCGGTGTCGACGCTAGGCGCACCCAGCTCGGCAGACACCGCCGCGATCGCCGTCTCAGGATCCGCGCCGAGCTGGACGACCCCCAGACCGTCGCCGCGCAGCACCAGCGCCGACTCAACGGCGGCAGGGGTTGTGGTCGTCGTGTCATCCGGGGCGGAGGTCGCGCTGGTGGCCACAGTGGTGGAAGACGTGTCGAGTGACGGCTCCACCGTGGAACCGCCGTCGTCCCGGCATGCGGCAAGCAACAGCAGTGCGAAGACGGGGGTGGCCAGCAGGGCGCGGCGGGTCATCCCGAGAACGGTATTTGCCTCACCAGGCGGCCCGGAGGATGGCGAGCGCGTCGGCCTCGCTGACCGGGCGCGGGTTGCGGGCGACGTTGTGGTTCGACTGCGACAGCCTGGCGACGGCTTCGAGATCGTCCTCGGCCACTCCAGCGTCGCGAAGCCTGGCGGGCAGGCCCAGCCGGCTGCGCAGAGCATCGACCGCCGTGGCTGCGTCGTCACCCGATCCCAGCGCTTCACCGATGCGACGCACGTCGTCTGGCACCGCGTCGGCGTTGAATCGCACGCTGTGCGCGAGCAGCACGGCGTTGGCGAGGCCGTGAGGGATGCCGGTGCGACCGCCCACGAGCTGCGACAGGCCGTGGTGCACGCCCATGCCGGCGTTGAGGAGGCAGCGGCCCGCCAGGCACGCCCCCTCGAGCATCGCTGTGCGAGCGCCGAGGTCGTCGGGGTCGGCGACCACCGCCGGCAGGGCGCGAGCGATCGCCGCCGCGCCGGCCAGTGCGATGGCCTCGGCCTCGGGCGTGCGATGCGGCGACCAGGCCGCCTCCACGCAGTGCGCCAGCGCGTTCATGCCGGTCTCTGCGCTGACCCGGGCGGGCGTGGAGAGAGTGAGCTGCGGGTCGTAGACGGCGATGAGCGGGGCGCTGGTGGGGCCTCCGGCACCTTGCTTCTGGCGCGTCGCCGGGTCGGTCATGCCGAAGAAGGGTGTGAGCTCAGCCCCGGAGTAGGTGGTGGGGATGCTGATGTGAGGCACCAGCGGGCGGTCGACGTGGCTCGAACCGGGCATGCCCGCCTCCTGCTCGATGAAGAAGCAGACCGCCTTGCCGAGGTCGGCACAGGATCCACCACCGAAGGAGACGACTAGATCGACACCATCACGGCGAGCCTGGAGCACGGCCTGCTGGACGAGCGGCACCGGCACGTGTGACCGGACCTCGCTGAAGGTCGAGGCCAGGCTGCGCCCCAGCTTGGCGACGACCCGCTCACCCTCGGGTGACGCGAGCCGGCCCTCGGTGGTGACGAGGAGCGCCTTGCGCGCCCCGGTGGTCCGAACGAGCTCTGGCAGGCGGTCGACCGAGGCCGTGCCGAACACGATCTGCTGGGCCAGAGCCGTGTGCGTCCAGGCCCGAGCGGCAGGGTCGGACATCAGTCGAGGCCGGCGAAGAGGTCGTCGTCGCGATGGCCCTCGGGCACCCCGTGGCGGATGAACCACTCCCAGCCGAACGAGGCCGCGAACGCTTCCTCCGGCATCGCCAGGAAGAACGACGTCTCGGAGATCTGGCTGGCGTGGGCCGCCATCGATGCGCGCTTCGTGGCCAGGTGATCGCGCACGTCGACCGTCGTCGTGATCAGCGCCTCCGGCCGACCGAAGGTGGAGTCCTCGGTCACATCGGGCACCTGGTCTGCCGGGATCGCCCCAGCGCGCACGCCCTCCTCGATCACACGGCGAATGTGGTCTCGGTTCATCGTGCCCTCGAAGACCCGCGGGGTGCCCGCGAGCTGCGCCGCACGCAATCCGACGCGATGCACCTGGATGTGGTCGGGGTGCCCGTAGCCGCCGTCGCTGTCGTAGATCGTGACGATGTCGGCAGCCTCGTCGCGCAGGATGGCAGCGAGCTTCTCCGCCGCTTCGTCGACGGGGGCCGTCCAGAAGGAGCCGTCGAGGTCGTTCTCGGCGGTGCCGATCATCCCGGAGTCGACGTAGCCAAGGAACTCGACGCGCTTCACGCCCAGGATCTCGGCGGACCGCATGCACTCCTTGGTGCGCCGCTCGCCGAGGGTCTCGCCCGGCTCGAGGACACCGTCGTCCACCTCGCCGTGCTCGCCGCGGGTGGCGAACACGAGCACGGTGCGGTGCCCTGCGGCGGCCGCTTTGGCGAGCGTGCCGCCGGCACCGATCGACTCATCATCCGGGTGAGCTTGGAACGAGACGAGCGTCGCCATGAGTGGGGACGCTACCGGTGTGGCTCAGGCGATCGCGCCTGCGTCGCGCAGCTTGGTGATCTGGTCGGGGTCGATGCCCCAGTCAGCGAGCACCTCGTCGGTGTGCTGGCCGGCGTGTGCGGGTGGCCGTTGAACGGTTGCCGGTGTGCCCGAGAACCGCGGTGCGGGCGCCGGTTGCACGACGCCCTCGCGCTCGATGAAGGTCTGGCGGTGCACGTTGTGGGGATGCTGCGGCGCTTCCGCGAGCGATAGCACCGGCGCGAAGCACACGTCGCTGCCCTCCATGATCTCGCACCACTCGTCTCGGGTCTTGGCCTTGAAGATCGCCGCCAGCCGCTCCTTCATGGCGGGCCACTGCGCCTTGTCGTGCTGCCAGGGCAGGTCTTCGCCCTCCAGACCGGTGTGGCGCAAGAGCTCGGCGTAGAACTGCGGCTCGATCGAGCCGATCGACACGTACTTGCCGTCAGCCGTCTCGTAGACGTCGTAGAAGTGGGCACCGGTGTCGAGCAGGTTGGTGCCCCGCTCGTCCTCCCAGATGCCCATGGCCCGGAAGGCGTGGAACATCGTCGTGAGCACCGCCGCACCGTCGACCATGGCCGCATCGACCACCTGCCCCTCGCCGGTGCGCTGTGCGCTGAGCAGAGCGCACACCAGGCCATAGGCGAGGAGCATGCCGCCGCCACCGAAGTCACCAACCAGGTTCAGAGGCGGAACGGGCGCCTCACCGCGTCGACCGATCGGCTCGAGCGCGCCGGCCAAGGCGATGTAGTTGATGTCGTGCCCGGCCGTGGGCGCGTAGGGACCGTCCTGGCCCCAGCCGGTCATGCGGCCGTAGACGAGCCTGGGGTTGCGGACCAGCGCCACCTCGGGGCCGAGGCCCAGCCGCTCCATCACGCCGGGGCGGAAGCCCTCTATCAGCCCGTCGGCCGCCTCGATGAGCGACAGCACGGTCTCGACCCCGTCAGGGTTCTTGAGGTCGACGCCGATCGAGCGCCGGCCCCGGTTGAGGACGTCAGACGGAGGGCTGGCGGGATCGCCACCGACGACGTTCTGGGCACGGTCGACGCGAACCACGTCGGCGCCCATGTCAGCCAGCATCATTGCGCAGAACGGACCGGGGCCGATCCCGGCGATCTCGATGATCTTGAGGCCGGCGAGGGGTCCGGGCATTTGGTTCCTCCGAGTTGCTCGAGTGGGGCTGGCTCAGACGCGGGCGGAGCGCGTCGCCAGTGCGGTGACGGCCTCGACGATCGGGCCGATGTAGGCGGGTGGTAGGTCGTGGCCCATTCCCTCGAGCGTGAGGAGCTCGGCGCCCGGGATGAGCTCCGCGGTGCGCTGACCGCCCGAAGGGGTGACGAGAGGATCGCGGTCGCCATGGATGACGAGGGCCGGGACGTCGAGGGCACCTAGGCCTTCCGCTCGACTGCCCGATGCGGCGATGGCGAGCAGGTGGCGCGCCGTCCCCGCCGGGTTCCAGCAGCGGTCATACGCACGAGCGGCTACATCGCGCACGTAGGGCTCGTCGAAGTGATCAGGGCTGCCGATCACGCGGCGGCTGGCGACGCCCGCCTCGATCGCCTCCTCTCGGGAAGTCGGCACAGGGGCCATCAACGCCGCCATGGCTTCGGGGGTCGGCTGGCCCACCTCGCGCTCCCCCGTCGTCGACATGATCGAAGTGAGCGTGCGAACCCGCGCCGGGTGCTCGATCGCGATCGTCTGGGCGATCATGCCGCCCATCGAGACGCCGACCACGTGCGCCGAGTCGAGAGCGAGCGCCTCGAGGAGGCCGACCGCGTCGGCGGCCATGTCGCTTAGCAGGTAGGGAACCTCGACCGCCTCACCCTGCATGGCCGCCAGGAAGGTCGCGAGGAACTCTCCGTGCTCATCGGCGTCGAACTTCGTGGAGAGCCCGACATCGCGGTTGTCGTATCTGACCACGAAGAAGCCACGGTCGACGAGGGCCTGCACCAGCTCCAACGGCCAGTGGACCAGCTGGCTACCGAGGCCCATGACGAGCAGCAGAGGCTCGTCGCCAGGGTCTCCGTGCGCCTCGAAGCAGATCTCGATCCCGTTGACGCGGGCCACGCGCTCCTGTGTCGGCATCCAGCCATCCTGCTGGCCTCTTGACCGCGCGGTCAAGGCCCGGGCCTACATCCGCCGCAGCAGCTCGGCCTTCTTGGCCTGGAACTCGGCTTCGGTGAGGACGCCCTGCTGGCGCAGCGCGTCGAGCTGCTGGATCTGCTCGGGGATGCTCGCCGCGCCACTGGCACCGACGTGCTCAGCATGGCGATCTCCGATTCGGTCGAACTTGCGGTTCTCGTTGTGCTCCATCTGGCGGTAGATCTCGTTCTGGACGGCCGAGGGCTTGCGCACGTTGGAGAAGTTCTGTCGACCCATCTCACCGGCCGACTCGATGACGAGGTCGCCGGAGCCGAGGATCCGCTCGAGGATCGACTGGCTGAAGAAGACGGTGTTCACGCGCTCGAGCGGGATCTCGATGCCGTGCTTGGCAAGGACGCCGTGGCGGTAGATCAAGCGGTCGGTGGTGACCACGAAGTTCGTGGTGGCCCAGCGGGCGTAGGTGAGGCCGAACCAGAGCAGGCTGGCGAGGACGGCGATCCCCACAAGGCCCTCCACCCAGCCCGGAAGGTCGTTCACGAGCACGCTCACCCCGACGATCACGGCCACGAGCAAGGCGGATGCCGGCTTGAAGAAGAACTCCCAGTGGGGGTGCAGGTCGAGGACGACGTCTTCGCCCTCGTTCAAGAGCTTCTTGGAGAAGGGCACGGCGCGCAGCGTAAACGGTCAGGCCCAGCCCAGCTCTGCCAAGCGGGCATCGTCGATGCCGAAGTGATGGCCGACCTCGTGCACCACCGTGATCCGCACCTGGTGCACGACGTCCGCCTCCGTTGCGCACGTCGCCAGGATCGGCTGGCGGAAGATGGTGATCCGGTCGGGCATCACCATGCCCTCGTAGCCCCTGTCCCGCTCGGTCAGCGGGATCCCGTCGTAGCGGCCGAGCAGGCCCGAGCCGGGGCTCCCCTCCCTGACGAAGACGGCGACGTTGTCCATGAGGCGGCCCAGCTCGGCCGGGATCCCGTCGAGCGCCTCGGCCACGAGCTCCTCGAACCGCTCGAGAGGGACGTCGACCACGTCCGGCAGCGTAGGGT
This sequence comes from Actinomycetota bacterium, assembly GCA_049325515.1. Classification (GTDB taxonomy): domain Bacteria; phylum Actinomycetota; class Acidimicrobiia; order Acidimicrobiales; family VFJN01; genus VFJN01. Next base: position 205,175 of record JBMOLI010000018.1, on the reverse strand, counting down.
CCGTGGGCATGGATCCGGAGGCGCTGCTGGACGGGCTCGACGCCAACCAGCGCCTCGCCGTCACGTCCACCGCCATGCCGCTGGTGATCCTCGCCCCGGCCGGGTCGGGCAAGACACGAGTGCTCACGCGCCGCATCGCCTACCGCGTGGCGATGGGAGAGTCAGACCCCCGCCACGTGCTCGCGCTGACCTTCACCCGGAAGGCAGCGGGCGAGCTCACCGACCGCCTGGCGAGGCTGGGATTGCGCGGCGACACCACGGCGGGCACCTTCCACGCAGTTGCCTGGGGACTGCTGCGCACACGGTGGGCGGATCAGAGGCGAGACCCGCTCACGTTGCTCGACCGCAAGGGTCGGCTGTTGCGCGAGGTCGCGCCGAAGCTGCCGGGACGCGACGCGAGGTCGACGATCGGCGACCTCGCCACCGAGATCGAATGGGCCAAGGCTCGCATGGTCACGCCGGACACCTACGTGGAGGCGGTGGCGGCGGCGGGGCGCAAGCCGGGGCTGCGCGCCGAGCTGGTCGCCGATGCCTACGCCGGCTACGAGACCCGCAAGCAGCGCGGTGGGCTGGTCGACTTCGACGATCTGCTCGCACTCTGCGCTCGAGCCCTCGAGGACGACCCGATCTTCGCTGGCGCCCAGAGGTGGCGGTTTCGCCATCTCTACGTCGATGAGCTCCAAGATGTGAACCCGCTTCAGTTCCGCCTGTTGGAGGCGTGGCGCGGAGATCGCTACGACGTCACGGCCGTGGGCGACCCGCAGCAGGCCATCTACGGCTGGAACGGCGCCGACGCTGGCTTCCTACTCGACGTGCACCGCCACTGGCCGCCCGCTCAGGTGGTCGAGCTCGAGTGCAGCTACCGATCCACGCCTCAGATCCTCGATGCCGCGGCCCTCGTGCTGCGCGGGGCGCGCCAGCCGGCCCAGCGCGTGGTCGCCACCCGGCCAGATGGGCCTGACGTGCACGTCAGCGCGCATCCAACGGACAGGGCGGAGGCGATCGCTGTCGCACGCGCCATCCGCCTCGCCCATGCTCCGGGTCGCCCCTGGTCGGATCAGGCCGTGCTGGTGCGCACCCATGCGCAGACGGCACTGCTCACCGAGGCGTTGCGCGAGTCCGGCATTCCCCACCGGCTCAGGGGTGGAGCCGCCTTCCTCGATCGCCCGGAGATACGTGCCGCGCTACGTGAGCTGCGCGACGCGACCACACCGCTTGGCACGGCGCTCGTCGACCTCGAGCTCCGCCTCACAGCTTCGGTGGAGGCCGACATCGCAATCGAGGGCAGCGAAGACGCCGACGGCAGCGAGGAGGCGTGGGCATCGGCGGAAGCGGTAGCGGCTCTGATCGACATGGGACGCGACTTCCTCAGACTCGATCCGTCCGGGCGCGGCGACGGGTTCGCTCGCTGGCTCACTGCCACAGTCCAGTCCGAGGGCGACGCTCGGCGCGGTGGCGACGCTGTCGACGTCGCCACGTTCCACGCGGCGAAGGGTCTTGAGTGGGTGACGGTCCACCTTGCTGGCGTCGAGGACGGCTACGTGCCGATCGCCCATGCGCGGACGACGGCCGCCAAGGCGGAAGAGGCGCGCTTGGTCTACGTGGCCATGACGCGAGCGCAGCGAGAGCTTCGCATCAGCTGGGCGGAGCAGCGGACCTTCGCATCCAAGGTGGTGGATCGTCGGCGCTCGCCGCTGCTCGATCCGATCGTCGGGCGAGAGGCAGCGTCCACTCACGCTGCACGTGAGACCGCGGGTCCGCCGGTCGAAGACTGGGCGGAAGAGGTCGCTCATCAGCGCGCGGCCCTTCAGCGTGCCTCCACAGCTGGCACCCCGGGGCTCGACGCGTTGCGCCACTGGCGCGACTCAGCGGCTCGTGCTGCCCGTGTCGAGCCGGCCGCGGTGGTCCCCGACCACGTGCTCGCCCGGATCGCCACCTCGCGGCCGCACGATCTCACAGAGCTGGGAGCGATCCGCGGTGTCGGACCCATCCTCGCGAGCCGACTGGGCCCCGCCATGCTCGAGGCGCTCCACGCCGGCTCCGACACCGGCTCCACCGGCAGCGGGCCATGACGGCGGCTCGATGAGGTTCACCGTTGACCAGCTCTTCGAGGCGGCGCCCGACGCGGTGGCGCGCGCCTACGCGGACCCCGAGCTCTACGCGGCGTTCCAAGACCTTCCCAAGATGTCGCGCCCGGAGGTGCTCTCCCACGCCAGCGATGACAGCAAGGTCGTGCTGCAGATCCGCTATCGCTTCAGCGGACACCTGTCCCCCGCCGCGCGTGCCGTGCTGGATCCTGAGCGACTCACATGGGTCGAGCACTCGACGCACGACCTGAGCACTCGCTCCACCGTGTTCCGCATGATCCCCGACCACTACGCCGATCGCTTCGAATGCAGCGGCTCCTACCGGTTCGAGGCAGATGGCACCGGTACGCGGCGCCACTGTGACGGCACCATCCGGGTGCGGGCGCTTCTCGTAGCGAGTGCGGTGGAGAACGCAATCGTGTCGGGGCTGCGCGAGCACTTGGCCGACGAGGTCGCCGTCGTCGACGCGTTCGTAGCCGGGTAGCGACGAGCCACTGGCGCGGCGCTACGGCTCCTCACGCTGCAGCTCGTCACGCTTGGCCTTCAGCTCGGCGAACTTGGCGAAGTTGATCGAGATGAACAGGCCCTCCGCCTCCGCGCACAGCACCTCGCCCGCATGGAGCCGACCGCTGGTGTGGATCTTGCGGCCGTCGACGCGATCCAGGGTGCCCTCGAAGGTCAGCTCGGTGTGCAGCGGCGTGGGCGATCGGTAGTGGACGGTGAGTCGACCTGTCATGCCAGGAGCACCCGACAACGACTGCGTGGATCCGAGCACTTCGTCGAAAGCGGCCGCGATGTAGCCACCGTGCACGCAGCCTGGTGGACCCTCATAGGCGGCACCGAAGGTGGCGCGGCCGAGGATGCGGCCGTCCTCGAGCGACAGCTCGATGGGTGGCGCAAGCGGGTTGGCCCTGCCCAGCATCGGGCTGTGGTCGAAGAACCCGAAGGGCTCCCCTGCGTTTGCCGACTCGGCGAAGCCCTCGTAGATGCTGGCCGAGCGGTGCTCGGCCAGCAGCGCGGCAACCGCCTCGACCTGGTCCGCCGCCCGCGCTATCAGCTCGACTGGCGCGCTCGTCTGCACGAGCCTGTGCAGCACCCCGCGTACGCCCTCCGACAGGCGGATCAGCTCCGCCCGGCGTGGAGAGAGATCGACGTCGCGCAGCTCGTTGAGGCGGCTCGCCCAGCCGGGCGATCCAGGCGCCAGGCGACCGATGCGCTGCGCCTCCGCTTCATCGCTCACGACGCGACCTGGCCCAGCTGGACCACGAGCGGGGCGTGGTCGGACGGCTGCTTGCCCTTGCGCGCGTTGCGGTCGATCAGGGCCCATTCGAGGCTGGCAGCGACGGAGTCCGAGCCGAGCGCCAGGTCGATGCGCATGCCGATGCCCTTGTGGAAGTTGCCCGCCCGATAGTCCCACCACGAGAACACCCGCTCCGCGTCGGGGAACTTCTGACGAAAGAGATCGTGCAGACCCCAGTCAAGCAACCGTCTCAGAGCCTTGCGCTCGGCATCGCTGACGTGGGTGGAATCGACGAGGGCGTTGATGTCCCAGACGTCAGCGTCGGCCGGTGCAACGTTGAAGTCGCCGCAGACCGCGGTGGGCTTGCTCGGATCCGCCGTGTTGTCGAGGTGGCCCACGAGGCGGTCGAGCCATCGCAGCTTGTACTCGTAGTGCTCGTGATCGAGGGCTCTGCCGTTGGGCACATAGGCGCTCATCACGCGCACTCCCCCGCACGTCGCCGTGAGGAGGCGGGCATCCGAGTCGGGCTCGTTGTCGTCGGCGAACCCCGTGACGACGTCGTCGAGACCTACGCGGCTCAGGATCGCCACACCGTTCCACTGACCCTCACCGTGATGCGCGCTCTCATAGCCGAGTGCGGTGAAGGCCATCGTCGGGAACGTGGTGTCGGCCAGCTTCGTCTCCTGCATGCAGAGCACGTCGGGCTGGCACTCGATCAGCCATGCCTCCACCCTCTCGAGGCGGGCCTTGAGGCTGTTGACGTTCCAAGTCGCGAGGCGCACGCGCCGACGCTACCGCTGCCGGAGCCATCTACGAGAAGGGCCGACGTGCGATCTCGCACGTCGGCCCGTTCTCTCGTGACGCGGGAGGCACCTGCCCCCCGAAGGAACCGTCAGCGCCTCTTGGCTGCAGCCTTCTTCTTGGCCGGAGCCTTCTTCGCCGCAGCCTTCTTGCGGGCCGGAGCCTTCTTGGCCGCAGCCTTCTTGCGGGCCGGAGCCTTCTTCGCTGCAGCCTTCTTGCGGGCCGGAGCCTTCTTCGCCGCAGCCTTCTTGCGGGCCGGAGCCTTCTTGGCCGCAGCCTTCTTGCGGGCCGGAGCCTTCTTCGCTGCAGCCTTCTTCTTGGCCGGAGCCTTCTTGGCCGCAGCCTTCTTGCGGGCCGGAGCCTTCTTGGCCGCAGCCTTCTTCTTGGCCGGAGCCTTCTTCGCTGCTGCCTTCTTGCGGGCCGGAGCCTTCTTCGCCGCAGCCTTCTTCTTGGCCGGAGCCTTCTTCGTAGGTGCCACCCGTTCCTCCTCTGTCGGTTGGTCTGGTACGGGATCGCTTGCCGAGGCCACCGCAGCGAGATCTCCCGCTGAGACGGCAACGACACCTGGCATGGTCAGGTCGACGCCGCGCCTTGGCGTGTCGAACGCATGGACCACGAACTCATAGGTCTTTCCGAGGCTCAGGACCTCGCGCGCACTGCGGGGCGGAGGATCGCCCAGGTGCTTCAACGGGAGATAGGCACGAGCACCGCCGGCGAGCACGTACGCGCCATGCGACGCGAAGCGCTCGACTTCGCCTGTCACGGAGCTTCCCACCGGATGCTGCGAGACGAACTCGATGAAGGGAAGCGCCTCGTTGTAGGGCTTCACACCGCCACCGCCTGCGGGAGCCTTGCGGCGTCGGCGGCCAGCGTCGGGCTCATGCGAGACCGCCAGCTCCGCGTGGTGAGCGGGTGCTGGCGCGGCCGCCGCCTGCTTGCGCGACGAGCGGCCCTTGGCCGTCGGCTGAGGGGCCTTCTTGGGCGCCTTCTTCGTGGCGGCCTTCGGACCGGCTTTGGCCGCGTTCCGCGCGTCGCTCACCGACTTGCGACTGAGCGGGCCTCGCACCGGCGACCTCTCCATGAACACCCAACCAACGTGAGGCACGGGCTTTCCGCCGATCAGGCGACCCTGATCGAACAACCACCCGTATTGGCCATGGAACTCCTGGAACGAGTCGTTGGACAGCACGACAGCGTCAGCCCGATCCGCGATCTGAAGCAAGAACGCATCGCCGCGTCCGATGACGCCGGCGGGCGGCGCGATCAGCTCGCCCGCGCTCAACGCTTCCTCGAACGTCGCGCGCTCGGCGTCGTCGATGCGATTCGGAAACGACGCGTCGACGATGACCGTGACGTTCTTCGGACCGAACTCGGCGATGAACGAGCGCACTGCTTCATCGAGCTGTTGCAAGCTCGGAAGAGTGCGCCCTTCGGTAGCGAGGTTCGAGCCGTCGACGACGACATGTTTGACGGTCATCCGAATCGCAAGTCAACCAGAGGTGTTGCGACCACTGGAGGATGGTGCAACAGATCTTCGGCGCGCGCCAGCATTCGCGCACATTCATTCGCGCGCTGAGGTGAGCACGCGCGCGTGGAGAACTAGGTTCGACGCGATGAGCGATGAGGTGACGCAGCTCTTGCAGCAGCTGATACGCAACGCGTGCGTGAACGATGGAACGGTCGAGTCCGGTCACGAAGTGCGCAGCGCGGATGTGCTCGAGTCGTACCTCGAAGGAAGCGGCGTCGACCTCGAGCGCTTCGAGCCGTCACCCGATCGCACGAGTCTCGTTGCGCGCATCGAAGGATCTGACCCGCAGGCACCGACACTTCTCCTGATGGGTCACACCGACGTCGTGCCCGTGAACGCCGACGGCTGGCGGCACGATCCCTTCGGAGGGGAGCTGATCGACGGCGAGGTGTGGGGCCGCGGCGCGGTCGACATGCTCAACCTGACGGCCTCGATGGCCGTCGCCACGAAGCGCCTCGCGCGCAGCGGCTTCCGTCCCAAGGGCACCCTGATCTACCTGGCCGTGGCGGATGAAGAGGCGCTCGGTTCGATGGGTGCGGGCCACCTCGTGGACCAGGAAGCCGACGCTGTGCGCGCCGACTACGTGGTCACGGAGAGCGGCGGGATCCCGATACCGAGCCCCACAGGGCCCAAGCTGCCGGTGATAGTCGCCGAGAAGGGAAGCCACTGGGCTCAGCTGCGGATCAGCGGCACCCCCGGTCACGGTTCTCAGCCCTACAAGACGGACAACGCACTGGTGACGGCGGCGGCCGTGGTGCAGCGCATCGCCGAGTACCAGCCTCGCACCGAGATCCACGACACGTGGCGGCTGTTCTTGGAGGGCATGGACTACCCGGACGAGCTCGTCGAACCCTTGCTCGATCCCGACCGCCTCGTGGCAGCTTGCGACGACCTGCCGGTCGGCATGGCTCGACAGTTCCACGCGTGCACGCACACGACGTTCGCGCCCACCATCGCCAAAGGCGGCACCAAGATCAACGTCATCCCGGATCGCGTTGACCTGCACATCGACATCCGCACGCTCCCCGGACAAGGCGACGCGGAGGTCCGCGCCATGCTCGACGAGGCGCTCGGGGATCTGGCACCGAAGGTCGAGCTGATCGCGTCCCACGACGACCCGTCGACGTCGTCTCCGATCGACACACCGCTGTGGCACTCGCTCGCGCGGATCACGCAGCGGTTCTACGAGGGCTCGAGGATCATCCCCTTCATGACGGTCGGTGCCACCGACGCGCGGTTCTTCCGACGTCTCGGCACCACGTCGTATGGGTTCGGGCTCTTCTCGACCAACCTGTCGTTCGAGGACTACGGCTCGATGTTCCATGGCGACGACGAGCGCGTCGACGTCGAGTCGCTTCGCCTCTCGACCGACATGTGGGAGCTCCTCGCCAAGGACCTGTTGGTCGGATGACGAGCGTCACCATCAAGGCGGCGTTCTTCGACTTCGGCGGCGTGATCCTCTCGAGCCCGTTCGATGCCTTCAACTCCTTCGAAGAGCGCAACGGGTTGCCGCGGGACTTCATACGCACGATCAACTCGACCAACCCCGACAAGAACGCGTGGGCTCGCTTCGAGCGCAGCGAGGTTGGCTTCGAGGAGTTCTGCCAGCTCTTCGAGGCGGAGTGCCGGGGGCGGGGTCATGAGGTCTCGGCTCGAGAGCTCATGCCGCTGCTCTCGGGTGAGATCCGGCCGGCCATGGTGGAGGCGGTTCGGCGCTGCCGGGAGCGTCTCGTCACCGCGTGTCTCACCAACAACTGGGTCAGCTTCGACGACTTCCCCAAGGACTCGCGCGCCGACGGACGCGACTCGGTCCTCTCGCTCTTCGACCACATCGTCGAGTCGAGCAAGGTCGGGGTGCGCAAGCCCGACCCGCGCTTCTACGAGATCGCCTGCGATCTCGCCGGGGTGGAGCCAGCCGAGGTCGTGTTCCTCGACGACCTCGGCGTCAACCTGAAGCCAGCCGCAGCCATGGGCATGACGACGATCAAGGTCATCGACCCCGATGACGCCATCGCCCAGCTCGAGCAAGCCGTGGGCTTCAGCCTGGCCTGAGCGAGTCCCGTTCTCGGGCTCGAATTACGTCTGTGAGACGGAGGGATCGCCCCAGAACGCCGGGTGGCTCAGTCCCGGGGCGGAAGGCCGTCGAGGCAGGCGACCACGGTGCCAGCCGAGTCAAGAGCTTCAATGCGCATCTGATGCAGTTGCGGTGTCTGGACCGCAGGGTCGCAGGTGGCGCTTCCCGGGTCCCCGACGAACACGGCTGCCGCGAACACGCCACCTGCCGGGACCTCTACGAGCGCCGCTGTCGCGGTACCGCTCGAGGTCGTCACGCGGACCGAAGCCGCACCCACAGTGGTGCTGACCAAGACGAACGACAACCCGCGCTCCGCCGGTAGATCGCCCGTCGCGATGGAGTACCAATCGTCTTCGCCCCCCGCTGCCGGGTAGGCGCACGCTCGCGTTCGATTCGAGAGCTTCAAGCATGGGTCTACCCCTCGAAGGCTGTCCGGGTCCGTCATCGACGACGAGACGATCCCGCCGCCCGGCGGTCCGTCTTGCAACAACCAGCCCAGCCCACCATCACGACCCCGCGCGAGCTCGTGCCGACCCTCGTCTGCGTTGAGACCGGGGCCACCAGTGGCATCGATCACAGAGCGCTCCCACATGGCGTCCTCGGCGGGGCGGACCGATGCTGCCGTGAGCACGAGCGCCTCCTCGCTGGGCAGGCTGGCACCCGTTGCGCTGACGACCACCACGTCGCCCCACTCGGCCTCCACCAGCACGGACCGCCGGTTGGCTCCCGCCATGTCAGAGCGCAGCTCCTCAATGACGACCGCTGGGCGACCATCCACGTCGCGCTCATGCGATGTGCGTGTCAACCACGGGAGCTGCACCTGCCAAACGGGAAGGGCCGCTATGTCGAGCGATCGGCCTGGCACGGTCAGCACGGACAGCTGGTCCTCGCCGTTCGATCCGGTTCGCACCCATCCGCCGGCGTGAGCGGAGCGCGGGCCGGGCACCTGATCCGAGTGGAGGGCCACGTAAGGCTCGGAGGCCAGCACGCCGTCCACGTCCACCGATCCGACCACCCGCAGGCCAGTGGGAGGATCGGGGACAGTCGGTGCCTTCGTGCGATCGTCGGGCACCGCAACGCGCTCGGCGATGGCCGTGAGCTCGGCGGCGTCGGCCTCAGGAGAGGACACCCGCACGGCTAGATCATCACCTCGCACGACGACAAGGTCTGCCCACTGCTCTCCTCGCTCATCGCGCCTTGCCGGCGAGTAGATGGCATCCGCCCCGTCGATGGTCAGGTCCGTGCTACCCGACAGGTAGCCGCGGGACGCCTGACCCAACCCACCCTGGTAACCCTCGAAGCCAGTGATGGACACGAACACGACGTCGGGTCCGGTGACGCGACCGTCCGGCGAGAGCACGGTGTAGGGCTCGACTGTGCCAGTGGAATCCTCTCCCCATTCGCCGACCGCCGTGCCAATTCCGGCCGCGACGGGCGTGTAGTCGGCTGGCACCGCGACTGCGCTGAAGGGCGACGACATCGCCGAGCGCGTGTCGGTCAGCGCCGGCTCCCTCGAGTCGCTCGAGCACGCAACGATCGCGAGTGCCGCGCCAGCGATACCGGCCGTCAGCCTCGGGTACCAAGCCGATCGCATCGCTCAATAGTGCCCGTCGTCGAGCCAGGTCGAGCACGCGACACAGCTAGGCGACGTTCGCACGCTCCAGCAGGGCGATTCGGGGGCTGCAGGTCGCGACGATCTCTGCGGCCACCTTGGCCGGCCGGCGGAGATGGGTGGTCGTGTACCGCAGCACTAGGAAGCCGTGCCGCACCAGCAGGTTCTGGCGCGCCAGGTCTCGGTCGAGGGCCTCCCGACTCGCGTGAGCATCGAGGCCGTCGACCTCGACGACTGCTTGGGCTCGCGAGATGAGAAAGTCAGGCCGAAGGGTCTCGCCCTCCAGCACCAAGGTCGGCTGGAACTCGATCGGACCAAGACCCAGGTCGGCGTACAGCAAGCGGGCCATCAACGGCTCGATCATGCTCTCAGGGCGCCGGTCGCCAAGTGCGCGGCGATCGAGGTGATCGCGCAGCGCGGCGGTGCCGGTGCGGCCGCGCCCGCCGAGCTCCGCCAGGATCACGCGCAGCGCCTTCACCGTGACCACCCGAGCGACGAGCGCCCGCTCCACGCACTCGCCCACCTGCCACCGAGGTAGCTCCACACCAGCGTCGAGCAGTGAGCGGATCGGATTGGTGATCGGCACATGCTGCTTGGTGGTGATGTCGATCGGCCTCAGCACGTTGGGCCGGTGCACCACGATGCCGTCGGGGATCGGGTGCGACCCCCGCGGAGCGGTGATGTCGATCGGCTGCTCGCCGTCGACCAGTCCCCACATCGACAGCGCGGTGCGATGAGACGCAACCGCACCGGGCCCCGCCGCCAGGCATGCCGCAAGGGTGCGGGCCGCATAGTCAAGGGACCGCCCAAACGTGGCATACACGCCCGGATGGATCGAGCGCAGCGAACCATGCTCGACGCGACCGCGGATCTGCTCGTCGGAGATGCCCAGCGACAGGAGTCGGGGACGACTCACCAGTCCGAGTCGGGCGTGTTGGTGGATCAGATCGTCAGTGGTCGTCATGCCGCCAGGCTTTCAACGGGCTGTGACAACTCGCTGAGACGGACGCACCCGTTCCAGTTCTCGGGCGATCTTTCCGTCTCCAGGACGGATCTTCAGCCCGAGTTCGCCAACGGGCCGCCCGACCGGGCAGGCCGGCAGCGGAACCCCCCGGCGTTCTCGGGCGATCCTTCCGTCCCGTGGACGGAATTCGAGCCCGAGAACGGGACTGGGTCCTGAGCGAAGAGCTAGCCCGCCAGCTCTTGCTCGGTTAGCTGCATGGTCTCGTACTCCTCGCCGGTGTCGGCCCAGTCCTCGAACTGGATGGCGCCCATCTCCGTGAACTTCTGGCGCAGCCAGCCGTCGCCGGCGTCGAGCAGGCCCAGCTTCTTGCAGTTGGGCACGATCTTGGAGAAGAGCATGACCTGGAACATGGCGCGGCCGGGATCGTTGACCACGAACGGGAGCACGACCTTCGGGTCGATGCCCATGCGATCCCAGACCTCCTGCTGGAGGAACCGGTCGCGCATGCGGACCGCCGCCTCGAAGGCGAACTCCTGGCGGTCACGCAGCTCGGCGGTGCTCAGGCCCTCGTAGTACTCCTTGAGCGAGAGCACGCCGAACGCGACGTGGCGCGCCTCATCGCTCATGACGTAGCGAAGCAGCTGCTTCAGGAGCGGATCCGGTGTCATCTGCTGCATGAAGCCGAAGGCGGCCAGCGCCAGGCCCTCGACCATGATCTGCATGCCGAGGTAGGTCATGTCCCAACGGCTGTCGGCGATGATGTCGTCGAGCAGCATCTTGAGGTGCGCGTTGATCGGGTAGTGGCCCTCGAGCTTGGTGTCGAGGTACTTGGCGAACACCTCGACGTGACGAGCCTCGTCCATCACCTGCGTGGACGCGTAGTACTTGGCATCTATCCACGGCACGGTCTCGACGATCTTCGCCGTGCAGATGAGCGCTCCTTGCTCGCCGTGCATGAACTGGCTCAACGTCCAGTTGTCGCCCTCGATGGCGAGGTCGATCCACTCCTTCTCGCCCCACTTGGCGAAGGGCGTGCCCGTGTAGTCGTTGTCGACCAAGCCGGCGAACTGCGCTCGCTGGAGCTGTGCGTTCTTCTCGAGGTCGACCTCGGTGTCCCACGGGAGATCGGTCTCCCCGTTCCACTGGGAGACCTTGGCCTTCTCGTAGAGCTTGTTCAGCGCCGGCCGGGAACCCTTCTCGTAGTCCCACGTGAAGATCGCATCGGCGTTGTCCTTGACGGCGTGGATGGCCTCTTCGACGTCGGTGTTGGAGACCGCGAGGATCGCCTCGAGATCGTTGACGTCGTCGCGACCGATCAAGTCGCTGTTGCTGGCGAAGGCGTCAGGCACTGATGTCCCCCTTGTCCGGATAACGCAAATTATCGCGCGTCAGATCCGCGGGACAACGCGGCCGGACGTGACGTTTGGCACCCGCTCAGTCGAGCGCGCTGGCCAACAGCTCGGCTTGCTCCTGCGCGTGGATGGCGTGCGAGCCCGTGGCCGGGCTGCCCGACTCGTGCCTCGAGACGCGCCTGATGCTGTGCGACGCGCCGAAGCGCTCGTACAGACGGCCCTTGACGAAGTTCCACGCGCCCATGTTCTCGGGCTCCTCCTGGAGCCACACGATCTCGCCCGCGTTGGGGTAGTGGGCGACGATCTCGTCGAGCTGCTCGAAGGGCCACGGGTAGAGCTGCTCGACGCGAACCACCGTGACCGGCGACGTGGCTGCATCGCGCGCAGCGATCGCCTCCTGGGCGACCTTGCCCGTCGCCATCACGACACGACGCACCAGAGCGGGATCGACCACGCCGGGATCATCGAGCGTCTCACGGAACGAGCCCGAGAGGAGCTCCTCGACAGATGACCTCGTGGCCTTCGCCCGCAGGCCCGACTTCGGCGTGAATAGGACGAGCGGCTTGCGGACCGTGCGCCGGACCTGGCGCCGCAGCAGGTGGAACAGCTGCGAGGCCTGCGTGCAGCTGGCGACCTGGATGTTGTCCTCGGCGCAGAGGGTGAGAAAGCGCTCGACTCGAGCGGATGAGTGCTCTGGCCCTTGGCCCTCGTAGCCGTGCGGGAGGTACATGACGAGGCCGGACGTCTGGTTCCACTTGTCCTCCGCCGCGACGACGAACTGGTCGACGATGGTCGAGGCGCCGTTCCAGAAGTCCCCGAACTGCGCTTCCCAGACGACGAGCGAGTCCTTCGCAACCACTGAGTAGCCGTACTCGAAGCCGAGACCCGCGTACTCCGACAGGAGCGAGTCGTAGATCCAGAACTTGCCCTGCTGCGGGTCGAGGTGAGCGAGTGGCGCGTGCTCGTGCCCGTTGGTGTGGTCGATCAGCACGGCATGGCGGTGGCTGAACGTGCCGCGCCGCGTGTCCTGGCCGGCGATGCGCAGATCGGTGCCTTCGAGCAGCAGAGTGCCGTAGGCCATCGCTTCGGCGAGCGCCCAGTCGACCTCTCCGTCGGCCCACATCTTGTCGCGCACCTCGAACTGCTTGAGGAGCTTGGGGTGGACGTTGAACCCCTCGGGGAAGGTGGAGAGCGCTGCATACACGCGGTCGAGCGCGTCCCGGGCCACGCCCGTCTCGATGGCCGGCAGCACGCCGACCGCGGGAGTGGGCGGCCGGGCCACGTGCACGGTTGTCGGTGCCGCCTGCCGGGTCTCGTCGAGCGCTGTCTGAAGGCGAGCGTGGTAGTCGTCGAGCGCCTGCTCTGCCTCCTCCAGCGAGAGCTGCCCCCGCTTGACGAGCGACTCCGTGAACAGCTTGCGCACCGAGCGCCGCTCGTCGATCTTGGCGTACATCAGCGGCTGCGTGTAGCTCGGGTCGTCACCCTCGTTGTGGCCATGGCGCCGGTAGCAGACCATGTCGATGACGACGTCCTTGCGGAACCGCTGGCGGTAGGCGAAGGCCAAGCGCGCGACGCGAACGCACGCCTCGGGGTCGTCGCCGTTCACGTGGAAGATGGGTGCCTGGATGATCTTGGCGACATCGGTGGAGTAGTAGCCCGTGCGCGCCGACTCTGGCGTGGTCGTGAAGCCGATCTGGTTGTTGACGACGACGTGGATCGTGCCCCCGACGCGGTAGCCCTTGATGTCGCTCATGTTGAGCGTCTCCGCCACCACGCCTTGTCCCGCGAACGCGGCGTCGCCGTGCATCAGGATGGGCAGGATGGAGAATGCCTCGGGGACGTTGATGGCGTCCTGCTTGGCGCGGGCCATGCCGATCACGACCGGGTCGACCGCCTCGAGGTGGCTGGGGTTGGCCGCCAGCTCGACGGCGATGTCCTTGCCGCTACGAGCGACGAACTTCCCGCTCTGACCGAGGTGGTACTTCACGTCGCCCGAGCCCTGCATCGAGTCGGGGTCGACCTGGCCCTCGAACTCCTTGAAGATCTGGTCGTAGCTCTTGCCGACGATGTTGGTCAGAACGTTGAGCCGGCCACGGTGCGGCATCCCGATGACGGCGCCGTCGAGCTCGGCATCGGCCGCGGCCTCCAGGATCGCGTCGAGGATCGGGATGGCGGACTCAGCGCCCTCGAGCCCGAACCGCTTCTGCCCTACGTACTTCGTGGCCAGGAACTTCTCGAAGGCCTCGGCCGCGTTCAGCCGCTCGAGGATGTGGCGCTGGTCGTCGGTGGGAAGCTCGGGTGAGACGCCTTCGACCTGATCCTGGATCCAGCGCTGCTCCACCGGATCCTGGATGTGCATGTACTCGATGCCGATGGTGCGGCAGTAGGCATCGCGCAGCACGTGGAGGATGTCGCCCAGGGCGAAGCGCTCGCGGCCGCCGAGGCCACCGGTGAGGAACTCGCGATCGAGGTCCCAGATGGTGAGGCCATAGGTTGCCGGGTCGAGCTCGACCGGCATGGCCGGTTCCTTCCACCGAAGCGGGTCGAGGTCCGCGATCAGATGGCCGCGGACCCGGTGCAGCCGGATCAAGTTGGCCACGGCCATCTGCTTGTCGAGCATCGCCTGCTCGCGGTCGATCGGGTTGACGTCGCGCCGCCACTGGACGGCCTCGTAGGGCACCTCCAGCGCGCGGAACACCTCGTCGTAGAACCCGTCGGCCCCGAGCAGCAGCTCCTCGACGCGCTTGAGGAACATCCCGGACTCGGCGCCCTGGATGATCCGGTGGTCGTAGGTGGAGCTGATCGTGATCACCTTCGAGACACCGAGGTCGGCGAGGGTGACGGGGTCGGCCGCCTTCCACTCGGCGGGGTGGTCGATGCTCCCGACGCCGACGATGAGGCCTTGCCCGGGCATCAGTCGAGGGACCGACTGGAGAGTGCCGATCGTTCCCGGGTTGGTGAGGCTGACGGTCGCGCCCGCGAAGTCATCGGGACTGAGCTTGTTGGAGCGCACCTTGCGGATGAGCTCTTCGTAGGCGCCCCAGAAGCCTCGGAAGTCGAGCGTGTCGGCGTCTTTCACCACCGGCACGACGAGGGTGCGGCTGCCGTCGCTCTTCTCGACATCGACCGCGATCCCCAGGCCCACATGCTCGTGCCGCAGGACGCGGGGCTTGCCATCCGGGCCGTCCACGTACGCTGCGTTCATCGCAGGGACGGTGTCGTGGATGGCACGCACGACCGCGAAGCCGATGATGTGGGTGAAGCTCACCTTGCCACCGCGAGTGCGACCCAGGTAGCCGTTGATGACCTTGCGGTTGACCTCGAGGAGCTTGGCCGGGACGATCCGGAAGCTCGTCGCCGTGGGGACGCTGAGGCTGGCCTCCATGTTCGAGACGATGCGGGCCGCTGCGCCGCGGATCGGCTCGCCGACGGGCTCGGCGACCTTCGCTGGCGCCGCCTGAGGAGCAGGCTCGGCGGCCGGCTCCGCAACCGGCTGCGTGACGGGAGGTGCCGACGCGGAGGGCGCCACCTGCGACTCGGCATCGCGGCGGTAGTCGGCGAAGAAGTCGCGCCAGCTCTCGCTGACGGAGGTCGGGTCGGCGAGGTACTGCTCGTGCATCTCGTCCACGAGCCATGCGTTCGGTCCCAGCGAGCTCGAGCTCAGATCAGCGGTTGAGTCATCGGCCATTGGTGCCGATGGTAACGGGGACGGCATCCACCAACGGCAGGCGAGCCGTTGGTAGACCGACATGATCCAGCCCGGCGGCAAAGGGAGGCAGCCCGTGGGAGCAGCGGAGGCATTGGACGGCGGCGAGCACGTCTCGCTCCACGACCTTCGCTCGCTGGTCGGGGTCGAGGTCGCGGCGGTCACACCGGCCGGGGCGATCGAGGGCACCTTGCTCTCGTGCACGTCGCGCTCAGCTTGGATCGTGGTGGGCGACGTGGACCACGTCGTCGCGCTCCCCCACCTGCGCGCCATACACCGCAAGTAGCGCTCCATCCGCCGACCCGGGTTCGGGCGGCGCGCCGATCACCACTACCGTCGACCGCCATGTCGACGAGCAGCGCTCAGTTCATCTTCACGATGCGCAAGGTGAGCCGGTTCCACCCGCCGGACCGCGAGGTCCTGAAGGACATCACGCTCGCCTTCTACCCAGGCGCCAAGATCGGCGTCATCGGCCCCAACGGATCGGGCAAGTCGTCGTTGCTGCGGATCATGGCCGGCGTCGACGACGGCTACACGGGCGAGGCGCGCCTGTCTCCGGGGTTCACGGTGGGCCTGCTCGAGCAGGAGCCTCAGCTCGACCCGTCCAAGGACGTGAAGGGCAACGTGCTCGACGGGGTCGCAGAGGTCGCCTCGCTGCTCGAGCGCTATGACCAGGTGCTCGCCATGTACGCAGAGCCGGATGCGGACTACGACAAGATCGGCGCACAACAGGCCGAGCTCGAAGCCAAGATCCAGGCCGCTGGCGCCGACGACCTCGACCGCAAGATCGAGATCGCCATGGATGCCTTGCGCCTGCCGCCGGGCGACGCAGATGTGACCACTCTGTCCGGCGGCGAGCGGCGCCGCGTGGCGCTGTGCCGGTTGCTGCTCTCGCATCCCGATCTGCTCCTGCTCGACGAGCCCACGAACCACCTCGACGCCGAATCGGTGGCATGGCTCGAGCGCACCTTGCGCGACTACCAGGGCACCGTCGTCGCCATCACCCACGACCGCTACTTCCTCGACAACGTCGCCCGCTGGATCCTCGAGCTCGATCGAGGCAAGGGGCATCCGTTCGAGGGCAACTACTCCAGCTGGCTCGAGCAGAAGCAGGCGCGCCTCGCAGTGGAGGAGAAGGCCGACTCGAGCCGCAAGCGCACGCTCGAGCGCGAGCTCGAGTGGGTTCGCATGGCGCCGAAGGCACGCCAGGCCAAGGGCAAGGCACGCTTGGCCGCCTACGACAAGCTCCGAGCGGAGGCGGAGGAGGCAGAGCGCGGGGCCGAGCGCCTCCAGATCCAGCTGCCGGCCGGGCGCCGGCTGGGCGGTGTGGTGATCGAGGCCGACGCCGTCTCGAAGGGCTACGGCGACCGCTTGTTGATCGAGGACCTCACCTTCAAGCTGCCACCCGCCGGCATCGTCGGCGTGATCGGCCCCAACGGCGCCGGCAAGACGACGCTCTTCAGGATGATCACCGGCCAGGACAAGCCCGACACCGGCACCTTCACCGTCGGCGACACGGTCGACCTCGCCTACGTCGACCAGAGCCGCGACAGCCTCGACCCGGACGCAACCGTCTACGAAGAGATCACCGGCGGAGTCGAGTTCATGAAGGTCGGCAACCGTGAGGTCAACGGCCGGGCCTACGTGTCCAACTTCAACTTCAAGGGCTCCGACCAGCAGAAGAAGGTCGGACTCCTGTCGGGCGGCGAGAGGAACCGCGTCCTACTCGCAAAGATGCTGAAGGAGGGTGCCAACGTGCTGCTGCTCGACGAGCCCACCAACGACCTCGACGTCGACACGCTGCGCGCCCTGGAGGATGCGCTGGAGGCATTCGCCGGGTGCGCCGTGGTCATCAGCCACGACCGCTGGTTCCTCGATCGCATCGCAACGCACGTGCTCGCCTTCGAGGGCGACAGCCAGGTGCGCTGGTTCGAGGGCAACTTCTCCGAGTACGAGGAGTGGCGCCACAAGGAGCTCGGCGCCGAAGCGGACCAGCCCCACCGCATCAAGTACAAGCCCCTGCACCGATAGGGATCAGCGGCGGACCTCTAGCCGGGCAGAAGGCTCACGATCCTCGCGGCCATCGCAGCGGCGTCACCGTCGGCCGGCTCCAGCACCAGATCGGGTGACACCGGCGGCTCATAGGGGTCGTCGATGCCGGTGAAGCCCGAGATCGCCCCCGCGCGCGCCTTGGCGTAGAGACCCTTCGGATCGCGCTTCTCGCACAGCTCGATGGGGGTGTCGACGAACACCTCGACGAAGGGCACGTCCGCCTCGACGTGCAGCGCCCGGACGCGGTCACGGTCTGCCCGGTAGGGGCTGATCAGCGGGACGAGGGCGACCACGCCGGCGTCGGCCAGCAGGCGCGCGACGTGACCGACGCGCCGGACGTTCTCGGCGCGGTCTCTGGCCGAGAAGCCAAGGTCGGCGTTTAGACCGTGGCGAAGGTTGTCACCGTCGAGCACGTAGGCGGGGCGACCGGCATCGACGAGCAGCCGCTCGCAGGCTGCGGCGACGGTCGACTTGCCGGAGCCCGAGAGCCCGGTCAGCCACACCGTGGCGCCTCGCGATGGGCGCTCGGCACGGGCCACCTGGCCCGGATGCCACGTGACGTTGTCGCTCACCTGTCGCTCACCCGCCGCGGCACTAGGGCTCGGTGGGGCCGATGATCATCCCGGCGCCGACCGTCGTGTGCGTCGACTCGTCGACGAGGATGAAGCTGCCCGTGGTGCGATTGCGCCGGTACTCGTCGAAGAGGAGGGGTTGCGTGGTTCGCAGCGTGACGCGGCCGATCTCGTTGAGCGAGAGGCCCACCGCGTCGTCGTTGCGGTGCAGCGTGTTGATGTCGAGCTGGTACTGGAGGTCCTTGACGAGGGCGCGGGCCCATCGAGTGGTGTGCTTGATGGCCAGCTTGGCGCCGGCGCGCAACCAGGTCGACTCCGACATCCAGCACACCATCGCTTCGATGTCCTGACCCATGTGCGGCTGGTTGCGCTGCCGCACGATCATGTCGCCGCGCGACACGTCGATGTCATCCGCGAGCCGGAGCGTGACCGACATCGGCGAGAAGGCCTCGTCGATCGGCCCGTCGGGCGTGTCGATCGAAGCGATCGTCGAGGCAAAGCCGGATGGGAGGACCACGACCTCGTCACCGGGCTTGAGCACTCCGCCGGCCATCTGGCCGGCGTATCCGCGATAGTCGTGGGTGGCGTGATCGGTCTGGTTCTGCGGACGGATCACGCACTGCACCGGGAAGCGCGCGTCGATGAGGTTGCGGTCGGAGGCGATGTGCACCTCCTCGAGCTGGTGCAGCAGCGACGTGCCCTCGTACCAGGGCATGTTGACCGAGCGGTCGACGATGTTGTCACCGTGCAGGGCCGACACGGGGATGAACGTGAGATCGCGCACGTCCAGCTTCATCGCGAAGCTCCGGAACTCGGCCTTGATCTCCTCGAAGCGCTCCTCTGACCAGTCGACGAGATCCATCTTGTTGACGCAGAGGACCAGGTGCGGGATGCCGAGGAGGGTCGAGAGGAACGCGTGGCGACGCGACTGCTCGAGGATCCCCTTGCGAGCGTCGACGAGGATCAGCGCCAGGTCGGCGGTGGAGGCACCCGTGACCATGTTGCGCGTGTACTGCGTGTGCCCAGGGGTGTCGGCGATGATGAACTTTCGCTTGGGCGTGGAGAAGTAGCGATACGCCACATCGATGGTGATGCCCTGCTCTCGCTCTGCCCGCAGGCCGTCCGTGAGGAGCGCGAGGTTCGTGTAGGCGTCGCCGCGCTCTCGCGAGGTGCGCTCGACGGCCTCGAGCTGATCCTCGAAGATCGCCTTCGAGTCGTAGAGCAAGCGGCCGATGAGAGTGGACTTGCCGTCGTCGACCGAGCCCGCCGTGGCCAGGCGCAGCATCTCCATCAGAAGTACCCCTCGCGCTTGCGGTCTTCCATGCCGGCCTCGCTGATGCGATCGTCGGCCCTCGTGGCACCGCGCTCTGTGAGCCTGGTGGCCGCGACCTCGGCGATCACGCGCTCGAGCGTGTCGGCGCCGGACTCGACCGAGCCGGTGCAGGTGACGTCGCCCACCGTGCGGAAGCGCACTGTTCGCTCCTCCACCTCCTCGCCAGGCAGGCGCGGGATGAGGGGCGAGTCGGCCATCCACATGCCGTCGCGGTGGAAGACCTTGCGGGAGTGCGCGAAGTAGATCGACGGGAGATCGATCGACTCCTCGGAGATGTACTGCCAGATGTCGAGCTCGGTCCAGTTGCTGAGTGGGAACACCCGGATGTGCTCGCCCTGCTTGTGCCGGCCGTTGTAGAGGCTCCACAGCTCGGGCCGCTGGTTCTTCGGGTCCCACTGGCCGAACTCGTCGCGGAACGAGAAGACCCGTTCCTTGGCCCGGGCCTTCTCCTCATCCCGCCGGGCGCCGCCGAAGACAGCGTCGAAGCGGTGCTCCTCGATGCCGCGCAGGAGCGTGACGGTCTGGAGGCGGTTGCGACTGGCACGGGGGCCCGTGTCCTCGACGATGCGGCCGGCATCGATGTCGTCCTGAACGCTGGCGACGACCAGACGGGCGCCCACCTTCGCCACGATCTCGTCGCGAAACGCGATGATCTCATCGAAGTTGTGACCGGTATCGACGTGCATGACCGGAAAGGGCACTCGCGCCGGTGTGAAGGCCTTCACCGCGAGGTGCAGCATCACCATGCTGTCCTTGCCGCCCGAGAACAGGAGTGCAGGCCTCTCGAACTCAGCAGACACCTCGCGAATGATGTGGATCGCCTCGGCCTCGAGGGCGCGTAGGTGTGAGAGCTCGTAAGGGACCGCCATGGAGCGAACAGGGTATCCCGCGCCGATCCTTGCGCCATCCCCCACCACGTCGCTCGCTCCCCTGGTAAGCAGGCGTGATGTCAGCCGCCGCACCCTCCGCCGCCGACCACGAGCTGGCAGCGCGAGCCGCCACCGAAGCCGGTCTGCTGCTCCTCGACATCAGAGCCTCGATGGAGGCGCAGGGCGAGTGGCCCGAGCTCATCGGCGACGAGGGCGACCGGCGCGCCCATGATCTGATCGTCGAGCTGCTGGCGCGCGAACGCCCCGCCGACGCGGTGCTGTCAGAGGAAGGTCGCGACGACCTCGCCCGGCTCGATGCGCGACGGGTGTGGATCGTCGACCCGCTCGACGGAACGCGCGAGTTCGGCGAGCCCGGTCGCTCCGACTGGGCCGTGCACGTGGCGCTCGCGATCGACGGTGTCGCGGCGGCCGGAGCCGTCGCCCTTCCGGCGCGCGGCATGACGCTCGCGACCGAACCTGCCCCGGCGCCACCGCCGCGCTGGGATGGGCCGCCGCGCCTCGTCGTCTCGCGCTCGCGCCCGCCCTACCAGGCCAGCCTCATCCGCCAAGCGCTCGATGGCGAGCTGCTGCCGCTCGGGTCTGCGGGTGCCAAGGCGATGGCGGTGGTCTTGGGCGAGGCCGACATCTACGCGCACGCGGGCGGCCAGTACGAGTGGGACAACGCCGCTCCTGCCGCAGTCGCGGCTGCGGCGGGCCTGCACGTCAGCCGCCTCGACGGCGCGCCGCTCGCATACAACTGTCGCGATCCCTGGTTGCCCGACCTCCTCATCTGTCGAGCCGATCTGGCCGAGCCGGTGCTCAAGGCGCTCTCAGCCGACGACCGTCACCGTCCCTAGGTCACCGTTCACCTCGACGAGGCTGCCGTCGGCGATGCGCTTCGTCGCGTCGGTCACGGAGACGACGCACGGGATGCCGAGCTCTCGGCTCACGATGATGGCGTGGGACAGCGGAGCGCCGACGTTGACGACGACACCCGCCGATGGGACGAACAGCGGCGTCCACGAGGGATCCGTGATCTCTGCCACGAGGATGTCGCCCGGCTCCAGTGCGCCCGGATCGTGGCTGCTGGCGATCACGCGCGCGATGCCTCGCGCCACACCAGGACATCCGGGAACACCCTCGAGCACCTCGCCCGGCTGAGCAACAGCCACCTGCCTCTCGTCGCGACGAGGCCACGAGGCCATCGGCGGCGGTTCGCCCTCGAAGACGAAGGGAGGCTCGAGGACCGCGAGCTCGGAATAGGCAGCCTCGCGAGCGCGCAGCTCCCCAGCCATCCCCGCCGGGTCTGCCAGGAACGCATCGAGCTCGTCCTCGCGCAGCATGCCGTACTCACCAGGGGTCTCGAAGATCCCGCGCTCCACCATGCGGTGCCCGAGCTCCTGCATGGCTACGCGGCACTCGTGCACGAGCCGGATCGCGTTGGTCTTCGACCTCTCGCGACCGGCGAGGAACACCGTTGCCGCGTGCAACGCCGCCATGACCTGGCCCTGCGCCTCTGGATCGTCGGCCAGAGCCGCGACGAGCGCGGAGCCCAAGGCCTCGCGCTCTGCCGCGCGATCGGCTTGCTGCTGACGTGGGGCGGCCGACTCGGGCGAGAGCCTCATGCGATCGATTGCGGCCAGTGCGAGCTCCGGGTGCGTCTCCCACGAGGGCGATCGCATCTCCCACTCGTTCGGACCGCGGCAGCCGTGCTCGTGCAGGAAGGCGTCGAAGCCCTTCTTGAAGCGCTGGGCGTCCTCGTCGCCCGAGACAGCGAGAGCGTCGAGTCGTGTGGGAAGTCCTGCCACGCCAGCCGCGAACTCGGCGGAGAGCGACGCTGACCCCGCCGCGATCCGGCCCAGATCCCACATGAGCATCGATGGCTGCGCTGACTCGACGTCGCCGACCCCTGCGATGAGTCGCATCGCCATCGTCGGGTCACCCGCGGCCACGGCAGCCTGCTGGAGGATGCCGGTGGGGACGGTCGCGCAGTAGGTGATGAAGATGTGCTCACCGAAGAGCCGCCTGAAGTGGTCGCCCATCAGCGACCGCAGGCGGTCGACGAGCTGGGCGTCGGTGAGCTCGTCCAGCGCCGGCCGCGAGTCGCGCAGCGACTCCATGGCCCGCTGCTCCGCCATCAGGTCGGCAAGGTCGGGCGTTGTGAGGATCCACTGGAGAGTTGCCCCGATCCGCTCCGTCAGATCGGGCCGCTCATCTGTGGGCTGCGGCTGGTACGGCGGCACGCCCGGTTGTGCGCCGAAGAACGTGGCGTCGATCATCTCGGGGGTGAGCCCCGGCGTGCGCACGCCGACGATCCGCGACAACGTCACGTTCAGATAGCAGTAGCCACCGAAGACACCGATGATCTCGTTGTTGGCGGGGTCGTACTCGTCGAGCTCGATGACCCCGAAGCGCTCGAAGGCATCTCGCCACCCGGGCTCGGCGTTGCTGGTGATGCCGATGGTGGCTGACAGCGGGGTGACAGGGTCGGGGAACACCTCGCCCACGTTCGCCCTCGTGTAGATCGGGTAGCGCCGGCTGGGGCGGCTGTCGACGATCCAGCGATCCATCACTTCCCCCTCGATGTGTCGTGCGGCGACGATACGACGCCCACGCGCCCCGCGCTTCGCCGCGCCCTGGGCCGGAGCGCGAGACTCGCAGCAGCATGCGTGCCTCAGCCGCCGATTCCCCGACCGACCTCGCGGTGGGAAGCTTCACCGACGACCCGCCGTGGCTCGTCGATCCAGACGACATGCCGTGGCGCGACGCGGTTCCCGGACTGCGCCGCCAGATCGCCATCGACCTGCCGAGGCTCACCAAGCCAGGCAAGGTCCCGCCCGGTCGGAGGGTTGTTCGCACGGTCGCGCTGCTCGGCACTGCGCTCGTGCTCTGGGCCGCCGGAGCCCGCCGCAGAGGCGGCGCCGAATCCCGGTCCGATGTCTCCCGTCGCTTGCGTCAAGCCGCCGAGCGGCTGGGGCCCACCTACATCAAGCTGGGCCAGATCATCTCCTCGGGGGAAGGCATCTTCCCGGAGGAGCTGGTCAGCGAGTTCAAGAAGTGCCGCGACCAGGTCCCGCCCGAGCCGTTCATGGTCGTGCGCCAGGTCGTGGAGGAAGACCTCGGAAGGCCGCTCGAGGAGGTGTTCTCCCGCTTCCACCCAGCTCCGTTGGCCGCAGCCTCCATCGCGCAGGTGCACCTCGCGACGCTGCGCACCGGCGAGGAGGTGGTGGTCAAGGTGCAGCGCCCGGCCGTCGGGCAGCTGGTCCACAAGGACCTTCGCGTCATGGCGTGGATCGCCCCGTTCGCGGTGGGGCGCATCCCGATCGCTGCGCTCGCCAACCCACCGGCCCTCGTCGAGCTGTTCGCCGAGACGATCACAGAGGAGCTCGACTTCCGCATCGAGGCTCAGAACATGCTCGACGTGGCTCGGTCCTTTGCGGAGCTCGACCAGCGTGACTACGTCATCCCGCGGCCCCATCCCACACTCGTGACGCCGCGGGTCCTCGTGATGGAGCGACTCTCAGGGTTCAAGTTCGACGACGTCGCCGGCATGAAGGGTGCCGGCGTCGACACCGAGCGGGTCGTGCGCACGGGGATGATCGGCTTCATGGAGGGGGCCATGATCCACGGCATCTTCCACGGCGACCTCCACGGCGGGAACCTCTTCGTGCTGCCGGATGGCCGCACCGCGCTGCTCGACTTCGGCATCGTCGGTCGCCTCTCGGAGCCGCGCCGCCTCGCCTTCCTGCGCCTGCTGATGACCGCCACATCGAACGACATCCTCGGGCAGCTCGGCGCTCTCCGCGACCTCGGCGCGTTGCCGCCCGACACAGACCTGCACGCCGTCATCCGCGACCTGGGTCTCGACAGGCCGGTGGTCGACCCGACCACGATGGACGCCGACGAGCTCGTCAACGAGATCCAGAAGACGATCAAGGCTCTGCTCGGGATCGGCGCTCGGCTGCCCAAGGAGCTGATGCTCTTCATCAAGAACCTGGTGTTCCTAGACGGCGCCATCGCGACCCTCGCGCCCGATCTCGACATCATCGGCGAGATCGGCAACGTCTCGATGCACTTCGCGACGACACACGGCGAACGCCTGGCCGGTGAGCTCGGTCTCGACCCGAGTGGCTACGAGCTCGACCTGTCAGGCGTGCGCGCCAGCTTCGGGTACGAGCAGGGCACCGAGGGAGCCGTCACCTATCGCGACCTCCAGGCGCGTCGCGAGATCATCCGCTCGCGCCTTCAGAAGCGTCAGAAGTGAGGCTGGTCGTAGCGCGCTGCTCGGTCGACTACGAGGGCCGCCTCACCGCGCACCTGCCGATGGCGACTCGGCTGATCATGGTCAAGCAGGACGGATGCATCGCCATCCACGCCGATGGAGGCGCTTACAAGCCGCTCAACTGGATGGTCGCCCCCAATCGCCTGGTCATGGGCGATGGCGAGTGGGTGGTCACGAACCCGGGCGGCGAGCGCCTCGTCATCACCATCGAGGAGATCCTGTCCGACTCGAGCCACGATCTGGGCGTCGATCCGGGCCTTCAGAAGGACGGCGTCGAGGCGCACCTGCAGGAGCTGTTGGCGGCGGCGTGCGAGTACATCGAACCCGGCATGGTGCTCGTGCGGCGAGAGCACAGGACCGAGATCGGTCCCGTCGACCTCTTGTGCCGTGACTCCGAGGGTCGGGCTGTCGCCATCGAGATCAAGCGGCAGGGCGGCATCGACGGCGTCGAGCAGCTGGCGCGCTATCTCGAGTTCCTGGAGCGCGATCCGGCGTTGCGCCCGGTCCGCGGCATGTTCGTCGCACAGACCATCAAGCCGCAGGCCAAGGCTCTGGCAGCGGAGCGGGGGATCACCTGCGTCGAGGTCGACTACGACGCCCTTCGCGGGATCGAGCGGGCGCAGATCTCTCTGTTCTGACCCCGATGGCCGCAAGCGCGGACTTTCACACTTTTCGTGGCCACTCGTACACATTGGGTAGTACAAAGGGTGCAGTGGAGGCCTCGAGACCGATCAGCGTCGTCTTGGCAGACGACGAGCAGGACATCGTCGAGTACCTGCGCGTGGTCCTCGAGCTGCAGGGCTTCGAGGTGCTCGGGACCGCTGGGGATGCCGATGGCGTGATAGCGCTGGTCGAGGATCTCGCTCCTGATGTGGCGATGCTCGACCTGCGCATGCCCGGTGGCGGCGTCGAGGCCGCTCGCACCATCGCTGCGGTCAGTCCGGACACCCACGTGATCGTGTTCTCAGGGGATGCGGCGGAGGCGAGCGTGCTGCCCCTGATGCGAGCCGGGATCGACGGATACGTCGTGAAGGGTGCTCCGCCCGAACAGCTCGCCGACGCGATCCGCAGCGCGGTCCTAGGGGGCGCCTACTTCGCTCCCGAGGTCGGCAGGATCGCCGTCGAGGAGCTGAACACGCGTCTACGAGCCGAGGAGCAGGAGCTGTTCGAGCAGGGTGTGCTGCGCGATCGGATCCTTGCCGTGATGGATGGCAGCACCTACCGGGCGGTTCACCAGCGCATCATCGACCTGCGCACGGGAAGCCCGAGCGGGGTCGAGGCTCTGACGCGCTTCTCTGGCCCGCCTGACCGTGCACCCGACGCATGGTTCGACGAGGCAGAGGCTGTCGACGAGCGCATCGCGCTCGAGCTGGCGACGGCGGCGCGCGCACTCGCCGCGCTCAACAAGCTCCAGCACGACCTCTACATGACGGTGAACATCTCCCCGGCGACGGCGATGTCGGGTCGGCTGGGCGAGATCTTCGAGGACGTCGACCTGAGCCGGGTGGTCGTGGAGGTCACCGAGCACGCCGCCGTGGCCGACTACCCCGCACTGACCGCCATGCTGCACCCCTGGCGTGAACAGGGTGCGCGGCTCGCGGTCGACGACGCGGGCGGCGGCTATGCCAGCTTCGCTCACATCCTCAACCTGTCGCCCGACTTCATCAAGCTCGACATCAGCCTCATCCGCGAGATCGACGTCGACCCGCACCGACAGGCGCTGGCGCGTGCGATCGCCGGGTTCGCCAACGAGCTGGGTGTCTCCGTGGTGGCCGAGGGCGTGGAGACCGCGGCAGAGCTGGAGGTCATCATCGACCTGGGCACCGCGCTGGCGCAGGGCTTCCACCTCGGCAGGCCGATGCCTCTCGAGGAGCAGCCAGAGCTGCTCGAGGTGCTGCCGGCTAGCTGAAGCTGACGCGGCCGGCGTCGATGACGACCCGGCCGTCCTGTCCGCACGTCTGGAAGATGGCGGAGCCAGATCCGTCGTCCCATGCCTTCACGGTCAGCGCTTCGCCCGGCATGACCGGGGAGCTGAACCTGGCGTCCATCCCCTTGAAGCGGGCCGGATCGCTCCCGCAGAGCTCGTGGAGCAGGGCGCGGCCGGTGAACCCGTAGGTGCAGAGACCGTGGAGGATGGGCCGGTCGAAGCCACCCATGGCTGCGAACGCGGGATCGCTGTGGAGGGGGTTGCGATCGCCCGACAGCCGGTACAGCAGTGCCTGGTCGGTGCGGGTCTGAACCGTGACAGTGTGATCCGGCTCGCGCTCGGGCGCAGCGTTGGGCGTGCCCGACGGACCTCGGTCGCCGCCCCAGCCGCCTTCGCCGCGGATGAAGGCGGACATGCGCGTGGAGAACAGCGGCTCGCCCGTGTCGACCAGGGTGGCTGTCGACTCGGTGACGATCACCGCACCCTTGCCCTTGTCGTAGATGCCGGTGATCTCGCTCACCGCTTCGAGCTCGCCCTCAACGGGGATCTCCCGGTGAAGGGTGATGCCCTGCTCGCCGTGCACCAGCATGGCCGGGTTGAAGGTGCCGACAGACCCGAAGGCCCCGCCGAGCGGGCCCAGCACGACGGCGATCGTCGGCAGGGCTCGCTGAGGCTTGTCCGCGGTGTTCTCCGTCGTGAACTCGAGCTCGGCGAGCGGGTCGGACGCGCCGGCGCCCACGCCCAAGGCGTAGATGAGCGCATCCTTGCTGTTCCACTTGCGACGGGCCGGCTCTGACCTGCTGCCGACTGCATCCGGGTTGATGGGCATCGTTTCCCCCTACTTCTCGTCGAAACCGAGCATGTTCGCGTTCGGGCGCGCCCTGGCGACGAGCCCCGAGACCTTCTCCCCCAGCTCGACCGGATCGTCGGTGGGGTTCTCCAACGTGGGGCCTCGATGCCAGCCCTCACTGACCGACAGCATGCGGCCGCTCACGTCGAAGACGCGACCTGTGACGTGGGCGGACTGCGGACTGGCCAGCCAGCAGACGATGGGAGCGATGTGGGCCGGCGACATCGTCGCCTTGTCCTCCTCGGACGCCTGGCCCATGCCGAGGCCCTCCGTCATGCGGGTCAGCGCCGCGGGCGCGATGGCGTTGACGGTCACCCCGTAGCGCCCCAGCTCCTTGGCAGCGATGATCGTGAAGCTGGCGATGCCGGCCTTGGCGGCGCCGTAGTTGGTCTGCCCGACGTTGCCGTAGATGCCTGACGGAGACGACGTGTTGATGATGCGTGCGTCGTTGGTCTCGCCCGCCTTCGAGCGCTCACGCCAGTAGGCGGCGGCATGCCGTGAGGGGGCGAAGGTGCCCTTGAGGTGCACCTTGATCACCGCATCCCACTCGGCCTCGCTCATGTTCGTGAGCATCCGGTCGCGCAGGATCCCGGCGTTGTTGATGAGGATGTCGAGACCGCCGAAGGTGTCGATGGCGGAGCGGACCAGACGCTCGGCCCCGTCCCAGTCGCTGATGTCGTCGGTGTTGGCGAGTGCCTCACCGCCCATGGCGATGATCTCGTCCACGACGTCCTGCGCCGGGCCTTGATCCTTGCCCTCGCCGTCCATCGACCCGCCGAGGTCGTTCACCACGACCTTGGCGCCGTGGTGCGCCAGCAGCAGCGAGTGCTCCCGGCCGATCCCGCGGCCCGCACCGGTGACGATCGCGACGCGCCCTTCGCAGAGCTTGGTCATCCGCAGCACTTCCCCTCAGATCGAACGCTTCCGTCAGCCTTTCGTCTAGCGCACGATGCGGAAGGTGGGCGAATTCCGCAGGTCGAGCGCCGCGTGCGAGGCTGGCACCCCCATGGATCAGTCGATCACGGAGTCGTCAGCGGACGCGTCTCAGGTCGTCGAGGGGGACGACGCGCCCGAGCGCGAGCGCCGCAGGCATCGCTGGCTGCTTCCCCTCGTGCTCACGCCGCTCGTGCTGATGGGCCTGACGACCGTTGCGTGGGCCGTCGACACGAGCCTGGGCGGCGTTCCCCGCAACGTGACCCTGGCCGGCATCGACATCGGCCGACTCTCCGAGGCAGAGCTGGCCGCGAGGGTCCGGGACGTCGCAGCCGACTTCGCAGCCACGCGAGTCGAGATCGTCTCCGAGGTCGACACCTACTCGACCACGACGAGCGACATCGGCCTGATGATCGACGAGGACGAGACCGCCCGTGCCGCGCTCGACGTCGAGGACCACGGATTCGTGCTCGTCCGTGCCGTCCGGTGGGCGCGCTCGTTCGTCGCTCCGCTCGAGGCGCCGCTGCGGTTCCGTGTCAGCGACGAGCGCGTCGCAACGACGATGAGCGAGCTCGAGGGCGAGGCCCGCACCCCGCCGACGGAGCCTTCGGTGGAGCTCGTCGACGGAACGCTCCACGTAGTCACGGGAGTCGACGGCATGGGGATCGATCCGAACCGTGTTGCGGCGCTGCTGCCGGAGGCCGCTGCTGCGGCTGGGCCAGGGGAGACGATCAGGGTCCGCGTCGAGCAAGGGCCCATACCTCCGCTCGGCAGCGCGGCAGAGGCGCGCCAGGCGGCGTCCGCCGCCGAGGCAGTCGTGGGCCAGGACATCGTGATCGAGACGAGCGATGGCAGCCGAACCATCACCGCCGACGAGCTCAGAGGTTGGGTGGCCCTGTCGAGCCTGCCGGACGGCACGGTCGACTTCCGCCTGGATCCGCCCGACGTCGACGAGAGCCTCAGAGAAGCGTTCTCCGACGTCGAGGACGGTCCGGCCGACGCCACCTTCACCGTCGTCGATGGGAGGCCGAT
Source organism: Actinomycetota bacterium (assembly GCA_049325515.1). GTDB lineage: Bacteria > Actinomycetota > Acidimicrobiia > Acidimicrobiales > VFJN01 > VFJN01. The sequence continues at coordinate 175,961 of JBMOLI010000018.1, read as the reverse complement.
AATACGGCCGGACCGTCCGGGCAAGGTCTGCTGCGGGAACAACGCCGCGGCGACGATCGAGTCGGCACTGCGCAGCGGAGCGCGCACCGTGATCCTCGAGCTGGTCGAGGGCCAGGCCGCGTTCACCGTGGAGGACGCCGAGGCGTGGGGCATCACCCAACCTGTCGGTGGCAACCATGCATGGCGCGACGGCGCTCCCACCACAGCCGCTCCGGGCTTCACCACGTACCACGCTCCGACCGGCGCCCGCGTGATCAACATCCACCGCATCGCTGATCTGGTGCGCGGCGCAGTCGTTCCGCCCGGCGGGAGCTTCTCGATCAACGAGCACGTCGGTCGAAGGACCGCTGCCAACGGCTTCGTGTCCGCCGGAGCGATCAGCAACGGCCAGCACGTGAACGAGATCGGCGGTGGCATCTCCCAGTTCGCGACCACGACGTTCAACGCGGTGTTCTTTGCCGGCCTCGACATAGACGAGTACCAAGCCCACTCCGAGTACTTCGATCGCTACCCGTTGGGCCGCGAGGCGACGATGGGCTACCCCTCACCCGACCTCAAGTTCACCAACAACACCCCCTACGGCGTCCTCATATGGACCTCCTACACGGACTCGAGCCTGACGGTCACGCTGTACTCCACGCCCTACGCCACCGCCGAGCAGACCGCCATCAGCGAGGGCCGGTCCGGGCGCTGCCGGGTGGTCACCACCACCCGCACCCGCACCTATCCCGACGGCCGCACGGTCGAGGACAAGTTCCGCGCTCGCTACCGACCGGGCGAGGGCCAGAGCTGCTGATGCAGGCCGAGGTCGTCGTCGTCGGCGGGGGGCCCGGCGGCGCCGCCGCCGCGATCACACTCGCCCGTGCGGGCCGAGACGTGATCTTGTTCGACAAGGCGTCGTTCCCGCGGGACAAGATCTGCGGGGACGGTCTCACGGCCGGCGCTCTTCGCCTGCTGGAGGAGCTCGGCCTCGAGCCTCGGCACGTGCCTTCGTGGCAGCCGGTGCACGACGTTGTCGTCACCTCGCCGTCGGGACGCGACGTCACCTTCCCGCTCCCGCGCGACGGCGGTGTGCACGCGGTCGTGGCACGCCGAGCCGAGCTCGACGCCGCGCTGCTCGACGTCGCTCTAAGCGCCGGCGTGAAGGTGCACGACGGCCATGCGGTGACGGCAGCGGTCGAGAGCGCCGACCGGATCGACCTGGAGGTCGCCGGGCTGGGCTCAGTCGCCGCTCGCTACGCGGTCGGGGCGGACGGGATGTGGTCGCCACTCCGGAAGATGCTGGGTGTGGCGACGCCGGGGTATCTGGGTGAGTGGCACGCGTTCCGCCAGTACTTCGAGCACGTCGGACCGCGTGCGTCCCGAGACCTCTTCGTGTGGTTCGAACCCGATCTGCTGCCCGGTTACGCCTGGTCGTTCCCACTCCCGGGCGGCCGCGCCAACGTCGGCTTCGGGATCCAGCGTGACGGTGGCAAGGTCGCGAGGGTGCAGGACATGAAGCAGCTGTGGCCCGATCTGCTGCAACGCCCCCACATCCGCGCTGTGCTCGGCCCGAACGCTCGCGCGGAGTCACCGCACAAGGCATGGCCCATCCCGGCGCGAATCGACCAAGTGACGCTCCGGACACGCCGCACCCTCTTCGTCGGCGACGCCGCCGCAGCAACCGACGCCATGACGGGCGAGGGCATTGGCCAAGCCCTGCTCACTGGGGCGCTCGCGGCGCGCGCGATCCAAGCGGGGGGCGTCGACGCGGAGCTGGTCGGAGCGACCTACGAGCGCTCGGTCCGGGAGGCTCTCCTGGCGGATCATCGGATGTCGCAGCTACTGATCCGAGCACTTCGGCATCGCAAGGGCGCGCGGGCTGCACTGCGCGTTGCCGGCGCGACCGCGTGGACGCGTCGCAACTTCGCACGCTGGCTCTTCGAGGACTACCCGCGAGCTGTTCTCGTCACGCCACGGCGCTGGCACCGCGGCATGCTGTCGGGACCGGGCGCGTATCGAGGCGAGCCGAAGGTCAGATCCAGCTCTTGACCTGCGCGACGAGCTTGACCGGGTCGGGCCCGATGGGCGTGACGTTGAGCACCGTCACGCCGCTCTCCTTGTAGGCGGCGATCCGCTCTCGCACGTAGCCCTCAGAGCCGCAGAGAGTCGTCGCCTCGAGCAGAGCGTCGGGGACGAGCTTGGCGGCCTCGTCCTTCTTGCCGTCGAGGTAGAGGTCTTGGATCGCCTCGGCCTCGGCTTCGAAGCCGTAGCGCTTCACGAGGTCGTTGTAGAAGTTGTGGCCCTTGGCGCCCATGCCGCCCACGTAGAGCGCCACCATCGGACGAGCGAACTCGCGCACGGCCTCGGCCCCATCGCCAACCGAGAGAAGACCGCCTGCGACGACCTCCAGCGGACCGAGGTCGGACGAACGCTTCGCAGCCCCAGCCGCGAGGTCGGCGCCCCAGACGTCGTTCGCCTTCTCCGGTAGGTAGAAGAGCGGCAGCCACCCGTCCGCCTTCTCGGCCGTCATCTCGACGTTCTTGGGACCGAGGGACGCGACGTAGATGGGGATCTCGCTGCGCACAGGGTGGTTGATCAGCTTCAGCGGCTTGCCCAGCCCAGTGCCCTGGCCGTCCGGCAGCGGGATCTGATAGCTGGCTCCAGAGTGCTCGACTCGCTCTCGGCGCCAGACCTGCCGGCATATGTCGACGATCTCGCGAGTGCGACCTAGTGGCCGGTCGTAGGGCAGGCCGTGGAAGCCCTCGATGACCTGCGGACCGGATGCTCCGAGGCCGAGCACGCAGCGGCCATCGGACAGAGCGTCGATCCCGGCGGCGGTCATCGCGATCAGAGTGGGCGTGCGGGTGTAGATCGGGAGGATCCCGGCTGCCAGCTTCACCGTCTGTGTCTTGGCAGCCAGGTAGCCCATGCTGCTGACGGCGTCGAAGCTGTAGGCCTCGGCGACCCACACCATGTCGAGGCCCGCCTTCTCGAGCTCGACGACCTGGTCGACCGCTTCCTTGAACCCGCCGGCGTAGTTGAGCTGCGTGGAGAGCTGCATGGCCGTCAGCCTGCCGCCGCCAGGCGCTCGCGCGCCTTCTTCGAGCGCTCCAGCAGGTGCGCCGGCACGCCGAAGGCGTTGTCGTCCGCCCCGCTAGCGGCAGCCGACTCCTCCGGAGCGGCATCGGTCGAGGCCTCCGACGCTGTCTCCTCGACGCGCTGGTCGAGCGGCACGAAGTCGCGAGGGCGGACGAGGTGGCGACCGTCGAGCAGTCCGTGCTCGACGCCGTTCTCGAAGAGCACCCGGTAGCGCGTCCAAGTGAGCCCGGAGACCACCAGCACCTTGCCGGGGGTGCCGGCTGGCACGCCCGGGAGGTCGACGTTGGCGCGCACCTTCTCGTGGCGCTTGAGCTCGATCGAGGCGATGCGGGCTGACATGGCGGACAGTCTGGCCCGATCCGGCGCGGTCGCAGCAAACCGTGCGGCGTCAGCGCCGGCTGCCCGCCCAGGTCTGGCCCTGCTCCACGTCGATGTCGTGGGGCAGCCCGAGAACGCGCTCGGCCACGATGTTGCGCTGCACCTCGCCCGTGCCACCGCCGACCGTCAGCGCGGGGGCGAACAGGAAGCCGTGGTGCCAGCCCGCCGGATCGCTGCCGAGGGGGCCGACGTCGGTGAGCATCCCGCCGGCACCCGCTAGGTCCTTGGCCAGACCCATGATCCGCTGCCCGTGCTCGTCGGCGAGGATCTTGCGGACCGAGGCTTCTGCGCCCGGTGGCTCCCCCTTGATCCGAGCCGTCACCGTGCGCAGCCGGATGAGGCGCAGCAGCTGCGCCTCGATGTGGAGCTGTGCCAGGCGCTGCCGCAAGACGGGGTCTGCGGTGCCGCCTGCTCGGCGCACCAGCCCGATCAGGTCGTCGGCCGTCGGGCCGGCCCCCCACAAGGCACCACCCGAGGACAGCGACACGCGCTCGTTGCCGAGCGTGACCTTGGCGAGGCCCCAGCCGCGGTTCACGTCGCCCACGAGGTTGTCCGACGGGAGGCGGACCTCGTCCAAGAACACCTCGTTGAACAGGTGCACGCCCGTCATCTCCACGATGGGCCGGATCTCCACGCCCGGCGCGTCCATCGGGCAGATGAAGTACGAGATGCCTTCGTGCTTGGGGGCGTCGGGCTCGGTGCGGGCGATCAGGATCCCGAACTTGGAGAACTGCGCCAGCGACGTCCAGATCTTCTGGCCCGTGACCACCCACTCGTCACCGTCGCGCACGGCTCTCGTCGAGAGCGACGCCAGGTCGGATCCGGAGCCGGGCTCGCTGAACAGCTGACACCAGATCTCCTCGCCGGACAGCAGCGGCATCAGGTAGCGGTCCTTCTGAGCAGGCGTGCCCCCGTGCAGGATCGTGGGACCGGCCCAGCCGATCCCGATGGTGTTCGACGGGCGGCTCACACCCGCGGCAGCGAGCTCGTCATCGATCAGGATCTGGTGGATCGGGTCGGCGTCGAGCCCCCATGGCCGCGGCCAGTGAGGCGCGACGTAGCCCGCCTCCGCCAGCTGGCGCCCCGAGGGTCGCGGATGCTCGGCGAGCCACTGCCGGACCTCGAGGCGGCGCGGGTCGTCCGGCGGCGGGAGCTCGAAGTCCATCCCCCGCAACGTACCCGCTGACTTGACCGGGCGGTCAAGAAGGACTGGGCGGGACTAGGCTGGCCAGTCGATCTGATCGAACGAGGGGGAGAGATGCCTGGCTGGAACTTCGCTGACGTCTGGGAGACGGTCGCCGAGCAGATCCCGGACGCAGAGGCCCAGGTGCAGGGCGATCGCCGGATCAAGTGGTCCGACTTCGACAGCCGTGCCAACGGCGTGGCCCAGGCACTGCTCGATGCGGGCGTGGCCGAGCAGGACAAGGTCGCCCAGTACCTCTACAACTGCCCCGAGTACCTCGAGTCGATGTTCGCCACCTTCAAGGCGGGCCTGGCACCGATCAACACCAACTACCGCTACCTCGACGACGAGCTGGTCTACCTGTGGGACAACGGCGACGTCGTGGCCGTCATCTTCCACGGCAGCTTCAGTGAGCGGATCGAGGGCATCCGCGCCCGCGTGCCGCGCGTGCGGCTCTGGCTCTGGGTGGACGACGGCGAGGGCTCCTGCCCATCGTGGGCCGTTCCCTACGAGCAGGCTGCCGCCAGCGGCACCGCCGAGCGAGTCGCCGGACCGTGGGGCCGCGACGGCGACCACCTCCTGCTGCTCTACACGGGCGGCACCACCGGCATGCCCAAGGGCGTCATGTGGCGTCAAGACGACCTGTTCCGCACGCTGGTCGGCACCTTCGTGCCCGCCGTGAGAGACAACGACCCGGACGACGCGCAGACGATCATCCGTGAGGCCGTGACCGCTCCCGGCCTGGTCGGTCTGCCGGCCTGCCCGCTCATGCACGGCACCGGCTGCTTCACCCAGCTCATCGTCCTGGCCGGCGGCGGGTGCACGGTCACGCTCGAGTCGCGCCACCTCGACATCACCGAGCTGCTCGAGACGATCGAGCGCGAGCACGTCAACACCATCGCCATCGTGGGCGATGCCTTCGCCAAGCCGATGCTGCGCGCACTCGACGCGTCACCCGGCAAGCACGACATCTCGAGCCTCTTCATGATCTCGTCGTCGGGCGTGATGTTCAGCGAGGAATCGAAGCAAGGTCTCCTCGGGCACCACCCGGGGATGATGATCGTTGACGCCTTCTCGTCGTCGGAGGCTCTCGGCATGGGCCAGTCGGTCTCCAGCGCGGGGGGCACGTCGACGACTGCGAAGTTCACGCTCGGCGAGAACGCCCTCGTCATCACCGACGACGGACGCCTGGTCGAACCTGGCTCCGGTGAGACCGGCCGCGTCGCCGTCGGCGGATGGCAGCCGATCGGCTACTACAAGGACCCCGACAAGACGGCCGCCACGTTCATCACGTTCGAGGGCAAGCGCTACTCGGTCCCCGGCGACTACGCCACCGTCGAGGCCGACGGCACGCTCACCCTGCTGGGGCGCGGCTCGGTCTGCATCAACACAGGTGGAGAGAAGGTCTTCCCCGAAGAGGTGGAGGAGGCGCTCAAGACGATCGAGACCGTCAACGACGCAGTCGCCGTCGGCATCCCCGATGAGAAGTTCGGTGAGGCGATCACTGCCGTGGTGGAGCTTGCGCCGGGCGAGTCGCTCGACGAGGGTGCCGTCATCGCGCACGTCAAGGGGAAGCTCGCCGCCTACAAGGCGCCCAAGCGAGTGCTCCAGATAGACACGATCGGTCGCGCTCCCAACGGCAAGGTCGACTACAAGCGTCTGAAGGCCTGGGCCGCCTCCGAGCTCGGCGTCGGCCTGTGAGCGAGGTCGGCTCATGACGGAGCAACCCAAGCGGCTCAGGGTCGGCTACCACCGCGAGATCGACGCCATCGACCAGAAGGTCGTGAGGCTGTTCGCGCTCGTGTCCGAGGCGGTTGCCGCCGCCAACGAGGCGCTGCTGGGCGCCGACACGGACGCACTCGCGATGGTGCGAGCCGGCGAGACGACGATCGACGGTCTCATGGTCGAGCTCGAGGCCGACATCGAGAGGCTGCTGCTGCTCCAAGCACCGGTCGCAGGCGAGCTCCGCTACGCGCTGACGCTGATCAGGATCGTGCCCGAGCTCGAGCGCTCCGGCGACCTCGCCGTGCACATCGCAAAGCGCGCCGGCACAGGCCTGGTCGCGCAGCTCACACCCGCTGCGCGCGGCCTGCTCGAGCGGATGGGCACCGTCACGGCCGACCTCTGGCGCGGTGCCGCGGATGCCTTTGCTGACCGCGACCCGACCGCGGGCGATCGCCTCGAAGCAGAAGACGACGAGGTCGACGACCTGCACACGAAGCTGACGACAGAGGTGCTGAGCGGTTCTCTCACACCGACGCAGGCGGCCGAGGCAGTGCTCGTTGCGCGGTTCTACGAGCGCCTGGCCGACCACGCGGTCCACATCGCGGTGCGGGTCGCGCGCGCCGTCGCCTGACCCCGCGGGGCGGCACGGGTCGATTCGGACGGCTTGAACAGCGGCGCGTACGCTCGCCGCCATGACTGATCTCGGGTTTGACGGCAAGGTGGCGATCATCACCGGAGCCGGTGGCGGTCTGGGCCGCTCCCATGCTCTCGACCTGGCCAGGCGTGGCGCACTGGTCGTGGTGAACGATCTCGGGGGCAGCTCCGACGGCACGGGTCACAGCGAGACAGCGGCCCAGAAGGTGGTCGACGAGATCAAGGCTGCGGGCGGCGAGGCCGTCGCGAGCTACGACAGCGTGGCTACGCCCGAGGGTGGCGCTGGCATCGTGAAGACGGCGGTCGACTCGTTCGGACGGGTCGACATCATCATCAACAACGCCGGCATCCTGCGTGACACGTCGTTCAAGAACATGACGCCGGATCAGCTCAACCCGGTGATCGACGTGCACCTGCGGGGCGCCTTCTACGTCACGCAGCCCGCCTGGCAGCTCATGCGCGACCAGGGCTACGGCCGGATCATCAACACGTCCTCGGCGGCTGGCATCTTCGGCAACTTCGGCCAGACCAACTACGGCGCGGCCAAGATGGGCCTGGTCGGCCTCACCCGCGTGCTCGCGGTCGAGGGCGCCAAGAACAACATCAAGGTCAACGCCATCGCGCCCGTCGCCAAGACGCGGATGACCGAGGAGCTGCTCGGCGCGGCGGCCGACAAGCTCGCCCCGGAGTTCGTGACGCCCGTCGTCACCTACCTGGCGCACGAGGACTGCCCCGTCACCGGCGAGGTGTACTCAGTCGGCGGCGGACGGGTGGCGCGCATCTTCGTCGGCGTCACGCCGGGCTACTACGACGCAGCCCTGTCGGCCGAGTCGGTGCGGGACCACTTCGACGAGATCCGCAAGGAAGACGGCTACGAGGTACCGAGCAACCTCAACGAGGAGATGATGCTGGCCTTCAAGTCGATGGGCTAGAAACGCTTGGTCACCGGGGCGGCGGAGGGGGCTGTGGTGCGGCTCGATGTGCCCAAGGAGCTTAAGAGAGGTCGCCATCGCAGTGATGAGGCGTGGCGCGCCTCTGCGATCGAGCTGCTCGAGCTCCTCGCTCGGTCGTTCGGGCGTACGGACCTCTCCGACGCTGACGTGCTCGACGTGGGATGTGGCACGAAGTTCACCAAGGTGATGCTCGAGGAGGGCCTGCCGATCCGCCGCTACGTCGGGGTCGACAGCTCCGCCGCGATCGTCGACTTCCTCACGTCGGCCGTGGATGATCCGAGGTTCGCGTTCCACCACCTCGACGCCCACAACGACCTCTACAACCCAGGAGGGCTGCCCCTCGCAGGCTTCGATCGCCTCCCGCTGGGACCAGAGCTCTTCGACATCATCTGCCTGTTCTCGGTGTTCACCCACCTGTCGCCCACTGACTACCGAGCGATGCTGAAGGTCCTCAGACCGCACGTCGCGCCGGGCGGCGGGCTGATCTTCTCCCTCTTCGTCGATGCGCGCATGACCCCCGAGGTGCGCCAGGCGATCAACCAGGAGGTCAAGCGTCGACGTGACGCCGGTGATCCCGAGGTCCTGAGCGCCATCGAGGCCCGACTCTCGTCGGCCGACCCGGATCGGATCGACGAGGTACCCCCGTTCGTCGACCGAATCCCGGATCGACCCATGCTGGAGGCCGTCTACTCCGAGGCCTACGCCCGCGAGCTGATCGAAGGCACCGGCTGGGCCGCTGTCTCACTGCACCCGCCACAGCCCCCGGTGATCCAGCACTACTTCATCTGCCGCCCTACCTGAGCGGCGATCTCGTCGTGAGTGGTCTAGCGGGTGGCCCACCAAGGAGCGTCGTCGACCACAGGAGCGGCGATGGCCTCTCCCGTGCGGAGGTCGATCACGGAGGCGTCGTCGTGGCGGGCGACGCTGCGGATGCCGGCGACGACGTCGGCTACGGAGAACGGCTCGAGCAGCACCTTGTCGACGCCGGCTGAAACGGCGCTCTCCTGACGATCAGCGTCGGGTGCGATGGCGAGCACTCGGAGAGTCGGTGCCTCGACACGAAGCCGACTGAGGTCTTCTACGCCATCGCCAGCGAGGTCGACCACGGCGGCGTCGGCCCAGGTGAGCGAGTTGCTGGCTTCGTCGTAGCTGGGAGCAACGGTGCAACGGCACCCAAGGTTCTCCACCTGGGTGCGAACCAGCTCTGCGAGGTCCGGGTCCGCGATCAGCGCAAGCACTCGGAGGTCCATCGTCACCCCTCTCCTCGGGTTGGACCCCACCATGATTCCACCGATCGCGCCAGCGCGTACGGTCGAGCCTTCCTGAGCAAGGTCGTCAGCTGGCGAGGGCCGCCGCGGCGAGGCGGCGCATCACACGTGCGGCCGCCTCTTGATCTCGCCCCACGCCGGCCCGCAGCGCATCCCACACACCCCAGCCGAAGGCGGCATCGAGTGCGTCGAGCAGGTCGTCCCGCTCGGACCCAGCGGCGCTGAGCTCGGGCGCGAAGGTGCGCTGCACCTCGGAGCGCAGGAAGGCCTGGCCCGCACGGAGCCGAGCTGTGATCTCGGCAGAGAACGGGCCGTGCACAGCCGCCGCCCGCCGGATCGGGGTGACGGTCTCGAGCAGGAGCGCGCGCTGGCGCACGAAGCGATCGAGGCGCTCCTCGAGCGGCAGGTCGGGCGACACGGGGAAGACGAGCAGCGACACGCGCTCGACCAAGCGCTCGGCGACGGCGGCGTGAAGGGTCTCCAGGTCGTCGAAGTGCTGGAAGATCGAGCGAACCGACACGCCCGCCTGCTCGGCCACCCGTGGAGCGGTGGGCCGAAGGTCGCCCTGCTCGAGCAGGGTGATCGTTGCGTCGACTATCGCCTCGCGGGTGCGCAGCGAGCGGAGGGTGCGACCGTCTGTGGGCGCGAGAGGAGCATCGGGAAGTTCTTGCACGATGCCTGCATGCTACTGGGGCACGACCGACGAGCCGTGATGAGCCACGAGACGCCAGCCGTCGCCCGCTCGCACGAACACGTTCATGGCGGCCACCGTGCCACCGCCCATCTCAGGGCTGAGCAGGTTCTCGTCCACCGTGATCCAGGCGACGTCGCCCTCCACGGCGACGACCTCCTCAGTGAGCACGAACTGCAGCCGGGCCGGTCCACCGAACAGCGCGAACCAGGACCCCGAGACGGCACCCCAGCCGCGCAGGGTGCGCCAGCCTGGGTGAGTGCAGACCACCCGGTCGCTGTGCTCCCAGCAGTCCGACATCGCATCCATGTCGCGCGCTTCGAAGGCCTCGTAGAACGACCGGTTGGCCGCCCGCACGGCGGCCTCATCGGCCGAGTCGGTCATGGGCCTGTCGCTCTCGGAGGGCTGGTTCACGTTGCGACGCTATTCGCCTCACAGGCCGGCGCCGGGCGAGGATGCACCGATGCGCAAGGTGTCCACGCCATCTGGGGTCGTGCTGGCCGTTCACGAGCTCGGAGGCTCAGGGCGGCCGACCCTGCTGTGCCACGCCACTGGGTTCCACGGCGCTGTCTGGGCTCCGCTGGCGATGGAGCTCGGTGACGGGTTCGCGAAGCTGGCGGTCGACTTCAGGGCCCACGGCGCCTCCGCGGTCGCGCCCGGGTCCCCCCTCGGCTGGGACGACTTCGCCGAGGACGTGCTCGCGGTGGTCGACGAGCTCGGCCTCACCCCGGGCGAGTTGCTCGGGGTGGGCCACTCGATGGGAGGTGCCGCCCTGCTCCTCGCGGAACAGGCCAGACCGGGCACCTTCGCGGGCCTGTGGCTCTACGAGCCGATAGCCCCTCCCGGCGGGACCTTCCCTGCGGGTGGACCCAACTCGCTGGCGGACGGTGCCGCGAGGCGTCGAGCCAGCTTCGGATCGAGGGCGGAGGCCGTCGCCAACTTCGCCTCCAAGCCACCGCTCGCCGTGCTGCGTGCCGATGCGCTGCACGCCTACGTGGGCCATGGGTTCAACCAAGGCGAAGACGGGTCGATCCACATCGCCTGCCGGCCCGAGGACGAGTCACAGATCTTCCGGGGCGGCGGCGCCCACCACGCCTTCGACCACCTCAGCGAGGTGGTGTGCCCCGTCGTCGTCGCCTCCGGTCGGGCTGAACCGGGGCCGGCGCTCTTCGCGCCCGCTGTGGCGGCCGCGCTGCCAGCCGGGCGGCTGGAGAGCCTTGCTCCACTGGGGCACTTCGGCCCTCTCGAAGCACCGCCGGTCTGCGCCGCTTCGGTCGCCGCCTTCGCCACCTTGCTCTGACTCGGGGCGGTCACCGTGCCTGTCACACGGCGCGCTTACCCTGAGGACATGTCGTTGCCGCTGCCCGTGAGCCTGTCGCCCTCGAAGGTCTCCTCCTTCACCGACTGTGCGCTGGCGTTCCGGTTCTCGGCCATCGACCGTCTCCCAGAGCCACCATCGCTGGCTGCCACCCGTGGCACGCTCGTGCATGCGGCGCTGGAGCGCCTCTTCACCCTCGCCGCCGCTGACCGCACGCTCGCGGCCGCGCTCGATTGCCTCGCCGAGGCGAGCGAGGCGATGCGCGACGACCCCGAGCTGGCCGGCCTGGGCCTCGACGATGAGGCCTCAGCCACCTTCCTCGCAGACGCCACGGCGCTGGTCGAGAAGTACTTCCGCCTGGAGGATCCGACCAAGGTCACTCCGATCGGCATCGAGCTGAAGCTCGAGATCGAGCTGGCCGGGGTGAAGCTGCGCGGCATCATCGACCGCCTCGAGCTGGACGAGGCGGGCGAGCTCGTCGTCACCGACTACAAGACCGGTCGAGCCCCTGGCGAGCGCCAGGAGCAGCAGCGGCTGGCCGGGGTGGCCTTCTACTCCTTGCTCTGCGAGCGGCTGTTCGGCCGCCGCCCGGCGCGCGTGCAGCTGCTCTACCTCGCCGACCCGGTTGCCATCATCGCCACTCCCACCGACCGCTCCACCCGTGGGGTCGAGCGCAAGCTCGCCGCCGTCTGGGCCGCAGTCGAGCGGGCCTGCGAGCGGGAAGACTTCCGGCCCAACCCCTCTCGGCTGTGCGACTGGTGCGGCTTCAAGGCCTACTGCCCGTCCTTCGGCGGAGACATCGCTCTGGCCGACGCGCACCGCGCGCAGCTCGAGCTCGTCTGACCTGGACGAGGTGGCCACTACCCTGCGCCCGTGCTGTCGCTAGCCCGCGCCAAGCAGGCCATCAAGGACTTCGACGACGCCGTCGACCGCAAGGTCGACCGGCTGCGCGGCCACCGCGCGACCGACCGCGTCATGTACGCCGCATCGGAGCTGGGCGACTGGTCCCTCATCTGGCACCTGGTGGGCGCCACCCAGGCGCTGCTCCCGGGTCGCGACCCGATGTCGGCCGTGCGGCTCTCGGCCATCTTGGGGGCCGAGTCGCTGCTCGTGAACGGCGGCATCAAGAGCATGTTCCGGCGCACACGGCCTGTGTGGAACGACGAAGCCCCGCGGCCACACCAGCTTCGCACGCCGCTCTCCAGCAGCTTCCCGTCGGGCCATGCCAGCGCCGCCTTCACGGCGGCTGGGGTGCTGGCTCAGGGCGACCCCCTGTGGCCGGTGTACTACGGCGTCGCAGTTGTAGTTGCTTCGAGCCGCGTCTACGTGAAGATCCACCACGCCTCCGACGTCATCGCCGGGGCCGCCCTCGGAGTCGGGCTGGCCGTCGTCGCGCGCCGGGCGTGGCCCAGGTACTAGGCGGGAATACTCCGCGAACCGTGACAGTTGGCACAGGCGTGACCGCCACCCCCAGCACGTTCGCCGTCACGTGGGACTACCGCTGCCCCTTCGCTCGCAACGCTCACGAGCACGTGCTGACGGCACTGCGCGGTGGTGCCCCTTGGGAGGTCACCTTCGTGCCCTTCTCCCTGGGTCAGGTCCACGTGGTCGAGGGCGAGCCCGACATCTGGGGCAGGTGGCGCGAGGACAGCGGTCTGCTGGCCCTGCAGGCGGGCACCGTCGTGCGGGACAAGTTCCCAGAGCAGTTCTTCGACGTGCACGACGCCCTGTTCGCGCTCCGCCACGACCACGCCGGTCACCTTCGTGACGTCGAGGCAGTGCGGCAGGTCCTGTCAGACCAGGGGGTCGACGCAGACGCCGTGCTGGCGGAGGTCGAGGCCGACAGCGCCATCGCGCAGGTGCAGCAGGAGCACGAGCGGGCAGCCCGGGACCACAAGGTGTGGGGTGTGCCGACCTTCATCGTCGACGACCAAGCCGTGTTCGTCCGCATCATGGATCGCCCCCGCGGCGACGTCGCCCACGCCACTCGCACCATCCAGCGGGTCGTCGACCTGCTGGCCTGGCCCGAGCTGAACGAGTTCAAGCACACCTCCATCGCCCGCTGACGGGCGCCCGAGACGCCTCGCCGATCCGGCAGTAGCGTCGTCGCCATGAGCGTCGACCGGGAGATGCGCGCCGACCGGCGGATGACCGACGTCGAGGCACTCATGTGGAACCTCGAGAAGGATCCGCACCTCAGCGCGTCGATCGCCAACATCACGATCCTCGACCGCATGCCTGACATGGGTCGCCTGCGCGAGCGACTGGAGCACGCCGTCGTGATGGTGCCTCGGCTGCACCAGCGTGTGGTGCCGGCCCTCGGACGCCTGGCACCCCCTGAGTGGCGGGACGACCCAGAGTTCGACCTGTCCTACCACCTCCGCTCGGTCGCCCTGCCGGCGCCCGGGTCCATGCGGCAGCTGCTCGACCTGGCCGCATCCATCGCCAACCACCCGTTCGATCGCACCCGGCCCCTGTGGGAGTTCGTCGTCGTCGAGGGTCTCGATGGCGACAAGGCGGCCATGGTGCAGAAGCTGCATCACGCCATCACCGACGGCGAGGGCGGCATCCGCATGTCGGAGCAGTTCATCGACCTCGAGGCTGACGCCACCCAACCGATCGCAGTGAGGCGCGAGCCCCCCGCCACCGTCGATGCCACCCTCGTCGAGACCACCATCGAGACCCTCACCCACAACGTCAGGCGCGGGCTAGGTGTGGCACGTCGCGGCCTCGAGGGTGCGGTGGGCACGATCCAGCACCCGAGCCGGGTGGCAGCGCTCGGTTCGGATGCGGTCGAGCTGGCTCAGTCGGCCATGCGACAGATCGCTGTCACCGACCGAGCACGCTCGCCGTTGTGGACGGAGCGCTCGCTCAAGCGACACCTCGAGGTTCTGCAGGTGCCGTTCGACGAGGCCCGCTCCGCATCCAAGGCGCTCGGGGGCAGTCTCAACGACCTCTTCGTCACGGCTGCCGTCGGAGGCGCCGGTGCGGTGCACAGGGCGGCCGGCCAACCGGTCGACGAGCTCCGCATCTCAATGCCCGTCAGCACCCGCAAGGACGGCTCGGCGGGCGGCAACGCCTTCAGCCCCACTCGCGTGCTGGTGCCGGCCTCGATCGAAGACCCCATCGAGCGCTTCGCCGAGGTGCGAGACCGCCTTGCCCCCGCCAAGAGCGAGCGGGCGCTCAGCATCGTGGACGGCATGGCCGGGTTCGCCAACCTGCTCCCCACGTCGATGCTGGTGCGGCTCGCCCGCCAGCAGGTCGAGACAGTCGACTTCGCCATCTCCAACGTGCGAGGTGCCCCGTTCCCGCTCTACATCGCTGGGGCCCGCATCGAGGCCAACTACCCGGTCGGCCCGACCGGCGGGACCGCCTGGAACCTGACCCTGATGTCGTACGACGGCATGCTCGACATGGGCCTGAACGCGGACCTCGGCGCGGTGGCCGACCCCGCGCAGCTCAGGGACGCGATCGAAGCCGAGTTCGCCGCGCTGCTAGCCGCCGGCTAGGCCCCTACTGGCTGCTCCAGGGGAGCGGTCACCGACGCCAGATCGGCGGCGGTGAGCAGCATGCGCACATCGAGCAGCAGGTCGGAGATCTCGTCGGTCGACACCAGCTCCCGATGCAGCAGGTCGGCCAGCCCGCCGTCGATGAGGCGCAGGGCCTCTTCGATCACTGCCTCGTCGATCACCCTGCCCGTCGTGAGGTCTTCGGTATCAGTCATTGCCGGCAGGATACCCGCCGGGTCTGACAACAAGACGGCATGCCGCGGCGGCGGGATTAGGGTCGCCCCGATGGGACTGGATCGCGCCGGAATGACCTTCGCCAGCTTGATGGGGCTCGGCCCCCGAGCCGCCGTCGAGACGGCCCGACTCGCCGAGCAGGTCGGCTACACCTCCTACTGGACAGCGGAGACGACGGGCCCGGAGGCGTTCTCGGTCCTCGCCGCGGCCGGCGCGGCGGCTCCGTCGCTCGATCTCGGCACGGGCGTGCTCGCCCTGCAGCTGCGCACCCCGATGGTCGTGGCGATGGCCGGAGCGACGTTGCAGGCGCTGCACCCCGAGCAGGACGTCATCCTCGGCATCGGCATCTCCTCACCCGTCGTGGCCACGCGCTGGCACGGGATGCCCTACGGCGAGCGGCCGCTCGACCAGGTGCGTGAGTACGTCACGCTCCTGAGGGCGTGCCTCTCGGGCGAGAAGGTCGACTTCGCGGGCGACCACTACCAGGTGAAGGGCTTCCGGCTCGGCGTGCGGCTCGGAGAGCGGCCACCCAAGATCGTCGTGGGCGCCCTCAACCCCAAGATGCTCGCCCTCGCTGGAGAGCTGGCCGACGGCGTGCTGCTGAACTACCTCCCCGCATCGCACGTCCCCTGGTCGGTCGAGCAGGTCCGCAAGGGCGGCAACGCCGACATCTATGCATATGTCCACGCCGGGATCTGCCAGCGGGAAGAGGGCATCGAGCTGGCACGGCGCGACCTCTTCTCCTACGCGGTGGTCGATTCCTACGCTCGCAACTTCGAACGAGCCGGCTTCGAGGACGAGGTGGCCGCCATCCGCGCAGCCCACGCCAGCGGCGACCGCGAGGGCGCCCTGGCCGCGGTGTCCGACCGGATGGTCGACGCCATCGATGTGATGGGCGACGCCGACACCGTTCACAACACCATGCAGGCCTACGTCGACGCGGGAGTCGACGTGCCCGTGCTGATGCCTCTGCCGTGGGGCTCCGACCGCCGCGCTTCGGCCGACGAGGCGATCCGCGCCGGCCTCGGGAAGGGCTAGCCGTGCTGCTCGAGGGCAAGGTCGCGCTGGTGACGGGCGGAGCGGGCGGAATCGGGCGCGCGCTGTGCGAGCGCTTCCTCGCCGAGGGAGCGCGCGGCGTCGCGGTCGTCGATCTGCGGGCGGAGGATGCCGAGGCCGTGGCACGCGACCTCGGGCCGAGCGCGCTCGGCCTGGGCGCTGATGTCGCGGTCGAGGCCGATGTCCTGGCGGCAGTCACCGCCACGGAGGAGCGTTTCGGGCCGATAGACCTGATGGTCAGCAACGCCGGCATCGGCTCGGCAGCAGGCATAGATGCGCCGAACGAGGCGTGGCAGCACATCTGGGACGTCAACCTGATGGCGCACGTCTACGCGGCCCGCGCCGTGATCCCGTCGATGGTCGCTCGCGGCGGCGGCTACCTCCTCAACACCGCGTCGGCCGCGGGACTCCTCACGAACATCGGTGACGCCGCCTACAGCGTCACCAAGCACGCCGCCGTGGGGTTCGCGGAGTGGCTCGCGGTCACCTACGGCGACGAGGGCATCAAGGTGTCATGTCTGTGTCCTCAGGGCGTGAACACGAACATGGTGCGCGAGGCCGCCGCCAGCTCGGCGGGCGGGGTGGTGCTGGCGCAGGGTCTCATCGAGCCAGAGGCCGTAGCCGATGCAGTGGTCGCGGGCCTGGCCGATGAGCGGTTCCTCATCCTCCCTCACCCCGAGGTGCACGAGTACGTCCAGCGCAAGGCGGCCGACCCCGACCGCTGGATCGGCGGCATGCGCAAGCTCCAGCGCCGCGTGCGCGACAGCCTCGGGTGAAGCCGAAGGACCCGACCCCCGCACCACTGGCGGAGTCCGCCCTCGTCGAGGTGGGTCTGCGGCCCGGCGACCGCGTCCGGTTTCGTCAGCGTGAGGGTGGCGCGTGGCACGAGGGCATCGTGGAGCGCCGCGAGCGCGACGGCTCGATCGGGGTGCGTGACGAGCGCGGCGCCGCTCGGGCGCTTGCGATCGAGCGGCTCCAAGTCCGCACAACGGGTAGGCGCGGCGGCGTCCTGTGGGAACCAGTCGCGGACCGCGCCAGTCGCGACGAGCAGCTCGGGCTCCTGTAGGGGCAGTGGACAAGCCGACCGTCGAGATCTACGAGGCCGAGAGCGCCCGCTACGAGGCGCTGCGCGCCCCGCGGTTCCTGCGGGAGGCGCGGCGCTTCGGCACACTCGTCAAAGGTGGCCCGGTCGCCGACCTCGGCTGCGGGCCCGGTTGGTACACCGCCGCGGTCGGTCGACCCGCGATCGCCTTCGACGCCGCGCTCTCCATGTTGCGGCGCACGGGCGAGGTCGCGCCCTCCGCGTGGCTGGTTCAGGGTGACCTGCAGGCGCTGCCCTTCCGCCGCGGCGCGCTCAGGGGCGCGTGGGCTCGGAACTCGTACGTCCACCTTGCAGCGGGCGACGTTCCCATGGCCCTCGCCGACCTGCACCGCGCCACTCGTGCCGGTGCGCCCATCGAGCTCACGTTCTTCGGAGGAGACCGCCACGGTCAACACCTCGAAGGCCGAGACGTGTTCCCGGACGACGACATGCCCGGACGCTGGTTCTCCACCTGGTCGGCAGAACGACTGGCCGATGTGATGATCGGCAGCGGGTTCGCCATCGATGCGCTGGCCGAGCGTCGCGACGGGCACGGCAACCTTGGGTTCACGCTTCGGGCTCGCCGCGACCGAACGCTCCCCGACACGGTCGCGGCCGGGATGCGGCTGCTCGTGTGTGGGCTCAACCCCAGCCTGCGCGCGGCGGACGCCGGGGTGGGCTTCGTCACGCCAGGAAACCGCTTCTGGCCCGCCGCCCTCGAGGCCGGGCTCGTGTCGCGTGACCGTGACCCACGCCACGCGCTGCTGGTCCATGGCGTGGGCATGACCGACCTCGTCAAACGGGCCACCGCACGCGCAGCCGAGCTCACACGAGAGGAGTACGAGGCCGGCGTCGAGCGGCTCGACCGGCTCTGTGCCTGGCTTCGTCCGCGGGCCGTCTGCGTCGTCGGGTTGGCCGGATGGCGAGCGGTCGTCAACCGAACGGCCGCGCCGGGCTGGCAGATCCGGACTCTCGGCGACCAACCCGTGTACGTCATGCCCAGCACGAGCGGTCTCAACGCCGCAACGAGCCTGAGCACACTCGTCGAGCACCTGCGGGCCGCCGTCAGCGGCACTTGACCGCTCGGTCAAGTACGGTGCTGCGCATGGGAGTACGCCTGGAACCGCAAGACGAGTACATGCACGAGCTCGGCCCTGAGTCGAACTTCAACGAAAGCATGTACTTCAACATCTACGACCCTTCCCAGCGCCTGGGCGGCTGGTTCCGGTGCGGCAACCGCGCCAACGAGGGCTACGCGGAGATGACGGTGTGCATCTACCTGCCCGACGGTCGAGTGGCCTTCATGTACAAGCGGCCAGAGATCGACAACAACGACGCCTTCGACGCCGGCGGCATCCGCTTCGACGTGATCGAGCCCTTCAAGCGGCTCGACGTGTCGTACACCGGCAAGGTGGTCGTGCTCGACGAGCCTCTGCAGATGGCCGACCCGAAGACGGCCTTCACGAACAACCCCTACGCCGAGTGCGAGGTGCGCATCGAGTACTCGGGCGTGTCGGCCATGTTCGGAGGCGAGCCCGACGAGCCGCACGAGAAGCCCGGCGAGGAGTTCGCCAAGGGCCACTACGAGCAGCTCATCTCGGGCACGGGCACCATCCGGGTCGGCGACGAGGAGTGGGAGCTCGACGGGTTCGGTCTGCGCGACCACTCGTGGGGCCCGCGCTACTGGCAGGCGCCCTGGTACTACCGGTGGCTCACCGCCAACTTCGGTGCCGACTTCGGCTTCATGGGCTCGCGCATCGCGCGCCGCGATGGCGATGGAACGCGCGGCGGGTTCGTGTGGGAGGACGGCCAGCTCCACCTCTGCAACGACTTCCAGATCTCGACGGACTGGCAGGGCGACGACAGCTACCACCAGGGCATCTCGGCCGTGCTGCGCTCGGGCGACCGGGAGTGGAAGGTCAGCGGCAAGGTGATGAACCTGATCCCGCTTCGCAACCGCCGTCCCGACCCCGACTCCGGCGACATGCTCGTCACTCGCATCAGCGAGGGCATGACGGAGTGGACCCTCGACGACGGCCGCACTGGCTACGGGCTCTCGGAGTACCTAGACCAGATCATCGACGGCGACCCCGTCGGCGTGGCGGAGTAGCCGCCGCTCAGGCGACGACCGAGAACACGGGGAAGCCCGCCGCCACCGCCACCAGCTCCTCCTCGCTCGCGTCCGCGTCGAGATCGCCGAAGAACACTCTGACCTCCGCCCGCCAGCGCCGCAGGTACTCGCGCAGCACCTCTGGCTTGTCGAGATCGCGCAGCTCGATCACCCGGATCCGCTCCACCTTGCGCCCACACCGGAGCTCGCCGCCACCGGCGACGCGGATGTTGCGCACCCACTGGGTCTCACCTCTCGGCGCCACGAGGTAGCGCGCTCCGTCGAGGTCCAGCAGGTTGACCGGGAGCCGCTGCCAGCCTCCGCTCGTCCGGCGTGGCACTGCCAGCTCCCGCAGCCCTCGTGGACCGAAGCCCCGTCGGGCGAGCCAGCCGAGGGACCGATTGGCCAGATGCTGCGTGAACCAGCTCGGCTCCAGGTAGCGCGGGCTGTGGTCGATCGGCATGGATCCTCCTTGTGTCGTGAGTCAGATGAGAGAGCACTGCTCTCATCTGCGAAGCCTCGCGACTGATAAGGGATCTTGTCAAGAGCACCGCTCTCGTTTCAGATCTCTGCTCTCCCCCATGGCTAGGATCGAGGGATGCCACCCACCACCGGCGTGCGATCCCGCGTCAGAGCTGAGCTCACCGAGGAGATCAAGGCGACAGCCCGCGCCCATCTCGCCGAGCACGGTGCTGCCGCACTGTCGCTGCGCGCCGTTGCCCGCGAGGTGGGGATGGTGTCCTCCGCGGTCTACCGATACTTCCCGAGTCGCGACGAGCTCCTGACCGCGCTCATCGTCGATGCGTTCGATGCAGTGGGCCACGCGGCGGAAGAGGCCGATTCCGCCATTGTCGGAGGGTCCACACTTCGGCGCTGGATGCGGGTGGCCCACGCTGTACGAACCTGGGCGCTCTCTCATCCGCATGAGTACGCGCTGGTCTACGGGAGCCCCGTGCCTGGCTACGCGGCACCGACTGACACCGTCGATCCAGCGGCACGGGTCAGTCTGGTGTTCCTCGGCATCCTGGCCGACGGCGTCCGGAGCGGCGACATCGGTGTCGACGACCGCATCGAGACCACCCGGCTCGTACGGCAGGATCTGGCCCGCCTCAGGGCAGTGTCGGGCTTCGACATACCCGACGCCGTGCTGTGCCGCGGGCTGCTGGCCTGGACGCAGCTGTTCGGCGCGATCAGCTACGAGCTGTTCGGCCACCTGCACCGCGTGATCACTGACTACGACTCGTTCTTCGAACTTCAGGCGCGCCGCATGGGCCAGATCGTCGTCAAGGGGATCGCGGACTGAGCGGGCTGCGGCTCAGAGCTGGGTGGACTTGCTCTCGCTCTCGCGCTGGGCCCAGCTGAAGACGCCCTTCGACATCGTGGAGCGCTCCTCGGCGGCCCGCTTGGCGAAGACCTCCGCACGCGCCAGGTGCACGCCAGCGTCGTCGGGGGCCGCCAGCGCGGCCATCTCGGCGAGGTGACCAGCCAGGCGCGTGTCGCCCGAGGCGGCCAGCTCCTGGGCTCGCTTGGCAAGGACCACGGCGCCTCCCGCCAGCGAAGCGACCTCCGCCGCCAACACAGCGTCGGGCGCCGGCTTGAGGTTTGCTGGGTTGCCGTCGTACCAGCCGCCATAGAGGCGCCACAGGTTGCGCACGACGAACTCGGGCTCGTCGTAGACGGGCTTGAGGTACGGCTTGTCGAGCAGGTGCTGCGGTGCCTTGACGGTGTGGACGATGTCGTCGAGACGGGCGCCCGCGTTCATCATCTCCAAGGTCTGCGCCACCAGCGACTCGAGCAGCTCGGCGCTGTCACCGAGAGCCTCGGAGATGCGGTCTGCGCCGAAGATCGGAAAGCCGTGTCCCGGGAGCAGCACCTCCGCGCCGAGGGCGGCCATCTTGCGCAGGCCGATCGCCCACTCGCGCGGGTAGCGCTGCACCTTCTGGGGGTTGCCGCAGTTGGGGCTGGCCCAGATGAAGAGGTCGCCTGTGCAGAGCACCTTGCGGCCGGGGTTCCAAACCCACGTGGCGTCGTCGGTCTCGCCCTTGTCGTGGTGAAGCTCCCACGTCTCGCCGCCCACGCTCAGCGTGTGGTGAACGCGGTACACCTCGTCGGGTTGGCGGTACTCCGTCGGCCAATAGGGGCGCGGGAACTGGAACTGCCGCTGGTTGATGACGCCGTTGTACCCGGCTGTCATCACGTAGCGCTCGAACCGCGGCGGCAAGAGCTCGTGGGCCACGACATGGGGCGGAGCCCAGCCGTTCGTGGCCGCCTCTTCCTCGAATGGCGCCAGGCCGAAGACGTGATCGATGTGGCCGTGGGTGAACACGGTCGTGTGAAGGCGATCCGTGTTCCAGCCTCGGATGCGCTCGTGGTTGGTGGCGGCGAACACCTGGTTGCCTGTGTCCACCAGGAGCAGGCCGTCGTCCGTTCCGAACGCCGAGATGTTCCCGAACGCGGCGTTGAACGCCGTTCGATCCGCCACCTCGGCCAGGCCCAGGTCCTGCGTGACCGGGTGGTGACCACCGAGATCGGTCGACGCCTCCCCTTGCCACAACCGCTCCGCCAGCTCCAAGAGATCAGCCATCCGGCGACTCTACGTGTGGATCGAGCGGTCTGCCCGCGACCTGAACGACCCTCAGCGCACGTTCAGGTTGCGCGGCGCACGATCTGGGCGACCGAGACAGCCGCCAGGAGGCGACCATGAACCGATCCATCTCCACCCGCCACGGAGCCGCTGCGCTGGGCGCGCTGCTGTTGTTGGTCGCCGCTGGGTGCGGCAGCGACAGCAGCAGCACATCGAGTGCGGGTCCGACCACGTCGACGACGGTCCCGCCGGTCATCGACCCTGGCGACGGCGGCGACTACGCGCCAGAGCTCGACCCCGCTGACTTCGTCGACGTCATCGACAACCCCTACCTGCCCCTCACCGTCGGGTCGCGCTGGGTCTACGAGGGGCCGGCGGACGAGCCCGGGCAGATGGAGCGCATCGAGGTGGTCGTGCTCCCGGATCGCAAGGAGGTGCTCGGCATCTCCGCCACCGTGGTGCGCGACACCGTGACCGTCAACGGCGTGCTGCTCGAAGACACCTACGACTGGTATGCCCAGGACAAGGAGGGCAACGTCTGGTATCTCGGCGAGGACGTGAAGAACTACGAGGACGGCAAGCTCGTCGACACCGATGGCTCCTTCGAGGCGGGGATCGACGGCGCCTACCCGGGCATCGTCATGCTCGCTCGTCCCGCGGTCGGCGACGCCTACCGCCAGGAGTTCTACGAGGGCGAGGCCGAGGACATGGGCGAGGTCGTGAGCATCGGCGGCAGCAAGACCGTTCCGGCGGGCACCTACACCAACGTTCTCGTCACGAAGGACTGGAACCCGCTGGAGCCCGAGGTGGTCGAGCAGAAGACCTACGCACCAGGCGTGGGCGTGATCTACGAGGAGCACATCCAGGGTGGCGCCGGCACGTCGACCCTCATCTCCTTCACCCCGGCATGACACCGGCGCATGCCCAACCCTTCAGCGAGGTGCCAGATCCCTGATCGCCTGGCGGGTGTCGATGCCGAACGGCAGCAAGGCTAGAGCAGGAGTGGTCACACCGTTGGCGACGTACTGCGCGATGTGCTCGCGGCACTTCTCGGGCGGGCCCCACACGATGAGATCGTCGACGACCTGATCAGGGATCGCGGCGAGCGCCGCCTTGCGGTCGCCCTCCTTCCAGAAGCGCCACATGTCGGCCAGCACATCACCGCGCCCGAGCCAGTCATGGAAGGCGGCGTAGACGGGCACGTTCAGGTAGGCGGCGATCGCAAACCGACCCATACCGCGGACGGTGTCGGCGTCGTCGGTGGGGGCCACGAAGATGCGGGCCACCACCTCCTTCTCGCTGCCGTCGCCAGCCGCCTGCACGATCGGGGCCACAGTCGACACGTCGTTCGCCGACAGCCAGTTGATGATGGCGCCGTCTCCCTCGCGACCAGCCAGCTTCAGCATTCCCTCGCGAAGCGCAGCGATGAGGATCGGGACGGGCTGCTCCGGGCGCACGCCGAGCTTGAAGCTTCGCACGTTGAACGAGTCGGTCTCCATCGTGACCTTCTCACCCGCGAGGGCGGCCCGCAGGAAGCGCACCATGTCGCGCGTGCGCTCGTAGGGATGCTCGAACGGGATTCCGTTCCAACCCTCCACGATCACGTTCGACGATGTGCCGATGCCGAACGCGACGCGACCCGGAGCCGCGTCGGCCAGCGACGCCACCGACTGCGCCATGCAGGCCGGGCCACGGGTGAAGGCGGGCACGATGGCGGTGCCCAGCCGAAGTGACGGCGCCCACACCGATGCGAGCGCCAGTGGCGTGAAGGCATCGGCGCCATTGGCCTCTGCCGACCACACGTCCGTGTAGCCGAGCTCCTCGAGCTCGATGATCCAGTCGCGCTGCGCGTGCAACGGGACGCCGTCGAACGGGATGGTCATTCCGTAGCGCTGGTCCATCCCCGGATCATGGCCCAGGTGGCGACCCAGGTGCGTCAGTTGCGTCGTCGCCGTTCGGGATCGGCAGAGGCCTGGCCTTCGAGCTCAGCCGCCGCGAAGCTCGCCCGGTCGAAGGCCACGAGCCTGCATGGCCCCGTCCCGTCGTCGATGATCCCGACGAAGCGACCGCCGGCGCTCTCGAGCGCTCGCCACGACGCCTCGTTCGCCACGAACGGGCCAGCGCACGCCTGTGTCCAGTCGGGGTGACAGTCGAACACGACCTCGCGCACGAAGGCTCGGATCATCGCGGTGCCAAGGCCCCGGCCCCGGTCAGCCGGCTCGCCAACCAGGTAGTCGATCCCCGCCGCCGTCGTATCGATCCCGAGAGGGAACCAAAGATCGCACTCCTCGGGCTCGTCCGCGGCCGGGTAGCACTGGAGCCATCCGACGGGGCGACCGTCCAGCAGCGCGATCCAGTGCTCGGTGGCGTCGGCTGGGTTGGGGTCGTAGTCCCGCACCACTGCCTCCCAGGACACGTCGTCGCCCTCCCACCACCGCACGACTCCGGGCTCGTTGAGCCAGCGATGGAGCATCGGCAGGTCAGCCTCCGTGAGTCGACGGAACGACACGTTCACGGAGCGAAAGATAGGTTCGCCTGATGGAGAAGCTCGTGTACGGCCTGTGGCGCCGACCGGATCAAGATGTCGACGCGCTCCGCACCGGGTTGCTCGACAAGGTCTCGCCGGCGCTGCTCGCGCTGGGAGTGGACGGGCTGCGCATCGAGGTGGAAGAGCCAGCCGGCAACATCCTGCGTACCGGCGCGGCATCGGACGGGAGCCTGCTGTGCGGGTCAGTGTCGATCTGGCTCGACAGCTACGACAACCGCGGACCGCACGAGGATGCGATCGGCTCGGCCGGCGCCCAGGTGCACGGCTGGATCGTCGCCGAGTCGGTGGCGAAGGGCTACGGCACGCAACGAACCTGGCCCGACGGCGTGAAGTCCCCCGGCATGTCGATCCTCACGTTCTTCGACAAGGGCGAGGGGGTCAGCGACGACGACTTCTACCGGATCTGGCACGGCGAGCACACGCCCCTCACGTTCGACATGCACCCGTTCTGGTTGTACGTGCGCAACCAGGTGCTGCGCCCGATCACACCCAGTGCGCCCAGGGTGCGGGGCATCGTCTACGAGGCAGTGCCGACCGACGAGGACATCATCGACCTCACCCGCCTCTTCGGCTGCCCCGGCCAGCCAAAGCGGCTGATGGACCAGATCGCCATCGTCAACAACCACATGAGCACCTTCGGCAACACCGACACGCTCCAGTGCGTCACCACCCGCGAGTGGATCTTCAAGACGGTCTCCACCTGAGCCGACTGGACCGACGGTGCGCCACGCCCGCAGTGATGCCCTCGATGAGCTGGAGCAGCTTCTGGTCGAGCTGCGGAAGCTGCCCGACCTGACCGAGCGCAGCCGCGGCGTCTTCTACCGCCGCAACAAGGCGTTCCTCCACTTCCACGAGGACCCCAGCGGCCACCACGCGGACGTGCGCCTCAACGACGAGTTCGAGCGCTTCCGAGTGCAGACCCGTGCGGAGCAGCGCGCCTTGCTCGGGCTGGTTCGCGCCGCTCTCAGCGTTCCGGCGGGAGGGTGAGGCGAGAGGCTGACGGATCGTCGGCGTCGAGGTCCAGGTCGCCCAGGTCGAGGCCGTCGGCAGCGGCCTCGGCAACGACCTCCACCTTGGGGCGCTCACCGTAGATGGCCTGCTCCAAGCCGAACATGGCGGCTCCGAGCACGGCGCCACCGGCGCTGGCACGAGCCCGTGACAGAGGGTGGGCGCGGCCGGTCTCGGGATCCTGAGGGGCCTCGGCCAGCCACGCCAGCCACTCCTCCTCGGTCCAGTCGTCCGGGTCGCGCGGCGGCTCGTCGAAGACCGCTGTCATCCCCCCAGCGTACGACCGATCACCAGCTGGCGATGATGTCGTCTGCAAACCGCTTGATGCCGTCGATCTTGCCTGCCAGGTCGGCGTCGACGCCTGCGTAGAAGTACCAGGGCATCGTCACCAGGTGGGTCACGCCTGCTTCGGCGACACGGCGGTAGCCGTCCAGGTCCCAGGCGTCCTTGACGGAGCCGTACATGGCGAAGGGCTCGTCCTCGCGGCCGTACTCGCGCCGGTAGGCGTCGATCTGCTTGCGGATCTCAGCGAGCTCCTCGATGCTGTGGAGGTCGCTGACCCAGCCGTCGTTGCGAGCGGCGCGGCGCAGCGCTGCCTCGGAGACACCGCCGATGATGACCGGGACGGCCGCCGTGGGGGCCGGCAGCATCTCGAGCGCGGGCACGTCGAAGTGGTCGCCGTGGTGCTCGACGACGTCGCCCGACCAGAGCTTGCGCAGCACCTCGAGCATCTCGTCGGCCCGCTTGCCTCGCTTGCCGAACGGCGTGCCCGCCAGATCGAACTCCTCCTCCATCCAGCCCATCCCGATGCCGAGCTCGACCCGGTTGCCGGAGAGGACCGCTGCGGTGCCCACCTGCTTGGCGACGTGGATCGGCATGCGGGCGGGCAGGATGAACACGGTCGTGAGGAACCGCAGGCGCTGCGTCACAGCGGCGAGATGGCCGATCGTCACCCACGGGTCTGGCCACTCCGTGCCCATCTCCCAGCGGCGGGTGCCGTCCTTCGTGTACGGGTATCGCGAGCGCGTCTCGACCGGGTTGATGAGGTGGTCGGAGACCGTCATCGTGCTCCAGCCGTGCTCGTCGCCCGCCCTGGCCAGCGGCGCCAGCTCGGCGGCGCGCGAGAACGTTCCGGAGAAGCAGAACTGGAGCGACTCGCCAGTCGTCACGTCGCGGCCCACTTCACGAGTGGGTGGCTCCGTCGATGCGGAGCTCGGCGCCGATGACGTGAGAGGCCTCGTCAGACCCGAGGTAGGCGATCGCGGCTGCGATGACAGCGGGCTGCGCCATGCCGACTGGCGACATGATGCGGTGGAGCAGCTTGCCGTCAGCACCCTCGGGCAGGTGGAACATGCCGGTGATGGGGGTCTCGATCGAGCCGGGCATCACAGCGTTCACGCGCAACCCCTGCTTGGCGTACTCCACGGCGAGCGTCTTCGTGAGCGCCAGCACCCCGCCCTTGGAGGAGGCATATGCGGCGGCCCACGGGTGGCCGAACTGCGATGAGGTCGACGCCAGGTTCACAATCGCGCCGCGGCTCACAAGCAGCGCCGGGATGGCGGCGCGGCAGCAGCGAAAGGTGCCCGTGAGGTTGACGGCGAGGATGCGCTCCCATGCGTCCATGTCGGCCTCATGGGAGTGCTCGAAGCGCAGGATCCCAGCCGCGTTCACGAGCAGGTCGAGACGCCCTCCGAGGTCGAGGGCGGCCTCAACTGCTGCAGGGGCGAACGAAGGCTCTGTCACATCGCCCACGAACGGCCTCACGGCATCCGGCCGCCCCGCCTCCACCGCTGTCGTGGCCAGACCCTCGGCGGACAGGTCGACGCCGAGAACCGAAGCACCCTCTTCCACCAGCCGATGCACGGTGGCGCGCCCTATGCCCGATGCCGCACCCGTGACGATCGCGACCTTGCCCTCGTAGCGTTGCACGGCCGGACACTAGAACGTGTTCTAGTTAGGTGCTACTCCTCCCGCCAGAAGCGCACGATGGTCGACTGGCTCGCGGTGGCGAGCAGCGTGCCGTCGTCGGCCCAGAGGTGCACGTCGCCGTGGCCGAAGCCGTTGCGCACCGCGTGCACCCGGATGTCGAGCAGCACCCACTCTGTGGGCACGAGCCTTCCGACGCGCAGCGTGTTGTCGAGGCTGTTGCCGCCTGCGCGCTCCCCCAGCGCCTGGCCGATCCCGAAGGGCACGTAGTCACCGAGGATGGCGAGCGTGGCTGCCGACATCTCGAGGACCTCCGGGATGCGCGCCCACAGAGCCGATCGCCCGCCGGGCATCCCGGGGCCCGGCAGCTCCAGGAAGTCGCGCGCTGAGGCCAGCCGGGTATCGAGACGGTCCATGATCGACTCCGCCCCCGGGAAGCGAGGCATTCGCGGCCCGCACTCGGACGGCGGTGGCACGTCCGGGCGTTCGGCCCACTGCCCGTCAGCCTCGAGAGGGCGCTCGCCCAGTGCGGCGTTGACGGTGAGGATCTCGCGATCGCCGACGTGACCGACGGCGCGGGCCTGGGTGACCTGCCGGCCCTCCACCGCGATCGTCACGTCGATGTCCATTATCGAGGGCGGGTTGGCGTAGGAGAGGTACTGCGCCGTGGCCCACACGACCGGCCGCCCCGAGCTGCCTTCGAGCGCCGCGATGGCGGCGCCGAGACCGCAGCCACCGAACAGGAACTGGTGGCCGGTGGAGATCCCAGGGGTCACGGGCAGCACCCAGCGCATTGGGTTGTGCGTCGGCTCCAGACCGAGCCAGGCGGTTGCATCCACGAGCAGCGAACCTACCCGGCGGGCGCGCGGGGCCCGACCGGTGAAAGATTGCGCACATGACTGACACCCCTTGGCTCGGTGACGCCTGCTCTCTGATGGATGCCTTCCGCTCTGGCGAGCGAACGCCCGCCGAGGAGCTGGAGCTCGTGCTCGGAGCCATCGAGCGGAGCAAGCTCAACTGCATCTCCTTCGTCGACGCGGACGGCGCCCGAGCCGCCGCGGCGGCAGCCGATCTGAGCAAGCCCTTCGGCGGGATGCCTGTCGGCGTCAAAGAGCTGGACAACGTGGCGGGCTGGCCCAGCACCGAGGCGTCGCTCGTCTTCAAGGACCGCATCGGCACCTACACGTCGACCAAGCTGACGCGCCTGGTCGACGACGGCGGCGCTGTCCTGGTCGGTCAGACGACGGCGAGCGAGTTCGGCGGCCTGAACGTCAGCACCACGCGCCTCAACGGCACGACCCACAACCCCTGGCGTCACGGGCGGACTGCCGGTGGATCCTCTGGCGGCTCGGCCGCAGCGGTCGCCGGCGGCGTCGTACCGCTTGCGACGGGCGGTGACGGTGGCGGCTCCATCCGCATCCCCGCAGCGTTCAACGGCCTGGTCGGCATGAAGGGCACGGCGGGCCGCATCCCGCGTGGGCCCCGCACCATGATCTCGCCCCTCACGGTCGTGACGGGTTGCCTGTCCCGGTCCGTGCGAGACGTGGCCCGCTTCTACGACGTCTGCGCGGGCCACGACAAGCGCGATCCCTACAGCCTCCCCAAGGTCGAGGGGTGGGAGCGCGACCTCGGCACCCACGACCTCAAGGGCAAGCGGGTGGCCATAGCGCCGACGCTGGGATCGGCGACCGTTCGGCCCGAGGTCGAGGCCTCCGTGCGCGATGCCGCCGAGGCGCTCGCTCGCGACGCTGGCCTCGTCATCGTGGATGTCCCGGTGCAGCTGCCCGGCCTCGGTCTGGAGTGGGCGATCACCAACCTGGCCACCCTGCGCGCCGACCTCATCGATCACTGGCCCGCCTGCGCGGACCTTCTCTCCAAGCAGATCGCCTTCGGTCTCGAGTTCGCCGACAAGGTCATGAACCTGGAGATGTCAGCCAAGGCCGAGCTGGCCAGGATCCACGCCAACGAGGTCATGGCCGAGCTGTTCGATCAGGTCGACTTCGTCATCTCCGCCACCAACCCCGACGTGGCCTATCCAGCCGAGGTGCAGATGAACACCCGTGTCGGAGACGTCAAGGTCGGTCCTGAGAACAACGGGGCCCTCACGATCCCCGCCAACATCTGCGGCAACCCCGCCATCTCGATCCCGGTCACCCCCGTCGAGGGCCTCCCGGTCGGCATGCAGGTCATGGGCCGGCACCACGAAGACGCCTTGCTGCTCGACCTGGCCCTGGTGGTCGAGCGCACCTGCCCCTGGCCCCTCGTCGCACCAGGCGCGCCCGTGTGACGTAGTTCTCACCACATCCTCGGGCCCTCCGGCATCACTTGTCACACCCCGTGTGTTGAATCAGACGCATGACACGTCAGCTGACCCTCCTCGAGGTTCCCCCCTCCTGGCGTCTCGACGACCCCACACGTGAGGCCGGCCGCAAGGGCATCGCCCAGGCCCGGGCGTCACTCCAGGCGGCCGTCGCTGCCGCCCATCCCGTCGAGCCCAGGAAGGGCCCGAAGCCGGGGCGGGAGCACCCCTCTCACCGCCGCTCCGCCGCCTGATCGCCCGCCCGCTACGGTCACGGCCCGATGGGAATCCTCGCGTGGTGCATCGTCGGACTGATCGCCGGAGGCCTGGCCCGCAGGGCAGTGGGCGCGCCGAAGCGGGGGTGCCTCGGCACCATCGCCATCGGCGTGCTCGGGGCCCTCTTCGCGGGCGCGGTGTCTCGCTTCGCCACCGGCGACGAGATCTCCACGTTCAACGAGCTGGATCTCGGTTCGATCTTCGTGGCGTTCGTCGGCGCGGCCGCTTTGCTGCTCGTCCTCGAGGCTCTCGGTGGACGCCAGCGTCGGTAGTGCCGGAGGTTGGTTCCTGCGGATAGGTTGCCGGCATGTCTGATGTCGTGATCGTCGAAGCAGTCCGCACCCCTGTCGGCCGTCGCGGGGGCGGGCTCTCCTCAGTGCATCCAGCCGATCTGCTCGCAGCGACGCAGCGCGCCGTCATCGAGCGCTCGGGCATCGACCCTGCTCTTGTCGGGCAGGTGGTCACCGGCTGTGTGAGCCAGGTCGGCGAGCAAGCCTTCAACATCGGACGCACCGCCTGGTTGAGCGCCGGCCTCCCGCTGTCGGTCGCCAACACAACGGTCGACACGCAGTGCGGCTCGTCGCAGCAGGCCACCAACCTGGGCACGGCACTCGTCGCCGGCGGCGTCGTCGATGTCGCGGTGGCCGGCGGAGTCGAGGTGATGAGCCGAGTGCCGATCGGCTCGAGCGGCCGCAAAGACCTCGGCCTCGGCATCCCCATCCCGAAGACCTACTTCCCGCAGTACGAGATGACCTCCCAGTTCGAAGGTGCCGAGCGCATCGCCGACAAGTGGGGCATCACCCGGGCCGACACCGATGCCTTCGGCCTGCGGTCGCAGCAGCTCGCCGCCCAGGCCTGGGCCGAAGACCGCTTCGGCACCCAGATCGTGCCCGTCGAGGCGCCCGACGTAGACGAGGAGGGCAAGCCCACGGGCACCACGCACACCGTCACCCGTGACGAGGGGCTCCGTGAGACCTCGCTCGAGAAGCTGGCCGAGCTCAAGCCCGTCGCAAGGCCCGATGGCGTGCACACCGCCGGCTCCTCGTCGCAGATCTCCGACGGTGCCGCGGCCGTGCTGCTGATGACCGCCGAGCGGGCGGCCGAGCTGGGCGTGCGTGCACGCGCTCGCATCGTCGACACCTGCCTGGTCGGGGTCGACCCGGTCCTCATGCTCACGGGCCCGATCGATGCCACTCAGCGACTGTTCGAGCGCACCGGGCTCGGCGTCGACGACATCGACGTGTGCGAGATCAACGAGGCCTTCGCGTCGGTCGTGCTCGCCTGGCAGAAGGAGCTCGGCTTCTCCCCCGAGCAGACCAACCCCAACGGCGGGGCGATCGCGCTGGGTCACCCCCTCGGTGGCACGGGCGCTGTGCTCTTGACCAAGGCGCTCCACGAGCTCGAGCGCACCGGCGGCCGCTACGGCCTCGTGTCGATGTGCTGCGGCGGCGGCCTGGGCACGGGCACCATCATCGAGCGCCTCTAGCGCCGCTCCCACTCGCCGGCAGGGCCGGCCTCTGGTCCGCCATCCGACGGAGGTCACCGTCGTGCGAGCAATCGCCGTTGTCATCGTCGCCGCGCTCTGCGGCAGCTGCGCCTGGCGGGACACCCCGCGCGATGGTTCCGCCACCGAAGCGGGCTCAGCGGTGGTGCTCCATCCGATCGACGGCGACACGATCGAGGTCCGTGTCGCAGGCAGCGTCGAACGGGTGCGGCTCATCGGCATAGACACGCCCGAGTCGGTCGCGCGCGATCGGCCGGTCGAGTGCTTCGGACCGGAGGCGAAGACCCGGACAGCCGAGCTCCTACCAGAGGGAACCGAGGTGCGTCTCGAGCGGGACATAGAGGCTCGCGATCGCTACGACCGGCTGCTCGCATACGTGTTCCGCGCCAGTGATGGCGCCTTCATCAACCTGCTGCTGGTCGAGGAGGGCTTCGCCGAGGCGGACGCCTTCGCGCCGAACGTCACGCGACAAGCGGAGCTCGACCGGGCCGAGTCCGCTGCGCGAGCAGCGGAGCGGGGCTTGTGGCCAGTCTGCGGCGGCACCGATCTCCCAACCGGAGCGCCACCCGGTTGAGCACGCGCCCGGTAGCGTCGGCGCCGTGACAACACTCGCCGAGCGCCTCGGCTACGGCCCCGACGAGCGCCTGCTCATCATCAACTGCGACGACCTCGGCTCGTGTCACGCCGCCAACATCGGGACCTACGAGGCGCTGCGTGACGGCGTGGCCACTAGCGCAACGCTCATGGTGCCGTGCCCCTGGGCGCGCGATGCGGCTTCGCGATATCGAGGCGAGGACGTGGGCGTGCACCTCACCCTCAACTCCGAGCACGAGCGCTACCGGTGGGGTCCCATCACTCACAGCCCCTCCCTTCTCGACGGCGACGGAGGCTTCCCGCGGACCGTGTCTGACGTCTGGGACCACGCCGACCTCGACGAGGTGAGGCGCGAGCTGAGGGCTCAGATCGAACGAGCGATCCTGTGGGGCTTCGACGTGAGCCACCTCGACAGCCACATGGGCACGCTCCAGCTGCGGCCCGAGTTCTTCGACGTCTACCTCGACCTGGCCGTCGACTTCGGGCTGCCGCTGCGCCTGTCCGGCGCCTCGAGCGAGCGCGCCATCGGCTTCCCGTTCCGGCGCCTTGCAGCAGAGGAGGGGGTCGTCTTCCCCGATCACTTCGTCAACGTTCGCGGCGTCGGGTCGAGGCGCACGATCGAGCGGGTGGTGGGCGAGCTGCGACCGGGCGTGACTGAGGTCTACGTGCACCCGGCCGTCGACTCCCCCGAGCTGCGCGCCGTGGCCGACGACTGGGCCGCAAGGGTCGACGACCACGATCTCGTGGCCCACGACCACTCGTTGCGGACGATGCTCGATCGCGCCGACGTGCGCCGCATCGGCTACCGACCGCTTCGCGACCTGCAGCGAGCCGGTTGATGCGACGGGCGCTTCCGGTCGCTGGCTTCGCCGTCGCGCTCATCGCCGCCCTCACGGGCTGCGGCGACCCGGAGCCGAGCTCCCCCACCCCGGCTGACATCGCGGCGATCGACATGTCGCCCGACCACACGATCTACGTTGACGAGGACGGGTTCGAGCCCGAGTCGATCGAGGTGGAGGCGGGCGAGGTGGTCCTCCTCGTCAACCGCGGCACGGAGCTGCACTCCTTCACCGCCGAGGAGCGCTTCGACACCGGCCGCATGCACCCCGGTGACGAGACCACGTTGGTGCTGACCGAGCCGGGCGAGATCCCCTATCGAGACCTCGAGAACCCCGAGCACGAGGCCACCATCGCGATCGTCGAGCGTCAGGACCAGGACTAGCTAGCCCCCGCCGCTCAGAAGTCGGTGTCGGCTGCCAGTGCGGCGACGAGGTCCTTGTAGTCGGTGCTCTGCGTGAGGGGCATGACCGCCATCAGCGCTCCCATGTTGCCGACGACCTTCACGCGACCCTGCATGAAAGCGGCATTCGCGTCGAGCTCGCCCTTGGCGATGGCCACCGCGTCGGGGTAGGTCTGCGTGAGCGTGACATCGGCCGAATCGTCTGGGCCGAGCGTGCTCGCAACGAGCTGCCCGTCCTCGATCACCTGGGTGTAGATCACGTCGCCGTCGGGACCACCCGTGACCACGACCTGGAGTCGAGCTGTCGCACCCGGCCGGACGGGAAGGGCTGACGCCAGCGAGCGCTGATGCTCGAGCCACTCCGGGCTGAGGAAGCGAGGCATCAGCGAGCGTGGGCGCTGCTGCGCACACCCGCGAACAGGTCCGACTCGGGGGTGCGCGCCTCGATCGTGCTGCTGGCCAGGATGTAGTCGTCGTAGGGGTGGATCGCTGACGCGACGTCGCGCGGAAGGCCGAACCAGAACGGCGACTCCGGGTCGATCTGCGTGGCGTGAGCGAGCAGGGCGTCGAAGCGCACGTCCGCGTAGCCCTCGATGTCGATCATCGTCGTGATGCGATGGTCTTGCCACGGCCGCTCGAACCACTCAGGGCTGTAGGGCGACTCGAGCTCGAGCTCGAGGTACTTGGCGTGCATCAGCTCGATGCGCCGCTTCGACCAGACCGAGTAGTACACCTTCGACACCTGCCACGGCGGTCCCGCCTCCGGGTACCAGGCCTCGTCGGCCGCCCGCTCGATGGCCGGTTGCGTGATGTCGTGCACCCGGAGGTGGTCGGGGTGCGGGTAGCCGCCCTGCTCGTCGCCGTAGGTGAGCACGACCTGCGGGCGTGTGCGCCGGATCACGGCGACGAGGCGGCCGACGGCCTCGTCCAGCGGTGCGTTCGCGAATGCGTCGGGGTGAGAGTTGGCTTCGCTGTCGGGCATCCCCGAGTCGCGGTAGCCGAGCATGACGACCTCGTCGTAGCCGATGATCGCGGCCGCCTTGTCGAGCTCGGCACGTCGGACCGCGGCCAGGTCGGTACGCACGTCGTCGCGATCCATGGCCGGGTTCAGGATGTCGCCCGCCTCGCCGCCCGTGCAGCAGACGAGAACGGTGCGAACCCCTTCCGCGTGGTACTTGGCGACGGTGCCGGCGCCCTTCGACGACTCGTCATCGGGGTGGGCGTGGATCGACAGGAGACAAAGCGGCTCGGCCATCCGGGTCACGATATCGACGCGTCGCACAGTCGACGCTCCGCCACATCTCCGCTCAGTGCTCAGTTAGCCTGCGCCCATGGATGAACCGGAGCAGTGGCGGTGGATCTGGTTGGGGGCTGCGGTGCTGTTCGGGATGGGCGAGATGGCCACGCCCGGAGCGTTCTTCCTGGCACCGTTCGCGATAGGTGCTGCCGTTGCAGCCGCTCTCGCCTTCGGTGACGTGCCGCTCGCGGGCGAGTGGGCTGTCTTCGTCGGAATATCAGTCGCCTCCTTCGCCGCCCTCCGACCGCTTGCGCGGCGCCTCGACCGCCACGGCGCCTCCGACGGAGTCGGCTCGCGACGCCTCATCGGGCGAGAAGGCGTCGTGATCGAGGACATCGAGCCGACCCAATCCGGCAGAGTCCGCGTCGACCAGGAGGAGTGGCGCGCCGACTCCGGCGACCGCTCCCCGCTCACCACAGGCACAACCGTCCGGGTCAGCGAAGTGGAAGGCACGCGGCTGATCGTCACCCCAACCAAGGAGCACAGCTCGTGACCCCGCTCGTCATCCTCCTGGCGGTCATCGCCTTCTTCCTGTTCGTCTACGTCGCGTCGGGCGTGCGCATCGTCCGGCCCTACCAGAGAGGCGTGATCGAGCAGCTGGGCAAGTACAAGGCCACGGTCGATCCCGGGCTACAGCTGATCATCCCGTTCATCCAGACGGTCCGGCTCGTGGACATGCGCGAGCAGGTGATCGACGTGCCCCCGCAGGAGGTCATCACCAAGGACAACGTCGTCGTGTCGGTCGACGCTGTCATCTACTACGAGCCCACCGACCCGCAGCGGCTCATCTACAACGTCGGCAACTTCATCCTCGCCGTCACCAAGCTGGCCCAGACGAACCTGCGCAACGTCGTCGGCGACATGCAGCTCGACGAAGCTCTCACCAGCCGCGACTCGATCAACCTCAACCTGCGCCAGATCCTCGACGAGGCCACCGACAAGTGGGGCGTGAAGGTCGTCCGCGTCGAGATCCAGCGCATCGACCCACCGCCCGACGTCATGTCTGCGATGCACGAGCAGATGAAGGCGGAGCGCACGCGCCGCGCCGTCGTCACGGAAGCCGAGGGACGTCGCACCGCGGCTGTCACGACTGCCGAGGGCGAGAAGACGGCCGCGATCCTGCAGGCCGAGGGCGTGAAGCAGCGTCAGATCCTCGAAGCCGAGGGCGAGGCGGAGGCCATCCGAGCCGTTGCCGAGGCCGAGCGCTTCAGGCAGCTCACCGTCGCGCAGGGCGAGGCGGAGGCGATCCGCTCGGTGTACCAAGCGATCCACGACGGCAACCCCGACAGCGGCCTCATCACCATCAAGTACCTGGAGGCGCTCCAGGTGATGGCCAACGGCACGGCCACCAAGATCATCCTCCCCACCGAGCTGGCGGGCATCGCGGGCGCCATCACCGGCATCACCGAAGCGATCAGCGTCAACGGCAACACCGAGAGCTGACGCGCACCGCGCCTGTCGCGTCTAGGCGTTGGCGCGCCGCAGCGGCGCCAGCGTGTGCACCCCCGTGTCGTCGTCTTCAGTCAGGTGCCAACCACAGCGCTGCGCCAGCATCGGGTGGCCCTCGGCCGGGCCTGAGGCGATCAGCTCATCGCCCACCTGCAGGCGCACGTGGCCGCGCGGCCGGTACAGGTAGCGGCCCCCACGCTGGACGGCCAGCACGTGGAACCCCGGCTCGATGTCGAGCTGGAGGTCTGACAGCGTGGTGCCGTCAGCGTCTGAGCCGGCGGCGATCGGAACGCGCACCACGACCTCGTCGGAGTCGCCCAGCGCGATCGACAGGATCGGGTGCAGCTCCTCCTTCTCCTCGATCAGCCAGACCATCTGCTGAGCAGCGTCGCCCAGGTCTTCCGCAGCCTGCGACAGGTGCAGGAGACCCCTCAGCGGGGCGGGGTCGATGCGGTCGTTGCTGGCCCGCAGCACCCAGAGCTCGAGGCGGTCCTTCATGTCGTCCAAGCGATCCTCGAGCTGCCGCACCTCGGCTGCCAAGCCCTGGTCGCGCAGCACGAGAGCGGAGTAGGCGAGGCCGACCGCGACCTCGGAGATGTTCTTCATCTCGACGAGCACGTCGACCGCTCGGTCGAGGTCGGACAGCGTCCCGTCCTCCGGCGGCACCGGCGGCTCCCAGTAGGGAGCAGCCGCCAGCTCTCGCAGGCGCGGGATGCCGGCAGGCGACCCACGGAGGAAGATCACATCACCCGGCAGGCAGATGGCGTCGCCGTCGACGTCGGTGATCCAGTCGCGCTCGCGCCGGATCGCCACCACGCGCATGCCCGTCTGCACGGGGAGCTCGAGCGCGGCGAGCGGGCGGCGCGCCAGGTGGCTGCCCTCGCGGATGCGCACCCGGTGTGACACCTCCTCCGCGTTGGAGAGGTCGGCGACCAGCTCGCGTGGGATCCCGAGGCGGTGGGTGACGATCCGAGCGATGTCGACCGCTGCGTTCCCGATGCGCTCGATCGAGCTGACCACCTGCAGAACGGATGCCATCGCCTCCGCCTCCTTCGGGTGGCGAGCGGCGAGGACGGACACTGCGCGCATCTCGTGCACCAGATCTGACATGCGGTCCTCGAGCTCGTCGACCTCCTCGGCCATGTCCGGGTCGCCGAAGTAGAGGGCGGCGTAGGCGAGGTCGACCATCAGCTCCGACAGGTCTTTCGACTCGGCGAGCATGGCCCTGAGGTTGCGAGGTCTGGCATCCATGTGGGTGCCCGAAGGATAGGCGGCTGGCACCGCCGCGCGGGTCGCCCGGGCTGGTGCACACTTGACCCGTGCGAGCGCGGCGGACCTTCATGCTGGTGCTGAGCCTCGGTCTGCTGGCACTCTCCTGCTCAGAGGACGACGGGCGCACCCTGCCTCCACCAGATCCGCGGCGCACAACCACCTCGGTCAGCGCGCCGGTCGTCGCGCATCCCTCCGACGGGTCGGTCGTCGAGGTGTTCTCGCTCTCCAGCTCGTCCTTCACCGACGGGGGCGTCATCCCAGAGCGCCACACGTGTCGCGGCGCCGGAACCTCGCCGCCGCTCGCATGGGCGTCGACGCCCCCTGCCGCAGAGCTGGCGCTCGTGGTGAGAGACCAGGATGCGCCCGGCTTCGTCCACTGGGTCGTGACCGGGATCGACCCCATCGTGCAGGGCCTCGGCGAGGCCGGCCTCCCCGAGGGCGCCGTCGAGGCCGCCAACAGCACGGGCACGATCGGCTGGTTCGGGCCATGCCCTCCCGCCGGCAGCGGCACGCACACCTACGTCTTCACGTTGCACGTGCTGCCCGAGCCACTGACGCTTGCGCCTGGAACGCCTGGGGCGGATGCCGCCCGTCAGGTGGAGGGCGCCTCCGCGGCGGAGGCGATCCTCACGGGCACCGTTGCAGCAACGGGCTGAACCAGTGACTAGGAGTTGAGGGCGGACGCCTCGAGCTGATCGGCGAAGCGCTCGATGGCAGCTGCGCGCCTCGTCGGGATGTGGTCGCTCGGCACCTCGTGCGCTTCATAGCCCTTCAGGATCTGGCGCGCGATGGTGACCTTGTGCACCTCGTCGGGGCCGTCGTAGATGCGCGCCGCCCGAGCGTGGCGGTACATCGACTCGAGCGGTAGGTCGGTGGTGTAGCCGAGGCTCCCGTGCACCTGGATGGCACGATCGATCACCTCGTAGAGCACCTTGGCCCCCCACCACTTGATCATCGCGATCTCGACGCGAGCGCGCGACGCACCGACCTGATCCATCTTCCACGCGGCGTGCAGCGTCAGAAGGCGTGCGGCCTGCATCTCGGTGGCAGAGGTGGCGATCCAGTCCTGCACCATCTGCTTCTCGGCCAGGGTCGAGCCATGGGTGTAGCGCGACAGCGAGCGCTCACACAGCATGTCGAAGGCCCGCTGCCCCTGGCCCAACCAGCGCATGGCGTGGTGGATGCGGCCAGGGCCGAGCCGCTTCTGCGCAAGTGTGAAGCCCTGGCCGATGCCTGCCTCGCCACCCACGACGTTGTCAAAGGGGATGCGCACGTCCTTGTAGATGATCTCAGCGTGACCGCCGAACTGGCCGGTCACGTGGTGGGGCTCGGCCATCGTGGGCACGTCGCGCAGGATCTGCACGCCCGGGGTGTCGACCGGCACGACGAACATCGAGCTCCCCTGGTAGGGATGCACGTCGGGGTTGGTGACGGCCATCACGATCAGGATGTCTGCGGTCGAGCCGTTCGACGTGAACCACTTGTGACCGTTGATCACCCACTCGTCGCCGTCGCGCACAGCCGAAGTGCGCAGCAACGTGGGGTCGGCGCCGGCGCCCGGCTCGGTCATCGAGAAGGCGGAGCGGAGCTTGCCGTCGAGCAATGGGCGCATCCAGCGCTCCTTCTGCTCCTCCGTGCCGCCCTCGGCGAGCAGCTCGCTGTTGCCTGAGTCGGGGGCGTTGTTGCCGAAGATCGACGGCGCGTAGATGCACCGTCCGAGGATCTCGTGCATCAGGCCGAGCTTCACCTGGCCGAACCCACCGCCGCCGAGCTCCTTGGGCAGGTGGGCGGCCCAGAGCCCTTGCGCCCGCACCTGCTCCTTGAGCGGATCGGTGATCCGGCGCAGGGTGTCGTAGTCGAGGTCGAGCGTCTCGAGCGGTTCGATCTCCTCGCGGACGAACCCGCGCATCCACTCGAGCTTGGCTTCGAACTCAGGCTCGGTCGAGAAGTCCCAGGCCACGGCGGTTCCCCCTTGTGCGATGCGCACCGTTGTGCTGAGCCCGCACCCTACCGAGGCTGATGGGGGTGCCGACCAGTCGGCCCCGCCGACGGTAGCGTCGCCCGCTGATGGCGCATCATCCAGAGCTGGCCCGCGGTCCAGGTTGACCGATGCACCCGGTCGAGCGCGTCCGCATCGTCACCGAGACCGCGCGCGCTGTGCTCGAGGACAGGCTCGACCCGGCCATCGCAGCGCGCACGCTTGCGCTCCAGCAGGAGCAGATCACGGGCCGCCTGCGCAGCGATCGCATCGACGTCACCCAGGCGGAGGCCGACGAGGTCGCCCTCACGCTGAGAAGGCTGGCAGAGCAGGTGAGCGACAGAGCCGAGGCGCTCGACGACCCTGAGTCGAGCACCGAGCTGGCCAGGATCCTGGGCGAGCTGGCGCAGACACTGCGCTGACTGCGGTCAGTCGGCCGGCTCTTCCGTGACCTCGTCCACCTCGATGACCCCGTCGTCAGCCGAGCCAGTCCGCGCCTGAGACTCGGCGGCGGCCATGGCCTCGGCTCGGCGGACCTGGAACATGCTCACGCCCATGGCCAGCACCACAGGCAGGAACAGGAGCAGCAGGCCCTGGGTGAGGATCGCTCCGAACAAGGTGGCGTAGAGAGCCCGGTTGACGACCTTGCTCGGCGAGCGGCGGCGCACCGCCTGGAACCCGAGGCCGGCGCCCACGACCGGGAGCAGGATGGCGAGCGAGAACGGCCAGAGCGCCTTGGCCACGACCTCCTTGGACAGGCCAGACGTCCAGACCTCGATCGACTTGGCCAGCTCGGCAGCGTCAGCGTCGGGCGACGCCGCCGCGGCACGCAGCGCTGTCATGGCCCAGTCGGCAGTGATCGTGGGACCGGTGTAGATGTCACCCTGCGCATCGACCGGATAGCGCAGCGCGATGGTGCAGACCATCACGGCAGCGCCTGCAGCGAGGAGCGCGCTGAGCGCGGCGCGGTAGCCGGGGGGTTGCGTGGCTCGCAGCGCTGCGCCGCGAGCGCGGGTGCTCTGGCCCCCCGCCGATCCGCCGCCTCGGAAGCGTGACAGCAGCGACCCCTTCGTGGCAGCGGCACCCCCCGCGACCGCTCGCTCGGATCGTGCGGCAGCCTTGGCATTGGCGGTGCGGGCGGCACGGGCGGCGCGCTCGTTGCGGTTCTGTGCCGCCCTCTTCTGCTTGGACGGCTGCTTCGGCGACATCTCCCCACGCTAAGACTCCGCCCGATCTCAACGGAAGTCGCGGCTCTTGGTGGGAGCGCTGAGCGGGAGCGGTTCGAGACGGTCGGCGATCACGTTGGTGACGCCCTCGGACCGCTCGAGGCGGCCGCGCACCAACATGGCAGGGGCGCTGCGGGCCACCTTGCGGTGGGCGGTCCAGCAGCCCTTCGAGACGACCACATTGATGAGGCCGGTCTCGTCCTCCAGGTTCACGAAGAGGGTGCCCCCCGCTGTTGCAGGCCGCTGGCGATGGGTGACGACACCACCGACCAGCACCCTCGTCCCCGCTTCCACCTGCGCCAGGCCGGTGGCTGTGACGACACCGATGCTGGCCAAGTGCTCGCGCACGAAGCGGGTCGGATGGCCTTCCGGGCTGACGCCGGTGGCCCACAGGTCGGCTCGGGCCGCCTCCGCGCCGGTCATGGCAGGCAGCTGTGGTGCGACCACTCCGGTCACGATGCCAGGCAGGCGCTGCGTGCCGTCCTTGCCGACGGTGACCTGGGCGACGGCGCCCGCCGTCCAGATCGCCTCGCGCCGCGGCTGCCCGAAGCAGTCGAAGGCGCCCGACGTTGCCAGCGCTTCGAGCTGCGGGAGGGTGAGCGGCACGCGACGGGCGAGGTCCTCGGGATCGGCGTAGGGGCGGCCGGCCTCGATCCGCTCGGCCAGCTCCTTGCCGATCCCCCGCACGTAGGACAGCCCGAGGCGCACTGCCGGGCCCCCATCTCCTGAAGACGCCGGTTCGAGGGTGGCGAGAGCGGCGCTGGCGTTGAGGTCGGGGGTGCGCACCTCGACGCCGTGGCGGCGAGCGTCTTGCACGAGGCTGTGCGGCGAGTAGAAGCCCATCGGCTGCGCGTTGAGCAGCGCCGCGCAGAAGGCAGCCGGGTACCAGTACTTGAGCCAAGACGACGCGTAGACGAGGTAGGCGAAGCTCACCGAGTGGCTCTCGGGGAAGCCATAGCTGGCAAAGGCAGCCAGCTTCTCCCAGATGACCTCGATCACATCCGGCTCGACGCCGCGCTCGCGGGCACCATCGGCGAACCGCTGGTGGAGTCGCTCCATGCGCTCCCTGCTGCGCTTGGAGCCCATGGCCTGGCGCAGCTGGTCCGCCTCGCCGGGACTGAAGCCGCCGACGTCGATCGCCATCTGCATGAGCTGCTCTTGGAAGAGCGGGATGCCGAGCGTCTTCTCGAGGCTCTTCTCGAGCAGCGGGTGCAGGTAGGTGACCGGCTCCTTGCCGTTGCGCCGCCGTATGTAGGGGTGCACGGAGCCGCCCTGGATGGGCCCCGGGCGGATGAGCGCGACCTCGACCACGAGGTCGTAGAAGGTGCGCGGTCGCAGGCGCGGCAGCGTGGCCATCTGAGCCCGGCTCTCCACCTGGAAGACACCGATCGAGTCGGCTCGGCAGAGCATGTCGTAGACCACGTCCTCCTGCGGGATCGTGGCCAGGTCGACGTCGACGCCGTGGAAGTCGCGCACCAGGTCGATGCAGCCGTGCAGCGCCTCGAGCATCCCGAGGCCCAGCAGGTCGAACTTCACGAGGCCGATCGCTGCGCAGTCGTCCTTGTCCCACTGGAGCACCGAGCGATCCTCCATGCGCGCCCACTCCACCGGGCACACCTCGACGATGGGGCGATCGCAGATGACCATGCCCCCCGAGTGGATCCCCAGGTGCCGGGGCGCGTGCTCGAGCTCGGCCGCCAGGTCCAGCACATCTGCGGGGATGGCTCGCTCTTGCTCCTGCTGCGCCGCGGTCACGGCCACGCCACCCCAGGCGTCGGCCTGCTTCGACCAGGCGTCCTGCTGGCCCGGCGCATAGCCGAGCGCCTTGGCCATGTCCCTGATGGCGGACTTGGCGCGGTAGGTGATGACGTTGGCCACCTGCGCGGCATGGCGACGGCCGTGCTTGGCGTAGACGTACTGGATGGCCTCCTCCCGTCGCCCCGATTCGATGTCTATGTCGATGTCGGGTGGCCCATCGCGCTCCGGTGAGAGGAAGCGCTCGAAGAGCAGGCCAAGAGCGACAGCGTCGGCGTTGGTGATGCCGAGCGCGTAGCAGACGGCGCTGTTGGCGGCGCTGCCCCGACCCTGGCAGTAGATGTTGGAACGGCGGCAGAAGTCGACGATGTCCCACACGACGAGGAAGTAGCCCGGGAAGCCGAGCTGCTCGATCAGCGCCAGCTCGTGCTCGATCTGGCGATAGGCGCCGGGCACCCGCTCCTCCCCCCAGCTGCCGTAGCGGCGCTGAGCGCCCTCGGCGGTGAGGCGTCGGAGGTAGGCCATCTCGGACAGGCCGTCGGGGCAAGGGAAGGGAGGCAGCCGCGGCGCCACCAGCTGCAGATCGAAGGCGCAGGCGCGTCCCAGCTCGGCCGCCCGTTCGACCGCACCTGGCCAGCGGGCGAAGCGGCGGGCCTGCTCGTCACCCGAGCGCAGGTGAGCGCCGGCGCAAGCGGGCAGCCAGCCGTCGAGCTCGTCGAGGCTGCGCCTGGCGCGCACGGCAGCCATGGCAGTGGCAAGACGGCGCCGCACGGGAGCGGCGTAGTGGGCGTTGGTGGTTGCGACCACGTCGACGCCGGCGCGGATCGCCATGTGCGCCAGCGCGTCGTTGCGCGCGGAATCGAGCGGGTCGCCGTGATCGCACAGCTCGACTGCCACGTTGGCGCGACCGAAGGTGGCGACGAGAGCGTCGAGCTCGCGGGCCGCAGCGGCCGGGCCGTGACGCTCCAGAGCGGCCGGCACGGTGCCCTTGCGGCAGCCGGTGAGCACGAGCCAGTGGTCGCCGTGCACCATGTCCCACTCGATGCCGTCGTAGATCGGCTTGCCCTTCTCCGCGCCCGCCAGCTGCGCCGCGCTGATGACCGACGACAGCCGGGCATAGCCCTCCGGGTCGCGCGCCAGCACGAGCAGATGGGTCCCTTCGGGGTCAGGCATGCCGTTCTGGGGCTTGGTCAGACCGAGCGAGAGCTCTGCCCCGAACACAGTGGGCACGCCGACGGCACGTGCCGCCTCGGCGAAGCGCACCACACCGTAGAAGCCGTCGTGGTCGGTGATGGCCAGCGCCTCGAGGCCCAGGCGAGCGGCCTCCTCGGCCAGCTCCTCTGGGTGGCTGGCGCCGTCGAGGAAGCTGAACGTGGAGTGGCAGTGCAGCTCCGCGTAGGGGGTGGCGCTGGTGCGCCGCTGGAGGACGGTGGGCGGCACGTAGGCGGGGCGCACCGGCGACCAAGCCGGGCTGTCACCTCCGTTGGCGCCGGGAGGCACGCTGGAGGGCCGCCGGGCGCGGCCCGACAGCGTGCGCTCGAGCTCCCTCCACGGCACATCCGGGTTGTTGAACCCCATCGACCCAGGATCGAACACTTGTTCGCTCTCGTCAAGAGGGGGCGGCGCCTATTGTCTGAGCCGATCCCCGGGGAGGACGACATGCCATACATCGAGGGCCGCGTCGTGCACGACGCCGACGCCCACATCATGGAGGTGCCCACCTGGCTGCTCTCCCACGCC
Source organism: Actinomycetota bacterium (assembly GCA_049325515.1). Lineage (GTDB taxonomy): Bacteria > Actinomycetota > Acidimicrobiia > Acidimicrobiales > VFJN01 > VFJN01. Next base: position 132,024 of record JBMOLI010000018.1, on the reverse strand, counting down.
GACCCAGACGTGCGCGAGAAGCTGCGGCCCAACGTGGAGCTCGGGCTGGCCCCGGGCGAGGCCGAGGCCATCGAGCAGATGCTCCAGCGCCACGCCGACCCGGAGTTCCGGGCGCGTGACGCCGAGGAGATCATGAACCGCAAGAACTTCAAGGCGACCGGGTCCACGATCGCCGAGGACCGGCCCCTCGCCCTCGACCTGCTCGGCGTGGCGAGCCAGCTCGTGTTCAACACGTTCAACAACGGCAACCTGCTGCGCATCGAGCGCAGCGGAGACCTCGATCTCGCCTACGGAGCGGCCCGGGCGCACAACCGCGGGATGATCGAGTTCTGCTCCGTCGACCCGCGGCTGCTGCCCACCTGCTACGTGCCGCTGGCCGACTTCGAGCGCTCCGCCGCGATGGCGGGCGAGGCGATCGCGATGGGTGCTGCCGCGCTTCTCGTGCCGAGCGGTTGCCCCAACGACCACTCCCCCAGCCACATCGGCCTCGACCCCGTGTGGCGCCAGGCGGAGGAGGCCGGCATCCCGATCGTGCTGCACGTCGGCGGCGGAGGCCAGCTGCTCCACCCCAAGTACTTCGTCAACGGCGGGCCCTACGTTCCCGACTTCCACGGTGGCGACGAGAACTTCCGTTCGGTCGACTACATGGCTATCCCTGGGCCACCGGCGCAGACGCTGGCAACCATGATCTTCGACGGCGTGCTCGAGCGGCACCCAGCGCTGAAGATCGGCGTCATCGAGCAAGGCGCCATCTGGCTGCCCAGCTGGATGCGGCAGATGGAGTCCGCCGTCGACGCCTTCCTCAAGCACGAGCAGCGCCTGCAAGACCTGTCCCTGCGACCGAGCGAGTACGTTCGCCGCCAGGTGAGGGCCACGCCGTACCCCACCGAGGACGTGGGCTGGATCATCGAGCAGGCGGGCCCCGAGGTGGCGCTCTTCTCGACCGACTTCCCGCACGTCGAGGGCGGTCGCCGCCCCTTCGAGCGCTTCGAGGCGAGCCTGGGCGATGCCTCCGAAGAGGTGCGCCAGGCGTTCTACTGCGACAACTTCGTCGACCTGATGGGGAGCGCGGTGGACCGCCTCCCCCTCGCCGCCGCCAGCTGAGGGCTACGACCCTGCACGAGAGTCGATCACGGTGATCGCGCCGAACAATCGGGAGCCCCGGCCCACCACGCTGGCGTGGGTCGCCGCCGCGGTGGGCCCCGACTACCGGGTCACGAGCTGCCGGCGACTCGCTGGAGGGATCACATCCTCAGTCCACGCCGTGGGCGTGACGTCCGGCCGGGACGTTCGTCGCTTGGTGGTGAAGCGCTGGGTCAACGAGGACACGAGTGAGTCCGAGGCGCTGCTCGATCGCGAGGCCGACCTGCTATGTCGCCTCGAAGGCACCGGCCTCGCCGTCCCCCGGTTCATCGCTCGCTCCCGCCCCGAGGAGACCGACGGCCATCCGATCTTGGTCATGACCCGAGTCGCCGGTCATGTGCACCTCGCGCCCCGTGACCGATCCCGGTGGATCGGCCAGATGGCAGCGACCCTCACCCAGATCCACGCCCTGGACATCGACGCGCCATCCTCGCCCCGGTGGACGGCCAGCGCCGACGTCGTGGCGCCGGGCTGGTCCAAGCGCGATCAACTGTGGAAGCGGGCCTCCGTCCTCATGAGCGAGCCTGCCCCGGAGCGCACCTCGTTCATCCACGGCGACTACCAGCACTTCAACGTGCTCTGGTCCCGTGAGGTCCTGACGGCAGTGGTCGACTGGACGTTCGGGGGCCTGGGCCACCCCGACCGCGACGTGGGTCACTGCCGGCTCAACCTCGCAGTCCTCTTCGCGCCCGAGTGGGCGCAGGAGTTCCGCTGCGCCTACGAGGCGGAAGCCGGGCGAACCGTTGAGCCGTGGTGGGACGTCTACGAGATCACCCGATACAGCGAACACTGGCCGCTGACCATCCCGATCCAGGTGGCCAACCGTGTCCACGTCGACCTCGAGGGGATGAACGACCGGGTGGAGCGGCTCCTGACCACCGCCCTTCCGTGAGCGAGGCCCGGCTGATCCTCACCTGTGGGTTGCCCGGAGCGGGCAAGACCACGCTTGCGCGGCGGCTCGCTGCGGAGCGGGGCGCCGTACGCCTGACCAAGGATGAGTGGCTCTGGGCGCTCGGCTCCAGCCCATGGGACGAGGGCGCTCGGGCGAAGGTCGAGCAGGAGCTCTGGCGCCTCGCCCAAGACATCCTGCGCCTTGGCCTCAGCGTCGTCCTCGACTTCGGGCTCTGGGCGCGAGTCGAGCGGGACGAGATGCGCGCAGCGGCTCGCGCCCTTGGCGCCGGCGTCGAGCTGCACTACCTCGAGATGTCCGAGGACGAGCTCTGGCGACGGATCGAGATCAGGAACTCGGCCCCACCTTGGAGCAGCCAGCCGATCAGTCGCGCCGACTTCGACGAGTGGCTCGCGACGTTCCAGCCCCCCGATACAGCAGAGCTGGCGTTGTTCGACCCCCCACCAGCGTCGAGCTGAGCAACCGGCTAGGCCTCGATGCCTGGCCTGACAGACCAGGGAACACGGGCAGGCCCAGATGTGGCTACGAACCAGTCACAGGCAGAAGCCGTCGGCCGCGCCGCGGCGGCAGAGGATCGTGCGCTCGACGGTGCGGACGGTGAAGCTCTTGCCGTCTTCGGACGGGGTGGCGAAGAGGTGGAGGCGCTCACCGAGCCCTGAGTCGTCGGGCAGGCCGACGATGTCGATCGTGATCTCGCCGAGGTCGCCGACCGACGGTCCATCGACGACCACCACGTCTGGCACCGGCCCGTCGGACCCATCCGCCGCGATCCGCGTGGCGGCAACGGCGTCGCCCAGCTCGAGCATCGTGGCGGCGCTGGGCAGGTCGGCGGGGTCGGCTGCGATCTCTGTGGTCACGTCGTCAGTCAGGCCGAGGTAGGCGAGGAAGGCGGCGTTGACCCAACCGGTGCCCCCGTCGTCCGTCCGGACCTCGGTCCAGATGCCAGCACCGTCGAGGGATCGGTGGCGGCCGGTCGGGGCGACATCGGTGGCGAGGGGCGCGAGCTCGGCCACGACGTCGAAGTCGACGCCCGGGCCCGCGCGGACGTTCAAGGTGTCGCCGGCCTCGACTCCCACGACGGCTAGCTCGTCACCGTCCTCGAAGAAGAAGTCGACGTCCTCTCCGGGTAGCTCATCATCGGCGGGCGCCGTGGTCGTCGTCTCGTCGTCAGTCGTGGTCGTGGTGCTGGCGGCGACGGAGTCGTCGCCGTCGTCACCGCAACCGGCGACGAGAGCGGCAGCGGCCGCGAGCGCCAGCAAGGTGATGCCGAGACGTCTCACGCCAGCACCGTACCGGTGTGCCTCCCGGTCAAGCCGACACGTCAGACTCGACGATGGCGGTCACCGTCTTGCGGTTGAGCCCCGACACCTCGGCGAGCTGACGCAGTGATGCACCTGCTCGATGGGCGACGCGGATCATGTCGTCGCGGATGGCGGCTTCACGAGCGGCGCGCTCTGCGCTCAGGCCGACTACCGCCAGGGCGGCACCGACCTCGCCTCGCTCGCCGGAGCGGTACTTGTCGAGGGCGGCGTTCGCCGCAGCGACTTGGGCATTCGTGTAGGTCATTGTTCCTCCCGGAGCGATGCAGCCAGCTTGTCCCGGATGCCCATCAGCATCGGAACCCTCGCCGACACCTCTCGCCGGGCCTCGGCGTCGTTCAAGTGCGCCAACACCATCGCGAGAAGCTCCAGCGCCTCGAGTCGTTCGAGCTCGACGGTCACCATCGGCCCGATTCTACCCATAGCCGGTCCGAAACGGACCAGTAGTCGTGAGTGCCTGCCATCGCTGGTCGGCGCTGACCGATGCCGCCATGACGGATCTCGTGCGCCAAGCGGCTCTCGTGCGTGAAGCCACCGCCGGCGCTGGTTGACGCACGAGTCGGCCGACGCCGCGGCAGCGATGTCAGTCGTAGGTGGCTGTCACGTGCCAGCGGCCTTGCTCCAGGACGACGAGGCGCGCTTGGCCATCGGCGGTGACCAGCTGGAGGCGCGCCCGGCGGCGACCCCGTGCGCTGTCCCACCAGCGCTCCTCCAGTGGCCAAGGACCCGCCCACGAGACCACCTCTGTCCACGGCGCGCCTGACACCGACAGGCGTGCGGGCGCTGCCGAGAGGGCGCCGCGCCCACTGACCTCGAGTGCATGGCCGTCCGAGTCGACGACTTCCGCGCTCAAGGGCGCAGAGTGGACGCGCGCCGGCGCCGGTGTGGGCAGCCGGCCGGGCCAAGGGCCCACCACACGATCTCGGTGCGCGCCAGGGCGCTCCACCGTGAGGTCGACTGCCTCGGCCGCAACGAGCGCGATCTGGGTGGCAGGGTCGCGGCTCCCTCGCCACTCGGGCACCGCCACCGATCCAGTGCCCAGCAGGCCCTGCACCCGAGCCACAGCCCGGCTGGCCCGGTCGGCGGTGGCCGCATCGCTCCCCCAGAAGCCGAGCTGACGCCCACCCGCTGGCACCACCTCGTCTGGGGCCAACCACAACCGGCTGATCCCGGCGGTGGGGCGATGGCGAGCCGAGCCTTGGAGCCAGCCGTCGAGCTGCCAGCGCAGCCGATCGGCGATGGCCGCCGCGGTGAGAGCGCCCTCGGCTCGCCACACCCGTTCGTGGCGCTCTCCGTGCTCGGTCTCGGCTCCGATCACCACGCGAGTGCAGGCCGACCCCTTGGCCCACAGACGGCTGTGCAGCTCCTCGGCCAGCCCGCGCGCCAGGAAGGCGGCCGGCGCGACGGTGTCCGCAGGAGGGTCGAGCTCGGTGCTGACCGTGAGGTCCGCGGGCGGTGGTGCGGTGGCAGGGGGACGCTCGTCGAGGCCGCTCGCCAGCCGCCACGCCAGCAGGCCCTCCGCGCCGAACCTGGCCAGCACGTCGGGACCGGGCAGGGCAGCGAGCGCGCCGAGGGTGTGGAGCCCGAGCCGGCTGAGCACGTCGACCAGATCCGGTCTCTCGAGCGTGCTGATGGGGAGCGGTGCGAGGAAGGCAGGCGCGCCACCAGGGGGGACGACGACAGGTGCACCTCGCGCTGCACGAGCAGCGAGTGCAGCGGCGAAGGGGCCGTCGGCCACACCCACGTGACAGCTGGCCGCCTCCCGCGATGCGCCCTGGGCACTGACCGCTTCGCTGACGACGGCAAGCGTCCGCAGGGCCAAAGCGTCGTCGCCGCCGAAGAACCTCGAGGGGCCCCGGGTCGGGAACGCCACCTGTCCCGGCTCTGTGATCTCCACTCGGGGCGTCAGCGCGTCGAGCGAGGCGACGATGGACTCGAATGCTCGTGCGTCTCTGGCGGGGTCGTGGTCGAGCACGCGCAGCGAAGGGCAGCGCGACTGCGCCTCCCGGCGTCGCTGCTGCAGCAGCACGTCTTCTGCACGAGCGGCCGGCGAAGCGGCCACCACCCGGTTTGCGTGGAAGACAGCAGCCGGGACGTCGAGCGGCACACCGGCGGCGATGATCGGCCAGTCGTCGCAGCGCACGACGAGCATGCGAACGGCGGCCATCGATGCTCAGACCACGGCTCGGAGCCGAGCCGGCGACTCGACAGTGCGCTCCCGCGCCGGAGCCACCATCTCGACTCCACCGTTGGCGGCAGGCAGCCACAGGTCGAGGTGGCGAGGTCTGGCAGCTTCCCCACGCCCGCCGCCGACCACTCGCACCTTGCGCGCACGCAGGTGGCCATGACCATGGTCGATGCCCTCCCAGCGCGCACGGGCGATGCGCAGGTCCACGTCGGCGCCATCGGGCCAGCCGGTGCCGAGCTGCACCAGCACCGTCCCGCGCTCGCGAGCACGCGCCGTCAGGCGACGCGCATCGGCTAGGCGGACGCCACCGCGATCCGCCTGGAGGACGACGATGTCGAAGCCGTCGACCAGAGCCGCTGTCACCCCGCCCCAGTCGTCTCGCTCGGGGGCCGCCACCAGCACGAGGCGCTCCAACGCCAGGCCGAGCTCGTCGGCAGCCACCAAGCCCAACGACGGCACGCCCACCGCGGCGACCCAGGAGCCGGCCGTCGAGGCCTGGGCGAGGAGGGCGAGCGCCAGCGAGGTGGCTCCGCACACGCCAGGCGCCGCTCCCACCGAGACGGTGGAGCCCCGCCGCAAGCCAGCCCCTGGCAGCAGGGGCTCGAGCGCAGGCAGCACGGCCAGGCGGCGCTCTCGCGTGAGCGTGACCGGCCGCACCCGCGCCGCCAGCTCACCCAGGTCCTTCAGGGCAGCCGTGCTCCGCATCCACCCATGATCGAACACTTGTTCGATCTCGTCAAGCGGCGCCCCCGAGCTCAGGCGCAGGCTGTCACCTATGGTTGCGCCGTGAACGGGGGGGCGGGCGGCCTGCCGTACGTGCGCGCCATCGATGGGCTGCGAGGCGCAGCGGTGGCAGCCGTGCTGCTGTTCCACGGCGGCGCGCCGGGGATCTCGGGCGGCTTCCTGGGCGTGTCCCTCTTCTTCACGCTCTCCGGCTACCTCATCACACAGCTCCTGCTCCATGAGCACGAAGCCAGCGGCCGGATCTCACTGCGCTCGTTCTGGGGCCGACGACTTCGCCGGCTCGCGCCAGCGTCGCTCGTCGCGCTGGCTGCCATCAGCCTCATCGTGCTGCTGACGGATCTCTTCCGAGGCACGGCCGTTCCGGGAGACGTGGCCGCGGCCGCGACAGACGTCGCCAACTGGCGCTTCGCCGTTGCCGGCACCACCTATCAAGATCTCTTCACCGCCGGCCCCAGCCCAGTGCTGCACTTCTGGTCTCTGGCGATCGAGGAGCAGTTCTACCTGCTCTTCCCGCTGATCGTGGCGGCGGTGCTCAGCAGGCTGGGGCGACCTCGGCTGCCGGCTGTGCTCGTCGTCCTCACGCTTCTCGGCGCGGTCGCCTCGGTCGTGTCACCGGACGACCTCGCGTACTACGGCACCCACACCCGGGCGCCCGAGCTGCTCGTCGGAGCTCTGCTGGCGTTGGCCCTTCCCATCGGTCGCCAGCTGGACTCCGGACCCCAACGCTGTGTCGCGCTCGGCGGTGCCCTCGCAGCGCTCATGTTCGCCGTACTGACAGCCCGGACCGAGCTGGGGAGCGGCTGGCTCTACAGCGGTGGGCTCCCGGCCGTGTCGCTCCTATCGGCTGCCGTCATCGCAGCCGCGACGGTGCCCGGTCCGGTGCAGCGTGCGGCCTCATGGGCGCCCGCCGTGGCCACTGGTCGCCTGAGCTATGGCCTGTACGTGTACCACTGGCCTCTGTTCCTGCTGCTCTCCGAAGACCGCACGGGTCTGACCGGGCCTGCCCTGTTCGCCGCGCGCCTTCTGGCGACTGGCTTGGTCGCGCAGCTCTCGAGCGTGCTCATCGAGAACCCTGTGCGAAGGGGGATCGTCCTCCGACGACCTCGGGTCGGCGGCGCAGCTCTGACGGGCGCGCTTGCGCTCGTGCTCGCGATGGCGATGATCGCTGTCCCGACGAGCGCACCCGCTGTGGCACCACCAGAGCTCGAGCTGGCCCGTTCGCTCGATCAGGCGACCGCTCCACCTCTGCCGGTGGTGGACGTGCTGGTGGTCGGCTCGGTGGCACACGTAACGGGCTGGGTGCGGGCAGCCGAGGTGCCCGGAATCGAGCTACGAGTGCGATCCACCGTGCAGGCGGGCTGCCCGCTGCTGGTGCCGGACCGAGCGCATGGTTCGTGCCGCTCCTTTGCCGAGCGCGCCTCCACCGCACACCGAGGCGACCCGCCCGACCTGATCGTGGTGGCCATGGGTCCGAGCGAGCGTGCACCGATGGAGGCCTTTCTCGAGAAGCTCACTTCGGGGTCGCGAGCATCTGAGCGCGAGGTCTTCGTTGCCACCGTCCACGCCCTGTCGGTCGCACGCCAGGTCCTGGCGGCCCAGACGTCCGTGCTCCCGTCCGTACCCGTGATGTTCGTCGACACCACCCCGGGCGACCCGTTGACCGACGAGATCCGCGTCCTCGACCTTCGGTCCGAGGCCGTCACGGCCAGCGAGGCGAGCGACCTCGCCACCTTCGAGCGGGATCTGGCCGATCTGCTCGACCGCATCCACGATGACGACCAGCTGCGCGTGCTCGTGATCGGCGACTCCACGGCACACCAGCTCGCTGTAGCGCTCGACGCGGCTGGCGGCGAGAGGATCACCGTGATCTGGTCCGGACTTGCCGGCTGCCCGCTCATCCCGACCGATCGTGTGCGCTGGGGACGGAACATGGAGATGGACACCTCGGGCTGCCCGTCCGCGACCCATCTTCTGCCGGACGCGATCGCCAAGGTCCAGCCTGATGTCGTCCTTGCGGCGGCCTCGCTGGCCGAGCTCTCCGAACAGCGCTACGCGGGGACGTCGCGCTGGGTCGCGCCAGGCGAGAAGGCCTCGATAGCCGCCCACGACGCCGGCATGGAGGCACTGCAGGCCATCTTGAAGGATGAGGGCACACTCACCATTGTCGCCACAGTCCCTCCGATGCTCCGGGGTGGCCTCTACGACGGGCCGCCTGCTGGCCGTGCCCGCCTCGAGGCCTGGCTGGGGCAGCTTCGGAGATGGGACGCACAGTGGAAGTCGGTGGGAGTTGTCGACTGGGCCTCGATAGCGGTCTCCGCGGAAGCCACGGCAGGTCACGACCTCCGAGAGGATGCCGTCCACTTCGAGCGCGATCCGCTGCTGACGCTGCTCGCACCGCCCTTCGCGGACGCGTTCATGTCCACCATCGACGCCCTCGAGAGCGAAGCGCGCGACAGCGGCTGCCTTGTCGTCACCGGGCAGGTGAAGACCCTCGACATCGATCGCTGTCGTGTCTCGGATCTCGGGTTGGGTCCTTGACTACGGGAACAGGCCGCGGGCCTCGATCGCTGCGGAGATCCTCTCGAGCGCGACCACGTGGGCGGCGCGCCTCAGGTCGACGCCGAGCGCCTGCGAGCGCGCCCAGACGGCGATGAAGGCGTGGTCCATGCGAGAGCGCAGGCGCTGCGCCACGACCTCCTCCTCCCACGGATAGCCCTGCCGGCTCTGTGCCCACTCGAAGTAGCTCGCGGTCACGCCGCCCGCGTTGGCGAGGATGTCCGGCACGACGACGATGCCGCGCTCGTCGAGCACGCCTTGTGCCGCGACCGTGGTTGGGCCGTTGGCGGCCTCCACGATGACGCCCGCGTTGACTCGTCTGGCGACCGCTTCGTCGATCACCCCACCGAGTGCGGCCGGCACCAGCAGCTCGCACTCGATGTCCCAGAAGGCGTCCGCCGAGATCGCCTCGCCGCCCGAGAAGCCAGCCACCGAACCGGTGGCAGTGACGTGGTCGGAGAGAGCCCAGGCGTCGAGGCCACCCTCGTTCGACACGGCGCCGCCGATGTCGGCGACCGCGACGATGCGCATGCCGGCCGAGTGCAGCAGGAAGGCGAGTGGTCCACCCACCTTGCCGAAGCCCTGGATGGCGACGCGGCTCCCAGCCAGCGGTAGCCCCAGCTCCGCGAAGACAGCCCTCGTGCAGACGACGCATCCCGACGAGGTGGCGCCCGCGTGGGCGGTGGTGCCGCCGAGCGAGAGCGGCTTGCCCGTGACGGAACCCGGCAGGTGGGTGCCCTGGGTCATCGAGAGCGTGTCCATCAGCCAGGCCATCACACGCCCGTCGGTGTTCACGTCAGGAGCCGGCACGTCGCGCTCGGGCCCGAGCAGCGGGCTGATCTCGTAGGTGTAGCGGCGGGTGAGGCGCTCCAGCTCCGCCAGCGACAGCAGGTTCGGGTCGCATCGCACCCCGCCCTTGGCCCCACCGAATGGCAGGTCGAGCAGGGCAGTCTTGAAGGTCATCGCGGCCGCGAGGGCCTTCACCTCGTCAGCGTCGACGTCGGGGTGGAACCGGATGCCGCCCTTGCCGGGCCCGCGGGTCGTGTCGTGGTGCACGCGCCAGCCCGTGAACACCTCGATGCCGCCGTCGTCCATCCGCACCGGCACCGCGACCTCGAGCACGCGTTCGGGTGTGCGCAGCAGCCGGTGGATGTCCGGGTCGAGGTCAGCGAGCTTGGCGGCGTCGTCCAGGCGCTCGAGAACCGTGCTCCAGGCATCGGCGGACATGGCTGGCTGCCTCCCCGGGTCGGGGTCCCAGAGATCCGTTGTCCAAGGTCCCCATTCCTGCGACCGTTCTACCCGACCGCAGGGGCCGAGAGTCGGAACCTCGGTCAGGCCGAGCGCTCGCGGCGGGCCTTGACGACCGCCGGGTTGTAGCACGCCCCCTTCATGCCGAGCATCTGGGCCGGCACGCACAGGTTGGAGTACTGGCAGAGCCCGTGCTCCGCTCCCCCGCCGAGGATGCGCGCCGCCAGGTCAGGCTCGGCGTAGAAGGGGCGGCCGATGCCGACGAGGTCGGCCTGTCCCTCATCGAGGATCTCGTCGACGTCATGCGCGTCCCGGATGCCTCCGACTGCCAGCACGGGCACCGACACCGCTGCCTTGGCTGCGATGAAGCGACTGCGGTTCCACACGGGTTCGAAGCGGGCCGTCACACCTCCGAACACGTAGCCGGCCGTCAGCACGGCGCGCTCGATGCGCCGAGGTGAAGCGGCGCGGAACCTCGTCTTCATCGCCTTGTTCTGCCACAGCGACTTGGGGATCCCGCCGCGCGAGAGCGTGGTGTCAGGGAAGACGGACACCTCCACGGGCGTGACCGAGTCGTAGCCGAAGTCCTCCACCATCCGGCACAGCTCGATCCCCTCATCCCACGTCGTGTGACGCGTGAAGGGCGGGGCCTTCTCCCCCACGGGCACCTTCACCGTGACCGTGAAGTCGGTGCCCGCGCGCTCCGCGATGCGCTCCCGGATGAGGCGCAGCACGCTCGCGCGCCGCGCCAGAGAGCCGCCGAACTCGTCGTCTCGACGGTTCCAGAACGGTGACAGCAGCTGGTCGAGCAGCTTGGCGTTGCTCGATGCCAGCTGGAGGCCGTCGTAGCCCGCTTCACGCGCCCACGCAGCCACCTCGCCGTACTTCGTGGCCATGGCGCGGATGTCGTCGCCGCTCATCACGTGGATCGGCGCGCGCCGGAAGACCGGCCGCAGCGCGCGCGGCGGCAACGACGCTGCCAGCAGCGGTTGGGTGCGTTGCGACGCGTAGGGCTCGTGCCACGCCTCCATTGCGAACAGCCCACCCAGACCGACCTGGATCCAGATCGCCGCGCCAGCGCGGTGCACGGCGTCGACCATCGGGGTCAGCCGCAGCATGCGCTCGCGCGTGCTGACGATGGTCATTCCGGGCGAGGTTCGGCCCTCGTCGTACAGGCACGAGTTGCCCTGGATGATCAGCCCGACGCCGGCCTCGGCGTTCGCAACGAACTGCTTTGCGTACACAGCCGCCGCGTCAGGTCCGTCGCCGGCGCCTTCGAGCACCGGCGCGCGGTACAGGCGGTTGCGCAGCGACGTGGTGCCACCGACTCGCAACGGTGTCAGCACGGTCCGTTCCGTCCCCAGGGCGGCCATGAGCGCTGACCGTACCCCGGTGCGCTGGCGCGTAGGTTCTGCGCATGCGATTCGGGATCGATGTAGCACAGCAACGGATGCCTTGGGACGAGGTGGTGAGCCGTGTGCGGTTCGCCGAAGACCTCGGGTTCGACGGAGCCTGGGGCTTCGACCACTTCCAGCCGATGTACGGGGAGGGGCCCGGGGAGTGCTTCGAGGGGATGACCACGCTCGCCGCGCTGGCGGGCCAGACGTCACGGATCCGCCTCGGCCTGCTCGTCACCGGCATGACGTATCGCCATCCGTCGGTGTTCGCGGCGCAGGCTCTCACCATCGACCACGCGTCCCACGGCCGCCTGGAGCTCTCGCTCGGCGCTGCGTGGTTCGACCCTGAGCACACCGCGCTCGGGATCCCGTTCCCCGCGACGGGCGACCGGTTCGACCTGCTCGAGGACGCGCTGGAGATCGCGACCCGACTGTTCAGCGGGGAGCGCGTGTCCTACGCCGGCAAGCGCATCTCGCTGCAGGAGGCGCAGCAGGTGCCGCTGCCCGTGCAGCGCCCTCACCCGCCACTGTGGATCGGCGGCAACGGCCCGCGTCGCACGCTGCCGCTGGTCGCACGCTACGCGGATGTGTGGCACGCCTTCGGCACGCCCAACTCGCTCCGCGAATCGTCCAGCCGCGTCGACGAGCTAGCCCAGGCGGCCGGGCGCGACCCGTCCTCCATCCTGCGGGCAGCGTCGCTCTCGCTTTCTGACCCCTGGGACACCATCCGCAAGTACGTCGGCAAGTGGCGCGACGCCGGCTTCGGCTACCTCGTGTGCGGCTGGCCGGAGGAAGGTCGCGAGCGCGTTGAGGAGTTCGCCACCAGCGTCATGCCCGAGCTCGTCTGACGAGCTCTCAGCGACCGATCACTGCAGAGCCATCTTCGGTTCGCCGAGGCTGGTCAGGCCCGTGCTCGCGCGCACACAGCTCCCAGCGCGAGGTGAGCCACCGTTGTAGGCGAGCCTCATGCAGCTGCGCATGGCGAGCTGACCCCAGTAGTTGGCGTGCACGCTCTCCTGGATCTGGTACGGGCCGCTAATGGTGCTGGTGGTGCGCAGCTGGTTCACCCACTCCGTCTTGTCGACAGCCTTGCGACTGGTCCACGACGACACGCCCACCTCCTCCAGGAGACCGACCGTGTTCTCGCACAGACGCCGGCCGTTGAGCGAAGAGGTGAGGTCGAGCACCTTGATGTTCGTGAGGCCCGTCTGGGTGGCGGCGTTGCGGACGGAGCTGTTGAACGTGGGTACGACGGTGTCGTTCGCCCAATCTGCGTCGCGGTTCCACATCCCGCAGCCGCCGATGGTCTGTCGCGTGTATCCGGTCTCGGGGTATCGGTTTCCCGATCCGCGCGGGATCGGCGACCAGTAGGTGTGCACCATGATCGTGTAGGAGGAATCCGAGTAGCCGGCGTTGGTCATGGCTTGGCGCACGTTGAGCAAGCCGCCCTTGATCGCCGCCGTCTTCGCGGCGATGTTGCTGGACGTGAAGCGCGCGACGATGTCTGCGTCGTCGTTGCAGTAGTCGCGCCACCACGACGGCGAGAAGTACCAGTCGAGGAAGCAGGTCTGCAGGATGTCAGCGAAGCCGTAGTCGTTGGCGCCGATGAGCACCGACACCATCTTCACGTTGTGGGTGGACGCGAACTCCTGCAGCGCCAGCGCCTGCCCCTTGCCGTAGGCGCCGTTGTAGAAGTCGAGCCCGGGCTTGAAATCGGTGTCGCCTCCGCCATGCGTGCTCGTCTGCGCGCCTGAGCACGCCAGGTTGAGCGAGCTCACGCCGCCGCCGATGTGGATCGCGGCCGACTCCGAGCGGTGGCAGCCGGGTATCTGCTCCGCGGTGCGGGAGGCATTGTCGTAGTAAGCGTCGCTGCCGAGGGCGTCGACCTTCGTGTACGAGTCGTTCGTGTTGCCCGCCCAGCGACCGGCCTCGCCCGAGATGGCGGAGTCGCCCAGGCTCACGACCCACGGGCTCCCCACGCCCGGCCCGTCCGCTGAGGCCGGCTGTGCACCGGCTGTCACGATCAGCGCCGGAGCGAGGAGCGCCCCCGCTACGACGACCGCCCGACCCCGTCCACTGATGCGTTCGAACATCGGCGCAACGTACACCGGGCCCACGGGCTCATGTGTGACCTACGTCACGCGAGCCGCCCGCCATTGCAGCGCAAGTGCCCCATTCGGAACAACTCGCATCAATCGTGCAAATGAGACAGACTCCAAGCACGATCTGACCAGGGTCGGCCATTCAAGCCCGTGGGGGATGCTTGACCGAGGTACGGCTGAAGTCCAGCACGCTCGCGTCGTTCCTCGACGCGAGAGCCACACGCCAAGCGGCAGGGGCCATTGCGGGCGTCCTCTGGTTCCTGTGGTTCATCCACCGCTTCTTCGGCTCGCCCGTCGGGGTGATCGTCCAGGGCGTGGTCATTGGGAGCATCACGTCGTTCATCGCGTTCGGGATAGCGCTGATCTACCGATCGAGCCGCATCATCAACTTCGCGCAAGGCGACCTCGGTGGCGTGCCCGCAAGCGTCGGGGTGCTGCTCATGCTCGGCCCAGGGGTTCCGTTCCTGATCGCTTTCCCGCTGGCCTTGGGCATGGCCGTCGTGTTCGGCGCGCTGGTGGAGCTCATCGTGCTGCGACGCTTCTTCAAGGCTCCCCGCCTGATACTCACCGTCGTCACGATCGGCCTGTCGCAGATCCTCGCCGGACTGGCGACGATCCTGCCCGACCTGTTCGACCTCAGCACCACAGCGCTCGCCTACGAGTCCCCTCTCGACGTGAGCTTCTCGATCGGCCCCACCGTGTTCGACGGGAACGAGGTCGTCGCCATGCTGGCGGTGCCGATCGTGATCAGCGCCCTCACCTGGTTCCTCCGGGCGACGAGCTTTGGGATCGCGATCCGTGCGGCGGCCGAGAGCAGCGATCGAGCAGCGTTGCTAGGGGTCCCGGTGAAACGGGTGCAGATGGTCGTCTGGGCGGTCGCGACGATGCTCTCGGCGACCGGGATCTTCTTGCGAGCCGGAATCTTGGGGCTACCGATCGGCAGTGCGCTCGGGCCTACCATCCTGATCCGCGCGCTCGCCGCAGCGATCATCGGCCGCATGGAGCACCTGCCGACGATCTTCGTCGCCTCCGTCGGTCTCGGTGTTCTCGAGACGACTGTCATCTTCAGCGACGTCAATGCAAGCTCGGCGAAGGTCGACGCGATCCTGTTCCTTGTCGTGCTCGGCGCCCTCCTGCTCCAACGACACGGCAAGACCGCGCGGGGTGACGAGTCATCGACCTGGCAGGCGGCGAAGAACGTGCGGCCGATCCCGCGGGAGCTGCTCGCGCTCCCGGAGGTTCGGTGGGGCATGCGAGGCGCCGGTGCCGCCCTGTTGATCGTCCTGATCGCACTGCCGCTGTTCCTGTCAGAGGCACGAGTGAGCTTGGCGGCGACCATCGCCATCATCTGCATCGTCACGGTGTCCCTGGTCGTCCTGACAGGCTGGGCAGGGCAGGTGAGCCTCGGCCAAGTGGCGTTCATGGGCATCGGCGCAGCCATCGGCGGATGGCTCACCAACACCTGGGGCTGGGACCTCTCGATCGTGATCCTCGCAGCGGGTGGCGTGGGAGCCCTCTCGGCCATCGCGATCGGGCTCCCCGCCCTGCGCATCAAGGGCCTGTTCTTGGCCGTAGCCACGTTGTCGTTTGCCATCGCAGTGTCGTCCTACGGCCTCAACAAGACCTACGTCACCTGGCTCCCCTCCGACACGATCCCTCGCAACGCCGTCTTTGGGCGCATCGCCGTCGACACCGAGGCGCGCTTCTACTACCTCTGCCTCGTCTGCCTGCTCGCATCGATCGTCGTGGTGCGCGGGGTTCGCAACAGCAGAACGGGTCGAGTGCTGATCGGAGTGCGCGACAACGAGCGAGGCGCCCAGGCCTACGGCGTGAACGTGATGAGCGCCAAGCTCACCGCGTTCGGCATCTCCGGCTTTCTGGCTGCTGCGGCGGGGGCGCTGTTCGTGCACAGCCAGCAGAGCCTCGGCATCCAGCCGTACACCCCGGCGAGGAGCTTCCAAGTCTTCATCTTGGTCGTGATCGGCGGCCTGGGGTCGATCCCCGGGGCCCTGCTCGGACCGGTATTCATCGAGGGCCTCGAGTACTTCCGGTCACTGTTCCCGGAGACCATCCGCAACGTCCTCTTCTTCCTGACGACGGGGCTCGGGCTGATCCTCATCCTCATGTTCCTGCCCGGTGGCTTCAGCCAGGCGTACTACGCGGGTCGCGACCGCATCCTGCGGGCGATCGCCACCCGGCGCGGGATCGTGGTTCCGAGCCTCGTGGCCGATGTCGGCTCGACGGCAACCGTCGACTCGCCGCCGATGGACCAACCGGCGCCCGCCACAGCGGCGCTACAGGGTGCGGGTCTCGGAGCGGCGTCACGATGACTGGCACCATCGCCGACCCCGTGCTCGACGCGCCGGCCGGAACCGGATCAGAGGTCCGCCCCGCACCGGTCGCGAGGGGGCGTCTGAGGCGAGCGGTCGGCGATGAGGCCGCCCTGCCGCTTCTCATCCTGTTCGGGCTCAACGCCGTCGACGAGCTCGATCGCAGCGCCTTCGCCGTCCTCATACCCGAGATCCGGGACGCCTTCGGGCTCGACAACCAAGGGATCCTCGGGGTGATCGCTCTCGTCAGCGCGATCGGGCTGGGATTGCAGCCACTGATCGGGTTCCTCGGTGACCGCCGAAGCCGGGTGCGCATCGCTCTCGCCGGGGCCATCGGCTGGGGGAGCTTCTCCCTCCTGACTGGCTTCGCGCCGGTCGTAGCAGTGCTCCTCATCGCGCGCTCCGGGTCCGCCATCGGGCGGCTGGTGAACGACCCAGTGCACAACTCCCTGCTCGCCGACTACTACCCACCAGATCGGCGCCCTGCCGTCTACGCGCTCCATCGCGCGGCCAACTCCGTCGGGCAGATGCTCGGGCCGTTGCTCGGCGGCCTGCTCGCCTTCTGGTTCAGCTGGCGGGTGCCGTTCATCGTGCTGGCGGTACCAACTCTGCTGCTGGTGCTCGTGACCGCGGCGCTGCTACGAGAGCCGGTGCGCGGTCGCTTCGAGAGGGAAGCAACCGGAAGTAGCCACCTGTCCGGACTCGAGGAGTCGGCGCCATCGTTGAGCGAGGGCTACCGGATCTGCTCCGAAGTTCGATCGGTGAGGCGCATCTGGCACTCGCTGCCATTCGTGGCGCTCGCCGTGGTCGGCCTCAACTCGCTGACGGCGATCTTCTATGAGGAGGTGTTCGGTCTGAACGAGGCCGAGCGCGGGGTCATCGCCGCGGTCGTCGAACCCTTCCAGCTCATCGGAATCGCTGTCTTCATCCCCTTGAGCCTTCGCTTGGCTGCGAAGCACGGTCCGGGCATCGTCCTGAAGATCGTCGCAGTCACCGGGACGATCGGCGCCGGCTTCCTCGTCGCCCTGGCACTGGCTCCGAGCGTCGGCGTAGCGATCGCCGCGAACATCGCCACCACCTCGGTGATCGGTGCCGTGGTGCCGGGAATCTACGCGACCCTGTCGCTCGTGCTGCCGCCGCGAGCGCGGACCCTCGGGTACGCGCTCGGCTCGTTGTGGGTGCTGCCCGGCCTTGTG
Source organism: Actinomycetota bacterium (assembly GCA_049325515.1). Classification (GTDB taxonomy): domain Bacteria; phylum Actinomycetota; class Acidimicrobiia; order Acidimicrobiales; family VFJN01; genus VFJN01. The sequence continues at coordinate 114,891 of JBMOLI010000018.1, read as the reverse complement.
GTGCTCGTCATCATCGGTGGGGTATCCGACGAGTCCGGCATCCGCGACGGACTGCTCCTGCTCGTGCCCGTGTTCCTGCTCGGCACCTACATGCTGGCGTCTGCCGGTCAGTTCGTCGACGAAGACATAGCCAAGGTGCGAGCCTCATCGGTCGCACGACTCGAGGTGCAGCTCGCGCGGAGCGAGGGCCGCCAGAAGCTGCTGCTGGTCAAGGACCTCGACGTGGCCTATGACTCCGTGCAGGTCCTGTTCGGAGTCGACTTCGAGATCGAGCAGGGCGAGGTCGTCGCCCTGCTCGGCACCAACGGCGCTGGGAAGTCCACCCTCCTCCGCGCCATCTCTGGGCTTCAGCCAGCCCGGGCCGGCGCCGTGATCTTCGACGGCGAGGACATCACCTTCGCGCCGCCACAGGAGGTGGCAGCGCAAGGCGTGATCCAGGTGCCTGGCGGGAAGGGGGTCTTCCCCGGGCTGTCGGTGGCTGAGAACCTCAAGATCGCCGGCTGGCTCTACCAGAAGGACGACGCCTACGTCCGTGACGCCATCGACCGCGTCACCGAGATGTTCCCGGTGCTGCGGGAGCGCATGGACCAACCGGCGGGGTTGCTGTCGGGTGGCGAGCAGCAGATGGTGACATTGGCTCAGGCGTTCATCGCAAGGCCGCGGCTGCTGATGATCGACGAGCTGTCCCTAGGGCTTGCCCCGGTGGTCGTCGAGCAGCTGCTTGGCATCGTGCGCGCGATGAAGGAGCAGGGGACGACGCTGATCCTGGTCGAGCAGTCGGTCAACGTCGCGCTCACCGTTGCCGAGACCGCGTACTTCATGGAGAAGGGCGAGATCCGCTTCAAGGGGCCCACCGCGGAGCTGCTCGATCGTCCGGACATCCTGCGATCTGTGTTCCTCGAGGGCGCAGCCGCCAAGGACCGAGAGCCGGCGCCCCGGCGGGGCCGGGCCTCATCGAACGGTCGGGGCGGCCGCGCAGCGCGGGCTGTGTCGAAGCCGAGCCACGACCAGAGCGTTGATCCCGAAGCGACGGTCCTCGAGGTGAATGGGCTGGTGAAGCGCTTCGGTGGGATCCGCGCAACGAACGAGGTCTCGTTCCAGCTCGGACGCGGAGAGATCCTCGGCTTCATCGGGCCCAACGGAGCCGGCAAGACGACGCTCTTCGATCAGATCTCGGGCTTCTTGGCGCCGGACGCCGGTCGGATCCTGCTGGGCGGGATCGACGTCACGGCGACAGGCCCCGACGCCCGGGCCAGGCTAGGGCTCGGACGGTCCTTCCAGGACGCCCGGCTGTTCCCTTCGCTGACTGTCCGGGACACCATCAAGCTGGCGTTGGAGCGCCGGCTGCCCATGCGCGACCCGATCGCTTCGGCACTGCATCTGCCCGTGGTCGCCGAGATCGAGCGCGCCCTCGACCTCGAGGTGGGAGATCTGATCGAGCTCATGGGCCTCGAGGCGTACGCAGACAAGTTCGTCGGCGAGCTCTCCACCGGAAGCCGCCGCATCGTCGATCTGTCTTGCGTTCTTGCGCACGAGCCCACGGTCATCCTCTTCGACGAGCCCTCGTCGGGAATCGCTCAGCGGGAGACAGAAGCACTCGGTCCCCTGCTGCTCCGGATACGAGACACGACAGGAGCCAGCCTTCTCGTGATCGAGCACGACATGCCGTTGATCTCGTCGATATCGGATCGGCTCGTGGCGCTCGACCTGGGTGCGGTGCTCACTACGGGCGCGCCAGCCGACGTCATCAACCATCCAGCCGTAGTCACGGCCTACCTCGGCACCGAGGACGCAGTCATCTCACGCTCAGGGAGGAGCTGACCCGTGGACCTGAACGCCTTCTTCAACCGCTATCGCCCCTACATCGCCATCGTGCTCGCGGTGCTCGCACTGGTGTGGTTCCTGCCAGGTGGCGCGGGTCGAGGGAACCTGGCGACAGCTGGCGGCCCGCTCGTGACGACCCCCGACGGCCGCGTCGTGTCAGGCGATCCAGACCAGCCTGGCTCCGCCGTCACAGCGGCCGACGGCTCTGGCGTCGGCGGCACGTCCGGAACGGGCGGCACGGGGACAGGCAGCGGCAGCACGGGCGGCCCGGGGCAGCCGCTCGCGCCTCCGGCTGGTGGCGTCGGGCCGGACTGCGACCTGGCGACCGGCCGGATCAAGGTCCCCACCATCTACGCGCCTCCTTGTGTCTCACCTTTCAGCGGCGACAACGGAGGGTCGACCTACCAGGGCGTCACCAAGGACACGATCACGGTCACCTACTTCCAGCCCGAGGTGAATCCCGCCGTCGATGCCGCGCTCACCGCGGCGGGTGCCAACAACACCCCAGCGGAGCAGGCAGCGACGATGCGCGCGTATGTCGACTACTTCAACAAGCACTACGAGACATACGGCCGACAGGTGAAGCTGATCGTCCGGCAAGGCAGCGGTGACACAGAGGACGATGCCGTTGGCCGCGCCGACGCGCTGGCCATCGCGACAGAGGACAAGGCGTTCGCCGTGTTCCAAGCCCCGACCGCCAGATCCTTCGTGGAGACGTTGGCCTCCAAGGGCATCCTCTGCATCTGCACGGTGTCCCAGCCCCAGGAGCTGTACGAGCGGCTGGCGCCCTACGTCGGCTACACGACGCTCATGGCCTCGACACAGGGCTACATCCACCGGGCCGAGTACATCGGCAAGCGGCTCAACGGTCGCAAGGCTGTCCACGCGGGTACTAGCGATGGCGCTCCGCTCAACACCCAGAGCCGGAAGTTCGGACTGCTCTGGTACAACACGCCGGACAACTCCTACCGGTCCGGCGTGACGTTCTTCGAGAAGGAGCTCAAGACCAAGTACGGCGTCACCCTGGCCGAGTCGTTGGAGTTCCCCAGTGACTACTCGCAGGTCTCCGAGAGGGCTCGCCCACTGATCCAGCGGCTGAAGAGCGCGGGCGTCACATCAGTGATCTTCTCGGGCGATCCGATCTCGCCCGCGATCTTCACGAAGGAGGCAACCCGCCAGCTCTACTTCCCCGAGTGGATCATCACCGGATCGGCACTGACCGACACGGTGATCTTTGCCAGAACGTTCGACCAGAGCCAGTGGGACAAGGCGTTCGGCATCTCGTTCCTCACCGCCCGCGTGCCGGATGAGGCGACAACGGCACATCGGATCCACGTCTGGCACTCCGGCACGACTCCGGTCGCCGCCAACCAGTACGGCGTGATCTATCCCTTCCCCTTCACGTTCTTCACCGGGGTGCACCTCGCCGGGCCCAACCTCACGGTGCAGGCATGGCAGGCCGGGCTGTTCTCGTACCCCGTCACTGGCGTGGGCCGGAAGACGAGCACGACGACGTCTTACGGCAACGCCGGGGTCTGGCCGTTCACCGACTACACGAACTACGACGACGTGACGGAGATCTGGTGGGACCCACAGGCGAGCGGCGAGGACGAGGTCGGCAACAACGGAGTCGGCATGTACCGCTACGTCGATGGCGGCAGGCGCTATCTACCCGGGCAGCACCCCACGACCGACCCCAAGGCATTCGTCGAAGCAGGGACCGTCACCGTCTACGAGTCACCACCTCCGGGTGAGGAGCAACCTGACTATCCCCATGAGGGGCACTGAGTCGGCCATGCCCGTGGAGTCACCCGTCGTGAATGGGCACGAGCCCAGTCCCCTCCGTCTCGACAAGCGATCGCGCTATGTCCGTGAGGGCGGCGGGATCGAGCGTTCCCACCACGTGCACGAAGCGCCCGCCGGGGCGAGCGAACCTCACCTCGGTGCCTCGGGCACTCAGCAAGAGCTCACCGGAGCCCAACGACGCGGCCTCCACCTGAGTCGCGTGCGGCGAAGCGTCGTAGGCATCGAGACCACCGAGCGTGCCACCCTGCCAGATCACCACCAGGTCGGCACCATGGATGTAGACATCCGCCGTACCTGCGATCACGCCCGGTGTAGAGGGCTCAGCAAATCGATCCGGCTGCGGTGGGATGACGCTCAGTCGAATGCGGTGCTCGAACCCGGTGGGCACCTCGGGCGCCGGCAGGATCCAGAACGAACCCAAGGCTCCTTCTGTAGGCACAACGGGGGTCGACGACCCGCCCCCCTCATCGACAGGCGCCTCGATCTCGCCCACTTCAAAGGCATCTGTGGGAAGGTCAGGCGCAGTGTCAAGGTGCACGGCGATGCGATGCAGCGTCGCCTTGCCGTCGAGGAAGAGGAGCTCTTCCAGAAGAAGCCCGTCTGCGTCGAAGCAACTCTCGGCTCGCTCAGCCGACGTGATGGGCACGAGCGGCCCCGCCCCCAAGAGCGTGCCGGAGGTGACGACCTGGCAACGCCTGCCGCTGACCTGGCGCTGCTCGCCCAGCTCGAGAAGCCCCCGCTCGACTCCGGATCTGAGGATCGGCCGGATGCGCAGGTCAGACGCTCCTACGCCCGGCACGCGTGCCACGACGAGAGGCCGATCGGGCTGGCCCAACCGCAGTCTGTCCACCGCTGCGATCTGCACGCTGAGAAGCTCGTCCCCGGGCGGCTCACCCGCATAGGTCTCGAGGCGAGACTCGACCGGTCGCCGCACGAGCACGACATCCGTGCTGGGCTCAACAGCGGGATCGCTCAGGTCCTCGAGAAGGTAGGTGACGCGGTAGACCACGGGCGCGTCCCCGATCTCGAACGATGCATCCTCGACGACGGCCTGGCTCATCGGTCGAGCCTCGACGGTGGTCGACGTTGGCGCTCCTTCGCCGCCGCCGCCATCACCCCGCGACGACAGAACCGCCCCAGTCGCACCAACCAGCGCGAGCAGCGCGGCAACAACGGGCGCGATGCGACGGCCGTTCATCGGGTGCGGACCGTAGTGCGACCCGCCAAGCGAGTCGGCCCGTGACGGACATCACAGCGATCTCGCCTGCGCCCTCCGCCGAGCCGATCGCGCCACCTGAGCCCACGGCATGTCTGCAGCCGGCCACGGCCGCCGCCGAGCGGGAGCGCGTACGCCTCGAGACAACGGCGGGGAGGTCACGGCCGTCGGCCCTGGTTGCCGTCCTTCGCATGCGCTTGAGGCACCTCGGCAGCGAGGAAGCCGCCAAGTCCGGCCTGCGCTACCAGCCCGTGGCGTGGGCAGCGATTGCGATCATCGCCATCGCGGGGTTCTTCCCGGGTCGGGACGACGGCCATCCCATTGACGGTGACCTCGCACAAGCCCCAGCGAGCGCGTCGCCCACGACCACCCCGACGACCACCCCAGCGGCTCCGAGCGGACCCGCCGCGTTCCGCGCACCGGACTTCGAGTTCACGTTTGCGCCTCCGATCCCGCCCTCAACCGCGTTCACGCCGCCGACCACACTTGCTCCGCCCGTGACGTCACAGCCTCCCGGCCCGGGCCTCGTCGAGCTCACCGTGCGCGGGTTCGGGTGGGCTGGATCGCTCTCTGGGACGGGACTCGGCACCGCCACGGTCCCTGAAGGGACGATGCCAGTCGGCAGCCGTCTGGGCGAGCTCGACAAGGTCACCTTCATGCGACTCTCCGGGACGGCGACCAAGCTCGTCCTCGCCGAGGACACCGCTGGCGCGCGTGAGGCCGTCGGTGAGGGCTTGGTTCGGGCGTGCGCGATCGTCGAAGCAGGTTGGACGGAGGAGCCTGACCAGTCTCTCGAGGACGCTCCGACGATCGACACCGACAGATGCGTGGAGGGGGTCGAGGTCGACAACACCTGGACGTTCGACCTCTCCGACTTCGCCAGCCGGACAGGCCAGGCCGGGTTCGCACTCCTCCCCGCGACCGGAGCGCCTGCTGACTTCCAGGTCACGTTCGAGCCGGGATGATGCGGCCTCTATGGTCGCCGCATGACGCCGTCCGGCACCCGAGCCCTGGAGCTGATGCTCCGCCAGCGCATCCGCGACATCCCTGACTTCCCACAGCCCGGCGTCGTGTTCAAGGACATCACGCCGATGCTCATCGACCCCGCCGCGTTCGCTGCCATGGTCGAGGCGCTCGCGGCCCCGCTGCTCGGGCGCGGGATCACCAAGGTGCTCGCCGTCGAGGCGCGGGGCTTCATCCCCGGTGCGGCGCTCGCGCCGCTCCTCGGCGCCGGCTTCGTGCCCGTGCGCAAGGCAGGCAAGCTGCCGTGGGAGGTGGAGCAGGCCGAGTACGTGCTCGAGTACGGCACCGACCAGCTCGAGATCCACCGCGACGCCATCGAACCGGGCGAGCGAGTCGTGATAGTCGACGACGTGCTGGCAACCGGCGGCACGGCCGCCGCAGCAGTGCGACTGGCCCACGCGCTCGAAGGTGAGGTGGCCGCCTGCTCGTTCATCATCGAGCTGGCCTTCCTCGGCGGTCGCTCCCAGCTCGGCGGCATCGAGCTGCAGCGCCTGGTCACCTACGACTGACCGGTCCTACCGGTAGGCGGCGGCCTGGATCTCGTAGAGCTCGGCGTACTGCCCGCGGTTGGCCATGAGCTGCTCGTGCGAGCCGACCTCGACCACGCGTGCACCGTCGAGCACGACGATCAGGTCGGCCATGCGCACGGTGGAGAAGCGGTGCGACACGAGGATCGTGATGCGACCGGCGTCGCCGGTGTGGCGCACCCCGGCTGCGTAGCGCTCGAACAGCGCGTGCTCCGTCTCCGCATCGAGGGCGGCCGTCGGCTCGTCGAGTGCGAGCATCAGCGGGTCCTCGCGCATGAAGCCTCGGGCCAGAGCGATCTTCTGCCACTGCCCGAAGCTCACCTCGACACCATCGGGCCAGGTGGGGCCGAGCTGTGTGGCCAACCCAGCGGCCAAGCGCTCGACCACGTCGTCGGCCCCGGCACGACCGACCGCTGCGGTCACTGCAGCCTCGTCCTCGATGCGAGGCACGTCGCCGACCCCCACGCTCTGGCCGGCGCGCAGCTCGAAGCGGAAGAAGTCTTGGAACGCTCCGGCCAGTCGCTCACGCCAGGCGGCTGCCGGTATGCGGCCCAGCTCGACGCCGTCGACGAGGATGCGGCCGGCCGTGGGCTCGTAGAGCTTGGCGAGCAGCTTGACGAGGGTGGTCTTGCCTGCGCCGTTCTCGCCGACCACGGCCACCACCGCGCCCGCCGGCAGCTTCAAGGAGATGTCCTCGAGCACCAGGCGATCGGTGCCCGGGTATGCGAACGACACGCCTTCCAGCTCGATCCCGTCGGTGAGCCGGTCGGGTACGGGGAGGTCAGCCCTCTCGTCGAGCGCCGCCGCGTAGTCCTCGAGCCAGGCAAGGCGGCGCGAGCCGTCCATCCATATGCCCCGCAGGAAGCCGATCTCGCCGACGGTCGCCCCGATGTAGGACGACAGCCTCGAGCCGGCCGCGAGCACCAGCAGGACGTCGCCCGGCGGCGAGTCGATCCCAGAGGCGACGAAGACCACTCCCCCGACGTAGGCGCCGCCGAACACCGCCCATGCGAGCGTGTGCCACGCGGCGGAGCCCCAGCGCGCTCCGGCGACAGGGCCATACCAGTCCTCCCACGCCGCGCGCCTCTGCTCGACCAGGCGCTGACCGATGCCCGTGACGCGCACCTCCTTGCCGGGGGGAGCCGTCGTGGCGGTCGTGAACAGGTGCTTCGAGAGCCGCTTCGCGGGCGCCCCCCGCTCCTCCACCACGCGCTCGATGGCGGGCCGCCAGCTCGAAGTCGCCACGGTCGGGAGAGCGAAGAGGGCGAGCAGCACGAGCGCGGGGTGGATCGAGGCCAGCAGACCGATGGTCACGACGAGGCGCAGGATCCATCCCACCGTCGAGAAGACGGACATGTACATGTGGTCGAGCACGAACACCTGGTCGCGCAGCACGGACAGGCGGTCGAGCAGCTCGGGTCGCTCCTGGTGAGCGATGGTGACGACCGTGGCCTGGAGGCGCGCGACGTGCGCTTCGAGCGCGATCGTCACGCGGTCGCGGAAGCGCCGCTGCACGCGGGTGGACACGGTGCGGAGGAACCACGTGGCCGCAGCCGACGCTCCCAGGCCGATCGCCGCAGCGCGCACGAGCGTGCGGTCGGACTCGATCACACCCTCGCCGAGCAGCTTCAGCCACAGAGCCATGAGCGCATCGGGCAGCGCGGCCAGGAGCGAGAACAGGAGTGCGACGAACATGAGGCGCGGCTCGTGCTGGTAGCCGAGGCGGCAGAGCCTCCACATGGACGACAGCGCGGGCGGCAGCGCGTCGTCGCTGGGGGCTTCAGCTGAGCGCTTCAAGGACCACCCCCTCGTCCTCCTCGGACACGGGCTCACCCGCCGCGAAGCGCTGGGCCTGCAGGTCGAACATCGTTCGGTAGCGACCACCCGCGGCCATCAGCTCGTCGTGAGTGCCGAGCTCGACGACCGCGCCGTGCTCGAGCACGCAGATCCGATCTGCCTGCCGGACCGTGGAGAAGCGATGCGAGATGAGGATCGTGGTGCACCCGCGCGTGGCGTCGAGCACGCGGCGGAAGATCTCGGCTTCACCGCGCACGTCGAGCTGCGCGGTCGGCTCGTCGAGCAGCACGACGCCGACACCCTGCTGCACCGCGCACAGTGCCCGCGCCAACGCGACCCGCTGCCACTGGCCGCCCGACAGGTCGGTGCCGCCCTCGTAGCCCTTGGCGAGAGGCACGTCGAGGCCCGCCAGGTCGCCCGCGCCCGCCTGTGCCAGGGCCGCAAGCACGACGTCGTCCGGCGCACCCTTCGGGGCCACGTTGTCGCGCAGGGGCAGCTCGAAGCGGATGAAGTCCTGGAACACCGCCGTCAGCCGCTCGCGCCAGCCATCTACCTCGAGCTCCCGCAGGTCCACGCCGTCGACCTCGATGGCACCGGACTGAGGGTCGTAGAGCCGGCACAGCAGCTTGGCGAGGGTGGTCTTGCCGGCGCCGTTCTGACCGACGATGGCGAGCGACGAACCAGCGGGGATCGTGAGGTCGAACCCCTCCAGCACGTGGCCCGCCCCGGCCCCCGGGTAGCCGAACGTGACGTCACGGAAGCGGATCTCTGTCGCAGGCATGCCCGCGGCGCTGCACGTGCCGAGCGGCAGTGCTCCGGCCGGCGCCATCGCCGGCTTCACGCGCAACGCTGCGGCGACAGGGGCGGCGGCCCCGTCGAGCGCCCAGTTGAGCCCCCCGAAGGCGATGAGGGAAGCACCCATCGCGGCCTGCGCGAACACCACCGCTTGACCGAGGTCGATGCGGCCACTCGTGGCCGCGTTCGCGATCGACCAGAACACGACAGCGTTGGCTGCGACGACGAGCACGAGGCTCCAGATGACTGACCGCTCGCGCAGGCGGGTGGCCTCGTACTGGAGCTCGTGCAGGCGAGTGCGCCGGGCGATGAAGCGATCGAGGGTCCAGCCGGCGAGCCCGAACAGCCGCAGCTCCTTGGCGCCGGGAGGGTCGACCGCCAAGCGGTAGGCGTACTCCGCGTCGCGCTGGGCGCCGCGCACCTCATCGGTGTTGCGGTCACGCCAGATGGCGCTCTCCTTGAGGAGCCAATGGGTGGACAGCCAGGCGCCGGCAAGGACGAGCGGCGCCCACCAGGCGTAGGCGAACAGCACCGCCGCGGACGTCAGGCCGGCCAGCATCTCGACGAGCCCACCGGCGATGAAGTCCATCGAGATCGACAGCGGCGGCCCCGTCATCCCGAGGTCGAACTCGCGGGCGACGGTGAGGTCGCCGCTCAGCTCTGGATCCTCGAGGTGGCCGACCCCGGGCGGCTCCACGCACGCCTCGGTGAGAAGGTCGTAGAGCCAGGCCGCCGTGCGATCCCCGAGGTTGTAGCCGACCGCGAGGTGAATCGGGTTCAGCACCTGGAGCAGCACGAACACGGCACCGATCGCCACGAGGGGGCGCGTGAGCGAGGCACCGTCCTGCACCGCGCCGACGAGCACGCCCATCGAGACGGCGAAGCCGGCGGGCAGGACGCCGCGCAGGATCAGCACGAGCCACCACAGGGTGGCCAAGGGTCGATCGGCGCGCGCGAGGGAGCCGAAGAAGGTCCACTCCTGCCGGGAGCGCAGTCGTGAGATCACGGCCGTCTGCCTAGCAGCCCCGCGGGCCGCCGCACGGCGTCAGCCCTCGGGGTCGGTGTCGGGCTCGTTGCCGTAGTGGAGGAACAGGTTGCGGACGACGTCGGCGAGCCCTGCGCCTGTCTGCCCGCGCCCCAGCGTGACGGTGACGACCGAGCCGTTGATGTGCACGCCCTCCACGCCGCCAGCCGCGAAGAGCCGGCGGGCCAGCTCGTCGGCGGTGCTGTCCAGCAGCTCGGAAGGCGGTTCGCTGTAGCGCTCATGACCCATGCCCGAGAGCGGGCGGTTGGTCTCGAACCGCAGCACAGCCGGGTTGCTCGAAGGCTTCTCGATGACGGTGATCGGCTGTCCCATAGGCGGCGGCATGGTACCCATGGGGGGAGAAGGGCCGCCACAACGACCGCCACCTGTGGAGGAGCCATGGCCACCGAGACGATCGAGCTGCGTGGGCACATCGTCGACTCACTGCTGCTCGCCAAGGTGCTCGACGTCATCGTCGAGGCGGGCATCTCATACGAGCTGACCGACGTGGAGATCGGTCGCACCAACATCGACCCGAGCCACGCCCTCATCGTGCTGGAGGGTGAGCAGGCCGACCTCGACCGCCTCGTTGACGACCTTCAAGTGCACGGCGCCAACCGGCTCACCTCCGGCACCTCCACGCTCGTGGCGGCCGACCGCGACGGCGTGCTCCCGGCTGGCTTCTACTCCACCACGAACCTCGCCACCGACGTGCTCGTCGATGGCAAGTGGCTGTCGGTCGAGAACCCGGAGATGGACTGCGGCATCGTCATCGCCGGCGCGCGGGCGCGCACGATCCCGATGCACCGGGTCAAGGCCGGTGACGAGATCGTCGTCGGCAGCGGCGGGGTGAGGGTGCACGCTCCGGCGAAGAAGCGAGGGCCCTCTGCGTTCGAGTTCATGAGCAGCGAGGTGTCGAGCGAGAAGCCCAAGGCGCTGATCGTGCAGGAGGTGGCCGCCCGCGTGCGCGCCGCTCACGATGCCGGCGGCCGCGTGCTCGCAGTCTGCGGGCCCGCCGTGGTGCACACCGGCGGCTCGCCCGACCTGGCTCGCCTGGTCGACGCGGGCTGGATCGACGTGCTGTTCGCCGGCAACGGGTTCGCCACGCACGACATCGAGTCGAACGTGCTGGGCACATCGCTCGGTGTGTCGATCGCAGAGGGCACTCCCACCGAAGGCGGCCACTCCAACCACCTCCGCGTGATCAACGAGGTGCGACGACACGGCTCGATCGCGGCAGCGGTCGAAGCCGGCTACGTCAGCGGTGGGGTGATGGCGGCCTGTGTGCGACGCGGGATCCCGTTCGTGCTCGGAGGCTCGATCCGCGACGACGGCCCGCTCCCGGACGTCATCACCGACACCGCCGCCGCTGCGGACGCGATGCGCGCCGAGATCCCCGGCGTCACCGTCGCGCTGATGCTCGCATCCACGCTGCACGCCATCGCGGTCGGCAACTGCCTGCCGGCATGGGTCGAGACGTTCTGCGTCGACATCAACCAGGCCGTCGTCACGAAGCTGGCCGACCGAGGCAGCCATCAGGCGATGGGGATCGTCACCGATGTCGGGCCCTTCGTCGCCCAGCTCGCCGACGCGCTCTGCGGTCCTGCGCGATGACGGAGCTGAGCTGGGGGCGGCGCTACCTGATGTGCCCCCCGCACCACTTCGGCGTGCTCTACGAGATCAACCCGTGGATGCACGAGGAGGTGGCAGTCGAGCACGACCGTGCGATGGCGCAGTGGGAGGGCCTGGTCGCCAACCTGCGCCAGGCCGGCGCCGAGGTCGTGACGATGGAGCCGCAGCCCACGGTGCCCGACCTCGTGTTCACGGCCAACGCCGGCATCGTCAACGGCAACCAGTTCGTGCCCAGCCACTTCCGCCATCCTGAGCGGCAGGGCGAGACGGCCATCGATGCCGCCTGGTTCGCCGCAGCCGGCTTCCGCATCGACAACCTCCCCGACGACCTCGACCACGAAGGCGCCGGCGACGCTCTGCCCTTCACGCCCGCCGGTGGTGACACGGTGCTCGTGTCTGGCTACTCGTTCCGCAGCGATGCCGCCGCCATCACGTCTCTCGGGGCGCTCCTCGGCTGCCCGATCAAGGCGGTGCAGCTCGTCGACCCGCGGCTCTACCACGTCGACCTCACGTTCTGTCCGCTCGACGAGCGCCGCGCGATCTGCGCGCCGATCGGCTGGGACAGCTACGGCCGCAAGGTGATCGAGGCCCTCGTGCCCGAACCGCTCTGGCTCACGGATGAGGAAGCGCTGGCGTTCTGCGCCAACTCCGTGGTCGTCGGCACCACGATCGTGATGCCGTCGGTGCCGCCACGTGTGGGCCGCCAGCTCGAGGCCTGGGGCTTCACAGTCCTCGAGAGCCGCGTCGATGAGTTCCTGAAAGCCGGCGGCGGCTGCCGCTGCCTGACGTTGGCGCTCGACGTCACCCTGTCCGCCAAGGGCGGGTGACCCAGGTCAGAGGTCGCGCTGCTTGAGGCGGTCGAGTGCTTCGTCCAGGTCGGCTGCCTGGTCGACGATGCGGCGCTCGAGCCGCTCGACGTGGAGCCGGGCCTCGATCCGACGGCAGCGCAGGTGGTTGGCGTGGTTGACCGCGATCACCACCTGCTTCTCCGAGAAGGGCTTGAGCAGGTAGCCCGAGGCACCGGCTCGAGCGGCGATCTCGGCGATGTTCGAGTCGTCCAGGGCACTGATCATGAGGACGGAGATGTCGCGCTGGGCCTCCACAAGCCATGCGACCAGCTCGAGGCCGGACTCGCCGGGCATGAGCACATCGACGAGAGCGACCGCGAAGGCCTTGTCCGACGCGATGGCTCGCGCCTGCTCGGCACTTGCTGCGATGGAGCACTTGTAGCCCTCGGGCTCGAGAAGCTCCGCAAGGGTCTCCGCCACCAAGAGGTCGTCGTCGACGATCAGGAGTGTGTCGGTGACGCCGTACAGCGGGGGCATCGCCCCCGGGCGAACGGCGTGCTCCTCACGATCAGCCCACTCGTCGGCATCTTCCACGGTGGTCCCCTCGAATGGCTCGAATGGGACAATGGTTGCATAGCGGAGCGGCTCGTACCCGGCGGCCGACCACGTAACCTGACGGGGTGCCCATCGCCGCGGGGATCAACCACATCGCGACGCTCACGCCAAGCCTGGAGCGGCACTTCGCCTTCTACGAGGCGGTGTTCGAGGCCGAGAAGGTCTTCGAGATGGAGAAGACGGCCGACCATCCGCGGATGTGGATCCTCGACCTCGGGGGCGGCTCAGCGCTCAACGTGTTCGAGGCCGAGGCGGAGTCGATCGTGGGCGACCGCCGGCAGGCGGGCGGGCGTGGGCCCATCGATCACTTCGGCATCCACGTCGACTCGCTGACCACCCTCGAGCTCGTGAAGGACCGGCTCATCGCCGCTGGCGCGGACATCGGCGAGATCCAAGACCTCGGCGGCGAGTGGTCGCTCTTCTTCCGCGACGTCGATGGCATGGAGCTAGAGGTCACTGCCCCCATCGACAAGTAGCTCCTGGTCTGCTCCCACCGGCGGCGAGGGCGCGTTGCGACGAGCGGGGACGACCCTCGGCTGACACGATCTCATGATGGACACCGACGACGAAGTCATCGCCCTGCTGCTCGAGACATGCCGACGCGATCATGCGGGCTGGATCAACGGCGATGGCTCCGGCTATGCCCTTTCTCAGGACGGCACGATCATGGGAGCCGTCGGTGGCTACAGCTTCGGCGGCTCAGAGACGGCTGAGCGACAAGCGGCGGTCGCTCGGCAGTGGAAGTCGGGCCGCGGCGAGGTCGAGCTCATCAACGCTGGCGTCAGCAACGAGCTGGCCTGGCTGGCGTTGATCGAGCGGGCTGTCGTCGTGCTCGATCCTGACATCGGAGAGCAACGGTGGGACCTCAGGGTCACCGAGGTGTTTCGTCGCACCGCGGACAGGTGGGAGCGCGTCCACCGCCAAGCCGACCCGCTCGTTGACCGCCGCCCTGTTGGGGACGTGGCGGCGCTGCTCGTCTGACGCAGACGCGCCCGAGCGGCAGATCTGGGGCGCTGTCAGATGTCGCATACCGCGATCGAGGGCGCGTCGCGCCGCGCCTTGTCCGTGGCGGTGGCAAGGTCGGCGAGCGGCGTGTAGGTCGTGCGAGACGGGACGATCTCAAGTGATTCTGCGTCGCTGGCGGTCAGCCGCTCGATGAGCGACTTGGACGCAAGTGAACGGCCGCCCGTCGCGCAGGCTTCGATGCGTGCGGTCTCGTTGACTTCGTCGCCGAGTGCCGTTACCTCGGAGCGACCGATCGTGAGGATGCGCCCGACATACAGCGTCGAACCCCAATGGAGCCCGAACCGCAGGCTCAGGTCGGAAGCCGGTACATCGCACCGCTCAGCGACGTTCGGAAGCGCAGCCCGCAGTGCTCTCGATGCAGCGATGCAGGAGCGGGCGGCGGCGGATTCCGAGTCATGGGTCTCGGCAAGGAAGAACGCGGTGAGGCCATCGCCGGCATGACGACCAACAATGCCGCCTTCGTCGATGACGCACTGATCCGCAGCTCGCACAAGGCGGCGACCGAACGCGAAGTACTGCGCGGTGGAAAGTCGCCGCGCCAATGGAGACGACGCCTCGAGATCCGCCATCAGAATCGCGGCGGGCCGCCGGTCGGGACGCTCCACGATCCGCATGCGCTCGAGGTGACCGAGATTTGCCGTCGCGGCTGCGGCGGCGAGGTGCGACATACCTGGAGCCGGCTTGTGGATGCTGACCACACCCACGAAGCGTCCAGTGGGATCCAGGATCCGCACGTCGAGCCACTGGTTGTCGATGACGAGGCCTCCATGCCTCGCCGCGCCGTGGCTCCACGTCACCGCGGGTCGCTCCCGTGGCTCCAACGAGTCGACGAGGTCGCGCACCAATGGTGCAACGAGCCGCGTGAGACGAGCCTTGTCGCCGTTCAGCTCGAAGAGCGAGTACGGCCCTTCCTCGAGGAAGATTCGGCGCACCGCGTCGGCCGACGTACCGCTGAACTCTTCGTAGAACTGAACCCACTCCGGGCCGAAGCGATACTCCCCGAGCGGCATTGCGGCCGTTGCTCGCGGACCGTACGTGAGCTTGATGTCATCGCTGGCGAAGATGACGCGTTGGTCGTCGTCGTAGATGTACACCCACGAGCCCGTCTCGTTCGACGCTTGCGCGACCAGCGCAAGAATCGGATTCGCCGGGTACGCATCAGCCGCTGGCTTCACTCAGCGCATGATGCCCGCTCTTGGAGCGTCTCCGCTCGAAGAGGGTGTCCGATGGTCTCCTAGATGCAGCGGCTCGCGGTCCCGCATGTCACGGATGGCAAGCCAGGCACTGCCTTTGCGCCAAACATGTGGACGGCTGTGGCTGTTGTTGTCAGTGTGGTTGGTGTTGCTGGTGTTTCGATAGTTTCCAGTATTTCCTGTTGCATCCCCTAACGGGTGTTGCTACCATCGAACACATGTTCGCAGGCGCTGGGACGACTGAGCTGGAAGAGGCCACAGAGCGCCTCAGCGGCCTGCTCAGCGCCCTCGATGTCGGCCTCGTGCCTGCGTCTTCGCTGCCCGATCTGGTCGCTCTGGGCGAGCGCATCGAACGCCTGGGCCACGCCCTCAAGACCACTGCTGCGGCCGCGGTTGCCGGCAGCTCGGTCTGGCGTGCTGCCGGGGTGCGCTCACCGGAGGAGTGGCTGGCCCAGCGCACCGGATCCAGCAAGAGCGAGGCCGCCCGTCTCGTGGAGACAGGCCGCCAGCTCGAACAGCTGCCCGCCACCGCCGCGGCGGTGCGGCGCGGTGACCTGTCAGCACGGCAGGCGCAGGCCATCGCCGGCGCGGCCACAGCCGACCCCGATGCCGAGGACCGCTTGTTGGCGGCTGCTTCTCATTCGACTCTGCGGGAGCTGCAAGACGAATGCGCCCGCACCCGCGCCAACACCAACCCTGAAGCCGCCGCCCGCAAGGCGCACCGGGCTCGCTCCTACCGCAGCTGGGCTGACGCTGACGGGGTGACCGGGCACATCCACCTGAGCGGGCCCACCGCTTCGATCGCACGCATCGATAACGCCATCCGCCACCGCGCCGACAAGATCTTCCGCCAAGCCCACAGTGAGGGCCGGCGCGAACCATCCGAGGCCTACGCCTTCGACGCTGCCGTCGAGCTGATCACCAACCCTGCTGCCGCTGAGGGCAGCCCGATGCCGGTCGGCGCCGACGCCAAGATCATCGTGCGAATCGACCACAGCGCCCTGGTGCGCGGTCACGCCAGCCCGGGTGAGACCTGCGAGATCGCCGGAGTCGGCCCCGTCCCCGTCAGCACCGTGCGGGAATGGATGGACGACGCCTTCCTCGCCGCCGTGCTCACCCGCGGTGAGGACGTGCAACGCGTCGTGCACCTCGGACGGCGCTTCACCACCACACAGCGCACCGCCCTGCAATGGCAAGACCCCATCTGTGCTCGTAAGGGCTGCAACAACCGGCTCGGGCTCGAATACGACCACTTCGAAGACTGGGCCCACACCCACACCACCCGCACCACAGCCGCCAAACGCTTCTGCCGCCCCTGCCACCAGCTCAAAACCAGCGGCTGGCACGTCAGCCAACCCGACAGCAACGGCAAATGCACCTTCACCCCACCCGACCAACAAGCCGACCGCCAAACCATCGCGGCCGCCGCGGCCCAAGCCATCACAGCCCAACACCAACGACAACAAGCACGCCGCGCCACCCGAGCCAAACAACAACAGCTCCTCGACACCGGGTAAGGGCCAGCGGACCCGGTCTCGCTGGGATCGTGCTAACCGGCGCGCTCTTGCGGACGTCGAGGACCACGCCGGATCGCCATCTTCGCGACCAGCCAGAAGGCCTCGACCATGATCCGAAGCGACATCTTCGAAGTCCCATTGGCGCGCTCGCCGAAGCGGATCGGAACCTCGACGACGTCCGTTCGTTGAGGGAGCGATCGCCGACGAGCCCGGAACCCAGCTGTCACAGCCCGAACGGGCTTCCGGCCAACCATCTTCGGCCCAGCACAGCCACCCCGAGGCGGCAGCTATTCGCGGCGAAGCAAGGGCAGCAGCCCGGCGGTCGCAAGTCCGACCAGCGCAGTGCCGAGCGGCAAGGCGACGACGGGCAGCCACGAGGTCTCGACCACCTGACTCGTGGAGCCGTCGTCGAAGGTCAAGTGGCATGTGTAACCGGTCGGGACCCACGACCGCTCGGTCGACGCGCCCCTCGCGTTGCTGGTCAGGAACTCATTGGTGCACGCCTCCGGGCCCAGCCGGCCGAGTGATCCAACGAGCGCGAGTGCCAGCAACACGACACCTGCAATCGCGGTCCATGCCAGAGGCCGCGGGCCCCAGAGACTCGCACGCACACGACACAGCATGCCTGACCGCGCAGCGACCGCAGGTTGTGTGGCTGGCGAGACCAGCGGCTGGCACGTCAGCCAATCGGCCGGGCAGCTAGAGCGGCGCGCCCGGCAGCTCGGACGCCTCGCGGCGGTGCTCATGGATCGTGGCGGCGCTCAAGGCGATGGACACCGCTGCAAGAACCAGGTGGACCACCTTGAAGCCGGCGCCGTGGTCGCCGGTGGCTATGCCGACGGAGCGGGTGAGCCACACGCCGATGGTCCAGCCGGTGAGGACCAGCAGAACGCCGGAGAGCCACTCCGCCCCTCGCCACAGCGCAACGGCGGCGGCCAGCGCCAACAGGGTGAAGCTGAGCGCCAGGGCGGTGCGGCCCCACTTGTCGCTGTCGGACAGGGCGTCGTCGGACCAGATGTTGTTGATGCGCGTGGTCCACACCAGGAAGGTCCAGACCACCAGGGCGATCGCGGCGGGACGGCGGCGGGTCGACATGGCTCCCGACCGTAACGACCGGCTACCTTGACCGGGCAGTCAAGTTCTCCATCCGCACGCCCCGGGGGGATGCACCACATGGCCGACCAGCCCACGCTCGACGAGTTCCGCGACGAGTGCGTCGCCTTCCTCGACGCCAACGCCAAGCTGCGGCAGGCCGAGGAGAAGAAGTTCGTGTGGGGCGAGGGCGACGACGACGTCGCCATGTTCGAAGAGGTCGACCGCGAGAAGGAGCAGCGCGACCTGGCCGAGGCGAAGGCCTGGCGCGCCAAGAAGTACGACGCCGGGCTCGGCTACATCACCGGCGCCAAGGAGTACGGGGGCCGCGAGCTGCCCGGCACCTACGACCGGCTCTACGCCAGCCTCGAGGCCAAGTACGACATCCCCGGCCAGAGCTTCTTCGGCATCGGCCTCGGCATGGTGGCCCCGACCATCAAGGACCACGCGCAGGACCACATCAAGGCGAAGTACCTCCCCGCCATGTACCGGGCCGACCTCGTCGGCTGCCAGCTCTTCAGCGAGCCCGGCGCGGGATCCGACCTGGCCGGTCTGCAGACCAAGGCCGAGCGCGACGGCGAGGAGTGGGTGATCACCGGCCAGAAGGTGTGGACGTCGGGCGCGCAGTACAGCGACATCGGCGAGATCATCTGCCGCACCGACCCCGACCTCCCCAAGCACAAGGGCCTCACCGGCTTCATCGTCGACATGCACGCTCCTGGCGTGGAGGTGCGGCCGCTGCGCCAGATGACCGGTGGCGCGTCGTTCAACGAGGTGTTCTTC
Organism: Actinomycetota bacterium; assembly: GCA_049325515.1. Classification (GTDB taxonomy): domain Bacteria; phylum Actinomycetota; class Acidimicrobiia; order Acidimicrobiales; family VFJN01; genus VFJN01. The sequence goes on along the minus strand of JBMOLI010000018.1, from coordinate 96,233 downwards.
AACGAGGTGCGCGTGCCCGATGACCATCGCCTCGGCGATGTGAACCAGGGCTGGTCGGTCGCGCTGACCACGCTCATGAACGAGCGCTCCAGCATCGGCGCCGGCGGCGGCGGTGGCGGGATGGGCGTGGCCAACGTGACGCGGCTGGCCGAGATGCTGAAGCACTTCGGGTTGGGCGACAGCGCCGTCCACCGCGACGAGCTGATGGACATCTACACCCGCTACCAGGTGGCCAAGTTCACCAACCAGCGGGCCCTCGACAAGATCAAGGCAGGCCAGCTCCCCGGGCCGGAGATGTCGATCTCGAAGATGGCTCTCACCGACAACCTGCTGCGCACCGGCGCCTTCGTGGCCAAGGTGCTGGGCCCGCGCATGATCGCCAACACCGGGGAGTGGGGCACCTTCGCCTGGGCGCAGTTCATCTGCGGCACGCCCGGCATGCGCATCGCCGGTGGGTCAGACGAGGTGCTCCGCAACATCGTCGGCGAGCGGGTGCTGGGCCTGCCCAAGGAGCCCGGCATCGACTCCAACTCGCCGTTCAAGGACATCCTCAAGAACTAGTGCGAGGTCTGTGAACCGCCACGGCCGCATGGCGGACGTGCGGGTTCACAGACGTAGAGAGCCTTCGATCCGTTCGATCGCCTCTGCCACCACTCGCGGCACCGGTTCGGTCCGCTCCCCCGTCGGCGCCAGCGACTGCGCGTGCCGCCGCTCGACGCGGTCGCTGTTCGTGTGGCTGCCGGCGTAGGCCACGCCGAAGATGAACAGAGCGAAGGCAGCGGCACCGAGGGCGACCACCCAGCCGCCGAGCAGGTAGCCGACTCCGACGAGGATCGCCCCGCTCACCGCACCGACGAGCGGGAGCGCACTGGTCTGCTTGGTGGCGCTGACATAGGCGGCTGCCCGGTTGGCACCGGCCAGGCGGCCCCTCACCTTGCCCTCGAAGGTGGCCTGCGCCAGCGGGACCAGCGCCCTGTGCACGGCGTCGACGTCGCTGCGCTCGACCGCTTGTGCGAGGCGGGCCAGGTCGCCGGCGATCACGGGCCACGCCGTGGCGGCGAGATGGGCGACTCGCAGGTCGGCGAGGGTCTGGCGTGCCTCGCGCAGCACCTCCTTGGGCAGCTCGGCACCCATGCTCAGAAGACCCTCATGCTCAGAAGAGGTGCTGCTGGTAGCGAAGCGACGGCTCGACGGGCGGAGGCGGCACCAACCGTGGGACGCCACCCCACGACAGGTGGTCCATGAAGACCCAGCTTCGACGGTGGATGGCGGAAGGGCCGACCCCCTGCAGTGCGATCTTGTGCCTGGGGCACGGATAGCCCTTGTTCAGCTCGAAGGCCCAGTAGGGGTGGTGCTCGGCTTCGGCCCGCATGATGCGGTCCCGCGTCACCTTGGCGAGGATCGAGGCCGCCGCGATCGACAAGCAGCGGGCGTCGCCCTTCACGAGCATCTGGCTGGTGCCGTCGCCGACGAAGTCCCACTTGCCGTCGAGCAGCACACGGTCGGCCGAGAGGTCGAGCCCGTCCAGGGCACGTCGAGCGGCCAGGCGCTGCGCCTCGGACATGCCGAGCTCGTCGCACTCCTCCTCGCTGGCGTGGCCGACGGACCACGCCACGCACCAGTCGGCCACCCGGTCGAAGAGCGCCTCACGCTCGCGCTCGGTGAGCATCTTCGAGTCGCGGATCTTGTTGACGCGGCGGTCACGGGGCACGACGGCTGCGCCGAGCGTGAGCGGCCCGGCCCAGGCGCCACGACCGACCTCGTCCATCCCGACGACGACGGCGTGGCCCTCGTCCCACAGGGCCCGCTCGACGTCCAGCGACGGCGCCGAGCGCTTGAGGGCTTTGCGGAGGACGGGCGCTGAGCGCGAGGCGCGTGCGGCGGTCGTCCCAGCTGTCGACATCGACTCCGAGGGTAGAGCACGAGCCCACCGGTCCGGAGCCGAGCCGATAGGCGAGGTGACCTGGCAGCACAGTGCCACCGCTGGGGCACGGAGAGGTCCGGCGGCCTCCGCAGCCGCGCATCTCCTAGCTCGGCAGCCACCACCGGTCGCGGTCAGCCGCCGTCCAGCCAGGTACCGGGCCCGACAGCCACCGGTCGGTAGGTGCCCTGGCAGGGCGATCCCAGCAGCACATGGACGATGGGCGGGCCGTCGAGCGGGAGCTCCGCCACCATCGAGGACGTGGTCGCCTCCTCGTGGTCGGGATCGTCGACGTGCATGCAGACGGTCCACCCGTTCTCGCCACCCTCGTGCGATCTCAGGTGCGCCTGCAGTGCCTCGACCGTCACGGGCCGACGCTCCAGCGCCCTCCGCGACGCGTCGAGGCGCGGGAGCACGAGCGACTCGACCGGCTGACCGGGGTGGGCGTGCTCGGCGGAGAAGGACGGGATGGTCGTGCAGTTGGAGATCGCTCGCACGTCCGCGACCTCCTCGACAGCACCGCTGTTGCCGGATGTCTCCACCACGAAGGCACGCCGCGGGTCTGCGAACAAGAACGACGACCAGTAGGGCCGCCGCCCACCGTCGTGGCCCGGGCCGCCCTGGCCCGCCGTCGCGAGCAGCTCGGCGAGCATCGACACGGCCGCGTCTGCTTCGCGACAGCGCTCGAGCGTGAGGCGCACGAGATCCATGCCTGTGAGGGCGTCGGGCGCATCTCGAGGATCGAGGGTCGTGTAGATCGTGGCGTTACCTGCGGCCAGACCCGCCTCGTTCACGCCGTGCTCGAGCCCCCAGCCCCAGACGGGCCGGCATCCCACGATCCCTAGCGTCGGCTCAGGGTGTGCGGGCACCTCGACGTGGGTCGCCAACGTGCTGGTCGGGTCGAGGCGCGGGGGCAGCCACTCGATGAGCTGCTCCTCGGATGGCGGACGGTCGCTGTTCTTGGCGAACAGGGTCGCTCCCCGGGTGGCACTCGGCAGCGCGCACAGCAGATCGCACACGTGCGCAGTCTCCTACGGCAGCCCGACCTGCATGTCGGCACCCAGCGCGCCCGCCTCCTCGCGGTCGACGACGTCGATCAGGTCGTCCACCGCGCCCGGCAGGTAGGCGAGCGCGATGAGGCCAACGGCCACGCGTCCTGCCACCAGCGCCCCCCGGCTCCGCACACCGCGCACCAGGATTGGCACCTGGGAGGAGGCGACGGTCAGGCCGAGGCCCACCGTGAGCGGGAGCAGCAGTAACACGCCCGGGATGAGGAGCAGCGCGGGCAGGACCAGCGGCGCGATCACCCGGTTCCGCTCCGAGCGCGACGCGCCGGCAGCCCGTGGGAAGGCTCCGCTGTAGCGGTTGCAGATGGCGGTGACAGCCATGCCGTGCAGGATCGCCGTCGCTCCGAAGGTGACCAGTGCCAGCCAGGTGGGACCGACGATGTCGAAGTCGGGGTTGTCGGGTCGCAGCGGGTCGATGCGGGTGGCGGCGACCACCAGGTGCAGCAGACCGAAGGTCACCCCGCCGAGCGGACCGGATGGCAGCCAGCGGCGGATCACCACGTAGATGGCGGCGCTCAGCATGCCGACGAACACGCCGCCGAAGAGGAAGAGGCCGATCGTGCCGCCGAGGCTGATCTCGCCGACCACCTCCTCGGCCTCGGTGAGCCGGCCTTGAACGTCGTCGCCGGCGGTGACCGCGAGCAAGCGCATGATGAGCCTGATGGCCGGACCCGTCAGCAGAGCACCCGCCCAGAACCCACCCACCAGCGCCACGGCGACGCCGCGCAGGTAACGGAGGGCTACCGAGCGCGGTGAGGGCGATTCGGCCTCCTCTGCCGCTTCGGCCGGCTGCGGGTCCCAAGCCTTGTACCCGGTCGTGATCCACCGGGCGGTCAGAGCGAGCCCGCACATCATGAGCAGGCCCATCACCACCATGAGGATCATCGCGAGATCATGCCGCCAATGGACCTCTCCCCGCGTGGACTCAGCCAGTGAGCCGGCTGCGAGCGGCTGCTCACCACGCTTCCGCCAGCAGATCGGCGAAGACCGCTTCGGGATCTGTGTCGACGCCGTGGCGGGCGAACCAGGTGCACATCGTCGTGACGTCGTGGTGCAGCAGGTCGAAGCCGTGTGGATTGGTGAAGAGGTCGACCGCCTGCGGGAAGTCGATGATCCAAGCGCGACCCTCCCACCAGAGGACGTTGAACGGCGACAGGTCGGCGTGCACCAGCGCAGCTCGCGTCAAGCGGACTAGATCCTCGCGGATCTGCTCGTAGGCGCTCTCGAGCTCGCTCGGTGAGAGTCGAGCGTTGACGAGGCGCGGCGCCGCGGAAGTCGCGTCGCCGAGGAGCTGCATGAGCATGCCGTCGCCCGTGAACTCGACCGGGTACGGCACGGTGGCCCCCGCCGCGAAGGCGCGCGCGAGCGTCTCGAGCTCTTGGCCCGGCCAGCGCTCGGCCAGCAGCCGCTTGCCGTAGTCGGTCATGCGCTCGACCGCGCGCTGGTCGCGGCTGTACCGGAGGCGCCGGCCCTCGTGGTACACGACGTCGTTGGCGAACGTGCGCGCACGGGTGAAGCCGAGGCCCTCGATCTCGCCCTTCTTGACCTTCGTGGGCCGGTAGCGCTTGTGCGCCAGCAGCACGCTGTGCTGCTCGTCGGCGCTGCGGCGCTCGACGACGAAGACCTCGGCTTCCTTGCCGGTCTTCAGCACGCCGAGCACCTCGTCGACCACGGGGATGCGGCCGTCTGTCAGCCACGCCGGCGCGGCGTGGCGGGGTTCGTGCTCCTGCACGTCTCCTCCAGGGATGCGATGCGGTCAGGGATGGTGTGTGCCCGGACGGCTCGCAGGGCGCGGCAACGGAGAGGTCAGCGCGCGGAGCCGTCGGGGCGAGCGACGGTGGCAGTCATGTCGTCAGCCCTCCTCACGGCTCGGGGACCCGGTCGAGACGGATCGCTCGGGTCAGCCTCTCACGCCACTCCTGTCCGGGGAAGCGAATACGGTGCGCCCATGGGCAAGCGCCGCGTCGACATCGTCCCGCACACCCACTGGGACCGCGAGTGGTACTCGCCGTTCCAGACCTTCCGGCTGCGGCTGGTCGACCTGCTCGACTCGCTGCTCCCTCAGCTCGAGGCCGACCCGTCCTACGCACACTTCTTGCTCGACGGGCAGATGGCCGTGGTCGACGACTACCTGGCGGTGCGGCCCGAGGCGGAGGAGAGGCTGCGAGCGCTGGCGACGTCAGGCCGGGTCGCCATGGGCCCTTGGTACGCGCTGCCCGACGAGTTCCTCGTCTCCGGCGAGACGCTCGTGCGCAACCTGCAGCGCGGACTGCGGGTCGCCGCTCGCTTCGGTGGAGCGATGCAGGTCGGCTACCTGCCCGACATGTTCGGCCACGTGGCGCAGATGCCGCAGATCCTGCGCCAGCTCGGCTTCGAGCACGCGGTCGTGTGGCGCGGCGTGCCGCGAGCGATCGACCGGAGCGGCTTCATGTGGTCGGCGCCGGACGGGTCGACGGTGCGGGCCGAGTACCTGCCGGTCGGCTATGGCAACGGGGCGCTCGTGCCCGACGACGCCAAGGCGTTGCTTCGGCGCATCGACGAGTTCGAGCAGGAACAGGGCGACCTGCTCGTCGGACCGATCCTCTGGATGAACGGCACCGACCACCTGATGCCACAGCCTTGGCTCGGGCGCGTGGTCGCGGAGGCCAACTCGCTCGACGGCGCCTTCGAGCTGCGCATCTGCTCGTTGGCAGAGCACCTCGCAGAGGCTCCGACCGAGAGGCTGCCGCAGTGGACGGGCGAGCTGCGGTCGGGCGCACGAGCGAACCTCCTGATGGGCGTTGCCTCCAACCGGGTCGACGTGAAGCAGGCCGCCGCCATCGCCGAGCGCGCGATCGAGCGGTTGGCCGAGCCGCTCTCCGCTCTGTTCCTCCCAGCTGAGGCATGGCCGGGGGCGCTGCTCGACGAGGCCTGGCTCGAGGTCATCCGCAACAGCGCGCACGACTCGATCTGCGCATGCTCGGTGGACGAGGTCTGCGACGCCGTCATGCATCGCTTCGCCGAGGCGACGCGGATCGCTGAGGGCCTGGCGGAGAGGGCGGCGGCGACGCTCGGCGCCACCATCAGCGGCACCGACCCTGTCGTGATCAACCCCTCGGCGCGCACGCGCAGCGGCGTCGTCGAGCTGCGCCTGCCGGGCGACGCGGTGCCCGAGGGGTGCCAGCTGGTGTCGCAGCGACCCGCCGAGCGGCTGCTCATGGACGACACGCCGGTCGACGTCGCCACCGTGATGGTCAGCGAGCTCGAGTACGTGCGGGCGGTCCTGTCGTTCACATTGGAAGCCGCCGATGGCAGCGATCTGATCCATGTGGCACGGGAGGAGGCCGGCACGCTCGTCACCCCCACGGTTCGCCAGGCGCTCGCCGCCATCCGAGCCGAGCGGGCGGGGCAGACGGTCCGAGTGCGGGTGACCAACCGGCCGGCCATCACCGTTCTCGCCCGAGCCGCAGACGTCCCCGGCTTCGGCTGGAAGTCATGGGCCGGCGCATCGGCCGCCGCGGAGCCGGTCGCCGCCACCGCCGACTCGCTCACCAACGGACTGATCGAGCTGCAGGTCGACCCGGCGGACGGCACCTTCGCCATCAACGGCCACTCGGGCCTCGGCGCGCTGGTCGACGGCGGTGACGTCGGTGACACGTACAACTGGTGCCCGCCCGACCACGACCGTGTCGTCGACAGGCCTCTCGCGGTGTCGACACAGGTGCTCGAAGCCGGCCCCGTGCGTGCTCGGCTCGAGGTGCTGTGCACCTACGACCTGCCGACACACGCCGCCGGGGGCTCACGCGCCGGCTCGCAGACGACGCCGATCAAGACCGTTCTCGAGCTGCGAGCAGGCGAGGACTTCGTGCGCGTGCAGGTGTCCTTCGACAACCACGGCATCCGTGACCACAGGATGAGGATCCACCTCCCGCTGCCTCGTCCGGCCACAACATCGCTCGCCGAGTGTGCGTTCGCGATCGTCGAGCGCGGGCTGGTGGCCGAGGGTGGCCCCACAGAGCAGGGGCTGCCGACGTTCCCTTCCCGCCGTTTCGTGGCTGCGGGCGGTCTCACCATCGTGCACGAGGGCCTGCTCGAGTACGAGCTGGTCGACCTGGCTGCGGATGGTTCGACCGCGGGCACCCTTGCCATGACCCTCCTGCGCTGCACGGGCATGCTCTCGCAGGGACCCATGGCCACCCGCCCCCTCCCCGCCGGACCGCTCACGGCGATGGAGGGCCCTCAGCAGCAGGGGCCTGTGAGCGCCACGTTCGCCATCCACCTCGGCGACCGTGACCCGTTCGCTGTGGTGGACGACGCCTTCCTGCCGCTGCTCGTGACCAGAGCAGGCAACGGCTCGCAGCCGGGCTCCGGGCAGGCGCTCTCGGTCAGCGGTGCAGAGGTGTCGGCCGTCGTTCGAGATGCCGGGTCCATCCATGTGCGCGTGTTCAACCCGACCGACCGCGATGCGACCGTGGCCATCGACGGGCAGCGCGGCTGGCTGCTCGACCTGCGTGGCCGGCCGCTGCGCCCGTTCGAGGGCGCCTTCTCGCTCGGACCTTGGCAGATCGCAACGGCCGCGTTGGCCTGACTCCGGCACCCGCGGGCAGACTGCCGGCTCCGCACGAGACCGCAGGGGGATCAGAGATGGCAGACGGCAAGGCAGAGGTCACGATCGCGCGCAGCCCGGAGGACGTCTGGGCTCTGATCGGACGCTTCGAGGGCCTCGACGAGTGGATGCCCGGCATCGACGCCTGCGAGATGGCCGGCGACGTGCGCAAGCTCCAGACGATGGGCATGGAGATCCATGAGCAGCTGGTCGACCGTGACGACACAGACCATCGCATCAGCTACTCGATCGTGAAGTCGCCCATGCCGCTCGAGCACCACCTCGCCACTCTCACTGTCACACCCGACGGTGACGGATCGCGCCTCGAGTGGGCCTACGAGGTGCGCCCCGACGAGATGGCAGCCGCCTTCGGGCCCGTCTACGAGGGCTCGGCCCAGGCCGTAAAGCAGAAGCTGGAAGCCTGACGCAGCGACCTTCCGACGCCACGGTCAGTCGGTGGTGGCGGGCCCTTCTTCGCCGGCCCCCGGCATGCGGGCGGCGAGCCGCTCGCGCACCGTCTCGCGCATCTGACGGCGGCGCTCGTCGATCGTCTCGCGAATCGTCGTCGGGGCCTCGTCCGCGCGACGCAGCACGGAGAGGCTGACACGGCCGATGTGCTTCAAGAAGCGCGGGCGCATGTTGCGGAAGGCAAAGCTCGGGCTGCCCGCCAGCGCCTCGCGCAGCTCAGGCGACACCACCACGGTGCCCGGGTAGGCGATGGATGTGGCACGGCTCGCCAGGTTGACGGTGGCACCGTAGGCATCGCCCTCGCGCTCGAGCACCGGCCCGATCGCCATGCCGACGCGCACGTCGCCGAGGCCGGCTGCGTCACGTGATGCGTCCGCCAGGCCCACCGCGATCTCGGCGGCCATCACAGGGTCCTCCACGAGGAACATCACCTCGTCGCCGATCATCTTCACCACGCGCCCGCCGCCCGCCACGACGACGTCGTAGGCGAGCCGCTCGAACTGGTCGACGACGGTCGCCAGCTCCTCGTCGGTCACCTGCTGCGCAAGCGCGGTGAAGCCCACGAGATCTGCGAACCCCACGACGAGGCCGGGACCGTCGTCGATGTCTCCGCGGAGCAGCCGCCGCCGCGCTGCGACCTGCAAGTGCCGCCGCCAGACCTGTTCCAGCACGCTGGGGAACATCGGCAGGAAGCCGCCGGCCTCCCCCGAGATGGACCCGGGTGGGACGGCGGGAGCATCGGGGCTCTGCACCGCCGGCTCATCCGCACGGGCACTGACCGCGTCGACGAAGGCCGAGGCGATGCGTGCCATCGACGAGCCGACGACGCGGGTCATCCCGTACGCGACCTCCGGTGTGACGGAGCCGCTGTGCATCAGCTCTGCGACAGCGGCCAGGTTCGCGATGTCGACGTCAGAGAAGACGGCCTCCCCCGGCTGTGGCTCGGGAAAGCCGAGCGACCGCCAGATGTGCGTCAGCTCGGTCTCCGGCAGCCCGGTGGCCTGGCATGCCGCCTCGAGGTCGTACCGCAGCTCCTGGCCCAGCGCGAGCCTGTCGATGGCCAGGAGGAGGAGGGTGCCGTCCTTCCGTGCCTGCTCTATCTCTGCACCAGGTACACCGAACGCATGCAGCATCGCGACGAGCTCGTCCGCCGAGACTGCCTGAGAGCTCATTGCCGCCCCCGCTGGGACGTCTCGATCGACACCGGGATCGTGAGCCCACGCCGACTCGTTCGCTCGGGGATCGCGACCGCGGCCAGGAGCACCTCCCCCGCCAGCTGATCCGTCGACCAGGCCGGATCGAGGCCTGGCGCTGTCAGCGTCACGGCAAGGCAGGATGCATGTGGCTCGAGCTCCCACAGCAGAGCCGGTCGGTCACCGTGCCAGCGCACCGCGTACGAGAGCCGGCCGTGGCGAGTGGGGGCTCTGTGCAGCTCCCAGCCCTGTCCGAGCCAGGTGGGCGGAACCTCCGGGCAGAGCAGGAGCGACTGCGGTTGCTCGACCACGAGCTGATCCAGGGCGAGCCTCACGAGCTGCGCGTTGCCGGCCAGTGCATCGGTGCCGTCGGACGTGGCGAAGGTCCAGGTGCTGTTGGCCCTCGAGAGCAGCGAGCCGAGGTCCCCGGGTGCCACGGGCTCGACGGAGGCGGCCGCCGACAGCTTGCTCAGATCGCGAGCGGCGCGCGACTCCCCGGCGACATCGAGCAGGTCGGCGGCGTCGGGGAACGCTCCGCGCCCGAGCTGTGCGTCCGAGCCCGTCCCGTTCGCCACTCGGGCCACGAGCACAGCGACGATCTCGATGCTGGCACGGGCGAAGTCGGCGTCGCGCGTCAGCACCCAGTGGCGCGCCAGGGCGTGGAGCGCCGCACCCGGGAGCGCGCATCGGCCTAGGGAGACCGGATCGGCCATCAGGCGGCGGGCGGCCTCGTCGGGGAAGCCCATGACGTCGAGCGCAGCAGCAACCTCTGGGTCAGCGCTGCCCAGGAGCAGGTGCCGCGTGCTGGCGATGACCGCATCGCGAAGCCGTCGATCCGGCAGCTCGATGCGCACGCCTCCGGCTGTGTGCGACGACCAGCCCGATGCCACCTGGGACGCCGTCGGGAGGGCGGAGGTCTCGAGCCCAGCGCTCGCCCCGAGGGGCAGCCCCACGCGGATCGATGCGGTGTGCGCCAAAGGGAAGAGGAGAGCCGCGTTGGCCAGCCCATCACGGCACGACACCCTCATGCCGGCGGAGACCAGCGTCGCCTCGCCGGCAAGCACGAGCGACGCGCAGTCGCCACGAGCCGCGTCGGACAGCGCCACGCGCCCGGGTGCCTTGGGAAGGAGCACTGCGGGCGCACCGTCCACCACCACCTCGGTGCCGTGCAGCGCGAGCGAGTCGATCCGGCCCGGTCCGCTCTGGTCGTAGGGCCGCAGGGCGAAGGCAACAGCGAAGGGCAGCTTCGACTGGTTCTCGACCTCGACGACCAAGGCCTCCTGACCTCGCGGCGAGCGAGCCGCATAGGCGCGCTGGACGGCGTCGCCACCCGGGACTCGCAGCCGCGTCTCCACGACCGGGCTCCCACCGAGCAGCGATTGCCGCACGGCCACCTCCCGGCCCGGGATGTGCCAACGGTCCTCGGCACCGATCCACCAATCGAGCGACCAGCGAGCGCCCGCGATGGTGACAAACCCGGCGGGATCGACCTGGCCGCGCCACACCGAGTCGAGGTTGCCGATGGCTGTCCACGTGCGAGGCGCTGACGGCTGCAGCCAGTCACCAGCCGATGCTCGGGCCGGTCGCTGGCGCAGGCGCATGCGCGCCATCAGATCAGTTGGACGGCATGTCGTGCATCTCGGAGCGGTTGGACCGCCCGAGCAGCCCGCGGTAGGCCTCAGTGGCCGGGGCCCCCTCGTGCACGACGGAGTAGACAGAGGCCGCTATCGGGAGCTCGACCCCATACTGCTCGGCCAGCTCCATGACGACCTTTGAGGTCTTCACGCCCTCGGCCACCATGCTCATCTCGTCGACGATGTCATCGATCGTGCGACCCTTGCCCAGCTGCTCACCGACGTAGCGGTTGCGGCTCTGGGGGGAGATGCAGGTCGCGATCAGGTCGCCCATCCCGGCTAGCCCAGCGAAGGTGATCTGGTGGCCCCCCATCGCGCAGCCGAGGCGCGTGAGCTCGGAGAGGCCGCGCGTGATGACCGCGGCGCGGGTGTTGTCGCCGGTGCCGAGACCGTCTGCCATGCCCGACGCGATGGCCATGACGTTCTTGAGGGCGCCGGCCACCTCGCAGCCGATCACGTCGGAGTTCGTGTACACGCGGAACAGGTCGCTGGCGAAGATCTCCTGGAGCGCCTCGGCGATCGTGTCGTCCTCCATCGCCACGACCGACGCTGCGGCCCCCCCGGCGAGGATCTCCTTGGCGAGATTGGGGCCGGTCAGGACCCCGCACGGGTGCCCCGGGAGCTCCTCGCTCAGCACCTGGGTCATGCGCAGCCGGGTGCCCTGCTCAAGGCCCTTCGACAGGCTGACCACGGGCACCCAGGGGCGCAGGCAACCCGCCAGCTCGCGGGCCGTGTCGCGCATGCCATGGCTCGGGACGCCCATCACGAGCAGGTCCGCCGTGCAGACGGCCTCTTCCATGGAGGACGTCGCATGCAGGCTCGGGGTCAGCTCGAACCCGGGCAGGTAGGCGCTGTTGGTGTGCTTGTCCCGCACCTCGGCCGCGACGTCGTCGCGCCTGGCCCAGAGCGTGGTGGAGGTGTTCTTGGCGCAGAGGTGCGCGACGGTCGTGCCCCACGACCCACCTCCGATGACAGCAACTCGGATCGGCATGGTCGGCACGTTAGGAGATGCGCGGATAGGGAGGCCGCAGGACTCCTCCGTGGTGCTCGTAGGGTGGCGCGATGCAGCACGGGCCGACCCCTGACGCGCGAGCCCTCAAGGCAGCCGTCGTCGTACCCGTGAAGGCCTTCGCCCAGGCCAAGGTCCGGCTGGCGCCCGCGCTCGAGCCGGCGACTCGCTCCGAGCTGGCGCGCGCGATGGCGGCGCGCGTGCTGCGCGCTGCGCGTCCGCTGCCGGTCGTCGTCGTGTGCGACGACGACGAGGTGCGGGCCTGGACCCAGCGCCAAGGCGCCGAGGCGCTGTGGACCCCGGGCCTGGGTCTCAACGGGGCGGTAGCGGCAGGTGTGGCGCACCTCGTGCGGCACGGGTTCGAGCGGGTCATCGTGGCCCACGCCGATCTACCGCTGGCGACCGACCTCACATGGGTCGCCGCGTTCGATGGGGTCACCCTCGTGCCAGACCGTCACACGGACGGCACGAACGTCGCCTGCGTCCCGGCCACAGCCGGCTTCCGCTTCCAGTACGGCCCGGGAAGCTTCGCCAAGCACCGGATCGAAGCGTCGAGGCTCGGCCTCGCGGTGCGGCTCGTGCCAGACCTGGCGCTCGGTTGGGACGTCGACGTGCCCGTCGACCTCGACTTGCCCGAGCCGCTGCGACTGCCCCGAGACGTGGCCGCGCTGCTGACGCCGCCAGAACCGAGCACTGCGGAGGTGCCGTGACCCTCAACCTGCCCACCCCTGCCGTCGCCCTGGCCATCGGCGCGCACCCCGACGACGTCGAGTTCGGATGCGGGGCAACGCTCGCGAAGTGGTCCAAGGCCGGTTGCGTCGTGCACCACCTGGTCTGCACCGACGGCTCGAAGGGCAGCTGGGACCCCTCGACCGACACTGCCGAGCTGGTCGTCACCCGCCAGGCCGAGCAGCGCGCCGCGGCACAGGCGCTGGGAGCGACAGGCGAGTGCGTGTTCTTGGGCTGGCCGGACGGCGAGCTGGAGTCGGGCCTGCGCCAGCGCTGGGAGGTGGCGTACTGGATCCGCAAGCTCCAGCCGACGGTGGTGCTCGGTCACGACCCGTGGAAGCGCTACCGCCTGCACCCCGACCACCGGCACGCCGGGTTGTTGGCCGTCGAGGGGATCGTGGCTGCGCGCGACCCGCACTTCTTCCCTGAGCAGAACCTTCCGCACCACAGGCCCGACGCTCTGCTGCTGTTCGAGGCCGACGAGCCCGACCACGTCGAAGAGGTGACTGGCTGCTCTGACGTGAAGCTGGCGGCGCTGCACAGCCACACGAGCCAGCTGCTGTCGACGATGCACATCGACCAAGGTGCCAGCGCCGACGAGGCGGAGGCGCAACGCCATGCCTTCGACGACCGGGTGCGAGCGAAGCTGGCGGCGCACGGCGCCCTCGAGGACGTGCCCGAGGGCGAGGCCTTCAAGCTGATCGACCGCCTCTGACGGCGACGGCAGGCCGCTACCGAGCGCGGATCTGCGCCAGCTCGGCACGGTCGTCGGCGTCGAACTCGCGTGGGATGCCACCGTCGAGCAGCTGCGTGATCAGGTCCGACTCGACCTGCCAGTACATGACCGAGCGGTCGTTGCGCGAGTGGCCCGGGTGCTCCGGGTCTCCGCGCCCCGTGCCGAGCACGAGGTCGACGAGTCCGAGCAGGTGGCCGATCTCGTGCATCGACACCGCATCCTCGACGACAGCCGGTGACACGAGCAGGCCGGCGGCGCTCTCGACCTGGTCCGAGAAGACCGCTGCCACGTCGCCGGCCACCGCCACGCCGAGGACGCTGCCGTTGCCCTCATAGCTGCCGCGCAGGAACAGCAGCCTGAGCACAACCTGGACCCGTCCCGACTCGGCCTGTGCGGCGGATCGAGCGGCGGCGATCACCTCGCTCTGAGCCCATTCGTCCGCGCCACCGCCGATCCGGTCCGGGCCGTCGACCACGACGTCCTTGCCGGACGCGGCAGTGAGCTCGTCGACGATGCGGTCGATCGTCGCGCCCGCGGGCTCCGCCCCCTCCTGCGCGCGCACCTCGAGCACGATCCGGTCACCGCGCCCCGGCTGGAGCAGCGCCTCTGCCACCCCTCCGACCGCCAGCGAGCCGACCTCGATCAGCGGCGGCGCTGCGGTCGTCGACGTGCTCCCTTCGCCTCCGTTGCCCCCCGCTGATCCCGGAGGCGAGCCGGCTCGCGTGGTGCTCGAGCCATCGCTGCCGCCGGTGCCGTCTGTCCCTCCAGGAGCCGCTGCGCTGGTGTCGGTCACACTCGAGGGCGCGCTCGAGTCGTCCTCGTCGCCACCGCACCCAGTCAACGACGCGGCGAGCAGCACTGCCACTGCCGCCATCGTGCTGAGCAGGCGCCGATCCCCAGCGAACCGTCCGCGCATGCTCCCGACGGTAGGCGCGGTCGTTCGCCCGGTCAGTTCAGGCTCGGGTCGCGTGGGAAGAGCGAGAGCCGAGCCAAGTGACCCCCCTGCCTGCTCAGAATCCGTTGCCAGAGCTCCTCGCCGTCGGTGAGGAACGGATCGTCTGATGCGGCGTCGACGATGATCCAGGCGTCTTGGGCCAGCTCGGCTTCCAGCTGGCCCGGCCCCCAACCCGAGTAGCCGGCGTAGAGGCGCACGCCGATCACGTCGGACGCCAGGTCGTCGGGGTCGAGCTCGAGGTCGAGCAGGCCGAGATCGCCGAGGACCGGCACGAACCCGTCGCGGTCGAGCCCGTGGGACAACCGCGCCAGGCACCACCCGCTCTGCCCCTCGACTGGACCGCCGACGTGCAGCACCGCCGGCTCGATCGCCAACCGATGCCAGGCGGGAAGTGCATCGCCCACAGCCACCTCGGTGGGCCGGTTCAGCACGAGCCCGAGCGCACCCTCGGGCGTGTGCTCGATCATCAGCACGACGGTCCGGTCGAAGTTCGGGTCGCCCAGCATCGGCTCTGCCAGGAGCAGCCGACCAGCGGTTGAGATCACCCCGTGAGTCTCGCGCCAAGGTCGCGCGCAGGCGCGTACGGTGGGCGCATGCTCGGCGACGGCACCTACGACGTGATCGTGGTCGACGCCGAGCCCCTCGCTGACGAAGCCGAGCCCGTTGCGGGCGGTGCCGGGGTGCACTCCGCGATGCGGCTCGACCTCACCATCCTCGGGGGCCCGCACAAGGGCGAGGTGGTCTCGATGCGAGCGGTCGGGCTCGACATCGACGAGATCGACGCCCTCGGCCTGCCCGGCACCCTGACCGTGCAAGAGGGCGAGCCGACGGTCGCCCTCGATCGGTAGTAGGAAGTTCCCGAACCGTTCGAAAAGGGGGACCCCCCAATGAAGCGACTCTCTGGTCTGGACGCATCCTTCCTCGCCCTCGAGACCCCCTCGTCGCACATGCACGTAGCCGGCCTCGGCATCTACGACCCCTCCGGGGTCGAAGGTGGCTTCTCGCTGGAGAAGCTGATCGAGGCCTACTCGGGCCGGCTCCACCTGGCCCCGCCGTTCCGTCAGCGCCTGGTCAACGTGCCCTTCGGGCTGCACCACCCGCTGTGGATCGAGGACCCCGACTTCGACATCCGCCGCCACGTCCGCCACACCGCCATCCCGGCGCCGGGCGGGCCCGAGGAGCTCTCCAACCTCGTCGGCCGCCTCGTGGCTCTTCCGCTCGATCGCAGCCGGCCCCTCTGGGAGATCTGGCTGATCGAGGGCCTCGAGGGCGGCAAGGTCGGCCTGCTCAGCAAGGTGCACCACGCCGCGATCGACGGCGCGTCAGGCAACGAGCTGCTCGTGGCACTTCTCGATCTCACGCCCGAGATCGCCGAGCACGTACCCGAGGAGGAGTGGGTGCCGGATCGGATCCCCTCCGACGCCGAGCTGCTCACCTACGCGGCCACATCACTGGCGCGCCAACCCGTTCGCGTGGCCAAGGCGCTCGCCCGCACGGCCACAGGCGCGCTCGAGGTTCGGCGCATGGGTCGGTCTTCGGGAGCTTCGGTGCTTCCCCCGGCCCCGTTCTCCGCGCCGCGCACCTCCTTCAACGCTGCGCTCACGCCTGACCGCAGCTACGCCTTCACCTCGCTTGACCTCCCGACCGTCAAGGCAGTCAAGAACGCCATCGGCTGCACGGTCAACGACATCGTCCTGGCGCTGTGCGGCGGTGCGCTGCGCGAGTACCTGGGCAACCGCGGCGAGGTGCCCGACGCGCCGCTGGTGGCCATGGTGCCGATGTCGGTGCGCAGTGACGACCAGCGCGATGCCATGGGCAACCAGGTGAGCTCGATGCTCACCAGCCTCGCCACCGACGTCGACGACCCCATCGACCGCCTCAAGGTGATCCACGAGGTGATGGTCCACGCCAAGGAGCAGCAGAAGGCCATCGGCGCGGACACCCTCCAGGAGTGGACCGAGTTCGCCGCGCCCGCCCTGCTCGGTCGAGCGGCCAGGCTCTACTCACGCATGAAGTGGGCCGACGCGCACCGCCCGCTGTTCAACGTCACGATCTCCAACGTGCCAGGACCGCCCTTCCCGCTGTACTCCGCCGGCGCCCGGTTGCTGGCCAACTACCCGGTCGGGCCGATCATGGACGGCAGCGGCCTCAACATGACGGTGATGAGCTACCTCGACCAGCTCGACTTCGGCCTGCTCGCGTGCCCCGATGTGCTCGACGACGTGTGGGGTCTGGCCGACGGCCTGCACTCGGCGCTGGCCGAGCTCGTCGACGCCACGGGCGTGACGGCGGACGACGCCGCCAAGTTCAGCCGACAGGCTTGAGGCCCCGGCTCAGCCTGACTCGACGATCGCCTTGGCGCGCTCGAGCGTGGCCTGCATGCCCTTCACGTTGGTGCGCCCGCGAAGGCGCCCGGCGATGGCCCAGTAGATCTTGGTCAGAGGGTTGTCGTCGAGGCGGAACGACTCGGTCACCTCGGTGCCGTCGCCGCTCGGCGCCAGGTCGTAGCGCCACGAGTTGACGGTGCGGTCGCCGGGGCCGAGCACGTCGAAGGCGAAGACCCGCCCGGGTTCGCTCTCGGTCACCTTGCACACCGTCCAGTACACGGGGCCCCGACCATTGCGGCGGACGTGCCCTCTGAACTTCGCACCCACGGCTGGACCCGTGGCGTCACCCAGCCACTCGCCCTCGAAGGTCTCCGGCGAGAGCTCGCCGATCCGGGTCACGTCGCTGAGGAGCGCCCAGACGGCTTCGGGCGGGGCGGCCATGTGGACGGTCACTGAATCGTGCATCTCGGACAACCTACGGGGTCTCGATGGCCCGAGCGATCGCCGCCGCGACCTCACGGGCATGATCGTCATCTCGATACCGACTGCGCGGCCAGAAGAAGCCCTTGAGGCCGTCGCCCTTGGTGCGAGGCACGACGTGGGTGTGGAGGTGGGGCACGCTCTGGCTGACGACGTTGTTCATCGCCACGAACGACCCCTGCGCACCCATCCCGGACTGAACCGCCACTGCCACGCGCTGCACGCGGTCGAAGTAGGGGCCCAGGTCGCCCGCCGGGAGCTGCGCGAGCGTCTCGACGTGTGCACGGGGCACGACGAGCACGTGGCCCGGGAAGAGCGGTCGCACGTCCAGGAAGCCGAGCACCAGGCCGTCGTCGAGCACCACGTGCGCCGGCTCCCGGCCAGCGACGATGGAGCAGAAGAGGCATGAGGCCATGGAGACGAGGCTACGACGGCCTGCCTGGGCAGCCCGGCGAGACCATCCGCGACACGCCGGGCACGGTGCGGTTCACTGAGCGACGGTGACCCAACGGGCGAGCCAGACCTCCGCGGCGTTCAGCGACCGGCTTCAGCCGGCGGCCCGGAAGGCGTCCCCGCATCGGCACCGCAGCGAGCAGCACCACACCCACCGTTCCGACCCTTTGGGGGCTCCTTGACCGATCTCCTCGCCGACCAGGCGCGCTCAGGCGCGTCCGAGCCCACCACCGCCACGAGGATGGTGCTCGACACGTCGGTGCTCATATCCGATCCGGACTCGATCACCGCCTTCCCCGGGGCGGACACGGTGATCCCGCTGGTGGTGGTGGAGGAGCTCGATCAGCACAAGTCGCGCATGGACGATGTGGGTCGAGCAGCGAGAGC
This sequence comes from Actinomycetota bacterium, assembly GCA_049325515.1. GTDB lineage: Bacteria > Actinomycetota > Acidimicrobiia > Acidimicrobiales > VFJN01 > VFJN01. Next base: position 78,289 of record JBMOLI010000018.1, on the reverse strand, counting down.
GGTGATCCGGTCGATCGAGGAGCTGCGGATGGCCAACGGTGGCGACATCCGCACACCCGTGGCGCTGCCCACCGGCGGCACGTTGCGCATCGAGACGAACGGCCTGCACCTGAACGAGATCCGCGAGCACGGTCTCGACCCCACCAAGAACGACAACCGCATCCTCGCCGCATCGCTCGGGCAGGCGGTGCACGGTCGCACGATCGTGGTGTCCAACGACGCGGCGCTGCGGATCAAGGCCGCGCAGCTCGGCCTCGAGGCCATCGAGCACCAGCGCCTGCGCGGGCGCACGCTGTTCGAGCGCCCGGTCGGATGGCACACCATCGAGGTGAGCTCTGAGTCGGTCGACCTCGTCTACTCCAACCAGAGCGGCATCGGCATCGACGAGCTCCAGGGCGGCGACGTCTCGCGGGTGCGCGAGGAGCTCACCGATCGCTACGCGGTGCTGCGCGCAGGCAGCCAGTCGGTCCTCGTGCGGCACCTCGACGGGGAGCTGGAGCCCCTGCTGCGGGTGCCCGAGCCCTGGGGCCTGCGGCCACGATCCAAGGAGCAGCAGTTCGCGCTCGACCTGCTGCTCGACCCGGAGGTGCGGATCGTCGCGCTCGACGGCATGGCGGGCACGGGCAAGACCCTGCTCGCCCTGGCGGCCGGGCTCGAGCAGGTGATGGAGACGCACCTCTACGACAAGCTCTCCGTCTACCGACCGGTCGTGCCGGTCGGCAAGGCCGAGCTGGGCTTCCTGCCGGGCACGCTCGACGAGAAGCTCAACCCCTGGATGACCGCCGTGCATGACGCGCTCGTCGCCCTCACCGAGCGGCGCAGCCACGCCGACGCCCGCGCCGTCCTCGAGGAGCTGACCGAGCGCGACAAGCTCTCACTCGAAGCCGTCACCTATCTGCGCGGTCGCTCCCTGCACGGCACCTTCGTGCTCGTCGACGAGGCACAGAACCTCGAGCCCACCACGCTGAAGACGATCCTCACCCGCGTCGGCGAGGGCACCAAGGTCGTGTTCACCGGCGACACCAGCCAGATCGACGCGCCCTACCTGTCCGAGCACAACAACGCGGTGTCCGTTCTCATCGATGCCTTCGACGGCGAGCGCTGCTTCGGCCACGTCCGCCTCTCCCACTGCGAGCGCTCCGAAGTCGCTTCCCTGGCCGCGTTGCGGCTGTAGAGACGTCAGAGTGCCGTCACACGCGGTGGGGCGTGCCTCGGTTCGCGATCGCGGTGGCGTACTCGTGAAAGCGCGTGACCTCCGCGAGCACCCCCGCGTTGCTCAGGGTGCCCCTGGGTGAACCCGGGGGGACGTAGGTCGGATCGGCCACCGAGAAGGTCGTGAGCTCCGCCGCGGCGGCGGCGTAGATGCCCTGCGCGTCGTCCGTGCAGAGGTAGGACGTGATCGACGGCGTCGTGACCGGACCAGTGGTGGCGGGACCGGTGTAGAACGGCGAGCTGGTGACGCCGGCGCAGAACGCGTCGTTGCCGGCGTTCAGCTGGTCGAAGTACTCGAAGCCGAAGGCGGCCGCCGGGACCGGCAGCGGAGCCCGGAAGCCCGAGGCGCCCCCCGCGGTGGCCTTGTACATCATGTTGCCGACCAGGAACTCGCCCTGATCCCACTGCAGGTACACGATCTGGCGCACCCCGGCGAGGGTCATGATGCCCGAGCACTGCGCGCACGACTCGAGCGAAGTGTAGATCGTGACGTCGGTCAGCAGCGACGAGTAGCCACGTACCACCTCGGCTTGCCCGCCGAGCTGGTCAGGCTGGCTCACCGCTGTGGTGAACAGCTGGTGAGGCGGCCCCGCCGACTGAGACTCGACAGGTCCGCCCTCCGACCACGGGCTGTACACCTGGTTGAGCGCGAACACCCGACGCACGAGCCGCGACTCGGCGTGCTCGACGGAGCTGTCGAACAGGTCGTTGTGGTTGAACTCGAAGTCGATCACGCGCCCGGTGGCGTCCACAGCGATCGCTGCGATGTTGTGACCGAGGTAGCTGCCGCCGGCGTAGACCTTCGTGCCGTCGGTGCCGGTCGTCAGCAGCTGGTTCTCTCGCCAGGTCCCGTAGTCGCCGACCTCGCCGTACTTGTTGCCGTTCCAACGCGCGCTCATGATCGCCATCAGAAGCAGCGAGTAGGCGCGGTGCCTCTCCTGCGTGCCGCGGTCGAACGCCACCGGCTCGAGGGTCGCAAACGCCGCGAGCGAGCCGCCCCAGAAGGGCACGAGGCCCTGTGGTACCGGCCGTTCGTCTGCTCGTGGAGCTGCCATGTCGCGCACGTCCTTCCGCCACCCGAGGCAGGATGCCGCCCGGAGCACGAATCCTGGCATCGTCGTACGCTGCGCGCCGTGGAAGCGGACGCGCCCGGGGCGGCGCTGACGGGGCAGCGCCGCCAGGTCACAGTTCTCTTCGTCGACTTGGTCGGCTCCACCGCGCTCTCCTACGAGCTCGATCCGGAGGACCTCGGCGAGGTCGTGCTCGCGTACCAGGAGCTCGGCCGCGCCGCGGTGGCGCGCTTTGACGGCCACGTCGCGCAGTACCTCGGCGACGGTCTCGTAGCGGTGTTCGGGTACCCGACCGCCCACGAGGGCGACACGGAGCGAGCGGTGCGAGCCGCGCACGCGCTGCTCGCGGATCTCGACGGCCTGAACGCGACCACCGCCGCGGCGCTCGGCATCCGATTGGAGGCGCGCGCTGGGATCGCCACCGGAGTCGCGGTAGTGGGTGCCATGGGGAGCGACGACCGCGTCGACACCTCGGTGTTCGGCCCCACCATCAACCTCGCGGCTCGCCTCGAAGGCATCGCCGAGCCCGGCACGATCGTGCTCAGTGACGCGGCTCGCCGCTTGGTCGACCACTGCTGCACCACCATCGATCTAGGCACACCCCGGCTGAAGGGGGTGGAGGACGAGCGGGTGTGGCGCGTCGACGAGCTGGCTTCCCCCGGCATCCGCCGCACGGCGAGCCACAACGACCTCATGGGCCGTGACGCCGAGCTGGCCGTGCTCCTCGACGCGTGGCGTCGCGCATGCGATGGCGAAGGCGGCGCCATCGCGATCGTGGGCGACGCCGGCATCGGCAAGTCCCGGCTCGTCGCCGAGTTGCGGGCGCGCGCCGGCGCTTCGACCCTCACGGTGCAATGCTCCCCCTTGCAGACCGCCACCCCACTGGCACCGCTGGCTGCCGTGCTCGAGGGCCTCGACCTCCTCGGCGGGAATCCCGACGCGACGGACGCCGACGACAAGGACGTGCGCTGGCGGCGTGCCATCATCGCCGCTTCCGAGGCCCTCGGAGCCGCGCTCGGTCGCCGGCCAGCGCTGCTCATCGCCGAGGACGTGCACTGGGCTGACGCGTCCACGCTGGAGGCGCTCACGCTCCTACGAGCCAGGGATGGCGGAGGGCTGCTCATCGTGTCCACGCAGCGCCCCGACAGCGATCAGGAGCTCGGCGGTGGTGAACGTCTTGTCCTCGACCGGCTCGAGAACGAGGCCGCCGCCGAGGTGATCGATGGCCTGCTCCCACAGGAGCTGCCTGATCGAGACGAGCACGCCCGCGCCATCCTGCGGCGAGGTGAGGGCATTCCGCTGTTCCTGGAGGAGCTGGCGGCCACCGTGACCGAGGGCGGCGGTACGGCCGATCTTCCGGCGTCGCTCCACGACACGCTTCTCAGCAACCTCGACAGGCTCGGGCCCGCCGCGCGCACCGCACAGCTGGCCGCCGTCTTCGGGCGCGACGTGCACGGCGGCTCGCTGCGGGCACTGGCTGGCGAAGAGGTCGACGCCGACCTGGACGCGCTGCTGCGAGCGCGCCTCATCGTCTCGATCGGATCCGGCAGCGACGTCATCTACTCCTTCCGGCATGCGTTGATACGCGACGCCGCCTACGACTCGCTCCTCCGACGCGACCGCCGCCGTCTGCATGCCGCGGTAGCCGAGCTGCTGGAGGCGAGTCACCCGGACTTCGCCGTGGAGCAGCCTCAGGTGCTTGCCCACCACCTGGCGGCGGCTGGGCGAGACCTTGACGCGGCATCGCTCCTGCGGGTCGCAGGCCGCCGCGCCGGCGAGCGGGGCGCGTACGCCGAGGCCTCAGGTCTCCTCGCTCGCTCCCTTGAGATCCTACGCGCCATGCCAGACGACGACGCCGCACGATCGCTCGAGCTCGAGGTCGTGACCCTCCTCGGCAACACCACGATGGGAGCCGAGGGCTACGGTGCACGCTCCACCCTTGAGATCTGGCAGGCGGGAGTCGCCCTCTCCGAAGCCGTGGGCGACCTCGACGCTCTATCGGCCACGCTCAACGGCGAGGCCACCTTCTGGCTCGAGAACGGGGACTGCCTGCGCGCTGCTGCGATCGCCGAGCGCATCCACGAGGCGGCCACACCGTCCCAGGATCGGGTCGGGCTGCTCCGCGCCCACACCACCCTTGGGCTGTGTCGCCAGTACCTGGGCGATCCGGTCGCCTCCTACGAGCACAGCGTCCGGGCGCTCGAGCTCTATCGCCCGGGTGACTACGAGCGGGTGACCTTCGGCCTCGGCTCCGACCACCGAGTGATCGCCCTCGGTGCCGCTGCCATGTCGGCTTGGGTGCAGGGTCGGCCCGACGACGCGATGTCGATGGCCCGGGACGCTGTGGCCCACGGCGCGGCGATCGGCTCCCGTCTCAGCCGGTCGATGGGCACGGTGTTCGTCGCGCTCACGCTCCACTTCCGCGGCGAGCACGCTGACGCGATTCGCGCTTGCGATGAGCTGCGGGACCTCGCGTCGCTCCTGCGCTACCAGTACTTCGTCGGCTTCGCCGACCTCATCGGCGGCGGATCCATCGCTCTCACCCGCGACCCGCGCGCGGGCCTCGAGATGGTGGAGGCCGGGCTCGCAGCGCTCGCCTCGACCGGTGCCGGAAGCGGAGCATCGCTGGGGCTGTCGATCCTCGCCCAGGCGCACGCAGCGACCGGTGATCTGAGGAGCGCACTCGGCACCGTGGGGCTCGCGCAGGCCTTCGCGCGAGACGCATCTCAGCCGTTCTTCGACGCCGAGCTGCTACGGCTGGAGGCGCTATACGGGTTCAAGGCCGGAGTCCTCGGGATCGAAGAGGCGCGGCGCACGCTGCGGGCGGCGATAGCCGACGCACTGGAGCGACGAGCCGACGGCTTGGCGCTGCGCGCCGCCACCACATGGGCGGCGCTCGAGGTCCCACCGCACCGTTCGGAGCCCCTGGGGCACCTGCGGGATCTGCTCGCCCGCATCGACCAGGGAGCGGCGACCTCTGATCGCACCTCCGCAACCCGCCTGCTCGACGAGCAGAACGCACTCCTCTAGGAGCCAACCGATGGGCAAGGCACTCGTCTACTGCTCGGGTCCGATGTTCGACCCGGGCGACAAGTACGACCAGCAACAGGTGAACGACGCACTGCAGAAGGCGGGGTACGACACCTACCTGCCGCAGCGTGACGGCATCGAGATCGGCGCCATGATGAACATGCTGAAGAAGCCGATCATCGAGGCCACGTTCTTCACCAAGGCCGTGACGGCGATCCAGCGAGCCGGGTTCTCGATGGACGTCTACCAGGTGGTGGAGGCGACCGACGCCCTCGTGTTCAACATGAACGGCCGCGTTCCTGACGAGGGCAGCGTGATGGAGACGGCCACCGCCTACGCCATCGGCAAGCCGATCGTCGTGTACAAGGACACGCCGATCACCGCGCAGGGCAACTTCGACAACCCGATGATCCAAGGCCTCAGCACCACCTGGGAGAACGTGGGCTCCTACGACGCCATCGCGCCCGCGCTCGACGCCCGCATCGCCGCGGTGAAGGCGGAGGGCTACACGTTCACCCCGTCGAAGTCGATGCAGGCCGTGATCGACTACGGCCGCAAGGTCCAGACCATGACCGGCGACATCAAGAAGCTCGTCGCCGACGTCGAGCACGCAGTCCAGCACGAGGACGTCACCAAGCTCCCTGGGATCTTCAAGGACCTGGAGAAGCTCCTAGGCGAGCTCTGACTCGTGGAAGGGTTCTGTCGTGTCGTGGTCGTTGGCGGTGGGCCGGGTGGCGTCAGGGGTGTTCCTCGTCCGTCTCCTCCCCCAGCCCATCCGGCTCGCCCGAACGGGTGTGGTGGCGGGCGTCTCGCCGCTGGCCGCGCTCAACTCGGTGGTCACCGCTCTGGCGTGGACCGCCTACGGCGCGACGGCTCGGCTGGCGGTCGTCGCCATCGTGTCGGCTCTGGCGGTGATCCCGAGCGCCTGGACCGCACTGCTCCTCGTCCGGTCTGCGACCCGGTCCGACTGGCTTGGCGCACTGGCTTGGTCCGGCGTGGTGGTCGCTGCCGCTGTGACCGGCCGTCTCGGGTTCGTGCTGGCCGGCAGCGTGCTGCTGACGATCGGGCCGCAGGTGATCGTCGCGCTGCGCGGCACCGATCTGCGTGGCATCGCCCCCGCCACCATGTGGATCGCGCTGGCGCACGCGTCGCTGTGGGGGCTCTACGGGCTGGTGCTGGAGGACGGGGCTCTGATGGCCTACGGATTGGTGCTGTCCAGCTCAGCCACCATCGTCTTGGTGCGCATCGCAACCACCCAGCGACTGTCGCCGGTCATCGCCTGATCGAGGCCGAGCCCGGGATGGCGGGCCGCGATTGCGGCGCGGTCGTAGCCTGAACAGATCGTTACCCCCGCTGACGGCCACATCGACGACGACCCTCCCGCGCCTGCTGTCGCGCCTGAGTGGGGGCTGATCGACGACCCGGAGGTGGTCGCCGCTGCCGCGGCCGCTACCGATGCTGCGCGCACCGAACCTCCGCTCGTCGCATCGCTCTTCGCACTGGTCGACGATGCCGCCTCGCGCATGATCGACCATCCCGTCCGGCCACGGGTGAAGGTGACGGCAGCCGGGTTGCTGAAGGGCGAGCTCGACGTCGTGAAGGTGGAGGTACCAGCGGTGCTCGCCGCCGGGTTGGTGCTCGACCGCCTGGTGGTGCGCGCCGAGCACGTGCGGGTCGCGCCCGGACTGCCGCCGCGCTTGCAGGCCGGACCGGTCAGCATGCGCGCCTACGTCAGCCAGGAGAACGTCGACCGCTGGACCCACACCGCACGGCTTCCGATCCGGCTCGCGCTGACCTCCGATGGGGTGATGCTCACCACCGGCCTGGGTGGCTTCAAGACGAGCGAGACGGTCGCCGACCTCGAGGTGTCCGGACGCTTCCTGCGGCTGGCCCCGAAGCGCATGACGATCGTGGGCTGGCCGGCGCCGCTCGTGCGCTTCTTCAAGGGCTACCTGCCCCTCCCACCGCTGCCCAAGGGCGCCCGCATCACCGAGGTCAGGCCGCGTGACGGCGAGCTGGCCGTGACGTTCGCGCTGGAGCACGTCGACGAGCCGCTCACTCCAGACATCGCCAAGCGGCTGCGCTCCTTCACGCGCTTGCCCATCCCCGGCCTGCACTGAGGAGCCGAGCCGATAGGCGAGGTGACCCAGCGGCACAGTGCCATCAATGGGGCACGGAGGAGTCCGCCGGCCTCCCTATCCGCGCATCTCTTGAGCACGGCATCCACCAGGGCGGAGGAGGGCCTTCCTACTCTGCAAGGTGCACGACAGGTTCGCGGGGGCGAGATGCGACGACGACCGGCCGTCTACGGCCTCGACATCGAGACGGACACGACGGTCAACGGGCTCGACCCGGTCGTCGCCGCTGTCGTCACGGTCGCGCTCGCCTGCCCCGGCTACGAGGAGATCTTCACCGGCGAGGAGGCAATGCTCCTGGCGCAGCTCGACGAGCGCCTGGACGAGCTCGAGCCGGGCGTGATCGCCACATGGAACGGCGCCTCCTTCGACCTCCCCTTCATCGCCGACCGAGCCGCCCTGTACGACCTGCCCATGGGCCTGCGGCTCCAGCTCGATCCTGGCCTCCGAGGGGGGTCGCCGCTCCCCGGTCATCGCGGCGCCTATCGCGCCGGGTGGTACGACCACACCCACATCGACGCCTACCGCCTCTACCGAGGCGATGTTGGCCCCGCGCTGCGCATCTCCTGCTCGCTGAAGTCGATCGCACGCTTCGTGGGCCTGGCTCCGATCGAGGTCGACCGCACTCGCATCCATGACCTGTCGAACGAGGTGCTCCACGCCTACGCGGCCAGCGACGCGCGGCTGGCGCGCATCCTCACGGAGCGCCGCTGGGGCACGGCCTCGCGCGGCATCGACCGCGTCGCGCAGCCCGACATCGGTCCGGCGCGCCGCCACCACCCGGCCGCGCTGTCGGCCTAGGGATCGCTCCTTCAGCTGTCACACCTGCGATGCCATGCTCTCCCGACGCACCGCGAGACGCTCGCGGGCGGGCACATCGCGATCGCCGGATCGCCTCACCGACCCAACTGTCGCTGCGAGGTACCCATGCGATCCGCGTCATCATCCAACCGACGTCTCCGCTCACGCCTGTCACACTGCGGACCACCCGACGTCCACGCCATCGCCACCCTGGTCGACGATGCCAGCCTCGAAGAACCAGGCCACCTGCTCATCCACGTCGCTGACGAGACCGCGACCGACTTCCAGCTCGGCCTCATGCCGCTCGACCGCGAGATCCATCCGTTCAGCGAGGTGGCCGGTTTCACCGCTCCTTCTGACTGGTCGATGTTCGGCATGCGCGTGCACGGCACCGCCCACCATCTCGACTCCGCCCGGCCCTCCGAGCGCACCGCCACCACCTTCCTGGTGCACCGATCGGGTGCCGAGAGCTCGATCATGCGCCGCGGTGCCGTGGTCGAGGAGCTGCCCGGCCCTGCCAGCGGCACCATCCCCGACCTCTGCCGCCGCGTGCTGGCGCTGCCCACCGACCCGGCGCCGCCCGCCACGAGCGCGCTGTGGATGGTCGCCTGGCTCGATCGGATCCTCGAGGGTTGGGGCGACCCCGCCCGTCGTGCACGGGTCGAGTCGTCATGGGTGGAGCTCGCTCTGCTGCACCCGGCCATCGCAACGGCGTCTGACGACGACCTGCTCCACCTCGACGACCCGGCGCGCCTGATCGCTCTCGGTCGGGCCCACACCGAGGCTTGGACATGGGCTCGTCTACGCGCTCACCCTGAGGCGCTGGCGCTGCCCGACGGCCACCTTCCCGCCTACATCACGCAGTGGATGGACGACGGCTTCTACGCGCGGTGGGCCACGGGCGCGTTCCCGCCTGCTGCCTCGCTCGCGCGCGACATCTGCGCACTGCTCGACGAGAGCGTCTGCACGGTCCTGGTGGAGGTCATGCAAGGGATGTTGGACCGATGACGCAGCGGGTGCGCGCTGTCAGTGCCCCCCTATGCTCCCGCCGTGCGCGGACCTGCCCCTCTCACCCGGTCGCGAGGGCGCTGACATGGCGCTGGTGCTGGGGGTGGCGTTCGGTCCCCAGGCCACGCATGTCGAGGTGCGCCAGTCAGACACTGGAGCGCTCGTCGCCACCGGCGCGGCGCGCCACGTCGACCTCGGCACCGAGCCCGACGATCCCACCGCCTGGTGGCGGTCACTCATCAGCGCCGTCGCCCAGTCCGGCCAACGCGAGATCGCCGCCATCTCCGTCTGCGGCAGTCACCCAGGCCTGGTCCTGCTCGACGGGGCCGGTGCCGTGCTGCGCCCGATGCAGCCGTGGTCGCAGGCCGAGGCCTCCGGAGCGGATGCTCCGGGAAGCATGGTCGCAAGGCTCAAGTGGCTGCGCCGAGCCGACCCGCAGATCTTCAAGCGCATCGGCGCTGCGCTCCTGCCCCACGACTGGCTCACCTACCGCCTCACAGGACGCCTCGTGACCGACCGAGGCGGCGCATCCCTCACCGGGGCTTGGTCGCCCGCCAACGAGGACTGGAGCCGGAGGGGGCTGGCCGACCTGGCACCCGATGGCTCATTCGAGTGGTGGCACGATCGCCTCCCCGCCGTGCTCTCGCCGAGCGAACGAGCCGACTGGCTCGATGCCCCCGTCTACGACCTGCTCGGCCTGCGCGGACGGCCGCTCGTGGGTCCCGGCACGGGAGAGGCGATGGCCGTCGCGCTGGCGCTTGGCGTCGCGCCCGGGCGACCTGCCGTGGTGCTGGGCACCACTACGAGGGTTCTGGCCGGGCTCGACCACCCGATCGACGACCCGAACGGGCTGGCACGCAGCTGCGCAGACGCGACGGGGCGGCACCTGGCCATAGCCGAGACAGCGGGCGGCGCAGCGATCGTCGAAGTCGTGCGCTCGCTCCTCGACGTGGACGCGCCCGAGCTGGGTGCGCTGGCCGTCGAGTGCCCACCGGGCGCGGCAGGGCTCGTGCTCGTTCCCGATGTGCCGGGTCGGTTGGGCGGCGTGCTGACGGGCCTCACGCCGGGCGTTGCGCGAGGCGACATCGCGCGCGCGGCCTTCGACGGAGTCGCGTGCGACGCGCTCGACACGCTCGACCTGCTGATCGACTCGGGGGCCCGGTGGGACGACGACGAGCCGCTGCGCGTCAGCGCTCCGGCGCCCGAGGTCCAGATCCACGCGCAGTGCATCGCGGACCTGGCCGGCCGGCCGGTACGACCCGCCTCGGGCGTATCGCTGGCCGCCGCCGGCGCCTGCGCTCAAGCCTCCGCCGTCTTGGTCGAGCTCCCTCCTGACGAGGTAGCGGCCGAGTGGGATCTCGGCGGCGACGTGTGGGTCGAGCCAGCAGACGAGCCATCCAGCGGCCCGACCCGGGCTGAGCGTCGCCAGGCCCACGCCGAGGAGCGCGCCCGCCAGCGCCGCGCCTTGATCAAACGCCGCTGAACTGGTATCAAACTCACTGAGATTGTCTGTAAGACAGACGCCTCCCACATCGCCGGCGCGGGTCGGCCTCCCCACCACCCCCGTTCGTGGAGGATCCCGTGTCCCGGCGCGCCCGCCCGCTCTACCACCGTCCCCTGGCCTCCGGCCTCGCCCTGCTCGTGGCCGCCGCTGCGCTGCTGCTCGCCCGCCCCGATGCAGCGTCGGCCGCGGTCACCCACCTCCACGGCTTTCGCGCCACCGTCGACGGCTTCACCTCCTGGTACGGCAGCTACGCCATGGGCGAGCTGGGCACGGCCTGGTGCATCGACCACGGGATCCGTGCCCCAGATCCCGCCTATCGCTACGCGCCAGCAGACCTATCAGCGGTGCCACCCGACGTGCAGTCCGCCCTCGGATGGGCGGTCGCCACCCACGGGCGCAACACCGACCGGGTGCGCCACGCCGCCCTGATGCTCGCCCTGCACGACCTGATGGGCGCTCACTATCCCTCCGGTCGCCTCGATGTGGACAGGCTCGCCATCAACCGGCTCGCCGGCTTCGGCGGAGCCGAGAGCCAGGTGCTCAGCACCGCCAGAGCCATCAAGGCCGACGCTCTCGCCCACGCGGCACTGCGCGGTCCGCTGCGGCTCAGCGTCGTCGCCGGACCGGTGGGCGCGGCCGGCACCGCTCGCATCACCGCGAGGATCACCGACGCCAACGGCATGGGCGTGGCGGGCGTGGCCATCAGCTTCGCCGGGTCGTCCCCCGGCTTGAGTGCGGCGAGCGCCACCACAGGGGCGGACGGCTCGGTGGCCCTCACCTTCCGAGCGTCAGGCGCGCCCGCCACCGTGCGCGCAGCGGCGACGGTGCCACACCTTCCGGTCGACGCATGGGCCCCCACCACGACCCGCGCCCAGCGAGTGGCGCGCCCGGCGGTGGATCAGCTGACTGGTTCCGCGACGGTGGCACCGGCAACCGGTCAGCTGCTCGTCATCAAGCGAGGCGATGCCACCGCATGGGCTCCGGTCGCCGGTGCCCGGTTCCGCATCGAGCCGCCCGGCGGTGGGACGGCCCTTCAGCGGGTCACGAGCGGCGCCGACGGCAAAGCCGGTCCCGTCAGCCTGCCGATCGGGTCGTACCGCGTGGTCGAGGAGCAGGCACCTCCTGGCTACGCAGCGGCCGGTCCCTGGAGCGTGGTCGTGCAGACCGGGCGCATCACCACGCTCGAAGCAGCCAACTCGGCGCTGCGCGGGCGCCTCGTGATCCGCAAGGTCGATGCTGGCACCGGCGCGGCACTTCCAGGCGCCTCGCTCAGGGTGCGCTACGACTCCGACGCCGATGGCACCTTCGACGAGGTCGTGGCCGAGGTCGTCACCACCGATGAGCCGACCACCGTCGAGGGGTTGCTGCCGGGGCGCTACGAGATCACCGAGACCGCCGCGCCTGACGGCTACGAGCGTCTGGCGGAGCGGATCGTCGTCGACCTGGCCGCTGGCGCATCTGTGGAGGTTGTGATCGACAACGAGCCGGTCCCGCCGCCCACCACGACCACCACCGCTCCCCCAACCACGACCACGACCGTTCCGCCCACCACAGCCCCGCCCACCACGACCGTCCCCCCCACCACAGCCCCGGCGGCGACGCCGGTCACCGTGCTGGCGGCCGCGCCCACCCCTCCACCTCCACCAGCCGCGCCGGCGCTGCCGCGCACCGGTGTCGACGCCCTCACCCTCGCTCTCTTCGGAAGCGGGCTCGTGCTGGTGGGGCGCTCGCTGGTGGAGGCTGGGCGCAGCCGTCAGCCGAGGGCACCCCGGTCGCGCAGGTCGGCGATGCGCTTGTCGTCGTAGCCGAGCACGTCGCGGAGCACTTCAGCGGTGTGCTCGCCCACCGATGGAGCCTTGGTGGGAAGCGGCAGGTCTTCGCCCAGCACCTTGATGGGCGACGGCACCTGGTCGTTGCCCACCCGCTCCTTGGGGATCCACGGCATCCGATCTTGGAACTGCGGGTCGGCCGCCAGAGTCTGCGGGGTGTTCACCGGCGCGATCGGCGTGTTGGCTTGCCCGCCGAGCGCCACCCAGTCCGCTGTCGAGCGGCTCCTGAAGATCTCCGCCAGCTCCCGGCGCAGCTCCTCGTTGCCGCGAGCGTGGTCGGCGTACTTCGAGCCCGGGTGGAGCTCGAAGAGGTCGGGCCGACCGATGCCATTGCAGAAGTTCTCCCAGAACTCGCGCTCGGAGGCCATGAACAGGATGTGGCCATCTGAGGTCTCGTAGAACTGGTAGCGCACGCCGTCGCGCATGCCGGCGGTGCCCGGTGCGCGCCTCTCGTAGCCGTCGGCCTTGTTGCCCGTCACCTCCGACTCGGGGCGTTCGTAGGCGCGGTAGGTCTCGCTGCGCAGCCAGTCCATCGCTGCCGAGGCGTCTGACTGGGCGATCTCGAGCTGGCAGGGCTGCCCGGTGGCCCGAGCCCGGGTGATCCCGGCGAGCACCCCCAGCGCGCCGAAGAGGGGGCCGGCATGGATGCCCACCGAGGGGTGCTCGGGGATGGCGCAGAAGCCCTCCTCGGTGGTGACCGGCTGCACCAACCCCGCCCACACGTCGTAGGCGATGCCATGGCTCGGCATGTCCTTGTAGGGCCCGGTCATGCCGTAGCCGGAGATGGTGCAGAACACGATGCTCGGGTTGACGGCCCGGCAGGCCTCGTAGCCCACGCCACGGCGATCGAGGCCACCCGGGCGCATCGCCTCGATGACCGCGTCGGCGCCCTTCACCAGCTCGAGGAACACCTCGCGGCCCGCCTCCGTTCGCAGGTCGATGGTGATCGACCGCTTGCCGCGGCTGATGTGCAGGTGCATCAGCGACGTGCCCTCCACGATCGGCCACGTCATCTCGCGGATGTAGTCGCCCGAGGGCGGCTCGACCTTGATCACGTCGGCGCCGAGGTCGGCCAGGGTCGTGGTGATGGCCCCCGGACCGAGCATCGAGCACTCGATCACGCGCACGCTGCCGAGCGGTGCTGTGGCGGCTGGCTCGTCCATGCGCGGAGGATGGCACAATATCTGACGACCCGTCAGATCTGACTCGACAGGACCCGATGGACCTCTCCTTCACCCCCGACCAGGAGGCCCTGCGCGAGGCCGCGCAGCGGCTCTACGCCAAGGCGTCCCACGGGGAGCGGGTGCGCGAGATCGAAGCCGACGGCTTCGATCCGGCGCTCTGGGAGTCGATCTGCCAGATGGGCCTGCCGACGATGGCGCTGCCCGAGACCTCGGGAGGGGCCGGGGCCTCCCTCACCGACCTGGCCGCGGCGGTGGAGGTGCACGGCGCCCACCTGGGGCTGGCGCCGCTGGTCGAGACCGCGGTCGTCGCGCGCCTGCTGGCGCGCCTAGGCGGTCCCGGCGAGCAGCCGCTCGCACGCCTCCTGGACCGGGCGCCAGCGGCGCTGCGCGTGTCGGGTGCTCCTGGCCCGGCTCCAACCGCCTTCGCGGCGGTGGCCGAGGTCATCCTGGGGCTCGACCGCGACCGGATCACGGCAGCCGCAGCCCCCGCTGGCCGGGCGCGGCGCACCCTCGCCGGCCTGGCTGCTGCCGACGTCGACGCGGAGACTGGCGACGTGCTCGCCGAGGGCGCCAACGCCCTGGCGGAGTTCGCGCGCGCGCTGGACGAGTGGCGCGCCCTCACCGCCATCGCGCAGGCCAGCCTGGCGCGCGCCAGCCTCGATGTGGGCGTGCGCTACGCGCTCGACCGCCACCAGTTCGGCGTGCCGATCGCCAGCTTCCAGACGATCCAGCACCGCTTCGCCGACCTGCATGAGCGGGTCGACGGCAGCCGCCTGCTCGCCTACGAGGCCGTGTGGGCGCTCGACGAGGAGGAGCCGACCGCCCCACTGCTCGCGGCGCAGGCCTCTTGGTACTGCGGCGCGGTGGCGGACGAGGCAGCCGGTTTCAGCCTGCACGTCCACGGCGGCTACGGCTTCATGCTCGAGTACGACGTGCAGCTCCACGTCAGGCGCGCCAAGGCGACACGGCTGCTGCTCGGCGACCCGCGCACCGAGCTGGACCTGATCGCACAGCGACGTTGGGGCGACGAGGCAGCAGCGCCGTCCGCCCTCGCGGCCGCCCGCACCGGCCGGGCTACCAGGACCGGCATGGACTTCAGGTTCGACGCCGAGACCGAGGCGTTCCGCAACGAGGTGCGGACGTTCATCGCCGCGAACCTCACGCGTGAGATCGTGGATCGGGCGCACGCCACCGGCACGATGCACGACTGGGGCTTCCACAAGGCACTGTGCGAGCGCGGCTACCTCGCCTCCGGGTGGCCCAAGGAGTTCGGCGGGCTGGGCCGCACCGCGATCGACCAGACGCTACTGATGCAAGAGCTCTTCGCCGCTGAGGCACCGGTCGACGGTCTCAGCATCGCCTCGATGGTCGGTGCCACGCTGCTCGTGTGCGGCACCGACCAGCAGAAGGCCGACATCCTGCCGCGCATACTCGCCGGCGAGGTGATGTGCTGCCTCGGCTACAGCGAGCCCGACGCCGGCTCCGACGTCGCCGCGGTCGCCACCCGCGCCACCCGTGACGGCGACGACTGGGTCATCGAAGGTCAGAAGATGTTCACGACGATGGCCCACGAGGCGCACTACGTCTTCCTGCTGGCCCGCACCAACCTCGAGGCACCCAAGCACAAGGGCCTGACGATGTTCCTGGTGCCGATGGACACGCCTGGGATCGAGATCACGCCTGTCGAGACGATGGGCGGCGAGCGCACCAACATCACCTTCTACACAGAGGTGCGGGTGCCCGACGCCTGCCGGGTGGGCGATGTCGACGCCGGCTGGTCCGTCATGCACGCCGCCCTCGTCTACGAGCGCAACTCCGCCAACTGGGGCGAGCCCGACCACCTGGTCGAAGCGGTGGCGGAGTGGTCACTTCAGCCGGGACCCGACGGCACGTGCCGCTTCGACGATCCGAACGTCCGTGCCAGCCTCGCTCGCTGGAGCACCGAGCTCGAGGTGGGCCGGTTGCTGCTGTTTCGCTCCGCCTGGCTCTCCTCCCGCGGTGAGATGCCCCAGGTCGAGGGTTCGATGGCGAAGCTCCACATCACCGAGGCGTTCGTGCGGGCATCAGCCGACCTCATCGACGTTCTCGGAACCGCCGGCCTCTTGGCCCTCGGTGAGGACGGCTCCGTGCTGGACGGGCTGGTCGAGCACGCCTTCCGCCACTCCGTCGTGACGACCATCTACGGCGGCTCCAGCGAGGTGCAGCGAGAGATCATCGCGGGCCGAGGACTGGGCCTCCCGCGCAGCCGCTGACCCTTCCGCGGCTTGACGCACAGGCGCCTGACGTGGCGTCAGATCGCCATGTGCCCGAAGTCACATGGCGAAATGTTGCAGTTTCGTTTCAGTCCGTGGTTACGCTTTCGTAACTCACCAGCCGCCTGAAGCGCGGCCCGCCGCTGGGGCGCAGTGATCCGTCGATCCCACCTTTCGACCGGCGCGCGCCCAGCCTCCCCTCGTCACACCAGGAGGAATTCGCCATGTCCGGGAGCAAGCCCCCGAGTACCAGCGGCTCGCCGTGCCTCGCACGACGAGCCCGCCTAGAGGCCGGCGCCTCGATCACAGCCATCGTGATCTTCGTCGTGATGATCGCAACGAGTGCGGGCGCATCCTCGGACATCACCCTGCCCGAGACCTCGAAGCCGAGCGGCGGCACCACTTGGCGTGAGACCCGGGACGAGCTGATCCACTCCCGTGGTGCACTGGGCGGCAGCGAGGTGCACTCGCAGTCGACCGCCGACGCCACGCCAGCATCGATCGCGGTGGCCAGCCCGCCGGCACAACCAGCTGTCGCCGCCGCCGTCGCGGCCCCGCCACCCGCCCCGACGCCGACGCCCACGCCAGCCAGCGCCGGCGATCCGAACGATCCCGCCTCCTGGGACCGTCTCGCGCAGTGCGAATCAGGCGGGAACTGGTCGATCAACACGGGCAACGGCTACTACGGCGGCCTGCAGTTCTCGCTCAGCTCGTGGCGGGCTGTCGGCGGCACCGGCTACCCGCACGAGCACTCTCGCGACACGCAGATCGAGATGGGCCGGCGCCTGCACGCCGAGGGCGGCTGGAGCCACTGGCCCGCCTGCACCCGCTCGTTCGGCTGGCGCCAGTAGCCGCCGCTGTCCCGAGATCGGCGATCAGGGCGCATCTTTCGTGACACCGGCCCAGGCGACGATCTCGCCCGCCACCGCCACGAGCGGGGCCGGGTCGAGGTCGACCTCACTGGCATCCCACACCTCCAAGCGCACACCACTGATGGGCGCGCCGGGCAGGGCCGCCGTCACCAGCGTGACCTCCCGGCC
The DNA here is from genome assembly GCA_049325515.1 of Actinomycetota bacterium. Lineage (GTDB taxonomy): Bacteria > Actinomycetota > Acidimicrobiia > Acidimicrobiales > VFJN01 > VFJN01. The sequence goes on along the minus strand of JBMOLI010000018.1, from coordinate 61,224 downwards.
TTGGAGCGCTGCCTCCTGGGCCGCTCGCCAGGCCACCTGCGGCCGGCCGGCGGCCGGCACCAGCACGCTCCCGGGCACAGAGGTCGGGAAGGTGCGCGCGATCCAGAAGCCGATCGGGCCGGGCTCGGCGACCACGAGCCCGCGCTCGGGGAGAGCGGCGGCCAGCGCCGCCGCGCGGGCCGGCGGCGATCCGGGCTGCTCGTACATGGGGCCCACCACTGCTGCCAGCGCGGTGTAGAGCGGCGGGCGGTCGAGCGTGCCCTCCGGCAGGTCCAGCTCGACGGTTGCCAGGTCGTCAGGAGGAACATCGATGACCTCGGCTCGACCGAGCCAAGGCTCCGACGTGACCTCCGCCGGGTCGAGACCGCACGTCACGAGCACATCGACGTCCGCTAGCCCCGCCAGCTCGAAGTCCCTGGCCTGCAGGCCAGCCGTACCGAAGTGGAGCGGATCGTCCCACCGGAACACCCCCTTGGCGCCCCACGTGTTGACCACCCCGCAGCCGACCCGGGCCGCAAGCGCGCGCAGCTCGGCGACCCGTCCGGCCGCCACGACGCCCGGCCCGACCAAGATCCCCAACCGACGTCTGTGAACCCCCACGTCCGCATACCGGCCTTGGGGGTTCACAGACGTTGGTTGTTGTCAGTAGCGCAGGCCGGGAGCGCGGGTCTGGAAGACGTCGGTGGCGAGCTGCTGGCCGAGCTTCGTGGCGTCCCAGCGCTTGCCGCCGTTGGAGATCTTCGGACCCTCGCTCCAACCACGCATCCAGACGATGTCCTCGGCGACGGCTCGGATCACCTGGCCGGTGACGTGCTGGCTCTCGTCGCTCGCCAGCCATGCGACGAGCGGTGACGACACGGCCGGGTCCATCCGGTTCCACTCGTCTTCGGGCACATCGTCAGCCTCGATCACCGCTGGTGCGCCGGGCATCGTGCCGGTGATTCGCGTGGCGGCGGCAGGTCCGACCGCGTTGACCGTTACCCCGAGCTTGTAGAGCTCGAGCGAGAGCGTCTGCGTGAAGCCGGCGATCCCGGCCTTGGCTGTGGCGTAGTTGGTCTGACCGAAGTTGCCGACGAGACCCGCCCCCGACGTGGTGTTGATCACGCGGCCGGTGAACACCTCGCCGGCCTTGGCTCGCTCGCGCCAGTGGCGCGCGGCGTGGTGCGACGGCGCCCACGTGCCCTTCACGTGCACCTTGATGACGGCGTCGAAGTCGGCCTCGGACATGTTCCAGATGGCTGTGTCGCGCACGATGCCGGCGTTGTTCACGAGCACGTCGAGGCGACCGTAGGTGTCCACCGCGAGGGCGACCATGCGGCCGGCGGCGTCGTAGTCCGACACGTCGTCATAGCTCGCCACCGCTGCACCACCGCGCGACGTGATGAGCTCGACGGTGAGGTCGGCCGCCTTCTGGTCGGAGCCGTCGCCGGTGACCGACGTGCCGAGGTCGTTCACGACGACGCTCGCCCCCTGCTTGGCGAGCTCGAGCGCGTGAGCACGGCCTATGCCGTGTCCGGCCCCCGTGACGATCGCGACCTTCCCGTCGAGTAGTGCCATGTCTGTGGGTGTTCCTTCCTCAGGCGTTGCCGAACCGAGAGCGCAGCTCGAACTTCAGGACCTTGCCGGTGGGGTTGCGGGGCAGCTGCTCGACGAGCTCGAGGCGCTCAGGCAGCTTCTGGGTCATCAGGCCTTCGGCGCGGCACCAGGCCACCATCTCGTCGAAGGTGATCGGGTTGGCAGCGTCGGCGGGGACCACGACGGCGCAGACGCGCTCGCCGGTGCGCGGGTCGGGCACGCCGATGACAGCGACATCGGCAACCGCCGGACTGCGGAAGAGGACATCCTCGACCTCCTTGGCCGAGATGTTCTCCATGTTGCGGATGATGATGTCCTTGACCCGTCCAGTGATGGTGACCATCCCGTCCGCGTCTATGCGGCCGAGGTCGCCGGTGCGGAACCACCCGTCCTCGTCGAACGCCTCGGCGTCGAGCGAGCTGTCGAGGTAGCCCTTCATCAGCTGCGGCGCCTTCGTGCGGATCTCGCCCTCCTCGTCGATCCCGGCCTCCTTGCCGTCGAGCGTGACGACCCGCAGCTTCGTCGCACCCGTGGCGCGGCCCTCGGTGTTGGCGAGCTGCTCATCGGTGTCGTGGATCGACCCCATCACGATGATCGGCGCTTCGGTGAGCCCGTAGCCGGACACGATCCCGACACCACCCATCTCGGCCTTGATGTCGTAGTGCAGCTGCGGCGGCTTGGGAGCGCCGCCGCCGCAGTAGACGCGAACGTTCGGGAAGAGCCGCTCGCCCTCCGGCAGCTGGCGCTGGGCTGCCAGGTAGGCCATGTGGAACGGTGTGCCGGCACCCGCCATCGTGACATCGTGCTGCTTGATCAGCTCGGTGGTGCGCACGGGGTCGAAGCGCTCGATGTAGACGGTGGGGAACCCGACGACGAGCGCGCTGAAGAGCCAGCCGATGCCACCGATGTGCGTGAAGGGGAAGACGACGGCGTTCTTGTCGGCATCGGTCACGCCGAGGCACTCGTTCATGCCGAGCGCGCTGGCGAGGATCGTGCGGTCGGTGTGCTGCGCGCCCTTCGGATCAGCGGTGGTGCCCGACGTGTAGAAGTACCAGCGCACCGGCTCCTGGCCCGGGTCCGGCGGCGGCGGGAGGGTGGAGGGATCGCCCTCGGGCAGCGCCTTGTCCGCCACGAGCACCTCGAGGTGACCACCCTCGGCCTCGATCTTGCCGGCGATGTCTCGTGCCATGCCCTCGAAGTCGAAGCCGGCCCAGATCGACGGGACGATGAGCAGCTTGCTCTTGGCCTGACGCGTGATGAAGCCGACCTCTCGCTCTCGGTAGATCGGCAGCATCGGGTTCTGGATGGCGCCAAGCCGCGCCAGCGCCAGCACCAGCAGCTTCGACTCGAGCCAGGTGGGCAGCTGCCACGAGACGACGTCGCCCTCGCCGATGCCGAGTGAGGCCAGACCCGCCGCGGCCACCTCGGCCCGAGCCTTGGTCTCGGCCCACGTGAGGGTGCGCCCGTCCTCGTCGATGGCGGCGAGTTCATCGGGGGTCGCCTCGGCTCGCCGCTCGACGAGCTGCCAGAGGCTCCCACCATCGACGTTCGGCATGCTGGCGACCCCCTCCGAGATCTGACGGTGCGTCAGATAGTAGCGACCCGCCGGACTTCGTCAGACGGCCTCGACGATCGCCTTCAGGCGCTCGAGGCTGGTACCGAGGTTCGTCTCGGTGTCGCGCTCGCTCTTGGCGGCGGCACCCGGCATGCTGCGCAGGAAGCGGACCCAGCGCGGCATGCGCACGATCTCATAGGCCTCCGACACTCGCGTGCCCCCGTCCTCGGGTTGGAGCGAGTAGCGCCAGCGAGTGGACTCCTCGCCTTTGAACAGCGTCGAGAAGGACAGCAGCCTGCCGGGTTCTGCTTCGGTGATCACGCACTCGCGGGACCAGCGAGCGCCATTGAGCCGGTTGTGGCCACGGAACCTCGCCCCCACGGCCGCATCCCGCGAATCGCCGATCCAGTCGACCCGGTGGCACACCGGGCTCCACTCAGGGATGCGTGTCACGTCAGCGATGGTCGACCACACCTTGGCTGCCGGTGCGGCAACGACGATGCTCAGCTCTGCATCGGGTTTCGTGATGGTGTCCATGGGCGCAACCTAACGGGGCTGTGCGCTCTGACGGCCCGATCAGATCTCGGTCTGTTCGGCGCTGAACACCTCGAAGGCGAGCAGCACGTCCTCGAGGAGCTCGGTCTCGGTGATCTCCATGGCGAGCGACGCCACGCGCAGGCCGGTGAGCGTGCCGAGCCAGGCACCAAAGAGGAGATCCTGCTCGCCGAGCCGGCGGTGGAGCGCGTCGACGGCCGGTCGGATCCCGCCCGCGGTGGCTGCTGCTGCGGTGAGGATGTCGGTCAGCAGCTCGAGGCGGTGCTCGGGAACGGCACCGTCGAGCGCCAGCTTGGTCAACAGATCGGCCAGGTCGAACGCCTCGTCGGTGACCGACACCATGCGGCGCAGCGCGACCGCTGTCGCCTCGAGCAGCACCTGAGCCACGGCGGTCGAGCCGTGCTCGGCAACTCCCGTGCCGATGGTGGTGGCTGCCTCCTCCGGTGCCTGCTCGAGGATCTGCAGCTCGAGCGCCTCGCGGAGCATCACGGGAAGGTCCATGACGGCCAGCCTATGGATGAGGGGCCGATTCCATGGCTTCGACGTCGGCCGCGATCACTGCGGGCGCGCGCCGCGCGGCGCTGGCAGACACGATGCCGAGCGCGACCAGCACCACCGACATGCCACCGATCTGAAGTGCCGTGAGCGGCTCGTCGATCCAGACAGCCGCAGCCGCGGCTGCAAGGACCGGGATGGCCAGCGTGAGCAACGACATCGTGAGCAGCGTGACGTGGCCGTGCGCGAACGCCATCAAGAAGTGCCCGATCAGCCCGTTGATCACCGTGATGTAGACGATGGTCAGCCAGCCGCTCGCGTTGGTCGAAGCCAGCGTGCCCTCGAACAGCAGCGGCAGCGGCAGCACCGCGATCCCGGCGACGATCGCCATCCCCGTCAGGTACTCGAAGGCGGTCAGCTCACGCCGAGCCGTCTTCGAGCACACGAAGTAGGCCGTCCACGCGACCAGCGCACCCACGGCGAGGAGGTCGCCCTCGAGGCTGTTCGCACCGCCTCCGTCTCCCCCGAGGACGACGAGCGCGGTGCCCACCACGGCCACCGCGCCCCACACGAGCTCGACCACGCGGGGGTGCTCGCCGAACAGGCGGGCGGCCACGAGAAGCACGAGCACCGGCTGGAGCGCCCCGATGACGGTCGCGTTGGCGATGCTCGTCTCCTGGACCGCGCTGAAGTACAGCACCAGGTCCGCGGTGAACGTGAGCCCGCCGAGCAGCGACAGCCTCAACAGTCGCCACGACAAGCGACCACCGGAGGCCACGAACGCGATCGCCACGACGATTGCGCCCATCCAGATCCGGTAGCAGGCAACACCGAGACCCGTGAGCCCGTCGACCTGCTTGATCAGGACCGACGACACGCCCCACACGACCACTGCCGACGTCGCAGCCGCCATCCCCAGGCCTGCCCGCACCGGAGGAGTCGCGGTGGCGGCGGACGGGACAGGCACCGAGGCACTCTACGGGCGCCCCCACAGGTAGCGTCCGCCCGTGGCCGACCTAGTCGTGGAGCTCCCAGGCGGTGATGTCTCCCCGCTGCTCGACCACGTCGACGGGGCCGTCTACATCAACCTGCACCCAGGTGTCGATGCCGCTGAGGTGCCGCCGGCCAGCCCGCTCGCGAGCCTCTTCGGCAACCGCGGGCCCACGGTGCCGCTCGCCACTTGGACGCCAGGCGAGATCGGGCTCCAGCACATGGCCGGGCAGCGCGTCGTGCGCTTCCTCGCGGACAAGGGGGTGCCCGTGCCGGAGGAGTGGTACGTCGTCGCCGACCATCCGAAGCGAGGGCTGGTGCTACGCACCTACGCCACCCCGCCCGAGGACACGCTGCGCTGGCTGGTGCGCGCCGCCACCGTCACGTGCCCGCTCGACATCACGGGCGCGTGGCAGGCGGTCGTCCACACCCGCTGACCCTCCCGCACGCGGGCCGCGCCCGCTCAGGCAGGCGCGTTGGTCGCTGCGGCTGCCACCTCGACGGCCCAGCGGTAGTCGGCCTTGCCGGCAGGGCTGCGCACGACCTTGTCCACGAGCACGAGCCTCTTCGGGACCTTGTATCCCGCCAGGTGCTGCCGGCAGTGCGCCGAGATCTCGTCCAGCGTCAGCTCGGCACCGTCGGCCGCCTGGATGACTGCCGTGACCGCGCTCCCCCAGCGCTCGTCAGGCACGCCGACGACCAACACATCGGTGACCGCGGGATGGCTGTGGAGCACTCCCTCCACCTCTTCAGGGTGCACCTTCTCACCACCGGTGTTGATCGACGTGGAGCCACGCCCGAGCAGGTCGATGGTGCCGTCCTCGGCCACGGTGGCGAGGTCGCCCGTGATCAGCCAGCGCTCACCGTCGACCTCGATGAACGTGGCCGCTGTGCGCTCAGGATCCTTGTGGTAGCCGAGCGGCAAGCGGCCTCCGGTGACGATGCGGCCCGTCACCCCCGAGCCCGGCTCGACCGGACGATCGTGGTCATCGAGCACGAGCAGCGGCTTGGCACCCCTGTCGAAGCGCACGGTGCCTCCCGGACCCGGCGCGTCGGACGCCACGACGCGCGAGGACCCTTGAATGCCGGCCTCAGACGATCCGAAGCCGTCGTTCACGATCGCGTTCGGGAAGCGCTCGAGGATCCGGGCCTTGCAGCCGGCCGACAGCGGTGCGCCGCCGTTGGAGATGGCGAACAGCGACGACACGTCCCACCGGCCGGGGCCGGCCGCGTCCCAGGCGTCGAGCAGCGGCTTGGCGACGGCGTCTCCGATGACCGTGAGCATGTGCGTCTGCTCGGCCTCGACGGTCGCCCACACGCGCTCGGGGTCGAGCGAGCCCTCCATGAGCACGACCTTGGCACCGATGAAGAACCACATGAACGAGGTCCACTGCGCGGCGACGTGCATGAGCGGCGCCAGCGTGAAGTAGGTGGGGCCGCCGTCGCCGATCCGCGACGGCAGCTCGTCGGGGGAGGTCACCTCACCCTGGATGCGCATCGGATCACCCCCGCCGAGGCACGCGAAGAAGGCGTCCTCCTGGCGCCACACGACACCCTTGGGGAGGCCCGTGGTGCCACCCGTGTAGATGATGTAGTGGTCGTCTCCCCCGCGGCTGTTGCGCGCAGGGCGCTCCGCGGAGGCCGCCGCCAGAGCCTCGTCGTACGGCGCGCCTGTGGCGAGCGTCCAGGGGCTGCCCGGCAGATCGGACAGCACGTCTGCCACCACCTCGGCGTGCCGCGGGCCATGCAGCACACCGACTGCGTCGCTGTTGTCGAGCAGGTAGCGCAGCTCACCGGCGACGTAGCGGTAGTTGACGTTGACCGGCACCGCCCGGATCTTGAAGCAGGCCAGCATCGCCTCGAGGTACTCGGGGCAGTTCTCGAGGTAGAGCGCCACGTGATCGCCAGGCCCAACGCCGCGGCCGAGCAGGTGGTTGGCGAGACGGTTGGCGTGATCCTCGAGCGCAGCGTACGTGCGGCGCTGGGACCCGCAGACGAGCGCCTCCCGATCGCCAGCCGCGTCGGCCGCCATCTCCCAGACGTCGGCGAAGTTGAAGGAGGCGGGCGCGGGCACGGTGGTCATCCCCGTCTCTCTACTTGATCGCGACGGGGTTGGTCGGCGCGCCCACACCACCCGTGACCGGCTCCGGGTTGGCGACGAGGAGCATCTCGTACACGCCGTCGGACGCGCAGTGCGCCGACAGCGCCTCGAGGTCGAAGTTCTGTCCCTGCGTGAGGCCCATGTCGCGGAGCTGGAGGAGGTGCACCGGGAACAGCACGGCAGGGTCCTCGCACGGGAACACCTCCATCGCCAAGGTGTCGATGGCGACGGCTGCCACGTCGTGTCGACGCATCCATGGCACGGTCGCCACCGTGAGCCCGGGCTGGTCGCCCAGCGTGTAGCCCTGCCGATCCTTGGCCTTGAGCAGCGCCATCTGCCCGGTGCGCACGAGCACGATGTCGCCCGGCTCGGGCCGCACACCCGCCAGCTCGACCGCTGCCTCGAGGTCGGCCTCCGAGATCAGGTGCCGTGGCGCCAGGCGGTCTGTGCCGAGCGCCTTGGCCACATCGAGGAGGACCGCTCGGCTCACGATGTTGGTGACCTTGTGGATCCCGCAGCGCGTGGCACCGCGCTCAGCGGTCACCGATGTAGCCGGGTGACCGTTGTAGAGGAGGCCGTCGTAGCTCACGTGCGCCAGCGCATCCCAGTGCGTACAGGCCTGCAGGCCGAGCGTAAGCACGTCATCACTGAAGCAGGCGTCGCCCGGGTCACCCGTGTACGCGGTGTTGATCCCGACCATCGTGTGCAGCGGGTTGATGCGCCCGGGGATGGTGCCCATCTGGGGCCCGTTGGCGTCGAGGCGGATTGCGAGCGACATGCGCTCCCCGGTGCGCACCGCCGCCACGCCGCGCAGCACAGCCGCCTCGTCGATGAGGTTGAGCGTGCCGATCTCGTCGTCGCTCCCCCAGCGCCCCCAGTTGGAGACCTCTGCCCCGAGCTCTCGGACCTCAGCGGGCAAGGACATGGCGGCGAAGGTACCTCGTGGACGCCGGCGTGACGCGCCGACGGCGGGGGCTGATCCGTCGGATCAACCCCCGCCGCCCACAACCTCACCTGTGCACGACGAGGTTGCCCCCCTTGAGAGCCATCGCCCCGCCAGAGGTGTACACCGGCGAGCCCGGGCTCCCAGTCGGGTAGATGCGCACGTCGATGGTGTCGCCCTTCTTCCCGGACGTCCCGTTGTCGACCACGGTCACCTCAAACGTGTAGCCCGCGACTCCGTTCCACCGACCCGTACCCGTCCACCGGACCTTGTTCGGTGCGAGCGCCACCGCACTGGTGACGGTGTTGCCGTGGAACTTTGCCTTGGTGTTGGTGACCCGGACCTGGATCTGGCCCTTCCACGTGCCGCCGGCTTGCGGGATCAGGTTGAGGCCGAAGCTCGCCCGGCTCCCACTCGTGAACCATCCGCCTCCTGTGGCCTTCGACCCGGCCTGCTGAACGGTCACGATCGTCTCGTCGGCGGTCGCACACGGCTCGTAGAAGTCATCGCCTGCGAAGCTCGCCGACACTGCATAGACATCGACGGGCAACGGTTGGCTGGTGGTGGCGTGCCCACTGGCGTCTGTCACCGCGTTGAACGTCTGGCTAACGAGCGCCGAGTCGGTGACGGTGAACACGACCGTCTTGCCGCTGCGGTCCCCGAGCGAGGCATCCGGCTCGCCCATGTCCGCTGACAGGTTGGTATTGGCCAGCGGAGCCACGGTCGTGTCGCCCGAGTAGGTCAGCGTGCAGTCTTCCTTCAAGATGGCGAAGGGGTCCGCGTCAGCCGACGCAGCATGGGTGGCATCACCGGCGAACGACGTCGCGATCTGGGTCACTGTGCCCGGCTGCTGGGTCACCACGAGAGAGGCCGACGCAGCACCCGCAGCATCCGTGGGCCCGCCGCTCGTGGACTGGCTGCCGACCGTGAAGTCCAAGGTCTTGCCGGCCACGCCAGCCAGGCTGCCGTCGACGAGGGTGCCCGAGAGTGCTGCCCCGTCCGAGTACTGGACGCTGGCGACTCCGCCGTAGGTCGTGGTCGTCGGTTCGAGTACCGGGATGCAGTCCGGGTCGGCCGCGTCGATCAGCCCATCACCGTCGTCGTCGATCCCGTTGTCGCAGACCTCGGGGAACACCGGATCGCCACCCACGCCCTCGAAAGCGAAGATGAACGTGTTCGGCTCGCCCGCCGTGGGATCAGACGAGCTTGGCTGACCGTACGAGTAGACCTCGGCACCGACCGCAGCGAGCGCGGCGTTCGCAGCGGTCTCGCTGGCTGCGGCTCCGTAGAACGTGGTGAACGTCTTGGATTCGCCGGCGGGCAGATCCTCGAAGTCGAAGTCGAAGAGAGCACCGTGGTCACTCGGTCCGGCATCCACGAAGTCGCCGGCGGCCCCGAGGTCGCTCGGCCCCGCCAGCGGGTTGGCAGATGCGAACCCGTTGTTGCTGGCGAACGACACATCCGTCGCACCTGCGGTGCCCTGGATCGTCGAGTACTCGAAGAAGGCGGTCGGCTCGACATCCCAGTCCATCACCCGGCGGTAGCGCGGATCGATGGTGGCCGCACTCGTGTTCTCGATCGTGATGGTCACCTCGTAGAGGTTGGGCGTGTCGGTGGACGGCTGGTAGTCGTGAGTGACACGCATCAGATCACCGCCGCCGCCATCGCTGACGACCACGACCGAGGTTGCGCTGTCCGCGTCCGAGACGAAGCTCTCGACGGCGAGGTTCTGGACGCCATCGACGGCTTCATTGGCGAATCCAGCCATCGATGTCGTGGCGTCGGCAACCCCCCAGCCCTCGCACAGGCACCCGGGGGCCGTGGCCTCAGCCCCGGTGGGTACGTAGCGCAAGCCGACGTAGCCCGTGCCCGTGCCCGAGGACGGATCCCCTCCCGGAACATTGAGGTGACCCTCGTCCCAAACGCCCAGCTGGACTGTGCCGTTGCTGATGATCGCACCCGCTGGATGGGCCATCGCCGGGGCCGCAGCCACCACCGGCAGACCGACCCCAACTGCTGCTGTGATCGCCAGCGCGACCCAACCTCGTGTGCCCCGTCTCGTCCGCATGTCTCGCCCTCCATCGGTCGTGAGCCTGTGACTGCCGCCGCAGCGGTCTCCGGCCTGCACCGGTCGACTCGACTGCAGCTGTCTTCCTACGGGCCGACCGTACGGAGGGGCAGCAAAGGCAGAGCAAAGGGCACCCGGTAGGAATCACCGGGGCGCACCGCGGGGGTCTGAGCTCTAGATGGACAGGACGCCGCGGTTGAGCTTGCCGTGGTGGAGGTCGTCGAGCGCCTGGTTCACATCGGCGAGGTCGTAGACCTGGCTGACCATCTCGTCGAGCATGAGGCGCCCGTCGAGGTAGAAGGCGATGTAGAGCGGGATGTCGTGGTGGGGCCGGGTGCTGCCGTAGCGGCAGCCGAGGATCGACTTGTCGTTGTACATCGTCGCCACCACGAAGCTCGCCTCTGTGCCCATCTTCGGCACGCCGAGCAGGATGCACTGGCCGCCCCAGTCGAGCATGTCGATGGCGTTGCGGATCAGGGCCGGATGGCCGACGCACTCGAAGACGTGGTCGACGCCGTTCGGCAGCCCGAGGTCTTTGACCGCGGCGACGAGCTGGCCGTCGCCCGTGAGCGTGGAGCCGTCCAGGAAGTCGGTGGCCCCGAACTGGCGCGCCACCGCCTCTTTGGCTGGGTTGGCGTCGATGACCACGATGCGACCCGCCGCCGCGATGCGCGCCGCTTGGATGACCGACTGCCCGATGCCGCCAGCGCCGATCACCGCGACTGTCTCGCCGGGCTGCACCTTGGCGCGGTTCAGCACGGCACCGGCACCGGTCACGACGGCGCAGCCGATCAGGCACGCAGTCGCCAGCGGCACCTCCTTCGAGATGACCACGGCTTGGCTCTCGGCGACGACCGTTCGCTCGGTGAACACACCTGCGTTGGCGAACTGGAAGGCCTTCTCCCCGCCGACCGTGAAGGGCCGGTTGAGCTTGCCCATCGTGTCGCGGCAGTGCGTGGGCTGCCCGCGGTCGCAGGCGTCGCACATGCCGCAGCTGCCGAGCGTGGTCAGCACGACGTGGTCACCGACGGCGACCTTGCGCACGGCAGAGCCGACCTCCTCCACCACGCCGGCTCCCTCGTGCCCGAGCACCACCGGCGTGGGGAACGGGATGGTGCCGTCGAGCACCGAGACGTCGGAGTGGCACAGCCCGGCGTTGGCGATCCTCACGACCACCTCATGCGGGCGAGGGCCGCGCACCTCGACGTCGTCGCGGACCTCGAGCTCGCCCGTCCAGACGAGGCCCCTCATGACGCGCTCGCGGTCCGCGGGCTCAGCACCTGGCCCGGCAGCCCGGCGTCGGGCTGGAGCTCGCCGTCGATCACGATCGGCACCCCGTTGACGATCGTGGCGTGCACGCCTCGCGGCTTTGACGTCCAGCGTGGCGCCCCGTTGGGGAAGTCATGGGCGAGCACCTTCTCGTCGGGCCCGACGGTGTCGGGGTCGAAGATCATGATGTCGGCCGCGTTGCCCACGAGGAGCAGGCCGCGGTCGGTGAAGCCACACAGCGCGGCGGGAATGGCGGTGATCTGCCGCACGCCCTCCTCGAGCGTGAACCCGCCCCACTCGCGAACCCAGTGCTGCAGGAACCAGGTGTGGGCCTCGGCGCCGTCGTCGCGGTCGAGGTGAGCGCCGCCGTCGGAGGTGCCGACGATCATGTGCGGGTCTTCCTGCGCGACCTTCGTTCCCTCGATCCACTCCGGCGTCTCGGTCTTCCAGAGGAACTCGACCGCTAGGTCTTCCGACGCGGCGATGTCGAGGAACGCGTCGGTCGGGTGGACGCCGCGCTCCGCGGCGATGTCGACCAGCGACCGGCCGATCAGCTTCTCGTTCTCGGGCCTGCTCACCTTGTTGACGTGCAGCACCGCCCACCCGGGCGGCGGCAAGGTCGGACCGGCAGCGGGGTCACGGTTGGGGTTGTCGACCGAGTCGCGCACGGCGTCTCGGAAGTCGGGGTCGGCGATCAGCGCCAGCCGCTCCTCGACGGTGGTGGCCTCGGTGAACAGGCGGTTCAGCTGCAGAGCGCCCTCGTAGAGCTTCGTGCCCGCCGCCAGGTCGAACGTGCGGTTGAAGGGCTTCGACATCGCCATCGAGTACACGGCCGCGCCGCGCTCGGTCGCCTCGTCGACGAAGCGCTTGGCGTTGTCCCAGCCGGCGGTGGGCGCGTCGACCTTGGAGCGGGCGCCGAGGCCCTGGATGATCACGGGCATGCGCGAGAGGAGCGACATCTCGATCAGGAGCTGCTCGTCATCCGGAGTGATGCCGCCGACTGCCGAGCCCGGCAGGTAGGCGAGCGAGCCGCCTCCTGCGCGACCCGCGGCCTCTGCCAGGGCCTTGAGCTCGGCCAGGCTGGAGAGCCGCGAGGGCACGGGCCGGTCGGCCGAGTCGAAGTGGGTGGGCGAGTGCGTGGAGGAGAATCCAGCCGCGCCCGCCTGCATGGCCTCGCGAACGAGAGCGACCATCTGGTCGACCTCCGCCTCGGTGGCCTCACGCTCCTGCGCGGCATCGCCCATCACGTAGCGGCGCAGCGCGCAGTGCCCCACGTAGAAGGCGGCGTTGATGCCGATGCGCCCGCGCATGCTGGCCAGGAACTCGGGGAAGCTCTCGAAGCCATCGACCGGGATTCCCTCGAGCGCCGAGGGATCCATGCCCTCGACGCGCGCGAAGAGCTGGATGAGCCAGGGGGCGTCGCCGGGACGTAGCGGGGCCACCGAGAAGCCGCAGTTGCCGGCGACGACGGTGGTCACCCCGTGGTAGCAGCTCGACGTGCCATAGGGCTCGAAGGTGAGCTGCGGGTCGTAGTGGGTGTGCGGGTCGACGATGCCCGGCGCGACGACGTTGCCCGCCGCGTCGATCACCCGCTTGCCGTCCTTGGCGTCGATGAACCCGATCGCCGCGATGCGTCCCGACCTGATGCCGACGTCGGCCCGACGCCTCGGCAGGCCGGTGCCGTCAACGACGATGCCGTTGACGATCACCAGGTCGAACGCGTGCTCCGCAGCGGGCGATGCCATCGTTCGAGACTAGAACACGTTCTAGTTCTCGACAACCGCCGGCGGCGAGCACGCGGGCGCCGAATGGGTGCAGGATGGTGGTCGTGAGGCAGCCCAGGTCCTCCAGGCCGCACATGCCCGGCTACGGGATCTTGCCCTTCGACGAGGGCACTGGCCTGCTCCCCTGGACTTGGGCGAGCGAACGCCTCGAGCACAGCCACGACTACTGGCTCGCCACTGCCTGCTCCGACGGGCGTCCGCACGTCATGCCTGTCTGGGCCGTGTGGCGCGACGGTGCGCTGTGGTCGAGCAGCGCGCTCGCCTCTCGCAAGGCGCGCAACATCGCCAAGGACGGTCGCTGCACGATCACCACCGACGACCCGCTCGAACCAGTCGTCGTCGAGGGACTCGCCGAGATCATCCGCGACCCCGAGCCCATCGAGGCGTTCCTCGAGGCCATGAACGTGAAGTACGGCACCAGCTACGAGCCCAACTTCCTCGACCCAGATGTGAACGCCACCTTCCGCATCACGCCGGAGGTCGTGTTCGGCCTCTGCGAGGACGACTTCACCGGGTCGCCGACGCGCTGGACCTTCGCCTGAGCGCTGCGCATCGGCCGCGAGGCTCAGCTACCAGGTTCAGCGCTGCCCATGCTCCGCTGCTCAGTGCGGTCGTGACGGAGCAGCTCGGGCGAACTGCTGAAGCGCCGACCGGCTAGCGTTCGCCAGGTGCGGGCAAAGCTCATCGAAGCATTCGTCGCGTCCTCGATGCTCCTCGCGGCCCTCAGCGGCAGCGAAGCTCAGGCGGAGCCAGTGGCGGCGATGTCCGCACCGGCGGCGAGCAGTTGTCCCGCGGTCGCTCGCCACATCGACGCGGCACACACCGGCTACAACTGCTCCGCCATCACCCTGCCGCTGCACGAGACATGGTCCGTGTCATTGCCCGGCCACCTCAGCTATCCGCTGATCGCCGATGGCAGGGTCTTCGTGACGATGGAGCGCGAAGAGGGCTACGGCGCGTGGCTCTATGCCCTCGACGCGGGGACCGGGGCCGTTGCCTGGGGTCCGGTCCCCCTGTCCGGTACCTACTACTACTTCCCGCTGACGTATGGCGACGGTCGGGTGTACGTGAACGATTTCGACGGGACGGTCCGCGCCTTCGACGCAGCCACGGGAGCCGCGCTCTGGTCCCGCCCAACCGAGTACTTCAGTGGTGAGCCCGTCTTCTCAGGCGACCGGGTTTGGGTCCACGGGAGCGGCGCTGTGCGAGGCATCAACGCCGCCACCGGCGCCGTAGAGGTGACTTCACCTTCTCTCGACGGTGGCGGGTCCGCGATCGCCGTGGATGGCACGGGTGTCGCGGTGTCGACGGGGTGTCGATCGCAATACCGCCTCAACCTCACGGGGTCGATCGCGTGGCAGCTCCATGACAACTGCAGCGGCGGTGGGAGCGGGACCTCCCACCTCTCAGGTGGCCGCATGTACGGAAGCGACGGCAACCTCGTGATGGATGTCGCAACTGGCAACATCCTTCGGTCATATGCCGGTACACCAGCGTTCCGAGGCGACCTCGGCTACTTCGCGGTAGGGAGCTCCGTGTACGCCCAGAACGAGGTGACAGGTTCGCCCCAGTGGACCCGCGAGGTCGGCAGCCCGATCAGCGCCGGTCCGGTGACCACCGACGGGGCGATCTTCGTGGCGAGTGCAACAAGCCTCTACGTGCTGGACCCCAGCGGAGCCATCGTGCAGACCGTCGCCCTGAGGTCCGCGTTCGACATGCAAGGCCAGTACTCCGGCACTCCGGCTGACCTGGCGGTTGGGGACGGGCTCGTCCTGGTACCGACCGGGGGTCGCCTGACCGCGTATCAGGGCCTTGTGCCGCCCGGCGCACCAACGATGCTCAGGAACGCGACACGCGGAGATGGGCGAGCGACCGTCTCGTGGACGGCCCCGACGTCGGATGGTGGAACCCCTATTACCGGGTATGCCGTCACGCCGTACATCAGCTACTACCCGCTGCCGACGACTGTGTTCGACTCCAGCGCGACGACCCAGACCATCACCGGACTCGTGAACGGAACGACTTATCGCTTCCGTGTCCAAGCGATCAACGCGATGGGTACCAGCGCCAGTTCGGCAGTGAGCAACCCCGTGACTCCCGCGACCGTTCCGGGAGCCCCGACCATCGGTGTCGCAACCGCCGAGCCCGGTCAGGCGACGGTCTCCTGGACCGCTCCCTCCTCCACGGGCGGCTCGCCGATCACCGCTTACGTGGTGACGCCCTACATCGGCTACTACCCGCTGCCGCCGAGGACCTTCAGCTCGGCATCAACGACTCAGATCGTGACCGGCCTCAGCAGCGGTACGACATACCGGTTCCGGGTCCGGGCGGTGAACGCTGTCGGCACCGGCGCTTACTCAAAGGTGTCCAATCCTGTGACGCCCACCGCCGGCTGATCGCGCGAACAAGCGCCTTCCGAGAGCGCGCAACCCTGCTGGACCTTCGCCTGAGTCGCGAGGCTCAGCTACCAGGTTCGGCGCTGCGCATCCGACGCTGCTCGCGCTCCAGCACGATGTCGTTGGGGTTGGCGAGGAGATAGGCGGTGGCGGCATGGGCGACGATGCCGACACCCCAGCCCATGATCGGGAACACGAACCACGGGAAGCCCCCGTCGGCCACTGCCCATACGCCCACGAGCATGAGGTTGACGGCCGCGTAGATCGCCAGGTGAACGAGGAAGGCTCGTCGCCGCAGGATCTGACGCGCCTCTCGCTCCCGGAACGCGGCCAGTGCGAACTCGTCCATCACAGTGCCTCCTCGGCGGTCATGCTGTTGATCTCGTCGAGCACGGGTCTGAACACGAGCTCGAGACGTTGGGCTTGGTCGGGGTCGATCGGCTGGTCGCGACGCGGAGCCATGGTGGCGAGGCGGTCGAGCACGGCGCCGACGGTCGGCCGAGGTGGCGGTGCCGTGCGGGCGCGTCCCGCGACGACATCGATCACACCCGGTTGAGCGACGAGGCGCTGACGACCAGCCGGGGTGATCCGATACTGCCGCGTGCCGTCAGCGTCCTCACCAGCGAGCAGCCCCGCGTCCTCCAACGCCAGCAGCGCCGGATACACGGCTCCGGGGCTCGGCTGCCACGAGCCTCCGATTCGCTGCGCCAGCGCGTGCATGAACGCGTAGCCGTTGATCGGTCCCAGGTCGGCCGCCACCTGCAGCAGCGCCAGCTTCAGCTCGCCTCGACCGAAGACGCGCGTCACGCGATCACCAGCCGCGTCACGGCGACGGGCTCCGCCATGCCGCGGATGTCGATGTGCTCGGCCTCGCCGTTGAAGCCCGCTGGACGCGACACCACGAGCTCGCCGGGCCGCGCCTCGGCGCAGAGGCGCGACACGAGGTTGACGTCGGCGCCGAAGAGGTCACCACCGTGGCTGATCGGGCTCCCCAGATGAGTCGCCGCGCGCAATCGCCAGCGCTCGCCCGAGGGCCGGGCGCAGCGGCCCGCCAGGTCTGACAGCACCGGCATGGGGTCTGCGGTTGGCGGCAGCCAGGCGAGGAACCCGTCGCCAAGGCCCTTCACGACCTCGCCGCCTTCAGCGCGGATCGCTGCTGACGCGGCCGCGGCCAGCGTGCTGGCAGCGTCGCGCGCCGCCTCGTCACCGTGCTCGGCCGTGAAGGCGACGTAGCCGACCAGGTCTGCCATGAGCAGACGGACTTGGACGGGTCTTCCTCCGCCGAGCTCGTAAGCCCGCGATCTGCCGCGCTCGGTCAGGCTGAATCGCATCTGCTCGCCCCGTTGCACCGCCACGTGGCCTGACGCCTCGAGACCCAGCAGACAGACGAGCAGCTCGTCGCTGCGCGGGCCCCGCTTCAGACGGGAGGCCAGCTCCTGCTGGAGCTGCGTGCCGCCGATCCCGGCGCTCGGCGCATCGAGCAGTGCCAGCAGCACCTCGGTCGCCAGGCCTGTCCCCACCTGGAGGAACATAACGTACTATTACGTTGAAAGGGAACCTTTCGGACGGGTGCCATCGGTCACGGCTGGCTGTGTCTTGGCATCCCCCGCGAGGTCAGCCGGGCCAGACGATGCTCTGGAGCTCGCTGTACGCGTGCAGCCCGAAGGAGCCGCCGTCGCGGCCGACGCCGCTCATCTTGAAGCCCCCGAAAGGCGCCTCGTGGTTGCGTTGCGCCGTGTTGATGCCCACGTTGCCCGTGCGCAGCTGCTTGGCGACCCGCATGCCGCGCCCGGTGTCCGCAGAGAAGACGTAGTCGTAGAGGCCGAACTCGGTGCCGTTGGCCACGCTCACCGCCTCGTCCTCGTCGTCGAACGGCACCACGACCACGACGGGTCCGAAGAACTCCTGCAGCACAGCAGAGTTGTCTGGCTTGCAACCTGCGATGAGCGTGGGTGCGACGTAGAACCCCTTGTCCATCTCGGGTCGCTGGCCACCCGTCACCAGCTCACCACCCTGCTCGATCCCGGTCTGGATGAGCCCCTCGACACGACCGCGCTGCAACTCCGAGATGAGCGGGCCTACGACGGTGTCGGGCGCGAGCGGGTCGCCGACCTTCATGCGCGCGGCGGCCTGCTCCAGACCCGCGACGACCTGGTCGTAGATGCCCCGCTGCGCGATCACTCGTGTCGGTGCCGTACAGATCTGGCCGCTGTGGAACGCCCAGGTCGACGAGATGGTGCCGATGGCCGTGCGCAGGTCGGCATCGTCGAACACGATCCCCGCACCCTTGCCGCCGAGCTCGAGCAGCAGCCGCTTCATGTCGCGCCCGGCTGCCTCGCCGATGGCGCGCCCGACCGGGGTGGAGCCGGTGAAGCTCACCATGTCCACGTGCGGCGAGGCGACGAGCGTCTGGCCCGCCTCCGGGCCGGAACCGGTCACGACGTTGACCACGCCCGCTGGGAACCCAGCCTCGTCGAGGACCTCGCCGAACACTGTGACAGCGAGCGGATCCTGCGGCGCCGGCTTCACGACGACGGTGTTGCCCATCGCCAACGCCGGCCCGATCTTGCCGGCCATGTTCACGATCGGGAAGTTGTAGGGAGTGATGCACGCCACGACGCCGACCGGCTGACGCACCGCGATGGCCCCCATGATCCCGCCGGCGGCCAGCGCCGTCGTGGGCATCTCCCCGGGTGGCAGCGGGATCGTCGTCGCTTCGAGGGCGCCCTTGGCGTAACGCCGGAAGCGCTCGATGCAGGTGGGCACCTGCATCGTCTGCGCGACTCGCAGTGTCGCGCCGGTCTCGGCCTGCACGAGCGGGATCAGCTCGTCCATTCGGTCTCTCAACAGATCGGCCGCCCGGTTCAGCAGCTCGGCCCGCTCCTCGGGCTTCGTGCGGCTCCAAGCCGGGAAGGCCGCTGCCGCCGCCTCGGCCGCCGCCTCGACCTGGGCCACCGATGCCTCGGGCGCCTGGCCGACCACAGCCTCAGTGGCGGGGTTGACGATGTCGTAGGTGCCGCGCTCGCCATCCACGCGCTCGCCGCCGATGAGGAGGTGGTATCCGGCTGCTGCCATCAGGCGAGACTAGAACGCGTTCTAGTCGGCTGCCAGACGCCGAGCAGGTGCGCTACTGCCTGTCGTAGGAGCCGAGCACGCGGCGAGGGTGGCGCCCGTCCACGTAGCCGAGGAACGGCGGGAAGATGTTGTACCCGAGCAGCTCCTGCAGCTCGGGCGGCAGCGTCTTCATCACCTCGACCGGCACAGCGGTCACGTGGTTCTCCTGCGCTCGCAGCCACGACGCGACGTACTCGAGGATCACGCCGAGCCGGCGCTCGTCCGTGCGGTTGGCACCGCCGCCGTGCCACACGGTGCCCACGTAGAACATCACCGACCCGGCCGGCATCGTCGCCACGATGGCCTCGCTGTCGTCCGGCTTCTCGTCCGGTGCGCTGCGGTGGCTGCCGGGAACGATGAGGGTGGCGCCGTTGTCCTCGGTGAAGTCATCGAGGGCCCACATCGTGTTGAGGACGACCTGCTGGTGGGGCCATGGCAGCGGGTAGACGACGTCGTCACGGTGGAGCCCCTGTGCCGACTCACCCGGACCGATGTCGATGCCCACGGGTCCGCTCAGCTGGTGATGGCCGAGCACGCGGCCGAGCACCCCGCGCATGACGGGATGGATGGCGAGCTCGTCGAAGCCCCGCGTCTTGGCGAAGAGGGCGTAGATGCGGCGAGTGTCGAACCCCTCGAAGTCGTTGCGGCCGAGCGGCGTGCGCTCGCGATGAGGCGCCAGCTCCTCCTTCAGCGCGGCGACCTTGGCGCCGTCGATGAACCGCTCGACGACCGCGCAGCCCTCGCGGTCGAGCGCGGCGACGATGTCGTCCACCGAAGCATCAGCGCCGAGGCGAGGCAGCTCTCCCATCGACACTGACCGTATCGCTCGCGCGCGGGTCCGCCCGTGGTCGGGCGCCGTCGGTCCGCATGGCTACCGTCGGCGCATGCCGCGCCCGGTCGTCGTCGCTCCGGACGGTCGCCGCTGGGTCGTGCGGCGCCGCTGGCTGCCTCGCCTCGGCACCGAGACGGTGTGGGGACGCTTCCACGGGCGCTTCCGGCAGACCGTGCGCCGAGTCAGAGACACCGCTGACGCCGACCCGGGTTGCCTCGCCGACATCGGCGAGGGTGTGGTCGCTGCGATCGTCGTGACCGTGGGACTGCTGCTGCTGGTCTTTGTGCTGTTCCCGCTGCTGCTCGCCGTCCTCGACCTGCTGGTCATCCTCCTGCTCGCGCTCCTCAGCGTGGCCGGCCGCGTGCTGCTGCGCCGGCCGTGGACCGTCGAAGCCTCGAGCGACGACGACGTCTCCCTCAGCTGGAAGGTCGTCGGCTGGGGCGCCAGCGCCGCCAAGATCGACGAGGTCTCCACCCACCTGGCCGCAGGCATCCGCCCGCCCGCTGACCCGTAGTCTCGTGCAGCGGCACGAGGGCTTGGGTCGGCTCGCCGCACGCGGGCGTGGCGAAGCTCGGCCGGCGCGGCTGGAGGTGAAGCCGCTCTTGAGGAGCAGCGCTCCGTGGCAGGTCGTCGCGACGAGCTCACGCAGTATGCGTTGCACGCGCAGCCGTTGCCGCTTGGCGCGAAGCCCGGCTTTGAGGAGCGGCGCTCCGTGATACGTCGCGGCCTGGTGCCGAAGCCCGGCTGGTGAGGAGCGGCGCTTCGTGTCGGATCGTCGCGGCGAGCTCCAGCGGGGTGCGGCTCACGGTTCATCCCGGGGCGAGGCGAGCGCACCTCGGCGATGCGGGCGCGCGGCTGCGTGAGCATGCCGCGCTCTTGCCCGCGTCCTCAGATCCCGGCGGCAGCTATCCGGTGTCGAGGAGCTGTTGCTGTTGGGCTCGGGTGGCGCGGCGTTGGTGTTGTCGCCGGTGTTGCGCGGTGATTGCTTCAGCGGCGGCGGCCGCGATGGTGTCTTGGTTGGGTGCTGGGCCGGGTGGGGTGAAGGTGCATTTGCCGTTGGTGTCGGGTGGTGAGACGTGCCAGCCGTTGGTTTTGAGCTGGTGGCAGGGGCGGCAGAAGCGTTTGGCTGCTGTGGTGCGGGTGGTGTGGGTGTGGGCCCAGTCTTCGAAGTGGTCGTATTCGAGGCCGAGCCGGTTGTTGCAGCCCTTACGAGCACAGATGGGGTCTCGCCATTGCAGGGCGGTGCGCTGTGTGGTGGTGAAGCGGCGTCCGAGGTGCACGACGCGCTGCACGTCTTCACCGCGGGTGAGGACAGCGGCGAGGAAGGCGTCGTCCATCCATTCCCGCACGGTGCTGACGGGGACGGGCCCGATGCCGGCGATCTCGCAGGTCTCACCGGCCACGCTGTGACCGCGCACCAGTGCTGTGTGGTCGATTCGCACGATGATCTTGGCGTCAGCGCCGGCCGGCACCGGCTTGCTGTCGCCGCCTTCGCTGTTGGTGATGAGCTCGAGGGCAGCGTCGTAGGCGTAGGCCTCGGATGGTTCGCGCCGCCCCTCGGCGTGCGCGGCCCGGAAGATCTTGTCGGCGCGGTGGCGGATGGCGTTGTCGATGCGGGCGATCGAAGCGGTGGGCCCGCTCAGGTGGATGTGCCCGGTGACACCGTCGGGGTCAGCCCAGCTGCGGTAGGAGCGAGCCCGGTGGGCGCGCCGGGCGGCGGCTTCGGGGTCGGGTTCAGCGTTGGCGCGGGTGCGGGCGCATTCGTCTTGCAGCTCCCGCAAGCTCGAATGAGAAGCAGCCGCCAGCAACCGGTCTTCGGCATCGGGGTCGGCTGTGGCGGCACCGGCGATGGCCTGCGCCTGGCGGGCTGACAGGTCACCCCGCCGTACGGCAGCGGCGGTGGCTGGCAGCTGTTGCAGCTGGCGGCCTGTCTCCACGAGACGGGCGGCCTCGGTCTTGCTGGATCCGGTGCGCTGGGCCAGCCACTCCTCCGCCGAGCGAACCCCGGCAGCCCGCCAGACCGAGCTGCCCGCAACCGCGGCGGCGGCGCTGGTCTTGAGGGCGTGGCCCAGGCGTTCGATGCGCTCGCCCAGAGCGACCAGATCGGGCAGCGAAGACGCAGGCACGAGGCCGACATCGAGGGCGCTGAGCAGGCCGCTGAGGCGCTCTGTGGCCTCTTCCAGCTCAGTCGTCCCAGCCCCTGCGAACATGTGTTCGATGGTAGCAACACCCGTTAGGGGATGCAACAGGAAATACTGGAAACTATCGAAGCACCAGCAACAACACCCACACTGACAACAGAAACCACACAAGAGAGCTCCGCACCAGGCTCCAGCCAGCGGCAAGACTGATCCAGATGACGGCCACCGAGGACATGCGATGGTCACGCTTGATCACCGAGCATCGCGAGAACCCCGGCTTGTCTGAGGAGCGATCGCCTTCAAGGCGTTCGACGCCGACCGTGGCCAAGCGAGCCGTCCTCATGGTCGCTGCATCAGCGGCCATCTACATCAGCTGGACCGTCCTTGCCATCCTGGCGACGGCGAGGTCTGGAGTCGTGAACTGCGTCACCGCGATCGCCGAGGGAGACCGGACCTTCGAGGGTGCCCCGATCAATCCGGGTGGCCCCATCAGCGCTCGGATGGGCTGGCTCCCGCCAGGGACCGTGTGCATGGTCACTCTGGACGACGGCAGCTCGGTGAGCTTCCGCCCGTAGGGCCGCACAGAGCGTGCCTGACACTCGCCGCGTCAAGCAGCATGAGTGACGATCTCTCCCTCCGGCCAGGTAGGGCTGGCCGTTCCTACCTCTTCTTGTCGTCCTTGGCAGTCCTCTCCTTGGTTCTCCTACCTCTGGCGGGCATCACATCAACAGCGCTTCTTCCCGGCGCCCTTCTGCTGGCGATCGCCGCCGCAGCGGTGAGCTCCTCCCGGGTCCGCGTGACCGGGGCCCAGGACGAGCTCGTGGTGGTCAACCGGGTTCGGACCTACAGAGTCGCTGCTCAACACGTGCGGCTGGAGAGCGAGCCGCGGGAAGTGGGCTTCGGGCAGATGATTGCGCTCTCCATCAAGGCGCCGGGAGGGGGCGCCCGCCTGGTGCTTGAGGCGACGGTCGCCCTCGACGCTGAAGCGCTGAATCAGGCATCGGATGCCATCCGCGAGTGGCATACGCGGGTGGAGTGACATCCTGCGTGCGCGCGGGCTCGTGGGAGGGCGCGGTCGGAGCGGGCAGACTTCAGTGGTGGCCACCTGGGCGCGGTTCGAGGCGGAGGCTCCTGAGCTTGCGGCGGTAGCGGCGCTGCTCTGGCCGGGCGTCGTCGCCATGGGGCGCGGCGAGCCGCCACCTGACCGCGCCTCGAGCTTCGCCGTCAGCTATCTCGCCACGGTGCGTCCGGACGGGTCGCCTCGGCTGCACCCGTTCTGCCCGATCATCGCGGGTGGACGACTGTTCGCGGCGATCCCACCGACGTCTCCGAAGGGGCACGACCTCAGGCGCGACGGCCGCTGTGCCGTCCATGCGCTCCCCGGCCCTGATGACGACGAGCTCTGCATCCGCGCCATCGCCGTCGAGCGAACCGATGAAGTCGAGGTGCGAGACCTCGTCCGCCAGGTGGTCGGCCTGAGCGGAGTGGGCGGCATGGTCGCCTCCGTCTCCAACCATCCGCTGTTCGAGCTCGACCTCCAACAGGTCGACGTCGCTAGCTGGCTCGACGTCGGCCAGGCCGGCACCCGGGCGGAACGGCGGCGCTGGGTCGCTACCTGATCGATGCTCCCGATCGCCGCTGGTCAGCCAAGCGGCGCGTCGTAGAGCGCCAGCTCGTCGTCATCCGGGCGCTCGAACGTCGCTGCGTAGCTCACGATGTCGTCGCGCGTCAGACGGCGACCACCCAGCTGGGCCTCCATCCCGCGCGCGTCGACTCGCCGCCACAGCTCGTCGATCGTGGCGTCGAGGAAGCGCAGCTCGACAGCGGCCCCGAGCGCGCGACCGCGCTCACGCAGGCCGTCTCGCTCGACGCGGCACCACGTGCCCCACTCGATCACGACCGAGACCCCGAGACCGAGCAACCGCTCGGCGACTTGCCACTGCAACCCCTCGACCAGTGGCCGCATCGTCTGGTCGAACAGGTCGATGCCGAGCTCGGCCATCCACTCGTCCGGGCACATCCTGACGGCGTCGTCGTCGGCCTCGAGCCGCTTGGAGAGCGTGGTCTTCCCCGCCCCGGGCAGCCCGCAGACGATTACGAGTCGCGCTGATGGACCCCCACCGTCTGGCTCCATGCCGCACAGCATGCCGCGCAGGTGACCCCGGTCAGCTGGAGGTTGGCTCCGTTCCCGACTCAGCGTCATCGCCCGCGGTGCGGTCGGTCGTGTAGCAGAGCGCAGTCGTGCCGATGCAGAAGACCGCGGCTATGAGGCCCTGCTCGTGGCTCAGAGCGCGCTTGGGAGCAGCGATGGAGCTGGCATACGAGAAGTCGAGCTGGAAGTTCTCACAGCCGCTGTGCGCTGGGTTCGACTGGCCGACGCCAGCGTTGCGATCGCACTCGTATCCGGCGTTGGGATCGTTGCCACCCGGCAGCTGACCCGGAGGGTTCTTGTCGTCCGCGTTTCCGACACATCCCGCGCAGGGCTGGCCCACCGCCGCTCCGTCGCCGTTGCCGTTCTGCGACGGGCTGCCATCGCAGGTGCTGTCGTAGGGCCCGGACTGGGTTGCTCCCCGTTCCTCGGGCGTCTTCTCCTGAACGGCCGCGGCCACCTGCTCGCGGTAGTCCGCCGACTCTGCCATCTTGGCTCGAACGGCGACGCGCAGCTCCTGCGGCGCCGCACCCCACACTGCCGGCGCTGCCGGTTGGGCGCACTCGTTGTCGGGGCGATGCGCGAAGTCGTAGATGTCGACGACCATCGAGTGCCAGCCGGGACCGAAGGTGCGCGTCTGCCTGCTGTACTGGACCTGGTCGTCGAGCTTCGAGCCGTCGAAGGCGGGCTCGGGGGCAACGAAGGAAACAAAGGTCATGCGGTTCGAGCACCCCTCAGGCACCTCGAAGGTGACCACGACCTGGTCACCTCGCCGCATCAGTTGGAGGGGTGTCGGCTCGCCGTCGACCGTGAAGGTGACCGAGGAGACATCGCAGCTCGGAGCGATGTACGGTTCGGCCGCTGCGACTGCCGCAGGCGACTCTGGAAGCACCAGCCCGCCCAACAGCGGGACAAGGAAGAGACGAAGTCGAAGGCCCAAGTCGGTCCTCCCCGCCGCGCGCTCGGCAGCCCGCGGCATCGGCTTGGGCTCTGTGCTAATGCGGCGCGACGCGCGAGTGGTGGACCCTCGGCCGGCTGCGCGACGCCTGCTCCGACCGTGACGCGGAACTAGAACACGTTCTACTATCGGCCTCATGACCGACACCGCTCCTGCGCCGGAGATCCCGCTCATCATCTCGGTCGACGACCACGTGGTGGAGCCGCCGACTCTGTGGAGCGACCGGTTGCCGAAGGCGTTCCTCGACCGTGGACCGCGCGTCGTGCGCGACCGCGCGTCGTTCCACTTCGAGGGCGGCGTCTTCTCCTACGAGAAGGGCACACCCGACGGCGAGTGGTGCGACTGGTGGCTCTACGACGACCTCGTGTACCCGTTCCCCAAGCTCTCGGCCGCCATCGGGTTCGAAGACCTCGACGTCACACCTGTCACCTTCGACGAGATCCGGCCGGGCTGCTGGAAGCAAGAGGACCGCCTTGCAGACATGACGGCCAACCACGTCGAGGCGTCGATCTGCTTCCCCAACACGCTCCCCCGCTTCTGTGGTCAAGCGTTCTTCGAGCGAGAGGACAAGGAGCTCGCGCTGCTCTGCGTGCAGGCCTACAACGACTGGATGATCGACGAGTGGTGTGCGGGCGATGGGAAGGGCCGGCTCATCCCGCTCGGCATGATCCCGCTGTGGGACCCGCACCTCGCCGCCACCGAGGTGCGCCGCAACGCGGCGCGCGGGTGCTTCGCCGTCACGTTCTCGGAGAACCCGCACCCGCTCGGACTGCCGTCGGTGCACGACAAGGGGCGCCACTGGGACCCGTTCTTCGAGGCATGCCAAGAGACGGGCACTGTCGTGTGCATGCACATCGGCTCGTCTTCGCGGATGCCGGCGACCTCACCGGACGCGCCGTTCATCGTCAGCTCCAC
Source organism: Actinomycetota bacterium (assembly GCA_049325515.1). GTDB lineage: Bacteria > Actinomycetota > Acidimicrobiia > Acidimicrobiales > VFJN01 > VFJN01. The sequence continues at coordinate 35,384 of JBMOLI010000018.1, read as the reverse complement.
GCTCACGTTCTCCAACGCCATGGGCTCGATGCTCGACTACATCTTCTCCGGCACGATGGAGCGCTTCCCCGACCTCGTCATCGCCTACTCGGAGGGTCAGGTCGGCTGGATGCCTTACGTCATCGAGCGGGCCGACAAGCTCTGGGCGGAGCGCGGTGACAACTCCTTCGGCACGAGCCTGCCGAACAAGCCGTCGAGCTACATCCACCACCGCATCTACGGCTGCATCTTCGACGACGAGACCGGCCTGCGGAACCGCGAGTCCGTAGGAATGGACCAGATCTGCTTCGAGACCGACTATCCCCACGCAGACAGCACCTTCCCGCGCTCCAAGGAGGTGGCCACCGAGATCTGCACGAAGGCGGGCCTGACGGACGAGGAGATCTGGAAGTTCATGCGCGGCAACGCAATCCGTGCGTTCGGCCTCGACCGGCTCGGCATCACCCAGTGACCCCAACTAGATCTGTGAACCGATACGGCCGGTATGCGGACGTGAGCGTTCACAGATCGCGTGGTTCGCGCCCGTGACTGACGTCGGCGGCGAGGTGCGGCTCGGGTCGATGCTGTTCACGCTGGTTGAACCGCACCGGGGCCACGAGGTCGCCTACAACCGCTGGTACGAGCGCGACCACTTCTACGCCGGCTGCATGGTGGGGCCATGGCTGTTCGCCGGGCGCCGCTTCGTTGCAACACGCCCGCTCAAGGATCTTCGCTTCGGTGCCGACGCCGATCTGTTCGGTGGCGCGCCGCTCGGGTCGTACGTGGCCGTCTACTGGATCCTCGAGGGGCGCCACGACGACCACGTCGACTGGGCGCTGCGCCAGGTGCAGTGGCTTCACGCCAATGGGCGCATGTTCGCCGAGCGCGATCACATCCACACGCTGCTCTACCGCTACGACTGGATGGCGCGAACCGACGCCGACGGCGTGCCGCCCGAGCTCGCGCTCGACCACCCCTACGGCGGAGTGACCGCCACCCTCATCCGACCGGCCCAAGGCGTGAGTGCGGATGAGCTGCGCGCCCACATCTCGGACAGCGCGCCCGAGCTCGACCTCGGGTTCTCACCGATCCCGCTCCCGCCCGATGCTCCCGTCGCGCAGCAAGGCCACGACCGCCTGGAGGGGTGCGTCCTCACGCTGTCGTTCGCCGCGGGCGACCCGAGCGCCGACTGGGACGCCTGGCGGGCGCAGGCGGTAGCCCTCGAATCAGGCGGGCTGGGTCAAGTGCTCTGGTCCGCACCGTTCATCCCCACGATCCCCGGCACTGACACCTACACCGACAGCCTGTGGTGAGCGAGTCGTTCGAGCGGCTGCTGTCCCCGGGGCAGATCGGGTCGCTCGGGTTGCGGAACCGCATCGCGATGGCGCCGATGGGCACCAACCTGGGCGAGGCGGACGGCACGGTCGGCAACGCGCTTGCGGCCTGGTTCGAAGCGCGGGCTCGCGGCGGCGCGGGTCTCGTGATCGTCGGCTCCGCGTCGATCGCCTACCCGCTCGGGTCGACCGACGCGCGGCAGGTTGCCGCGTCGGACGACGCGCACGTGCCCGGGCTGCGACGTCTCGTCGACGAGGCTCACGGCCAGGGCGCGGCCATCGCAGCGCAGCTGGTGCACAACGGCACCAACAGCCTGCTCGACATCGCGCGCGGGCAGCCCCTGCTCGTCCCGTCGAGGAAGCGGCCACCCGCGCCGGACGAGCTGTCGGGGATGGTGACGGCAGAGGAGTCCGCCGCGATGCTCGCTCCCTTCGCATCGCCTGCAGCCTCCTACTCGGTGAAGGAGGCCACTGATGACGACCTGGCATGGGTGGTCGAGCGCTTCGCCGACTCGGCGCTGCGCTGCCAGCGCGCGGGCTTCGACGGCATCGAGCTGCACGCCGGTCACGGGTATCTGATCCACGCCTTCCTCTCCCCGGCGAGCAACTCGCGCACGGACCGATGGGGCGGTTCGATCGAGGCGCGCGCCGAGCTGTTCGTCGCGGTCGTGCGCGCAGTTCGCGCCGCGGTCGGTCCCACCTACCCGCTGTGGGCTCGGGTCGGTGCGTTCGAGGCGCACCGCGAGCCGGGCCAGCGGATCGACGACGCGCTCATCGCCATGGGTCTCGGCATCGATGCAGGCCTCGATGCCATCCACGTCACCGCCTATGGCGAACCCATGGCTGCCACGGGGATCACCGACGGGCACACGCCACACCGACCGGGCGCGCTGCTGGAGCAGGCGGCACGGGTGAAGCGCGAGCTCAGCACGACGGTCATCGCGATGGGGAGGCTCACACCCGAGGCCGGCGAACAGGCGCTGGCCGATGGCGCCGTGGACATCATCGCGATGGGCCGCGCGCTGATCGCCGATCCCGACCTGCCGAACAAGCTCGCCGCGGGCCGGCGCGATCGGGTGAGGCCCTGCGCCTACCAGTACCGCTGCATAGGAGCGATCTTCCTCAACGATGCCGTCACGTGCGCGGTGAACCCAGAGGCCGGCCACGAAGCCGAGGCCATGTCGGATGGGGCGAGCCACCCGAAGGTCGTCGTCGTGGCCGGGGGCGGACCGGCCGGCCTCGAGTGTGCGCGTCGTCTCGCCCAGCGCGGACACCGCGTCGAGCTGTGGGAGGCGAGCCACCGTCTGGGAGGCAAGCTCGCGCTCGCCGAGCAAGCCGATCCGGACCTCGCGGGGCTGCTCGATTGGCTCATGGGGGCCGCGCTCGACGCGGGCGTCGAAGTGCGCCTCGACAAGCCCGCCGACGCCGACTCGATCACGGTTGCGCGCCCTGACGTGCTCGTGTGGGCCGTCGGCGCCGACTGGTCCTCACCGGTTGGCGAGCTGAGCGTCGACGACCTGCGCGGATGGCTAGGCGGCTCCGACGAGCTGGCGCAACCGCTGGCGATCAAGGGCAGCGGCAAGGCGGCCGTCTCGCTCGCATTGGCCGCAGCCCGCCGCGGCATCAGCGTGGCAATCGCACCCGACAGCCCTGTGCTCGCGCCTGAGCTGGGCCTTCCCGGCCGCTTCCGTCTGGTCGCCGACGCGCTCGCCGCCGGCGTGACGGTCGATCCCGCGTCCGCGGGCGACGCGACCACGATCCGAGTCGCACCGGCGCCCGGCCCTGCGGCGCCTGTCATCGACGGCGTCGAGACCCACGTCATCGGCGATGCCACGGGCATCCTCGGCCTGGCCGACGCGCTTAGGGGCGCGGCAGAGCTCGCAGCCGGAATCTGAGCCCCCACCACCCGAGGCGATGAGTCCCGTCCCGGTCGAGTCGAGGCGATAGGTCCCGGATGCGGGACTCATGACCTCAGGAGAGCTGGAGTGGGACCTATTGCCTCGGGTACACGGGGGCGCGGTGGCAGCCGGCCAGGTGGTCGTCGACGACGCCGGCGGACTGCATGAAGGCGTAGACGGTGGTGGGCCCGACGAAGCGCATGCCCCACTCACGCTGCAGGACGCGCGCCAGCGCCACGGACTCGGGCGTCTTGTCCGGGATCTGCGAGATCGAGCGCAAGGGGCGACGCCTCGGCGCGGGGGCGTGCGCCCACACGATCTCCGACAAGGAGGTGCCCGCCTCGGCCATCGCCACGAGAGCGCGGGCGTTGCCGATCGTGGCGGTGATCTTGCCGCGGTGCCTGACGATGCCGGCGTCGGCCAGCAGGCGATCGACGTCGACCTCGCCGAAGCCAGCCACGGCGGCGATGTCGAACCCCTCGAAGGCGAGCCGGAACGCCGGGCGCTTGCGAAGGATCGTCAGCCACGACAGACCCGCCTGGAAGCCCTCGAGCGACAGCAGCTCGAACAACGACGTCTCGTCGCGCAGCGGTCGTCCCCACTCGTCGTCGTGGTAGGCGCAGTAGTCGGGATCGGCGCCGCTCCACCAGCACCGGGCGACGCCGTCGGGGCCCACCACCACGCCCTTTCGGGTCGCCTCAGCCATCGGACCTCCCGCAGGTTCCATCGGGTGCTCAGACGGCCGCCACGCCACCGTCGGGCGCAAGGGAGTTGCCCGTCACGAAGCTGGCGGCATCCGACAGGAGCCACACGATCGCTTCCGCTATCTCCTCCGGCTCGCCGAGGCGACCCATGGGCGCGCGCTGGCCCATCTTCTCGAGCAGCGCCTCGTCGCCTCCGACGAAGCCGCGCAGCATCGGGGTGCGGACGCTGCCCGGCAGCACGGCGTTCACGCGGATGCCGGTGCGGGCGACCTCCATGGCGGCGGACTTGGTCAGGCCGATCACACCGTGCTTCGAAGCGGAGTAGGCGGCCAGCCCTGGCACGCCCATGCGGCCCGCCGACGACGCCACGTTGACGATGGAGCCAGACCCTTGGGCGCGCATGGCGCGCAGCTCGGCGCGAACGCAGAAGAACACCCCGTCGAGGTTTACCGCCATCGTCGAGCGCCAGGTGTCGGTCGTCGTGTCGGCGACGTCTGCGTAGACGCCCGGAGTGCCGGCCACGTTGGCCGCCAGGTCGAGCCGGCCGTAGCGCTCCACGATCGAAGCCACCATCGCGTCGACGGCGTGCTCGTCGGTGACGTCGAGTGCGTCGACTCCGTCGGCAGGGTGCAGGTCGAGGGCAACCACAGATGCTCCACGCGCGCGGAGCAGTGCGACGGTCGCCGCGCCGATGCCAGAAGCTCCGCCCGTGACCAGAGCGACGCGCCCGCCAAGGTCGGCAGCGTCGTTCATCCGATGAAGACCTCGGCCTCTTCGGTGAAGAGCACGACGATGCCGTCGGGATCGAGGATGCGGCTCTCGTCGGGTTGCATCTTGGCGTGGTACTCGGGCGTGGAGATCAGCTCGATGAAGTCACGGTACGAGTCGAACCACTGCACGGCCATGCCGTCGTAGGTGTCGCCGGTCCGGTAGTCGGCGATGACGCGGTGGTGCTGCTCGTAGCGCTTGATGAAGCGACCGAACACGGGCTCGTCGGCGATCATTCGACCATGTGCCCGCCACTCGTGGTGGAAGTCCTCGATCGACAGACCTGGGTTGCGCTTCACCAGCACGGTCAGCTTGATCACGGGATCCAGTGCCCGGCGTTGACGTCCAGCCCCTGACCGGTCACTGGCTTCGACAGGTCGCTCGCGAAGAAGAGCACCGATCCCGCGATCTCGCTCGAGTGGGGCAGGTACTTGAGGGCGGTCTCATCCGCGATGCGCCGGTAGTACTCCTCAGGCGTGATCCCCTCCTTCTTGGCGAGGTGCTCGAAGTACCACTCGACCTTGTCTCCCCAGATGTAGCCGGGGAAGACGCTGTTGACCCGGATGCCGTGCACACCGAGCTCGACCGCCAGCGCCTTGGTCGCCGTCTCCAGTGCGCCCTTGGAGGTGGCGTAGGCGCCAGCCCGTGCCTGGATTCGATGCGTCGACATCGAGTTGATCATCACGATGCGTCCGTCGCCGCGCTCGACCATGGCGGGGACGACGGCCTCCGTCATCTGGAGCGTGCCCCAGAGGTTGACGTCCATCGTCGCCTTCCACTCGTCGAGCGTCGACCGTTCGAACGACTTGTGGTTGCCGTCTTGAAAGGCGTTGTTGACGAGGATGTCGATTCCGCCGAACGCTTCGATGGCAGCCAACGCGGCCCGGCTGCACGAGTCGGCGTCGGTGATGTCGAGCTGCACCACCTCGGCCTTGCGGCCGAGGGCTCGCACCTCGTCCGCCACCGCCTCGCAGCTGGCGAGCGTGCGCGCACCGAGCACGAGGTCGGCCCCGTGCTGGGCGAAGAGCAACGAGATGTCGCGCCCCATGCCCGGGCCAATGCCCGAGACGATGGCCACCTTTCCGTCGAGCAGCATTGGCGGAACCTCCAGGTTCGGGTCAGGCGTTGACGAGCGGTGCGACCTCGGCGGCGAACGCCGCCACCTGGTCGCAGAGCTCGCCGACAGATCGGCTGGGGAAGGCGACCTGGATCTGGTCGACTCCCATCTCGCGGTAGGTGCGAACGTACTGGGCCACCTTCTCGGCCGGCCCGCGCACGCAGCGCCCGGCGTCCCAGGTCGGGTCGCCGACGTGGAGCGGACCGGTGAGAGCACCGATCACGATCGGTTCCTCTCCCCTCGTGGCAGCCCGGTGCTCGCGCACATAGGCGATGCCTACCTCCATGCCCCCCTCGGGTGGTCCCTGCGGCAGCCACCCGTCGCCCCGCTCCGCGGCGCGCCGCATCGCAGGCTTGGAGGAACCTCCCACCCAGATCGGCAGCGGCGACTGGACCGGGCGCGGGCGCTGGCCGACGCCGTCGAACGACCAGTGCTCGCCCTTGTGGCTGGCGAACTCATCTGCGAGAGCGGCCCGGACCGCGTCGATGGCTTCGTCGAGCAACGCACCGCGGGCTTCGAAGGGCACGTCGAGAGCGACGAACTCATCGCGAACGTGGCCGGCACCGACACCGAGGATCGCTCGGCCGCCGGAGAGCGCGTCGAGCGTTGCCCAGGCTTTGGCCACCACAAGTGGGTGGCGATAGGGCAGCACGTAGACGTGGCTGAGCAGCCTCACTCGCTCGGTGACCGCCGCCAGGTACGAGAGGGTGGCGATGGTGTCCCACCACGAGGTGCTCATCGCCTCAGCGTTGGCGCTCGGTATCGCCACGTGGTCGCAGACGGCGACGTAGTCGAACCCGGCGGCCTCGCACGCCTGAGCCACTGCGACGATCTCAGCAACCCCCGCCGATGCCTCCCATGGCTGGGCGTAGAGGGTGCTCTGGGACTGGACCGGCAGCTGCATGCCGAAGGCCACCTGCTTCGTCACATCCCCTCCTCGCCAAAACTAGAACGCGTTCTAGCGTAGTCTGCGAGCCCCATGGCGGTGCTCCTCGCGCTCTGCTCGGCGGCCACCTATGGGGTCGGCGACTTCCTCGGTGGCATGGCCGCCAAACGAGCGCGAGCGGTGGCGGTGCTCCTCTGGTCGCACGTCCTGGGTCTCGGCCTGCTGCTCGTGAGCACGACCTTCATCAGCGGTGACGCCAGCGCGCGCGACTGGCTGCTCGGCGCCACGGGCGGGTTGGCAGGCGCAGCGGGCGTCGGGCTTCTGTACCGCGCACTGTCGATCGGTCCGATGGGAGCCGTTGCACCAGTGACGGCTCTGCTCGCCGCGGCCGTGCCTGTCATCGCGGGGTTCGCCAAGGGCGAGCGTCCAGAGGCGGCCGCCATCCTCGGCATGGCGGCAGGCGTGCTCGCGATCGTGCTGATCTCGGCCGAGGGCGGCGGCAGCATGCGACCGTCAGATCTCCGCGGCGTGACCCTCGCGCTTGGTGCAGGCCTCGGGTTCGGCCTGTTCTTCGTGGCGCTCTCCTACACAGGCGACGACTCAGGGCTGTGGCCGCTCGTCGGTGCTCGCTCGGCGTCGGTCGCCCTGATCGGCGGCCTGGCAATCGTGGGGCGCATCGACTCGCATGTGCCCGACGGCAGTGCCCGGGCGCTCACGGCCGGAGCCGGCGCCTTAGACGTTGCTGCGAACGTGCTCTACCTGCTGGCGATCCGCGAGGGCCTGCTCAGCGTCGTGTCGGTGCTGTCGTCGCTGTACCCCGCGAGCACCGTCGTGCTGGCTTGGATCGTCCTACGGGAGAGGTTCGCCCCCATGCAGCGCGTCGGGCTCGCCCTGGCCGCCGGGGCCGCGACCCTGATGGCGATCTGAGTCAGTCGCGCGGCAGCACTCCCGTCACACCCCAAGAGATCTGCCGCGCCATCGACGCGCGCAGATGGGCCGTGCGGATCCCCCAGAACTCGAAGCCGTACTGATGGGCGGCGACGTGGGCCAGCATGGACACGAGGATGCCAGCCGTCGCCATGGGGTCGATCCCCTTCGGCAGACGACCGGCGACCTGCGAGGCCCGCGTGACCTCCGCCAGAGCGCGCGTGATCCCGTTGAGGAGCCCGACCCGCATCTTCTGGAAGCGGCCGTCTCCCTCGTCTGTCGCGAGATCGACGACGCGAAGCACGGCGCGGTGCTCGTCCCAGAAGCGCAGGAACGCGTCCACCAGCTCGAGCGCGGTGTCCGAGGCCGCCTCGCCATCCCAGGCACCCGAGGCGATGATCTCCGTGAGGTGCTCGCCCTGCTGCGCCATCTGCTCCGCCAGCACGAGGATGGCGGCCTCGACGTCGGCGAAGTACTGGTAGAAGGTCGCGGGCGACGTGCCCGCCTCGCGCGCGATGTCGATCACCTTCACGTCGCGGTATGAGGTTGTCGTCAGCATCTCGGCGGTGCACTCGAGCAGCCGCTGGCGCGTCGCCCTGCCTCGCCGTCCGGGCACACGGCCGTCGGCAGCCCGCGGGGCCTCGGGATCGAGCGGAGCGTCGTCGAGATCGTCGCTTCGGACGCTCTTCAACGGCGTGACCTCCGACATCGCACCGATCGTACCCATCGTTCTGGCGCGGCAGTCAGGACCCGGCGAGCTCCGAGATGGCGCTCTCACGCAGCTGCACCTTCAGCACCTTGTTGCTGGCGTTGAGAGGCAGCGCGTCGACGATGCGAACGTGTCGAGGCGCCTTGAAGTTCGCCATGTGCTCGCGGGCCCAGGCGATGATCGACTCGGGGTCCGGGGACGCGCCCGCGGTCGGGACGACGAAGGCCATGCCCACCTCGCCCAGCCGATCGTCAGGCACACCGACGACAGCGACCTGTGCGATGTCGGGATGAGCGAGCAGGTTGCTCTCTATCTCGGCCGGGTAGGCGTTGAAGCCGCCCACGATGTACATGTCCTTCTTGCGATCAGTGATCTTGATGTAGCCGCGCTCGTCCATCGTCCCGATGTCGCCTGTGTGGAGCCAACCGTCAGCATCGATCGTCTCAGCCGTCTGCTCCGGGTCTTCGAAGTAGCCCTGCATGACGTTGTAGCCACGCACCACGATCTCGCCGGGCTCGCCGCGCGGCACCTCGTCCCCCGCGTCGTCGACCACCCTCACCTCGACACCCGGGATGGCGCGACCCGAGGTCGTGGCGATGGTCGCGGCGTCGTCGTCATGACGGCACATCGCGACGATGCCGCAGGCCTCAGTGAGGCCGTAGCCCGTGATGACCGTCTCGAACCCGAGCTTCGACTTCATCTGCTCGACCAGCTCGACGGGGATCGCCGCTGCGCCTGTGACTGCGAGACGCAGGCTCCACAGCGCCCGCAGGTCGAGGTCGGGGTGGTTGAGGAACGTCTGGTAGATCGCCGGCGGACCGGGGAGCATCGTGATGCGGTGCTCGGCCACCATCGCCATGGCGGTCGGGATGTCGAACACCGCCTGCGGCACGACAGTGGCACCCACCGTGAGCGAGGCGACGATCCCGGCCTTGTACCCGAAGGCGTGGAAGAACGGGTTGACGACGAGGTAGCGGTCGCCGGCCCGCAGACCCACCACGGAGGCCCAGTCGGCGTACCCGCGCAGCACCTGACCGTGCGTGCTGAGGACGCCCTTCGGGTTCCCGGTCGTGCCCGAGGTGAAGAGGACGTCGGAGATGTCGTCTGGCCCGATGGCGGCAACACGCGCATCGATCTGGGCTCGCGAGACGTCGGCACCTCCGGCCACGAAGTCAGCCCACGACACAGCTCCCGCAGGTACCTCACCTCGCAGGATCACGCAGCCCTCGAGGTCGGGGAGATCATGAGCGTCGAGCATCGACGGGTAGTCGTTGCCCAGGAACCCGTTCACCGTCATGAGCAGACGTGCTCGGCTCTTGCGCAGCATGTAAGCGGCTTCGGCCCCCTTGTACCTGGTGTTGAGCGGCACGACGACCGCACCGGCGGACTGCAGGCCCAGCAGTGCGACCACCCACTCGATGATGTTGGGCGACCAGATCGCGATCCGGTCGCCCGCCTCGATGCCTGCAGCAACGAAGGCGCTGCCCGCCCGATCGACCTCGGCTGCGAGCTGCTCGAACGAAAGGATCGTCGCACCGTCCGCCGCGCTGCCGTCGACGACGGCCTCGGCCGGGCCGAACCGCTCGGCCGCGGATCGGAGCAGACCTGGGATCGAGCGCCACTCGAGGTCGCCCCGGATGCCCGTCTCCATCTCGGCCACGCGCTCCTCAGCCCTTCCAGATCTCGAGCAGGTCGTCGGTCGTCAGCACGACCGCCAGCAGCGACAGCGTGTTGTCGATCACCGCGTCGGCGTAGTCCCGCGGGATGCCGCAGACGGCGTCGCGCGGCACGACGACCGTGTAGCCGCGGTTGACCGCGTCCATCACCAGGTTCGTGATGGCGACGTTCACCGACACGCCCGTCGTCACGATGGTGGTGACACCGAGGTTGCGCAGCACCGGATCGAGGTCGGTGCCGGTCATCGGATCCAAGCCGTGCGTTCGGGTGAGCACCAGGTCCTCCGGCTCGGGGCCCAGCTCGCTCACCACCTCCACCGCCGGTGTGCCTGGCAGCAATGGCACCGGCGACTTGCGCACGCCCTGGAAGAGGCGAGCGTTCAGGTTGGCGCCTTTGCCGTCGGCCCGCCGGTAGGCAGTGCAGTGCACCACCTGCACCCCAGCCGCGCGCGCCACCGGGAGCAGCCTTGCCAGGTTGGGCAGCATCTCGCGCGCTGCTTCCTCCGCCAGCGCCGGCAGCGCCGACGGTTCGCCGACCACGCCGTTCTGCACCTCAGAGGTGACGATGGCCGTGTGCGCAGGGTCGAGCAGCGCGGCGAGGTCGAGCGGCATGCCGCCCGACACTAACCAACCAACGTCTGTGAACCCCTACGACCGCATGGCGGCCGCGACGGTTCACAGACGTCGGGCTAGCGCAGCGGCGCCAGGTTGGCGAAGGCTCTTTGGCGATCGACCGCTGCCTGTTCGGCCGTCGTCTCGAGCGAGCCGACCAGGCGGAAGTCGTCGGCGTACTCGGGCCGCACCTCGCCATCGGCGTCGGTCAGCCAGACCATGGCGAGCCGGCGCGGCACGGCGAGCGGACCGTCGACCCGCTCATAGGTTCCGAAGACGATGTCCCAGATCGGGGTGGTGACCCCGTGGTGCGCCATCGGGTGACCGAAGTGATGGTGGAAGTGATGGCGCCGCACGAACCGCTCGTATCGATTGGCCATCGGACGCCGATGCGCGCGCCAGTGGATCCAGTCGTAGAACCCATACGCCATCACCCAGCCGGCCCCGAGGCTGATGCCGACAGGCCCCAGCACCTTGGCGGCGTTGGCCGCCAGCGCCACGCCCACGCCGATCACCCCAGCCCACGCGAAGTACCAGGACTCGAGGATCGAATCCCGATCGGCGTGGTGGCGCAGGTGCTCGCGTGAGGCCAGCCCCCTTCCGCGCAGAGCGTGCATGCCGAAGCGGTGCATGACGTACTCACCGAGAGTCCACATCGCTGCGCCAACCAGCGCGAGCGCGACCACGGCGAGCAGCTCGAGCGGTCCGATCACGATCCGAGCACCTCCCGGCACGATTGGGACGAACCGCCCAATCGTAGACGACGCGCAGGCCGTCACCGACCTCGGTGGCGGCCTCCGAGGCGCCGCCCCTAGGATCTGACACACCGTCAGATTTGATCTCGGGAGCCGCTCCGCATGTCTCCAACCGACCAGGCGAAGGCTGCTTCCGGCTCGGCCGCAGTGCGGCCGGACGGGTGGGAGCTACCCACCATCGTCAGCGTCGACGACCACGTCGTCGAACCACCGCACGTGTGGGAGACCTGGCTCCCGGACCGCCTCCGCGACCGCGGCCCCAAGGTCGAGCGGCGCGGCATCGGCCACATGAAGCACATCGGCGGGGGGCAGTACGAGCAGACCTTCGATCCCGACGGCCCTCAGGCCGACTGCTGGGTCTACGAAGACCTCGTCTACATCCACAAGCGCCACGTCGCAGCGGTGGGCTTCGACCGCGACGACATGACCATGTCACCGATCACCTATGACGAGATGCGCCCCGGCTGCTACGAGCCCAAGGCGCGCGTCGACGACATGGTGATGAACCACGTCGAGGCCTCTCTGTGCTTCCCGACCTTCCCGCGCTTCTGCGGCCAGACCTTCACCGAAGCGAAGGACCGAGAGCTCGCGGAGGCGTGTGTGCGCGCCTACAACGACTGGATGGTCGAGGAGTGGTGCGGCGATTCCAACGGGCAGCTGCTCCCCCTGCCGATCATCCCGCTGTGGGACGCCACGCTCGCTGCCGCCGAGGTCGTGCGCAACGCGGAGCGTGGCGCACGTGCGGTGTGCTTCTCGGAGATCCCGCCGCACCTCGGCCTGCCGTCGATCCACTCCGGTGAGTGGGACCCGTTCATCGCCGCGTGCCAGGACACGCAGACGGTGATCTGCATGCACATCGGCTCCTCATCGCGCATGCCCGCCACCTCCCCCGACGCGCCCGTCGCCGTCGCCGCCACGCTCAGCTTCAACAACGCGATGGCGTCGATGAGCGACTGGCTCTTCTCGGGCAAGCTCGTGCAGTTCCCCGACGTGAAGCTCGCCTACAGCGAGGGCCAGATCGGCTGGATCCCGTACATCCTCGAGCGTGCCGACACGGTGTGGCTCGAGCACCGGGCCTGGGGCGGCGTGGCGGATCTCGTGCCTGAGCCTCCGTCCACCTACTACTACCGCCAGATCTACGGCTGCTTCTTCCGCGACCAGCACGGGATCGACGCTCTCGACAAGGTCGGCGTCGACAACATCACCTTCGAGACCGACTACCCGCACACCGACTCGACCTGGCCCGACACCAAGCAGGTCGCAACCGACCTGATGCGCAACGTGCCGACCGACGTCGTCGAGAAGATCATGCGCGGCAACGCCCGTCGCATGCTCGGCATCATCTGACCCCTCGTCGTTCTCGGGCGATTCGTCCGTCCGGGAGGCGGAGAGATCGCCCGAGATCGCCGCTGAGCGCGCTGGCGGCTCCGAAGCCGCCCGCCTCAGCTGAGCGGTGGGCGCGCTAGCAGGGTCACGCGGCGCACCTCGTCGGTGAAGCCGAGGTCGCGGTAGAGGCGCAGCGCGCCGGTCGGGTTCTCCTCGTCGACACCGAGGATGGCGCGCTCGAAGCCGTCCTCTGCAGCCTCAATGCGCCGTAGGGCCTCCGTCAGCAGCCAGCTGGCGACGCCCTTGCCGCGCCACGCGCGGCGAGTGCCCACCGTGTTCACCCACGCCTCCACCGGAGCAACGTCCCAATCCTGCGGATAGGCCGCGCACAGCACCAGCGAGACGACCACCCCCGAGACCGGGTCGCGGGCCACCACTGACAGGTCGGGCCTGAAGCTGCGATGGCCCGTGTACCACTGGATCCACTCCTCGCGCGTGCGCGGTTCGCTCCCCCAGTGGTCCGTGAACGCCTCGACCTGTGCCAGACGAGTCTCCTCGTCGACATCAGCGGACCAGGGCACGAGCTCGAGGTCGGAGGGTGCCGCTACCTCGGGGACAGTGACCACCACAGGTCGGGCTACCTCGACGAAGGTTCGAACCCGCTCGAAGCCGGCGCGGCTCGCCAGGGCCACCAAGCCCGGCTGATGGGCGGTGGCGTCCACCTGCACGGACACCGGAAGGCCTCCGTCGAACCGAGACGCCATCTCGGATGACTGGCGCAGCATCCAGTCGAAGACCGCCCTGCCGATGCCGCGCCCCCGATGGGCCGGATGGACGCCGCCCCAGCACGACACCCGGTGCGCTTCCCGCTCACCGGGCATCGCCTTGAGCCACGCAAAGGCGACCAGCTCGGGCCCGTCCCAGACAAAGGTCGCGTCGGTCTCGGGGTGCGCCCACACCGACGCCCACTCATCGTCGAGGTCTTCTGGCGCGTACGTCTCGCCCCGCTTGTCGACGGACTCCATTGCCGCGAGCAGCGCGGCCCACTCCGGATCGTCCTGGCGCCTCGGTGGCGACCAACGCAGCGCTGGCATCGGTCGATCCTGGCATGACACGTTGCCGCGGCCACTGCCGATTCGTGGTGCGCCAAGGTCCGACGCGGCTGGCCGGAACCTGACCCGCCATCAGGTCTGCGGATAGCGTCGGCCGGCGATGGACCCGAGCGCGCTGAGCACCATCCGCTACGAGTCGGTGGACGGCGTCGCCACGATCACGCTCGATCGACCCGACCGCCACAACGCCTTCAACTCGGTGATGTGCGACGAGATGGCGGCGTCGTGGGCCCACGTGCGGGAAGACCAGAGCGTTCGAGCCGTGATCCTCACCGCCGCGGGTGATCGTGCGTTCTGCACGGGCATCGACCGCGACGAGGTGCCCGCAGAGGGTGGCGTCGAGTACTCCTTCGACCCGTTCACCTATGCGGATCCCGGCGGGCGGCTCGGACCGCGCAGCAACGAGTGTTGGAAGCCGGTGGTTGCCGCCATCAACGGGATGGCGTGCGGCGGTGCCTTCTACCTCCTTGGCGAGGCAGACATCATCGTCGCCGCCGAGCACGCCACCTTCTTCGATCCGCACGTCACCTACGGCATGCCCGCTGTGTTCGAGCCGGCGCTGATGCTCCACCGCATGCCCTTCGGCGAGGTCATGCGCATGACGCTTCTGGGCAACCACGAGCGGATCAGCGCCCAGCGCGCACTCGAGGTCGGCCTCGTGACTGAGGTCGTGCCGGCCGCAGAGCTGCTCGAAGCGGCGCACCGAATCGCAGCGGCCATCGCGTCCCAGCCACCCAATGCCGTGCAGGCGAGCCTGCGCAGCCTGTGGGCGGCGCGCGAGCTGACCCGTGCTCAGCTGCTCGACCTCGGCAACACGTTCCTGAACCTGGCGATGAGCCCTGAAGCGCTCGCCGACGGCCAGCAGGTGTTCAGCTCAGGCCAGCGCATCGAGCCGAAGATCCGGTGATCGGGCCGGGTTGATCACCGACGCTGCATGACGCTTGCCGCGACCGTCCGCGAGGCGGGGCGCAGGTTCGGAGACCGCACCGCGTTCGTCGACCCCGACGGCGCCCGGCTGAGCTACGCCGAGCTCGACGTGCGCTCAGACGAGGTCGCGCGCGGCCTCATCGATCAGGGCATCCTCCCCGGCGACGTCGTGCTGCTGCGCCTGCCATCCGACAGCTCCTACGTCATCGCCTACGCCGCCGCCGCCAAGGTCGGGGCAGTCGCTGCCGGTGTGAACCCGCGCCTGGCTCCGCCGGAGCAAGCCTCCGTCGCAGCCGCTGCGGGCGCCGCTCTCACCCTCACCGAGGCGGCGCATCTGGAGGAGCTGCGTCGCCGCGGCGGCGCTCCCCCGCCGCTCGGGGATGACGCGGAACGGCCAGTCGCTCTCGTGTTCACCTCTGGCACCACCGGCCAGCCCAAGGGTGCTCTGTTCCGCGACCGCCAGCTCGCCGCGGTCACTCGCATCGACGTCGCCGACGCGTGGGGCGACCCGTCTGCTCCTACGACGCAGATGCTGGCCAGCACGCAGTTCGCGCATGTGGGCTTCATGACGAAGCTCGCCTGGTACCTGCGCCTCGGCACCACCACCCACATCCTCGGCCGATGGCGTGCGGCCGACGCCCTCGCCTGCATCGTGGAGCAGCGCATGACGTCGATCGGTGGGGTCGCGCCGCAGATCGCCCTGCTGCTGAAGGAAGACCTCGAGTCGTACGACCTTTCGTGCGTGCAGACGCTCGTCGTCGGTGGCGCCGCGTCCCCACCCGCGATGGTCCGCGAGGCCAAGGCTCGCTTCGATGCGGCCTACTCCATCCGGTACTCGTCCACCGAGTCGGGCGGCTGCGGCACAGGCACTGCCTTCGATGCGGACGAGGAGGAGGCGCTCTTCACCGTCGGCTCGCCGCGCGGCGGCATCGAGGTCAGCATCCATCCCTACGAGGACGGCGCCGGCCACGGCTTCGGCACGACCGACGCGCCGCTCGAGCCGGGCGACGTCGGCGAGGTGTGGCTGCGGTCGCCCACCACGATGAGCGAGTACTGGAACGACCCAGAGGCCACGGCAGCGGCTCTGCACGACGGTTGGCTTCGCACCGGCGACCTCGGGCTGATCGACGAGCGCGGGCTCTTGCGCTTGGCGGGGCGCAAGACCGAGATGTTCATCCGTGGCGGGTACAACGTCTATCCGGCCGAGGTGGAGGGCGCGCTCGCCGACCACCCGAGGATCGCCGAGGTCGCGGTCGTGCCACGGCCCGACGACGTGATGGGCGAGATCGGTGTGGCCGTCGTCGTGCCCTCGGAACCGGCGCGGCCGCCGACGTTGGATGACCTGAGGGAGTTCCTCGCGCCGAAGGTCGCCCGCTACAAGATCCCCGAAGCCCTGCGCCTCGTCGACGAGCTGCCGCTCACACCGATGCAGAAGATCGACCGTCGTTCCCTCGCCGCCGCTGAAGCCGAGGTTGTGGCTGAACCGCCCAAACTCTGACAAATCGGAAGGACATGCGGGCAGGGCGTCGAACTGACAGCCATGTCACCTGTGGATCGGCGCACGTTCATCAAGTCAGCGGCAGCCGGGGCGGGCCTCCTGGCCGCGGGAGCACCAGCTGCCCGCGCCACCGGCCTCGTGAACCTGGCGCTGCCGAGCCTCGGGCTCGAGCACGTGAACCCCAAGACGCCGATCGACCACGTGGTCGTCGTGATGATGGAGAACCGCTCCGTCGACCACTACCTCGGCTGGTACGGCGCGCAGAACCTGGGGTTCAACGGCGTTCAGGTCCGCACCTACGTCGACTCCGATGAAGAGCTGTACACGACGACGCACTGGGGCACAGGCTCGGAGCGAGAGGACTTCGCAGGGTGCGGCTTCCTCGATCCGGGGCACGGTCACGCCGCTGGCAAGGTGCAGGCCGAGCAGCACGGCACGGGCGAGCCGGCCGGCTTCATGAAGGACGGCTCAGGCAACGACAAGTTCGCGCTCTCGTACTACAACCCTGAGGACATCCCGGTCACCGCCGCCCTCACGCGCCAGTTCACGACCTTCGACAACTACTTCTGCTCCTGGCTGGGATCGACCTACCCGAACCGCGAGTACATGCACTCGGGACAGAGCGGAGGCATCGACAACAACGACTTCCCGCCCGAGCGAGCCGGCGAGAACCCGGCGTGGCTCACCGGCTTCGATTGGCCGACGATCTGGACCGCGCTCGACGAGAAGGGCGTGACGTGGAAGTACTACTACTCCAACCTGCCGGTGATCGCGCTGTGGGGCGCACGCCATCTCAAGGGCGCCCGCCACATCTCCGAGTACTACGCCGACTGTGCGGCCGGCACGCTGCCTCAAGTGGCCTTCGTGGACCCGTTCTTCGTAGCGCCTGAAGGGCTGGCCAACGACGACCATCCGCACGCCGACATCCGTCTCGGCCAGCTGTTTCTATCGGACGTCACGCGGTCGTTCATGGAGTCGGCCCATTGGCACCACGGCGCCATGTTCATCACCTACGACGAGTGGGGCGGCTTCTGGGACCACGTCGCTCCCCCGGCGGTCGCCGATCCGCGATCGGGTCACCAGTTCGCGTTCGGCCAGCTCGGCTTCCGGGTGCCGACGCAGCTCGTCAGCCCGTACGCGGCTGGCGGTCGCGTCGACGACCGGCTCTACGACCACACATCGATCCTGAAGTTCATCGAGACGAACTGGGGCCTCAAGACAATGGCCGACTGGGATCCGGGCACTCGCGATCCGGGCAGCCGCAACATCGAGAACGCCTTTGGCACCTTCGCCTACAACGGCGAGTCGCGCGACCTCTTCCTGAACGCGCCCGCCTATGAGGCGCCGGCCGCGGCCAACGTCCCGTGTGAAGGCCACGACACCCCGGTCTCCGACCTGTTCGCGCTCGTGGAAAACGGTTGGATGGAGACCTACGGCTACCGGACCGACTTCCCCTTCGCCGACGCCTACCGCACAACCCTCCCGATACTCCGTTAGGCCGGGACTCCGCTGATCAGGCGAGCAGGCCCTGCACGTGGGCTGAGCCGATCTTCGGGTCGCCGACCAGCTCGACCGTCGAGGTCGCGAGGCGAGCCGGCGGGTCGGCGTCCATGAGGTCGATGCAGCGAGGCGGCCGACCGCCCGCGCGGGAGGCTTCAGCATCGGCGGCGCGTCCCAGGCCGATCACCTCGTCGAGCAGGCGGCGGGCGTCGGGACCGAGCAGCGCCAGGTCATCGGAAACGAGCGCCATGCCACCGCTCACGCCGACCGCGAGCGCCCACGCCCGCACCTGCTCGGCGTCGAGCTGGGTCTTGGCCACACGGAGCATGAGGCAGTCAGGGTCGTTCAACCAGAGACGACGATGCATGAACGAGCGGCTCAGCGTGTTGCGCCACGCGTTCCCCGTTGCCGGCTCGCCGCCCTCGTGGCCGGCGGGCCGGTAGGCGCCTTCGGGCGCGTGCCACCAGGGGCCCACATCGGCACCGATGCGCATCCCGTCGACGGTGCCGACCGTCGCTCCCAACGGAGCCCCGCAGCCGAGCAGGAAGGTGTCGTCTCCTGCACCGCGGCGCACCGCATCGAAGCCGGCTCGCACCCTCTGTGCTGGGGTGCGGGACGGATCGAGGTACCTGCCGCGCAGAGACGGCGCATACGTGAAATCGAGCTTCAGGTAGGGGAAGCCGGCGGCGACGAGCCCCCGGGCCACCGCCTCGATGTGCTCGAGCACCTCCGGGTTGGTCGTGTCGAGCGTGTGGACCGGGCCGCCCCACCCGTCGTTCACCATCCCGACCAGAGGCGAACCTGACCCTGCGTGGCCAGCCAGCCAAGCAGGGTGCTCCGCCGCGACTCGTGAGTCGGGACCAGCCAGGAACGGCGCGATCCAGATGCCGGGGGTGCGTCCCTCAGCGGCGATCGCCGATGCCAGCGCGTCCACAGAAGACGGGAAGCGTTCGTTGGTGGTGAGCCAGTCGCCGATCGCCGACTGGAACCCGTCATCGAGCTGGAAGACCTCGAAGGGCCACTCGCCCGCGAGCGCCAGGTTGCTGCGCAGATCGGCCTCCGTCACAGCGTGGAAGTAGTGGTACCAGGAGCACCAGCCGACCTGGTACGGAGCCGCGGCACGGGCACGCGCCGCTGCGCCGAGCTCGCCCGCCCAGTCCTCGAGCAGCGCGGACGGGTCGCCCTCACCCTCTGCGAGCCACACGTCGTGCAGGTCGCGGCGCTCGCCGCTCTCGAGCACGGCGCCGCCGAGGAACGCCTCGATCCACACCTCGACCGCGTCGGAGCCGTCGCGGGCAGATCTGACTCGGATCGTTCCGTCGTGCTCCCAGCCTCCGAGGAACCCCACCACCAGCACCGCGCCTGTCGCATCCCGCATCGCTGTGACGAGCTCACTGCGCAGCTCGTCCGTCTCGGCGCGCCCTTGGTCTGCATGGTGCATGCCGAGCACCAGCGAGCGCACGCCCTCAGCCAGTGAAGGATCTTGATCGACCCTGAACGTGGCGACAGCTGTCGGCGACCACGATTGGTAGCCGTGCCGGAGGACCCGCAGGGGCTCGACGACCGGATCGAGCCGGCAGACGAGAGCGACTGCATCGACCGCCACGGGGTCATCACCCGAGTTGGCCACAGACCACGTGATCCCGCCTGTGGTCGCAGACCAGTCAACGGCTAGGTCATGCGGGCGCGTGCCGCGCGCCTCCACCCGGTCTACGCGCAGCTGCATGAGCGGCGAGCGTAGGGCGTGTGCCCTGGCCATGAACCTTGGTGGGTGGCACGGCGAGTCAGATGTGCCGCTGGCAAGGACGCACGACGAAGGCGCAGCCGTAGCTGCGGCGAGGAGGAGGACGCCGTCCAGCGGTGCATCTGGCCGGCGTGACCCCGCCGAAGGTTTGTGGCCAGGGCACTACTTGGCGAGCTCGGTGCCGAGGATGCTGACGAAGCTCACCATCTCGCCTGGGTAGCCGCCCAGGTTGTGGGTAAGCGCCAAGTGCCGGTCGGCGGCAGTCGCGATCTGGCGATCGGCCGGGGCCTCCTGCCGCAGCTGCAGCCATGCCTCGAACATCATGCGAAGCCCCGACGCCCCGACCGGGTGGCCGAAGCTCTTCAGACCGCCGTCGGGGTTGACCGGTAGATCTCCCGTCAGGTCGAAGGCACCGGCCTGGATGTCCTTCCACGCGGTGCCTCGCTCACAGAAGCCGAGATCCTCCATGAGCACGAGCTCGGTCGGGGTGAAGCAGTCGTGCACCTCGGCCATCGCCAGCTCGGCGCGCGGATCGGTGATGCCGGCCTGCGCGTAGGCGTCGGCCGCACAGGCTGCGATCTCGGGGAACGTCGTGTAGTCGTAGGCCGGGTCGGTGAGGCCGGAGCCGTTGCCCGCGACGAAGCTCAGCGCCTTCACATAGAGCGGCTTGTCGGTGTAGCGATGCGCGTCCTCGGCGCGACACACGATCGCCGCGGCGGCGCCGTCTGCTACCCCCGCGCAATCGAACACCGACAAGCAGCCGGCCACCTCGGGCATGCCGAGGATCTGCTCGACGGACATCTCACGACGGAACTGGGCTCTGGGGTTGCGGGCCCCGTTGAAGTGGTTCTTCGATGCGATGCGAGCGAGGACTGCCTTCAGCTCTTCCATGGGAACGCCGTATCGCTCCGCGTAGGCAGGAGCCACCATCGAGAACATGGCCGCGGCTGTGAGGGTGCGCTGCGTGCCGTCGCTCGGCACGGGGAAGGCGTTGAGACCCTGGTAGCCGGAGTCCTTCACCTTCTCGACGCCCACCGCCATGGCCACGTCATAGGCGCCCGACGCGACGGCGTAAGCCGCCTGACGCAGCGCCTCGGAACCCGTGGCGCACATGTTCTCGACGCGCGTGACGGGCTTGCCCTCGAGCTGCAGCGGCTTCGCCAGCACCATCCCCGACATGCCGCCCTGAGCGGTGCCGAGCCAGTAGGCGTCGATCTCCTCCTTCGACAGACCCGCGCTAGCGAACGCCTCACCCGTCGCGTCCAGCAGCAGCTCGTCGATGCCCTTGTCCCAGTGCTCGGCGAAGGGCGTGCAGCCCATGCCGACGATCGCGACCCTGTCCTTGATGCCGTGGGACCCCATCAGGGCTCGCCTCCGCTCAGCTTGGCCTTCCAGAAGTAGTTGTGGATCCCATCGGCGGTGTACAGCTTGCGGAACGTGAGCTCGACCCGCGCGCCGATTCGCACCTCGTCGACCTCGATGTCCGTGAGCTCGACCGGCAGTCGGCCGCCTCCGTCGAAGTCGACCACCGCGAACACGACGGGGGGGCTGGGCGAGTAGGCAAGGCGATCGACCGTGAACGTGACGATCGTGCCGCGCACGTCTGACATCGGTACGGCGTCGTCATCGCTCGGGAGGGGCGGAAGGTGGACGGAGCCGTCGTCGCCGGCCGAGCCGACGAACCCGAACTTCCATTCGGTCGACCTACCAGCGGCCGATGCCGAGGGTCGCGCCGGCTCAGGGCGACGTGGCGGCTCGGCTTGCAGAAGGCCGCGCCAACGCAGGTAGGTGCCGTACGGCACAGGAGCACTTGCGGTGGCCTGGTCCGCGACGGGGCGCTCGGGTCGCCATCCAGTGATGGCCTCTGTGGCGCGGAACAGCTGCACGTGTGCGCCGTCGGCCAGCGTGACCAGCGCCATCACCTGGCCTGGGGTGGCCTGCTCGAGAGCGGCGGTGAGCAGCAGCGCCGGTTGGGCGGCGCCGAGGTTGCCCACGACGCCGCTCAGGTCCACGACCAGCCGGTCGCCGACCCCGAGCTTCTTGGCCAAGGCCGAGTTCGCGCGCGCGTGCGGTCCTGCGATTGCGACGCGATCGACCTGCTCGGCCACGAAGCCGCCCGACTTGATCGCGTCGTCCCACGCCGCTTGGCCGAGCGGCACGTAGCGCGTCTCGCCGAACCGCTCCTCCCAGACCTTCGAGCGGGTGTCGCCCGGCGTGCGCCAGCGGTCGAGGAACTCCGAGGTGGCCCAGCCACCGCCGACCAGCTCGGCGAGCACTGGGCCGTCGCTCTCATCGCCGACCACCAGCGCGGCAGCGCCGTCACCGAAGGCAGACTCGTCGGGTCCCCCGGCAAGCCCGGTACGCAGGTCGGCGCTCACGACGAGGTGGCTGCCCCGGCCGCTGAGCGCGGCGTGGAGCGCGCCGGTGGCGGATCGGATGGAGCCGTTGGCGTCGAACGCGCCCACATCGGCAGCGAGCCGGAGGGCCGCGTGGATCGTGGTGGCGTTGGTCTTGTCGGCGTAGGCGGGTGCGACCGTCGAGAACCACAACGTGTGTGGTGTCACGCCGTCGAGCGGTCGCAGCGCGAGGCGAGCTGCCTCGACGCCCATGGTGGTGGTGTCCTCGTCGTAGGACGCGACCGCACGGGTGCCCTTGCCGCCACCTGTGCCGGCGACTGCGGCGATCGAGGCGCGGTCGAGCCGGCGGTGGGGCAGGTAGCCGGCGGCGCCGAGGATGCCGCGAGTCATCTCGCGAGCGTACGAGGGAATCTGACGGGTCGTCACATTTGTCGTACCGTCCGTCAGGTGCGCCTCGGGGACATCGCGAACGCCGACGCGGCCGGCAACGGCAAGCCACTCGACGGTGTCCGCGTCTTGGCGCTGGAGCAGATGCAGGCTCTGCCCTACGCCACCCAGCTGCTCGCCCGGCTGGGCGCTGAGGTCGTCAAGATCGAGCACCCGCAGGGGGGCGACCTGGGCCGAGGGTCGCAGCCCGCGATGACCGACCCAGACGGGCGCAGCGTCGGCGCCACCTTCCTCCGCAACAACCTGGGCAAGCGCAGCATCTGCATCGACCTCAAGTCGGAGGCGGGCCGCCGGCTCGTGCTCGAGCTCGCC
Organism: Actinomycetota bacterium; assembly: GCA_049325515.1. Lineage (GTDB taxonomy): Bacteria > Actinomycetota > Acidimicrobiia > Acidimicrobiales > VFJN01 > VFJN01. The sequence goes on along the minus strand of JBMOLI010000018.1, from coordinate 12,796 downwards.
CCGCGGTTCGACGTGGTTGCTGAGAACTCGAAGGCCGGCGCGATGGCCCGGCTAGGGCTCGGCTACGCGGACATCGCAGCAGTGCACCCGAAGGTCGTGTACCTCTCGGTGTCCGGCTTCGGCAACACCGTGCCGTCTCCATATGACTCGTGGCCCGCGTTCGCTCCGATCGTGGAGGCGATGTCGGGCATCTACGAGTTCAAGCGCCGTGGCGACGCTCCTCCGCTCGTGGCCCCAGTCGGCGCACTCGGCGACATCGGCTCGGGCCTCTACGCGGTCATCGGGGTGCTCGCTGCGCTGCGGCACCGCGACGCGACCGGAATGGGCCAGCACGTCGACATCGCAATGCTCGATGCCATGGTTGCCATGACCGACCTCGTCACCAACTTCTGGTCGCTCGGGCTGCGCGGCGGTGACGTCGCCGCGCTGATCATGGACGGGTTTCGCGCGAGCGACGGCTGGTTCATCATCCAAGTCGGCCGCGAGCCCCAGTTCGCCAAGCTTGCCGAGCTGGTCGGTCGACCGGATTGGCTCGAGGATGAGCGTCTCGCGGAGCGCCGGGGTTGGGTCGAGCACCTCGACAGCTTGATCCGCCCCGCCGTCGAGGCCTGGGCCGCGGGCATGACACGGCTCGAGGCATGCCAGGCGCTCTCCGCAGCCGGCATCGCGGCGGGGCCCTGCTACCGCGACGACGAGGTCGTACACGACCCCCACGTTGCGGCGCGCAACATGCTCGTGGAAGTGCCACGCACCGACGGCGTCACTGACCCCGTGCTGGTGCCGGGCAACCCCGTGAAGATGACTGCCGTCGCCGAGGGACCGGAGACCCGCGTACCGTGGCTCGGCGAGCACACGGATGAGGTGCTCTCAGCAGAGCTCGGCTTGTCCGGCGAAGAGCTCGAGCGCCTACGTGACGACGGCGTGATCGCTTAGCTCATCAGTCGTTGGCGGGCGGCGGGCGCCAGAAGCCGGCCAGCAAGGCCAGCGCACCGCCGCCACCGCCGGCCGCTGCGATCGCCAGGCCGGCTGCGCCCGTGAGGTCGTCGAGCAGGTCGACGGCGTTGTCGAGCGACCACTTGCCAGGACCGACGACCGCGAGTGCCAGCCCGGCGAAGGTGAGCGTCATCACGTACTCCCAGCCCTCGCCGGGGCGGAAGATGAAGAAGCCGTTGCCGCGGTGGTTGGTGATCCATGCCACCAACATCACGCCGACCACGGACGCGCCACCGAGCGGTGTGAGCAGGCCGAGCACGAGCAGCGCGCCTCCGGCGATCTCCGTGAGGCTCGCCAGCCAGGCGTGGAGGATGCCTGGCTTCATGCCGAGGCTCGCGAACCAGCGGGCTGTCCCCGCGATCTTGCCGCCACCGAAGATGTGGTTGATGCCGTGAGCCAGCATCACCGCCCCAACTGCGCAGCGGAACGCGAGCAGGGCCAGGTTCACCGAGTCGATGTCGCTCATCCCGGGCGACGTTAGTGGGGTGCTGAGGAGCCGTGACCGACCCAGCGGGCGACCAGCCTACGCTGCGCCGATGGCTCGCTCCCGCGCTCGCACCGCAGCCACCCTGCTCGCGATCGTGACGGCCGCCGCCGCGGGAGCGCTGGCGGTGAAGGAGGCCCGGCGCCGCGCCGAGGCGGCGCGATCGTCACCGGTCGACTCGGCCAGCCGCGCTCAGCGCAGCGCAGCCATGGCGGGCATCGGAGCCAAGGCCGGCGGCGCCTACGCGCTGCACCGGGCGCGCCGCGCCTTCGCATCGGCCGAGCGGCAGGTGTTCCTCGACCACCAGTTCGAGCTGAAGACGGCGGAGGCCATCACCGAGGCGCTCGGGAACATGAAGGGCGCCATGATGAAGCTCGGCCAGATGGCCAGCTACCTCGACCAGGGCATGCCCGAGCACGTGAGGGCGGCGCTGGCCGAGCTGCAGTCGAACGCCCCGCCGATGAGCGCCGATCTGGCAGCGCAGGTGGTGCGCGAAGAGCTGGGCGGCTCGCCCGAAGCGATCTTCGCCGAGTGGGACCCGAAGCCGATCGCTGCAGCATCGATCGGCCAGGTCCACAGGGCTCTCACCCGAGACGGTCGTGCCGTGGCGGTGAAGGTGCAGTACCCCGGCGTGGGCGAGGCGATCCGCAGCGACCTCGACAACGCCGGCCTGATGTTCGGCGCCATGGGCATGATGCTGCCGGGCCTCGAGCCGGGCCCGCTCGTGGACGAGCTCCGCACGCGCCTCGTCGAGGAGCTCGACTACACGGTGGAAGCGAGCAACCAGCGGCTCTTCGCCGACTTCTATCGGGGGCACCCCTTCATCCACATACCAGCGGTGGTCGACGAGCTCTCGACGGAGAGGGTGCTCACCACCGAGCTGGCCGAGGGCGCCCGGTTCGAGGAGCTGGAGGGATGGACGCAGGAGGAGCGAGACCTCGCGGCGGAGTCGATCTTCCGGTTCGTGTTCGGCAGCCTCTACCGCCTGCACGCCTTCAACGGCGACCCGCATCCCGGCAACTACCTGTTCCGTCCCGGCGGCCGCGTGACCTTCCTCGACTTCGGGTTGGTGAAGCGCTTCGATGCCGCGGAGGTCGACGTGATCGCCGCCATGCTCAAGGCGATGGTGATCGACCGCGACATCAAGGAGTACCGCCGCCTGATCGAGTCCATCGGGATGCTCAAGCCGGGCACGACGTTCACCGACGACGAGGTGATGGCCTACTTCGGCCACTTCTATGACTTCGTGCTCAGGGACGAGGTGGGCACGATCACACCCGAGTACGCCTCCGAGACGGTTCGCCGGTTCTTCGACTACGGCGGCGAGCACGCCGAGATCCTCCGCGCCGCCAACGTCCCGCCTGCCTTCGTGATCATCCAGCGCATCAACCTGGGGCTCTACGCCATCTTCGGACAGCTCCGCGCGACGGCCAACTGGCGGCGGATCTCAGAGGAGCTGTGGCCGTTCGTTGGCGGACCTCCCTCGACGCCGCTCGGACGGGAGGCCACCGAGTGGATGTCCTCGCACCCCGGATGATCGAGGTCATCGCGCTCGACGGCGACGACACCCTCTGGCACAGCGAGCAGCTGTTCGTCGACACGCAGACGGCATTCCGCGAGCTCCTGGCGCCCTATGTCGACATGGACGATGAGGCCCTCGATGCGCGCTTGGTCGAGGTCGAGCGGCGCAACCTCCCGACGTTCGGCTACGGCGTCAAGGCGTTCACGCTCTCGCTGCTCGAGACCGCCATCGAGGTGACTGGTGGTGCCATCCCCAGCAAGCACCTCCAGTCTGTGCTCGACCTGGGCAAGCTGCTCCTGGACCATCCCGTGCAGCTGCTCGACGGCGTGCTCGAGGCGGTCGACGAGCTGACCGACCGCTACAGGGTGATGGTGCTCACCAAGGGCGACCTTCTGCACCAGGAGTCGAAGGTGGCTCGGTCGGGTTTGGCCGAGCTGTTCTGGCAGGTGGAGATCGTCTCCGAGAAGGACGAAGCCACCTATCGCAGAGTCCTCGAGCGGTGGTCGCTCGATCCGGCGACCTTCGTGATGGTCGGCAACTCCGTGCGCAGCGATGTGCTGCCCGTGCTCGCGATCGGAGCGCGCGCGGTCCATGTGCCCTACCACGTCACCTGGGCGCTCGAGCACGTAGAACCGCACCCCGACCACGACTTCCCGGTGCTCAGCTCGATGGCCGAGCTACCCGCCTGTATAGCTGCGATGGACATCGATCTGGTGACCGAGCAGCAAGATGGCTGAGCTGTGGCCGAGCTGACCATCGCATCCTTCAACGTCCACTGGGGCCAGCTGCCGAAGCGGCGCGGCGGCGGGCCCTTCGACGTGGTGGCGGCATGTCGCAGCCTCGACGCGGACGTGCTGGTCCTGCAGGAGTCCTGGGCGCCGGATGATGGCCCCTCGGTGCACGCACGCGTCGCGGACGGCCTCGGGATGGTCGTTGCGGCGGACGTCAGCCTGGCAAGAGCCGTCGTCGAACCGGAACCGCGAGTGATCGCGCCGGAGAGAGCTCGGGCTGGACGGCGCAACGGGGAGGGCACCGGCGGCTGGCACATCGCAGCGCTGTCGCGGCTCCCGGTCTTGTCGAGTGGGGTCGAGCCGCTTCCACATCTGTGGTTCGACCACTCCGACCGGGCGGTTCTCTCGCTGGAGGTCCAGATCGACGGCTGCGCGCTGCAGGTTCGCGGCACCCACCTCCCCCATCTCGAGTACGGAGCCCACCTCAGCACGCGTGGCCTGCGACGAGCGCTGCCAGACACGAGCACCGCGGCCGCGTTCATCGGAGACATGAACATGTGGGGCTGGACGATCGACCGCATGATGCCGCCCGGCTGGCGGCGTGTCGTGCGAGGCAAGACCTGGCCCTCGCACAGGCCGCAGCACCAGATCGACCACTGCCTGGTGACCTCGAGAGTCGAAGCCGTCTCTGGTGAGGTGGGCCCAGACCTCGGCTCCGACCACCTCCCGATCCGAGTGCGACTCCGATGGGACTGATCGCGCGAGGCGGTGAGAGGAGATGACCACGCCAGTCGTGTTCTTGTGCACTGGCAACGCTGCTCGCTCGGTGATGGCCGGCGCTGCCCTGGCGGCACACCTGCCCGACTGGCACGTGACCACAGCGGGCACGCTCGTGGTCGAGGGCCAGCCGATGAGCTGGCGCACCAAGGCGGCGCTGGAAGGTGTGGGACTGGAGGTACCGCACCACCGAAGCCGCCAAGCGACGGCAGCGGACCTGGGGCATGCTGCCCTCGTGATCGCGCTCGCACCTGAACACGTTGCGTGGGTGCGGCGAGTGCACGTGGAAGCTGCTCCACGAACCGCCACCCTCAAGCGGCTGGTCCGCGACCTGCCCGGCGGTCCCATCCCGCTGGACGAGCGGATCCGGAGCCTCGGTCTCGCCACAGTGGACCTCGGCGACTGGGAAGAGGTCGTCGACCCAGGCGGCGGCGATGCCGACGAGTTCCAGGCGTGCGCCGTCGAGGTGGTGGATCTGGTGGCGCTCCTCGCGCCTCGCCTGGTGGAGTCGTGACGGAGCGACTGACTCCCGAGGAGAGCGCAGATCGCGTCCATGTCGTCGACTCCATCGGCATGCCTCTCGGGCCCGGGCAGCCAGCGGCGTTCCTCGAGGCCCTGGGGCGGCGAACGGATTGGCGCGACCTGCGCATCGGTGGCGCGCTGCTCACCGTCCTCACCGAGCTCTTCTCACATCCCAACGTCCACTACCTGAGTGGCTTCTACGGCCCGCTCGAGCGGCTGCTGCGCGACAGCGGCGCCAACATCAGCTTCGCGCCCGCCGACTTTCGGCGCTTCGAGCCGATCCTCGAGGCGGTGTCGCCGCGCGTGATGACCACCGCGGCTGCACCACCCGACGCTGCGGGCTGGTGCAGCCTGTCACTGCACGCCGGCGCGTCGGTGCGCCAGCTGCACGCTGCGGGGGCCGACCCCGAGCGTCTGCTGGTCGTGGAGGTGAGCGAGCGCTACCCGCGCACCTTCGGTGTGGGTGAGCACCGTCACGCGCTCCACCTCGACGAGATCGACGTTCTCATCGAGAGCGACCGTGAGCCGATGGTCTTGGCGGACGTGGCGCCGACGGAGGTGGAGCGAGCGATCGCGCGGCATGTTGCGACCTTCGTGCCGGACGGCGCAACCCTGCAGACCGGCATCGGTGCAGTGCCCTCAACCGTGGCCGCCCTCCTCGCCGACGGGGAGGGCGGCGACTACGGCGTGCACTCGGAGATGTTCACCACAGGTCTCATGCGGCTCCATCAGGCCGGCAAGGTGACCAACCAGAAAGGTGTCTACGACGGCGTGTCGATCGCGACGTTCGCGGCGGGCACCCGCGAGCTCTACGAGTGGCTGCACGAGAACCGTGAGGTCGGCTTCCTCCCCGTCGATCTCGTCAACTCGCCGGAGGCCATCGCACGCAACCGCCTCATGGTCACGATCAACGCGGCGATGGCCGTCGACATCCAAGGCCAGGTCATCGCGGACACGATCGACGCCACCCAGTACTCCGGCATCGGCGGGCACGAGGACTTCGTCGCCGGTCCCGCTCTCGACATCTCCGATCGGTCCCTTCTGTGCCTTCCCTCGACGATCACGAGGGGTGACGAAGTCAGGTCGCGCATAGTTCCGTGGTTTGATGCCGGCGCCGTGATCACGACCCCTCGCCACCAGGTGGACGTGATCGTCACTGAGTACGGCGCCGCTGAGCTGGCGGGGAAGACCGTCCACCAAAGGGGCGAAGCCCTCGCATCGATCGCGCACCCAGCGTTCCGAGAGGGCCTGAGGGAAGCGGCGGAGCGGGCGAGCGGCGGCTTCTCGCCCTTCCCGAGGGGATCCGGCTGACCACTACGGTGATGCGCCATGCCGGACGCGCCCGCACTGACCGACCTGATCCGCACCGAGGTTGACGGAGGCGTGGCGCGGATCACGATCGACCGCACCTACGCGGGCAACTCCCTGACGGCCGAGATGCGGGATCACCTGGCTGCGACCTTCGACGAGCTGTCGGCAACGCTCGGGGTGCGCGCCATCGTGCTCACTGGTGCAGGCGAGCGTCACTTCTGCACGGGAGCGGGTCTCGGTGGCGCGCAGAAGCCCGAACCAGCACGCCCCGAAGGGGCGCCTGATCGGGCGCTCGGCGATGTGGCACGCCTGATCCGCCGCGGGTGGCAACGGCTCGTCTCCTCCATCCTCGACTGTGAGAAGCCGGTCATCGCGGCTGTCAACGGCACGGCCGCTGGAGGCGGCGCCAACCTCGTGCTGGCGTGCGACCTGGTCCTGATGGCCGACACCGCGCGCCTCATCGAGGTGTTCGTGAAGCGCGGGATCATCCCCGATGCCGGAGGCTGCTACTTGCTCCCGCGGATCGTCGGCCCGCAGCGCGCCAAGGAGCTGATGTTCCTCGGCGACGAGCTGTCCGCGGCTGATTGCGAGCGCTGGGGCATCGCCAACCGCGTGGTGCCCGCCACCGACCTCGCTTCGGCTGCGGACGAGGTCGCCACGCGGCTCGCGGCGGCTCCTTCGAAGGCGATCGCCATGACCAAGTGGCTCGTGAACCGCAGCCACGAGTCGAGCCGGCACACCGCCTTCGAGGAGGAGGCCTACGCGCAGGAGCTCGTGACGGCCACGACCGACATGGCCGAGGGCATCAGTGCGTTCGGTGAGCGGCGCACCCCCGACTTCAAGGGCTGGTAGCCCTCCCGCGGGAGCGCAGCCTGCCCACCACGACGGACCGTGCTAGTCGTCGTCCTCGCCTGCTTCGCAGCCGGGCTGGTGCTCCAACGCATCGCGCCACCCGCCCGAGACCTCGTGCCGTGGCTCGACCACGCAGTCATCTCGGTGCTGGTTCCAGCGCTGATCATCGCCAGGCTCCCGGACCTGTCGATGGGCGCCGACCTGGTCGTGCCAGTGGCGACAGCCTGGGCCTGCCTGGCCCTAGCCGCCGTGATCATCCTCGCCGCTGGCAGACGCTACGGCTGGAGCCGCCCCACGATCGGCGCGCTGCTCCTCGTGACGCCGCTGGGCAACACCACGTTCCTCGGCCTGGCGATGGTGTCGTCGCTGCTCGGATCGGCCGAGCTCGCCCGGGCAGTCGCCTTCGACCAGATGGGAACAGGCCTGGGTCTGGCCATCTACGGCTCCGCCATCGCTGCGCACTGGGGTCACGGCGAGGGAGGCTGGCGACCCGCGCTGGATCGACTGGTGCGCTTCCCACCATTCCTCGCAGTGCTGGTGAGCTTCGCGGTGCGCGTGGTGGAGCTACCAGTCGGCCTCGATGACGCGCTGGGCCAGGTCGGGCGGCTGGTCGCACCCGTCGCCATGTTCGCTCTCGGTCTTCGCTTCCGCGTGGTCGCGACCACCCACGCTCGGCAGGCCGCCATCTGGTGCCTCAGCACCAAGATGGTCGTCCTCCCGCTGGCGGTCCTCGCCGCTGCGTTGGTGGCCGGTGGGCGCAACGATCCGGCATGGCGAGCATCGGTGCTGGAAGCCGGCATGCCGCCGATGGTTACAGCAGGCGTCGTAGCGGCCCGCGCCGGCCTGGACGAGGAGCTGGCCACCACGGTGGTGGGTGTCGGCCTGGTCATCGCCCTGGTGACCATCCCGCTGCTGGGGCTCCTGCTCGGCTGACCGGAGCGAGCCACGGGTCCGCGCCGATAGCGTCCAGCACATGGATCTGCTGGTGGTCGTCGGGGCGGCCGCCGTCCCCGCGCGGCTGGCTGCCCGCGCGCGGCGCACAGCGCACGTCGAACCGGGCGACGACCTGATCAGCCTCATCGCAGACCTGCGAAGCCACATACCGCGCCGCGTCGGTGTGCTGGGCAGCGGCTCGCAGGCCAGGCCGGTCGCGAGCGAGCTCCACGAGCGCGGGCTGCCGGTCGTCGTCTACTCCGACGACGAGGTCGCCATCGACGGTGTGCCCACCCTGCGACTGACCGACGACGGTCCGCGCATGGACGTTGCGGACGACATCCTCGCCCTGATCGGCGGCACGCCCATGATGAGGCTCGACCGCACCGCACGCAACGTCGACTGCCACCTGCTCGCCAAGCTCGAGCTGTTCAACCCGGGCTTCTCTTCGAAGGACCGGCCCGCCCTGCTGATGGTCGAGACTGCTGAGCGGGACGGGCGCCTGCAGCCAGGCGGCACGATCGTCGAGCCGACCAGCGGAAACACCGGTGTTGGGCTCGCCATCGTTGCGGCGCGCAAGGGCTACAAGTGCGTGTTCGTGTGCCCGGACAAGGTGGCACCGGACAAGATCGCGCAGCTGCGTGCCTACGGCGCAGAGGTGCACGTGTGCCCCACTTCCGTCGACCCGTCGCATCCGGACTCGTACTACTCGGTGTCCGACCGTCTGGCACGCGAGCTGCCGGGCGCTTGGAAGCCCGACCAGTACCACAACCCCGACAACCCGCGAGCGCAGTACGAGACGACTGGGCCGGAGATCTGGGAGCAGACCAAGGGGCGCATCACCCACTTCGTGTGCGGCGTCGGCACCGGCGGCACGATCTCGGGCATCGGTCGCTACCTGAAGGAGCGCAACCCTGCGATCCGCACGATCGGAGCCGACCCGGAGGGCTCCGTGTACTCGGGTGGATCTGGGCGGCCTTACCTCGTCGAGGGCATCGGCGAGGACTTCTGGCCTTCCACATATGACCCGTCCGTCGTCGACGAGGTGATCCCGATCAGCGACGCGGTGAGCTTCGCGACAGCCCGGCGCGTCACACGCGAAGAGGGGTTGCTCATCGGCGGGTCAGGCGGCACGGCGGTTGCGGCGGCACTGCAGGTGGCGGCCGGTCTCCCGCCGGATGCGGTGGTCGTCGTCCACATACCCGACTCCGGTCGCGGATACCTCTCGAAGCTCTACGACGACGGGTGGATGGCCGACCATGGCTTCTTGCGCGTGGCCGGCCCGACGGTGGGAGACCTGCTGCGCAGCCGCGATCCGAGCCTTCCGCTGCTCGTCCACACCCACCCCGACGAGACCGTGCGCGAAGCCATCGGGATCCTGCGCGAGTTCGACGTCAGCCAGATGCCCGTGGTGAAGCACGAGCCGCCGGTCGTGCTGGCAGAGGTTGTCGGAGCGGTGTCAGAGCGCGAGCTGCTACAGGTCGCGATGGCCGACCCGACCGCTCTCGACCGTCCCGTGGGTGATGTGCTCGGCCCGAAGATGCCCACCATCGGCATCGGTGAGCCGCTTGACGCGGCCGTGGCCCGCCTGGAGCAGGCCGCCGCGGCCCTGGTGCTGGACGAGGGTCACCCGGTCGCCGTCATCACGCGGTCCGACGTCCTTGGACGACTCGTCGCAGACAGGTCGAAGCGCTGATGGTCGACCTCGACGGCAAGGGCTTCGGCACCCGCGCCGTCCACGGGGCGGGCGGTCCCGATCCGGTCACCGGCGCCGTCGTGCCCGCCATATCGCTCTCGAGCACCTTCGCCCAGGAAGCCGTGGGCAAGCCGCTGGCCTTCGAGTACAGCCGCAGCGGCAACCCGACCCGCGCTGCGCTGGAGGCACACCTCGCCGTGCTGGAGGGCGCGTCGACCGGGCTGGCCTTCTCCTCAGGGCTCGCGGCGGAGGACGCCGTGCTGCGCCTCCTCTCCCCCGGCGATCACGCCGTGCTCCCCACCGATGCCTACGGCGGCACCGTCCGCCTCGCTCGTCAGATCCACGAGGTAGCCGGTCTCGTCGTCGACACGGTCGACCTGAGCGACCTCGACGCGGTCGCCGCCGCCATGCGTCCCACCACGCGGATGGTCTGGGTCGAGACGCCCAGCAACCCGTGGCTGCGCATCGTCGACATCGCCGCCGTCTGCTCGATGGCTCACGAGCACGGGACGCTCGTCGTGGTGGACAACACCTTCGCCACGCCCGCGCTGCAGCAGCCACTCGCGCTCGGGGCGGACATCGTGATCCACTCGACCACGAAGTACCTCGGCGGCCACAGCGACGTCGTTGGCGGGTTCGCCGCCACGAACGACGACGACCTCGGCACTCGGATCCGCTTCATCCAGAACGCGGCGGGGGCGGTCCCTGGGCCGCTCGACTGCTACTTGGTCCATCGCGGAGCACGCACGCTGGCACTGCGGATGGAGCGTCACAGCAAGTCCGCGCTGGCGGTGGCACAGATGCTCGAGTCGCACCCGGCCGTAGCGCGCGTGCACTACCCAGGCCTTGGGTCACATCCGGGCCATGACATCGCGGCGCGGCAGATGTCGGGCTTCGGCGGAATGGTCTCGCTCCAGCTCACCGGTGGCGAAGCGGCGGCGCTAGAGCTGTGCCGCCGCACCACGCTGTTCACCCTGGCCGAGAGCCTGGGAGCAGTGGAGAGCCTGATCGAGCACCCCGCGCGGATGACCCACGCATCCGTGGCCGGCACGCTCAACGAGGTGCCGGCCGATCTCGTGCGCCTATCGGTCGGCATCGAGGACACCGACGACCTGATCGCCGACCTGGCCGAGGCTCTGACCTGATTTTGCAGGCCGCGTGCGACCTGCTAGCGATTGCCCAGGAAACGTTGGACGCAAGAGGGGGGCCGATGGCCGCAGCTGTTCCCATCGTCGACTACCTGGTGCTCGGTGACGAGCCGCACCTGGTGGCCAAGGAGTGCACGTCCTGTGGGGCTCGCTTCTTCGACCGTCGCAATGCCTGCGCATCCTGCTCGGGCACCGAGTTCACCGAGGTCGCCATCGGCACCACGGGCGAGCTGAAGGCGTTCACGATCGTCGCCTTCGCCGCACCCGGTGTGCCCGTGCCCTTCGTGGCCGGTGTCATCGACTGCGACGGCACGAGCGTGCGCGGCAACGTGATCAACGTCGAGCCCGACCCCGACCACGTGTCGCTCGGCATGAAGGTCCGGCTGGCCACCTATGTGGTCGGCACCGACGATGACGGCACCGAAGCCATCGGCTTCGGCTTCGAGCCCCTGGAGGCCTGACCATGAGCGATGACATCTGGATCCTCGGCATCAACATGACCAAGTTCGGCAAGCACCCGGACAAGGACACGGTCGACCTGGCGGCCGAGGCCGCCCTGGCTGCGCTCGCCGACGGCGGCGTGACGATGAAGGACATGGGCGTGCTGGCGGCGGGCAACCTGATGGAGGCGGCAGCAGGCATCGGCCAGCAGCTCCAGAAGCAGATCGGCCAGACGGGCATCCCCGTCTACAACGTCGCCAACGCCTGTGCCACCGGCGCCACCGCGCTGCGCACCGTGATCATGGCCGTGAAGGCCGGCGAGTGCGACATGGGCCTGGCCGTCGGTGTGGAGAAGCTCTCCGGCGCCGGTCTGCTCGGCGGGGGCGGCAACCCGAAGTCTGACAAGAAGGTCTTCGAGCCTCGCGGCCGGTTCGGTGCTGTCACATCCACCGACGGCCGCATCGGCACCAACACCATGCCCGGCGTGTTCGCTCAGATCGGCATGGAGTACGGCCACAAGTACGGAGGCACCAGCTTCGAGCTGTTCGCCAAGATCAGCGAGAAGAACCACTCGCACTCCACGCTGAACCCGCTCGCGGCCTACACGAAGCGCATGACGCTCGAGGAGATCATGGGCGACATGATGATCGCCTACCCGAACACGCGGCCGATGTGCTCGGCCAACTGCGACGGCGCGGCTGCGGCAGTGGTCGTCTCCGGCTCGAAGCTGAAGACCCTCTCGCTCGAGCAGCAGCGCCGCGCCGTGAAGGTGTCGGCCTCCGTCCTCACCAGTGATCCATGGCAGGAGAGCTGCCAGATCCTCCCCGACGTGAACACGCTCACCCGCATGGCCTCCACGCAGGCCTACGAGCAGGCGGGCGTCTCCCCAGCCGATCTCGACCTCGTCGAGCTGCACGACTGCTTCGCCACCGCTGAGCTGGTGCACTACGACAACCTGCAGCTGTGCGAGCAGGGCGGGGCCGTCGACTTCTTCAACAGCGGCGCGACCTGGCGTGACGGCAAGACGCCGGTGAACGTATCTGGTGGCCTCCAGAGCAAGGGCCATCCGATCGCGGCAACCGGCATCGCCAACATCTGGGAGGTCTGCCACCACCTCCGCGGAGAAGCAGGCGACCGTCAGATCGAAGGCGCCAAGGTGGGCCTGGCGCACGTGATCGGCCTCGGCTCGGCCTGCGGCGTGCACATCCTGGAGAAGTCCGCCGCCTGACCCCCAAGGTCTGTGAACCCTGGCGTCCGCTATGCGGCGGCGGTCTCAAGGGATCACTGCAAGGGCCGGTCTTGTCGGGTGATGGTGCTGGCCCGACGAGGAGGTCCTGATGGGCAAGCGGAAGTGGAAGTTCCTGCCGGCTGAGGTTCGGCGTGACA